>NZ_CP143889.1:0-1200000 GCF_036417355.1 Akkermansia sp. RCC_12PD | reverse complement strand
TTCAAACAGGGAGTTGGACCAGGCGGGACCGCGTCCTTCGGCGTCGTGGGACCACGGAGTGGTGGGCAGGTTGCCGCCGTAAATGGAGGAGCAGCCCGTGGCGTTGGCGACCACCAGACGGTTGCCGAAGAGCTGGGAGAGCATCTTCACGTATGGGGTTTCACCGCAACCGGCGCAGGCGCCGGAGAATTCGAACAGCGGGCGGAGCACCTGCATGGAGCGGATGTTGTCCGTCTTCACCTTGGTGCGGTCCACGTCCGGCAGGCTCATGAAGAAGTCCCAGTTGGCTTCCTCCTTGTCGTGGATCTTCTCGTTGGGAACCATCGTCAGGGCCTTGTGGGTCGGGTCCGTCTTGCTCTTGGCCGGGCAGACGTCGGAGCAGAGCGTGCAGCCCGTGCAGTCGTCCGGGGAGACCTGGATGACGAATTTTTCACCCTTCCAGTCCGGATGTTTGGCGTCCAGGCATTCGAAGCCTTCAGGAGCGCCGGCCAGGGCATCCGGGGAGAAGAACTTGCTGCGGATGGCGGCGTGCGGGCAGACGGCCGTGCATTTGCCGCACTGGATGCAGAGAGTGGGGTCCCATTCCGGCAGGTCCAGGGCGAGGTTGCGTTTTTCGTACTGGGAGGTGCCGTTCGGGAAGGTGCCGTCCACGGGCATCTGGCTGACGGGGATGCTGTCCCCTTCACCGCACATCATTTTGCCCAGAACGTCCTGGACGTATTCCGGAGCGTTCGCGGACATGACTGCCGGGATGGCGTGGCCGTTGACGGTCTTGCCGGTGATGTCCACCTGGTGCAGGTTGTCCAGCGTTGCGTCTACGGCGGCGATGTTCTTGTCCACCACCTCCTGCCCCTTCTTGGCGTAGGTCTTGGCAATGGCCTTCTTGATGTAGCCGATGGCTTCATCTGCGGGAATCACGCCGGCCAGCTTGAAGAAGCAGGTCTGCATGATCATGTTGATGCGGCCGCCCATGCCCGTCTTGCGGGCCACGGAGAAGGCGTCGATCGTGTAGAGCTTGATATTCTTGTCCAGGATTTGCTGCTGCATGCGGGCCGGCAAGGTATCCCACAGCTTGTCCGCCGGATGAGGGCTGTTCATCAGGAAAGTGGCCCCGTTGGCGGCGTTCTTCAGGAAGTCAAACAAATTCAGCAGGGAAGGCTGGTGCAGGGCCAGGAAGTTCGCCTTGGTGATCAGGTACGTGGACTTGATCGGGCGCGGGCCGAAGCGCAGGTGGGAGATGGTGGAGGAGCCGGACTTCTTGGAGTCGTACACGAAGTAGCCCTGAACATACAGGTCCGTGTGCTGGCCGATGATCTTGATCGCATCCTTGTTGGCGCCCACGGTGCCGTCGGAACCGAGGCCGAAGAACATGGCGCGCGTCACGTCATCCGCTTCCGTGGAATAGTCTTCGTCGTAGGGAAGGCTGGTGCCCAGCACGTCGTCGTTAATACCGATCGTGAAGTGGTTCTTGGGCTTGTCCTGGGCCAGGTTGTCATAGACACCCTTGACCATGGCGGGAGTGAATTCCTTGGAGGACAGGCCGTAGCGGCCGCCGACCACCGTGGGCATGCCATTGGTGAAGGCAAGGTCTCCGCTGGCCTGGGCGTCAAAGAGAGCCTGGATAACGTCCTGGTGGAGCGGTTCGCCCTGGGCGCCGGGTTCCTTCGTGCGGTCCAGCACGGCGATCTTTTTGACCGTGGAGGGAAGGGTCTTGATGAGTTCCGCGGCGGGGAAGGGGCGGAACAGGCGCACTTTCAGCACGCCTACCTTGGCGTTTTCACGGGCAGTCATGGCTTCCACCGTTTCTTCCACCGCTTCGGCGCCGGAACCCATCAGGATGATGACGTTTTCAGCGTCCGGGGCGCCGGTGTAGTCCACCAGGTGGTAGGAGCGGCCCGTCAGGGACGCGAATTTGTCCATGGCCTTCTGCACGATGGCAGGGGTAGCGGCATAGAACGTATTGACCGTTTCACGGCCCTGGAAGTAAACGTCCGGATTCTGGGCGGTGCCGCGCAGAACCGGGGCGTCCGGTGTCAGGGCGCGTTCGCGGAAGGAATCCAGCCATTCCGTCTTCACCATGGCGTTCAGCGTGTCGTCGGAAATATCGGCGATCTTGCCGATTTCATGGGACGTGCGGAACCCGTCGAAGAAATTCATGAAGGGAATGCGGGATTCCAGCGTGGCGGCGTGGGAAATGGCGGCAAAGTCTGCGGCTTCCTGCGTGGAGGAACCGCAAAGCATGGCCCATCCGCAGGAGCGGGCGCTCATCACGTCGCTGTGGTCGCCAAAGATGGACAGGGCTTGGTAGGCCAGGGAGCGTGCAGCCACATGGAACACGGCCGGAGTCAGTTCCCCGGCAATCTTGAACATGTTCGGAATCATCAGCAGGAGGCCCTGGGATGCGGTGAAGGTCGTCGCCAGGGAACCGGTCTGGAGGGCGCCGTGAACGGTGCCTGCGGCGCCGCCTTCACTTTGCATTTCCACGACGGAGGGAACGGTGCCCCACAGGTTCTTCCGGTTGGCGGCCGCCCAGCTTTCGGCGGATTCACCCATCGGAGAAGACGGGGTAATGGGGTAAATGGCAATGACTTCAGAAAAACGATAGGCTACAGAGGCTACGGCTTCGTTAGCGTCAATCGTGCTGTAAGTTACGGTTTTTTGATCACTCATAAGTCTGCACGGATAGTATAATTGATAAATATGGTGCGTCTTAACGGAATTGATTATAACATGTCCCCCTCCAAAGGTAAAAGCAATTATGTGTATGTGCTCTCCTGTCGTTCATTTTTTATAATAAGACCAGATACGGACCAGAGAGAAAAATGCCGTTCGCGGCGTATGGTATTGGTTTTCTTAGAAAAAGATTATCTTTTGAAAAAACGGGGAAGTGTACTGAAATGCAATTTCAGGATATTTGCGGGGACTCCGGCCCATGTGGAAAGGCTGGCTCTTCTTTCTGCCGCAGGATGGTGGAGGAAAATGGAATCCTCCCTGCAGAATGTAAGGGATGAACGGCATTTTACGCAGGAGAACCCTTCAAAAATGGATTCTGCCTGACAATCCGCTAGCCAAAACGGAACCAAGCCTTTAAAATCCCCCGCACTATGTCCGAACAACAGCAGGCACATCCCAATACGACGGAATCCGAACTCATTGCCGTGCGCAGAGACAAGCTCGCCAAAATCCGCGAGCTGGGAATCGATCCCTATGGTGCAAGATTTGATGCGACCACCACGCCCGCCGAGTTGAAGGCCGACTTTCAGGAAGACAGGCAGGTGGCCGTGGCGGGGCGCCTGCTGGCCATTCGGGACATGGGCAAATCCCAGTTCTTCGTCATTGGAGACGTGCGCGGCAAAATCCAGGGCTTCCTGCACCGGAATGAAGTAGACGAAACTACCTGGAACCTGTGGAAGCTGCTGGACCGCGGGGACTGGATCGGCATCACGGGGACCACGTTTCTGACCCGTACCGGAGAGCCTACCGTCAAGGTCTCCGGCCTGGTCATCCTTTCCAAGAGCCTGCGCCCCCTGCCGGACAAATGGCACGGATTGGCGGACAAGGAAGCTACCTACCGCAAGCGGCATCTGGACCTCATCTCCAATGAGGAAAGCGCCGCCCTGTTTGTTACCCGTTCCCTGATGATTGCGGAAATCCGCCGTTTCCTTCAGGACCGCGGCTATCTGGAAGTGGAAACCCCCATGCTTCAGGACGTAGCCGGGGGCGCCGCCGCCAAGCCGTTTGAAACGTACCATAACGCCCTGGACATGCCGCTGACGCTGCGCATTGCGCCGGAACTCTTCCTCAAGCGCCTCATGGTAGGCGGGTTCACCAAGATTTTTGAACTCAACCGCAGTTTCCGCAACGAAGGCATCGACCGCCGCCACAATCCGGAATTCACGATGCTGGAAGCCTACTGTGCCTGCGGAGACTTTGAAACCATGGCGGACATGGTAGAAGAACTCATCTGCCATCTGGCGGAAACGTTCTGCGGCGGTCTTCAGATCGACCACAAGGATGCGGAGGGCAACGTTCTTTATACCATTGACCTCACGCGCCCGTGGAAACGTGCCGACTACCAGGACCTGATCCGCGGCGCAGCCGGCCAGGACTGGTTTGACATTACGCCGGAGGAACGCCGCGCCCGCTGTGCGGAACTGGGTGTGGAAATCAGCCCGGACATGAAGGATGTGGACGTTTCCCAGCAGGTATATGAAAAGCTGGTGGAGGAAAAAACCATGAACCCCTGCTTTGTCACCCACGTTGCCAAGGACCTGGTGCCCCTGGCCAAGCTCAACAGGGAAAATCCGGACGTGGTGGACGTGTACGAACTGGTGATCAACGGCCAGGAAATCTCCCCCGGCTATTCCGAGCTCAATGACCCGGACGTCCAGAAGGAACGCCTGGAACACCAGGCAGCCGGGGAAACCCAGCGCGTGGATTACGACTTTATTGAAACGCTGGAATACGGAATGCCCTCCGCGGGCGGCATCGGCATCGGCATTGACCGGGTCATCATGATGCTGACCGGCGCTTCTTCCATTCGTGACGTCCTGCTCTTTCCCCAGTTGAAGCGGAAGGACAGTTAACCTTACCGCATGCCGCATGGCCCGACGCACTCCCGATTCCCTGGACTGCGCTTCCGCTCAATGGATCGGCAAACGCCGCGAGCAGGAAGACGTGGTAAAAAGCCTTTCCGTTGACGGCGGAATGCTGGGAATCGTGTGCGACGGCATGGGCGGCCATCTCCGCGGCGCCTGCGCCTCCTGCGTGGTGGCGGATGCATTTGCCTCCGCGTTTGTGGAAAGTGGCCGGCAGGACATCCCCGCCCGCTTGGCGGAAGCGCTGCACGCGGGCAATGAGGCGCTGGCCGCTACCCAGAAGGAACCCGAAGAATCCGGAACCACCCTGCTGGCCGTGTTCATCCGGGACCGTTGTCTGTGGTGGATTAGCGTGGGGGATTCCCCCCTTTATTTGTGGAGCGGCACGGATGGAGCCCGGATGGACCGCCTTAATGAAGACCATTCCATGAGACCGATTGCGGACTGCCTTTACAGGAAGGGGGAAATGTCCCTCCAGCGTGCCCTGCGGCAGCGCTGCGTGCTCCGCTCCGCCGTAATGGGCGGCCCCATGGAACTGGTGGACATCAGCGCGATGCCCCTGCTGCTCCATCCCGGGGATGCCGTTCTGGCCTGTTCGGATGGCTTGCAGGTTTGGTCCGAATTGTTGAGAGAGCCTTCATTCCTGGCCCTTAACGCGGCGCGGGACCGTTCCAGCCGGCATCTGGTGGAAACCATCATGGAGCAGGTGAAGGATATGCTGGAGCCCCAGCAGGACAATGCCTCCGTCTGGGCCGCCGTGGTAAGGAAATCTTGAAAGCCTTCCTACGGAACCATTAAAACGGATTCAGCGTGAACCATAAAGCGGGCGCCACCTTGCCGTTGCGTCCCTTGGCTATCAATTCCGCCAGCTTGGAACTCCACATGTCGATCGTCTTTCGGTGATTGCCGTACATCGTGTAATCCCTGACGCTGCCGAAAACGGTCGGTTCATCCGAACGGTAGTCGCCGAATACGGCCAGACGTTCTCCGGTGCGCGCATCCGTTACACGGCCCGTCATGGCCATGTCCCCTTTGGAGATCAACCCCAGGCCGTAGGAAACCCCTGGAATAAAAAAGGATGACCCCAGGGACAGAAGATTGACGCCCACCAGGGTGCGGTTGATGCTGACAAAGGCCGTCTCCAGTACCAGGTCGGCTTTTTGACGGCTGTCCGCCAGGGCGATGGGAAGTCCTGGTTGTGCGGCCAGATCTTCCCGGAGTTTCCGGTCAAACTCTCCCGCCAGTTTCACGGCCTGGGCTTTAAACTCTTCCGGGTGCCAGTGATGGCCCGCTTCCGGCGTCAGGTAGTCTATGGTCGTTGGGGCAATGTAAAGCCGTGTATAATGCTTTTCTTTTCCCTGGACTTTCGGATTCACCCAAAGGCCTTCAAACGGGGCGTTCCACGGTTGCAGGGTTTCGGAGGCAAACTCCGTCTTCGGTATTTTGGCAAGCAGATGTTCCGTACATGAGCAGAACAGGCTGGCCAGTGCGGCGCAGACAAATACCAGCGGAAAAAAGGATTTCATAAGGATTTTTATGAGGACGGAATTTGTGTGAAGACTAGCAAATCTCAGGAAAATCGGCAAGGGAATCCCTCTGGTGAAGAAAAATGCTGCGGACTGTGCGGAAACGGCACGGTTCGCGCTCCGGAAACCGGGAATATGAGGATTCGGGTTGAAATCACGAAAAAACGGACTAATGATACAATCCTGTGAGAACTATCCTTTGCTCTTTGTTGTTGGCTTCCTCCGTTGCCGTTGCTGCGCCTGTTTCCATTGGAGTGGCGCCTTCCGGCGTTGTGGTAAGGTTTGATATGCAGAATTCCCCCGGCTTTATTTTTATAAGCGATCCTTTTCCCGGTGTGGAAGTAGGGTTGCTCCTGACGCCTTCCGAGGAAAAGGTGCAGCTGGTCGCCGGCAGGGAGAATGGGCGCCTTGTTTGTAAGGACTCCACAGGGAAGGACCTGGGCAAGGTAACTATTGCTCCGGTTTATTCCATGGGGGTTGTCATACCTCCGCAATGCGGATGCGCCGTGAATGCCCGGGAAGCGCCTGCTCCGGAAGCACAATGGATTCATGTCAAGGGAACCTTGCCCGTACAAGTTCTGGACGGAGAGGAACGAATGGAACCTGTTGCGCTTGAAATGAAGAAGGGGGCGACTGCTTCCGCGGGCCATGTGGCGCTCACGGTGGAAAACGCTGTTGTCAAAGACGGTTCCATCAAATTGAACTTGAAATTGTCCCGGAAAAACAAGGACGTTCCAGTAGGCAGAATTCTCTTTCAGAAAATGGATGGAACAGCTCTTGAGGCCAAGGGAGGCACGAAACACATCTATCTGGCACAGGAGGACTATACGGTTGAGTGCGAATATGCCATCCCTTCCGCGGATGCGGAACTTAAGGTGGTGCTTTTCAAAAAGACAGGCAGGGAAGTACAGGTGCCTCTTGACCTGAAAGTAGGCCTCGGAGGTCCCGCCAGGTAGGGAAGGCCGTTCCGGCGGTCCGGGTCCGGGAAATTCTCAATTGTCATTTCCCCGGTGCAGGGGTAGAATGCTTTCCACACGAAATGACTGCCTGGATAGTTCTCTACATTGCGGCCTCCTATCTGGTGGGAGCGGTTCCGTTCGGCTACCTTGCCGGCAGGTGCAGGGGGCTTGATCTCAGAAAGGAAGGGTCTTGCAACATTGGCGCTACCAACGCATGGCGCGTGCTGGGCTGGCGGTGGGGCGCACCGGTATTTGTCCTGGACTTTCTGAAAGGGTTCATTCCCGTATTTGGCGCATTGCACTGGCTGCCGTTTCTGACCGGGGACAGTGCCGGATGGGACTTCAACACGGCGGTGGTCCTGGTATGTTTTGCCGTGGTGTTGGGCCATACGTACACCTGTTTTCTCGGATTCAAGGGGGGAAAGGGCGTGGCGACAACGGCGGGCGTTCTCTTTGCCCTCAATCCGGCAGTGGCCTGTACGGCTTTGGCTACGTGGCTGGTGCTCGTAGGAATATCCGGCATCGTCTCCCTGGCCAGCATTCTGGCGGCGGTTGCGATGATCGTGGCGGGATGGTGGATGTATCCGCTCGCCGAGGGAGGAAGCATCTCGTCCCAGGTTCTCTATATTGCCTTTTTTACGTTGATCGGCCTGCTGGTCATTTTCAAACACCGTTCCAACATGGCAAGACTGTTCAATGGAACGGAACACTCCTTCTACTCCAAAAAGTCCAAGTAAGATGATAAATCGGTTACATAAAATAGCGGTGATCGGCGCCGGTTCCTGGGGCACGGCTTTGTCCATGGTGCTGGCAACCAGGGAATGCGAGGTTGTGCTGTGGACTCCGGTGGAGGCCCAGGCCAGGGAACTGGCGGAAACGAGACGCAACCCTGTTCTATCTGAAACCGCCGCTCCCCTGGCTCCCAACATTCATCCCACTTGTGACCTGAACCTGGTGAAAGATGCGGAACTGATCGTGGTGGTGGTGCCTTCCGTAGCCATGCGTTCCGTGGCGCAGCAGCTGCGTGATCTGCCCGTGCGGTCGGATGCCGTTATTGTCTCCTGCACCAAGGGCATTGAACAGGGAACCCATAAAAGAATGACGGAAATTCTCCAGGAATATCTCCCTTCAAATCCCATCGGCGTGCTTTCCGGTCCCAACCATGCGGAAGACATTTGCCTGGGTCTTCCCTCCGCCTCCTTGATTGGTTTTGAGGATCCGCAATATGCGGATTGGGTGCAGCAGATATTTGCCTCCAAGACCTTCCGGGTTTATTCCGCTACGGACATCATCGGAATGCAGCTGGGGGGGACCATCAAGAACGTTTTTGCCATTGGAGCCGGATTATGCGAGGGACTGAACCTGGGGGATAACGCCCAGGCCGCCCTGCTGACGCGCGGGCTGGCTGAAATGACACGCATCGGCGTAGCCAGTGGAGGCCGTAGGGAAACTTTCATGGGCCTTTCCGGGGTGGGAGACCTCATTGTCACCTGCTATTCCCGCCATTCCCGAAACCAGACGGTGGGGCGCAGGCTGGCGGAAGGAAAAAGCCTTCAGGAAATCCTGGATACCCTGGGCATGGTGGCGGAAGGAGTGCCCAACACGCTATCCGTGTATGAAATCGCCCGGAAATTGAAGGTGCGCACGCCTCTGATAGACGCTGTTTACGCCGTGCTTTATGAGTCCAAGGCGCCGATGGAAGTCCTGACGGAACTGATGACGAGAGACCCCAGGCCGGAAATGGATGCGGACGATCATTGATCGTGGCTGTTGTGCGAGGTGGGCCGGTACAGGCGTGCCGCCGTCATGAGCGCTGCGTGCTGCAAAATGACCGTAACCTTGTTAGGAAGCAGAAAAATTACGTCCGCGAACCGGAACGGGCAGGAGTCACAGGGGCGGCCTTGATCAATTTCCCGGACGGATGGGATGCCTCCCTCCAGGATCCCTCCGTTGTCGCCCATCCGGGCGGCGTCAAGGAACAGACGGCAGGGCTGCATGCCCGGAAATTGGCAGAACAAGGTGATCATTGCCTTTGGCGCCCCTTGCCAGGGTGAAAGAACGGGTGAACCGTGGCATCTGGAAAATCCTTACGTCAGGACTGAAGGCATCAGTGTGTTAATTGATTACTTGACCCCGTTTTCCTATGTGGATAACGGCAGGAACGCATTCCCTGCGGATTGTTACGGGCAGCGCTGCCGGGAGCAAGTGGATGAGCGATGATCCATATGTCCGCGCGGCAAGCGGGGACAAAAGTTACCGCGAGTGGAAGGCATTGACCACATATCGTTATATGACGTGCCGGAATATGTGGATGAAGCCTTTTTCATTCTGTCATCATTTTTCAAGAATCATCCTTAATCTGTGCCCGGAAGCCTTGCTCTTCCTTCTGCGGCATCCCCCGCGGCGAGTCTGTGCCGCAAATGGAGAGGAACAGGCTGCCGTCCCCGGCTTTTTCCTTTTCAAGGGAGTCAGGCGCAGAGAGCGGATGTTTTTTTGTTTTTTTGAGTTGCTTTTCCTCGACAAATTATACTATATAAACAATCAGTATGAAACGTGCCATCATCTCCGCTCTTTTCGCCGCCGGAGCCCTTGGGGTTGCCAGTGCGGACATTCAGGCTCCGCCCGCTTCCGAATACACTCCGACCCGCAAGCTGGGCCGCGCCCTTGCCAACCTCATTTACTCCGTTGAAGAAATCCCGCTGGGGATTATCAACTGGACGAGCCGCGAAGGCGACTACGCCGGATTCTCCGTCGGCATTGTGGATGGCACCGCCACCATGTTTGAACGCATGGGCTACGGCATCTATGAACTTGTCACTTTCTGGGCGCCTACCTACAAGTGCACCTACAGGCCTCCTTATCAGGGCCGTTGCGGCATGAGCGGCCTCAAGGAATACAATCCCAACGGCGGCTTGAGCGAATTCCCTGCGGAACTCAGCTTCCAGAGCTACTATAACTATTCCCGCCAGCAGCGCGACTAAGCCGGGAAACTGATTGATCAATTTCAAAAGGGTTGCCTGTACTGCGGGCAGCCCTTTTTTATGGTATTCTTATCCCGGGAAGGGAAGTTGCATCCTCGTGTGCGGAATGAAAAACAAGCCTGGAAGAAACGCTTTTCCGGGAACGGCGGTTTCCGTAGAAAAGAAAACAGGCACGGAAACGTTTTGCATCATGTGACGGCAGTCACGATTGACGGAAGACAGGGAAAGAAGTACCTTTTCACAACGGAAAGGCTTCAATACCATGAATAATACAGTTGCTTTCATCGGCCTGGGCGCGGCAGCCTGCATTACGGCGCCTGCATTTGCCCAAGACACCCATACTTCCCTGACCAAGCAAAGCGTGGCCTGCATGCAGGAGATTACCGCCGCAATGAACAAGGTGACGGACGAGCCTGGAGCTGCCGCCGCAGTGGAAACCGTCAAGAAGGTGCATGAGAAACTGGTGGACCTGGGAAAACGGCAGTTGGAACTGCCCGGCGCCACTTCCCAGGAGCAGGCCCAGATTGCCGCGCAGATGGTGGAAATACAGAAAGTTTCCGGAGAACTGGTGAAGTCCCTTGCTCGTCTCAAAAAGGAAAACCTGCTTACTCCGGACTTGCAGAAAGCCCTGATAGATTTGCAGTCCGTTCAGACGGAACTGGCGCAGGCTTCCAAAGACAAGGCTGCCCGGGCGGAACCGTTTCCGAAGGATGCGGAAGGCAATACGCATGAAACCCTCCTGGAAAAAACCGTGGAAGAAGTAAAGAAGCTGGATGAGGCTCTGGCGAATGTAAAGGATGTGGAAACTAGCGCCGCCGCCGAGAAACAGGTCAAGCATTACCGGACTGCTTTGCTTGACATTGCCAAAAAGCAGGCCGCCCTGCCGCCCCTGACCAGGAACCAGCAGGCCAAGCTGACGGGAATACAGCAGCAGCTTGTGGAAATGATGCAGCCCGTCATCAAGCACATGGCAGCTGTCATGCTTTCCCCCAATGCCACGCAGAACCTGAAGGAATCCCTGAAATCCCTCTCCGAGCTGCCCAAGGAAGTCCAGAAAATTCGCGAAGAAGCGGCCAAGTAGCCATTTTTGGAAAATGCCTCCTTTTGGGCTGGTCAAAGATAATAATTGTTCTAAAGTGGCAGTCCTGAGGAATGCGACCGACTTTTAGTGAAACAGATCTCAATGAACGTCCCTTTCTGGTTTTCTGGGAGGTGACGCGCGCTTGCGCCCTTGCGTGCAAACATTGCAGGGCCGTGGCCCAGCCGCGTCCGCATCCTGATGAACTGGACCATGAAGAAGCCTTGCGGCTGATTGATCGGCTGGCGGAACTCCGGCCGCCCATGCTCGTGCTGACGGGAGGGGACCCCATCATGAGGCCTGATATTCTGGAACTGATCCGCGCGGCGGCGGACAAGGGGCTGCATGTGGCCTTGAGCCCTGCCGCCACGGCCAGGCTGGTGCACGCGGACTTTCATGCGTTGAAAGAGGCGGGGGTGCAAAGCATGTCCCTGAGCCTGGACGGCGCCCATGAAGCCACGCATGACGCCTTCCGGGGCGTGCCGCACACGTATGAACGGACCCTCCGCGCGGCGGAAATGGCCAAGGAGGCGGGCATGCACCTCCAGATCAACACCACCATTACCAGGAGCACGCTGGGTGAGTTCGACGACTTTGTAGAGCTGATGAAAAAAATGCAGCCGGGCATGTGGAGCGTCTTCCTGCTTGTTCCTACGGGCCGGGCGGCAATGGATGAAATGCCTGCTGCGGAGCAGGTGGAAGCCGTCTGGAAAAAACTCAGCGAGGTCAGCCGGGAAGTCTCCTTCGGCGTCAAGACCACGGAAGGGCACCATTACCGCCGGGTGGCCCTTCAGGAGGCACGTGCTCAGGGAGCCACGCCGGCGCGGCGCGCCATTCCCACGCGCGACGGAAAGGGCATCATGTTCATCTCCCACATCGGTGACATCCAGCCCTCCGGCTTCCTCCCCATCACGGCGGGCAATGTCCGCACGGACGACGTGGGCGAAGTGTACCGCACGCACCCCCTCTTCCTCAAGCTTCGGGATGACAACGCGCTGCTGGGCAAATGCGGCCGCTGCGAATACCGCACCATTTGCGGCGGTTCCCGCTCCCGGGCATACGCCGTGTACGGAGACATGATGGCGGAGGACAACCTCTGCCCCTATCAACCCAGGCTTTCACAACACCATGATTAACATCACCAGACTTTGGACAGGGGCGGAACAGCCCGCGGACCATTTGAGATACGGCCAGGGCCACGGGCACGGCCGTTCCGCCGGGGGAGCCGTGGAATCCTGCGCTCCCGCCTCTTCCCGCGTCCGCAAGCCCATTGTGGTATGGAACATCACCCGTACCTGCAACCTCAAATGCGTTCATTGCTATGCGGACGCGTCCGCCCGGAAATTTGACGGAGAACTGGACTGGGACCAATGCTGTACCGTCATTGACGATCTGGCGGACTACAAGGTAAACGCCCTCCTGTTCTCCGGCGGGGAGCCCCTGGTACATCCCCGTTTCATGGACCTGCTGGAACGGGCCACGGGAAAAGGGCTGAAAGTCACCATCTCCACGAACGGCACCCGCATCACGCCGGAATCTGCCGCGCGGTTCAAGGAACTGGGTGTGGCGTATGTGGGCATCTCCCTGGACGGCATCGGCGCCGTTCATGACCAATTCCGCGGGGTGGAAGGCTCCTTTGACCAGGCGGTGCGGGGGTTCAAGCTGTGCAGCGACGTGGGCCAGAAAACGGGCCTGCGCCTGACCCTGACCCGCAACAACGTGCAATGCATGGAGCAGATTCTGGACTTCATTGACGCCAACGACATTCAGCGCGTCTGCTTCTACCATCTGGTGCCTACCGGCCGCGGCGTGGAAGTGCAAACGCTTACCCGGCAGGAAGCCCGCCATGCCATGGACACCCTCATTGCCCGAGTGGAAGAATGGAAGGCGGAAGGCAAAAACCGGGAAGTGCTTACCGTTACCCAGCCTGCGGACGGCATTTATCTGCTGCTGCGCCAGCTCCGGGAAGGTTCCCCTCTGGCGGAGGAAACGTTGAAACTGCTTCAATGGAACGGCGGCGGAGCGAACAGTTCCGGCCGCGGCATTGCCAACATCGACACGCAGGGCATGGTGCATCCGGACCAGTTCTGGCAGTCCGTGACGCTCGGCAACGTGAAAAATAACCTGTTCTCCGACTTGTGGGACGCCAAGGCGGGAGCCGCGGCGGAAATGCTGCCCGAATTGCGCGGTTCCGACGACCCGCTGGAACGGCAGAAAAAAATAGAAGGCCGTTGTGGCCGCTGCGTCCACTTTGCCCTGTGCGGCGGCGGATTCCGCACGCGAGCCGCTTTTGCCAACGGGCACTGGTACGGTTCCGACCCCGGCTGTTATCTGACGGAAGAAGAAATCTCCACTCCGCTTCCGGAAATCAAATAATCCTATTGGTTCCGGCAGGGGCGGAGCGGCATATGCTCCTTCCCCCCTGAAACATGGACGGAAAACAATTTTTCACCGCAGAAAACGTTCTGCATGGAAGAAAATATTCCGTTGTGAAAAGGAAATGGCCTTGAAGGCAGGGAAACCCGGGAATTCTCCGGTTGACAGTTGCGTAGTGTAAAGCCTCCGGAACGGGCGGATCCGTTCCAGTCCCAATTTTCGGCAAAAAGACAGTCTTCGTGAAACACTACAGACAATCAGGCAAAAGTGGCCTTGCGGCTCTGTTTTCCGGGAATCCGGTGTTCTGTCCCTGATGAATGAAACACTTCTCTCCACTCCGGCGGAGAAGGCGCCGGCGTAACAATTCACCGTGGAAATTTCTTCTCAATAAATGCACCCAATGTCCGGCGGAGGAGGGAAACTCCAGTAAAAACACTCCGCGGGACGTTCCTGAGCAATCGCAATATTTTGTTCCCCGGCCCATTTGGAACCACCGCCTTCCCGTCCTTTTTTTCCCTGCTTTACAAGGATGGGGGCATCGCATAGCATCCCTGCATCATGAATCAGGAATTGAGACCGGAAACCCTGTGCGTGCAGGCGGGCTGGACGCCGAAAAAAGGCGAACCCCGCGTGCTTCCCATTTACCAGAGCACGACATTCAAATATGAAACCAGCGAACAGATGGCCAAGCTGTTTGATCTGGAGGAACCTGGTTTCTTCTACACGCGACTGCAAAACCCCACCAACGAGGCAGTAGCCAGGAAAATAGCTGACCTGGAAGGCGGCGTGGCTGCCATTCTCACTTCCTCCGGCCAGGCTGCCTCCTTCTTTGCCGTCTTCAACATCTGCGAGGTCGGCGACCACATTGTCAGCGCCGCTTCCATTTATGGGGGAACGTACAATCTCTTCGCCGTTACGTTCCGGAAAATGGGCATAGAAGTCACCTTCGTGGACCAGGACGCCCCGGCGGAAGAAATTGGCAAAGCGATCCGTCCCAACACGAAAGCCCTGTTTGCGGAAACCGTCTCCAACCCGACGCTCTGCGTGCTGGACATCCGTAAATTTGCGGACATCGCCCATGCCCACGGCGTGCCCCTCATCGTGGACAATACGTTCACCACGCCCATCAACTGCCGTCCCTTTGAATGGGGTGCGGACATTGTCACCCATTCCACCACCAAATACATGGATGGCCATGCCGCCGCCGTGGGCGGCGCCATCGTGGACAGCGGCAACTTTGACTGGGAAGCCCACAGGGACAAATTCCCCGGATTGACGGACCCGGACCCGTCCTATCACGGTCTTTCCTACAGTAAAAGCTTCGGCAAGGGCGCTTACATCACCAAGGCGACCGTCCAGCTCATGCGCGACCTGGGTTCCATCCAGTCTCCGCAAAATGCCTTTCTGCTCAACCTGGGATTGGAAACCCTCCACTTGCGCGTTCCGCGCCATTGCGAAAACGCGCAGAAAGTGGCCGAATTCCTGCAGAAACAGGAAGACGTGGCCTGGATCAACTATCCTGGCCTGCCTTCCAACAAGTACCATGACCTGGCCCAAAAACAGTTCCGCGGCGGCCAGTCCTGCGGGGTGGTGACATTCGGCATCAAGGGTGGCCGCGAACGGGCCATCAAATTCATGGACAGTTTGAAACTGGCCGCCATTGTTACTCATGTGGCGGACTCCCGTACCTGCGTGCTCCATCCCGCCAGCCACACGCACCGCCAGTTGACGGACGAACAGTTGATGGAAGCAGGAGTCAGGCCGGACCTCATCCGTTTCTCCGTAGGCACGGAAGCGGTGGAAGACATTATTGCCGACCTCAGGCAGGCTCTGGAAGCCATCCGTTAAATCTGTCTTGCCTTCCTGTACATGCAGCCGTTCCGTGGAGATGTCCGGAACGGCTGTTTTTGCATCTGTGATGGATGAGGCGGGCAGGATGTCGGAGGAACGTTGAAGGGCGAGCCTGGAAAAATAACCGGAGCATCCATCCCGCTGCAAGAAACGGACCTATGGCAATGAAGGCTGGTGCCTCTTGTAAAATCTTGCAGAAAGTCATGAAGGGGCAATAATTTCATCTTCTCTTTGTTGGAACGTTTGTTTTTACGTAAAAAACGGATTTTAATGACGTTGTACAGAGAAAGACAGAGATGGAGCTTCCTCGGAAAGGGCTCGTTTTTTCAGTTTCAACAGGATGTGAGTGATTTCAGAAAAGGTGGAAATTTCAACTGCTTTTCTTCGCAATTGTAAATTGACATGCCATAATAAATTTATTACGATGTGGGACTTATGAAAAGTAGATATTGTGCTTTATTAATGAGTTGTGCCAGCGTGGTGACTGCAAATGCCGCTACCATCATTGCCGAACTGCCTGAATCCGCCAATCTGTCGCAAACTGCGACGATGGCGCCGCAAACAGGAGAACAACTGCTGAACAAGGTAAAAAACCGTGAAATCGGGGTCTATGCGGGAGGCAACAACAACAGCTTGGGCAACTGGCCCCAGAACGGAGAGGGAACCTGGATCAACAATGATAATATCGGCTCCATCATCCTTTGCGGCAGAAGCGGAGTGGCGGGCGATTCCTTTGCCATGGTGTTGGGCGGACCCCAACAGGGAGACCTTGTTTCCTCCATCGTCTTTTCCTGTGATACGCCTACCTCCGTCATCACCAGCTACACCATGGTTTTGGCGGTTTATGACTCTTCCGGAACGCTTGTCCAGAACCTTTCCACCGTGCAAGGCTTCACCTTTGATTCCACGTCAAGAACCACGTCCGTTTCCTTGAACATGGCGGATTCTCCACTGACGTGGGGTGAAGGGTACAAGCTGGTTGCCGGGGTACGCGGCGGTGCGGGTAGCGCTACCTCCCCCTACACGCTCACCAACATTCAGGTAGCCTATGAAGTTGTTCCGGAACCGGCTACCGTCTCTCTAGGTCTGCTTGGTCTGGGAGCATTGGTTATCCGGCGCCATCGGAGCCGGTGAGCAGCAAGCGTGCCCATCGGGAAGAAAACTGTCTGGAAGCCATCCCTTTTTCCTCTCTCTGTCCGGGAGAGGCTATCCTTTGGAATGGAACGAAACGTGATATTCTAAAGGCCGCGCGTTTTCCGGGATGAGGTCATTCCCGGAGGGAGCGTTCAAAGGCCCGGTACTGGACGGCTTCATACAAATGGTGATCCTGGATTTCCGAGCTGTCCGCCAGATCTGCTATGGTGCGGGCCACTTTCAGAATACGGTCGTACGCCCGTGCGGAAAGGGCCAGTTCCTCTACCGCGCGCAGCAGAATGGCCTGTCCCTCCGACCGCAGGCGGCAATGCTTGTGCAGGGCTTTTCCGGAAAGAGCGGCGTTATTGCGGATTGAGGTACCCGCATATCTTTTCTGCTGGCGTTCCCGCGCGGCCACGACACGTTCCCGGATGCTGGCGGAGCATTCGCCGGAAGGAGCCGCCGCCAGCATGGCGGGATCTACGGCGGGAACCTCCATCAAAAGATCGAACCGGTCGAGAAGGGGGCCTGAAATCTTCTGACGGTAACGCGCTATTTGGGCCGGGGAACAGGTGCAGGTTCTTCGCCGGTCGCCCAAATAGCCGCAGGGGCACGGATTCATGGCTGCCGCCAGCATGAAACGGCACGGAAAAGTCATGGTCCCGGAGGCGCGGGAAATGATGGCGTGGCCGGACTCCAGAGGCTGCCGCAGCGTTTCCAGCGTCGCACGACGGAACTCTGGCAGCTCGTCCAGGAACAGCACTCCGTTATGGGCGAGAGACACCTCTCCGGGCGTGATATTGTTGCCCCCTCCCATCAGGCCTGCATCGGAAATGGTGTGGTGCGGAGCACGGAATGGCCGCTGTGTTACCAGGCCGTTTCCGCGTTTCAGCAGGCCGCATACGGAATGGACCTTGCTGGTTTCCAGAGCTTCTTCCCGGTTCAGAGGCGGCAGAATGGTCGGGAGCCTTTGAGCCAGCATGGACTTGCCGGACCCCGGAGAACCGCTGAGCAGTATATTGTGGGCGCCCGCTGCCGCAATCTCCATGGCGCGGCGCGCGTAAGCCTGCCCCTTGATCTCGTCGAAATCGACATTGGCTTCGGAGATGTCCCCGGCTTTCTGTGGTGCCGTAAAAGGTGCAGGCAGTGCGGAGGACGTCAGTAATTGCCAGGCTTCCTGTAAAGTGGAAACGGGAAAAATTTCCACACCGTGAACGGGTGCTGCCTCATAGGCATTGGCATGGGGTAGCATGATGCGTTTCCTGCCCATGCGCCGCGCTTCGATCACCTGCGGCAGGATACCCTGCACCGGGCGCACGGTTCCATCCAGAGCCAACTCTCCGATGATGCACCAGAGAGAAGCGTCAAGAGGCTTCTCCGCCGCTCCGGCGATCATTCCCAGGGCAATGGGAAGATCGAAACCGGGTCCCTGTTTCTTCAAATCCGCGGGAGCCAGGTTCACCACGAAAATCCCCTGCTGAAAAGGCAATCCGCTGTTCTGAATGGCCGTTTCCACGCGTTGCCCGCTCTCCTTGACGGCCGTATCCGGCAGACCCACGATGAATGTGCGTTTTTCCGCCATGGGGCGGAAATCCACTTCCACCTCCACTTCTACGCCTTCCACGCCCAGGACGGTGGAGGAATATAACCGTGTCATCATGCCTGCATCTTAGGCAGGAACGAAAAGAAAGAAAGAAAAATGAAATTAAATATGGATAAAACCAATAAAACCTTCAGCGCTGGGAGGCGCGCTTGAGGATTTCCCTTTCTCTCTCCGTCAGGCTGGACAGGCCGGAACGGGAAATCTTGTCCATCACTTCATTCACTTCTGCTTCCGTAGGGTAGGGTTCCCTTTCAGCGGAGCGGGAAGACCACGGAGCGGGGCGGCGACTATAGGAAACGGGGCGTGGAGAAGAGAGCTTCTCCTTCAGCAAGATCAGCAGCGTTAAAATAAACCCGGCCAGCATGCCGCCCAGGTGGCCGGCTTCGCCGCCTGCATTATTCCACTGGAAAATTACCACGGCACAGGCAATACCCAGCACGACCAGCGCAAACTGGCGTACGCTCAGGTTCACGGGGGGGAACAGAAGCTGGACCCGGGCATGGGGGAAAAGCACGGCGCAGGCGGCCATGATGCCGTAAATGGAGCCGGAAGCGCCCACCATCGGGATAAAGCGCCATTCCGGGTCAAAAAAGCCCATGTAACCCAGCAGGGAGGAAAACAGAGCCGCCGCCACGCCGCAGAACAGGTAATACAGCAGGAAGCGCAAATGCCCGAAACGTTCTTCCACCACGGGGCCGAAAAACCACAGGGCGATCATGTTGAACAGGATATGGCCCAGATTGGCGTGCAGAAACTGGTAGGTGAACAGGCGCCACAATTCCCCCTCGTGAAAACACATGTACTCGCTGTAGGCCCCATACAGCTGCACAAGGTCCAGGCGCCCCGGCGGGTAAATATCCCGCGGAACTTCTACCTGGAAAAAGAACCCGAGGAAAAAAATGACCACATTGAGCAGGATCAGCCAGTGCACGACAACGGCGCCGCGCTGGTCGAACAGGCGCTCCTTCACCGTATTTCCCCAATTTTCCTGCTCTGCTCGCATATAAGACCGCATGTAAACGTGTTCAGGGCGCTTTGACAAGGAAAATGCATGTCCCGTTCAAGGTAGGCCGGAAAGAGGGAATACTACTTCCACAGAGCGGCGGGGAGCAGGTCCGGAGGCAGTACCGCTCCGTGAACCAGGTGTTCCGCCAGTTGCGCCGCAGTCCAGGGGGATGTCGTAACACCCTTGCTTCCCAGCCCGGAAAAGACGAACTGCTTTTCCAAACCGGGAATGGGTCCGGCTACGGGCTGGCTGCGCCGGATGATGGGACGAACAGCGGCACGGGCGCGGATAACGTTCATTTCCCCGGAATAGCGTTTAACCATGTCCAGCATCAGTTCCTGGACGGCTGGCGCTTCCGGAACGCCCGGGGCATCCCAGGACCAGGCGTACGTGGCGCCGAACCGCCAGAAAAATCCGTTGTAAACCAGCCAGTGCCCGAAATGCAGAATGCCGGCGTGCCATTCCAGATCCTTCAGCTCCAGATCCAGAATCGTTCCCTTGGATGGCCTGCCCTTCAGGGGGGCCATGTCCGGATGCATTCCGGCCTCCCAGCCAGTGCACCACACAATATGTGAAAAAGAGTCCCCGCACCAGTGAAAAAAGCCGTCTGCACCCGGCTGAATATCGTCGGGAGCCACCTCCGCTTCTACAAACCGGCCCTCTTCCGAGAAAAAGCGGCGCATGGCATTCACCATCGTTTCCACATGCAGGACGCCGGAACCGCGCGTGTAGGCCGCCTGCCCTTTGCCCTCCCAGTGCTCCGGCCACGGAAACAGGGGACCGGCGTAAGAGCAGGACTCCGGGGCCGTCTGGCGTTCCTGCCATATCTCAAGCTGATCCTCCGTTTCCAGCTCCCGGAAAATGGGAGTCTTCTGCCACCATGAACCTCCCAGTTCCCGCTCGGTTTCCGGGTAAAAGGAGGAAAGGGCGGAAAGACACTCCTCCTGCCGCCACCCGGGCCGGAAGGCGCGGCCTGTCAGCGGATTCACCAGTCCGGCGGCTACGCGGGATGCCGTTTCCGCAATGGGACGGTCGGCAATCGTAAAATCCGCTCCGCGCCGTTTCAGCTCCCATGCCAGGCAACTGCCGGCAATACCCTGGCCGATGATAAGAACTTTCATGACTTGCTGTGAAAAGGAACCGGACATAAGCCGGAATAAATGGAAAAGAAAGGTGATAGTACTCCATTCTCTTCCGGGAAGGGAAAAGGTCCGCAGGTGCATGAAGCGCCTGCGAACGGTAAAAGGGGCATTTACAGGGCCGCCACGATGGCGTTCCCCATCTCCGCGGTATTCACGCGGATTTCCCCGGCGGCGCCCGTAGCCAGGTCACCCGTGCGGTAACCCTGGTCAATCACGCTGCGGACGGCGGAATCAATCGCGTCCGCCGCCTCCTTTTCTCCGAGGGAATAGCGGAGAAGCATGGACAGGGAAAGAATCTGGGCGATCGGATTGGCGATGCCCTTGCCGGCAATATCCGGAGCGGAGCCGCCAGAAGGCTCATACAGGCCGAAAAACAGCCCGTTATCCTCGGCGCCCTGGCAAAGGCTTGCGCTGGGCAGCATCCCCAGGGAGCCGCAAATCATGGCCATCTCGTCGGAAAGAATATCACCGAACAGATTCTCCGTAACCAGCACGTCGAACTGGCGGGGATTGCGCACCAGCTGCATGGCGGCATTATCCACGTACATGTGGAGCAGCTCCACGTCCGGATAATCCCTGGCGACCTCCGTCATCGTTTCACGCCACAGGAGGGAATTGGTCAGGACGTTCGCCTTGTCCACGCTGGTGACGCGCTTGCGGCGGCCGCGGGCTGCCTCGAAGGCCACTTTGGCAATGCGCACCATCTCGCTCTTGTGGTAGCGCATCGTATCCACGACGACTTCGTCGTCTCCTTCCTGTTCGCGGAAACGCGGCTGGCCGAAATAAAGTCCTCCCGTCAACTCCCGCACGCACAAAATGTCAAAGCCGCCTTCAATCAGCTCGTTCTTGATAGGAGAAGCATGCGTCAGGGCGGGGAGACAAACGCCGGGACGCAAATTGGCATACAGGCCAAAATGCTTTCTCAGCGGCAGCAGGGCGCCGCGTTCCGGCTGTTCATTGGCGGGCAGGTGTTCCCACTTGGGACCGCCCACGGAACCGAACAAAACGGCATCCGCCTCTTCACAGGCGCGGATGGTCTCCTCGGGAAGGGCCTTGCCGCAATGGTCGATGCCCGCGCCGCCCACGAAAGCCTCCTTGCGGCTCACGGTAAATCCAAACTTGGCGCTCACGGCGTCCAGAACCTTCAGGGCCTCCGCCATAACCTCGGGCCCGATGCCGTCGCCGGCCAGAACAGCAATATGATGGTGATGTTCACTCATGTCGCTGACAGACTGAGCGTTCTCTCCCCAAAGGTCAAGAAGCACCGTTGCCATGCCTGCGGTGCGAAGGCCTTTTTGCGTCAAAAAGCGTGCAGGAACAAAAAAGTACTTGCCAAACGCCTGAGTCTCCGCTAAAAACCCCTCCGCGCTCTACGGAACGCAAACTCCCCTGTAGCTCAGCGGTAGAGCGGGTGACTGTTAATCACTAGGTCGTTGGTTCGAGCCCAACCGGGGGAGCCACTAATAAGAGCCTCATTCCGAAAGGATTGAGGCTCTTTTCTTTTGCCTGTTTCAGCCTTTTTCCATATCTGTTCACTACCCTGAAAAACGCCTAAAACGGTACAAAAAGGAATATATTTTTCTGACTATTTTCTGACAATAGATACCATTTCTATTCAGTAGTCTGGTAGCAGATAAAAAACATCACCGTAGAGTTACCCCTGCGATGATGTTGATGTGATTCCCTGAAATCAGTGGTCAGGGAAATATTTCTGACTAAGGGCATAGGTGAGGTCTCCCCAGTAGGAATCATCCCCACGTACACTTCGTGCCGTTAATATGATTTTCTTGTGACTGACTTTCAGCACGGCATGTTCTACTTGCCCAGGAGAGACCAACTTCTTGAGGTCACGTTTTGATAAAGGGCTGTCAAGAAGAAGGCTGCCCTGCTTACGGAGTATCCTACCAGAATTCTTTCCTCTTAAAAGTGGAAGAGAATCAAGAAGGATGACTTTCAATCGGACGGATGAAAGGGAATCCATATGCAGATTCTGCATTTCCACATAAGCGTAAGGGGCATCTCCTATTAGTCCGGAACATTCAATTGAAAGAATGCAGGCAATAATAGGAGGACATTGTTGTGAATGATATAATATACTCATAACAAGTATATATGGCATTTCTGGGATGCCTTTTTCAGGCTGCGAAAACGATGAAATAACGCTGTTGACCGCGTCATCTATATATGACGGCTTATTACCTGCCGTCATGTACTCATGACTCCATTCTATGCACTCCACCATCAGGTGAGGCGGCTGGATGAAGAACTCTGCGGCAATGGCAGGAAGTACTCGACCGGAGATGTTCTGTTCTCAGACCGTGGGAAACGAATCGTTCTGGGAAAACCCATTGCGGAAGGCGGTGAAGGATCGGTCCTTGTTGCCCATTCGGCATTAGGATCGCCACTCGTTGCCAAGCTGTACCATCCGAACCAACGGATGCGTTGGCGCAAGCAGAAGCTTCGGCTGATGTGTTCCCGCCCCATTCGTTCCCCGTGCGTGGCGTGGCCGCGTGAGATCCTGTACGACGAACTGCGGCGCTTTGTCGGCGTGCTGATGCCCCGGGCGGACGGTGTTCCGCTCGGGGCGTTCGCGTTTCATGCAGAACTGTTGAAGAAACAGCTCCCGTCATGGAGCCGTTACGATCTGACCGGGCTATGCCTGAACTTATCAGAAGCTATCCATACTCTGCACCGTTACGGTGTCGTCCTGGGCGATCTGCATCCCGGCAATGTGCTGGTTTCTCCCGATGGCTCCATCTGCTGGGTGGATGCCGACAGTTTTCAGGTCGAGGACTATCCCTGTTCCGTCGGCACGGAACGGTTCCGGGCACCGGAACTTAGAGGTAACTACGGAGACTTCCTCCGCACCCGCAGTCACGATGCCTACGCCCTGTCCGTCCTGCTCTTCATGACGCTGACGCTCGGCCTGTCTCCCTTTGCCCGGCAAGGGGGAGAAGGAGAGATGCGGGAAGCCGCCAGGAAGGGCGTGCTGCCGTACCCGTTTGCTTCGTACAAACCGCCTGCGGGATTCTATCCGCCCGATACGCCCGGGCGCTATGTCTGGTCGTATCTCCCCCGCAAGCTCCGCGATGCTCTCGGTCACAATCTTACCTGTGTCCAGCGTCGCGATTTGCGTCCACGCGTCATGCCGGGGTATCTGGCGCGTTGTTTGCTGCAATACCTCAGGGATATGGAGCCGGGAGGCGGAAGGGATCATCCCATGTACCGGGATCTTCTGTACGACCGTCCCTGCCCACCCCGAAGTCTGCTGGTACAGATGACATCCAACATCTGTACAGACTGCGGGATTCTCTTCCGGGAGACTCCTGACGATGCCGCACGGCGTTTACGGCAATCTCATGCCAAATCTTTATGCAAGCTCTGCATACGGCGTCGTAGCGCATTGAATCAGGCAACCCGGAATCCAACCACCAACCATTAACTTGAATAAACCATGTCTATATCATCATCGACACAACCAAACAAACAGGAACAGCTCGCCGCCATGCGCGAGTTCGGCAACAACGCCAACGCCCGGCTTCCCGTTCTCTTTCTGATGGATGCCAGCAGCAGTATGAACGGTATTGTCCGGGGCGACCATCAACAAGTCCTCCGTCAGGAGTATTCTGACGGGATCAACTGGAATATCGTCACGGGAGACAATATCGTCACCCGGATGGACGAGCTCAACGTCGGGCTTCAGCGGTTCGTCAGGAACATTCTCGCCGATCCTCTGGCGAAGCTGGCCGCCGATGTAGCAGTGATCACATTCGCCCGGACAACGACCACGGTGAAAGAATTCGGCCCGATCCGGGAATCTGACGTTGATCTTAGAATCACCACATCGCAGGAGAATGAAACTCTCCTTGGCGAAGCCGTTGAACTGGCTTTGACTGAACTCGACATTCGCAAGCGTACCTACCGGGAACACGGGGTGGAATACTACCAGCCCTGGCTCGTCGTGATGACGGACGGAGTGCCTACCAGCACCCGGCACAGGGATCTGGGGGGACGATTGAAGGAACTCTCGGCTGCCCGCAAGCTCAGTGTGTTTGTCTTCGGTATCGGCCGCGCTGACTTGTCGGAACTCTCCTGCATCAGCCCGGGGCGCCCGCCCATGCAAATCAATGAACAGAAGTTCCCGGAATTGTTTGCATGGCTGAGCCGTAGCGTCCATATGGTCAGCATGTCCGTGCCGGGCGACGGGGTATCGTTGACTCCGTTCCCGGAGGATGTGTGGCAGGTGTAGGACTGGCAACATCAGGAAGTCTTCCGAATGGAGGGCTTTCTTTTAGATAGCCCACAACATGAATGGTGTTATCTCCACTATTTCAAGTTTATGCGTTTTCTTGAAATGGCACGAATGGCTATTTCAAAAAATGTTCCCATGGGAGCAATGCCTTTTGATGAAAGTCGTCGGATGATGTGAGCTTTGAGCTTTGCATGCATGCCGGTTTTGCTATGCTCCATTGGGCTTGTTGTTCCAGAATGACTGCCGTTATTCGGATTGCAATATGGATTGATCGAAAAGAAGACAAGGTATGACTCATCTGCCGACAGAAGATGAAAGCCAAGCGTACGCGAGGAATGAGTATATGAGAGAGGCGTTTGCTCCACGCCACTTTTTTTATTTTCAGTCCGACGTTATCCTACGATGCCGTTGCGGTATTCATTTGGCGTACAGCCTTCCATCTTCTTGAACCATCGCGTAAAATGCTGTGGGTATTGGAAGCCCATCTCGTCGGAAATCTGGCTGAGACTCTTGTTTGTCGCGACAATGCTCTCCTTGGCAATATCCAACGTCTTTTGCTGAATGTGCTTGATGGCGGATTGCCCGGTTCCCTTCTTCACCAAGTCACTGAAATAATTAGTAGAAAGGCCGAGTTTGCTGGCGCACCACTGCACGGTGGGGATGCCCTCGAACAAAGGTTGGCGCGAATTGTAATAATCATCGAGAAGAGCCTCAAAGCGTGCCAAGAGGTCGTTATTCACATTCTCACGCGTAATGAACTGGCGGTCATAGAAGCGGATACACTGGTCGAGCAATAGCTTCACGTTGTCGATGATGAGCGAACGGCTGTATTTGTCTATCGGGTAGACAAGTTCATCGCGCAGCCTGCTGATGCTGCCGATAAAGATATCCTGTTCGTGTTCGGACAGATGCAGGGCTTCGTTGGCATTATATGAAAAATAGGTATAGTCCTTCGTCAATCGGGCAAGCGGCGTACCTCGCAATAGTTGGGGGTGGAACACCAACGCCCACCCGGCAGGCTTATGCAAGTTGCCGTCATCGTCGGCTCCCATTACCTGACCGGGAGCGGCAAACAACACCGTGCCTTTTTCGTAGTCGTACAGGCTACGACCGTACTGCATCAAGCCACAGTCGGTGTCTTTCAACAACACGGCGTACACGTTGTACAGTCGCTTGGAATGTTTTATCGGGGGCATTTCATAGCAGTTTACAACGCTTATCAGCGGATGCGACGCCTCGATACCAAACAAATCACAGTATTGCTGAACCGTGTCAATCCTTGTTATTTCTCTCATCATTTATGCCATTTAAGCGGTGTATAGGAAATATCATTATATTTTGGCATACTCATTTGTCAAATTGATGATTTTGCAGGCATTTCACCGCTGCGCAATGCGGCGGAATGCTTCCCGTAACCATTACTTCCTGCACCGCCCCATGCGGAACGGTATAACCTGAATCGCAGACCATTTTACCATTTCCGCAGGCAAAGGATGTCATCGAAGACAGAATCGATGAATTTGGTAATTCTATCTGTGGTTGAGGTCTGGGCACCACGGAAAATCCGCCGTATCCTTGCAAGCAGTGACAAACAATTACAAATAACAGATAAACATGATGAGAACAAAAAGCATTTTATTCATGGCCCAGTCCCTGTTCTGCATGGTTGGCGCACAGGAACAACAGAACGGGCGTATTCCGGCAAAGGGATTCACACTTAATGCACCAGAGGTGGACTGCGCCATTATTGACAAAGTCTGCCACCACGTGCAGCAGGGCAAGGTGCAGTTTCGTTACGTGATTATGAGTACGATGAAGTAAAAGGCAAAGGATATGAAAACGTTATTGATAACTCTCGTTTGCTCGTTGTTCGGCATGAGTGGGGTGCTAGCCCAAAACACTAAAAACATGTTGAGTTTGAAAGAAAGGCAGATAGTAGCCATCAGCGGTAGCGCCGCCAAAGGCGACAAAGAGGGACTGGTCGTGGCGCTGACAGCCGGGCTGAATGCAGGGCTGACCGTGAATGAAATCAAGGAAGTGCTTGTTCAACTCTATGCCTATGCAGGATTTCCGCGCAGCATGGGAGGGTTAGTCACGTTCATGGACGTGTTGCAGCAGCGTAAGACACAGGGCATAGAGGATACCGAGGGCTCTCTGCCCACCTCGCAGGAAGTAAGCCGTGGAGTGGATTACGGAGCCGCCAACCAGCGCAAACTGTTCGGGCGCGATGCGCAGGGAGCCGTGTTGACGTTTGCCCCCGTACTCGACCAATACCTCAAGGCACACCTGTTCGGTGACATCTTCGGGCGCGACAACCTCGACTGGAAGACGCGCGAACTGGCAACCATCGCCTCGCTTGCCGCGATGGACGGCGTGGGGAACGAACTGAAAACCCACATCGCCCACGGTAAGCACAATGGTCTGACCGAAGCGCAGATTGACGAGGCGGTGACGCTTGTTCGTGCCTCGGAGTGGAAACCCGAACCGCCCAAGACCTTTGCTGCCGACAGTCGCGTGACGGTTCGTAAGGTGTTCTATACGAACAGCTACGGAATCCGACTTGCCGCCGACCTCTATATGCCGGCTGATATGAATACGGACGCAAAATACCCCGCCATTATCGTGGGACATCCCTATGGGGCGGTCAAGGAGCAGTGCTCCGGTCTCTATGCACAGGAAATGGCAGCACGGGGCTTCGTCACGTTGGCATTCGATGCTTCCTATCAGGGAGAGAGCGGTGGCGAACCTCGCCACGCCGTATCACCTGACGCATTGGTGGAGGACTTCAGTGCATCAGTGGACTGGCTCGGCATACAACCTTTCGTGGACAGGGGGCGTATCGGCGTCATCGGTATCTGTGGCAGTGGGGGCTTTTCGGTATGCGCCGCTTCCATCGACCCTCGTATCAAGGCGTTGGCAACGGTCAGCATGTATGACATGGGACGCGCCACGCGCAGGGGGCTTGGCGACAGCATGACCGACGATCAACGGAAAGCGATGTTTGCCGAAGTGGCGGCGCAACGTTGGCGTGAGGCGGAAGGAACAGAACCTCGCATCCGTTTCGGCACGCCGGAGCAACTGCCGGAGAACGCCAACGCCGTGCAGCGGGAGTTTTTCGACTATTACCGCAATCCACAGCGTGGGCAGCATCCCCGTTATCAAGGCACGCGTTTCACGAGCCAGGCGGCACTGAGCAACTTTTACCCGTTTGCTCAAATCAAAGAGATTTCTCCGCGCCCCGTCCTCTTCATCGCCGGGGAGAATGCCCATTCGCGCTATTTCAGCGAGGATGCTTACAAACTGGCAAACGAACCAAAGGAACTCTGTATCGTGTCCGGAGCCAACCATGTGGACTTGTACGACCAAAGAGGAAAAATTCCGTTTGATAAACTCACGGAGTTCTTCAATGAACATCTGAAATAAAGTAAACTGTACAACATATAAACAAACAACAGTTGTAAGACTTTGCGTAACTTTGCACCAGATAAATAACTAATTAGAAATAAATACAATGGAAACAATGAAGGGAAAAGTGGTAATGGTAACGGGATTCTGCCGCAGGTATCGGACTGACATGTGCGCAGACATTCGCCAAAGCAGGAACAAGCGCAGTTATGGCAGCCATCAACGAACAGAAAGAACAGGCCAAAAACGGTAGCAAGATAAGTAAACCATAAAAGAAAAACAAACAATGATACAAGAACACAATCATAATGGCATCAGACGCCGCGGGTTCCTGAGAAAAAGCGTATTGGCAGGCACGGCGATTTGCCTGACGCCTATACTGGAAAAGGCAACAGCCTCGGAAAGGGGTATCTCGGGCAAATCGGCCGCGGCGAGTAAAACGTCAAATGAAGCGGGCATGGCGGCAGTCCGCGGTTTCCGCACATTGGGTCACGGCAGTGCGGCATTCCGTGTATCGTCGATGGGGTTCGGCTGCATGGGACTGAACCACCACCGCAGCCAATCGCCCGATGAAGCTGCTTGCATCCGGTTGCTGCATGAAGCCATCGAACGGGGGGTAACACTGTTCGATACGGCTGAAAGTTACGGCTATCACAAGAACGAAATCCTAACAGGCAAGGCGTTGAAAGGCTACACCAACCGCGTGTTCGTATCTTCCAAGTTCGGTCATAAGTTCGTGAACGGCGTGCAGGTAAAGACCGAAGAAGATAGTACGCCGCAGAACATCCGCCGCGTGTGCGAAAACTCACTGCGCAACCTAGGTGTGGAAACGCTCGGCATGTTCTACCAGCACCGCAGCGACCCGAATACCCCCATCGAGGCGGTGGCGGAGACATGCGCAGAACTGATAAAAGAGGGGAAGATCCTGCACTGGGGCATGTGCGAGGTGAATGCCGACACAATCGGACGCGCCCACCGCGTCTGCCCCGTGACAGCAATTCAAAGCGAATACCACCTCATGCACCGCATGGTAGAGGAGAACGGCGTACTTGCCGCGTGCGAAGAGCTGGGCATCGGTTTTGTGCCTTACAGTCCGCTAAACCGTGGGTTCCTTGGCGGGAACATCAACGAATACACGCAGTTCGATACGACGAATGACAACCGCCAGACTTTGCCGCGCTTCCAGCCCGATGCCATCCGTGCCAATATGCGTATCGTAGAGGTGCTGAATGCCTTTGGCAGGACACGCGGCATCACCGCAGCACAAACTGCATTGGCATGGCTGATGAACAAGCGTCCGTTCATCGTCCCTATCCCCGGCACGACCAAGCTATCGCACCTCGAAGAAAACCTGCGGGCCTGCGATATACGCTTCACGGCGGAAGAGATGACGGAAATTGAAAACGCTGTTGCCGCTATCCCCGTGGTAGGCAGCCGTTACGATGCTTTGCAGGAATCGAAAGTACAGAAATAAATCGCATCCATGAAGAACATCATCATTACCTGTATAAGTGCGGTATTGTTGCTATCAACCTCCTGTTCGCAGAACAGCGGTGCATTGTCCATCGACGAGCAAGGTAGCTTCGCCGTAGGTGGTACGGTACTGAAAGATTCGGCAGGACACACCTATCATGGAGACCATGCCTACGTATTCTACCAGAAACCCGTGAATGCACGGAAATATCCGCTCGTCTTTGCCCACGGCGTGGGGCAGTTCTCCAAGACGTGGGAGACCACTCCTGACGGACGCGAGGGGTTCCAGAATATCTTCCTGCGAAGAGGGTTTTCCACTTATCTTGTAGACCAGCCCCGACGTGGCAATGCCGGGCGCAGTACGGAAATCGCCACTATTACTCCTGCTTTCGATGAAGAAATATGGTTCAACCGCTTCCGCATCGGCATCTGGCCGGACTACTTTGAGGGCGTGCAGTTCAGCCATACCCCGGAAACGCTCGACCAGTTTTTCCGTCAGATGACACCGACCATCGGCACGACCGACCTCAACGTGTATGCCGAAGCATACGCCGCACTGTTCGACAAGATAGGCCCGGCGGTGTTTGTTACCCACTCGCAGGGCGGCGGCGTGGGCTGGCGGACGCTGCCGAAGACGAAGAACATCCGTGCCATCATAGCCTACGAACCGGGATGCGACGTGCCGTTCCCCAAGGGGATGGTACCGGAGGAAGGCCGGAACATCACGCTTTCCGGCAGGACGGAGGCGATGGAAGTGCCGATGGAGACATTCATGCTGTTCACCCGAATCCCCATCATCATCTATTATGGTGATAATCTGCCCTATACGAACGAACGCCCCGAACTCTACGAATGGACGCGCCGTCTCCACTTGATGCGCAAGTGGGTGGCTCTGATCAACAAGCACGGCGGTGACGCGACGGTCATCCACCTGCCGGAGATAGGACTGCATGGCAATACGCACTTCCCCTTCTCTGACCTGAACAACGTGGAAGTGGCTGACCATCTTTCCCAGTGGCTCCACGAGAAAAAGCTGGATTGAAACACTCCATGGACAGAAGAGATTTTATCAAAACAGCCGACATGGCCGCCGGGGCAGAACTCCTGTCAAAACTGGACTTGGCGGAAGCCGCTGGCCTTCCCAACAAGAAAGCAGGAAAAATGATCATCATTGTATTGACTGGAAGCCCGCGCCGCAAGGGCACACTAATCATTTAGCCTCACAATTCACCAAGGGAGCGAAGAGACTTCATCGTTCCTTTTTTCCCGCTTCCATCCTGCTTGCGTGTGGAAGGGGAGATGATGGCGCTGGTATCCGAATCCCGGCTGCACAATCCCAGAGGAAAGCATTCCTTGAGAACAATGTTGCGCCTGAGCTGGCTGTCCCAGGCGATGTAGGTGATGCCGAAGCCTCCCTGGCCCAGCGCCTTGAGCAACTTGTAATTGCCCAGCAGAGTTCCCGGAGGCAATGCGAAGCCGGAGGCATCCATACAATCAGGCAAGCGGGGGATTGCCGAGCCTCGGCACTTCGTCGGCCAGGAACTCCTTCAGGGTCTTACCCTGGGAGAAGGCTTTTTTCTCAAGAACCTTGCGGGTATCCGGATCAAGCTTCAGGGTAATCAGCGTTTCCTCTTCTACCTGCACCCGGCTCGGAAGGGTCAACGGGAGCTGCTTGATGAGTTCCCGGATGATGTGTTCCTTGGCGGCGGGAATGGGCTTTTTCGCCATCCAGTTGCGGACGGTCGCTTCCGTCACGAAACATCGTTCGGCGAGCCATGCGTAGTCGAAACCGTTGGCCTTGAGCCACAGCTTGACATTCATTTTCAGCTCATCCTGATTCACTCCCGCCATGTTTCGAAATGTAGCACTATCGCTCAGGAATGGCAATACGGTTATATAACATCCCTATTTTTGAGATTAAATTGAGATTTTCAGGTTGACTAAAATCGTAAAAAGGAGATATACAGGCAATGTAAACGAGATGCCAGCAATGAAAAGTATCATCCAGTTCACCTGTCCCCGATGCGGAGGCCATCAACTGATGCTCGTCGAACGGGCCATGCACCGTTATGTCGTCCAGAATCTGGAGGCCGACCGGCAGGGCGGGCTGGCTGTCGGACACAAGGTTCTGGTGGACGATTTATGCGGAGAGCCGCTGGGGTACCGCTGCGCGGACTGCCGTCATCCGGATTGCCATGGGAATGATTCATCGGAAGGGTTTCAATGGCATTCCCTGAAGGAGGTGCAAAGCGCCGGAGTCATTACCTGGCCGGACGGGATGGAAACGGTAGAGCACCGGTGCATGGTTTGTTTCCCCGACGGGAAGATGACGCCTGTGATCGTCGAGGTCGTTCATCCCGGTACTCTCACCGAGAAGGAACGCCGCACCGTTCTGGAACGGGAGCAGGCAGTGCATGGCATCCTGATCAGCCAGTCGGATTCCGGGATTCGAACGTTGGCCTGCCGCAACTGGAAGCGGGTTAAGAGGCATATTCTGCAATCAATAACCAACGACATATAATCACATGAAGAGAAATGAAATATATAAAATCGGGTTAGCGACTGGATTGGCCATTGTAACTACCTCCCTATTGTCCTCCTGCGCCATCCTTGTCAGTAAGAGCGCTCGGGAGCTTAGCAAAACAGAACCCGGCAGGGAGATTCTGTTTACGTTGATTTGCTCCGGATTGTTTGGTTATTCGATCTTCCTGGCGCTCTACTGGTTGTCCGAGCATAAAGAACCGGCGGCAATCAAGGACTTCAAGACGATTGCCATTGTATTCGCCGTGGTTGATCTCATCCTTGCCGTGATAGACTCCGGTTTTCTTGCTTTGCTGGAATTGGCGGCCATTGTCCTGGTTGCTCATAAAGTTCTGAATTTCACACTGGGCAAATCATTCGGGGTATTAGGCATCAGTATGGGGATTTCTCTTGTCGGGGGAATTCTGGCAGCAGTGATTTTGGGTGTAGAGATATAAACGCGATAAAGGATAATGGGAACAGGAGTCCACAGACGAAAAATTCGGCTTCCCCGGGTCATTATTCTGATGGCAGCCTTGTTGTGTCTCTGCAGTACCTACAATGCTTCCTCACAGATATACAGCGGAGGCGGGGATATAAGAGTTAATGAAGGATGGGGAGACACTTTGGGCCCTCACTACACGATCGATGAATTGTCCAGGTTCATGTATCTTGCTGTATCGAAAGGCCAGGACAAAGAGGTTCTAAGACTGATACAGGAAGGCGCTGATATTAACGCCAGAGACCAGGGAGGCAGAACATTCCTTATATGGGCTTCGATGGGAGGACATGATAGAATTGCCAGGATACTGATTGATGCCGGGGCAGATGTTCATGCGAAAGATGCAAAAGGTACAACAGCTCTCATGCTGGCCGCCACATGGGGATATGATACCATCGTTCAGATGTTGATTCTGGCAGGGGCAGATGTTAACGCAACAAGTAGCGGACATGAAATCACTTCTCTTCTGGCAGCTTCGGCCAAAGGTCATGCTGAAATTGTAAAGATGCTTATTCATGCAGGAGCCGACATTAATGTCAAAGGATTCGAAGAAACAACTCCCCTGATGATAGCTTCGGCCAACGACCATGAACAAGTAGTCCGAATACTGATTGATGCGGGAGCTCATCTAGAAGCACAAAATGAATTTGGCAAGACTGCCCTCAAATTGGCTTTGGATAAAGATCACGATAATATCGTGAAGATATTGAAAAGAGCAGGCGCCAGAGGAGACTGGCTATGGATAAGCCTTTTGTACAGCATAATTCTGGGAGTGGTAATGTTTGTAGTTATTGCCGTGTTTTCAGCTGTCGGGAAAAATGGTGGATACAAAAGACTTATTCTATGGAGTGCCGGGATAGCAGTAGCTGACATGTGCTGCAATTTAACATTTGGTGGCTGGATACCGTATTTTATCCATGAATTCAGGTTCTGGGGAATCCTTGACAGATCACTCAATTTCCCTTGGGGAGTGTGGTATTCATTCTTAATGATAAGCCTTGGAATTCTGGTCGAAATTCGGACTGCTTGCGACTTTAAATGGTCTTGGGGACGTTCTTACGTTACTCTTTTCAGTATTTTGGCTCTAACTCTTTTCACATCTTATCATGCAGGCAAAATCCTGCCGGGAGGCAATTAACACAAATACAAACATAACAATGAATACAGTACGCCAAAGACAAAGACTTGGGATAAAAAGGAGCATTCTTACTGCTCTGCTGATGGGGTTTTGCTTCCTTTTTTATACTCCTGAGGCGTTTTCTCAAGATGAGCCCGGTTCTCCTCCGAAAAAGTCTGGTTTGGCTGAAGATATGGAGAAAGGTATTGCGCAGGCTGATCAGAGATATGGACAGCAGCTTTACCAGCAGTACATGGGAGGAGCCACTACAGCCAAGGAATGTGCTATAGGAGTCCTACGGATGGAAAATGCTATTGCTGAAGCTGAGGGAAAAGGAGATACGGCCCAGGCTAATGCGTTGCGCCAGCAGCTTGCTATGGCTCAGAGCAACAATGAATGGTCGATAGGTCATTTACAGCAGAAAGCTAATGTCGGGGATACGAGAGCACAGAGAGAACTGGATGAATACTACGCATTCATGAAAACCGTGGAAGGTTCTTCTCCTGGGGAGGCGTTTCCATTCCTCATCAGCATCATCTCCGGTCTATTGTTGTACGGGTATATTGTGCTGCTTTCTCCCAAGGATGCTACAATAAACCGGAAAACATTGATCCCGTGGTGCGTTGGTCTGGCCATCTTCGATATGCTTGGCAACTGGGTGAATCAGTCATGGCTCTTTCTCTTCGTTGAAATCCTGGTCATCCTTGTAGTCGCCCGGAATTTCCAATGCTCATGGAAACGTTCCTTTGCCATCCTGGGCCTCATGCTTGTCTCAATACTTATCTTGGGAGGACTGTTGCCATTATTCCTCTGAAGCGCTTTCTCTCGTTTAATTCATGAATCTACACCTTTGATTCTTATGATTTCCTATTACCTTGTTCGACCGGGCAGCACACAGGAAGGACCTTTTTCTGAAGACGAGCTAAAAGGCCTTTATCATCAGCGGACTATTCCTCCCGGTTCTTACGTCTGGACAGAAGGATGGGATCAATGGCACCCCTGTGAAGACGCCTTTGAATGGTTTATTTCCAGCGCCAAGCTGCCGCCTCTTCCTCCACATCCCGGTTCAGAAGGTACGGCATCCCATTCGAACACATCGTCTGCTCATGCGGAACAACATGAGAAATCCTTTTCTCCAGATGAAATGAAGGCATCGACGGCAAAGGAATACAGGTCCTTGTCAGATTGGATGCAGAACCATGAAATTCTGAATCAGATCCATCGATGGGGATTGCGGGCATTACAGGTAAAAGGGCAAACGTACGGAATAAACCATTATACTGTCTGTGTTATTGGACTGATGCTGGTGATCATCATCCTTTCGGTTGGTGCGAAGAAGCCCGCTGTTCCCCAGTATGAATCAAATGCGTGGATACAGAACAGTATGGGTGGGGGCGACAATTCGGACTATCAGTTGCAACAAATGATTCGTGCGGCCAATAACTTTTACGAAAACAATGCCATGGAGATCTGCAAAAAATGCGGAGGAAGCGGAGTTGTAACGCCGGGCAGCGGAAGGGCTCTCTGGAATCGAACGGAATCAAATCAATACCGCATGCCTTGCCCGCAATGTGGCGGAGCTGGTGAAGTACCACGATCCCGGAATTCGGGACGTTTCAATGACGGCACTTATCAGGGAAGCGGCTGGTAAACTCTGACAAAATCATGAACGATTATCATATAACACGTCCCGATGGCACGCAGGAAGGACCGTTCTCGGAAGAAGAATTGAAGAAACTATATCAGGATAGGAAGCTTCCGCCGAATTCCTTGGTATGGACTCCCGGCTGGGCAACATGGAAAGCTTGCGAAGATGCGTTCTCCTGGTGTGCGGCCCCCCCTTCTCCCCCACCAACAGCAACGCCTCCTCCGTTGCCCATTGCACTAAACAATGGTCAGGAAAGGAAAACCTCTCCCTTCCTTCAGGATGCATGGTTACATATGGCAATAGGAGCCGGTTTAATGGTGATTTGCGTGATCTGCATCAACTTATGGCCCAAAGCGAAATTCTTGGGTCCTTTGATGTTAATAGGTGCGGTTTTTATATTCAAAAGCTTTGGATCGTTCCGGAAGCATTCCAGAGCGAAAGGAGGAGAAACACAGGCTGCACCCGTTCGGTCCGTCCATGCTCATGGGCGACATAAAAGCAGTATCATTGCAGGTTTGCTGGCTATTTTCCTGTGGCCCGTTGGCGCTCATAAATTCTACAATGGAAGCTGGGGATGGGGGATCATATATATTGTGATCATTGTTGCTGCATTCATTAATCCTAATCCGGCGCTTGGGATTTTATGGATTTCCGAATTCATCCTTGCTCTCATTCAAGGCATATGGTGGCTGGCAAACCCGGTTTACTATCATAGAAAGTATAACGAAACGTCTCCTTTTCCTATGAAGTGGTAACCAGAAAGAAAAGATTCTAACACATAAACATATGAATACAAAAATATATCGAATCGGTCGCGTTGCCGTTCTTGCGTTGATTCCCACCTTACTCCTTTCCTCATGTGGAAAAACCGATAATCCCGAAGCCAATAAAAGAGATTCGAAAGGAAATACGGTTCTCATGAAAGCTGTCAAAGAGGGGAATATCGATTGGGTAACGGAATTGATCAAGGACGGAGCGCGTGTAGATGCGAAGGGAGAAGATGGGGATACAGCTCTAATATGGGCTGTTGATAGTAGGCATACGGAATGCGTGAAAGCATTGATAGACGCTGGGGCAGACCTCAACATGGAGGCTAAGAATGGGGATACGGCGCTCATATTGGCTGCTAATAGAGGATATACAGATTGTGTAAAAGTATTGCTGAAAGCCGGGGCAGATGTAAACGGAAAGAATAAAAAAGGAGAAATGCCTCTCACGGAAGCTGCCTATAATGGACGTACAGACAGTGTGAAAGCATTGCTGGAAGCAGGAGCAAATGTGGATGCCCAGGATAAGGATGGGAGAACAGCTCTCATGTGGGCTACTGAGGATAAGTATCCGGACTGTGTGAAAACATTACTAGAAGCTGGTGCGGACGTAAACGTGAAGGATAAAGATGGAAAAACGGCTTTAATGAGGGCTACTTATAATGAGCTTACAAACAGTGTGAAAGCATTGCTGGGAGCGGGAGCAAACGTGAATGTTAAAGATAATGACGGGCGTACGGCTCTCATGTATGCGATTGGTCCTTATTCTGGCCATGACCGTGGAGAATGCATGAAAGAGTTGTTAGCGGCCGGGGTAAATGTGAATATGGAAGATAAGGAAGGGAACACGGCTCTCATGCTGGCTACCAGATATAACTGTACGAAATGCGAGAAATTGCTACGGGAAGCCGGGGCCAAAGAGTAGCAATGAAATAACACCTCCCTCACCGTCATATATACCAGACACAGGCTCTTACCTGCCTGTCATCCTTCACAAAGTCGCCATGTTCCCATACCGGGGCATGGCGGCTTTACTATATCCACCCATCAACAACGAAAGAACCACCATCATGGCTATCAAACTCATCGCCAACTACAGCAAACGCCTCGGACTGCCCGGGTATTCCTCCCACCAGTTCGAGGTATCCATCGAAACCGAAATCACCCACACATCCGAACTGGCTGCGGAAACAGAACGCCTCTACGGCTCCCTTCAGTCCGCCGTCGATGCCCAGATCCAACAGGTAGGATTCGTCCCCGATGAACATTACGGCTCACAACATGCTCAAAAACCGGTTTTCGGGGATTCCTGCTCACAGACGACATCCACATCATCCGTGAGACAAACGCCGCCTGCAAGCGCTCCCGAGACCTCTATCGCAACCGTTCCCGCATGGAAATGCTCGGAAAAGCAACAGTCTCTCATCCTGGAACTGGCCGAAAAGGCCGGGTTGGATGACACTGCCCTGAACGAACTGGCTTTCCGGAGATTCAACAAGGTCGTTGCCATGCTCAACCGCATGGAAGCTTCCGGGCTGATCGACGAGCTGATGAACCGCTCCGGTGCGACATCCAAACGCTCGGCATCAGGCAGGAACAACTACACCCGCCGTCCCGCCACGGCCTATGCCGGCAACTCCAACCCGTACTGACCATGATCGCCCCCGTAACCTGTCCCATACGTTCATCCTCCCTGCACCCGGCTATCGCAGTGGTGAAGAAGTTTCCTCCGGAGACTCCTTCTCCCTCTGCCGTACGCCCGAACTACCTGTCTCCCTCCTCGGTCAAATCGTACCTGTCGTGTTCCCTGCGCTTTTTCTTCGAGAGGGTGGCGCAGATACAGAAACCGACGACGGTCGCCCTGCATGTCGGCAAGTCCATCCATGCAACACTTCAGTCCTTCAACCTCGCCCGGTGGCGGGGAGAGGACAGCAGTGAGACGGCCATGGAAGAAGCCTTCTCCGCCCACTTTCTGGAGCTGGAGAAGACGGAAGGCCCGGTGGACTACGCCGACGAAGAAACGAGAAAGAAGATACGTTCCTGTGCATGGAACACCGTCAAGGCCTACATGGCCTCCGACGAGGTTGCTTCACAGATGCCCCTGGGAGTGGAAGTCGGCCTATCGGCTACCATCCCCGGCCTGTCGGTTCCCGTACGAGGCGTCATCGACCTCGTCCAGCACGACCTGACGGCAGTGGACTACAAATCCGCTGCCGCCAAACCTGATGCCGGGCACGCCGCCTTTGATCACGAGCTTCAACTGGTCACTTACCAGATGATGATCGAAGAAGCCACGGGAGACACGCCTCCGTCGCTGGATCTGATCTACCTGGCCAAGACGAAGATGCCCCAGGTGATCCGGGTCAAGATTCACCCAGCCAACGAACAGCGCAAGCAACGCATCGCCGACTTGTACAGGATTGCCTGTGAAGGCATCACTACTGAACGTTTCCATCCCCAGCCCGGGATGCAATGCTCCTGGTGCCAGTACAGGAAGGAATGTTCCGGGTGGTGCAGGCAGTAAAGGGATGGAGATGCTGTCGATTCAGAAGCCTGCCAACAGGTGTGGCTGGCTTCTTTTTAGCTGTCACATCTATATTTCTTCCTCATCAGAGAAGAAGGAAGGAGTCAGTTCCAGAAGCTGGTAACGATTCTTTCTGACTCCCAGATTGTATTCCACAAGAAGAGAAACCAATTGGTCGCCGTCAATCAAATCGATGGGGGTATGGGAGGACGTGCGCCTCGCTTCATTCCTGGCGCCTCTGGAAAAATTGGAAGTCGTCACAATCAGGCCGCGTTCGTCCGTCCCCAAGCTGCCGCGAAGTTGCTGGACGACAGGAGACTGCACATTGGCTTTCCATCGTTTGGCCTGTACGGCCAGCTTGATATGAATGACATCATGTACCGTCATAATGCCTCGCACATCAACGCCCCCGTCTCCGCCATAGGGAGTCCTGCTCACTTCGGAAAATCCCATTTTACTCAACAGAGTAGTAATCAATTCCTCAAAATCCTGCGGGGTTAATTGCATCATCCGTTCCATCAGGACTTTTCTTTGTTTATCATTGAACGAATCAATGTGACGTTCCAAGCCGGTTGATTTCCAGATGGTCAACCCAACCATTCCATTGCCCAACTTTTCGAAGCGGGGGATCTTCCCCTGTTTTTCTCTTCGCTGGATTTCTGTCAGGATTTGCGCGTACATGCTGGCCTCGGGAGTCAGCCCTTCCGTCTTGAGCCACCCCAACTCCAGGGCTTTGCTGGTAATATCTCTGTAGTGCATGGGCGCATTCCCGGAAAAGTGAAGAAGGATTTTTTCCGCACAGTCCGAAAAAGAATAGGAACCTGCTGACTTCTCTGGCTGCTTCCTTTTAACCGCCTTTCCTGCCTTTTCCCCTGGGTCCGGCAATTCGACTTTCACGTTCGGATTAAGACTAAAGAGCCCTTCTGCGGCCTTGATGAACCGGGATTGATTTCCATGCTTTTTGATATCCTCATAGATACGCGCTCCGACTGTAGCGTCGGGAGTCTTTCCTTGAGATTGCCACATTCCCCGTTGGATGAGTGCAGCGGCAAGTTCTTTAGGACGCATGGGAGATACAGATTTTTGCAGAAGTAAATAAACAGAATCAAGAAGGCGGCTCATAACAGGAATTGTCATAGATTACCATCCTTCTCTGTCCGGGCAATCCCTTTTATTTCCTCCTCACCGTCACGGATGCGGTCGAGGTTTTGCAGAGAAGACTCCGGGTTTTGTTCTCGATAATATGACCTGTCTACGCTACTAATTCGAAGGCTTAGCTCCCTCATGATCGTCGTATCTGGGGGTAGCAAACCAGCACCGTATCAACGAACATTGAGTCGGCAATAATCTATCGATATCGAAAGCTATCAAGCAACATGGGGAGTATCCCTATCCATCAGGAACACGTTATGAACAAGCAATAACTCGCTGCAAAAATTGGGAGTCCGTCAATAAGAGGCAATCCAAGATCGAGGCCAACGAATACAAGGATTACATACTCGGATTCATCTTCTATAAGTTACTGTCAGACAAGGAGGTCAAGCACCTCAAGGAGAACGATTGGACAGATGAATATCTTTCCGATCTGAAGGAAGAGGATAGTGAAACAGTCGAGAGTGTCCGGAAGAATATTGGCTACTTCATCCCCTATGATCATCTGTTCTCTACCTGGATTGCCAAAGCCAGCGACTTTTCAGCGGATCATGTAATGACTGCGCTTTTGGCCTTTAACCGCTTGATCAACCCTTCACATAAAAACATATTCTCGGGCTTTTTACCACGCTGGAGACTGGTCTATCCAAGCAGGGGAACACTTCCGGCGCGCGTGCCAAGACCATTCGAGACCTGATCTATCTCATCAAGGTTATTCCCATGCAGGAGCTCAAGGAAAACACGTACAACCTTACCCGCATGAACCTCGTCATGCGCGGCATTTTGCCGGACAATATCGTTACGCGCAACGGCGATACGTTGGAAGAAGATTGGCCGTATTTTGACGAGAATGATCCGATTCACAGTTATAATCCGTTGTGCCTGGATGGGCCACTGCGGAAAAACGGCTATGTGGAAAACCTCAACGCCAGCCTTGGTAGAGAACTGCTGGATCGTGAAATCTTTGACAACATGGAGCATTTGCAAACAAGACTGGAACAATGGCGACGGGAACACAACGAAGAGCGACCTCACGCCTCCTGTGGCAACAACCCTCCCAGCCTTTATGCTGGACAAAATTAACCCTCAACATTAATAATCACCAAACCAGTAACTCATAAACTGGTACTTCTTTGGGGAGACAGTCCAGCATAACTAGCAAGAATCGCATTCAAGCATGGCAAAAGCAAAATTTGATAGCAAAAAAAATGAAGCACAGCTTGGTTTTGAAGCCGAGCTCTTTAAAGCGGCGGATAAACTGCGCGGCAACATGGAGCCAAGCGATTACAAGCATGTAGCCCTCGGGCTCATTTTCCTGAAGTACATATCTGATGCCTTCGAAGCCAAGCATAAATCCCTGCTAGCTGAAGATATCCTGGCTGCCGAAGATAAGGACGAATATCTTGCGGAAAACATATTCTGGGTGCCGAAGGAAGCCCGCTGGTCACACCTGCGAGCCAGCGCAAAACTTCCCGCCATTGGCACGCTCATTGACGATGCCATGCGAGCTATTGAAAAGGACAACGAGTCCCTTAAAGGCGTACTCCCCAAAGACTACGCCCGCCCCGCTTTGAACAAGGTAATGCTGGGGGAGCTGATTGATTTGATTTCCGGAATAGCGTTGCAAGAGGAAAGCGGTCGTTCCAAAGATATTCTGGGGCGCGTGTATGAATATTTTCTGAGCCAGTTTGCCGGGGCCGAAGGAAAGCGTGGCGGCGAGTTTTACACCCCGCGTTCCGTGGTGCGTGTGCTGGTCGAAATGCTCGAACCGTATTCAGGACGCGTCTACGATCCCTGCTGTGGCTCCGGCGGGATGTTCGTGCAGTCGGAGAAGTTCGTGCAGGAGCACGGCGGGCGCATCGGCGACATTGCCATTTATGGGCAAGAGTCCAACTACACGACCTGGCGACTGGCAAAGATGAATTTGGCCGTACGCGGCATTGACTCGGACATTCGCTGGAACAACGAAGGCAGCTTCCACAAGGACGAACTACGTGACCTTAAGGCGGACTTCATCCTGGCCAATCCCCCATTCAATATCTCTGACTGGGGCGGTGAACGCCTACGCGAAGACGTTCGTTGGAAATTTGGCGTGCCTCCCGTAGGTAACGCCAACTACGCCTGGCTTCAGCACATCGTGCACCATCTTGCGCCCTTTGGCACGGCAGGCGTTGTGCTCGCCAATGGCTCCATGAGCTCCAACCAGTCCGGAGAGGGAGACATCCGCAAAGCCATGCTTGAAGCTGACGTGCTGGACTGCATGGTGGCGTTGCCGGGGCAACTCTTTTACTCCACACAAATTCCTGCCTGCCTGTGGTTCCTGGCTCGCGACAAATCCAACGGCAAACGCCGCGACCGCACCTTGCGCGACAGGCGCGGCGAAGTGTTGTTTATCGATGCCCGCAACATGGGCGTATTAGTTGACCGCACCCGGCGTGAACTGACCGACGTCGAAATTGGAAAAATCGCTGAAACCTACCATGCCTGGCGAGGAGAAAAAGAAGCAGATGCATACGCCGATGTGCCGGGTTTTTGCAAATCAGCCTCACTAGACGATATCCGCAAGCATGGCTATGTGCTAACGCCGGGACGTTACGTGGGTGCGGCGGCACAAGAAGAAGACCGCGAGCCCTTCGAGGAAAAGATGCTGCGGCTCTCAACGCTATGGCGGGAGCAGCGGGCAGAGGCAACCCGGCTGGATGCGGTCATAGAGGATAATTTGAAGGAGCTTGGCTATGGGGAGTGAGTGGCAAACATTTAAGTTAGCAGAGGTTTACGACTTTTGCTCAGGCTTATCAAAGCCACGGTCTGAGTTTGGCTCAGGATTTCCTTTTTTATCGTTTAAGGATGTTTTTTATAATTCAGCTGTACCAAAGCAGCTTACTGAGCTTGTTCAATCGACGGAACAGGAGCGGCTACGCTGTTCCGTCGAGCGAGGTGATGTTTTTCTGACTCGAACAAGTGAAACTTTGGATGAGCTAGCTATGAGTAGCGTCGCCCTTGAGGATGTTCCTGATGCGACATTCAATGGTTTTACTAAGAGGTTGCGACCTAAAGGAAAACAGATTGTGCCAGAATTTGCTCGTTACTTCTTTCGTAGCCCGAAATTTCGTACAGAGGTCAATTCAATGTCGACTATGTCCACGCGAGCAAGTCTTAACAATGAAATGTTAGAGCGTCTAACGATTACATTTCCTGAGTTTCCGGAACAACGCGCTATCGCCCATATCCTTGGAACGCTGGACGACAAGATCGAATGTAACCGCCGCATGAACGAAACGCTGGAAGCAATGGCTCGTGCTTTGTTCAAGGCCTGGTTTGTGGACTTTGAGCCGGTGCGCGCCAAGCTGGACGGCCGCTGGCAACGTGGCCAATCGCTGCCCGGCCTGCCCGCACACCTTTACGATCTATTCCCCGATCGCTTGGTCGACTCGGAGTTGGGGAGAGTTCCAGAGGGGTGGAATCATTCGACGATCGGTGCAGAAGTGTCTGTTTGTGGTGGTTCAACACCTAGCACAAAGGAACCTGATTTTTGGAAGGGGGGGCATCATCACTGGGCTACACCTAAAGACCTGTCTAGTTTGAAATTTCCGGTTTTGCTGGATACAGACCGAATGATTACGGATGCTGGCCTTGCAAAAATAAGCTCAGGAGTGCTCCCAATAGGAACAGTGTTGCTTTCTTCTCGCGCCCCAATTGGCTATTTAGCAATTACTGAAGTTCCAACGGCAATCAATCAAGGGTTTATTGCTATGAAATGCGATGCTATCCTGTCTAATGTTTTCGTGCTTCTATGGTGTCGCGAAAATATGGATGCGATTATTGGCAATGCGAACGGTTCGACATTCCAAGAAATCAGTAAAAGCAATTTCCGACCAATTCCTGTTATCGTTCCTTCTGGTCCTGTCCTAGTGAGTTTTGAAAAATTAGCAAATTCGCTTTACAGACAACTTGTAGCCAACGAACGCCAAACCCGCACTCTCGCCCAGCTCCGTGACACGTTATTGCCTAAGCTAATCTCCGGTGAGTTGCGCATCAAAGATGTCGAACGTATATTGGGAGGTGAATTATGACTCAGGACTGGTGCCCTGGTATTCGCGAAGCTTGTGCGCATTGGCGTGATGCACCGATGTTACAGCAAACTTTTGAGGCTCTGGAGCTCTCTTTGGAGGAGAATAACGATGCCTCTATTGATTGTGCCAAGGCTATCGTTGAGGTGATTTGTCGAGTCATAATTGATGAATTAGATTCACCACTCAATCCTGTAAAACCCAAAGGTGCATGTTTAGACTTTGGCGAATGGGTGGCTTCAGCGGTACGCGTTTTAAAGATTGGCGAGAGCCAGAATACCAAATTCCTTAAGCTGGTTTCGCAGCACTACAAACTGACTACTGCTCTTGGTGATCTTCGCAATGCAGCTGGCCCAGTCAGTCATGGACGCGATGGCTTTCTGAATCGGTTGTCTGTGCACCACCGTCGCTCGGCTGTATTGTCCGCTGATGCTATCGTCACCTTTTTGCATCAGGCGTATTTGGAAGCTGAATTGGACTTAGTGCGGACTCGCGAACCCTACGAGCGCTTTGAACATTTGCATGCGCATGTTGATTCACATGTTTCATTGGGATGCGAGATTGACGAGGAAGGAAGTCTTATCGTAAGAGTAATGCTGCCTTCCACAGATATTATAACTTTAAACATTGAGGCAAGCCGCTTGCTTTACCAACTGGATCGTGAAGCCTATGTCGAAGCGTTGAATGCCGCACGTGGAGCGAAGCCTGTAGACGTGGAGTTTGAACAAGAGAAAGGAGACGAATAATGACGTTTTTATCGGAAGCTGAATTGGAGCACGTGTTGTTGGAGCAGTTACAATCCCTAGGATATTGTATCGAGAGGGAAGAAAATATCGGCCCTGATGGAAGGAGTCCTGAGCGCGAGAGCCATGATGAGACTATTCTCAAGAAACGCTTTGAAGAGGCTGTTGCCCGTCTAAACCCCGGTGTGCCCGAAGAGGCCCGTTATGATGCTGTAAAGAAGGTGATCCAATCTGAACGGCCATCCCTGCTTGAAGAGAACCGACGCATTCACAAACTGATGACTGAAGGTGTGGATGTTGAATACTACGCGGAGGATGGCACCCTGACTTCAGGGAATGTTAAGCTTCTTGACTTTGAACACCCGGAACAAAACGACTGGCTGGCTGTAAGTCAATTTGTCGTCATCAGCGGAGAGTGCAACCGACGACCCGATGTTGTTGTGTTCGTTAATGGTCTTCCCCTCGGCGTCATTGAGTTGAAAGGGCCGGGCAGCCTCAATGCAACCCTTGCCGGGGCCTTTAATCAGCTCCAAACCTACAAGCAGCAGATCCCGGCGCTCTTTAGCACCAACGCTCTACTGGTAATCTCGGACGGCACCGCCGCTCGGGTGGGGTCATTGTCCGCCAACCTTGAACGCTTCATGCCCTGGCGCACCACTGACGGTCAATCCATAACACCCAAAGGCGTACCGGAGCTCCCTACATTGATTGAAGGCGTGTTTGAGCAAGGACGCCTCCTTGATCTGCTGTGCAACTTCACGGTTTTTGGTGAGACCGGTTCAGGGTTGGTCAAAATTATTGCGGGTTACCACCAGTTTCACGCAGTAAGACATGCCATTAACAGCACGGTGGCGGCTACCGCGCCAGAAGGCGATAAGCGCGTCGGGGTGATCTGGCACACTCAGGGCTCAGGAAAAAGCTTGCTTATGGCTTTTTACGCCGGGCAACTGATCAAACATCCGGCCATGACCAACCCCACCCTGGTTGTGCTCACCGACCGTAACGATCTGGACGATCAGCTCTTCTCGACATTCTGCATGTGCCGTGACCTGATCCGGCAAACGCCCGTGCAGGCTGACAGCCGGGAAAATTTGCAACAGCTTTTGAATCGGGCATCGGGCGGGGTGATTTTTACGACCTTGCAGAAATTTGGCGAAATTCCGGAACCGCTCACTACAAGAGATAACGTCGTGGTCATCGCAGATGAGGCGCATCGCAGCCAGTACGGTTTCAAGGCTAAAGTAGACGCGAAGACCGGCAAAATAGTATATGGCTTTGCCAAGTACATGCGAGATGCATTGCCCTACGCATCCTTTATTGGCTTTACCGGCACGCCCATTGAGAAAGACGACGTGAATACCCCGGCGGTCTTTGGTGATTATATCGATGTGTACGACATTAGCCGCGCAGTCGAGGACGGTGCTACCGTGCCGATTTATTATGAATCGCGGTTGGCGCGGATCGAACTTGACGAAGATGAAAGGCCAAAAATCGATGCCGAAGTTGAAGAACTCACAGAGAATTCCCCAGAACTTGAGCAAGAACGGCTGAAAAGGAAATGGTCAACGGTAGAAGCGTTGGTGGGTAGCGACAAACGTCTTGCCCTGGTGGCAAAAGATATGGTCACCCACTTTGAAGACCGTGTAGCTGCCTTGGAAGGCAAGGCCATGGTGGTCTGCATGAGTCGCCGTATTTGCGTGAATCTGTATAGGGAAATCATCAAGCTTCGTCCCGACTGGCATAGCCTTGATAATGAAAAAGGTTCGGTCAAAATTGTGATGACCGGCGCGGCAAGTGACCCGCAGGACTGGCAACAGCACATTGGCAATAAGGCACGACGTGACCTCCTAGCCAAACGTGCCCGCGACCCAAACGACCCGCTCAAGCTGGTAATTGTTCGGGACATGTGGCTTACCGGCTTTGATGCTCCTAGCATGCACACCATGTATGTGGATAAACCCATGAAAGGACACGGACTAATGCAAGCCATTGCCCGCGTAAACCGGGTGTTTAAGGACAAGCCCGCCGGTCTGATTGTGGACTATATCGGCATTGCGCAGAGCCTGAAATCGGCACTACAGCAATATTCGAAAAACGACCAGGAAAACACTGGCGTTGACGAAGCGGAAGCCGTCACAGTGATGATGGAGAAGTACGAAATTTTGCGGGATATGTATCATGGCTTCGATTACCTCTCGACGCTTTATGGAACCCCTCAGGAGCGACTAGTCATGATGGCTGGAGCTATTGAGTGGATACTAAACCTGCAACAAAAACTGGCCGCACGGGAAAATACCGAGGAAGGCAAGAAGAACGCGCATCGTCGGTATCAAGATGCCGTGTTGGCTCTTTCCAAGGCATTCGCCCTGGCATCCGCATCTGATGAAGCCCGGAAAATCCGTGAGGAAGTCGGTTTTTTCCAGGCTATCCGCGCCGCACTGGTCAAGAGCAGCACCAGTTCCGGAATAAGCCATCAAGAGCGCGAGCTGGCCATCCAGCAAATTGTCAGCCGAGCAGTAGTCTCAACCGAGATTGTCGATATTCTGGCTGCAGCTGGTATACAGAGTCCGGATATTTCCATCCTCTCTGACGAATTCCTGGCCGAAGTGCAGCAAATGGAGAAAAAGAACCTTGCGCTGGAAGCTTTACGCAAATTGCTCAATGACGGCATTCGCTCTCGCAGCAAGACCAACGTAGTTCAAACCAAGGCTTTCTCAGAACGTTTGGAAGACGCTGTGGCGCGCTATCATGCCAACGCGATCACTACCGCAGAGGTGCTAAAAGAACTGATCCAATTGGCCAAAGACATTCGCGAAGCTCGTCAGCGAGGTGAGGAATCCGGTTTGTCTGATGAAGAAATCGCCTTTTACGATGCGCTTGCCCAAAACGAAAGCGCCGTGCAAATGATGGGCGACGAGAAGCTGTGCCTAATCGCTCAAGAATTGTTAACGAGTCTACGTGAAAACGTGTCAGTGGATTGGGCGCACCGTGAATCGGCTCGCGCTCGCATGCGTGTCTTGGTCAGGCGAATATTACGCAAATATGGTTATCCTCCCGACCTTCAGGATTCTGCGGTACAAACGGTACTTCAGCAGGCAGAAGCCTTGTCTTCTGAGTGGGTTAAATAAAATCAATAGCATGTCGTTCAAAAATGACGAGCATTAGCGGGAGACAAGGGCTAGCATAAGTCACTAAGACAATTATCAGAGCTCTCTCCACGACAAAAGAAAAGCCCGTCAAAGAGAAACGCAGCAGAAATTATTTTCTGAAAACAAGAGAGCCCAAAATTCTCAAAAAAACTCTTGTTTGCCATGGACCCACCCTGCAGAAAAAGACTCAAAGCCATGCTGCCAGAGTGGATCGATGCTTGGAAAAATCAGGAAAAACCGATTGAACCTGTCTTCCGATACAAGCTACTTAAAGCCAGCAGTTCATGGATAGAGTTCTCAAACCCTGCAAAACATCGACATCCAGAACTCAGTCTAATGGAACGATCACCTCGTTAAGGGCACTTAACGGTTATTTTGATGCATTACGCCGTTATTGCACAATAAAATAAGTATCCATTTTTGAATACACTCATCTGAAAAACCCTCTCTCCCCGCGTCATATATCCATGAGGAAGTAGATTCTCTGCTTCCTGCCAGTGCCCGCCTCCCGGCTTTGTTCCGGGAGGCGGGCTTTTTGTTGCAACAAACCAACCATCAATGAACATGAATACTCATACATCCACACGCGAACTCTATCGCAACCGCGACAACAGCCCGCTGGACAGAGTCCAGATCCGACGTGTCGCACCCTCCGTCTTCGCCGACCGCGAGGACGAGAGCCGCTCGGAGAAATACCGCTTCGTCTCCTCCGACTCCCTGCTCGACCAGATGGAAGAAGCCGGGTTTCTCGTCGTCGGAGCCCAGGAACAGCGTACCCGGAAACCGGACGGCACCCCCACCCGCAAACATCTGATTCGTTTCACCCACCGGGATGTGCTGGAACACAACCGTGACCAGCGTATCGAAGTGGTCATGATCAACAGTCACAACGGCAGCTGCTCCTACCAGCTCATGGCCGGGATCTTCCGGCTGGTCTGTACCAACGGTCTGATTGTAGGGGCTCGTATTGCCGCGATCAACATCCGCCACATGGGCCATGCCGGGGACGAGGTGATCGCCGCCAGTCTTCAGTTGGCCTCTGAAACGCCCCGTATCATGGACGACATCTATCGCATGCAGGGAGTCGAACTACCCTACAAGCGACAGGTGGACTTCGTTCATGAAGCGGCCCGGCTGCGCCTGGGAGACGACTACGAAGACAGGATACGTCCCGAAGCTCTTCTGTCTCCCCGGCGTTGGAACGACATCGGCTTTACGGCGGGAGGACCGGCTACCGTCTGGCAGTGCTTCAACCGGGTTCAGGAAAACCTGATCCGGGGAGGCGTTCCCTTGAAGCCCCAGAAGGAAGGTGCTTATCGCCGCCGTTCCCTGCGGGCTCTCAACGGTATTGACGGCAATACGCGCCTGAACCGGGAGCTCTGGGATCTGGCCGACAGCTATACCTTGAACAACTGACCTGAGATGCCCATGAGAAGAAAACATCATCTGCGGGTGAAGCGTATGAGACGGACTTCGTCCCTGACCGGGCTGGAGCTGTCCATTCTGCTGTACCTTCACGGCGACTTCGAACGCAGTGACGAGGAGATCATGGCGGAATGCCGTGGCATCGAACAAGAGAGCGTCAGGCATGCCGTCCGTGGTCTGGCAGGGCGGGAATTCATCATCCGTACGAAGGAAGAGGAATTCCTGCTTCGTCCCGACTGCTGGCTGATTACCTATGCCGGACGGCAGGCGCTCAGGCAATGGGTGTCCGCTGCCGCTCCGGTTCGTCGATCATCCCGGACAAGAGTTCCCGCATGAGGCACGGCCATGAACATGAAAGTCATCATGATCGCCCTGGTAGTGCTCGTACTGCTGTGTCTGTTGGGGCCTGTCGTCGTCGGCATCCTGTCGGCTCTGGTGGCCGTAGCTCCGTACCTGCTCGCCGTGCTGTTGATCCTGGGCGTCATCGCCTTCTTCCGCAAGTAACTCTGACAGGAAAGGAAGAGAACGAAACATGAAGACGATGCCCATCATCGCGCAACTGCGCTCCACGAGCGGATACGATACGGACGCTCCGTATGTGTATCTGGAACTGGACGAGGAGCTACTGGCCCGGATCGAGAAGGCGGTGTCGCTTTGCAGCAGACATCAGAACGATCCTTCGCTGGGGTTGAGCAAGCTGACGATTCACGGCCCGTCCATGACGGCTCTGGTGAATCTCCCGGAATTGACGGAAGAACAGCAGAAGTCTCTGGACGAAGACGAAAGCATCCTGCTGGATTCGCCGATTCCGGAGACGGAGCTGGCTACTACCCTTGAAAACTGCATCCGGCTCTGCGGTGAAGGCATCGACATCCTTGATGCCCGTTGCCTGTATGCCATAGCCTGCAACAAACACACACGTGACATGTACGAAGCCAATATCGGGGCCGTACTGAGACATCTGCTCGATTCCCGCCATCATCCCGGAAAGGAGGTGTTGCCTGATGCTGACGATTGAGAAGTACAAGGGCACCCGCTTCTGGGCCGTCTTCCGCGACGGAGAGCTGTTGGCCGTGACCGTGTACAAGCGTGGAGCCGAAGCAATCGTCAGGACGCTGGAAGCCAGGGACGGATAAGGCCGACATTCAGCAGCTCTTCTTCATCATGAAGGAGAGCTGTTTTTTAGCTGTCAGGCATGGAAAATACTTTGTTTTCAAGCTGAATATCAATGTGTTGCTTTTTGTTAGTGCAGTATTAAAATTCCTTCGTGAAACGCGCAATCATAGAAAGAATCGCCCCACTGGTCCCTCATCCCGATACATGGCTTTCCCCGGATCATGATGATCCCGTTCTCCAGGTCATCCCGTTGGAGATGGCGAATAGAATCAGGAGGATTCAGACTTTGCTGGGACGTCCCGATGCCGGCTGGATCATCGCCAGGTCATATGCCCGGGAAGAAATCATGCCGCCAGCCTGGTTCAAGGAACAGACAATACGCAGAACAATCAAACTCCTCATGGGTAAAGAAAACAATGCCGTCCTGATGGAAGCCATCGCTCTTTCAGGCGAGATGGCAGCAGGGGCACGCAATCTTATTCACGCCCTCCTCCTGAATGACGGATGCGATTACGATGAAATCAGTCGCATCAGCGGTATCTCCCGGGAGATTATCCGTGCTCACGAAGAACTCTTCTTCAATGTCAGGGATCGCCGGGATGAACAAACCTACCTCTCCGGTATTGTCTACCCCAATGGAAGAATCGACGAACTGCGTCCCGATTATTTCGACGCGGCGGGCAACAGGGAATTGCTTCTCCGGACTGGATTCAACAGTACCGTCAGGCAGACGGCCTTCCTTGCCGGGCTGCAAATGACCAGCCCCTATGCCCAGGGAAACAATGCCGAGAAAACGGACAAGATCTGCCGGGACATGCTGGAGCGGGCCGCCATGGCAACCGGAATGGGCATAGCCAACAGCTCCCGGCATCCCCTGGGTCCTGTCATCAGACAGGTCGCCGTCAATGCAGCGCATCAGGTCAAGCCCGATGGATTTGGTCAACTGATCAGCCTCGGGGATACGATGAAGCAGGAGCTGGAACAACTTGCCCGGAACAAAGCGGAAGCTCTGAACCGCAACATGAACGACATCCCCCGGGAACCGATTCCCCTCACCTCCAACCAGGAACAATAATGAAGATGACGAAAATGCAGAAAATGAACCAGCTGCCTGTCCATGCCGTGATGACGACGAAGGAACTCAGGCAGCGAGGCTTTACCAACCAGGATCTGACCCGTGCCGGGAAAGAAGGTGTTCTTGTCCATTACGGGTACGGAGTCTGGGCTCGTCACGTTCCTCTCTGTCTGTATGAAGCGCTGAAAACATTCCAGAAAGAATCGCAGAGTTGCCACATAGGTGGGCGAACCATTTTGCACCTTCTGCTCGGAGCTCCCGAACCGGAGCGAATACAATTGTTTGATCACCGGGAAGCAGGAAAGTATCCGAATGCTTTTAATTATTCGGGGCGGATTCAGACAGTTCCATGCAGAATATTCAACGACGAATACTTTTTTGATGAATGTTGCGGTATCATCGAACGTGACGGACTGTACTGGTCTACTCCTGCCCGGGCATTGCTTGAGAGCATTGACATGATCGGGAATCTTGATGATTGCCGTATCATCATCCGGGCCATGGAGCAACTGAAGGAAATGGACATGGATGATCTGGGGGAGGTTCTGGAATGCTGCCAGAGGGAAAAGGTCAAGCGCTGGTTCTTCTACCTTGCCTCCAAGGTGTCGCGGGATTGGGCATGGGCTTGTACCCGGGACTCGGTTGTCCGGAAAGTTCTGTCGAATAGCATATATTCTCTGCACACACCGGGAATGTACGTCCCCGATTTCAAGATCACGGTGCCGGAAGAGCTGGAACGGGAGTTCCCCCGTTATATGCCTTTCGGGCTTTCCTGAATGTAAATGGAAAGTTGGACGGCGTTTTTTAAGAAACACCGTCCAACCTTCAGAAATATTGCTGTCTTTCTTGATTATTGATAATGAACAACTACAGAACTCCCTGAACTACGAAGGGGGGGAACCTGGATAAATTCATATTTAGTATATGAAATAATATAATAGATGGTATCTCCCTTGTAGTAAACGGAGTATTGTAGTTATTCATTCATAGCTTGTTATGTCATATTTTTCCGTTTCAACAACCCCGGAGTTCCTTCTGGAGGAGGTACACCAGAAAGGAATCGCAACGATCCGTTTCTTCGATGCGCAAGTCACCTGGGAACAAGCGGGCCATTTCCTTGATGTCGTCGAGTTTAACCTTGCCTGACCGCGTAATCTGTCCGCTGCGTATGGGAGCCTTTCCATTCAAGGGCCAGTTTTTCTTCTGAGCCTCCTTGTAAATGTATCCCAGTAATGTACGAAGTCGGTCATGGAAGGAGTCGCCCGTCAAACGATTTCTGCATGAGAGGAAATGTCTGACAAGTTCGCGAACACAACGGGCATGGTCGATTGTTACGACAGGCTTATCCGGCTGGTCTGCCACAGCCAGTACGAGTAACAAGCGGTAAGCTATTTCCATGATTCGTGCCTCATGTTCTACTTCAGCATGATACGTCACACACAGGGCTTTCAGATCACAAATTGCATTTAGTACCAGTTCTGGGTTATCTACTTTAGCTTCTACAAAAGAAATCGTATCCGATTCATCAACCATTACGGGTCGACGGGCTAAAATATTTTTGATCAGGGCGTTCCATCCGTTAAGGTCGGGGTCCGGATTTTTGTTTGGCTCATAGGTAACGATTTGTCCCCGTTCCAGATCTCGAAAGCTTGAGGAGACCAGGCAACGGGCCATGAATCCGGATTGAAGCATTCCTTCATCCCCCAGGACTTGTTCCATGGAGTCATATTGGGTTGCCCATACCAGGGCAAGACATGGACTGTTGACCCGGTCTCCCGATCGCCCGATACGGTCTGTTTTGATCTCATCGCCGCTGAAGCCGGCCAGATATGGTTTTTCTCCTGACAGATTGTTACCGCCATACCCCACCATGACTTTCTTGACTTGTTCACGAGCTTCGGATGAAGCTGACAATAAGGATTGGTCTGGTGAATCGGATAATTTTTGGACTAAAGCCTCCGGGGTAATGTCTTCAATGGTAATATCACCATGGCAGGCAAGCCGCCGCTCCAGAGAATGAATTTTGAGTAACAGGTCGGCTCTTTCTTGCATTGCCTCTTCCTGTAAATCCGGAGATGGTCGTGGCATTGAGTCCTCCAGTTTGCGGTATTGTTCATCGAGCCTCTTTTTTTCCCGTTTCCACAGAGATTTTTGTGTCGCCAGGGAATACTCCCTGGCTGTTTCTATTTCTGTGATGACTTTTCTCAGGTAATCCATAGGACGCGATTTTCCTACTCCAGAGCCTTCAACAATCAGGAAAAACAGATTGGATCGGACCCTGTTTCCATTGAATTGCAGGGAATAGACTTTCCCGAGACATCCCGAGAGCAGGCCAAGAACTTGGACGCCTACAATGTTTTCCGGTACGCGAAAAGCATCGACAATATTTTGGACGGTTCTTTTCAAAACTTCCGGCAATAGTTCCGTTGGGAACGAAATATCGGGGCGCTGTGGTTCACTGGGCGGAATGAGCTGTTGCATGATCAGATAACCTCCTTTCCGATCGCCGTGAAAGAAAGAATCTCCCCGATCAAATAGTTCTGGTGGCTTATATTGGCCTCTCGAACATCCTTTTTACCGTTGGGCAATATTAAAGCGTGAACAGAAGCGGCAATACCTGCCAGGAGACTCGTCGCCTTGGCTTTCCCTTCTTCTCCTGCCTCGTCTGCATCAAAGGCCAAAAGGACATGCTTACCTCGAAAATATTCCGCCCGTTCAGGATTAAAACTCTTCACACCGTTAATGGAGACGATAGCAGGGAACTCTTTTTCAGGCATGCCCGAGTGAAGAATAGCATCCATGGCAGCGATGGCATCGGTTTCTCCCTCCGTAATAATGCAGTGGGTAGACCCAGGGATGGCATGAATGCCCCACATGGTTACTGTCCCGCAAACTTTCATGAAAGGGCTGTCAGTAGGACCGGGAATGGTGTAAGGATTCCCATTCATACTGAATCCAAAGTGCGTAGCCCAGGGTTCTTTCAAGCGAGCTTTGACTCCGATATACTTTCCATTCTCGTCTGTATAGAGGAAGCAAAGCCCTCCTTCCGGGCTTAAGCCTAATGCATACCATGGCCTGGCGGCCATGTACATCAGGGTTTCTTCAGCGAAACCAAGAATAAGCGCCATTCGCTGGACCTTGAGGTGTTCTAGGAAAATAGCCATACGAAGGCTTTCACATCCCATTTCCTCAATATTGGTTAGAGGCTGTGTTTCCTTGGATATGACAGCCTTAACTGCGGGTTGTAACTCAGGAATTGCGGAGAAATCGTTATCCGACTGCATACTTTCCTTGATGAAACGGATAATGTCGGAATAATTTTCCTGCATCGTCCATTGCTTGTGCGCGCACACCAGGTCGAAAATTGTTCCTGCTGCATCGCAAGCAAAGCAGTTGAACAGAATAGTTCCGTCCTCCATGACGCTGAAAGAGCAGGATGGATTATGATCGTTATGAATGGGACAACAAACGGTCTGCTGATGCCCTGGGTGATTACTATAGAGTTCGTTGAGGTACAGACTACGCCCTCTTTCTTTATAGATGCGAGCCAAGGTAGCGTTGAATGCTGTCAGGTCTTTCTTGATGTTTTGATAGTCAATAAACATTGTGTTCTTTGTGGTTGCCCGGCAGCTGTGATCTGGTAGGATATTCGAGGATACCCATCCTTGGAACTCCGCCTGATTGCAGCATGCGCGGGCGGGGTTTCTTATTTTGCCAATTCGGTTTGGCGGTCAAGCCATGCGTGGACATCCAAAAGGCGGAACCTTTTGATTCCACCACGGCGGTTGTTCTGGACCAAAAAGTAGGGAAGTCCGCATTTTACGAGTTCGTCTACCTTCTTGGTCGAGATCTTCAAGTGTTGAGCCAGTTCGGCCCTATCCATGATATGGGCAATGCCGTCCATATCTCGATGTTTGTTTCCTTCTTCATTCCTCATCTTCTTTGTCGGAGTTGATTGTTGATATTGTCTTCCCGGTTATTTCCTGCGGGGGACAAGGATGGTTTACCGGTTTCTCGGTTATCCGGAAACCTGTATTAAGTGTTGGAGGAGCACGTAGAATGATGTATTCCATAGTAATTTAATAATGAACAACTTGCGTTAACATGGAAATAGTGATAAAAAATATTGCCCATCTGCTGATCATAGATGAAAGTGATATCCATGAACTCTGATAGCAGGAGGTGCTTCATTCCATGGCCTAACAGGAGATGTGAGCTGGGCGGAACGGGCGGAACTAGGATTTTATGTTCCTACCACCAGCCTCCTCCCCCTGAAGATGGGGAGGTACAACTTTTATCTGTTTTTTTTAGCCCGCCACCTGCCAAGATTCGAGAATTCTATATTTCTAGGCAACTAGTAGACCGAAATAAGGGGAACGATACAGAGGCATTATTTGATAAGAATGGACAAATTTTCCCTATCGTTAGGGAACTTCTACTCATGACTTATTTAGAGGGTATAACCAACTACGAAAATCTTTTATCGCAAGAGGAAGATCTTCCTGTCGATTCTTTGTTATTAGACAAACAAAGCCTTGCCTATTCCTCGTTTGCAGAGGATCTTAAAAAAGGGAATTTCTGTCAGGTCGCTGAGCAATGTGGGCTACTTTTATCTATAGGCAAGTCATTATTAGATATGCCAGACATACAGAAAAAAGATGCAGCAAGGCGATTTGTTTCAACTGGCAGTTGGAATGATACTTCTGATATTCAAGAACAAGTAGATTTTCTTGCTGATTTACAAAACAAATGTAATTCTTTGGCCAAAATACCGCAGAATAAGATTAAGCAACTGAGACTTTGGGCTTGTTCTAACCTTGACGATTCTGACTATAATGATGAGATTCCAATAGAAGTTGGTTGTCCAGACCAAGCAACTTACAAATTGGCTTTATTGCCACTTAAAGATTCTGAGAATCCTTCTAACAAAGAACGGTATCAGGCGGAATGGCATGCAATAAGATGTGTTCTTACAGAACTATTGTATACGCACTTTCAGGAAATATTAGCAGGCACTAAACGTCTAACGAAGAAAATGTTCGTTGAGTTATGGCTTAAGCGATATCCGTATGCAAGATCCAATCAACCCTATTCGACTCCCGCAAATGAAATAAGTCATGTAAGAACTATTGTTGAAAAGCACAGTGCTTTTTGGACTCTTTTTCCAGAAAAAAGAAGCCATAAAGTCCGAGATTTACTTCATAGATGGGGATTGGACTGGTTGGAATCTGATTCTAAGTATTCAAAAAAAGACAAATATTCCTTGAGACGAGATAAAAGACATAAAAAGAAGTCTAGTAGAAAAAACTAATATATCATCTGACTCATTTCAGGCAAATTACAGGTTGGGTCGGATAGCAAAATAGCCTTCTCCCTCCTTGTCTGTTCTCGCTTGGACATAGTGCTTAAGCAAAATCTCCACGCTGTTGCCCATGGCTTTGGCAACAACTGAAGTATTCGGTTCAATGGCACACATGTAGGTCCCGTAAGAATGCCGTAGCCCATCTTTTTTCCATTCAATGCCTGCTTCTTTTAACGCCATGATATCCCGGCCTTGATTCCATTCCCGTTGCTCTCTCGTATCCCCCGCCAGCAGGTAGCCCGATTGTTTGCCTTTTTTCTGAAGCCACCATGTCATCCAGGCACGGAATGCTTCATCAACGGGGATAAGCCGGTCTTGGCCGGTCTTTGATTTAACATGCTCTATTTTCAGGAAACCGTTTCCAAGGGCTTGCCCTATTTCTCTCCATGTCAAACGAGTCAACTCTCTAGGGCGAACTCCCATAAATGCTGCCGTTATCAACCAGGGAATAGCTTTGGGACATACACCGATGGCTGTGTGAAGCAAGGATAAGAGTTCTTGTGGGGCATAGGATTCCCGGGTAGGCTCTTCAGCCTGAATAGGGGGAAGCAAGGCTATCGGATTCCTCGTGATATAGGCCCGCTTTTCGCACCAATTCAGAAATGTATTCAGGGCCGTTCTGTAATGTTTGATGGTTGTTTGAGACGGGAGGCCTCCATCTCTGCCAACCACAGTATCACGCAGGAGAGATTCGACTTCTTCAAGAACCTCTACGGAACCAAGTTCATCAATGTAAATAGCATCGGATAAATCCAACATCCTTTTCGTATCGGCCAGGTTGCGCCGACATTGCTTGACGGCGGTATCGCCCTTTTTGGTTTCAGCTTCTTTTTCTTTATAAAGGCTATATTCGTGGAACAGGTCTTCAATCGTTCGTCGGGCTATATCCTGTTTATGTTCCGCATCCATAGCGTATCGAATAGCCTCCTCCAGCGTTTGTGATTTCTTACCTTCCTGCATGCGCTTCTCCCGGTGTCTGCGCCAAAGGCGAATTGCTTGTCTCTCTGTTGGAGTCAGCAAAAATTCTGCTTCTTGCCTGACGACGATATCTGCGAATCGATTATATGCTTCAATGGCTTCATCCACAGTACGATAAAAATGATTCTTCTTCACCCCGGCAGGAAAATCCCGTTTGATCTGGATATACCATGGGCTCTTCCTTTTGGGTTGATGGAGGATGTAAATGCCCGGAATCTGGATTTTTACTCGCTCATAGATATCCTGTGCAATGTCACCTGTTTTGTATGACGAGACCTTTCCCATGCTCATTACAGTACTAAAAACGGATCATAGAGGAATCTCTTTTTCTGACTTTTTTCTGACCATTGGCAATAAATTCTTATGGAATAAGCGATTCGGAATGACTGTTAATCACTAGGTCGTTGGTTCGAGCCCAACCGGGGGAGCCATTAATAAGCCCTGCAAGCCAAAAGCTTGCAGGGCTTTTCTTTTGGCAGGAATAGAAAATCTGATGCCGGAATGGTTTTACATTTACAGAGATTATCAGGAATTTCTAGCTATTCTGGAAGAATAGGCAGGAACCCTTTTTAAGGCTATTTTCCCATATGGGGAAGTAATTGTTAAGAGTTTGATAATATAGTGCTCCAATGATTATACTGGCAAATTCCGGGAGCTCCCTATAAAGTAAAATCGCCAGAATACTATAAAATATGGAAAAACTTTTGTACAATAACAAGTTATACGTTTGTCACGAGTATCTGCTGGAAAAAGATTTTGAATCGGCTGTCATTGAACAAGCGCCTCATATTTTTGGAGAGAACAGTATCTATATTGATATTAAGAAACAAATCGGCGAAAGCATCATCACAATTCCGGATGGATACTTGATAGATTTTTCTCTTGAGGTTGAACCCAGGCTACACATTATTGAAAATGAATTATCCAGCCATGATCCTTATAAACACATCGGTTCTCAGCTTTTAAAGTTTGCTATTTCATATAAGGCCAGTGGCAGAAAAATAAAAGAATTTCTGCTTGATGCTTTAATGAAAGACGAAAGCATGAGAGAACGTGTTGAGGCAGGTTTTCTTCGTGCAGGATACAGGAATATAGATGCTTTTCTTGAAAGTCTTATTTTTGAAAAACCGTTGAACGCTGTCGTTGTTATTGATCACTCTTCTCCAGAATTGGAAAATGTTCTTGGCCAATTGACTCTTAATACGGATATTGTTGAATTTAAAACATTTAAATATAGAAATGATTACATTCATCAATTTACTCCATTTAATGCAGAGGTGAGGGACGTCATAGAAAAAGGTAAAATCCTTAAGCCTGAGACATTGAATACCGTGGTCGTACCTGCAAGAGAAGAAGGATTTGAAAAAGAATTTCTTGGCAATAATCGTTGGTATGCAATACGTATTAGTGCATCCATGATAGATCGGTTAAAATATATAGCTATTTACCAGGTTTCTCCTGTATCAGCAATCACCTGCTATGCTGAAATCGTATCTATGGAAAAATATCAGGATACAAATAAATACTTGCTGTATGTGAAAAATTTGAAAAAAATAAAACCTATACCGCTGGATGCGAATAATAAAAGGTTAGCACTTCAAGCGCCTCGGTATACCGCTATAGATCAGTTACTGAAAGCCAAAAAACTTTCGCAGGTATTTTGTTAATCCGTGGAAATATCAGATAGCTTGTACCAACATAATATTTTTGTGCCGATTCTTGGTTGATGATGACCAAAAAAGCTTCCTCCTTTTTCTTCACTTCTGGTTGGAGGTACGCATCAGCACGCGTTTTTTCAGCCAGTCGCGGACGGGTTCATCGTACAGTTTCAGGCAGGCATAGGCCAGGGCTATGCAGATAATGAGCGTGCCGGCGATGACGGGAAGCGCCTGGGAGAGGGGGACCTTGTTGTTGTAGAGCCACGCCGTGTAAAGGTAAACGATGGGATAGTGGGTGATGTAGAGGGGGTAGGAAATATCGCCCAGGAATTTGCAGGCTTTTGAGGAGAAGCGGTCTTTCGTGTGTCCGCTGGCGGCCATGAAGATGATCAGGGGAAAGATGACGATGATGCAGAAGGCATCGTAAAGGCCGTTCAGGCGGAAGTATTCCGCGCCTCCCACATGGGGCATGGAGATGGCTGCGACGAGCATCAGGCTGCACCACCAGAAGGCGTTCCGGATGCTGGCGAGTTTCCCCAGGCGGAACAGGAGCAGGCCGCCGAAGAACGGGAAGATCAGCCTTGTCGCGCCGATTTGGAGTTGTTCCAGGTCCAGTGTCCAGCCGCCGATGTTGTTGCCCTGGCTGAAGCATTGGTGGATCAGGGCGCAGCCCGCCAGAAAGACCAGGATGGAGAGCCAGGTGTTGGAAAACCTTCTGACGACGGTGGCGTACAGGATGTTGGCAATGTATTCAAAGAAGAGCGACCACGCCGGGCCGTTCAGCGGATGCATTTCCGCCCAGCCGCGAACGTCCATGGAGGTGGGAACGGGAAGAAGCGTAAAGCCGATGGTCATCACGAGCAGCATTTCCCACATGGGCGTGGAGGCCATGGCCGGATAGATTTCTGAGTCCTGGAAGTAGAAGAAGATGCCGCCGATGAGCATCCCCATCACCACCATGGGCTGCAAACGGACCAGGCGCCGCTTGCAGAAGTCCCACAGGCTCATTTTGCCCCAGCGGTCATCGTAGGCGTAGCCGATGACGAAGCCGGAAAGCATGAAGAAGAAGTCCACGCAAAGATAGCCGTGGTTGATGATTTGGTCGGTATGGAATTCCCGGTCGCTCAGGCTTCCTTCAAAAAGGTGGAACAGCACGACCATGACGGCCGCCACTCCCCGGAGGCCGTCAAGAATGGCGTAATGGGGCTTGGGCGCCAGCAGGGAGGCGTCGTTGGAGAGAGAGGTGCTCATGGTCGGAAGTACGTGAACAGGGGTTGTTTTCTTACAGGGAGAAGGCTTGCCGCCGCCGCGAGAGAGTCGGCGGGGGAAACGTACGAAGGCACAATCATATTTTTTGATACCCCAGAGTAAAGAAAGAAAAGCGATGATTTTGTACGGTTTCTTTTCCGGAGGATGGACAGGGAAAGTTCTTCCAGGGCCGACGAATACTTTCTGTCCGGGAGCTTCGGGAAACGTGCCGTTTGAAATGGGAAAGAAAGCACGCTTCATTATCCTCCCTGCGCCGTTTTTGAAGAAGTAAAGGCTTCCCTTCCCCCTGTTGGGAGAGGGAAACCGGTAGAGATTTATGATCCGTGGATACTGGAAATACCCAGCGCCGACGGAAATCCGGCAGTCCGCATTTTTTTGCGGACAAGGAATCCGCATCAGGCCAAATGCATGCCGCCGGTGACGCCGAAGACTTCAGCCGTGATGAAGCTTGATTCCTGGGAGGCCAGGAAGACATAGAGGCCGGACAATTCCACGGGCTGTCCCGCCCGTTCCAGAGGCGTCTTTTGGCCGAATTCCGGCAGGTGTTCCTGCAACTGGCCTCCCGTTACCTGCAAGGGTGTCCAGACGGGGCCGGGAGCCACGACGTTGACTCGGATGCCTTTGGAGGCCACCTGTTTGGCCAGGGCGCGGCTGAAGGCAATGATGGCCGCCTTGGTGGAGGCGTAGTCAATCAGGTTTTTGCCCGGCTGGTAGGCCTGAATGGAAGAACAGGTGATGATGCTGGCTCCCGGCTTGAGGTGGGGGAGGACCGCCTTGGCAATCCAGAATAACGAGAAAACGTTGACTTCAAATGTTTTGACAAGCTGCTCCGTGGTGATGTCCTGAATGTCCTCGGTCGCTACCTGCTTGCCAGCCACCAGGGCCAGGATGTCCAGGCCGCCGAGCTTTTCCAGGGCATCGTGAATAAGATTTTTGCAGAATTCCTCGTCGCTGAGGTCGCCCGGAAGAAGGACGATATTGCGGCCTTCCGCTTCCACCAGCCGGGCCACTTCCTCCGCGTCGCTCTGCTCTTCCGGCAGATAGTTCAGGGCAATGTCCGCACCTTCCCGGGCGTAGGCGATGGCGGCCGCCCGACCGATGCCGGAATCTCCTCCGGTTACCAGCGCCTTCCTGCCGGCCAGCCGGTTGCATCCTTTATAGCTCTTTTCACCGGAATCGGGAACGGGGGTCATGTCAGATTGCAGGCCGGGCGCTTCCTGCTGTTGTTTTTCATATTTCCCGTCATAGAATTGATGACGGGGGTCCTGCATGTCGTGAATGTCTTTGCTGCTCATTTTTCCATTAATCGTGATGTTCAGAAGGGAATACCGCGGGCCGGGGAAGGTCTAGGCAAATTTGATGCCGGACCTTGCGCAGGGCTTGCTGCGCCTGCATGCATTCCCATAGGCGTGGAGGCCTGAAAGACGGACGATCGTTCAATTGAAAACGCTGTTTAAGCGTTCCATGTCATTGATATTTCAAGGATTTTGCCAAGTTGAACAATATTGTGCCTTGGTTGGGATTACAGGCTCAACCGTACCTTTTCCGTGATCTGCACAAATTCGCCGGGCAGATTTTCAGCTATGGAGGCCGGGAAGAAGGCCGCCTGTTTTTTCCGCCGCCATGCCTTTTCCTTGGAGAAAGGAGCGGATTGACGGAGATTCAGCGCAGCCCGTAAACAAGGTATCCGGCCGCTCCCGTCAGAGTCATCAGCAGGATGGGGTTAACGCGCCATTTTCTCAGGGCAAACAGAGCGGCTCCAAACAGGATGAAGCTGGGAATGTCCACCCTTTCCACGGATTGCCAGTCAAAGGTGCCGCAGAAGGTCAGCATCAGGATGGTTCCGCCCGCGGACATGATCAGGCCTACGGAAGCCGCTTTCAACCCTTCCAGAATGCCGGAGATGTAAAGGGAACGCCGATGCCTTTGGAAAAAAAGGTGCAGCAGCAGCGCCGCCGCCACGCCGGGAAGGACGCAGCCCAGTGTAGCCGTCATGGCACCGGGAATGCCCGCTATCTGCAATCCCACGAAGGTAGATGTGTTGATGGCCAGCGGGCCGGGCGTCATCTGGGAGATCGTGATGATGTCGGTAAACACCTTCTGTGTGATCCAGCCGTGATGAATGACCACCTGGTCACGGATCATGGGGATAACGGCATACCCGCCGCCGATGCTGAACGCTCCGATTTGAAGGAAAGCGCTGAAGAGCTGCCAGAGCATCTGCATTATCCGGATCTCCTTTCCTGTTTTATTCGGACGTGCCACAGGCTCAGGATGCAGCATACGGCCAGAATAACGGCTATATGGAGGTGAAAGACGAAGCTTGCTACAAAGGCCCCCGGTACCATGGCGTTCAGCAGGGCCGATTTTTTGCGGAGAATCATCCGCCACATGTCCACCACAATGTCCACGATGAGGGCTGCCACGCCCGCCTGCATCCCCCGCAGGACGGCTTCCACCGCAGTGCTGGAGCTGAATGCCTCATACCAGGACGCCACGGCGGACAGGATGACCAGAGAGGGAATGACGGCGCCCAGACAACTGGCAAGCACGCCCGGAAGCCCTGCGGTGCGGTGGCCTGCCAGGGCGGAGAGATTGACGGCGATCGCTCCGGGCGTGGATTGTGCGATGGCGGCCATGGACAACAATTCCTCCTTGGAGAACAAATGTTTTTTCCGGACGTAATATTTGCTGATCATCGGGACCACAATGTAGCCGCCCCCAAAGGTGAACGCACCGATGAACAGATTGGTCCAGAAGAGCCAGAGGCATATTTTTATTTTTTCTCCGGACATGCTGCCTGAATGGAATGTGCAGGGTACCGCCGGGGATATACATAAGAGGTGTTTTCCTCCATTTTTTCCTGCTGCCGGAAATGTCTTTACACCGGAAAGCCCGTTTCTGCGATACGCCGTGCAATGGTAACGGCATGTTACCACATCCGAAAGAAAAATGCATGCGATTTCACAGAAAAAATGAGGGAATTGCCCGCCTCCGCAGATAAAATGGAGAGGTCCGGAAAACCACCGCCGGAATTGCCTGCTTTTACCGGCATCCAGCAGACTGTTCCGGAATACTTCATGTTTGACGGGCAGCGGAATGGCCGTAATCACCCACTAACCGGCGGCATTTCCGGGATTCCGACCCCTGGTGACGGATATGTGTCTGCGTGTGTCGCCTATGGCGGCGGGTCGAATCCCTTGTATTTCCGATATGCAGAACAGACGTCGCCGTGCTGACGGGCGCGATTCATGGCGGGCCCTGTTTTTTCAGGACCGGATACCGTTCCTGATAAATCCGCCGTCCCCGCATTTCGCGGATTTCAACGGCGGCCTTTTTCCAGTTGGTCCCTGCGCGCCATGATCTTTTCCATGACGGCCTTCCGGTCGCGTTCCGGGATTTCCACCGGATTGCCGCGGTAGTCGCTCGTCATGGCGGCCAGGGCGCCCCCTACATGGTGGGCGTCAAAAATCGGGAGCTTCCAAGTGGAAGGTTTTTTCCGGATCAGGCACATAGGCGAATTCGGAAGCGGGGTATTCCTTGCCGTCCACTTCCTTTGTCTTGGGCTGGTGGTCCTGTTGCATGAGGGTGAGACAAGTTCCGGAAGAAGATCATTGCAGGAAAAAGCCCGATAAGACGCAATACTTCACGCGGCAAACCAATACGGTCACATCTCCCATGGCGGCCAAAAGACTGTGAATACCGGACGAACCTATTCTACGAAAACGATCTTTTGCGGGGGAAAGCCCGCTTTCTCCTTTTTCTCTTTACACCCGGAGGGGAATATACGAGCATTTTTCTGTTAATTATAATAATTCCTAAAATGAAAGACACCATATACGAGGAGAACAGACTCCCGGAAGGGCGCATGCCCGCCCTGCGCGTGGAACCCATGCCGGCGGATACCAACCAGCACGGCGACGTGTTCGGAGGCTGGGTAATGAGCCAGGTGGACCTTGCGGGCGCCAGCACGGCCATGCGCTATGCGCTGAGCCGCTATATTGTGACGCGGGCCGTCAGCAGCCTGACTTTTGAAGCCCCCGTGATGGTGGGGGATGTGGTCTCCTTTTACACGGACATCATCAGGGTTGGGCGTACATCCCTGACGGTGAGGGTGGTGGTGTATGCGGAGCGTCTGACCAAGCTGTGCAACAACGTGGCCAAGATCACGGAAGCCGAACTCGTTTACGTGGCCCTGGGACCGGACAAGAAGCCGATTGACCTGGAAGAGTCGCGCGCGCAGTTTGCCCAGTGTTGTTCCCTTGAAACGGGCGGGGAGGTTTCCTGTTCCTGAACGGAAGGAAAAGTTCCGCTCACCGTCATGCGGTTTTCCGCTTTTTGCGGGTTTTGCCCTTGTCCTTGTCCACCAGGGCGAAGATGAAGGAACTTGCCGCCGCAATCGTTCCGATGGTGACGAACGTGGCGTGAAAGGCCGATTCCACGGCAGGCCCGGAAGTGGCGGCATGGCCGCCGAAACAGTCCAGCAGCAAGGAAGCCGCTGCGATGCTGACGGCAATGGACAACTGCATGATCATGGAAAGCAGGGAATTCCCGCTGCTGGCGTCCGCGTTCGGCAGATCAATCAGTGTCAGGGTATTCATGCAGGTGAACTGGATGGAGTTGGCTGCTCCCAGCAGGGCGAGCATGGCCAGCAGGGTGAATTCACGAGTGCCGGGACCGATGAAATAGAAAGCCGCCAGCAGGCTCCCGATCGTGAAAGTATTGATGACCATGATGTTCCGATAGCCGAATTTTCCAAGCAGCCGCGGGGCCACCGTCTTTGCCAGAAGGTTGCTCACGGCCAAAGGAATCAGGGACATGCCGGATTTAAGGGCGGAATACCCCAGCACCACCTGGAAGAAGAGGGGGATCAGGTAAGGCAGGCAGCTCCCGCCCAGGCGGCAGACGATGTTTCCGGCTATGCCGATGGCAAAGTTTCGGATACGGAACAGGGAGGGGCTAAAAAGCGGCGTTTCCGACCGGAACGCCAGCACCCAGTACACGGTCTGGAAAAGAATCCCTGCCGTCAGGAGAATCCCCATCCGGGTCTTGTCCGGGGACCCTCCCTCCGTGGAAAGGCTCATTGTGATCAGTAGAGCGGAAGCAGAGAAAAACAGAAATCCCGGCCAGTCGAACTTCTGTTCCTTGACGGCCTTCAGGTCCGGCATCAGCTTCCGCGTGGCCCACAGGCCCACCAGTCCCACGGGAATGTTGATCAGGAATATCCAGTGCCAGGAGATGTACTGCACGATGATGCCGCCCAGCACGGGACCGAGCAGGGGCCCCAGCAGCGCCGGGATGGTCACGATGTTCAGGACGTTGACGAACATGGAGCGCGGGTAGGAGCGCAGGATGACCAGACGCCCCACAGGCATCAGGAACGCCCCGCCGATGCCCTGGACGACACGGCAGGCCGTCATCATGGCGACGGAGGTGGAAAGGGCGCAGAGCAGGGAGCCGAACGTGAACAGGGAGATGGCGAAGAGGAAGGTGCGGCGCGACCCCAATTTGTCGGAGACCCATCCGGAGGCCGGTATCAGCACGCACACCGTCAGCATGTAGGCGGTGACCAGGGAATGGAGCTGCAGCGGATGGGTGTGGAAGCTGCGCGCAATCGTAGGAATGGCCGTATTCAGGATGGTGGCATCCAGCATCTGCATGAAGAACGCCGATGCCACCAGAAAAGGCAGGTAGCGCAGGGACCGGGAGGATGTCGGCAGTTTTTCCATGAATGCTGGCCGCCAGTATCCGGCGTCTTCCCGGTGGGAGCAAGGCCGATGTCTGTCCGGCTTTTTCGGAACACTTCCTTGCCATCCCCGGGTTAGGCGGTGTTCATGTCTCCCCAGAACGCCGGCGCCCTTGTCTCATGGGCCGGGGAATGGAATCTTGGTTCAGGTTTCTGGAACGAGCAAGATGGATTTTGTTTCGGCGCCGCTCGTTATTCCCTTCACGGTCAGCGTGCATTTCCCCGGCAGCAGGGTGATGGCGCCGGGAGAGTATTTGGCAAATTTGGTCCAGCCGCCCGTTCCCGGGAAGGTGAATTCCTCCAGGTTGCCGTTTACGGAATAACCTATCTTGAGAAGGGTGGAGGCAGGCGCGGCTATGGCGTAATCCGTCGTTACCGTGTACGTGCCTCCCTTTTTCGTCTCAATGTCCCAGCTGACGGAACTGAAGTGAGACAAAACATTGAATTTTCCGAGGTCCTTGGCCTGTGCGTGGGAGATGAAGCAGTTCTCCGGAGTGAGGATGATTTTTCCTCCCGCCGTCGGCTGCACCACCGGAAAAATGTCTGTCGGAATCAGGCGGATGTAGCGGACATAGATGCCGTCCCTTCCTTTTTTCCTGATGGTAAAGGTTTGTTTCCCCTTGGTGAGCTTCATGCTCCCCGGATGGTAAATGCTTCCGTCATTGATGCCTCCGCCGTTGGTCGGTACTTTCCACACGAAGGAGGGGGAGGAACCGCATTGCAGTTCATATTGTGCGGAAGCGCTTGCCGTCCAAGGAAAAACGTACCAGATTTCAAGAATGTATTCCCCATCGTTGGGGACATTGATTTTCCAACTGGCGCCGGAATCCTTTTTGGCCATGCCGGCAATGAATTTATTGGAGTTTATTCTTTCCAGCTTGCTGCCGGCCAGTTCCGCGTTTTCCGCCTTCATCAGAATGGCTTTGCCCTGAATGGCTCCGCTACTGGCCGTCTTGATCAGTCCTTCCACCGGGAATTTAGCCTGGACGCCCAGAGGCAGAGAAAAAGGGATGAGGTTAGAATAAAAAACAGTTTCATCGTGTAGGGGGGAGTATCCCTTTTCTCCTTTAAATGCCATTAGTTGTCAATGGGAAATAGTCCATGCCTAACTAAATCGTAAAATCCCCCGTGAGGAAGAGCCGGAAACGCGCAAGCGGCCGGAAAACATCCAGACAGAGGGGGGAATTTTATGCTACTGGCTGAGAATCACCTGATTTTCCAGCGTTTTCCCTTCCAGAAATTCCCGGATGTTATGGAGGGTGACTTCCGCAATGTTGTGCAGGGCTTCCTTTGTGAAAAAACCCTGGTGGGAGGTCAGGATGACGTTGTTGAAGGAGAGCAGGCGGGCAAGGGTGTCGTCGTCAATGATCTTGTCGGATTTATCCTCGTAAAAATATTCCCCTTCCTCCTCATACACGTCCAGCCCGGCGGATCCCACCTTTTTGGATTTCAGGCCGTCTATGAGCATATCAGTGTGGATCAGCTTGCCGCGCCCCGTATTGATGATCATGACGCCGTCCTTCATTTTCCCGATGGAGTCGGCATTAATCAGGTATTCCGTCTCCGGCGTGAGCGGACAGTGCAGGGAGATGATGTCCGACCGCGTGTACAGGTTGTCCAGCGTGGTGTAGGTGATGCCGGTTTCCTCGGCAAAGCGTTTGTCCGGGTACGGATCATAAGCCAGAATATTCATGCCAAATCCCTTGAGGATGCGGATAAGTATTTTGGCGATCTGGCCCGTGCCGATGATGCCCGCCGTCTTTCCATGCATGTCAAATCCCATCAGGCCGTGCAGGGAAAAGTTCCCATCTCTCGTGCGCCAGTAGGCGCGGTGGATTTTGCGGTTCAGCGCCAGCATCAGGGCCACGGCGTGTTCCGCCACGGCGTAAGGCGAGTACCGCGGCACGCGCACGACGGGCAGTCCGTAGCGCTCCGCCGCTTCCAGGTCCACGTTGTTGAACCCGGCGCAGCGCAGGGCCAGCAGCCGGACGCCGTTTTCCTTCAATGCACGGATGACTTCCTCTCCCGCCGTGTCGTTCACGAAGATGCAGGCCACATCCATCCCGCGGGTGAGCGGCACACTGTCCGTATTCAGATGCCCCTTGAAATAACGGATATCGTAATGGTATTCGCGTTCGTTGATCGGGTTGAAGGAGTCCCGGTCATAGGACTTGGCGTCGAAGAATGCTATGCGGCAGGGATGGTCGGTCATGTCGGGAATGGGTTAGGTGGCGGGGGTATTTCCGGACGCCTGCCCCTGGCTGGCGACGGCTTCCATGCGCCTGCGGACTTCATCCGGATCTCCCAGGAAATAGTCTTTCTGCAGGTTCAGCGAGTCGTCAAATTCGAATACGTACGGAATGGCCGTGGGCAGGTTCAGGGAAAGGAGCTTTTCGTCGGGAATATGCTTCAGGTACTTGATGATGCCGCGCAGCGTATTGCCGTGGGCTACGACGAGGATGTTGTCCAATGTTTTCAGGGAGTTCAAAATGGTCCCTTCCCAATAGGGCATCAGGCGCTCAATGGTGGATTTCAGGGATTCCGTGCGCGGCAGTTCGTCGTCCGGCACTTCCCTGTAGCGCGGGTCCCAGCGGGGGTTGTTCATGTCGTCTTCCGCCACGGGAGGAGGCGCCACGTCATAACTGCGGCGCCAGACCAGAACTTGTTCGTCGCCGTATTTTTTAGCCGTTTCACTTTTGTTCAGGCCTTGGAGCATGCCGTAATGCTTTTCATTCAGCCGCCAGCTTTTGGCAACCGGCAGCCAGTCCTGGTTCAGGCGGTCCAGAACGCAGTTCAGCGTCTTGACGGCGCGCTTGAGGTAGGACGTATAGGCCTGGTCAAAAGCCATTCCCTTGTCTTTCAGCAGGTCGCCCGCATAATACGCTTCCTGCACCCCTTTTTCCGTCAGGTCCACATCCGTCCATCCTGTGAACCTGTTTTCCCGGTTCCATGTGCTTTCCCCATGGCGCAGAAGAACAATTGTTTTCATCTCGATTAGTTTAGACAAACTTTTTCCGGTTTTTGTGCAAAAAACAGAATGTATGACATTATTCCGGAACTTGTTTGCTCCAGCGGTACGGGAAGGGAAAATGTAATTGGCAACCGCCTTCAAAAAAGGTAACAAACCGGAATGATGAAGCAACATGGATGCATGGGAGCCGTCGCTCTGATAGCCGGAATGGCCGCCCTGGCGTGGGGAGGTCCTGAAGCCGTTCTGAATGTGGGGAAACCCGCTCCCACGCGGGGAACCCCTGCCGTTTTCAAGTTCGGCGGAGAGGATAACCAGGAATTCATGCTGAACGGCAAGCCGTTCCAGATACGCGGCGCGGAAATGCATCCCCAGCGGATCCCCAGGGAATACTGGAGGCACCGCATCCGGACTGCCAAGGCCATGGGTCTGAACACAATCGCCTTTTATGTGTTCTGGAATGACCATGAGCAGCCGGACGGCAGCTTTGATTTCAAGACCGGCAACCGGGATTTGGCCGCGTTTCTCAAACTTTGCCAGGAGGAAGGCATGTGGGTGCTTTTCCGCCCGGGGCCGTACGTCTGCGGGGAATGGGACCTGGGAGGACTGCCTCATTACCTGCTGAAAGACCCCAAGGCCAAACTGAGGACAACGGAAGACGCCAAATTCATGAAGGCCCAGGCCCGGTATCTGGAAGCTGTGGCCAGGGTGGCGGAGCCGTTTCTGGCCAAAAATGGCGGCCCCATCCTGATGACTCAGCTGGAGAACGAATACGGCAGTTATCAGCGCAAGGACCCCAAGTACATGGAATGGCTGAAGACGTTCTGGACCCGGAAGGGATTTGGACCGTTTTACACGTCCGACGGCGCCGGGGAACATTACTTGAAGGGAGTCACGCTTCCCGGCGTGGCCGTGGGGCTGGACCCCGGATTGAACGACGGGCATTGGAAGATTGCCAACAAGTGCAATCCGGGCGTCCCCGTCTTCTCCTCGGAAACGTATCCTGGCTGGCTGAGGCACTGGGGGGAAGGCAACTGGAATCCGACTCCCGAAATTGTCGACCACGTGCGCTGGTTCATGGACAAGGGGCGTTCTTTCAGCCTCTTCGTTTTTCACGGGGGCACCAACTTCGGCTTCACGGCGGGAGCCAATAACGGGGGGCCGGGGCAATACCAGCCGGACCTCACCAGCTACGATTACGGCTCCCCTGTGGATGAACACGGCCGCATGAACGAATATTATACCCGGATGAGGGAGATCATTCTGGCCAAGCTGCCGGCGGAGGCGGCCGTTCCGGAGCCTCCCGCGGACATTCCTTCCATGGAGATACCGGAGTTCACTCCGCAGGTGCATGCCGGATTGTGGGAGAACCTGCCCAGGCCGTTCCGTTCCAAATTCCCGCAGCCGCCCTACTTTGAACAGTGGAACCAGAATCAGGGCATGGCCATTTACAGCACCGCCGTTCCGGCGGGGCCTTCCGAAGCGCTGAAATTGTCCAATGCCAACGATTACGCGCAGGTTTACCTGAATGGAGAACTCATCGGCACGCTGGACCGCCGGCTGGGGCAGAAAAGCACCCACATGCCTTCCTCCTGGCAAATTTGATGAAACCATGTACCAGCAAAGCCCCATGCTCATGCGCGCCAACGAGCTGTACCAGCTCATCAGCAAGGTGGGGCCGGACACCATCCGGGAGCATACCATGGAAAGCACCCCCAGGTATTTTTATCCATGGCTTTTTTCGGATAAATCCAATCCCGTAAAGCTCTTTCTGCGTACGGTGGCGCGGGAGCAGACCCCCAAGGAACAGTGGGCCGGCATCCTGAGGAAATGGGCCGAATTCTGGATGAAAACATCCGCCATGCCCCGCAGCAAATATTCCTCCCTGGCATTGGCATGCGCCATGCTGCATCCCGGTATTGCCTCCAGTCCGTCCAAATTGCGGGCATCCTCTTCCGGCAATATTTCCACGACGCCCCTGACGCTGGAACAGGTATTTGAATATTTCATGGAAATGGACGAGAAGCATGAACTGCTGACGGACATCACCAAGCTGAGTCCGTCCGAGTTGCTGTTCATCGTGGATGTCCGCCTTCCGCGGTCGGAAATGGACTGGGCACGCAAAAAGGTGCGCCTGACGCGCAAGGGATGGGGAGGCGCCTATTCCATGATCCGCTACCGCATGGACCGCGCCGCGCTTGGCAAAGACCCGTACAATACCTACTCCTTCCAGGAAATCCTGGATGAAGGCGGCATCTGCATGGACCAGGCTTATTTTGCTGTTAACACGGCCAAATGCAACGGCATCCCTTCCGCATATGTTACGGGCGACGGCAACCGCGGACCGCATGCCTGGGTGAACCTGCTGACGGCGGACGATACCTGGCAGTCCTACGGAGGCTACGGATACAATACGGGCCATTTCTCCCATCCGCACAACCGCAAGTCCAAACATGAATCCACTCTTCTGCAGGGAATGGACAGGAAAGTGAACGGTGCCAGGCTGGACGCCACGCTGGATTACCTTTCCCTGGCGGACCTGTTTGAAGAAATGCAGAAACCGGATTGCGTCAGAGTCATGCTGGAAGCCGCTACGGAAAACACGCCGGGCAGCCCCCTGGGCTGGGAACGGCTGATTGAAGTAATGGCGCGGCCTGAAAGCGGGACAAAGCTGGAGGAATGGGACAGGCTGGTCACCCTGATCAAGCGGAAGTTCCGCTCTCGTCCGGATTATCTGGCCATGGCTGCGCGCGTGGAGGACGAGTACATTTTCCCCCAGCGCGATGCCGCCACCAACAAGCGCAATGTGGCCCGCGATCTGAAGAAACTGGAAAAGGAAACGGATGAAGGCCGCAGCGACCTGACCTCCGCCGCTATCAAGCGGCAGGCGGATATCCTGATCAAAAAAGGGGACAAGGCGGCTGTGGCGGCCCTTTACCGGAAGTCCATGAAGGACTATGCCGTCCGTGCGGAAGTATTTGAAGCCCTGATGGGGCAGTATTACCGCTATGTCTCGGAGGACCAGGCTGCCGTACTCCAGCTGGCCAAGGAGGCGGAATCCTCCTACAACAGGTACATCCGGACAAAGTCCGACGACTATTTCAAGGTGAAAAAGGAAGTTTCCATCCAGAAAAAGATTGCCGGATATTACGAGAAGGGCGGCAATGAAAAGAAGGCCGCCTTGCTGCGGAAGGACGCTGAAAAGCGGGAGAAAAACAGCAAGAAAGGCATCAGGGAGGAACATTGACCCGGATGGCTGCCGGAGTGGGAAAGGCACCTTCCGTTTCCGCCGGGAACGGAGGGCCGTCCTCTCTTGCCCCAGGTTGCGGCATATCCGGGGAATGAACGTTTTTAAGCTGGAATGCTGTCTTATCTTCAACTAATACATGTCCCATATGGCAAGAGAACCTTACGCGAACTTCTGGCCCAAAGTGGCGGATACCGCTTTTGTGGCGAACAGCGCCGACCTGATCGGCGATGTCACCATTGGAGAGCATGCCAGCATCTGGTACCATACCACCCTGCGTGCAGACATCAACAAGATCGTCATTGGAGACTATTCCAACATTCAGGACAATAGCTGCATCCACTTGGCGGACGATTACGGCTGCTATGTGGGCAATTACGTGACCGTGGGCCACGGAGTGATTCTGCATGCCTGCACGGTGGAGGACGAATGCCTCATCGGCATGGGGTCCACCATTCTGGACGGTGCGGTCATCGGCCGCGGGTCCGTGGTCGGCGCCAATTCCCTGGTGACCAAAGGTACGATTATTCCTCCCAATTCCCTGGTGCTGGGTTCTCCCGCCAAGGTGGTCAAGGACTTGGGACCGGAATCCCAGGCTAACAACCGCAAGTGGGCGGAAAAATACGTAAAGGTGGCTACCCGCTATACGGAGCGGGTCATCAATCCCGGTTTTTAATTTCCGAACTTTTGCCTGCCATGCCGGAAGAAAAGCTGATTACCGTGGAACCTTATGCGCTGCTCTATACACGGGCAGGCGCGGGGGTATGCCTGCGTGATCCGCTTACCGGCAAGGTAGGCGTCATTTTCATGGAGCTGCCGGACGGCATGGCCCTGGAACAGGCGCTGAAGGGGGAACGCCCGGCGAGGCCGGACACTTCCTCCCTGCTGGCGCACCTGCTCTCCGCCATGGAGTGCCGGGTCAGGCTGGTGTTGATTAACGGGCGCAAGGATGAAGTCTTTTATGCCCGGGTAGCGGTGGAAGCCGTCAATGAAGTTATGGAGAAGCTGGTGGAACTGGACTCCCGTCCGTCCGATGCCCTGATGATTGCCGCCCGCTTTGGGACCGGAATCAAGATCATTCCCGCGGTGTGGGAGAGCATGGAAAATATTTTCCCTCAGCTTGAACAACTGGAGACGGACTCCCTGGACAGCCGTGCTCCGGTATATGTGGCTGATTTGTAGGAAGGCCATGAGTTTTTGTTCCATCCGGAATCGGCTTAACTGAAAAAAAACTTGCCAAGCGCGGAGGAAGTCTATACATTCGGCCCACATCACTTCAAGTGGGTAGATTCCCGAGCGGTCAAAGGGGGCAGACTGTAAATCTGTTAGCATTCGCTTTCGAAGGTTCGAATCCTTCTCTACCCACCACTTTTTCTTTTTTCAAGCCTTGCATGAATGTAACAATGCAGGGTCTTTCCTTTTCTTCCTTCTCCTTCTTTTCCCGTCTTTCACGGCGGTGATGGCTTCAAGAGGCTTCTTGAAGATACCCCCTGGCAGAAGCAAGGATTTCCGCGGCAAATGTTGCCGTTTTCCAAAACCATCAGGTTTTTCCAGCAGGATGACATCTGCCGATTCCCTGGCGATGTTCACAGCGGTATCCACGGAGATCCCTGCATTCGAAGCTTTCATCGCAGCGACCTCATTAAAGCCGTCCGCCATGAATCCGCCGATATGTCGATTGTCCTTAGTGATTTTACAATCAGCTACTTTTAAAAGGGAAAAGTTTGGCAATGCTGCTCCGTGAAACATTCCGGAATGCCGGATTTTTCAGCAAAACCGCTGCGATTCCGGCGGAAGGCCCAGGAGTATGCCGCATGGATGACTTCTGGGCTGGTCGACAAGGAGGGAACGGATATGTTAGAAAGGGCTCCCTTTTCCAACTGCTGCACTGATTTAATATGTTGACCACACTGATTATTCTGGGAGTCTCGGCCATTCTGTTTGTCCAAGGGAGAATTCGTTCGGATATTGTCGCCTTGTGCTCCCTGTTGTGCCTGATGGTGTTCGGAATCCTGGGCCCTGAGCAGGCGCTTTCCGGATTTTCCAACTCCATCGTCGTGATGATGGTGGGACTTTTTGTGGTGGGCGGCGCCATTTTCAGGACGGGACTTGCCAAAATGATAGGCGGCAGGATTGTGAAGATGGCCGGGAAAAGCGAACTGCGCCTGCTGGTGCTGACAATGCTCGTGACGGCGGGGATAGGCGCGTTTGTCAGTAATACGGGCACGGTGGCGCTGATGCTGCCCATTCTTGTGAGTCTGGCGGCAGACGGAGGGATTCAAACCCGCCGCCTTCTGATGCCCATGGCATTCGCCAGCAGCATGGGGGGCATGCTGACACTGATCGGCACGCCTCCCAACCTCGTGGTGAACAACCAGCTTCAGGAAGCCGGGCTGGAAGGGCTGGGCTTTTTTTCTTTCACTCCCATCGGCATCGTGTGCATCGTCACGGGCGTTCTGGTTCTGATTCCCCTGAGCAGGAAGTTTTTGGGAGAACGCGGCGAGGAACCGCAATACGAGGCCAAAGGAAAATCCCTGAGCCAGTTGATAGACGAATACCAGATCATCGGCAACCTGTACCGGCTGCGCGTGCTGGAAGATTCCGAGTTAACGGAGCATCCCCTGCACGACCTGCATATTCCGGACCGCTACCATGTGAACATTGTGGAGGTGCGCCGCAGGCACTCCGCCCGCCATTCCTTCCTGCAGACGGTCAGCCAGACCATGGCGGGGTCCGATACGCGGGTGAGGAAGGCGGACGTGATTTACGTGATGGGGGAGTTTGAGGATGTGGACCGTTTTGCCCGGGATTTCGGAGCCGTGATGATCAACCGGAAGACGCCGGAAGATACGGATTCCGTACTCAGGAGCAAGTTGAAGTTTGATGAAATCGGCATTGCGGAGATGTTGCTGATGCGCAATTCCGACTTGATCAATACTCCGGTCAAGTCTTCCGGGCTCCGTGCCAAGTACGGCGTCAACATTCTGGCCATCCAGCGGGATAATCATTACCTTTTCCACAATTTGAAGGACGTAAAGCTCCAATATGGGGATACGCTTCTCATTCAGGGAACGTGGACGGATATCGCGCGTCTAAGCGAGAAAACGTTTGAATGGGTGGTGGTGGGCCAGCCCCTGGCGGAGGCTTCCAAGGTGACGCTGACGCACAAGGCGCCCCTGGCCGCGGGAATCATGATCCTGATGATCGTTGCCATGGTATTCAATTGGGTTCCGGCCGTGGCCGCCGTTCTAATTGCCGCCGTCCTCATGGTGTTGTGCGGCTGCCTGCGCAACGTGCAGGAAGCGTACAAGACGATCAATTGGGAAAGCATCGTGCTCATTGCTGCCATGCTGCCCATGTCCCTGGCACTGGAAAAAACGGGGGCGTCGGAAGCCATTTCCCATGGTCTCGTGGCGGGGCTGGGAGGGTTTGGTTCCCTGGCCCTGCTGGCCGGCATTTATTTCACGGCGTCCCTGCTGACCATGTTCATTAGCAATACGGCTACGGCGGTGCTTCTGGCGCCCATTGCCGTGCAGTCCGCCGTGAGCATGGGAATCAGCCCTTATCCGCTGCTGCTGGCGGTTTCCGTGGGTACCAGCATGTGTTTCGCATCTCCCTTTTCCACGCCTCCCAATGCCCTGGTGATGCCGGTGGGAAAGTACACGTTCATGGATTACGTAAAGGTTGGCGTGCCGCTTCAGGTGATCATGGGACTGGTGATGATCGTCGTAATTCCCCTGTTTTTCCCGTTCGGCAAGGCGTAGGGTGTTCATGAACGGAGAAGTATGGCAGGGATTTTCCGTTTTTTGCGAGAAAAAGAGAGACAAGGCCGCGGTCCGGGAGTAAAACAGGAGTAGTTATAAAAGCCTTTCATTTTATTATGAAGAAGTATTTGTTTATTGCCGCTGCCGCCATGTTTGCCCTGCCGTCCATGGCTGCTGAAGACGCCCCAAAAAAAATGACCTCCGCAGAGAAGAAAGCCGCCATGCTGGAAAAATATGATACCAACAAGGACGGCAAGCTGGATGCGGAAGAGAAGGCCAAGATGAAGGAAGACCTGAAGAAGCAGAAGGAAGAGGAGCGGGAAGCCAGGAAGCACGGCTCCCGCAAGTCCGACTGATGTCTTTTCTTCTTTCATTCACAGGATTCCGTATGTGAACGGCCTGAAATATGTTCAGGCCGGAGGGGAACCGGGCTTTTTAGGACGATGAAATACGGCAAATGGAACAGATGGTGTGCCGGCGGCATGCTGGTTTTGCTGACCGCCTGTACGGCGGAGGAATGGGCGCAGTTTTCCAAGGAAATGGAGGAAAACCAGCGCGCCGCTGCCGAACGCCGCGCCACCTACCACAATATCAGCGTCCAGTGCTCTGATTGGGACATGAGGGATACGGCTATGGCCGGCCTGTCTGCCAAGGGTTTCCGGGTCATCTATCCCGGAGAGGGGAATTACGGGGCCATCGTTACCGTCGACAAGACGGCGGAAGAACATACCCTGATTCGCAAGGGCCTTTACTTTTTCCCTACTGCGGGGCCTGATACGCGGCCGGGATACAAGACAAAGGTCACGGTCACCGTGCATGATTTGAATGGCAGAAAGCTGGCGGAATACCAGGGGGAAAGTTCGCCCGGGGAGTCCTACCACCGTTCTGAGGCGGCGCGCTCCGCCTGCCGCAAGGCAATTTCCCGAATGCCTGCCAGCAGCTCCGTTTATTGGTAAAGAAACACGGCTTTTTGTAAAAAATTACAGCCGGGATCCGGGTTATGCCGGGGGACTGATTTTACGTTTTTTGCGGGACCGGATTTTGTAAGCCAGTGTGTCGATCAATTCCCGGACGGCATTGACCGGGTTTTTCCGCAGGACGTGGCGCCCCTTCAGGACGGCTCCGGGCCGGACGATCCCTGTTCCGCGATGGTTATGGATGACTGTGGCTGTCTGGGCGAACATGTTGTATTTTTCCAGAACCAGGCAGCGTGCTTCCCGGATGGCGGGGAGGCGTTTTTCATATTCGCCGTCGTCCATGGCTTTGCGGATGATTTCAAAGGCTTTTCCGGGGTCGTTGATGGGTACTGGGATGAAACTTTCCGGCGGGAAGCATTCCGTGGCACGCGGATCTCCGGCATAGAAGGGGAGGGTCATGGCAACAAAGGCGTCCGAAAGCTTTTCCGTCCAGTGATGGGGCTCCAGATGGTTTTCCACGCACAGGTGGTACTTGTAGTCGTCCATGGCGACGGTCTTGTTGTCTATTTCCCGAATGCCGTGCCCGAACCAGTCCAGCTCAGGCAGTCTGTCCGCCAGGTAGCGCGTAAGGTCATAGCGCATTTTGTGCATCGTGTGCGTGTGCTGCTTGGCGGAACAGATGGTGGAAAGCATTTTGGTCTTGGGGAATTCCTTTTGATCCAGGATTTCCTGCATGGGTTTGATATAAAGCCATTCCAGGCAACCCCGGCCCAGCGTGTGGTTGGGGTGGGGAAGGTCTGTTGGGGAATGCGTGGTCAGGACGGTGCCGAACTGGCGAGTGTATGCACGGCTGTATATCTTGATGGATGGCGGTTCCACCGTGATCAGAATGGTTTGGTCCGGCGGACAGAGCAGGGGTTCCGTTTCATTCCTGATGGTGCCGATGTCATGTCTTGGAAATTCGTCGTACACCAGCACCCAGTCGTAGTCCGTCATGGCGGCATCCGTGCAGAATAGGCAGCCGTCCCACAGCAGGGAGTCGGTTTCATCGGGAGAGGCCTTGGTGGATTTTCTGATGACCTTGATGCGTATGGGGCTGCTGGAATCCTGCATATGGAGCTGGTGTTGAAGAAGACGGCCGGGAAGGCCGCCGGATTTCCGGAACACGGAGGAGGCGTGGAGCGCTACCGTGCCCGTAGTGTAGGGGGAGCACCTGCCTTGTCAATGCCAAAGGGCCTGCCCTTTTTCCACGAATGGCGGCAGGTTAGTTGGATGCCGTGTTCTCCCATTCCGGGAAAAGACGGTCAATGACGCTGGCGACCATTTTCCTGGAGCCGTAGGGCGAGAGATGGTTGTCGTCACAGTACAGCAGGTGGCCTCCTTCCTGCTCCATCCATTGTCCGTTTTTATGAAAGGCTTCATGGAGCAGGACTACCCGGCACAGTCCGGTTTCAGCCATGTGTTCAAGCATCGTGAAGACGGGACGCTGGCGGGTATTGAAGTCTCCGCCCAGCAGGCGGTCTGACCGGTTGGAATTCAGCAACGCGTTGCGGCGCATGAGTTTGCATGGCCCGAATGTCCATTCCGGCACGGGACCCAGCAGCACGACCTGCCTGCCCGACTGGCGGATGCGTTTGCAGGTATTGTACAGGCCCTGGAAGACGAGCTGCTTCATCTGTTCATCCCGCTGGTCGTTGACAAGCTCGATCCAGCGGTTATGGATAAACACGGTGCGAATATGGGGAGTGTGTTCCAGCCAGTCCAGGATCAGGTTCATGTTGTGTTCCCAATGCGGGTACATGAGCCGCAGCTGGGCCAGTGCACCGCTTTCTGAAGAGTTGGAAATGCCGCTCAAAGGGCATAGACGGGCACGGAAAAAGAGGCCGGATTTGTGCAGAAGCCTGGCGGCGGAGTCGAACCCCGGAGAACTGGCCATGGCATGGCTGTCTCCGATCAAAAGAAAAGCCGGTGCGAGGTCCTCCCTGCCGAGACTGACAAGGGGATATCCGGTTACGTCGCCGAGCTCCGGGTGATGGGACTGGATCAGGTTTCCCTTTTCCACCACGGCCTTGTCCGGCGGCGTGATGCCGAACGAGGGGGGGAAGGCCTGTCCGCGCCAGTATTCCGGAAACGGCATGTTGTTGATCGCCACATGCCAGTAGTTGCGGGCGCCGTCCGTCCATTTGAGCCATTCCCCGGCAAAACCAAGCATGCAGCAGCCGACCATAGTGAAGACGAAAGCGTTTTTGCGCGTCCAGAACGCGGGTGCCGTCCTGAAGGGCATTTCAACGAATTTCCAAGAGAGGTAGGCCAGGGCGAAGGAGGCGAGAAACATTCCCGCATAATCCCATACGCCGCACTCGTTGAAACGGCAGTAGGTCCAGTAAACGATGACAGGCCAGTGCCACAAATACAGGGAATAGGAGATTTTACCGATACCCGTGCAGACGGGATGTTTCAGAATGCGCCCGGACCAGCCGTCACTGCCGTAGCGTATCAGGAGTACGGCCCCGGCAACGGAAGGCAGTGCGGTATAGCCGGGAAAGAGGGTGGAGGAGGTATAACAGGCAAAGGGGGCGAGGATTCCGGTCCATCCTGCCAGGGCCAGCAGCCCTTTTCCCCGCGTTTTGTCCGCCACGGCGGGAGCCAGGGCGAGCAGGCAGCCGGCCAGAAGCTCCCAGGCACGGCCGGGAAGCAGGTAAAAGGCCTTGCTTTGCTCTACCATGTCCATTTGGTAGGTAGCTACGCACAGGGAAAGAAGCATGGTTCCGCAGACGGCGGCCATTAGGGCGGAACGCCGGGTTTTCCACATGAACAGGAGGGCCAGCGGGATGACGAGGTAGAATTGTTCTTCCACGCTCAGCGACCACAGATTCAGCAGGGGGTTTTCCTCCGTGGCCGGGCTGAAATAATCTCCTGTGGTTCTGTTGAAATAAATGTTGGTGATGAAGAGCGTGCTTGATCTAACTGTTCGGCCCAGGGAACGCAGGTCGTCGCAGTCCAGGACAAAGCAGCCGAAGGCCAGCACCACCGCAATGAGGCAGAAGTAGGCAGGCATGATGCGCTTGATTCTGCGGCAGTAAAAGGAAGTCAGGGAAAAGGAGTTTTCTTTCAGACTGCGAACAAGGCCCCCGCCGATCAAATAGCCGGAAATGACAAAAAAGATGTCCACCCCAGTGTAGCCGCCCGGGCACAGCCATTCCTGCAAGTGGTACAGGACGACGGAGAGTACGGCGAATGTCCGCAGGCCGTCGATGTGGGGAAAGTATGTTCCGTGAATGAAGTTTCCGCCCTGCCGGGAAGAAGGTGAACAAAAGTTTTCAGAGATGCATTTGTTCATAAGGGTGAAAGGCGCGTAAAATCAGGAGGGATAGCAGGAAGGAATGAAAAGGCTGTTTGCAGAGAGTCCGCGTCGTGTATGGCTCTTCGTTATTGATGGAGGCGGGATTTCAGGCTGTGCCAGGCCAGGCGCCCTTTGTGGCCGCGTTTCAGAAAACGCTGATAATAGGAGATCCATGTACCGTCACCCTTGCGGTGCGCTTCTTCCGGCGCCTGGTCGAAAATCCTGTAGAGCTTTTCCGTTTCCCGTGCCGTTTCTTCCAGAAACAGGATTTCCTGTTCCGGTGTTTTCCAGGGGCGGGACATGATTTCACACCAGAGGCCGTTGTCCTCATCCACCTTTTTTACATAGGCCACTGCGTCGTCCAGCGTGGGAAAGTCATGGCAGTTGATGAAGGAGGAGGAGTTGAATTCCCTGCCAATGTCAGGATTGCCCCAGTAAATGGGGATGGTGCCGGCAAGCATGCTGGTGACGAGTTTTTCGCTGGTATAGCCGGGGTACCAGGCATTTTCAAAGGCAATGGAGAATTTGTACGGTTTTTTCATCCGGATGGATGAGGCGTACCAGTCTCCCGTCCGGAGGCCGTCGCCCGGCGTGTTGTTGAGATGGCTTCCCAGGGAATTGACGAATTTATAGCTGGAAAGCTTGTGGAACATGGCGTCCCGGTTGGGGTGGGATTTCCGGTTGGCGTAAATGAAATTGCAGAAGCCGGTTTTGGCGGCGAGAAGGTTTTCCGCATTCAGTCCTTTCTTGGCCCCGTGCACTTCCTGAAGGTGGTGCCGCAGGCTGGGGAGTTTTACGGTGCGTTCGCTGGCGGGGATGGCGTCCACCCCTATGTAATAGTCAAACAGCATGAAGTCCGGAGCAATGGCTTCATGACAGCCGTACATGATGGTGAGATGGCCGGGCGAGCGCTCCAGGAAGTCGTAAAACGCTTCACGATTGACGTAAAACCACGGTGTGGCAATCAGGTAATCAAAGTCGGAATCGCTTTCCTCTATATGGTATCTGTCTTCCAGAAGGTGCCGGATGCCTTCCTTCCCGAAGTCCGGTGTGGATTGCAAAAAGGAGATTTTAAGCGTTTTCATGAATGGGAAGGGCAGGCTCCGACCAGTGTAGGCGGCATGTCTTCCGTGTCAATGCCAAAGGGCCGTTTTTCTCCGGAGCAACCGTTCGTAGCGGTTGGCCAGCTGCTGGACAGCTGCAGGTGAATGTCCCTATGGCCGCAGCGATCCAGTTCCTCCATAACGGAAGGAATGAAGGCCTCTTTTGTCGGACTACGAATCCGGTAGTGCCGCGGGTGATGACGAACGCCCGGATTACCTTGCATGTTCAGGACATTCAGTGAGAAAGGAAGAGCCCTTCTCCTGCCAGGCAACAGGAATTCAACGCCGCATGCCAGTTGGCGGCACTGGGCGCCTCACGTTCTTCTGGCGGCAAAATAGCTTTCATCACTCTTAACACTTTCTTGATCAAAATGAGCTTTACTTTCACAGATCTCAGAGAACCTTTCGCGCAAAAGTATCAATGCATGATTGACGGTTTTTCAGTTTAAGATTGTCAAAGGTGTTGTTTTTAAAGCATTCCTATCAAGCGAGAACAAACGAATGCGCCTCTAAACTTCTTCTCTGAAAAGCGGGAACGGTAAAAATATTTGATTAGATGCGATTCTCCGACTCTTAACTAGGCGGGATTCTAAAATTTTTAGAATAAATGGATGATTATTGATTTTGCTATCATAAATTATACTATTTTTATTTTTGTTAAATCATTTATTTTCAAAAATTAAAATTGACACCGAATTCGTAGTTCCGTAGATTTTGCCCTCGGGATGACCATCAGTAGAAAAGATCATATAGCCGTTATTTTTTCTGTGAATGAAGGTTGGGCTCCTTATGTCGGCGTAGCCATCCATTCCCTGTGCCGCAGAAGCGATCCGGGGTATTCCTATGATTTGTGGATCATGCATGACGGAATGAGCAGAGAGAAGATGGAATGCCTGTCTTCCCTTGTAGATTCTTTTTCTCATATAACTTTGAATTTTAAATCCATGGTTAAAATCAGGGAAGAAAAGATGAATGCCAGGAATTTGCATGGGGTGGCATGTTCCATTTATTACAGGTTGTGGCTGGCTACTTTGTTTCCCGAATATGACAGGATGATCTACTTGGATGTAGATGTGTTGTTGAATGCGGACATTGCGGAATTGTACCATACGGATCTTAACGGTTGCCTCATCGGCGCGGTAACGGATATTTCCGTTTTGAAATTTCTATCATCGGGGGAAACTGCTTTGAATCCCAACAGGCAGCTTCTTGAGGAGCTGGGCATTCGGGATATCAGGCGGTATTTTAATAGCGGAGTACTGGTCCTGGATTTGAAGGGAATCAGGGAACAAGGGAAGGAAGCCGTGTTGATGGAGCTGTTCAACCGTGAAACGTTCTTCAATCACGACCAGGATATCCTGAACATTGCTTTTTATGGTTCCTGCAAACATTTGCCAGTGGAATGGAATTTCCAGTTTGAGCCTTATTTGAAGGGGGATCCGGATGAAGCCTCGTGGAGGGGGACGGAATTTGCCGATATTTTCCGCATCCATGAAGAAAGGTCCTGGAAAATCCTTCATTTGATTGAGAGTAAGCCTTGGGATGTGCATTCCAGAGTGGCTGCCCACGTTGTGCATGGAGCCGTGTGGTGGGAGGAAGCTTTTGACATGCCGGTTTTCCAGCTGCATTTCAGAAGGGTGTTTTGCCAGTCTCTGGAAGCCACTCGGAAAAAACTGCGCAGTCATCAGTGGAAAATGTGGTGTTCCTTGGGCCATGTCCGGACCAAGCGGAAGCAGAGAATAACCCTGTGGAGGGATTATTTAAACATGCTGGAGTATTTGGCGCAAAAACATGAGTTGCGGTATTATTGAAATCAGGACATAGGATACGCGTCATGGAATTTCCCTTCAAGGTGGCACAGATTTCCCATAATGTTTCGGAAAGTTCGATGCCATATCGGTTGAACGACGCTTTGAACCGGCACGCAGAGGGAACGGATTCCCATCTTCTCCTCCGGAGAGCGGGGAATGGGATTGGAAAGGAAATAAGAAGATCCTGCTACCGGAGGATGCAGGATTCCGCCAAGCGGTGGGTAGCCCGCGGCATGTGCCGCTTGACAGTGCCTTACGATCGCAATACTCCTTTTTACAGTGTTTTGGGCATGGGGTTCAGTGTAGATCAAATGGAGGAGGCTGACATCGTTAATCTTCATTGGATAGCCGGACGCACTCTGGATTTCAGCCGTCTTCATTTGATTGGCAGGCCCCTCGTGTATACGCTTCACGACACCATGCCTGTTACAGGCGGCTGCCATGGGGAAATGGGATGCCTCCTTTACCGGAATAGCTGCAGGGGAGATTGCCCTCGCCTCGGGCATATTTTAGGCTGTGGGAGCTGGCCGGGGTGGTTATTCCGCAAGAAGAAGGAATATTTTGCCAGGATACCTGATTTAACCATTGTCACGCCATCCAAGTGGTTGTTGGATATGGCCAGGGAGAGCCGAATGTTTGAGGGCAGGCGCTTGGTGCATATTTTTAACCCGGTGGATACGTCCGTCTTTATTCCGCCCGTGAATAAGGCGGAAGCGAAGAAGCGTCTGGACGTGCCGGAAAATTCTTTTGTCATTGCCTTTGGAGCTGTCAACCTGCAAGACCCTTTCAAGGGCGGAGAGTATGTGATGCCGATTTTACGGGAATTATACAGGCAGGGGGCACGCCATATTCACTTATTGATTTTTGGAAATGACGATTCCAGTACAGAATGGCCTTATCCATGTACAAGGATGGGATTTCTCGCGGACATGGGAAAGCTGGCCCAGGTTTATCAGGGTGCTGATATGTTTTTGAATCCAACCAAGCAGGACAGCCTTTCTTACGTGAGTCTGGAAGCCATGAGTTGCGGGGTCCCTTCCGTCAGTTTCCGGACGGGAGGAGTGCCTGAGGTCTGTTTGGATGGGAAAACCGGATTGATTGCAGACCAGTTTGATATTGACCGGATGGCTGCCCATTGCCTGCTTTTATATAACGACAACCAGTTGTTGAAACGCCTGGGCCATGCCGGAAGGGAGTATGCGGAGAGAGAGTTTTCCTATCCTGTGATTGCGTCCCGTTATGCGAGTCTGTATAGGGAGATACTGGCGACCGGCTGTTCCGGAAACATCCGTTAACCTGTTTTGCGGAAGAGGCGTCTCCACAGGTTCCCGCAGGTTTTTTGTGTTGGGGAAACGCTGATGTCGCGCCTATCCTGGAATGGAAACAAGGCCAGTCGGTCCCAGTCTTCCGCATAAGTCTCCGAACAGGGAAGGGCAGTAACGCCGCGCAGTTTGCACAGAATGGAAAAAATGCTTTGGTCGTACCGGTTTTCTACGAATTCCTCCAGATTGGGAGAGACAGAGGGGGAGTTGTCCACCAGATTCAGATGGTTGTAAAAGATATGGAGCCAGTCCCGGATCAATTCTACCGCCCTGGGGCTTTTTTTGATGAAGACATGTCCGGCCGCGATTTGTTGGCTATGCGTGATGCGGGTATTTTCCGGAGAGATGGAGAAATGGCGGAAGATGTCCCCCTTGGTCCATTTGTATTCAGGCTGTCCATTGTAAAATGCCAGCATGCCATTGTTGTCCCGGTCCAGAATGTCCACATATTCCCGGAAGCGTTTCATGCCTGCCGGATTGATGTGGCAGCCGGCATCCAGATACAGGAGACGGTCCCCATCCTTCATTTTCTGCAGGGCGTGGCTGATGATCCACGGTTTCCAGGACCAGTAGCCGAATCCCTTGCAGGAGGGAGTCAGGTATTTGCCCATGCGGCTGGTGAATTCCGGGAGAAGGTCGTGTTCCGTGAACGACGTGGTTTCATCGAAAAACTCCAGGGCCTCCGCCTGCCGGCACAGACGGTTCAGGGAGTCCGTCATGCGGGAGTCTGCGAATGAAATAAAATGGTTCATCAAGCGGGAAGTTGATGTGCTGTGTTATATAGGGAAGGTGGAGCAGTGTCAATCAGGCCTTTGCGGAGAGGCTGTCGGGAGTCCGGAGAAGGAGCGGGTATCAGAGAGGTAGGTGGAAAGGACCCGTTTGCAGGAATAATACCTGCCCTTCTGTCCCGGCAGGCAGGACCCGGCCAGCAGCAAAATGCGGCTGAAGCCGTTGGAAGGAGGAGGTACTGAATTGAGCAGATCGGCCAGTTGCCTGTCTCGTCCGGAAAGGGTGGAGAAAAAGAGATCGCCTCCGGCCTGCCGGTAGAATTCATGCCACCATGCCAGAATGATCCGCTTCTGCGGAGGAGTCATGCGGTTGAAGAGCGGATGCTTGGAGATGAAAAAGGGCTTGAGTTTCCGCACGCCGTAGGCAAACAGGCCGGCGTTTAACCAGCCGCGTGCCTTCCAATAGTCCACGATGTACAGCAGCCTTCGGAATTCCTGGACGCATTGGGAGTGGGGAATGTCGTCGCAGTGTCTGGAAAGGGAGTCCCGGCGCATCAGGCGGTAATAATACAGGCAGTCCGGAATGAACAGAAGGCGTGAAGCATGGGGAAGGACTGTCAGGCGGAATGTTTCATCTTCTCCTCCACATTTCAGATCGGCGTGGAACCGGAGGCTGTGCGTTTCCAGCATGCTTCTCCGGAACAACTTGCTCCATACGCAGATATCCATCTTTCCCCAGACGGAATCCCGGAAGAAGTTGGCGGGAGACGCATCCGATTCAAAGTTCCATGCGGGCGATCTTCTTCTGGAGACGATCAGCTCAGCCGTGGTATCGGAAAAAACATGATTTCCGCATTCCACCACGTCGGCATCATGTTCCAGCGCTCCGGAAAGAAGGCGCCCATACATTTCAGGGTCCGCATAGTCGTCCGGGTCCGCAAAACCTACGTACAGTCCCCGCGCCGCATCCAGCCCCGCATTCCGTGCGGTGGAAACGCCTGCATTGGATTGGTTCAGAAGGATGATTCTGTCATCCTTCGCCTGCCACCGGAGCAGGCAGTTCCATGTGTTGTCCGTGGAACCGTCATTAATGCAGATAATTTCTATGCTGCGAAGAGTTTGCCGGGTCAGGCTTTCCAGGCAGACATCTATGTAAGCGGCTACATTATAGCAGGGAACGATAATGGAGACGTCAGGAGGCATAAAGAGGCTTCTTATGGGTAACGGATTTATAGTCCGTGGTCAATGGTAATTTTGGAAAAGCAGGTCATTGAAGAATTTCCCAACGAGGAGGAGCGTGTCCGGGGGCCGGGACAAAAGTATGATAAGTATGCTGAGGCGGTTTCATTCCCATGGATTTCCATCTTGTCCGGATAGGAGTTGGAGTACCCGAACCGTAAATTTGTTGAAAAGTCGCGTTCTGGGACATTTCAAATGGCAGTTGCCTAGCACAGGGAGGCTGTGGTAAAAGAAGGCGGTACAACTTCTTTATCTATTTTTCTGTTATGATTATTGTCACAGGCGGAGCCGGATTCATCGGTTCAAATATTGTCGCAGCCCTGGAGAAGGCCGGCAAAAAAGATATTGTCGTGGTGGATACGCTGGGCTCCTCCGACAAATGGAAGAACATAGCCAAACGGGAGTTGTGCGCGGTGGTGCCCCCGGAAGACATGTTCGATTACATGGAAACGCACGCGGAAGAAATTGAGGCCGTCATTCACATGGGCGCGATTTCCGCGACGACGGAAACGGATGCGGATCTGATTATCCGGACGAATTTTACATTGAGCTGGTACTTGTGGGAATTCTGCACCCTGTACGGGAAGCAGTTCATTTACGCCTCCTCCGCGGCCACTTACGGGGACGGCTCCATGGGGTTTGACGACAATCCGTCCTTGGAGCATGTCAATGCGCTGCGGCCGTTGAACGCCTACGGATGGAGCAAGGCCCTGTTTGACCGGAAGGTGGCCAGGGAAGTGCGGGAAGGGCGCACGGTCCCTCTCCAGTATGCCGGCCTCAAGTTTTTCAACGTGTACGGTCCCAATGAGTACCACAAGGGCGGCCAGAAGAGTGTGGTGGCCCACATTTTCCCCCAAGTAAAAGTAAATGAGACGGTCAAGCTGTTCAAGTCCTATCATCCCGACTACAGGGACGGCTGGCAGCTCCGGGACTTCGTGTGGGTGGGGGACTGCGTGGATGTGGTTCTCTGGCTGCTGGACCATCCGGAAGTGAGCGGCCTGTTCAATGTGGGCTCCGGGGAGGCACGTTCGTTTTACGATCTGGCCAAGGCGGTGTTCAATGCCCTGGGCCTTCAGGAAAAAATCGGCTACCGGGAAATGCCTGAGGAACTCAAGGGCAAATACCAGTATTACACGCAGGCTGACCTTTCCCGGCTGCGCACCGCCGGATATTCGGCTCCCATGACTTCTCTGGAAGACGGCGTGCGGCAGTACGTGCAGAAGTATCTGGACCGGGAGGACAGCTACGTTTAACCCCGGATTGTTTTTCATTCATGCCTGCGCAACGCATTTTGATCATCAAGCACGGGGCCCTGGGCGACGTGGTGCTGGCCATGGGGACGATGAAACGTCTCCGGGAGCTTCATCCGGAGGCCCGCATCACCCTGATGACGATGGGAATGTTCGTCCCGATGGCGAAGCAGCTGGGCGTGTTTGACGATTTCATCGTGGATGACCGGGTTCCGTACTGGAAGCTGGGTGCCACCTGGGCGGCCATCCGTTCCATCGTTAAGGGAAATTTTGACGTGGTATATGACCTCCAGGAATCCTCCCGAACCAGGAAACGCTATTATCCGGCCATCCGCTTTCTGCTCAACCGCGATATGGATTGGGTGGCCTGCAATTCCGGAGAACGCCGCAGATTGTTGAAAAACGGAGGGTTTCGTCTGGGGAAGGTGGAAAGGGAGCCATATCGGCTGGAGCGCGTCCTGACGGATTTATCCTTCATGCACGGGGAGGGCCGGCATTTTGACGAACTTCCGGAACGGTATGTGCTGATGATTCCGGGGTGTTCCCCCTCACATCCCTACAAACGCTGGCCCGTGGAGAATTTCTGCTCCCTGGCGCGGCGTCTGGCGGAGCGGGGCATAGCGTCCGTAGTGATTGGCACCAGGGCGGAAGCCGAGGAAGTGGAGGCCATCGCCTCCAGTTCTCCACTGGCTGTCAGTTTTCTGGGCAAGTCCTCTCTGATGGATATTCCTCAGATGGCGTTGCGCTCCCTGGCCTGTGTGGGCAATGATACGGGCCCTACGCATATGTGCGCCTATTCCGGAGTACCCGTAACGGCCATTTTCTGCCACCGGACGCGCAAGTCCGCCATCACGGCCTGCCGTATCACGAACCTGATTTCCCCGGGAAGCATTGAGGAAATCACGGTGGACCAAGTGTGGTCCACGCTGGTACCCTATTTGTCCCTGAATCTTTCCGGAAAGAATGGCCATGACGCATCCTGTTAAAATTTCCGTTATCGTGCCCGTTTACAATGTGGCTTCCTATGTGTCTGCGTGTTTGCAGAGTCTTTGCAGCCAGTCTTTCACGGATTTGGAAATTATCTGTGTGGATGACGCTTCCACGGACGCGTCCCTGTCCATTCTTGAGGAATGGAAGGAACGGGACCCTCGCGTCAAGGTAGTCAGCGCTCCTTCTAACGGAGGGCTTTCCCGTACGCGCAACTTGGCGATGAAGCATGCGGAGGGTGAGTTCCTTCTCCTGGTGGATTCCGACGACTGGATGGAACCGGACGCTTTAAGAGAGATGTACGAAACGGCGTGCGCCTGTTCTGCGGACCGGGTGGTGTGCGGTTACCGCTATTTTTATGAGGATGAGCCGGAGAAGAAAGATTTCTATTTGCCAAAAGACGTAGCGGAACCGGACGCGAGCTGGATCCCCTGTACTCCGTCCACCATTGGAAAGGTTCACCATGGCGCCAATGGCATGATGGTGCGGCGTTCCGTTGTGGAACAATACGGAACACAGTTTCCGGAAGGATTTTTATGTGAGGATATTTATTTTCATTACCTCACGTTTCCATTCTGCAAACGTGCCTGTGTCGTGCGCAAGCCGTTGTACGTCTATCGCAAGCGGAGTGGTTCCATTACGGACGAATTTGCTTCTGGTTGTTCCGTGAAGTCCTTGGATTATGTGAAAGTGGCGTTATTAGTTTTAAAGGAATGGAAAGAGAAAGGTTTGCTGGAGGAGTACCGGACGGCTTTTCTAAGGTTGTTGGTGATGTGCGTGCGCAATGTACGCAAGTATGCGCCTCATTCCGAGCAGGAAGATGTTACCCGGACAGTGTGCCGCGTACTCCGTGAAGAAGGCCTGTACCGTCCGGAAGAAGATGACAGCTGCCTGACCGCCACGGAAGCCAAATTGCTGAAATCCTGGCTGGCCGGGAAGTCCGGCCTGGGCTTTTCCTATTATTGGAAGAAGATGCGCAAGAGAGTGCCTCAACTGTTCCGCCATTGACCCTACCCGTTTCCTCCCATGAAAAAGAATGAATTCGCCGTCGTCCTCGCCAGTGACAACCGGGGAATACTGCCCTTGAGCGTCACGGTTTTTTCTTTGCTGAACACGGCGGGGCCGGACACTTTTTACAAGGTTTACGTGCTTTCCGACGACATTGATGCCGGCAACCGCCGCAAGCTGGAAGAGCTGGCGGCTCCGTTCGATTGCCGGCTGGAGTTTATTGAGATTTCTAATATCCTGGAGGAGCACGATTTCCCCCATACCGAACAGTGGCCCGTACCCGCCTGGGGGCGCGTGTTTATTCCGGAGCTGCTGAAGGAGGAAAAGGGCAATATTCTTTATCTGGATATTGATGTGCTGGTTTGCCGGGATTTGACGGAGCTTTTCCGCACGGACCTGACCGGAAAGGCGGTGGGAGTGGTGTTTGAGAATTTTTCAAAGCCCGGTTCCCATTTTAACGAACGGCTGGACATGCCGCTGAACTGCACGGGGTATTTCAACTCCGGAGTGCTGCTGATGAATGTGGACGTTTTCCGGGAGAAGGGGCTGGTGCGCGCCGTGCTGGATTATGCCGTCAGCCACAGGGACAGGCTTACCTGCCCGGACCAGGACGCTCTGAACGGCGCCTTGTGCGAATTGACGGTTCCTCTGCATCCCCGCTGGAATTGGCATGACGGGCTGACGCGGCGCATTTTGAAAAATAATCCCGGAGAGAAGTTCTGGCGCGGCGTGACGCCCCGGCAGGCGGTGGAAGCGGCCCTGGAGCCCGGAATTCTCCATTATCAGGGTGTTCACAAGCCTTGGAGGTATAATTGGCGCTATGAAGGGAAGCGTTACGAACGGGCCATGCGAGACGCCGGACTTCTGCGCGGTCCTCTTCCCGGCAGGACTCCGCTGGCCGTGCTGAAAAAGTACCTTTACAAGCCGGTTTATAGAATGACCGGAAATAAAATTCTGAGGCTGCGGGAACGATTTGATGAAGAAGACAGGGGATAAGGAAGAGTCAATTCCCAGATTGCCCCATTTCGGATTTGATGTCTTTTAGAACACGTTTGTAATAATCTTCATATGCCTCATTCTTCGCGTTTTCGCAAGGTGGTTCGGGAGAAGAGGAACGGACTTCCACGCTGAATTGTTCCAGCAGGGCTTTTACAGCATTGGTCGGCTGTCCGTAAAAGACGATGCGATTCCGAATGCGGTTTTTGATTTTTGGGTCACGCAGCCATCGTGACCTGAGATTCAAGATATACAATAGGTCTATTTCTTCCGGAGAAAGGTTCAGGCCCAGGATATGAATATTGGAGAAAAAGAAGGCATCAATCCATGATTCTCCTTTCCGAAGCTTGTAATCCTGTAATTTTTTATACATACGCGGAACGGAGACTTCCTTTTTGTGCAACTGATAGGTGTATGTGCCTTTTAAATAATTGTCGATCTTGCCGATGCATCCGCAATAATGCTCGTATCCATATTGGATAGTGAAGGAATCCGGCTTGTCGTTGTAGGTGCCGTGGATGTTCCAGATGCGGCATGAATGTGAATGTTCCTTGTTTTCCATGCAGGCATGGCGCCGGATGCTGTATTTGGTTTCCGAATGCTGGCTGGATTTTTGTTCATAACCCCGCAATTCCAGAATCCGGCGCAGGAAGGTATCATAGTTGGTGGTCAGGTAATCATCCGCCCGGAGGTCCGCGAGGGCGTGCAGAATGGATTCCGGATGGTTCTGCGGGGTGAACTGTTCCAACTGTTTTTTGAGCTTTTCACGCATCATGGCAGAGAGGCTGCGCATGTTCTTTTCCGGATGTTGTTTTTGCTCCTTCAAGATCAGGTATTCATAGATCAGAGGAAAAGGGAGGCAATTTTTTTCCTCGGTGAAGGGGCAATAGGATCCCGCACATTCTCCGCAGGGCCGGCTGCAGATGGTTTCTTTGAGGAGGTCCGGGCTGCTGGGGCTTCCCAAAGTGCGCATCAGTCCGTTGCCGAACAGGATGGCATTTTTTATTGCGGGTGTTTTATTGGCGGAAACAGGCATGAATGGAGAGGCAGGTGAACTTTCCATGCTGGCATATGCCCGAAGAAAATCAAGCAGTGAAAAACAGACCTGCGGCTGTTTGTTGCCATGCGGAAACAGATTGCCGCCATCAGTGCAAGGTTAGCAGGTAGATTTCCGGCGGGCAGTTGAAGCGCAGGGGGAGCGTGCTGGTGCCCAGGCCTTTGGTAATCAGATATTTGTTTCCGGCGGAAATATGCCAGGGGTAGGTATAGGGCTGGGTATGCTCCGGGCTGGCTTCAAACCATAGCAGATTGAAGGGGAGGCGGATTTGGCCGCCGTGCGTATGGCCGCTGATGATGAAGTCCGCGTCCCCTTCTGAAAGAATGTGGTCGATTTCCGGACGGTGGCACAATACGATGTGAGGGATGTTTGGGGACTGCCGTTCCGGGAATTGTTTTTTTGAGTGGCGGAAGGAATCCAGAAGCCCGGAAAGCTGGAGCCTGCGCCCGTCGTTAAGCGTGATGAGAACGCTTTTGTCGGCAAGAATCCTGATGCCCGCATGGGTCAGTTCCTTCTTCCAGTTGTTCCAGCCGAATGTGAAATCATGGTTGCCCTGAATCGCGAATACCCCGCAGGGTGCTTCCAGCCCTTGGAGGAGCTGTGCCGCCTTTTGCGGGTTCATGCTGGCGTTTTTACTGGAGCCGCGGGCATAATCCCCCACCAGAAGGATCAGGTCCGGCTTGAGCTGCATGATCCTCTGAACGTAGCGTAGGACTCTCACTTCGTCAAATGCGGTGGGCATGAGATGGAGGTCTCCGGCGACAACGACTTTCAGGGGGCTGCCCCGCCCATTCCACTGGGGAATGCGGTAGTCCACCTGCCGGACGAACAGCAGGTTGGGCTCAATCAGATAAGCCCAGCTTATGGCGGCTACCCCCAGCGCGCAAACACCCAGCAGCAGGATGCCGAAAAACCGGAGGATTCTAACGGAGAAAGGCATAGCAAAAACAGCTTTGCGGACATTATACCTTCCCATGCCGTGAGGCCAGCGATTTATGCGTCTTGCCCCTTGCAGAACCGTCCGTCTCCGGCCGGAAGGCATTCCGGGAACAGATTTTATCAAATTTGATTGACGGCCGCCCGGATGGTGTGCTTTTATGCTCCAAGATATTTCCATATCCTTTATCACCCATCATTTAACCACGCATATGAAGAAGATTACCATTCTGGCTCTTTCCGCTTTCGCGGCAAGCATCATGGCTTCCTGCTGCTGCCAGGATCAGGGCGCTCCGCCCCTGACTCCCCTTCCCAAGTTCAACGACCTGAACCAGCCGGGCGCCGATATTGCCCCCGTGGTCATGAAGTCCAAGAAGTAATCCTCTTCAGGGATTGACACGACTTTTCAAGCCGCACTTGGTGATTGTCCAGGTGCGGCTTTTTCTATACAAACGGGGCAGACCATATGGAAGATTGGAAACATTGTCCCGAATTTGCGCCTTTGGCGGACTTGATCCGCAATTATGACAGCTTTGCGGTAGTGGCGCATATCCATCCGGACGGGGACGCCATCGGCTCCACGCTGGCTCTGGGGGATGCCCTGAAGAACATGGGCAAGCACGTGGTCATGATGAATGAGGACGGCGTTCCTGCCAGCCTGGCCTTTCTTCCCGGCGTGGAGGACATTATTTCCACGCCTGACGAACCGGTGGATGTGGAAGTGGCCATTTCCGTGGATAACGGCGCCTTGAAACGCCTGGGGGAACGGAGCCTGCGTGCCCTGGCCGGAGCCAAGGTGTGGGCGAACATCGACCACCACCAGACCAATGAGAGGTTTGGGGACGTGCAGTGCGTTCTGCCGGATGAATGCGCCACGGGGGCGGTGCTTTATTATTTTTTCAAGTATCTGGGCATTCCCTTTACTCCGGTGATGCGCGATGCCCTTTATGTGGCCGTCAGCACGGACACGGGGTCTTTCCAGTACCAGATGACGACGGCCGCCGTGATGGAATTGGCGGCGGACCTGATCCGGATGGGAGTCAATGTGCAGGATATCAACCGCCAGCTCTATCAGGAGAAACCGTGGGTGAAGATGCAGTTGTTCCGTGAAGTGCTCAATGGCATGCAGTTGACGCCGGACGGCAGGATTTGCACTTTTTGCCTGACGAATGAGGCCAAGGCCCGGATAGGCTGCCGCCCGGAAGATACGGAAGGATTGATTGATTTGCTGCGTTCCGTTCAGGGCGTCTGGCTGGCCGCTTATTTGGAGGAGTCCGAGGACGATCCGCGCATCCGCATTTCCCTGAGGTCCAAGGTAACGGAAATTTCCGTGGCCGAGTTGGCTTCCCGCTTTGGAGGCGGCGGCCATGCGATGGCTGCCGGAGTGCGCATCAGGGGACCGGTTGAGGAAGTGCGCCTCGTTATTCTGGAGGCCATGCAGGCGGAAGTGGAACGCGTGCTCCAACAGCAGATTTCATGAATAATTCCGATTCCATACAAACTCCGTCAGGCGTACTGTTGATCGACAAGGCGCAGGACATGACTTCCCACGATGTTGTGGCGATTGCGCGCCGGTCCCTGGGGATCAAGAAGATCGGCCACTGCGGTACGCTGGACCCCATGGCTACGGGGCTGCTGATGCTGGTGGTGGGAAAGGCCACCAAGCTTCAGGACAAGCTGATGTGCGAACACAAGGAATACGCCGGCACGCTGACGCTGGGCGTGGAGACTTCCTCCCAGGATGCCATGGGGGAAGTGGTGGCGGAGTATTCCGTGGAAGGTGTTACCGATGAGGCGGTGAGGGATGCCTTTGACCGGTTTGACGGGCAGTTTGAGCAGATTCCTCCCATGGTGTCCGCCATCAAGAAGGACGGCGTGCCGCTGTACAAGCTGGCGCGCAAAGGGCAGGAAGTTGTCCGTGAACCGCGGCCCGTGGAGGTTTTCGGCCACCGGATTACCCGCATGGCCATTCCGGAAGTGGATTTCACCGTTCAGTGCTCCAAGGGTTTTTACGTGCGTTCCTATGCCTATGATATAGGAAAGGCGCTGGGCTGCGGAGCCCATTTGAGCGCCTTGCGGCGCACGCAGTCCGGCCGCTTTACGCTGGACCGGGCCATTACGGTGGAAACCCTGAAAACCGCGCCCAGGGAGGAGTTGTTCCGGACAATGCTTTCCCTGGCGGAACTGGCGGCCATCCTGATTGCCAAGTAAAAGCATGTTTGTTTACCAGGAGTTCAAGCAATTGAAGGACGTGTCCTCCCCCGTGCACTGGGCCATGGGGATGTTTGACGGGCTGCATGTCGGCCATGCGGCGGTGATTGGCGCCGCGGTGGAAGGCGCCCGCAGGAACGGCGGAATTCCCGCTGTGCTGACGTTTCGCCGTCATCCGCTGGCACACGTCCGGCCGGAGGAGGCGCCGGCAGCCATTATGGCCGCGGACCGTGAAAAGTTCGCCCTGTTGGAAGAAATGGGCGTGGAGATGGTGTTGAGCCTGGAGTTTTCCGCGGCGCTGGCGTCCATGAGCCCGGAAGAGTTCATCGGGGAATTGTGTTCGTCCTGCCGGGTGGCCGAGGTTGTCGTGGGCGAGGACTGGCATTTTGGACGCGACCGTGCGGGCGATGTGGGAACTTTGCGCAGCCTGGGAGAACATTACGGGTTCAAGGTGACGGCCATTCCCGCCATTTTGCGCGATGGGGAGCGGGTCAGCAGTACCCGCATCCGGGAGGCCGTGCGGCTCGGAGACTTTCCTCTGGCAATGCGGCTGCTGGGGCGTCCCTTCCGCTGGCAGGGAACGGTGATTCATGGCCGCCAGCTGGGGCGTTTGCTGGATTACCCCACGGCCAACATGAGGCCCGGTACCGAGTTGCTGCCCCCCCAGGGAGTTTACGCCGTCCGCGCCTGCGTGAACGGGATGGGTTACGGCGGCGTGGCCAATCTGGGAATACGCCCCACCGTGGAAGGAGAAGCGGGTGAGCTTCTGCTGGAAACCCATCTGTTCGGCCAGCCGGGGAATATTTACGGAGCGCAGATGGAGGTGACGCCCGTACGGTTTCTGAGGCCGGAAGCCAAATTCCCTTCTCTGGACGCCCTGAAAAGCCAGCTTGCGCTGGATGCCCGGCAGGCCGCGGAAGTGCTGGAACGGGCAGAGTAAGACACAAAAAACTGTAAAATGAAGGATGTCGGCTTGACCGCGGGGGCGATCGGGGGTTTTGTGTTCGCACGTCATGTTGGTTGAGCAGTTAAAATCAAAAATCCATCGTGCCATGATTACCCGCGGCGATGTTCAGTATGAAGGCAGCATCGAGATTCCTGCCGATCTGATGGCGGCGGTGGATTTGTGGCCCGGGGAGAAAGTGCTCGTGGCCTCCGTCACGTCCGGCAATCGTTTGGAAACATATGCCTTGCAGGGCCCGGCGGGAACGGGGAATATTATCATGAACGGAGGCGCCGCCCACCTGATCAAGACGGGGGAACGCGTGGTGATTATGAGCTTTGCCCTGTCCGACAAGCCCATTGTCCCTAAGAAAATCGTCTGCAACGAGCATAACGAAATCATTTCCTAGACTTTACAAACCATTCGAATTCACACATACTCCCCGCGCTCATGAACCTTTTTCTAGCAGATTCACTCAATATCAGCATTCAGTTGCTTTTTGCCGTTTTGGTTGTTGTCTCCCTTCTTCTTCTGGGCGTGGTACTTATGCAAAGACCCAAGCAGGAGGGGCTGGGCGCGGCCTTCGGCGCGGCCATTACGGACCAGGCTTTTGGGGCCCGCACGACGGACGTGCTGAAAAAGGCTACGGTTTATTTTGGTTCCGCATTCATGCTTCTTTGCCTGGTGCTGGCCATGCTGATCAACCGCCAGCATGTCAAGAGTTCCGAAAGTTTGCTGAGTCCGGAAATGCAGGAAGCCGCCGCCAAACAGGAAGCTTCCGTCCCCGTCAAGACTCCTGAAGAGCTTCAGCAGGAGGAATTGCGCAGGCGCGCCGCAGAGGCTGAAGCGGCCGCCGCCAGTGAAACGCCCGTTTCCGATACTCCCGGGGCTCCGGCTCCCGAAACGCCTCCGGCGCCTCAGCAATAGAAGTTTGCTTTTCCAAATATCCCCGGCATGATTTTTTGTCTGCCGGGGATGTTTTTGCATAAGGCAACGGCGTGTGTTTCCGGATAGCCGGGAAGCGCCTTTTGAAATTGGGCGCCCGGCAAGTTTTCCGCTTGCCCTCAATCGTAATTGCGGTACTCTTGGCAAAGTATGAAAGCACCTTTTCTGAACCGTAAATCCAAGGGATTCACGCTGATTGAATTGCTCGTGGTGATTGCCATTATCCTGACGCTGGCCGGCATCTCCATGATCGTGGTGAACGGCGTGATGGAAAAATCCCGCGTTACCACGGCGCGGAGCGACTGCAACGGATTGCAGACAGCCATAGAAAATTACATGATGGACAACGGCCGGCCCCCCGTAGCCTGGACCGGTCGGGAAATGAGCAGGAAGGCCCGCAAGGACGGCCAGTATTACCTGACCACCGCTCTGGACGACGACAGCCGCATCATGAGCATTCTGACGAATCACATGGACCGTGGAGATGAAGACAGGAAGCTCAATCCCAAGAAGACTGCCTACTTCAACACCACCACCACGGACGTGGAAGGCGCTCCCGGCCTGTTTTTTGAGAGCCGCGGACGCGTGAGCCTGATAGACCCATGGGAATCTCCCTACCACATTGTTCTGAATGCCAATCCGGACGACCGTTCCCCCCGCGTCCAGGTGGGTTCCCGCATGGTTACCAAGAACGTGGCCGTTTACAGCGTGGGCAAGGACAAGCAGGGCAGCACGGAAGACGGACATATCAACAATCAGGAATTTACGGATGACAATGTAACGTCCTGGTAACGCATTCGTGATCCGTTCGTTTCCGAATGGGTTCATTCTTTTTAAAAGGGCTTTCCGGCATGCCGCCGGAAGGCCCTGCGATTATTCAGGCATACTGGCTCCAAACCGTATTTTTTTCTTTTCAACCCCTATCAAAAACCCCTCAATAAGTCCCAGACATGAACTGGTTCAAAACAGACGACGTACGCATTCAAGACATCGAGCCCCTGATTTCCCCCGCCATCCTGATCAAGGATTATCCGGCGACCACGGAGATCGCGAAGATGGTGGCTACGACACGCAAGAATGCGGAGAACATCATTTCCGGCCATGACGACCGCCTGCTGGTGGTGGTGGGGCCGTGCTCCATCCACGATCCCCAGGCAGCGGTGGATTATGCCGCCCGTCTCAAGGAGCAGATGGTGCGCTTTGAGAAGGATCTGGTGATCATCATGCGCGTGTATTTTGAAAAGCCCCGTACTACGGTAGGCTGGAAGGGGCTGATTAATGATCCGTTCATGAACCACACGTTCGACATCAACCGTGGATTGCACATGGCGCGCGGCCTTCTGCTCCGCCTGGGAGACATGGGCGTGCCTGCCGCGACGGAGTTCCTGGACACCATCACGCCCCAGTACATTGCAGACCTCATTACGTGGGGCGCCATCGGCGCACGCACGACGGAAAGCCAGGTGCACCGTGAGCTGGCCTCCGGCCTGTCCATGCCCGTGGGGTTCAAGAACGGCACCAGCGGGAGCCTTCAAATTGCGGTGGACGCCATCATTTCCTCCTCCTGCCCGCATTGCTTCCTTTCCGTGACCAAGCAGGGTGTTTCCGCCATTGTCTCCACGACGGGCAACAAGTCCTGCCACCTTATTTTGCGCGGTTCTTCTCTGGGCCCGAATTTCGATGAGATGCATGTGAAGGATGCCGGGGAAGCTTTGCAGAAGGCCGGCATCAACAACCGCATCATGGTTGACTGCTCCCACGGGAACAGCTGCAAGGATTACCGCAACCAGCCGGGCGTTGCCGCCGCCATCGCCAAGCAGATTGCCGAAGGTTCCGACCAGGTAGCGGCCGTGATGATTGAAAGCAATCTCGTGGAAGGAGCGCAGCCTTTGAGTTCCGATCTGGTGTACGGCAAGAGTATCACGGACCAGTGCATCGGATGGGACACGACGGTAGAAGTATTGGAAAACCTCGCCGCCGCCGTCCGTACGCGCCGCGCGAAGCGTCAGGAAGCCTGATGCCTCCCGCGGGGGGATGAAAAGAGGCGGATGAACGGCAAAAGCCGGAGAGAGCCGGCAGTTTTTCGTCTTTTGACGGAGAGGCCGTTCCGATTCCAGTTTTATTATTAACCCTTCGGCGAGAAGCCGGAGGGTTAAACTTTGTCGTTCCAAAGGTAGGAATGGCGTTCCGACAGGGTTTTGCCGTTTTGATCCTTCAGAAGCAGTTTCCACGCCAGTATCTGGCCGTTTTCCTTGGCATCGTCCCCAATGAATTCAAAGACGGGGGATTGCGTGCCGCCTTTCCGCCCGGCAGGGTAGGAAATGGATTTGGTCAGGATTCTGGATCCCGTTTTTCCCTGGCGGTACATCATGATCAGCGTGACCGCCTGGTCCGGATCCGCATCATACCAGGTGACGAAGTAGTACTGGCCCTGGCGCTGGACGCGTTCCTTGTTCGAGACAGCCCCGTACAGCAGGAAAGTAGCCTGGGAACGGTGCATGCCTACGTCCTCCGACGGGAGTGACGTGGTTTTCAAAGGCACTTCCCTCACGTGTTCAATCCTGGTGATTTTCCCTGCACAGGAAAACAGAAGCGGAACCATGGCCGCGATGGAAAAGGTGGCAGGAAATCTCATGAAGCACATTCAATACATATCCGCCTGGAGAGTCAACACAAAGGTAGGGCTCCCTCCGGGCCATGGTTTGCGGATAGAGGGAATTGGGGCGGTTTTTCCCTTCCGCCGGGTGCCGCTGCCGTTCCGAACGTGACAGGCGGTCAGTGGCGCCGGACTGGAGGCGGTTTACAGAGCCGGGCGGGGAATGAAGGTTGAAAGGCGAACAATATCCAGGATGGCGGCACGGGAATGGTGAGTACCGTCCACCCCCGGCAGGATCAATATAAGGGAACCACCAGCATGGACCCCAGGGTGAGCCAGCAGGGCAGTGTCAGGAAGGAGGCTACGGTGGTGGTCAGCAGGATTTGCGTGCCCAGGTCCGGATGGCCGCCGAACCGTTTGGCCAGAATGACCGGAATGACAGCGGAGGGAATGGCCGCCTGGATGACGATTACCCGCTTGATGTAGTCGTCAACCGGAAGGAAGTACGCCATGAGCAGGAGCAGGGCCGGGGCCAGTCCCAGGCGCGTCAGAAGGCCGCAGACGATAGGCTTGGGCTCCCATTTCATGTTGTGCCACAGGTCCCGCATGGAACAGCCAAACAGGATGAGGCAGAGGGGGGTGGCGCAGTTGCCGATCATTTCCAGGGCTTTCATCAGGGGCGCTTGGGCGACGTAGGCTCCTAGGCCGGACCATGCGAGTGTCAGGCCTACGATGACAGCCAGCAGGGGACCGCGGAAGAAGACGCCCATGTTCAGGTTGCCGGGACCTCCGGCAATGATGATGACGCCAATGCTCCAAACCACCAGTTCACACCCCACGTTGTGGACGAAGAGAACGCCCAGCGTGGGGTCATTGCTGGCCGTGAACAGCATCTGGATGATGGGGATGACGAAGAAAGCGTAGTTCTGCACCCCTGCCGTCAGGGTGAAGGTGCGCAGACCGGTGCCGATGCGCATGCGGAGCATTTTGGCTACCAGCCATGCCGCCGCAATGCCGAGCAGGAGCTCCAAAGCGCCAGCGCCTATGGCCTGGAGGGAGAAGGCGACGCTGCTGAGCGTTTCATTGCCGGAGAGCACCATGTATTTCATGATGCTGTGAAAGACCAGGCACGGATAGGCTACGTCCATGGCCAGCCGCATGATGGGGGCGTCGTGGTCCGCCTGAATAACCTGCTTGTGCCGCAGGTAAAACCCCGTGGCAAAGAAGAGGTAAACGGGAATAGTGGAGAGAAAGGAGGCGACGATGATGGAGCTGGTGTCCATGGCGGGGATTTTTGTGGGGGAAATGGACGGAAACTGGCGTCGGGGGATGGTTTAACGACACATCATCCGGCATTCAACACAAAAAACGCAACAGGTCTTGGACACTGGAAAATACCTTGGAAGGGTTGGCCTCTTTCAAGGCGGTAACGTCTGCGCCTGCGCTCCAGGCGGCGGACAGGCAGGTTACGCCCGCGGTTCTGCATGCGGCGACATCGGAGACCGTGTCTCCCACATAACAGAATTCCTCTTCGTTGAGTTGGTAAAAGTGCAGCAGTTCCGTGATGGCTTCCGCCTTGTTCGGCTTGTCTTCCGATCCTGTCTTGATGGAACAGAACAGGTTCTGCATGCCGAATTTTTCAAGCGTGATCATGCAGCTTTTTTCTCCCTTGCCTGTGATCAGGGCAACCAGTATTCCAGCGGCCCGCAGCGTTTTTATCAATTCACAAATGTCCTCATAGGGTTTGGGGCATTCCTCATGCATCCTTTCATAAATCGGATAAAAGTCATGAAGCGCCTCCTGCCATTTTTCCCCGGCAACCATTTTGATCATTCCCTCTTCATTCAAGCCGAAGGTCTGCACAATTTCCCGTTCGCTCAGCACATGGCCCGCGTATGGTGAAACCGCCTGCTTGAACGCCTTGATGCACATGGGGATTGTTTCCCCTATCGTGCCGTCCAGATCAAATGCTATCAATTTAATCATTGTCCGGGGTTCCCGTTGATTTTACGGATAACTTTGCAGGGATTCCCGGCGGCCAGGCTGTCGGGCGGAATGTTTTTGGTGACCACGCTGCCGGCGCCGATGACGCTGCCTTTTCCAATCGTGATTCCGGGCAGAATAATGACACCGCCCCCGATCCAGCAGCCGTCTTCTATCATCACCGGGAGGGCGAATGTACGGCGTATGTAGTCAACGCCGTCATCCGTTTCAACAGGGGCGAGGCGTTCATTCAGATCAACGGGATGCGTAGCCGTATATATTTGGACGTTCGGGGCTATCAGGACATTGTTCCCGATGGTGATTTTGTTGCAGTCCACGAAGGTGCATCCCGTATTGACCGTGACATTGTTCCCGATGTGGATGTTGCAGCCGTAGTCGCAGATGAACGAGTGGCCGATGGAGACTTTGGTTCCGATGCTGCCGAACATTTCCTTCAGCACCTCGTATTTTTCCTCCTTCCGGTCATAAGGCAGGGAATTGTACTTCATCAACAGGCGGTGGGTTTTGCTCTTGAATTCGAGAAACACCTTGTCATGGCAATCATACCATTCACCCGCCATGCATTTTTCCAATTCGGTCTTCATGTCAGTTTCATGATTGTCTGGTTGAAGAGAGGGGCTGCACCCTGCCGCACGGGCGGCGGCAGGGCAGTAGAGCCTTTATTCCCACTCGATGGAGGCCGGAGGCTTCGTAGAAATATCATAAAGGACGCGGTTGATGCCCTTTACTTCATTGAGGATGCGGTTGCTGGTTTCACGCAGCAGGGCGGCAGGCAGTTCCACCCAGTCCGCCGTCATGGCGTCTTCCGACACAATGGCGCGCAGATTGGTGGCCCATTCGTAGGAACGTTCATCCCCCTTGACGCCCACCGTCTTGACGGGAATGAGGCCGGCATAGGCCTGCCAGACTTTTTCATACCAGCCGTATTTTTTCAGGTTGCCGATGAAGATGGCGTCGCATTCCCGGATGATGTCCAGCCGGTCCCTGGTGACCACGCCGGGGCAGCGCACGGCCAGGCCGGGACCGGGGAAGGGGTGGCGCCACAGAATGTCGTGGGGGATGCCCATGGAGGCTCCCAGTTCGCGTACCTCGTCCTTGAACAGTTCCGCCAGGGGTTCCAGTACCTTCCCCTGCGCCTGAAGCTCCAGAACGCGTTCCACGCGGTTGTGGTGCGTTTTGATGACGGAAGCCTTGGATTTGGCGTTGGAGGCGCTTTCAATCACGTCCGGATACAGGGTCCCCTGGGCAAGCATTTCCGCATTGCCCACGGCATCCCAGAATACGTCAATGAACAGGCCGCCGATGATGCGGCGCTTCTTTTCCGGATCTCCCTCTCCGGCCAGGGCCGTCAGGAAGCGTTCGGAGGCGTCCACCGTTTCAATCTTGACACCCATGCGTGCGAAGTTGGCGCGGACTTCATCCGCCTCGTTTTTCCGCAGAAGGCCATTGTCCACGAAGATGGCGCGCATGTTTACCCCGGCTTCATGCAGCAGAACGGCCAGCACGGTGCTGTCCACGCCGCCGGAAACGCCGCAGACGACCTGCTTGTCGCCCACGCGTTCGCGGATTTCACGGATGAGTTCCCTCTTGAAGTCGCCGATGTCGAATTTTTTCAGATTGGCGGCGCAGGAGAGGAAATTGCGCAGAATGGTCCGCCCTTCATGGGAGTGGGTCACTTCCGGGTGGAACTGGATGCCGAAGGTGGTTTCCCCCCATTGCAGGGAGACGGGAATTCCTTCCGCATTGCGGGCGATGATCCGGCAGCCTTCCGCCAGATGGTCCACCGTGTCCGAATGGCTCATCCATACCTGGGAGGAAGGGGACATGTCTTGATACAGCCCTGTGAGGGATTCCGGAATGAGGGCGGCGGGGCCGTATTCCCGCTTGTTGCTGGCCTTGACGCTCCCGCCATGCTTGATGTTGAGAAGCTGCATGCCGTAGCATACGCCCAGAACGGGAACGTTCAGGCCCTGGAGCCAGTTGAAGTCGATATCCGGCGCGTCTGCGTCCGTCGTGCTTTTGGGGCCGCCGGAAAGGATGACGGCTCCGGGTTCGTGGATCTGGTCCAGGTCTTCCAGAGCGTACAGTTTGGCCATGTAGCCCAGTTCGCGCACGCGGCGCACGATGAGCTGGGTGTATTGAGAGCCGAAGTCGATGACGGCTACGAGATGTTTGTCGTCCATGAGAGAGATTTTAGCAGGAATAGTTGATGGGTTCTTCCGTGATGGTGATGTCGTGGGGATGGCTTTCCTTCAGGCCGCCGGAAGTGATTTGGACGAACCGGGCCTTTTCCCGGAGCTCCTGCAGGTTGCGGGCGCCCAGGTAGCCCATGCCGGAACGCAGGCCGCCCATGAGCTGGAAGACGACGTCCGCCAGCATGCCCTTGTACGGGACGCGGGCTTCCACACCTTCCGCAACGAGCTTGCCGGAGCTGTTCTGCCCGTACCGGTCGCCGGAGCCGCGGCGCATGGCTCCGAGGGACCCCATGCCGCGGTATTGCTTGAAGTGGCGGCCCTGGTAATGGACTACCTTGCCGGGGCTTTCCTCCGTGCCTGCCAGCAGGCCGCCCAGCATCACCAGGTCGGCGCCGGCCGCCAGGGCCTTCACGATGTCTCCGGAATAGCGGATGCCGCCGTCCGCAATGACGGTTACGCCTGCGGGGCGGGCCACGGAAGCTACTTCCTTAATGGCGGTGAACTGGGGCATCCCCACACCGGAAATGACGCGGGTGGTGCAGATGGAGCCGGGACCCACGCCCACCTTGATGGCCTGGACGCCCGCCTTGATCAGGTCGGAAGCGCCTTCCGCAGTGACTACGTTGCCGGCCACGATGGGGCGGTCCGTCAGCTTGCGGAGATTGGAAACCACATCCATCACGCGTGTGGTATGGCCTGTGGCGGCGTCGATGAACAGGGCGTCAGCCCCTGCGGCGACCAGGGCCTTGGCCCGGTCCAGGTAGTCGGGGCCTACGCCTACGGCAGCGCCGCAGCGCAGATGGCCGTGGTCGTCCTTGGAGGCGTCCGCAAACATGGCGCGCTTCTGGATGTCCGTTTCCGTGATCAGGCCGGCAAGAACGCCGTTTTCATCCACGAGGGGAAGCTTTTCAATGCGGTGCGTGTAAAGGATGTGGCGAGCTTCTTCAATAGTGGTGCTGGGGGCGGCGGTAATCAGGCGGGAAAGAGGGGTCATCACATCTTTCACCAGCACGTGTTCGTAATCGTCCACTCCGCGCATATCGCGGCCGGTGACGATGCCTTCCAGCTTTCGGTTGGCATCCACCACGGGGAAGCCGGAGTAACCCTGGTCCATCATGACGTGATGGACTTCTTCAAGCGTCATGTCTTTGCTCACCGTGACGGGGTTCGGGATGACGGCGTTTTCAAACCGCTTCACGCGGGAGACCATGGCCGCCTGAATGTCGATGGGATTGTTGCGGTGGATGACGGCGAGGCCGCCTTCACGTGCCAGGGCAATGGCCAGTTCCGATTCGGAAACGGTGTCCATGGCCGCGGAAAGCACGGGGATTTTCATGTTGAATCCGGGAACGAGCTGGGAACTGATGTCCGCATCACCGGGAAGAATCGCGCTCAGGCGGGGCAGCAGGAGCACGTCGTCAAAACTTAATCCAAGAGGGAAATCTGCCATGCGACAATCTACAGTCAAATACCCTTTGACGCAAGCCGAAACACACAGACCTTCCGTTTTTGAAGATATGCCCCGGAAGAGCGCAGCTGAACAAACGCCGGCGGGAAGAATGGTGGCTGCCCTGTAGAAAACTCTTCCCTCTTGATCTGCAAAAACGCCTCTCTTATCCTAAAAGAAAAAGAATCATGTCCATGAATACCCCAAAACCGTACAGCATCCTTTTCGTCTGCCTGGGTAACATCTGCCGCTCTCCTGCCGCTGAAATCATTTTCAAGGCCATGGTGAAGGAACAAGGTTTGGAAGGGCAAATTGAAAGCGACTCCGCCGGCATGATCGGCTACCATCGGGGATATCCTCCCGATGCCCGGATGCTGGAAGCCTTGAAAAAATACGGCTACAGTAATCCAGGACTCAAATCACGCCCTGTCCGGAAGAATGACTTGGAAGAGTTTGATCTGATTGTGGGTATGGACCGGGAAAACCTGCGCGATTTGAAGAAGATGGACAAGAATGGGCTCGCAGAACGAAAAATCGTACCCATGTGCTTTTTCGCAACCCATTTTCTGGATGAAGAGGTACCGGATCCCTATTATGGCGACCGGGAAGGATTTGAACACGTCGTGAAACTTCTGGAAGATGCCTGCTCCGGTTTACTGGGACATTTGAAAAAACAGATGAATCCCTGAGAGGTGTCTAAGGCTATTATTTCATGATGTCAAAAGACTGCCGATATGACGGCTGTTGGGAGAAATGAATAGGAGTCGCTGTCCCTCATGCTTTTAAATGAAATTACAAGGGCATCGTAATTTTTATAGACTTATTATTGACTGACATTGCGGTCATGCATCATTTCATTAATGAATTCTTCCTTAAATTTGTTGGACTTTTCTAAATAATCTAATTGCTCTTTCAATGTTGTACATCTCATTTCAAGAAAAGAATATTTTTCTTCTTCTTTTATGGATATTTTATCTTTATTTTCAACACCTTCAAATTTTAACATTGCATATTCATGACTCCTATTTTTAAAATTGCCAAATTGTTCTATAATATAATCAATATTTATATCTCTGTAGTTGTTTTTAAGATAATCCCTGAATTGGCGAAATACTGGCGCCATTTTTTTATTCATTTCAGCATGGGACATGTCTTTTTCATGGTCGGATATTTTTGATAAATTCAGCATCATCACTGCATATTCTCTTTGAAATTCCTGGGTAGTGTTTTTTAAATTGATAGAAAATAAAATGCCTCGATAAAATGCAGCAGGTGCTAGTCCTTTCCAAGTAAAACATTCCTCACCATTCATCGCGAGAAGAGTAGTAGCAATCACGTTAATGATGGCTTTTTTTCTTTCTTTCTTGAGAGTGTTTTCCATAGATCCATTTTGACTTTGAGGTTTTTCAGTACCAGATTGATTCTCTTTGCAAGACGAGGTGAGCATCAATGAACTAAAAGAAACGATTTTTATTACTTTAAAAAACATATTATTATTCAACATCTTTTTTTTCTTTTGTGCAACAACATTCTTTTGGCACTTCTTTTTCTTTTTCTTTAGCATTTTTGAATTTGACAAATTCACTGCCACCCATCCACAAGAATGAAGGTGTATATGGATTGCCTCCATCAAAATTTAATTTCCCCTTTGAACCAACTACTGTTCCGCAAAAATGTTTACTTATGGATTCAGAAATAGAATTTTCACCCTTTGCGGATTGACATCCAAAAATTGCAGAAGTATTACACGGAAGAAGATTGTCTACAGGTAGACAGGTGGGCGGATATCTATGGGGATTTCCTTCTGTTTGACTTGACGCAATACTTTTTTGACCATTTGCAGCCGGGTCAAAAATCATTCTAGAGGGATTCGTAGACGAATGACCGATGTATACAATTCCACACAAACATTTTTCTTTTTTCATTGTTTCTATAAGACATTCAGGTGTGTGAGACGGTACTTCTTTGATTGTTAAACAGTCCTTATCGAATTTTTTCTGTATCAACATTTTCACTTTTTCTACAACAGCTTTAGTATCAAATTTTTCGCCTACAATATTCCCATGTTGTGAATAGGTGATTAAAAAGGTGCACTTATACTCTGAAAGTGTTTTTAAATTTTCATTTAGTGCTTTTTCAAAACTTTCTAGACCATCTGGCTCATCCGGTTCGGGCGTAGAAGAAGTTGGTCTAGGTAGGGGCATATTTGCAGTTGAACTCCAGTAACAGTCATTCAATCCTAAATAGTCTATTTTGTTGTTGGCGTTGGATACGAATTCATATAGATTCCATCCTCCCCGTTCGGTAATGGGGTCTCTGTTGATCCACCTGCCGTCTGTAGGGTTGAAATGCCGATAATTGTAATAGATGAGTCCCAATTCATCATCCATATATTCACAGGAAAAACGGAACTTATTAAATTGAGCAATATCACCTTCTGATTTAAGAACTTGTCCGAAGGAACTATATTCATATAATGCCTTTCTTTCCTTCTGTTCTCCAAAGATAGAAGTAACATTTTTTAAGGAATCGTATAGATAGTAAAAATGTTCTTTTTTAGCTGCCATGTTTTCTTTCCAGCATTTCATCATCAGAAGGCGTGTAGTTAATGGCTCATTTGGATCCCACCAATAGCTTTTTACCAACATAGCTTCAGGATGCATCAAATCTAGTTCGGCGATTTGTAAATAACCCCGGTAGAGATAATAAATGTGACTATCTGTTATTTTGTTGACTACAACTTTTTTTTCGAAGCATCGACCTATGCAATCATATTTAAAAGAAATCACTAGACGGTTATCTTCACTGGTGAAGGAGATGGGTCTGTCATTAGCATCATAGGAAACGTTCCAAACGCCTGTTGAAGTTTTGATATGTGTTTGATTGCCGTCTGCATCGTAAGAAGGTATGAATGACGTTTCTTCTCGGTTGATAGTTATATATTGGTTGAGTCGGTTGGTATTATAGTATCTTTCTCCTTCCAGCTCCCGGGAGATTTTGCGGTTACCTATATTGTCGTATTGGTATACAAAGTTCTCTCCTGCTAAGAACTGGTCATTGACCAACTCACTTCTACTATTATAGGTAAAATTTCTTGTTGTACTTGTGGTTGCATCCCAGAAGTTTTGGCGTTGTATTGGACGCATCAGTTCGTCATATTGATAGGTATGTCCGGCAATCATATCGCCATTTTCCAAGTCCTCATAGTTGATGGATGAAAAAAGGTTGAGAGTGGGATGATAGATGTTCTTGCGGACGAGACCATTAGGATAGGATAATTGTTTAAGGAAACCACTAACATTATCATATTCCCAAGTGAAGGGAGATGTCAATTCTTCTAAATCCATTCTAGTGATAGCTCCTTTGTGGTTATAACCAAGAGAGGAATGTTGAACAGTACGTGTTCCAAGCATCAAACAATATCCAGAAGAACGGCCAAAAGAATCGAAATTTTCCTGAAGACAATTTTCTACAGTTCCAAAGGAAGTATCTTGGATCATTTTGCCATAGGCGTCGTAGGAAAGTTCTCTAATACCGGAAGCGTCAGTGATAGAAATTATCTGTCCGAGATGGTTGTAGTTGAAGTGCCAAGGAGGAGTGGCGTCATTATGGGTGACAGAAATGAGTTCTCCGGTAAGTTGTGCATATGCATAGCTGGTAATGATACCACGTGCTTTGGTGACGGTTTCCAGACGATTGAGCCGATCATAAGTTTTGACGGTACAGGAGCCGTCCGCATAGGTCTTTTTCAATTCGAACCCCGTAGCCGTATCATATAGCCATGTAGTACTATCTCCATCAGTACGGTCAGAAGGATCAGTTGCGATATCTCCTTCTCCCGTTCTGAAAGTGGTGAGAGTTACCATATGGTCGGTTTCATCATAAGCAAAACAAAGGGGGCGTGTAGCAGTTCCGAATTCAGCCGTCTTTCTACCACGAATGTCATAGGAATAGCAGATGGTGTCTCCCAGAGCATTGGTTATGCAGATTGGAGAATCATAATAAGATGAATAGCGGATCGCTGTTACATTTCCAGCAGGATTGGTAACCTTGACGGAGCGTCCGGCAATATCAAATTCTGTTGTGGTGACATTTCCTCGGGCATCGGTTTGCTGTAAAATCATGCCTTTAGTGGTGTAGGATCTTTCCTGTGAGAAATGGATACCGGCATGGTCGGTCTGAGTTACCGTAAAATTATCTACGGCAAGAAATGTAGCCACGATGTCGGAGGTAGGGATTTGACTGTAATGGATACATTGAGTAGGGCCTCCGTATTCTGTCCACTGCATACTCTGATGTCCATAAATGTCTGTAGTAATATTTTTCTTTTTTAATACTGAACTCAATTCAGAAATTAAACTTTCTTTGATTTGTGTAAGAGGAAAACCTGCAGTATTGTACGTTATGAATGTTTGTAATTGGTATACGCCATCTTCCCTGATTTGATGACATATTGTATTTTCCGATATTCTGTTCTTCGTGACATTGTCCGGGTTAAACTGATCCAAAAGAATGGTTTCTTTAATTGCGTAACCAATTTCATTATAGGAAGTCATTGTAGGTGCCATATCTTCTGTCTGGGTACAGATGAGCTGTCCTTTGTCGTTGTAGTAGTTTCTTGTGATAATGAATTCTCCCAAAGTATTTGGTTGTTCTTGTCGAATAGTTTGACCAAAGCCGTTTTCCAAGGTTTTGGTGAGGATAGAACCTTGAGAAAAGATAGTAATGAGGATTCCTTCTGGTGTTAAATTAATCTGTGCTTCGGTTTCCCGCTGACCGGTTCCTCCCCGGAATATAATGAATCCATCATAATATTTTTGAACTACTTGAGTCGCCCCTGAAGGATTGGTAATGGTGGTGGTGAGTTGATTGTCACTGTATTGGGTCCTGGTCACACGTCCGAGGATATCGGTTGTGGAAATAACCCTTCCCAAATCGTCGTACTCCGTGCTTTCAACCGTCGTCAGGGCACCGACATCCTTTCGTGTGGAAATAATCCTTCCTGCGGCATCATAAATGTAGCTGGTGATGGTTTCAGGCGTGGTTTCCGTGGCGGAACGAATAGTTTCAACTAGTTGCTTGGCCGAGTTGTATGCGTAGCTGGTTGTGATGCCATCTTCGTCGGTTTCTCTCAAGGGACCGCAGCACATCCATTCCGTCGTGCGGATGCGTCCATTGCCCTTCGTCGTCTTGGTACGGCGAAGTTCAACATCGTATTCATAATCTTCCGAAGTAATTAAAGACCAATTTTCACCTGTGTGGACGTATTGCTCCTGTCTGGTGGTGGTGCCGTTTTCAGCGACGTATTGCACGGTTCTGGTACTTTGGCCGGGAACAATGCTCCCGTTTGCCTGGACAGTTGAGGTCACCTTGTGGGTAGCACCATGATCCGTGGTGGCTTCATAGGTATAGACGGTCTGAACGCCGTTGATACCCTGGCTCATCTTCTGTCTTCCCCGGGCATAAGGGTATTGTGTTGCTTCTCCATAAGTCTCCGAGATGCTTGTGTGAACCTCATCGGAGCCCAGAGCCGTCTCTGTAACTGTGGTCCGGTTGACTTCGTGGCTGTCTTCATAAGTGTAGCTCCTTTGGTTCAGAACGGTTTCCGTTCCGTCCTGGGCAATGATGATTTCCCTTTCCGTTGCCGGCCTGAAATCATTGAAACGCAGGTCGGCATAGGTGGTACGTGTTCCTTTTTCTCCTCCTCCTGCCCACGGTGTTGCTTCCAGAACCACCCGGCCCTGGTCGTCGTACTCATAGCGCGTGTAGCCTCCGTCGGGCTTGATTTCCAATGACACGCGGAACTGGTCGTTATACGTGTAGAGTGTTGTTTGGGCCAGAGGAGTATCGTAGCCTTCCGTGCTGCTGATGGTCAGCCAGCCTCCGTCCGTGCTCTTCTGGACGGTGCGTACGCAGGATACGGGCGTTTCCTCGTTGATCTTGCGGTAGCTCTCAATCATTTCCCACTTGGAGCCGGGCAGGAAATTGCGCTCAATCCGCCGTACGATGCGCTCGTCCCCTTCACCCTGGGTGATAGTTACATTGTTGCCTTCCACTTTCCGCTCCGTGCGGAAGGCGGGCATGCCCTGCCTCTGCTCGGTGATGAGCATCACGGGTTCTCCATCCTTGACAGTATTTTCATAGCTGACCGTCTTGTAGGGAGTCCCGGAAGCAGTTACGCTCCGGGCGGTTTTGTTCACCTGGGAGGGGGAGTACCACTCCAGGGTGAGTTTGTTGCCTTCAGGCACTGCCTGGAGAAGACCCTGCGACTGGGACCAGATGCTTTGGATGGCGCCGGTGGAGGGATGGCGGTTGACCTGGAGTTTGGCAGCATAGGCTTCCGCCGTGGTTTCCACCCCGGAAGAAGAAATCAGGGAGACAACCTTGCCGGTGGAAGCCGAGAAGCGCAGGGTACTTCCATTGCTCTGGACCATGTCCAGATAAATGGGATTTCCGTCAGTGCAGGGAGACTTGTCCTGGTTGAGCAGCCGGACCCTGTAGTTGAGTTTGCGTGAGCCTCCGGAAACGGGAGCGTCGGCGCTTCCGGCGGCGGCGCGGAAAGAGATGGAGCTGCCGGTTGGGCGCTTGACAGTTGCCTGGCGGGAAGCGGAGTCCCAGGAGCAGGTCCATTCGAGGGGATGCTTGTAGCGCAGTCCGATGGAGCATTGAGGATTGGCTCGGAAACTGAAGGTGGCAAAGGTAGTAGCTCCGCCTCCTTCACCCCCGCCTCCGGAGTTTTCCCCGCCGACTTCCAGCATGCCTTCACAGTCGTCGGGATCATTCGGATTGCCGCCGAAGGAGTGGCCTCCGGCAGAGTTGGGTCCTCCATTCTTGTCACACTCGGATTGAGCGCTTTCTTCCTCGCATTTGCAGGAACAGGGGCATGGGCAGCCTTCTTCTTCCGGTCCGCTGGAGGAGGAAGAGGAATTGCTGCTGGAACTGGAGCTGGAACCGGAACTGGAACTGGAGCTGGAACTGGAGCTGGAACTGGAGCTGGAACTGGAGCTGGAACTGGAGCTGGAACTGGAGCTGGAACTGGAACTGGAACTGGAACTGGAACTGGAACTGGAACTGGAACTGGAGCTGGAGCTGGAGCTGGAGCTGGAGCTGGAGCTGGAGCTGGAACTGGAGCTGGAGCTGGAGCTGGAGCTGGAACTGGAGCTGGAGCTGGAGCTGGAGCTGGAGCTGGAACTGGAGCTGGAGCTGGAACTGGAGCTGGAACTGGAGCTGGAACTGGAGCTGGAGCTGGAGCTGGAGCTGGAGCTGGAGCTGGAACTGGAACTGGAACTGGAACTGGAACTGGAACTGGAGCTGGAGCTGGAGCTGGAGCTGGAACTGGAACTGGAACTGGAACTGGAACTGGAGCTGGAACTGGAGCTGGAACTGGAACTGGAACTGGAACTGGAGCTGGAGCTGGAACTGGAGCTGGAACTGGAGCTGGAACTGGAACTGGAACTGGAGCTGCTTGACTTGGGATCAAACCCAAAATCAAACCCTCCCCCTTCCGAAGAGCTGCTGGAGGTGGTCTCCTCTTCCTCGTCCCGATAAAGATTGACCAGGGTGATAACTTCCTCCCCTTCCTTGTCCGGAGGAGTTACATTGGGGTCGAGGTAGGAATTGATATCGGGCACATCCGTCTTGTCGGAAAGAACGGCAATGCAGAACTCCTGTCCGGAGCCCAGGGTGGGGTGGTATTCATGGACGATTCGGCACCAGTAATACCCCTGTTCCAGCACGACGCTCTCCGGCTTCACGGAAAGGTCCTTTGCTTCCTTCGTGAACTCTACATTCTTGAATGGGATGGCCAGGGAGATGGAGGAATCGGCGTCCAGGGAGAGGAAATAGGTACCGCGTTTCATGATCTTGAGGTACCCGGTCCATTCATGGCGAGTGTCATCGGAAGCGGAGCGAGGGGAGATGAGAACGGGGGCGGTGATGCCGTTGGCGTAGAAGTCGGCCTGCGGTTGCCCATTGGCGAACATGGGAACGAAGGGATAACGGGGTTCCTGGGTAATTTGGGTATTGTTCATTGTCTTGTAAATCAGGTTGGTGAAGGATTTGTAAAATGTAAAAATCAGGATCAGAGTTAGTTGTTTTATTCAACCGTACAAGAGAGAAAAGGGAGAGAATGTTACAGGCAACTTACCTTGAACGGTTGTGGCAATAATTTGTGCCACAAGGGTTTCCACGCCTTATACGTTTACGTGAGAATATTCAGTTTCTTGGAAGAAGGGATACAAGAGAGAATAGGCTTTTCTTCCGGACAGATTTTGAACATAATTATCTACTTTAATTCTGTCCCGCTTCAATTGTCTGATTTGTCTCCATCTGCTCATCGAATAAAAGAGCATTATAAGCGTTTAACATTCCCATCCCATCACCTGATGGATAATCATCAATACAACAAGACTATCCTATATAGTTCCGTTTAATAATATATTTATAGGGTAGACATTTTTTTATTTACCCTATTTTTTCTTGAATATAAACCAAAATTTCAGTATCTAATAAATACATTATGAAGCGTGTTTCTTTTCTTTGCATTTTATTTTCAGGGCTACTTTCAACCATAGCCCATGGAGAGTTAGCCTCTTCTTCCCATGTTGCTACGCAGGCTGAAGTCGAACAGGATAGTTTTCTCAGGGGTACAGCTCGGAATTTAGAAAAAAGCGATGTGGTCCTGGCTGTCATCATTTACAAAATAGTGTCCACTGATCAGGGAACAATGCACTATGCCCGCGTCGTTCAGTCGCTGCGGGGGGATATTCCCGTAGAAGCCTTGGTCAAGTGGAACGGGCACGCCAATAAACTCCCTGAGGGCAGCGCTCCAGAAATAACCATGTCTTCTGATTGTTTGTTGACTTATGTTCTTGCCTCTTCCAAGAATGTAGAAAAACTGCCGGATACGTCGGAAGATTTCACTCCGGCTGACAGCATTTATGGGCTGGATTTCTACAGCCTGGGAGATTGCGTCAGATATTTTCCGATGACGGAGAGTGACCCTGGCCGTGCCATGAAAAAGCTTCTGCATATCGAGCCGGCAAAAATTTCCGCCGAATCGGAAGCAGCCCGCTTTAAACCGGAATCCGACAAATGATGTGGTTTTCCCGCTCTTGTCTCCGCTTTGGGAAAAAAGGAGAGGACCTCTTCAGGGGAAAGTATCGACATCCAGAATCCGGGGATGCCGCCCGAGAGCGATTCTGCTACTCTACTGGAGTGCGCTGAATGATAAGCAATAAGCGGACATTACGTCAATTCAGGGAGCGGATCAGTCCGCTCCCTTTTTTAGCAGCCAGAAGCTGGAAAATCGTCTTGTTTTTTCATTTATTTTAAGTATATGTGAATTATGAAATCCTTTTTTCTTTTTGTTTTTACGTTTTTTTTCCTATGTAGTGCGGCAGTTCGTGCGGATTTGATTCAACAAAGTGAGATTGAGCCTGAATCGCGAGAGGCAGTTCTGGCGAGTTATTTAAAGAAAGCCGATACCGTCCTGCTCGTATGCGCCTATGAGGCGCGGTATACTCCGATCCCTAGGGGGGGAGGCCTTGTATGGGACAGGGCCTGCCAGTGCCGCGTTGTCAAGTCATTGCGCGGCAAGGTTCCCATGGGCTCCCTATTGAACTTGCATCGAAAGGCGGAGAGCTTGCCTGATGCCGGTACAGTCAGGACGGAGGGGAGTGTACGTTTTATCGCCTCGCCCGTTCAAGGAGCGCTATGGTATGTATTTTTGGATTCGAGCAAACTGGCGAAACAACAAAACAACCAATATGAGTATTTTTTAGATACGATGTGGTTAAATCCCTTGGCATGGAGCAATGAAGAGGGTATGATGGCCTTTCGGAAACTTATGCGCGTGGAGGAAGGCTGCCTTGTGGAAGAATCCGATGCTGTGCGGATGAGGAAAAAACAGAACTATATAGAATAGCGTTGTTGTGTTGATGATCATCCATCAGGTGATGGGATGGGAATGTTAAACGCTTATAATCCTCTTTTATCCGATGACCCGATGGAGACAAATCAGACAATTGAAGCGGGACAGGATTAAAGTAGATAATTCCGTTTTTGAATAATGCGGAAACTGTGTGAACTGATATAGTTTTAAAATCTCCGGTCCGGTTTGTGGCAGGCTTAACAATTTTCAGGGTGCTTGAGGAGGAAGTTTTCATGAGTGCGGAATAAGGCACCGATGCCATCCAACGAATAGTTAATGCTTTGCTGCATGTGTTTTTTTGCCATTCGCGGATTTTCTTCTTGTCTTGAGAACCTAAAAGGGGGAGAAGATGGAGTGTATAAAATCCCCTCCCTGCATGAAACATCATTCTTTTATTGTTGCTTGCCTATTAGGTATTTGCAGCATCGCGTCCTCTCTTGCCGCCACAACGGTGCGCTATCCCTCTTCCGTTCCTTCCCATTTGGCGACGGGACAGCCCTTCCAGCTTGTGTTTGACAAGGCCGTGGTGGCGTCCTCCGAGGTTGGCAAGCCGTTGAAGCCGGGCTTGCTGAGTGTTTCTCCAGACTTGAAGTTTTCTTCCAAATGGATTGCCCCGAATGTTTTGGAGTGCCGTCCGCAGGATATCATCCATTTCAGGGCCAGTTATGAATGGAAACCGGAGGAAGGAGCGCGTTTTCAGGACGGCTCCCCCATTCCGGAGGACGCCGTCCGCCTGACAGGGCGCAGGAAGTTGAATGCCGATCTGGAATCCACAAGCCGTTATTGGAGGAATGATGAAATTTATCCTTGGGAGAGTTTTTTCCTGGTGCTCCCCGATTACGTTCCTGGAGAAGAAGCCCTGCTGAATAAAACTTATTTTACCACGGTTTTGACGGATGAGCAGAAGAAAGCCGGCGTGGAACCCCATACGATTGCTTCCAGAATGAGGCCGGCGCTTTTGAAGGAGGTGCGGGAGGCGGAGGCGTACCGCGTAAGGTACCGGGTGCAGGGCAGGGAGTTTCAGGGCAAGCCGGACGATACGCCCGTTCCAGGCGTGTACGTAGTAGAACCGGAAACCCTGTTTTCTTATGGCAGCACTTATTATTTTGTCATTCCGGACATTGGAGAGGCCTCTCCGCAGGGCAAACAGTCTGAGAAGTGGGATGAAAGACTGGGCAAGGTGGCCAAATTTTCCTGTTCCGCGTATTATGGCACGGTGTCAGATCAGGAAGGTCGTCTGACCATGAAATGGACGCAGCCGGTAAAGATAGAGAATGTGGATCAATTTTTCCGTGACCATGCCGAGTTTTTCATCGGGAAAAATAACAACCCCATGCCTTATGACGAAAAGGTTCGCGGCTTTACCGCCATGGTGGAGAATGAGGCTACGGGACAGAATCAAGAGGTAGTGATACGCCCGGATCGTGAACGTCTGGCAAAGGTGAAGCTTGTGCGGCCGGATTGGTACGGTTCCCTGCCCGTGCTGGTATGCGGAAGCAATCCCGTCTTTAATTTGAAGTGGAGGTGGAAAAACGTCCGTTCCGTGGACGGCCAGAGGCTGGAAGGCACAAATGCCGGCTCCCATGTGGAAGTGCGCCCGGAAAATCCCTCCCTGTTTCTGGATGCGGGGAATAACGGCATCATGTCTGCCGGGTCGCGCAAATTGAAGGCTTCCGTTAGCAATTTGAAGGATTTGACCGTACGCGGCTACCGCATTCGTGAAGATGCGCAGCACCGGACGCTCACAGCCTACAAGAAGATTTACGAACGGGACCAGGCGGCTCCGCTGCCGCGTACCGTCACGGACAAGGACGACAGGCATTTTCTTCCTGCCGAACTCCTTTCCGCAGACAGAAAGGAAGTGATGAAGGTGGATGTGCGCGGCAAGACGGAAGCCGTGATCGGATTGGACGAGCTTTTCGGCGGGAAGGCGGACCCGGGCATGTACTTCATTGAGGTGGAAGGGCAGGTGAGCGATCCGGTATTGGCGGCATACAAGCTTTTCGGCGTGCCGGGACCGGACGGGACCAGGAAGGAATTCAACAAGGAGAAGCAGGCAGCCTACGCCGTACAGGCTGTCGTGCAGGTGACGGACCTGGGCGTCCTGCACAAGAAGACGGCGGATGACATGTTCGTGTACGTATATTCTCTGGCTACGGGCAAGGCGACGGAAAAGGCGGAAGCACAGCTTCTGGATGCGGACGGCAGTCTTCTTGCATCCGCCTCCGTGGAGAAGGGCACGGTACGCCTGCCCATGAGCGGAAAGGCCGCCTATTTGCGCGTCCGGTCCGGAGCGGACAGTTACCTGAGCCCCTTGAAGGATTGGAACGGCCGCGTGGGGCTGTGGTCTTTTGACGTGGAGACGCTGCCTTACTGGTGGAATGAACTTGGCCTGAATCCCGCCACCACGGCGGAGAACAAGGTGTTCATGTTCTCGGACAGGAATCTGTACCGTCCGACGGAGACAATGCATTTGAAGGGGATCATGCGTACCCTGCTGGATAACAAGCTCAGCGTGACGCCCGTGGAAGAGGTGCAGCTGACGATCAGGGACGGCCGGCAGCGTGAAGTTGCCGTCAGGCAGGTGAAACCGTCGGATGCAGGTACGTTTGATCTGGATTTCAACTTCCCGGAAGGGGAAACGGGGATGTATTCCATTACCGCCAAATTGCGGTTGAAAGGAGATGCGGAGGAAGATTCCGATGAAGACAACGACGGCGAGTACGACAGCAACCGCTATTACCGCAGGGAGTTCAACCGGAAGAACCGGGAGTTCCGCTATTCCGTAGAGGTGGCGGAGTTCAAGCGCAATGAGTTTGAAGTGGAATCCGTGATTCATGACCTCAAACCCGGCGACAAGGTGTTGAAGGCCGACGTGAAAGCCACGAATTTCACCGGAACGCCCGTTTCCGGAGGGAAGGTGAACTGGGGGCTGCGCAGCATTTTTTCCAATTTTTATCCGGCAGGATACAAGGATTACCGTTTCGGTGATTACCGGAATGAGGATTATGGGTATTGGGATGCTTATTACGGTTATTCCGGCGGAAGTCCCTCGTCAGGCATGCAGCAGCAGTCCGCTGTTCTGGACGCGAACGGGAAGAATGCCGTGGAGTTTTCCCTGGACGGGCAGGCTTTTCCGCGCGTCCGGAAATTGATACTGACCGCTTCCGTTACCAACGGGAATGAACAGTTGATCAAGGCTGCGCGCAATGCCACGTGGAATCCAGCCTCCGTATTCGTGGGCGTAAAGAATATTTCCTCCATCTGCCGCCAGGGTACGCCGCTGGATTTGCGGCTGATTGCCGTGGGTCTGGACGGCAAGCCTTACGCCGGAGGGGATTTGCCATTGAATTTGGAAGTAACCCGCACCGCCTTCCAGTCCACGCGTTATGATGGAGACCATACCACTACCGTGCGCAACGAACCATTGACAAGCACCGTTGAGAAGAAGGAACTGGTTCTCGCTCCGTCGGATTCCGCCAATCTTCAGGAAGGCGGCAAGCCCGTATCCATTCCTACAACGCAGGATGGCATTTATGAGGTGACGCTGTCCGGACGTGATCCGGAAGGCCGGGAATTCCGGACTGCCGTGAAGTACTGGGTGTACGGCAGCGACGTTTCTCCGTGGGAATATCATGACGGCTTGAAAGTGAAGATCATTCCGGACAAACAACTGTACAAGCCGGGAGATACGGCGCGTCTGCTGGTCCAGACGCCCATTGAAGGAGAGGTCATCGTGACGGTGGAACGCGAGAAGGTGCTGCGGAGCTTTACCAGGACGCTGACGCTGGACAATCCCGTTATAGAAATTCCGCTGGAGAGCATGGATGCTCCGAATGTTTATGTGTCCGTTTTCCTGGTCAAGGGGGCGGATTTAAGCAGCCGCAAGGTTCAGAATCCCCAGTTGAAGCTGGGATATGCCGCGCTGAAGGTGCAGTCGGCAGACAATATGCTGAATGTGGAGATGAAGGTTCCCGCCGGCATGTCCCTGCCGGGCTCCATCGCCACAGTCAGCGGCGTGGTCACGGACCACCGCGGCAAGCCTGTCCGCAATGCGGACGTATGCCTGTTTGCGGAAGATGAAGGCACCCTTCAAGTCATCGGTTACCGGACGCCGCAGCCCATCCGGTATTTTTATGCGGACCGTCCCTTGTCAGTGGGTACCTGGACGACGCTGGAGCAAATTCTGGATGAGGACTGGGGAAGCCGTTCCACGGATAACAAGGGCATGTTCATCGGAGGTGGGGACGGCGTTTTCGGTTCACCCATGAACGCTGCGGCGCAGCAGGCGGTGTATTTAAGGGAGGATTTCAACCCTTGCGCGGTCTGGCTTTCCTCCATCCGGACGGATGAACAGGGACGTTTCAAGGCTTCCTACAGGAATCCGGACACGTTGACCCGCTACCGGGTCATGGCCGTCGTTCTGGCGGGGGATTCCGACTTCGGCAACGGGGAAGGGGCTTATGTGGTGAACAAGCCCATCATGCTGGAACCTGCCCCTCCTTTCACCGCCACGGCAGGGGATTCCCTGAATATCCCGGTGACTGTCAGCCAAACGGGTACCAGGAAAGGGAAATGGACGGTAACGCTGAAGTCCAATGATATTGCCGCTGTTCCCCAGCCCACTCAAACGCTGACGCTGGAGGGAAATCAGCCGAAAACACTGGTTTTCAATGTTAAATTCCATAAGTCCGGAGAGGCCCGGCTGATATGGGAAATCCGTGCCGCGGATGCGGAAGGAGTGTCGTATTCCTCCGGTGTTTACTCCCTGCTGCGGGATGCCGCAGCCAATACGTTTGAGGTGGTTCCTCCCTTCCCGGATTTGCGTGAGTTGCGCTGTTTCTCCCTTTCTTCCGGCAGCACGCTGGATGTTCCCGGCATGTTATCTACGCCTTTCCTGCCGGGCACTCCCGTACAGGTGACTCTCAGCACATCGCCGCTCATTTATGCGAACGGAAGCGTGAATTTCCTGCTGCGTTATCCCTACGGCTGCCTGGAACAGCTTTCTTCATCCACCTTGCCTTGGATTTACGAACCGCTACTGGCCAAATATCTGCCCGATTTCAAAGGAAAGACTAAGGAAGAACGCAGCAAGGCTCTGAGGGGAGGCATCCAGAAGATTCTGAGAAACCAGCTTCCCGACGGGGGCCTGGCCTACTGGCAGGGCGGAACTTCGGTGAGCGAGTATTGCCCTTATGCCGCCCTGGTGCTTACTCTGGCACGGGAAAGCGGAATTGACGTTCCGGAAAAGCCCCTGGACAAGTTATACGGTTATCTGGCAAGGAGCTTGTCCAATAATCCCCAGGGGGATTTGCTGGGAGCATGGGTTCTTGCGCGGGCAAAGCGCCTGCCGGACTCCCTGCTGAACCGCCTGCTGGACAGGTCCGGTTCATTGAGTCCGGAAAACCGGATGTACCTGGCTTTGGCCGTAGCATTGTCTTCCCGTCCGGATGCCGAAACGCTGGGGCGTCGTCTGATAAATACGGAACCGGAGAAGAAGGAATCGTCCCATATTCAGCTTTTAAGAGGTCTGGCGGACATGTCCCTGTCTTCCGGCGATGCCGCTGCCCGGATCCGCCTGGCCCGGTTGATCATGGACAGGACGTCGCGCCCCTTTGGAGAAAGGCCTCTGTACACGACCTGGTCTTCCGGATGGGACGTCATGTTGCTGGGCGAGTATCTCAAGGAAGTGAAGGAATCTTCCGTTTCCGCACCCTTCCGGGTGGATCGGGGGGCGCAGGTGACGAGCGGAACATGCTCCCTGGCTTCCCCTGCGCAATTCCGTACGGCAGTGGGGGAAAAGGCCGTGCTGAGCCTTCCTGATGCCGGTTCCACCGTTTACGGGAATGCGGAAGCCCACGGGCGCAGCAAGACCCAGGAAGATGGTGCCGCCGTCAACCGGGGCTTTGCCGTTTCCCGCGTGTATGAAAAACTCAATTCCGAAGGCAAATGGGAACCTGCCGCGGAGTTTGCGGTGGGAGACCTCGTGAGAATTACGCTGCATGTGGACAAAGGGCCCACCCCCCTTTCCTATGTGGTGATGGAAGATTATCTTCCTTCCGCCTTGGAAGCCGTCAATCCGGCTTTGCTTTCCCAAATACCGGGAGGCCGCGAGAACGAGGCTGCCAGCCAGGGAGACCGCTGGTTCTACTGGAATTCCTGGGTATCGCACCGGGAGTTTCTGAAAGACAGGGTGCGCTTCTTTGCCGATACCTGGAGCCGTGAACGTTTTACGGCCCGCTACCTGGCGCGGGTGACCAAGTCCGGTACCGTCATTGCCCCATCCGCCAAGGCGGAGCTGATGTACAGGCCGGAGGTATACGGCTTGAGCATTCCCCAGAAACTGACTGTGCTGCATGGTGAGGAGAAGTAAACATCGCTGAGGGAATAAGCGCCTGTGCCCGTTTTTTCTTAATAACCCGGAAGGGTGCCGTCATCGCGGCACCCCTCTGCCGTGAAAAGGGCCATGAAGACTCTGATTGCAAGAAGGCTTTTGAAAAGAAAAAAACTGCTTTGCACGGTGGCTGGACTTGCCGTTGCATGGCTGTTTATCTGGTATGCGCTTCCGTGGTTCTTTCCCGGACCGGAAGGCCTGGTGCATCCGGAAAAGCCGGGAGCCGTCGTGTTGGACAGGGACGGAGGCAGAATCGCCACCCTGCCGGGACGGGATTATTACCATTGTGAACCTGTCCCGCTGCGTGCCGTGCCGGAAATGCTGGTCAAAGCCACGTTGGCTGCGGAAGACAAGCGGTTTTACAGCCACGGAGGGGCGGATTTTCTGGCATTGGGCCGCGCCGTCGTGACAAATGCCGCGGGCGGGGAAATCGTGTCCGGCGCATCCACCATCACCCAGCAGCTTGCCAAAAATGCCAATCGTCCAGGCAAAAGAAATCTGGCCTCAAAAATGAGGGAATTTTTTCAAGCCCGGCGTCTGGAAATGACCATGAGCAAAGAGGAGATTCTGGAGGCCTACTTCAATCGTCTGGATTACGGCAATTTGCGTCGCGGGCCTGCGGCTGCGGCCCGTTTTTACTTTGGAAGGAACATGGACCATCTTTCCCTGGCGGAATGTGCCCTGCTGGCGGGCCTGCCCCAGGGGCCGTCGCGTCTGAATCCCCTCAACTACCCGGACCGGGCCCTGGAACGCCGGAACCGCGTTCTCCGCAGAATGAAGGAGGAAGGCATGTTTCCCGGAGAGATGCTGGACCGCGCCTTGCAGGAACCCCTGTTCAGTTCCGGAACGGAAAAGCGCCGTCAGGCGCTGGCTCCCCACGTGACGGCCTCCTTTCTCCGTGCCTTCCGGACCGGGGAAGTTCATACCACGCTGGATTCCGACTTGCAGCGCGGAGTTCAGGAAATCGTAGGGAGGGAACTGGCGAATCTTGAGGACCACCATGTGACCCAGGCTGCCGTGGTGGTGGTGGAAAACGCTACGGGAGACATTCTCTGCCTGGTTGGTTCCGCGAACAGAAAGCATCCGCAGGGGGGGGCTTCTGGATGGAACATCCATGCCGCGCTCCCCCGGGTCCGCCCTGAAACCGTTCGTGTATGCTCAGGCATTCACCCTGGGGGCGTATCCGGGAACCGTTCTGCCGGATGTCCCGACCACGTACAGGAGTGCGCACGGCCTGGAAGCGCCGCAGAATTACAACAAGACCTACATGGGACCCATTTCCATCAGAAAGGCGCTGGCATGCTCCCAGAACATTCCCGCCATGCGGGCTCTGGGCTCGTTCGGCGGCCCGTCCCGCCTGTTGAAATTGTTGAAGGAACTGGGCATGCAGGGCATTGACGGGAATGCCCTGCATTACGGCCTGGGGCTGGCTATCGGAAATGCGGAAGTGACTCTGAGGGACCTGACGGCCGCATACGCCTGCCTGGCCCGCGAAGGAAAGGCCGTCACTTTGAATCTGGAGAAGGCTCCGGTGGCAGAATCTTTTCCGGAGCGGCCGGTATTGCCCGCGGCTTCGTGCTTTCTGGTAGCGGACATTCTGGCGGACCGGGAAGCGCGCCGGGCTACGTTCGGCGATCATGAAATGATGAATCTTCCCTTCCGTTACGCGTGCAAGACGGGCACTTCTTCCGATTTCCGCGACAACTGGTGCGTGGGCTTTACCCGTGAAATTACGGTTGGCGTCTGGGTGGGCAATTTTGACGCTTCCCCCATGAGGCAGGTAGGGGGCATGACGGGCGCGGGGCCCATTTTTGCCGGAGTGATGAAACTGGCGCACCGGAACAGGAAAGCGACCTTTCCGCAGCCCGGTGCGGACTTGGTGCGCATCCGCATTGATTCCCGCACCGGAAAGCGCACCGGGGCCATGCAAATACCTGCCGCCTATGTGCGGGAAGAGTGGGCATCCCCGGCGAACATGCCGGGAGAAGCTTCCCCCGGAGATTACGATGCGCGGGGAAGGGCTTATCTGGACAGCCGTTATACGGAATGGTTCACCAGCCCGTCCTGCACGGCGGCGGATGCCTGGTGCCTGCTGCCCGAATACTGGTCCGGAGAACCTCCCCGCGTCCTGGTTCCCCGGGACGGCTCCCGCCTGATCCTGGACCCGGAAATGCCCGGGGGCGGGCGCATGCTCAAATTGCGGTCCAACCTGCCCATGGGAGCTCTCTGGTCATGTCCCACGCTGGAAATCGTGCAATACGGAGATGAAGCCCATGCGGTGCTGGCGCCCGGTACGCACGTCATTACCGTGCGGCATCCGGAATTGAATCTGGAACAAAGTTCAACCTTTTCCGTCAGGGAATTGTGACTTGATCACGTTTAATGGTTCCCGGCGCGGGTCCCCCCGGACGGGAATGCCGTTCAGTCCAGCGGCAGAATGGAAGTAACCAGCATTTTGAAGCGTTCCCTGGCTATGACGGAGTGGGGAACTCCGGCCGGGATCATCAGCGCTTCTCCCTGGGACAAATCTGCTTCCGCATTGCCTATGGTGAAGTAGGCGGTACCGTCCACGACCTGGACGAGAGCAGGCCCCGGAGTCTGATGGGTCGGCAGGAGCTGTTCATCGTCAAAGGCGAGAATGGTTATGTTGACTCCCTTGGAGCGCAACAGGGCCAGGCTGGTGATCTGCCCCTCGCGGTAATCGATCAGATCCGCATAATTAAAAGGCGACTGTTCAGGGATATGCTGCATTTCCGTCATGCAGGTTGGACACTTTCAAGGCCCTGCCCTGTTTCCTTCATGACGAAGCTTTTTGGAAAAAGGCCCGCTCCTGACCCAAGAGCGGGCCTTGGCATTCAGCATTCATATGGTGCGTGCTTACAGATTCAACATCCTGATTTCATAGGCGTGGGGTCGGTAGTTAGTAAACAGCAATCGCCTTATACCCAAAATAACTCTGCTGTTTCAAGTTAATTCTGAAGAATCGCGGCAGATGGAGCCGGAAGGTTCCGGCCGCGGAACTTCCCGGTTATTTCCGGGGACGGTGCCGCCCGTTTTTCCTCTTCACAATTTTCTTCCCGGGACTTTCCTGGTTCTCCCTGGGAACGATGGCAAAGTCCGCCCATTGCTGTTCCCGGTCCACCTTCACGGGAATTACGGGCACGCGCAGGCCTGCGCACAGGACGAATCCCTGATCGTTTTTCCAGCGGTTGGCGAAGGCTTCATACACCCATCGTCCGCCCGGAAGCTTGTCCGGCTTGACCAGTCCCTTGATCTGGAGGCGCGGAATTTCCAGCAGAATGCCGAAGTGGCGCGTGTCCGTAATCAGGGCGTCGTGCACTTCCGGATGGTCTGCGAAACACTGGCCTTCCAGCCATTCAAAAAGCTTCATGCGGTTGGCATCCTTTTCCGCGCTGGCGGAAACGCGTTCCGTTTCGGAAATATGTTCCGCCGCTTCCTCCAGAGCCGCTACGCTGCCGGGGCCTTTTGCCCCTTTCGGCGGGTTGGCCAGCAGGGGATCCAGGGAACGGTGCACCACCAGGTCTGCATAACGGCGGATAGGGCTGGTGAAGTGGCAATAATTGGGGGTAGCCAGCCCGTAGTGCCCCAGGGGTTCCGTATCGTATCTGGCGCGCATCAGGCTTTTCAGCAGGGCCAGCTTGAGAAGCTGTTCGTCCGGGGAGCCCTTGATGGACTGCATCAGTTCATTCAGGTACTGGCGCTGGCCGATGTCATGAACGGGATGGCCGTACAGCCTGCAAAGCTGGCCGAATTCGAACAGTTTGGCGGCATCAGGTTCCTCATGAACGCGGTAAATCGTGGGGCGGTTGCGGTTTTTCAGGGTCAGGGCCACGGCTTCATTGGCTGCCAGCATGCATTCTTCAATCAACTGGTGGCTTTCGTCGTATTCCTCCGTGACGATGTCCGTCACGCGGCCGTCCTTGTCCATGACGGCGCGCACTTCCGGGAAGTCCAGGTCCAGCGCTCCTTTCGCATAACGGTTGCGGCGCAGGATGGAGGCCAGCTTCCATGCCTCCTTGACCAGCGCGGGAATTCCCGCCTTGTCGCGGCCGTTCATCATGGCGAACGCTTCCTGGTAGGTAAGCCGGGCGCTGCTGCGGATATAGGCGTCCGCAAAGCGGGCGTGGAGCATTTTCCCCTTTTTGTTGAATTTCATCTCACAGGCCTTTGTCAGCCTCACAACGCCCGGCCTCAGGCTGCACAAATCGTCGGAAAGGCGCGGGGGAAGCATGGGCAGCACGCGGTCCGGAAGGTAGGTGGAATTGCCCCGTTTGCGCGCTTCCCGGTCCAGAGCGCCGCCTGGCTGAACAAAGTGGGAGACGTCCGCAATGTGGACGGCCAGCACCCACCCTTCCGGCGTGGTCCTGATGGAAATGGCGTCGTCAAAATCCTTGGCGCTTGCCGGGTCAATGGTGATGACGGTCCGGTCCGTCCAGTCTTCCCGCCTGGCCAGTTCCCTGGCGGAGGGCTCTGCGGGCAGCGCGTCCGCTTCCTGAAGCGCTTCGGCGGGGAATTCCACGGGCAGGTCGTATTTTCTGATGACAGCTTCCATATCCACATGGGGTTCGTCCGCATAACCGAGCACTTCCACGATTTTCCCGCGCGGTGATTTCTTGTCGCCGCCGTAGGTGACCGGCTCCACGGAGACAAGCTGCCCCGGCAGTACTTCCATGGCGGGGGCTTCCGTCAACTCGATGTATGCCGGAGACCCCGAACCGTCTCCCAGGACGCGCCCGAATTTGTTCTTTCCGGTGCGGAAAACGCCCAGCCAGCGGGATCGGGCGCGTTTCGTCACTTCCTCCACGCGCGCTTTCCAATTTGCGTCTGACGCGGAAGAACCGCTTCTGCGGTCGTTGCGCCTGCCTTTGGCTGCCTTGCGTTCCACGCGCATGGCCACCTGGTCTCCATCCAGGGCGGTATTCAACCGTTCGGGTTTGAGTTCCAGCTCCGGAATGGAATCCAGATCCCAGCCCATGGCCGCCGCTGCGGAATCCCCCTTTTGGGGGAGAAAAAGAATTTTACCGGAACGCAGGATACGGATTTTGCCCTGTACCAAATCGCGCCGCTCCCTTTTCAGGGCATATTTGCCCTTTTGCAGGCGTACAAGCATGCCCTCTTCCTCCAACTGGTCCACCAGATTCCGAAGGTCCAGGCGCTGGCGGGAATCCACATTCAGGGCACGGGCCAGCTCTGACTTGCTCTGCGGTTCATAATGCCCGTCTTTCATGTGACGGAGCAGGCGGTCTTTGAGGGGAGTATTCATCTTGAAATGCCGGGAAGGGAGTCTTCCATTCCCATGAGCGCCATCATAAGGCGGTTTTTGTGCCGCTTCAAGGCGCGGGCGGTGCATTCTGCGTTCATCTGCGGCTTTTGGCATGCTGCCGCATATCCCGTTTTCACGGGCTTTGTCCGCAACCCTTGATTTTATGTTTTAAATGAATAATATATTGACAAATTTTTGATTCTGCGTAATTTAAAAACAGTTTACCTGAAGTTTCCCATGAAAACATTCCTTTGCCTGTTATTGATCAGCTGCACCCTGACGTTCAATAGCCTGGCGTCCAAGGGCGTTGAAATAAAACATGAAACCCAGTTTTGCGCGGCGGAAGTGTACTTCAAATACCCCGATCTCAACCCTCCCCAGGAGGAGATTGACAAAAGCAACAGGGAAAGAACGACCGTCACCCTCCGGGAATACATCACCCTGACCGCCACCCTGGACGGCAAAAAACTTCCCGAAGGAACCCGGTGCAGCTGGACCGCCGTTGAAGGGGAGGAGTATTTCAAGCTTGAAAAAAATGAGTTTCGGTCAGATCAAATAACCGTCAACATCAATACCCTGGCCAAAGAGCAGCAAAAGATCAAGGTGAAGGCGGAAGTGGACGGAGTGGAGCAGGAGATCGAATTCACCCTCATCCCTCCCAAGGGCCTGACCTACGCGGGGGCGGAGAGCCCTTTCCAGAAAGCGCTGGATGAAGCGGCTAAAATTAAATGCACCACAGGGCTGAGCGCTCTCAGAATCCTGCGCATCTTTCCCTTGAATGTCAGCTTCACCAATCTCTACTCCCTGGAGCAGCATGCCGGTTATGATCCCGAACCTCTTCCGGATCATCCCCTGGTCAGCGAGCACAAGGTTTCAGCGAACCCCGCCCGGGTTTCCGTAACCAATGAAATTTATGACAGCACCAATTGCCTGTATCGCCCGGAGGACATTGACGCGTTCACGGGTTCCATCAGCTGGACGTGGAAGTGCCGCTGGCAAATATTCGGATGCACGGGTGAAGTAAAAGAAGACAAGTACACGAAAGAAAGAATTCTCTGGGATTTTAACACGGATCAGATTTTCACCATCAGGCGTGATCCTGTGACGGGAACGGTTCATTACCAGATCCAGAAGTTCAAGGGATTGAATAAAAAAGATCCGGGCATCGTCACCGCAACAAGCAACTAACTTCCTTTATGAAACACTATTTGCCCCTCTGTATTTCATTCTTCCTCCTCTTTTCCTCCGGAAGCCGGGGGGATGAAGCTGCGTACAACGACCTTCCCTCCTTCATGGACATCCGGTCCGACCAATTGGGCGAAGAGGCCCGGCATCTGAAAGGCCTGCTGGACCAGGGAAAGCTGGGCGACTTCTACCAGCAGGCCCTGCCCGTGATCGACAGGGACTTGCTTGACGAGGACGGCCGGATGTCTCCCGCCGACCTGGAAAACTCCCTGTTCATCAACAACATGGTCATCAAGGCGCCCTATCAGGACTACCGGCTCGACAATTTTTCCAACTGGATCAATGGAGCTGACCTGACTGCCAAATTTAAGGCAGGTATCAATTTTTCTAAAATTTACAAATATGTGCAGGACAACAAGAGGCTTAAGCAGGGCAAGGAACTCGCGAGGTTCTGCCTGGAAGCGGAGTTCGAATACGTCAAGCGGATGATGCTCCAGGGAGCTGCCGTCTACCGCTACATCGCGGGCTTGGAAAAGGCGCATGGAAAGTTCCATCCCGTGCGTCCGGTCGACACCTTGCCCTACTGGCGCTATGAAGAAGAACATAAGCTTGCCGTGGAGTCCCCGGAGGAAAGACGCCGTAACCGGATCGTTTACGAATGGAACGTGGACGGCCTGGTGCGTCTCCGCGAGTCCTTCCGCTGGTATATCAAAAACAGTGAGGGACTGCTTTTGAATATCGTTCTGAAACTTCACCCCGGGAACAGAACGCGCGTTCTGGAAAAATTGAGGGACTGCGGCTACAAAACGGACCGGGAGCTGGTGGAGTTCCTGGAGCGGACGGGAGGGATGGACAAGGATACCCGGTTCCTGTACTCTCCGGGGATGCTCCGGGAGTACAGGAGCATCAGGAAGGAGAATTGAATCATCCATGACCGCGAATGCTTTTTTGAGGATGCCGCTCCTCTGTATTTCAGCTTTTCTCCTCTTTTCCTCCGGAAGCCGGGGGGATGAAGCCGCGTACAACGACCTTCCCTCCTTCATGGACATCCGGTCCGACCAATTGGGCGAAGAGGCCCGGCATCTGAAAGGCCTGCTGGACCAGGGAAAGCTGGGCGACTTCTACCAGGAGGCCCTGCCCGTGATCGACAGGGACCTGCTTGACGAGGACGGCCGGATGTCTCCCTCCGACCTGGAAAACGCTCTGTTCATCAACAACATGGTCGTCAAGGCGCCCTATCAGGACTACCGGCTCGACAATTTTTCCAACTGGATCAATGGGGCTGACCTGACTGCCAAATTTAAGGCATATGGAAATCTTTCCAAAATTAAAAGATATGTACGGGATAACAAGAAGCTCAAGCAAGGGAAGGAGCTCGCGAGGTTTTGCCTGGAAGCGGAGTTCGAATATATCAAACGGATGATGCTCCGGGGAGCCGCCGTCTACCGCTACATCGCGGGCCTGGAAAAGGCGCATGGAAAGTTCCATCCCGTGCGTCCGGTCGACACCTTGCCCTACTGGCGCTATGAAGAAGAACACAAGCTTGTCGTGGAGGCGCCTGAGGAAAGACGCCGTAACCGGATCGTTTACGAGTGGAACGTAGACGGCCTGGTGCGTCTCCGCGAGTCCTTCCGCTGGTATATTAAACACAGGGAGGGTGCGCTTTTGAATATCGTTCTGGAACTCCATCCCGGAAGCAGAACGCGCGTTCTGGAAAAATTGAGGGACTGCGGCTACAAAACGGACCGGGAGCTGGTGGAGTTTCTGGAACGGACGGGAGGGATGGATAGGGATACCAAATTCCTGTACTCTCCGGGGATGCTCCGGGAGTACAGGAGCATCAGGAAGGAGAATTGAATCATTCCATGACCGCGAATGCTTTTTTGAGGACATTATGCGTTTTGTGCCTGACGCTCGGCATTTCCCGGGGTGGTGATTCTATGATCATAGAGAGGCTGTTGAAGGCGGATTATTCTTCAGTCATCATTGATGAAGTGAGGAATCAACTCCGGAAACAGCTTGATTCCGGCGCCCTTTCTCCAGAAAAAATCCGGGAGCTGGTACATGATCCGGAGCTAGAGCAATTGTGCCATATCGGACAATTTTTCCGCCATGCCAGTCAAGGAAAGGCGTTTCAAACAACGGAACTCCGGGACCGGACATTCACCGGGTGGCTTGTCTCCCATCCGGAAGTTTTCCGAAAACTGGCCCATGCAGGGTACGCCCACCAGAACAGCCTGGCAATTCTCTACCGCCTGTGGAACAATGCAGACGGGAAGTTATACGGTGTTGACCTTAACATTGCCCTGGGGGCCTGTCTCATCGCTGATGTCTTCACGGTAGAGGAATGCATGGCCAGATACGGGTTTTACCAGGATTCCCATCATCACGGCAGGTGTTATCCGCAGGCCGATGATCTTGAACCATGGGAGTGGGCCGTGGTTCTGAGAGGAAAGGAGAGCCTGGAAGACCTGGCATGGGCCCAGCAGTTTATTGAAGGAAAGAATATCAAACCGGATCAGGCGGGGGGTAAATTTACCGGATTTATTCCCTACCGTAAAAAGAATCACAAGGGAATCAGCGTGCATGCCGGGGCAGCATTTTATGATAATAAACCCATTACCCTTAAGCTTTACACGGAATACGGCGGCGTGTGCGGAGCCGTCTCCAAGGGAGCCGCAGGTTTTTTAAGGGCCAAAGGCGTTCCGGCGTACCCCATCGGCCAGCCGGGCCATTGCGCCTTCATTTGGAAACATCCCAAGGGGCAATGGCTCATCGGCAACAATATTGGAGGATGGAACTGGGCCAACGGAGGAAATAAACTGCCGTGGAAAGGCCCCGTGCAGATCATCACCGCTCTCTGCGCCTTTTGGCAGAGTCCGCAGGCCCGGGAATCTTCCTTGATGTATGATTTATCGTTTTATTCCCGGAATCCGCAGCATGTGGAGCTGCTGCTTCAAGAGGCTTGCCGGACTAATCCCTGCAATTACCCGGCATGGGCGCGTTATTTGGGCATCAAGGCGGGAGGCGTGAGCGATAAAAAGAAGCTGGAGTACCTCATCCAGTTCAGCAAGGCGATGCCCCGGGAACATAACCTGATTCATTACGTGGCGAATCATGTTTTGAAGATTAACCCTGAAAAGGTGAATCCCTATGAAGTGTACGCCTGCGGGGTCAGCCCGGACGGTACGCCCGGAGCAGAGGAACTTTTCATCCGGCAATTTTGGAAAAAACTGACTGCTGATTGCCCTGAGATCAAGACCCATGCTGTTTACAAAGAAGGAACTACAGGAGACTTTTTGAGTTTGTGGCTGGAAAAATCAAAAAATGTCAAATGGAATTCTAAAACAAAAAGCAAAGCCGGCAGGGCTTTCCAGCAAGCTTTGCTGGCTTTGGCTGACAAGGAAAAAACTTTTATCAAAGTGATCAAAAGCTATCGCCGGTTTCTCATCATGTGGGATGATGAGAAATACATGATGCAGGCACACGAATTTGTGCAGGATCATTTAAAAAATGTCACCAACGAATCAGTTAAAAAGGAGATGGCCGGCATGGGAAGAAAAATGGGCGTTCTTTTAAAAAATGACAAAATATTAAAGATGTATGATAAAATCCCGGGAATCTAAAGGCGGATCAACTATTTTTCAGTGCGGCGTTATTCGGGCCGGAGCGTTCCTTCTGTAGTTCCGAGCTGTTCCGCGACGTCCAGTTCCCGGATGAGCCGTGCAGCCGTGCAGGCGCCGTCCAGAAGCCCCCGGTAGCGGGACACCAGCAGGCGCGTTTTCTCCGGCGAATCATCCAGCAGTTCCACGCGGAAGCGGAAAAGGCCCTGGCGGCGGAAGTCCCGGAAAAAGCCGGCTCCCGTCTGGGCGCGTCCGTTGAACAGGGTATTCCGGCACCCGGCGTCCGCCAGCAGGGGATGAAGCTGGCCCACGCGGTCCCGCAGCTGCACATGATACCGTTCGCAGGGACGGCCGCAGTTTTTATAATTGGCGCCGTCCGAAAGGAAGGTGCAGAACACGCAGTGCTCCATATGGAACATGGGCATGTGCTGGTGCAGCGTCAGTTCAAACCATTCCGGCGGCGCGGCGCGGAGCAGATCCGCCACCTGCCCGGCGTTCAGGTCATAGGAAATGGTGAGGAATTCCAGATTACCCTGTTCCTTCAGGATGGCCGCGCTGCAAGGATTGGCCACGTTCAGGGAGAAGTCTCCGATGCGGCGCAGGGGGGAATGGCGGAAGTACTGGGCCGCGCCCAGGTTGCGGATCAGCACGCCGTCAGCCTCCGCACGTTCCATGAGCTTGAAGTACCCGGCTTCCGAGGTCTTTTGGATGCGGGGAGTCGCCAGGAAGACGGGAACGCTTTTTCCGTGCCGCCGGGCGGCCTGCACTCCCGCCGCGTAATCCCGGAGGTCTTCAAAGTCCAGATAGACGGCGTCCGCCCCGGCGTCCAGCGCGGCGGGTATCTGCTCCGGTCTGCGGCACAGCACGGATAAATGCGGCGGCAGGGCCTGAGCGGCGGCTGGCGGAGGGAACTCAGGAAGGAGGAAAGGAGCCGGAAGGCGTCGGGAGGCGGCTTCCTTCTTCTGCCGGGCCGCTTGAACTTGTTCCACCAGGGCCCGCCGCGTTTGATTGAGGATGCTGAGCGGGAGCATCAGCCCTTCCGGCAGGCGGCATTTGCAGGAGGCCAGGCGGAACCCTGTTCCTCCCAGCCTGCCGAGCTGCTGTTCCAGCACTTCAGAGGTCAAAGGACGCTTTTCCGCCGTTTGCAGCGGCTGGACGGATTGCACAGAACACCCGTATTCCGGGCAGGAAACCGTCAGGGGTTCCCCGGCGGATCCGGCGCATGCCAGATGGAGGGGAACGGCAGCCTCCGGCAGGTGGTCCCGCATTTTCTTCAGCTTCGCATTCAAGGCCGGATCATCCGTTTTCCAGAGCTTTTGCCCCGGTTTGACCCTGCTCCAGTCAATGGAGGAGGCCTTTCCGTGAAAGAAAAGGCGGTTTCTCTGCACCTTCCAGATGCGGCCGCCCTGTTCTTCATTGCGGTCCTCCCCGGCGTCAATGACGAAGCCGTCGCCGGGCGCGAGTGGAACGTCCCCTTCCGGGCTGAGGTCCAGCCAGCCCCGGCCGCTGTCCACAATGACGCCTGCATAGGCGCCGCGCTTCTTGCCGTGGCGGCCGTGAGTCAGCCGCGGGTGGTCCGTGCCGTCCAGCCAGCCGGTGGAGAAACCGCGTGAAAATACCATTTGCAGTGCATAGCGGTCATGTGCGGTCACCATTTCCTTCACGGGTATTCCCGCGCAGGCGGCGTCCAGGGCCTTCCTGTAGGCGGCCGTTGCCGCCGCCACGTATTCCGGGCTTTTCAGCCGTCCCTCGATCTTGTAGCTTCTCACCCCCATGCGGACCAGCTCCGGAATGCGGTCCAGGGCGCACAAATCATTCGGGCTGAGTAGGTAGTGCCTTTCACCAAGAGGAACGGGTTTGCCGTCCACGACCAGAGTGTAGGGCAGCCGGCAGGCCTGCGCGCATTCCCCCCGGTTGGCGCTGCGCTGGCCCAGACTTTCCGACGTGAGGCACTGGCCGGAATAAGCCACGCAGAGCGCTCCGTGCACAAACACCTCCAGAGGAATATCGGTGTGCCGCACGCATTGTTCTATTTCCTTCAGGCTCAGTTCCCGCGCCAGCACGGCCTGTTTCAGGTCCAGGAAACCGGAGGCGAATTCCAGGCCTTCCGTGGAGGTAAGCGTCATTTGGGTGGAGGCGTGCAATTCCAGCTTCATGGCGGGGTCCTGCCTTCTCCATTCCGTCAGGCAGCGCGCAAGCCCGATGTCCTGCACGATCACGCCGTCCACCCCGGCGGCGTTCAAATGGCCCAGGTAGGCGAGGGCGTCCGCCAGTTCGGAGGTGAAGATGAGCGTGTTCATCGTCACGTATCCCTTCACGCCGTGTACATGGAGAAAACGCATCAGCTCCGGCAGGGAAGCCAGCGTGAAGTTGTTGGCGCGCAGGCGGGCGTTGAAGCGGTCCAGGCCGAAGTAAATGGCATCCGCGCCATTGGCGACGGCGGCACGGGCGCAGTCCATGTCTCCGGCGGGGGCCAGCAGTTCGGGGCGCACGTCGCCGGGGCGCAGGGAGGAAAGGGTGGTGTCGTCTTCGGGAATCACGGCCATGGGGAAGTTCTGTTTACTGGGAGGTACTGCGCTTTTCCGTGCGGCGGAGCAGGGCTTTCAGGTCTCCGAGCAGGAAGAGGGAACCGGCGGCCAGGGCGGGCAGGGAGGAGTCCGCCGCCTTGCGGAGCCCTTCGGAGAGGGAAGAATGAATAAAAACAGGTTCGGATACGAGGTTTTTCAGCAGGGCGCCCATGTCTTCCGCAGGCATGATGCGTGGGGATGAACAGGGCACCAGGTGCCATTCTCCCGCAATTTCCCGGAAAACGGGAATCATGTCCCGAATGTGCTTGTCCGCGGCTGCGGCAAAGACCAGAGCCGCCTTTTGTCCGGGAAATTCTTCGTTCCATGTGGCGGCCAGAACGCGGGCGGCGTGTTCATTGTGCGCTCCGTCCAGTACCAGGGGCGGCGTGCCGATGCGCTCGAACCTGCCGGGCCACTGCACGGATTTCAGGGCTTTATCTGCCAGGGTACTTTCCGGGAGGGCATTGAGCTGTTTCATTGTTTCAAGCGCAAGTGCAGCATTTTCAAGCTGATGCGTTCCGGGAAGAGAGGGCCGGGGAGTGTCGCTGTCCGCTCGCGCAACGGTAAGCGGGGAGAGCCGTTCCCGTGCCGTCCGTTCGATGACGGCTATGGCTTCCGGTTCCTGAACAGCGGTGACGACGGGCTTGCCGGAAGCAATGATCGCCGCCTTTTCTCCGGCAATTTCCGCAAGAGTGTTTCCCAGATACTGCTGGTGGTCCAGCCCGATGGGAGCCAGCACCGCGATGTCCTTGCGCAGGGCATTCGTGGCGTCCAGCCTGCCGCCCAGCCCCGTTTCCAGAATGATGAAATCTGCACTGTTCCTGATGAAGTGGCGCAGGGCGACGGCCAGGGCCAGTTCAAAGAAGGTGGGGGACTGTTCCCATCCTTCCACAAGGTTTTTCAGAAAGAGGATTTCTGCCGTCAGGGCGTCCCGGGGAATCATTTCCCCGTTCACGCGGATGCGTTCGGCAAACTCCACCAGATGGGGAGAAGTGAACAGGCCGGTTTTATAGCCTTTTGCACGCGCCAGCGCTTCAATCATGGCGCAGGTGGAACCCTTGCCGTTGGTGCCGGCCACGTGGACGACGATGGCGTCCGGGTGGTCTGCACCTGCCACCTGCAGCAGTTTCCGGGTGTTTTCAAGTCCCAGCTTGATTCCGAAGAATTGGGTGGAAAACAGCCAGTCAAGAGCGGCGGATACGTTCATGGGCGGCATTCTACCATGAGAGTCCCCCGGTTCAATCCCGGCGTGAGCCGTTCAACAAAATACCGCCGGGAACGGACGCGGCAAACACGAACAAGCTACCGTTGCTACCTCTCGGTCCTGGCGGGGTTTGCCAGTCGTGCCTCCACGGGTTCCCGGCGGCCTGGACAGTAAACTAGGTTTGCCGTGCAGTGTCAACCATCAAAGAGTTCATTTCCTCCTGGTGAAGGAGAGCAGAAGGGAGACCAGAAGGACCGCGCCGATAACAGTGGCCGCCGTGAAGAAAATTTGTTCCTCCTGTTTCAGGCGGCTGCGGTATTCCTCAATGCTCCCGTCCCTGATCCTCTGCAGGCTGTGTACTACCTTGGCCTGTTCCTCCACATTCGCCTCCGTCCGCATGGTCAGGCTTTCTTCATGGCTTACCGCCTGGTCGAACGGGGCGATCATGGCCTGGAATTCGGGATCCTCCGCTAGAATGGCCGTATCGTCATATTCCTCCGCCAGGGGGGAATTCATCGTGTCCCTGATGCTGGCAATCTGCCTGTCCACCTTGTTCTGGAACAGGGAAAGCTCCCTTTTCGCCTTTTCCCAGGCTTCCGTCTGCTGCCGGATCATGGCCTCCCCTTTCCGGGTAATGCGTTCCAGTTCCTGGGGAAGGCTGGTCTGGAGCTTGAGCAATTCCTGCCTGTTTTCCGTCACCTTGAATTCCTTGCTCTTCGTGTTGGAGGCTTCCGCACGCTGAATGCGGTCGATGTCCAGCCGAGTTTCCACCTGGCGGATTTGTTCCTGAAGCCGTGCCTGGGCGGCGGAAAGCTGTTGCCTGGTGGTATTCAGCTTGCTCTGGAGTTCTTCTACGTCCGCAGCACGTTTGTCGTATTGTTGCAGCAGCCGGGCAATCCGGTCTTCCGCAGTACGGGAATGGGGCGTCCCGGAAGAGGCGCGTGGTGTTTTTGAAACCGCCGCAGCCTTGTCCGCCTTTTCCATTTGGCCGTCCCAGTATTTCCGGACGGCTTCCTCCTTGCGCTGGATGGCCGCCTGGAGGCGCGCCGCCTGCTGTTCGTGGAGTTCCGCCAGTTCGTCAAAGCGCATTTGGGCCGCATCCAGTTCCGGATAGGGTTCCATTTCCAAGGCCTTGATTTCCTCATGCCGGGGCACGAGATCGGTTTGATAATAATTCCAGCCGTAATAACCTCCGGCGAGCAGCAGGATGAGAAGGAAGTAGCGCATAACTTGAAGTGGGACAGTAGGCAGTAGGTTCTGTCATAGTGGAAGCTTACCGGGCCTTTGCAAATCATAAAATGAGCCATCCGCTTCTTTTTTCATCCTCTTCAGGAGAGGTGATAAATCCGGTATGGAAAGGGCGTATCTTCCATTGAATTATACTTGCAGATTATGTCTATTTTTTCATCTCGCAGAGAATTTCTCAAATCCCTGGGGCTGGCCGCCGGAGCGGCTGCGGTCGGGAACGGTTTCACGGTACAGGCCCTGGATATTCCCTCGGAAGAGTGTCTTTGGAGCACTGGTGCTCCGGCGTCTTCCCGCCCCTCCGGTTCCGTGTACATGGGCGGGTTCCGGGCTCCCGCTCTGGACCGGGTCAGGATAGCTTTCATCGGCGTGGGTGGCCGCGGTTTCTCCCACCTGGCTCAGATGTGCGTGATGGACGGCGTGGAGATTACCGGCGTGTGCGACTTGAAGCGGGATCTGACGGAACGCGGAGTGGACAGGGTACGGAAAAAAACGGGGAAAAAGCCTGCGGGATATTCCGGCGGTGAAATGGAGTATCTCACCATGCTCCGCGAGCTGAAGCCGGATGCGGTCATCATCAGCACGGATTGGAGTTCTCATGCCCGCATCGCATGCGATAGCATGCGGAACGGAGCGCACGCCTTTGTGGAAGTGCCCATGGCCGTTTCCCTGGAAGAGCTCTGGAAGATCGTGGATACCAGTGAGGCAACGCAAAAACACTGCATGATGATGGAAAACGTCAATTACGGGCGCGACGAGCTCATGTTCCTCAACATGGTCCGGCAGGGAATGATTGGGGATCTGCTCCACGGTGAAGCCTCCTATATCCATTGCCTGGTGACGCAGTTGGGAGATACCCGCGGGGAGGGAGCCTGGCGGCCCGAGTACCATACCAGAATCAACGGCAACCTGTATCCCACGCATGGCCTGGGACCGGTGGCCCAATACATGAGCCTGGCGCGCAAGGACGACAATTTCAGCCGTCTGGCGGCGTTTGCCTCCCCGGCTCTGGGGCGTACGGCCTACGCCAAAAAGCATCTTCCTCCCGACCACCGCTGGAACCGCACGCCCTTTGTGTGCGGAGACATGAATACGGCGATTGTGAAAACGAATCTGGGACGGACCATCGTCGTTCAACTGGACGAAACGTCTCCCCGCCCCTATTCGCGTTCCAATCTGATTCAGGGAACTGGCGGCACCCTGGCGGGTTTTCCCACCCGCGTAGCCGGGGAGAAGCTGGGCAACGGCAATTATCACGAATGGATTCAGGGGAAGGACGGGCTGAAAGCTGTTTATGAGAAATATGACCATCCTCTCTGGAAGCGCATAGGAGATCTGGCCATGAAGATGGGCGGCCACGGGGGCATGGACTTCGTGATGCTGTACCGCATGGTGGAATGTCTGCGCCGCGGAGAGCCGATGGATCAGAACGTTTATGAAGGAGCCTACTGGTCCTCCCTGCTGCCCTTGACGGCGCACTCCATCGCGCAGGGCGGCGTTCCCGTGGAGTTTCCGGATTTCACCCGCGGCGGCTGGAAGACCACGGCTCCTCTGGCGGTTATTTCCTGAACCGGGTGTTTTTCCAGGGCGTCACCTCCACAAGGGCAAGAGTCTCATGGACGCAATTATACGGGCCATGAGGCTTGCTTGTGCGGGCGGAACAAGGAACATCCGGCTTGCCCGCCAGAGGGCAGTTAATCCGTTGTTCAGGATTGGCAAAGCAGTTTCTTCAATTCTTCCGGGCTCATGTTCATCAGCCATTGTTCCGGCCCTCCGGAGAACAGATCATCCGCCATGCGGCGTTTTTCCGTCAGCATGGCGTCAATGCGGTCTTCAATGGTACCGCGGCAAATCAGGTGGTGCACCAGAACATTGCGGTGCTGTCCGATGCGGTAGGCGCGGTCGGTCGCTTGGCTTTCCACGGCGGGATTCCACCAGCGGTCCACATGGATGACGTGGGAGGCCTGCGTCAGCGTCAGCCCGGTTCCCGCTGCTTTCAAGGACAGGATACAGAAGGGGGGACCTGATTCTTTTTGGAAGGAGGAGACGATGTTCTGCCGTTCCGGAATGGGCGTACCCCCATGCAATGTGAGGCCCGGACGGCCGAAAATCCCGGAAAGCAGGTCGTGCAGATGGGGGATGACGGAGCGGAACTGGGTGAACAGAATGACTTTTTCCTGTCGCGCCGCGATGGAGGAGCACAGATCCTGAAGACGGAGGAATTTTCCGGAGCGTTCCGGAAGATAATCGTCCGTACCCTGGAATTGGGCGGGATGGTTGCAGATTTGCTTGAGCCGTGCCAGCACGGGGAGGACGAGCATGAGACGTTTGGCCGGGTCCGGCTCGTCCAGCATCGCGTGCAGGGTGTCTATCTGGTGATGGTACAGAGCGGCCTGTTCCGGGGTCAATTGGCAGTAGGCGGGGATTTCCGTTTTGTCCGGCAGATCCGGAACCAGCGCCGGATCCGTTTTCATTCTGCGCAGAATAAAGGGGCGAATCAGGCGGCGGAGGGGGGCATATCCTTGTTCCAGGGAGCGGGTGAATTTCTCAAAACTCTTTCTGTTTCCAAGCAGTCCTGGATTCAGGAATTCCATCAGGCTCCAAATTTCATTCAGGGTGTTTTCCACGGGAGTTCCGGACAGGGCAATCCGCCTGTCTCCGTGCAGGGCGCGAATGGCGCGGGAACGCGCGGAAGAAGCATTTTTGACGGCTTGCGCCTCATCCAGAACAATGGCGGGAAAATGCAGGTCTGCCAGGGCTGGAGTACGCACGGCCATGCCGTAGGTAGTGATGACGGCGTGGCATGGGGTGTCCAGCGGGTTTGGGAAAGGCTGCCAGGAATCCGGAACGGAAGGGTGCATGATACGCAGGACGAGTTCCGGAGCGAAGCGTTCCGCTTCCTCTTTCCAGTTGCCCAGCAGGGAGGCCGGGGCAACGATGAGCGCCGGCACGGCCTCCAGTTTTTCCTGGCGTCTCAGCGTATCCAGCCATGCAATGGCCTGAAGGGTTTTTCCCAGTCCCATGTCGTCCGCCAGGCAGGCTCCGAATCCTCTTTCCGTGGTTCTGTACAGGAAAGAGAAGCCTTCCTTCTGGTAAGGCCGCAGAATCCTGTCCAAATGAGGCGGCAGTTCCGGCACGAGTACGGGGGAATTTCCCGCCAGCACGTCCAGGATGTTGCGGAGATTGCCGCCCGGTTCCATCAGGCAGTCTTCGTCCGGCTCCGGGAGTTCCGCCAGGCGGTCCGCAGGTCCGTTCACCAGCAGCCGCAGCCCCTGCACCAGGGGAATGCCCAGAGAACTCATCATGTGTGCCGCCCTGTTCCAGCGTTCCATGAGGTCTTTCACCTTTTGGGCGTCCACGCGAACCCACTCTCCCTTGAAACGGATAAGGCCGTCTCCGTTATTGAGCAGTTCTTCCAGTTCTTCCGGCGTGAGGTCCCTGCCACCCAGCGTGGCGGAAACGGAAAATTTCAACAGGGTGGAGATGGAAAGGCCGGAGGAATGGATGGCTTTTTCTCCGTCCGCCGTATCAGCCGTGACTTTCACCTGAAGCCTGGGAGGCGCCTTTTTCCACAGGTTCACCATGCGGACCATGATCCCCGCCCGCTCATAAAGGGAGCTGTCCTGCAGGAAGTCCCTGGCTTCCGAAGCGCTCCAGGCCAGGGGGGAGTATATTTTCCCGCTTTCCAGCAGGTTTTGGAGCAGCCGGCTTCCACGGGCGGCTTCCTGCAAAGGCTGGAGGACGGCGAGCAGGGCCGCATGATTGCCTTCATGAAGTTTCAGGGCGGAGGAAAGGGGCAGATGCCGTATCTGGTTGTCCGCCGCGCTTTGGTGCGCAAAAGTGGCCATAAAGGCGAAGGGGCGCAGCCCCGTGGAATCATCCCGGTTTTCCGCCAGATGAAAAAAACACTTTGCCAATCTGGTCCCAGGGCGCTCCCAGGGCCTTCAGCCATGCGGCAGGCGTGATGCCGCGTATGCCGGTTTCCTTTTTTACCAGGCGGCGGAAGTCTTCAAACCATCCGGAGATGACAGTGGGCGTGATGTATTCGCCGCCCGGCACGGGGGGGAACTGATCCGCCAGGGATACTCTTTCCGCAGCATTGGGAAGAAGGTGGTCCAGCACGCTGTCAACCTCGTCAGGCCGTTCGGCGGCGGCATGGGCCATGCGGGTGAGGGCCTGCCTTGCCATGGTTTTCATGAAAAAGGCCGCCGTACCCAGCGGCGTTTCCCAGCTGGAAGTGGCAAGAGCGTACAATCCCTGTCCGGAGCCTGCTTCAAACAGCCGGTCAAAAGGCGGGCTGGCCATTGCAGGCGCTCCGGATGGCAGGATGTGGAGGTCGTCCATGTTTCTGTTTCGCTCCGGTACTGCATGATGGGGTTCCGGCTGCATAGCTCTATGATTATAACATGGGCCTGCGGTGCGTTCAATCGCTCCCTGTGTTTCTGCAAGGACGCCGCAGAAAACGAAAGGGACGGAAACACGGTCTGAGAAAAACTCTGACACCGGAGTGCCGCAGTTGCGAAAATTGCGTTGGGAAAATGATTCCGGCGCAGTGGATTTTATGCCGCAGCTTGTCAGAAAGCGGAGAAATGTTCCATTTCTTCCTTCATGTTTTCCGTGTTTACAGGGAGAATGTCGTCTTTCTGATGATGGGAAGCTGGGTAGGCGGGGGATTGACCAGCTCCTTGAGCTGCGTGAGGTAGGAGATTAATGCCTGGCGTACGGATTTCCCGGCAGCGGTACCTTCTCCCTGCTGGGGAAAGTTGAAATTATTGCACAGGTAGTCGCCCATGGCGAGTCGCCCATGGCGACGGTGTATACCACTCCGTCCCTCAATGTGCTGGTGATGCTTGGGTTAATGCCGTCCATGATTTGGTAGGAGAAGCCGGAACTGTAAACTTCCAGCATGCCGCCTTCCTTTTCCATGGGAGCCATGAATTTGGTCAGGATCAGTTGTTCGATGTCCGCCTTGGTCATTTTGCAGGTGACGACCGTTTCCCGGAACGGCTCCATTTCATAGACGTCCTTGATAGTTACGGGACCTTTGGAAAGATGAGTTTTGGCCCGGACTCCGCCGCGGTTGTAAATGGCGATGTCTGCGTTTGCCGCTTTCTGGATGGCCTTGCAGAAATAGCGGCCTATGGTAACGTGCGTAATTTCTTCCTTGGCAATAGCAATTTGCTGGTTGAAAAAGGGGTTGGAGGTGAACTGCCTGACAATCGCTTCAACTTCCGGATCGTCAGGAAGGGTCTCCAGAGATACGGCTTCCGTGGATTTGGAGAGGACGGCCGGCTTTTCATCCGTGGAGAAGATGATCTTGGTGACTCCTGCGTGGCTCAGCCTGTGCCCCGTGTGGCTGAGCAGGGAGCCGGTCCTGAGATGGCCCTTGGGCAGCATGACATGGGTATGGCCGCCCAGAATGACGTCGATGTTCGGAGAATATTTCATCATTCTCAGATCGTGATCATACCCCATATGGCTAAGGATAATATTGATTGTATTGTGATGGAGGCGGAATCTGTCCATGATGCCTTTGTAGTCCATTTCAGTCGGCAGTTTCCATGTAATGCCGTCCATTTTCAGGATATCCGTAGTCTGCATGTCCACCAGTCCGATAACGCCTACGGAAATGGGAGTCCCCTTGATGGGAATGGCGGCATAGGGAAGGAAACAGTTTTCCAGAACCGGAGAAGGAGAAAGATTGGTGACGACGAATTTTGTTCCCGGCATTCCCTTGATGTGGTCGCGGAGGGCCGTTTGTCCATAGTCCATGTCGTGGTTGCCGATGGTCGCCGCGTCATATCCCAGCTTGTTCATCAGGATGGTGATGGGCAGGCCGGGTTTTTCCCAGTCGTCCACGAAGGGATTGCCCATGAAATAGTCTCCTGAATCCATCAGCAGCACATGAGGGAATTTGGAACGGTATTTTTTCACCAGGGTGGCCAGTTTCGGGAATTTATCCAGATTGCCGTGAATGTCGCTGGTGGAGATGATGATCAGCGTATGTTTGGGGTCCGGTTCAATTTTCTGTGCCAGGGAAAGCGGACACAGGCAGAACAGTCCGGCAAGGAGAATGCGGGAAGAGATCATGGATGAACGGAAATACAAAGAAAGGTAATGAAATGTATGGCTAACGAGCGAAGATTTCATATTTGCCGTCGCCCACGGAGACTACTTCCAGACGAACTTTTCCAATGCCGCGGCCTTTCAAATTGATGCGGTGCGCGGCTGCCGGGGTCAGGTCGATCAGACGGTTGCTGTGAAATGGTCCGCGGTTGTTGACCCTCACAATGACGGATTTTCCGGTTTTCAGGCACGTAACCTTTACTTTGCATGGCATCGGGAGTGTCTTGTGGGCCGCCGTCAGTGAAGTTCGGGGATTGATATGCTCTCCGGAGGACGTCCTGAGGCGCCGTTTTGTTCCGCCGTACCAGGAGGCATACCCCGTTTCCTTGTAGTCCAGGGCTTCCTGCACGCTCATGGGAACATATCTCTTTCCGCCGGCTTTGTAGGGGGCATTTTTTACATGCGCCTCCGTTGCCTGCACGGACGAAGCCGTATTCCGGACATGCGGGCTTTTTCCTGTTGTAGAACAGGCGGGCAGCAGGCAGGGCAACAGAAGGAGGATGGGCCATTTCACGTTTTTTATCCTTAACACATATTTATAATCCTGTATAACAAAAAAAGAACGAGGAATTGGAATTTAGTGGTTTTCCGGGTCGGACGGAAATCTTTCCCCGGCCATGGTTTACCAGTTGAGCAGGGGATGGAAATGGAGTACATTGCACGCATGAACCCTCCCAAGGTAATTGGCCTGGTTGCTCTGGCGGAGAAACCAGGCCTGGTGGAAGCGTTGCGCATCATGCGCCGTGAACTTTCCCGTCACGGACTGGACTCCTGCGTTATTGAGACGCCGGAAGACCTGGAACAGATGATCCCCCGGTGCGGCATGCTGGTGACATTTGGAGGGGATGGGACCATGCTCACCGTATCTTCTCTGGCGGCCATGCACCATGTGCCCCTGGCCGGCGTGAATCTGGGCAGGCTGGGCTTCATGACTACCTGTTCCGTGCAGGAGCTTCCGTTGCTGGCGTATGCCCTTCAGGAGGGTTCCTACCAGACAGATGAGCGCGCCATGCTGGAAGTGACAAGAATCAGGGTGGACGGCGTTCCGGAATCCATACGCAAGCTGGCCCTGAATGAGGTTTCTCTAATCCGCGCGCAGACGGGAAAAATGGTGGACCTGGATGCGGAAATAGACGGGGAATTGTTGAACCGCTATCATGCGGACGGCGTGCTGGTTTCCACCCCTACCGGTTCCACCGCGTATTCCCTTTCCGCCGGCGGTCCGCTGGTATGGCCCATGTCCCGCGTGGTGTGCGTTACGCCCATTTGCCCGCACAGTCTCACCAACCGGTCCGTGGTTCTGCCGGATACCATGACCATCCGCCTGAGGCCGAGGGAACGCCGCGGACGCTTTGACTCCATGGTGTATTCCCTGGACGGACGTTCCGCCTATCCCATGGAAGTGGGAGAAAGCCTGCTTATCCGCAAGGCCCCGGAAAGCCTGGTCCTGGTGCATCTCCGGGAACAGAACTTCGGCGCCCTCCTGCGCGCCAAGTTGCGCTGGCAGGGTGCGGAAATTCCTTCCGATGAGGACTGATGCAACAAAAGCGGCCAGAGATGCCCCGGCGATGTTCGTCCGTTGCCGGAAGATATCCTTTCCGTGAAAACCGGAGCCGGAAAAAGAGAATTTAAATAGACAGTGGGAACCTCCCTTCTTCTGCGTGCGTTTTTCGTGTTCAAGAACTAAAAACGATTTTTTTAGGATGCGGGCTTGACGAAAAGGCACATCCTATAATACTCTTCCTGCCCTGCCACCAAGGGGGTGGTAGATCTTAATCGCATAAACGCGTAAGAAATAGTCATATATGAAGACCCACGTGAAAAAAGGTGATGAAGTAGAAATCATCGCCGGACGTAACCACAAGGGCAAGCGCGGCACCGTTCTCGCCGTAAATGCTGCTAAAGGTACTGTCATCGTAGAAGGCGCCCGCACACTGAAAAAAGCCGTGCGCCCGACCGAACAGAATCCGGAAGGCGGCATTCAGGAGATCAACGGCCCGATTCACATCTCCAACGTGAAGAAAGTAGGCTAGGCTTTTTGCCTGACCCTGCGCTTAAGCCATAAAATCATTATCAAGAGCTGACCCGCTAAAACAATGAGTACACCAACACTGCAAACATACTACCGTGAAAAGGTCGTTCCCGGCCTTCAAGCGAAGCATGCATACAAGAACGTGCATCAGATTCCCCGTCTGGAGAAGATTGTTGTCACCTCCTGCATGGGCAAGCACCCGGACCGCAAGCAGGCCGTGGAAGATGCTGTCAACGAAATCGCAAAAATTACCGGACAGAAGCCGTCCATCACTTATGCCCGCAAGAGCGTGGCCAACTTCAAGGTGCGCGAAGGCGAACCTCTGGGAGCCCGCGTAACGCTGCGCGGTGCCCGCATGTGGGAATTCCTGGACCGCTTCATCAATATCACCGCCCCCAATATCCGCGACTTCCGCGGCCTTCCCTACAAGTCCTTTGACGGCAACGGGAACTATGCCATTGGTATTTCCGACCAGTCCATCTTCCCTGAAATCGAGCTTGACCAGATCAAGCGCCAGATTGGTTTCGATATCATTTTCGTGACGTCCGCTCCCACGGACGATGAAGGTCGCGACCTGCTCCGTGCCTTGGGCGTGCCCATGCGCGAAGCGAAGAAGGCTGAAGAAACTCAAACCGCTAACGCTTAACTATTTCTTATTATGGCCGTATTAAGTGACCCTATTTCCGACTTCCTCACCCGTTTGAAGAATGCCAGCCTGGCCGGCAATGAGGAATTTACCGCACCCTGCTCCGGCATCAAGGTGGAAATCGCCCGTATTCTTCAGGAAGAAGGCTACATCTGGAGCTACGAAGTGATCGGTGAAGGTGTGAAGAAGCAAATCAAGGTAAAGACCAAGTTTACCCCCCAGGGCAAGCCGGTTGTCACCGACGTGAAGCGCAGCTCCAAGCCGGGGCGCCGCCAGTACGTTTCTTCCCAGGACATTCCCCGCGTCCTCAGTGGGCTTGGCATTGCCATCGTCTCCACCTCCCGTGGTGTGATGACTGGTGCGCAGGCGCGCAAGCAGAGCATCGGCGGCGAACTTCTCGCCCTTGTCTGGTAACCTTAACATTTCCTAAATCATATGTCCCGAGTTGGTAAAAAATCCATCACATTGCCGGACAAGGTAACGGTAAAGGTTAACGGCTCCTCCGTACAGGTGGAAGGCCCCAAAGGCAAGCTTTCCTGGACGCTCCCGGAAGGCATCACCGCTACCGTTGAAGGCAATCAGCTGTCCGTTGACCGCGCTGGCGAAAGCCGTCAGCTCCGCGCTCTGCACGGCACGAACCGTTCTCTTCTGAACAACATGGTCATTGGCGTTTCCGAAGGTTTCGTCAAGAACCTTGAAATCGTCGGCGTCGGTTTCCGCGCCGCCGTCAAGGGCAACATCCTGGACCTGAACCTGGGCAAGTCCCATCCGATTAACCAGGTGATTCCCGAAGGCCTCAAGGTGACCGTGACCGAAAACACGAAAGTGACGGTTGAAGGCATCGACAAGCAGGTCGTGGGCCAGTTTGCCGCTGAAGTCCGTGCGTACTATCCCCCGGAACCCTACAAGGGCAAGGGTGTGCGCTTCGCCGGTGAAGTTATCCGCCGCAAGGAAGGCAAGAGCGTCGGTAAGTAATTCAGGTAATAACTATTGCAACATATTTATACACGATGAGTACTATCAATCGCAAAGCCGTCCGCGCCAAGGTGCACCGCCGCATCCGCAGAAAGCTCTCCGGTACGGCTTCCCGCCCCCGGCTGGCTGTCTACTTCTCCAACCGTCACGTCTATGCCCAGATCATCGACGACACGGCAGGCAAGACAATCTGCTCCGCGTCCACGGCCGATGCCTCCATCGCCGACCCTTCCAAGCTCGCCAACTGCGCTTCCGCCGTCAAGGTGGGCAACCTGATCGGCGAACGTGCGAAGGCCGCCAACGTCACCGAAGTCGTCTTCGACCGCGGTGGGTTCAAGTTCTGCGGCAAAGTGAAGGCCCTGGCCGACGCCGCCCGTGAAACTGGTTTGAAATTCTAATTGAAAGATTCCCTAAATGAATAACGAAACGGAAAACACTGCTCCTGCTACGGAAGCTCCCGCTCCCGCCCAAGCGCAGCAAACCGCACCTGCCGGTCGTGACTTCCGCGGCCCCCGCGGTCCCCGTCGTGACGGTCAGAATGGCCGCGGTCCGCGCCGTGACGGACGCCGTGGTCCCCAGACTGAAGCTCCTGTTGAAGAAGGTCCCCAGTTGGCTGAAAAGGTTGTGTTCATCAACCGTTGCGCCAAAGTCGTCAAGGGCGGCCGTCGCTTCTCCTTCTCCGCCCTCGTCGTGAGCGGCGATATGGAAGGCCGCGTAGGATTCGGCTTCGGCAAGGCTAACGAAGTGGCCGACGCCATCCGCAAGGCTACGGAGTCCGCCAAGCGTCAGCTTCGTCCCGTGTCCATCGTCAACGGCACGATTCCGCACGAAGTTTACTCCGAATTCGGCGGCGGCAAGGTGCTCCTGAAACCAGCCTCCCCCGGTACCGGTCTGATCGCAGGCAACACCATCCGTGCCGTGCTGGAAGCAGCCGGCGTGCGCGACATCGTTGCCAAGTCTCTGGGTTCCTCCAACCACGCCAACGTGGTGAAGGCCACCCTGCAGGCTCTCGCTTCCCTGCGTACGAGCGACCAGGTGCTTGCCGACCGCGGCAAAAAGAAGGAAAAGGCTATCTAATTTGACAAGGAGGCGGCTGCCCGTGCCGCCGCCTCCACGACAACCCAACCATTGTAAATAACATGTTACAGCTTCATTCTATCCAGCCCAATCCGGGCGCCAAGCACCGCAAGAAGCGCCTTGGCAACGGGGAAAGCTCCGGTCTTGGCAAGACTTGCGGCAAAGGTAATAAGGGCCAGAAGGCCCGTTCCGGCGGCACCATCCGCCCGGGATTTGAAGGTGGCCAGATGCCCCTTCACCGCCGTCTGCCCAAGAAGGGGTTCAACAACACCCGCTTCCAGGACAAAATCCTTATCGTCAACCTCTCCCAGCTCGAACGCGTGTTTGAGGCCGGCGCTACGGTTGATGAAAACTCCCTGCGCGCCGCCAAGCTTGTCCAGGGCCCCTGTGACGCCGTGAAACTTCTCGGCAACGGGACTCTGACCAAGAGCTTGAACGTGGTCGTGGACTTCGTGAGCGCCAGCGCCCGCGAAAAGGTCGCCCAGGCCGGTGGCTCCGTCACTGTGCTTAGCGAAGCCTAATCACATTTGGCGAACCGGGTCATGCAGCTTGACCCGGTTCGCATCATTGTGTTTACTGTTGCGGCTCCCATGGATGCCCCGGGTACAAGCCGCCGCGACAGGAACTCCAAGCTGCCCGACAACTTTTATAAAACAGGACCATGATATCCGCATTTGCAAACTCCATGAAAGTACCGGAGCTCAGGCACCGGATTTTGTTCACATTGGCGATGATCGTCGTTGTCCGCCTCGGGGTGCAGATACCCCTGCCGGGTATTGACGTCATGGAGCTGCAAAAGGTGATTGAGGCCTCCGCCAATGCCAGCGGTCCTGGAGCGGGGCTGGCTACGGTCCTGACCATCTTTTCCGGCGGCGGCTTGCAGCAGTGCGGCATTTTTGCCCTCGGCATCATGCCTTACATTTCCGCTTCCATCATGACCCAGCTCCTTTCCGCCGTGGTTCCCCAGTGGGCCAAGATGGTGCGGGAGGAAGGCGGCCGCCAGAAAATGACCAAGTGGACGCGCGCCATTGCCATTGTCATTGCCATTGTGCAGGGCTGGTTCCTGGTAGGCACTCTGGAACATCCGGAGCGCTTGAAATCCCTCGGCCTCAACATTCCCGCAGACTGCCAACTTGTCATCAACCCCGGCATGCAGTTTGCGCTGATGACCGTGCTCATCATGGTGGCCGGCACCATGTTTCTGATGTGGATCGGTGATCAGATCACGGAACGGGGGGTAGGCAACGGCGTTTCCCTCATTATCTCCGTCAACATCATTCACGCCCTTCCCGGTGCGGTCACTCTGGCGTGGAAAACCCTCGTGTACAAGGATGGAGCGGTTGTTCCCATGGGCGCCATGCTACTTGTGGCCCTGATAGCCTTCCTCATCATTGTCGTGGCCCTTGTCGTCACGGTGACGCAGGCCCAGCGGCGAATACCCGTGCAGTACGCCAAGCGGGTCATGGGCAACAAGATGTTCAGCGGAGCCACGCAGTACCTGCCGCTCAAGCTCAACTATTCCGGCGTGATGCCCGTCATTTTTGCCACGGCCATTTTGTCCCTGCCGCAGGTGCTCTTTTCCCAGATCGCCCATTACAACACCACGCTGCAGTGGATTGCGACCAAGATGAGCGACTGGATGAACCCTGCTTCCTCCGGTTATTACATTATTTCCGGTCTCATGATCTTCTTCTTCTCCTACTTCTGGGTGGCTACGATGTTCCAGCCCTCCCAGATTGCGGAAGACCTGAAACGCAACGGCGGCTATATCCCCGGCATTCGTCCCGGCCCCCCCACCGCCCTTTTCCTGGACCAGACCATGCAGAGGCTGACCTTTGCCGGTTCCGCCTTCCTGACCCTCATTTACTTCCTGCCGTCCCTGCTGAACATCGGCGGTAGCATTCCCTACCTGGTTACCCAGTTTTTCGGCGGCACCAGCCTTCTGATTCTCGTCGGCGTGCTGCTTGACATGATGCGCCAGGTGGAAACCACGCTTCTTTCCCGCAACTACGACGGCTTCTTGAAGAAAGGCAAGCTTAAGGGCAAGTACGGCCATGTGCAGGGCACCGGCTCTGCCGCAGGCAGCCGCACGGTCGCTGTGATGTGGGTTATCATCGCCGTGCTTGTGTTGGCTGGCGCCGTAGCATATAATGCCATGCAGTGAAGCAGAGCTTTACAACCTTTCTGAAAGTGACAGATATGAAGGATCTCAAGCATTTTATTCTGGTTGGGGCTCCCGCATCCGGGAAAGGAACCCAGGGGCGGTTCCTGACCGATGCTTTCAATCTGAATTCCCTGAGCACGGGTTCCATGCTGCGCCGGGAGATTGAATCCTGCACGGAGCTGGGCCGCAAGGCGCTCAGCTATATGGACAAGGCTATGCTGGTGCCGGACGAGATCGTCAACGATATGGTGCGCGGTTGGCTTTCCGAGGTGGACAACGATGCATGGCTGCTGGACGGTTATCCCCGTACTGTTGCCCAGGCGGAAGCTCTGGACCATTTCCTGACCCAGCGCGGAACCGCCGTGGACGTGGTTGTCTGGATGGACGTAGCCAGGGAGCTCATCGAACAGCGCATTTTGCGTCGTCGGGAATGCTCCACCTGCGGCTACGTAGTGCAGACTCCCGATGAAGTGTGCACGAGATGCGGCGGGAAGATGGTCTCCCGCAAGGATGACAACCTGGAAGCCTTCGCCCGCCGCTGGAAAGACTTTGAGGCCATGACCCTTCCAGTGGCCAAATATTACGAAGCGCGCGGCATGGTGGTCAAGATGACCGTGACTGAGGAACGGGAACCTGCCGAGGTTTCCCGGGATCTGGCCTGCAAGCTGGAGGAGTACCGACAATAGAAAACCGAATCTCATGGCAGAACGAATCCACATCAAGTCTCCCGGTGAAATCGCCAAAATGCAGAAAGCCGGTGCCGTTACGGCGGAAATCTTGATGGAGATCGGGGCGGAGGTCCACGCGGGCCGCACGACGCGGGAAATAGACGACATTGCTCGCGAAATTTTCAAAAAATACAAGGTAGGCAACGCCTTCTACCAGTACCGCGGTTTTCCCGGCCAGCTCTGCATTTCCGTGAATGAGGAGGTCGTGCACGGCAGCGGCGGCCCCCGCCGTATTGAAAATGGTGACATTGTGAGCCTGGACGTGGGTGCCATTGTGGACGGCTGGTATGGGGACAATGCCATGACTGTGCCTGTGGGCATGGTGGCTCCTGAAACGCTCCGCCTTCTGGCTGCCACGGAGGAATCCCTGTTCCGCGCCATTGACTTGGTGAGGCCCGGGGCTCTGCTGGCAGACGTGTGCGGCGCGGTGGAAGCCTTTGTGCGCCCCCGCGGCTTTACGGTGGTGAGAGACTTTGTCGGACACGGCATAGGCCGTCATCTGCATGAGGAGCCCCAGATTCCGAATTACCGCCCCCATTACAAGTTGCCGCGCCTGAAAAAAGGCATGGCTCTGGCGATTGAACCCATGGTGAACGCCGGCAGGCCTTCCGTCAAAATCCTGGATGATGGCTGGACGGTGGTCACGGCGGATGGCAAGCCTTCCGCCCACTTTGAGCATACTGTCATCGTGACGGACGGCGCACCCCTCATTGTGACGGAGCGCCCCCGGATCGCGCTTCCCGAACAGCTCGGGATTGCCCCCCTCTAAAAAATCCTGCCGGAAAGGGAATCATGACGCCCGCCGCTCCCATTCCCGATTCCGTGATTTTTGAAAAAACGGCTACTCATCGCATGGTCTGGGTGGATGTGGCGCGGGTCGTTGCCTGCCTCCTGATCATTGCCAATCACATGGCTTTTTATTCGGCGGAACTCTACCGCTGGGTCTGGGCGGAGTTTCTGGCGGCGCGCACCCCTTTCTTCCTGCTGGTTGCCGGATATTTTGTCGGGCGCGGTTCGTTCGGTTCTCTGGATGGGCGCTTTTTCCTGTGGAAACGCAGCTGGTTTCTGCTGCGCCCCTACCTGATCTGGGGATTGACGGCGGTCGTCCTGATCGGCTGGTCCCCGTTGCATGAATATTATGAATCCTACGTCCCCCTGTACGGGTGGCTGCGCGGGGAGCCGGGGAGCGGTTTCTGGCCCGCCTTGGCGGCATTTGCTCGCTGCATGGGCATTGCGGGACATCCTGTGGACGCTCCCATGTGGTTTCTACGGGACATCATCATTTATACCGCTATTGCCCCTCTCCTGCACCGGCTGGGGAGCTATTTGCTCTGGATGGGGCTGCTCATGCTTTCCCTGAACTATTTTGCGCTGGATTTGGCGGACCATGACTATCCGATTGCCAACAGCCTCGGCTTTTTCCTGTTGGGGATGTTTATTTCCCGTTATCCCCTGCCGGATTTGACGGCCGCCGTGCGCCGCCATGCCGTAGCTTTCCTTCTCTGCACGCTGGTGCTTACCTGGTGGCTGGTAGGCCACAGGGACCAGCACAATTCCATGCTCATTGCGCTGGGTATGCTGGGCCTGATGTCCCTGGCCATTCTGTTTACGGAGTGGTTCCCGCGCTCCGCCAAATGGATGGCGGGGCTTGCGCCGGCCTGCTTCTTCATCTTCGGAACGCATTACATTGTTATTATCCTGTTGCGGGAAAGCGGTTGGATCACGCTGAAGGGAACCTCCTGGGACGTTTTCTGGCTTTGCTTGGTGCCTGTCATTTTCAGCGTGCTGGCGGGGCTGTTTTTCTGCATGAAGCGGTTTGTTCCACGCCTAGTTCCCTTATTGGGGGCATACAGGATATTGATTGATAAATAGTAATTTTAGTTATTTGTAGGCATCTATGTTAGTGATTTCAACCAGTTTTTTCGGTGAGTCCTGTCCGTATCATTTGCTGTTGACTATAAATTTTAAATCCGTTTTACTGAACGAATGAGATTATTTTGCCAACAGGACGGCAATATAAAAGCGTTATGGAACGTTTTTTTACGGTATTTGCTTGTTGGCGGAATTGGATTTTTTATTGATTTTGGAATTCTTGTTATATGCTTTAGAATTTTCGGATTATATTACTTGGTATCTTCGGCTTTTGGTTTTGTGGCTGGGTTAGTGGTTGTGTATATTGCAAGTAATACATGGGTATTTGAGCGACGGAAAATAGGCTCAAAACCTGCTATCGAATTTATTATTTTTGCTTTCATAGGCATCGTGGGACTCCTGTTAACGCAATTGTTGATGTGGTTGTTTGTAGGTCAATGTCTTATTTCTGTGGAAATATCCAAGTGCCTGACTACCTCCGTTGTGCTAATATGGAATTTTGGAGTTAGGAAATACATTTTATATTGATAATTTTAATGAAAACAGTTTTGATTATCGGAGGTGGTCCTGCCGGGTTAACGGCTGCTTATGAGCTTGGAAAAACAGGAAAATTTCATGTAGTTGTCTTGGAAAAGGAGAAGCAGCTTGGAGGAATTTCCCGAACACTGATGTATCAGGGTAACCGCATTGACATCGGAGGGCATCGGTTCTTTTCCAAATCAAGGGTAGTAATGGACTGGTGGAAAAACATGCTCCCTCTGCAAGGAGCTCCATCTTGTGATGATATTGCTCTCAAACGGCGGGTTGCCTTGACGGGGGACAGAGAAACCCCTGATCCGGAAAAGGAAGAAGAGGTTATGCTGGTTAGGTCCAGATTGTCCCGGATTTATTTTTTGAGAAAATTTTTCGCTTATCCGATTTCCCTAAGTGTAGAGACAATAAGGAACCTGGGTATGATGCGCGTGTTTAAGATGGGGTGTTCCTATCTTTATTCTGTTTTTCATAAACGGGAGGAAAAAACGTTGGAAGATTTTTTCGTAAACCGTTTTGGAGAGGAACTTTATAAAACGTTTTTCAGAGATTATACAGCCAAGGTTTGGGGGGTGCCCTGCAGGGAAATAGGCGCTGACTGGGGTTCTCAGCGTGTCAAGGGAGTATCTGTGGCCAAAGTCCTGGGCCATGCGTGTCAGAAACTGTTTTTTTGGAAAAAGCTGAAAGGAACAAAAACGGAAACGTCATTGATTGAGGAGTTTTGGTATCCAAAATTGGGACCGGGACAGTTGTGGGAAAAAGTGGGCCGCGAAGCCTCCCAATTAGGCGTGTCTATACAATTACACCAGGAAGTTGCCAAAATTCTGTTAAAAGGAGATCGTGTTGCAGGGGTGGAAGTTTTGTCTTTGGATGCTCAAACCTACAGAACAATTTACGCTGATTACGTTATTTCCACCATGCCGGTAAAAGAGCTTATTGCAAAAATGGATATTCCAGTTCCCGAACCTGTGCAGCATGTTGCTGCGGGATTGGTTTACAGGGATTTTATGACTGCAGGGCTATTGCTTCATAAACTGAAGATCAAGAGTAAATATATGAATACCAGTGTGGGTGAAGATGGTGTGGTTTTCGATAACTGGATTTATATTCAAGAACCTGATGTCAAGGTGGGGAGACTTCAGATTTTTAACAATTGGAGTCCTTATTTGGTTCATAACAGGAATTTTGTTTGGATTGGTTTGGAATATTTTGTTAATGAAGGAGACGATTTGTGGAAGATGGAAGATAAAGATTTCTGTCAATTTGCGATTGAGGAATTGGAAAAGATAGGCGTTATCGATCAGAAAGATGTTATTGATCAAACTGTATTCCGCATTAACAAAGCTTACCCGGCCTATTTTGGAACTTATCCTCAGTTTCAAAAAATCAGGGAATACTTGGATGGTTTTTCCAATTTGTATTTAATAGGCCGCAATGGCATGCATCGCTACAACAATATGGATCATTCCATGTTGTCTGCTATGGAAGCGGTCAAAAATATTATTTCTGGCCGTATGGATAAATCCAATATATGGAATGTCAATACGGAAAAGGAATACCATGAATCCAAATAAACCGAGAGCCAGCGCGGCAATATTTGAAGTCCTGAAGGGGAAAGTAATCTTTTGCCTGCGGTATTGGCCGTTTTATGTCATTGTGGTGACCTTGTTGGTTTTTGTGGCATGCTATTCTCCGTCACAACGAATGGTAGACAACTATTCGCAGTTATCGGATCAACATTCTCCTGTTCTGGCTCTCAAGTCATATCCGTTGATCGCCTTGTGCTCTCTATTGCCGTGGTTTCAGGCGACAGCAGTAAAACTTGTGTTCCTGCTTTTTTATCATCTATGGATTTTATTAGTGGGCGTGGGATGTTTATTTCTGGTTAGAGCTCTGGACTCCTCATCCACTCGTTACCGTTGGATTGTGTTTATACTGCCCATGACAATGCTTAATTCTTATACTGCATTTACTGTCATTCGGACGGATTTGGCTCTGTATGCCAATCTATTATTTTTGCTGGGGCTATCCACCTATTTGATAAGCAAACGTATTAAATCAGTGTGGATATTTATTGGGAGTATTTTATTGATACTGAATGCATTGTCATATCGAAGCAATGCCTTGGTATTATTGCCGTTTTTGGTTTGTTACATGACTCCTTTACTGCCAAAGTTTGTTAAAATGGGGCGTTGGAGACAGATCTTTTTATCCGTCTTGCTGATAATTGTCGTTTTTCTGATTCAGAGTGTTTTGCCTGTGGACAGGGAGTATCCTATTCGCGTTTTGATGAAAAGCGATATTTTGTGTACGCAGCTTCTTGCTAAAGAAAATACTGAGGATCAATCTAAAGAGGAAAGAGTATTGTTCCCTCTTTATTGGTATGGATGGAATAATGACGGGAAAACAAAGGAGGAGCAATTTTCTGATTTATGTAGCCAGTGGAAAGAAACGATCAATAATCATCCTCGAGAATTTGTGGCGACAAGAAGTATTAATTATCTGCAATTTTTATTCATAGGGATGCTGCCTGAAAGTATATGCAATATAATCAGGAAGCACTATCCTGACGTTAAATTGCCCGAACCCCATATGTTCATTTATCATAAGTTGTACGGCAATATGCTTGTTCATGAGCATTATTCCGATAAAATCTTTAACTGGAAATATTTTAACTGGGTACCGGTTTCAAGAGTAGTTTTTATCATCAATGTTTTCTCGGTGCTGACAGCGTCATTTTTTATATTAGTTATGCGGCACCCTCCGAGAGAAATAGAATTGCGATTTGTGAAGTCGACTTCTTTAATGGCCGTGGCTTACCTTCTTTCCTTCTTGGTGGCTACACCCTCGCCCGATATACGGTTCCATTTGACCAGTGTAATGTTTGGAATTTTCAACATGGCAATTTTAATCATTTTTGGATTCAACTCCCATCGTCGCCACAAGCATGTCTAAAAGCTGGTTGTGAGCCGCGCTTATCTCTTGCCGTCAAATGGCAAATCCCTTATTCTTCAGCTTGCTGGAAGGGCCGGCGTGACATTGTTGTCACGCTGCCGTTCTTGTCGTACGGCAGGGGAAACAATACATGGTAAGGCAATGATGCAAGGCGATCAGGCTCAGGATTCTGAAATATCAACGCAGGCGGTCATCTACCTGGGGCCCAGCTCCATGAGCCTGATGGTGGCGGAGGTGGCCGAGAACAGGATACGCATGCTGGATTTCCTCCAGCAGCCCGTTCCCATGGCCCGGGATATTTTCCGCCTTCACCGCATTTCCCGCCATACGATGGACCGCTGCGTGCAGATCATCGGGGACTACCTGGAAATTCTCAAGGAATATGGAACCGGCGTCCGGCTTTCCGTACGGCTGATGATTTCTAACATCATCTCGGAAGCGGATAATGTGGATGTATTCGTGAACCGGATGCATGTGGCCCACGGTTTGCGCGGCCGGCGCATTGACGACGGCAAAATGACGCGCCTCATTTATGTGAAGGTGCAGGAAACGCTGGCCCGGTATCCCGGATTCAGCAAGAAAAAGGTGCTTGTGGTCCATACCGGACCGGGAAATACCCGCGTGCTTCTGTTCCAGAAGGGGCGCATCATGCGCTATTCCTGCTACCGCCTGGGAACGCACCGCACGGGTGAAGCCGTCGGAGAAATCGAATATGGGGACGACGTAACGGAACTTTCCCTGCTCCGGGAGCACATGCGCGGGCAGGTGGACCAGATCTGCCTGGATTACGGCGGCGTCAAGGGATTGGCCGGCCTCGTTGTCATCGGGCAGGAAATGCAGCAGTTGCGGGAGCGCCTGAATCCGTCTGCGGAGGGCAAGGTTTCCTGTTCCGCGCTGGTGGCGGAAGCTGAAAAAATGTCCCGCACCACGATGGAGCAGCGCATGAACGTTTACGGTGCCGACTTTGCCGGGGTGGATTCCCTGCTGCCCGCCGTGTTGATGACGGAAATGATTGCCCGCAGTCTGAACCTGAATGACGTCATTATTCCCGATAGCGGCTATGAGGAGGAATTCCTCGGCAGTCTCATCCGTGCGGAACGGCATCCGGAGGATCTGGAGGCGGAAGTGCTCCACTTTGCCGGCATTCTGGCGGACAGGTACAAGGCAGACAAGGGGCACCGGGAGCATGTGGCGCACCTGTGCATGGAAATGTTTGACCAGCTCCAGGACCTGCACCGTCTTTCGGAGCATGACCGGTTGCTGTTGGAGGTAGCCTCCATCCTCCATGAAGTAGGGTCTTTCATCAGCCAGCAGAACCACCAGCTTCATTCCCAGTACATCATTCTGAACAGTGAAATTTTTGGCCTTTCGCGTGACGACGTGGAAACCGTGGCTCTGCTGGCCCGCTACCACCGGCATGAGGTTCCTTCCAATTCTGATCCCATGTACGGGGAGCTGGAACTCACGGACCGCATGCGCGTGGCGAAAATGGCCGCCATCCTGCGCGTGGCGGATGCCCTGGAGCGCGGGCACGCCCAGCGCGTGAACGGCGTCAGAGCCCATATCCGCGGCCGGATGCTGGAGCTGGAACTTCAGGGCGTGCGGGAAACCGCCGTGGAAGACCTGGCCCTGCGGCTGAAGGGTGACCTGTTTGCGGATATTTTTGGCTATGACGTCGTGCTGGTCCCGCAGAGGTGACCCTGCTGCAGAACCCCTATCCTCTTTTTCCCATGTCTAACGAATATATCAACAGAGAACTTTCCTGGCTGGAATTCAATCAGCGCGTGCTGGACCAGGCTGTAAGGACGGATCTTCCTCTTCTGGAACGGCTCAAGTTCCTGGCCATTACCGCCTCCAACCTGGACGAATTTTTCATGGTGCGCGTGGGCGGCCTCCAAATGCTCAGGCATTCCGGTTCCCGCGTAAAGGACATTTCCGGAATGACTCCGACGCGCCAGTTGAAGGCTATCCGTACCCGGGTAGGGCGCATGATTGAAGACCAGTACCGGCTTTTCCATGAGGAAATCCTGCCGTGGATGGAAGTCAACGGCATTAATCCCCTGGCTCTGGAAGACCTCAGCACTTCCCAGAGGCTGACGCTGGAACAATATTTTAACAACCAGATTTTCCCCCTTCTGACTCCGTTGGACATGGATGCGCCGGAAGCGCCGGCCCTTCCGTCCCTCAAGCTCCTGATGGGGGTGGAATTGCGGGACAATGAGACCGGGGACGTACGCGTGAGCGTGGTAGCCCTCCCGGACGGCCTGCCGCGCCGCGTTCCCGTGCCCTCTGCGGAGACGGAGCGCTACGTGATGCTGGAAGACCTGGTGCGGGAATGCATAGGTTCCGTTTTCCCGGGAGAAACCGTTCTTTCCGCCGCCGTGTTCCGCGTCACGCGCAATGGAGATATCGCCGTGCAGGAGGAAGATGCGCTGGACCTGGCGGATGAAATGGAGGAAGTGCTTGTAGCCCGCAAATTCTCCGAATGCGTGCGGCTGGAAATAGAATCTTCCGCTCCCGTTCCCCTTCATGACCGGATCATGCTGATCGTCGGCGCAGGCAAGGCGGAGACCTACGACCTCAAGGGGCCTTTGATGCTTTCCGACTTCATGGAAATGGCCTTTGCCCCCGGCAATGACCAGCTCAAGGTGGAACAATGGTCTCCGCAGCCATCGCCCGCGGTGGATCCCGCCGTCAGCATCTTTGAAAACATCGCCAACGGGGACATTCTGCTCAACCATCCTTATGAAAGTTTTGAGCCGGTTCTGCGTCTGGTGGAGGAAGCGGCGGAAGATCCGGACGTCATCGCCATCAAGCAGGTGCTGTACCGTACCGCCAGGAATTCCCGCATTGTGGCCGCGCTGAAAAAGGCGGCGGAGAGCGGCAAGCAGGTGACGGCCCTGGTGGAATTGAAGGCCAGGTTCGACGAAGCGCGCAATCTGGAAAAGGCGGAGGAGCTCCAGCGTTCCGGGGTGCAGGTGGTTTATGGCGTCAAGGGGCTGAAAACCCATGCAAAAATCTGCCTGGTCGTACGCAGGGAACAGGGCATGCTGCGCCGCTATTGCCATTTCGGCACGGGAAATTACAATGAAGTCACGGCCAAGATTTACACGGATATTTCCTACCTCACCTGCGATGACCAGCTCGGGGCGGACGCCTCCCAGTTTTTCAATTCCGTGACGGGCCGCACCAAGCTCATGCGGTTCCGCAAGCTGTATCCCTCTCCGGCGCTGATGAAGGCCCGTCTCATTGAGCTGATTGAGGGGGAGGCGGAGCGCGCCCGGCAGGGCGAACCTGCACGCATTTCTGCCAAAATGAACAGCCTTCAGGATGTGGAAATTATTGACGCCCTGTACAGGGCCGCCGATGCCGGAGTGGACATTGAACTGAACGTGCGCGGCATCTGCTGTTTGAAAACGGGGCCGCGTCCCAACGGGAAAGTCATTCGCGTCGTCAGCATTGTGGACCGTTATCTGGAACATGCCCGCATTTTCTTTTTCCACCACGGCGGCAACCATCAGCTCTTCATCGCCAGCGCGGACTGGATGACCCGCAATTTGGATAAGAGGGTGGAACTCATGGTTCCGGTGATCAACGGCAGGCTGGCGCGGCGCCTCAAGTCCATTCTGGATGCCTGCTTCAGGGATAACGTGCAGGCATGCAGCATTCTGCCGGACGGCTCTTCCGAGCACGTTGTGCGCAAAAAGGGCCAGAAGGCCTTCCGCCTGCAGCAGTACCTGACCAAGGAGGCGCGTCGGCTTGCCAAGGACAAGGAGCGGGAGCGCCAGCAAATGCTGGAGCCGCACAAGCCGCATGAGTAGCGGATGATTCCACGCGTTTTGCAAGAGTTGGGAGCAGGGAAGCGTGCTTGCCTTGTTTCCGTCTGTTTGCAGGTACACGGGAGCCGGCATGATTTTTCTTTCTTTTTTTATTTTGATAATGAGTATGTTGGATATATCCGGCCTTGATGCCGCCCCGTTGGAGAATGTCCGTTTCCGCCTCCGTAAGACCGTGCCTGCCGGGCGATTTTCTCCTTCCTGATGGCAGGGCGGAAATGGAGAATTTTGTCCGGATTTCTCAGTCCGGTAAGCCTGGCATCTTCCGGCATGCATTCAACAGGGCAAGGGCAAGGGCATGTCTTCTTATGAAGACATGTGTACCCGTATCTTCTGTTTTCTTTTTGCGGTTTTGGCTCTGGGGCCTGTTACTGCAAAGGCTGAAGGCTCCGCTTGGAAAGCCTCCGGTCCTGCGGGACCGGGTGCTGCCGTGAAGGCTCCCGAGCATCTGGCGGAGGACGGGCTTTATGCCCGGTTGAAGGAGATGCCCTATCTTTACAAGAACAAGGATTCGGAATTTCTAAACCAGTTCAAGCTTCTGCTGACCGGACAGTATCAGGCGGCATGGGTGGCTCCGTCCGGAGCCAATAAATTCCGGAAGGGTTCCGGCGGCCATGAGGATGAGTGGCGGCGCCTTCAGATCGGCTTTGAAGCCGTTTTCCTGAAAAACCGCCTGACTCTGCACAGTCTGACCAACATGGGGGAGACGGACGGCATGTACAAGCTGGAAAACGGCCGGTGGAGCCGCACAAAGACGGACTGGGGCATTTTTGAGCTTTATCTCAAGTACAAGGTCAACCCCTCCTTTTTTGTACGCACCGGAAAGATCACTACGAAGATGATGACCGAATTCCGGGAGACGGCCAGCGAGATCAAGACTCTGGAACGTTCGGACCTTGTCAACCAGCTCGGCAGCATTTCCAACTGGGGCATCGTGCTGGAAAACCCGCGGCAGGATGTTCCCGTGGGGTGGGAAGCGGCTGTTTTCCTGAATGACACGAGTACCAGCCTGGCCCATGAAATCCAGTTCAATACGGAGGACAACGCCTTTGCCAAAGCCTCCGTCCATATGGATGCCCGCGGCTTTCTGCCGGGGGAGAAAAGCCGTGTCTGGCTGACTTATGCGCATAATTTCACCCATTACGCGGGGCGTGCCCTGCCGGAAGACTCCTACTATTCGGGGCTGGGGGCCAGGGATGTGGTGACGATGGACTGGGTAATGTCCCAGGGGAAGTTTTCCATGGTGACGGAACTGATGTCCGGCTTCCGTGTGGTGGGGGATGCCTACGGAGAGAATGTTTACGGGCTTGTCCTTCTGCCTTCCTATAGGTTTTCCCCCCATCTGGAGGGCATCTTCCGGTATCAGCTTTCCCACGGAAGGGATGCGGTCAAGATGTTTGTCCGCTACGTTCCCGCCGTGACGACTTATCCCAAATGGGTGAGTACGATGAACTCGTTTTACTTTGGGTTGAATTATTATGTGTTCCCGAAAGACCCGGACATGCTGAAATTCATGGTGGGCGGCGAATACACCGCTACCAGCGGCGCGCGCGGCGGAGCCAAATGTTTCAACGGCTGGACCTGGTTCACCGCCGTCCGTTTTCATTTCTGAACGGGATGGCCTTCCTCCTTCTCCATGAGGTTGGATTATGGACAGCCTGCAGCGGAATCCGGGATGCATTTGTAACAAACAACTTGTCATGTGGGGCTTTATGTGTTAACGGGATTGGAATGTAAGAAGGCCGGTTCTTCTTTCATCTCCTCACCCTGACTACCCTGGACATGAAACTGCTGTATTTTTTCTGCCTGCCTGTTGTTGCCGTTTGCGTGGCTGCCGCCCAGACGGCGGCTTCCCGCCTGCCTTCCCTACCTCCCCCTTTCATGAAGACGGAATGCCGCCAGGGGGAAAGTCCCGTTTCCGTCGTTCAGGCGGAAATCAAATCCCGTGTGATGGAAAACCTGGCGGAAACGGAAGTGACTCTGGTATTCCGCAATCCCAACAGCCGCGTGATGGAAGGCGAACTGGCCTATCCCCTGCCTGCCGGCGCCACGGTGCAGGGATATGCCCTGGACATCAACGGCCGCATGGTGGACGGCGTCCCCGTACCCAAGAAAAAGGCCCGTGTCATCTTTGAAAATGAAGTGCGCAGGCAGATTGATCCCGGATTGGTGGAATGGTCCGGCGGCAACATGTTCAAGACGCGCGTTTATCCCATTCCCGTGGGGGGCACGCGCACCATCCGGCTACGTTATTCCTGTGTTCTTCCGGAGAATGCCGAAGGCGTTCCCTCCCTCCAGATTCCGATGAATTTCAAGGAAAAGCTGGACTCCCTCAAGTTGAGGATGGAAGTACTCAACAGCCGGAAGCCGGTCGTCGTTTCCTCCCCGCTGGACAATGTGGAATTCAAGGGCTGGAGCAGCGCGTTTCTGGCTGAAAAGGAATGGAAAGGCTTGTCCCTAACGGAAGATTTGTTCATAGCCCTGCCGCGTGCGGAAGGAAAAAAAGCGGAAGAGGCTTCCGTATTTGTAGAGTCTTCAGACGGCAAGTCTTATGCGGCCGTTTTTCTTCCTCCGTCCCAGGCGGCTGTGAATACGGAAGCCCGGGCATGTCCCGGTTTCATCCATCTGGTATGGGATGCCTCCGGTTCCATGAAGGATATCGATGTAACGAAAGTCCTTGATTTCTTAAAGAGTTATCTTTCTTACGGCAACGTTGGGAAAGGCGTGGAACTGTGTTTGACCGTAGTGAGGGACAGGGTTTTGCCGTCCAAAACCTTCACGGTGGCTCCTGACAGGCTGGAAGATTTGTCCAGGGAATTGAAGGCCCTGGATTATGACGGGGCTACCGGGGATTTGGGTGTGGCCGCGGCCCTCTATGCGGACCGCAAGGGGGCCTGCATGGTTGTGAGTGACGGATTGGTCAATTTCAGCGCTGCTCCCGGGCGGACCACACCTCTTCCGGAAGAGGCGTATGCCGTGGTGGCCGTTCCCCGCAAGGATGTCAACCTGTTCAAGAGCATGGGTTTTCGGATTCTTGACCTGAGTACCCAGACGGTGGAGCAGGCCATGGAAAAGGTCCGTTCCGGAGAGGTACATGCCGGTTTTGACGACAAGGGAGACATGCCCTGGGGTGCTTTTCTCCGGTATGAATCTCCCGGGCTTCCGGCGGGCTCCGTTCTGCTGGTGGCGGAACTGGAAGGGAAAGGCGTGTTTACGGGAGGAATAAAAGTTTCCGGCGGTGGTGTTCCGGACAGGAACATCCCGGTAAGCGTAGATACGGATCGGGCCCTTCCAGGCACCATGTTGCGGTCCTTGTATGCCCAGGCCAAATTGAACGAATTGATGCGCCAGCCAGCTTCCGGAGGCAGGGATGAGGCAGTCAGGGAACTGGGAATGGAATACGGCATGGTAACTCCCGGCACATCCCTGCTGGTGCTGGATTCCCTGGACCAGTACCTGGAATACGGAGTCCGGCCTTCTGCCTCTTCTCCGGAATTGCGTGCTGAATATGACAGAATGATGATGGAAGGAGAAAAGAGGGAAGTCTTGAAAGAAGAAAGCGCCCGGCTTGACAGATTGAAAACTTATCTTGCCTCCTGGGAGCGGCTGCAGAAGTGGTACGACAGCTTGAAATATGTTCCGGCGGAAGTTTTGTGGAAGCAGGGAAAAATGGAGGAAGCTATTGACGCATATGAGAAAATATTGAAGCAGGATGCCGGAAACAGGTATGCCATGAAACGCCTGAAAGAGTTCAGGAGTACGCTGGAAGGTGTGAAAAAGGCCGCGAAGGCGAAAGAAGAACGCCAGACCTTGAAAAGAAAACTGGAAAAGGAATATGCCGTAGGGATGCCGGAAAGCGTTCAGGGCATGTTGTCCCTGGCGTCCGGATTCCGCGATGTCGGCGATTATGAAAAAGCGGTGCTTCTGTTCGGCAATGTGCTGAAAAAAGATCCTGATAACGCAGCAGCCCGCCGTGAGCTGGAAAATATTAGCCGCAGAATGGTTTTCTCCTGCAGGGCCGCCTTTGACAAAGCCAGGGCCGCCATGCAGGAAGCTGTGGATGGCGCGTCTGACGATCCCTTCATGTTTGTTCCTGTTCCTGTTTCTTCTCCTGTGATGCAGTTTTCCGGTAACGATGAGAATTCGGATCCTTTTGGAGCCGATTTCGCGGTTGATAGCGTCAATGGAGTTCCAGAAAGAGCACCCGCCAGCACGGTTGTCGAAGAAGGAGACCTTTTACCGCCTATGTTGGAAGAGGGCGCCGAGTTGGGATTGGAAGAGGAAAATTCTTTCTCCGGTAGTGCTACGGGAAATACGGATAAAATAACATTGCCGACGATTTCCGGTGCGGCCGGAGGGTTTGGCAGCTTAAGCGAAAATGCAGGGGCTTTGAGAAAGAGCCGTTCCGGCAGTTCCCCCGTGGTCAATGTGAAGGCATGGGATTCCAAGGCTCCGTATCTGGCTGCCCTGGAGGCAGCCGACCGGCCTGTTGCAGTGTATATGAGGCTTAAGGAACAGTATGGAGAAAGTCCCGGATTTTATATGGACTGCGCGGATTGGTTTGCCGGAAAGGGGGAGAAGGCGCTTGCCATTCAAATTCTCTCCAATTTGGCGGAACTGGAGCTGGAAAACCGTTCCCTGCTCCGGGTTTTGGGCTACAAGCTGCGCTACATGGGGGAACTGGAACAGGCAAAATACATTTTTGAGATTGTGAAAAACCTGTTTCCGGAAGAACCGCAGTCTTACCGGGACCTGGCTCTGGTACTGGACGAACTGGGAGAAGCCCAAGCGGCGTTCGATATGTACAAGGAGGTGCTGGACCGCCCGATGCCGGAACGTTTTACCGGTATAGAGCAAATCGTACTGGTGGAAATGAACCGTCTGCTTTCCCGCAGCAAGGCCCAAGGGCTGGATTTGGATACCAGAAGAATTGACCCCGCCTTCATCAGGCCTGTTGAAGCGGATTTGCGCGTGGTCATTAATTGGGATACGGACGCATCGGACATGGACTTGTGGGTGACGGACGCCACCGGGGAAAAATGCTATTACAGTAATAAATTGACCAAGTCCGGCGGTCATCTTTCCCGTGACGTGACGCAGGGCTACGGTCCGGAAGAATACCTCGTGCGCAAGGCAATTCCCGGTCCCTACAGAATCCAGACGGACTATTACGGAACCCATTCGCAAAAAATGCTGGCGCCCGTTACCCTCTATGCGGAGGTATATACGGACTATGGCCGCCCGGAGGAAACCCGCAAAACGTCCGTGTTCCGTCTGGACGGAAGAAAGCAGGTGGTTCACGTGGGAGATGTGACGTATGGCCGGAATCAGCAGGAGGGCATGACACGCGATTACCAGGTGAAGGCCGGGGAAACGCGCTCTTCCATTGCAGCGGATCAGTTGGGAGATAAGGAACGGAAGAAGGAGATCATCCGGTTGAATCCAGAATTAAAGGAACGGGAGCCGAAGGCAGGAGAAATCATCAAGCTTCCCCGGTGAAGAAAAATGATGGAGCGTGTTCCTTACATCCCATACATGCCCGATCATGCCCTGCCGTTTTCAAAAGCGTGCAGCAGGCGTTTCAACAAGCGGATTCTTTTCTGGCGTTTGCGGAAATTCTTTCCGAAGGAGAAGGGAAGGTGCCATTGGTTGTAGCGGAGCTGCTTGCGCGTCCAGCGTGTGAATTCATCCAGCAAATTCTTTACGTAGGGCTGGTGGGAAGGGGTTTCCATGGCCGCTTCCCACCAGACATTCGTGGACATAAGGTATTCTTCCGTCTTTTCAGGCTGAAGCCAGGGTTTTTTGGAGCCGATCATATGAAAGAGCTTCCATGAGCGGTTGGCGTAAATCGTGGAAATGCCGGAGAATTCCGTTCCCTCCGCTGCGGCTTCCAAGCCGTCTTTTTTCAGCTCAAACTGGAAGTGATAATTCCATTCAACGGGGAGAGGGGATATCCGGTCGTGAAACACGATGTTCAGGGCGTCCTGGTCCGGATGCTCCAGTTGTTCGTTGTATTCTTCAATCACCTGAAGGAGGCGCGGTTCCGCATTTTCCGCCCGTATCAGGGCCAGATCCAGAACCAAAACGCCCGAGTTGAAGTAATGGCGGGGATTGCTCAGGCCGAGCGGTTCCAGTTTTCTAAGCTGGAGGCGCGGATAGCCTGCAATCAGGCTGCTCAGTACAGATACGTCCCGAACGGCACCCAGAGGATTTCCGCCGAGGTCGGCATCGTAAAGTTCCGCTACATCCGCATAGATGACCGTATCCGCATCCAGATACACTATTCGGTTGTGAGAGGGCAAAAGGCTGGCGGCCAGCAGACGTGCATATGCCAGGGAAGAGAAGCGTTTGACGTCCCGGTGGTCCAGCACAGCCGCCAGTTTGTCCGGCATCGTGCTGAAATGCAGGAGCACATGAGGATATGCGGCAACGGCTTTACGCAATTCCTGTATGTTTTCTCCGGTCAGACCGTCGTGGACGATCCAGATTTCATAGCTCCGGTCCGGATTGGCGTGGACGCACAGGGAGTGAAGGGTGACGGCCAGGCAGACGGTCCATGGCGCAGTAACGGCAAACATGACAGCAACGGCAGCCTGTCCGTGCGGGGAATGGATTGATGTAGATTGCATAAGGGTAAAAAAGGGAAAATTGTTGAAAAATATAGTATTATTGCCAGCTGCCGTCAAAGACGGCCAGCAGTCGTTGAAGACCTTTGATCTTTATCCGGCGTTTCCGGAAGACTTTGGCGGGGGAGATGAGCAGCCTCCATTGATGGCGGTGCATCCGGGAACGGATGGGGCGTGTGAATTCCCGGTAGAGGGAACGCAGTTCGGCGCGGAATGCGGGAGTCTGCCGGCCGGCCGGCCACCAGAGGGAGAGGTAGAGGCGGTGGTAAATCTTTTCCATGTCCGGCGGGAGCCAGGGCTTGTAGTCGCCGACCAGATGGAACAGCTTCCATGAACGGTTGTTGAACAGGGCATGCACTTTCTCGAATTCGGTTCCGGTGATGAGGGCCTGCATTCCTTTGTGGTGCAGTTCGAATTGGAAGTGGTAATTCCACTCTACGGGCAGGGGCATCATGCTGCCGTGAAAGGCGATGTTTAAAATGTCCTGATCCCCGTACGGAAAAGAATCCGGGCGGGAGCGGAGTATCCGGAAAAGAGTATTTTCCATGTCTTTTTGCCGCATTTGACGGAGATCCATGACCATTACTCCTGTATTGCAGTACAGCAGCGGGAAAGTTACGCCCGTGCCAGCCACGCATTCCAGATGGGGCGCGAGCCTTCCCGTGCAGATGCTCTGCAGGACAGCGCAATCCCGGACGGCGGCTATCGGTTTTCCCTGAAGTTCGGTATCGTAAAGTTCAGCTACGTCTCCGTTCAGCAGGATGTCTGCATCCAGATACAGGAGCCGGTCATACTGGGGAAACAGGCCGGCAGCCAGAAGGCGGACGTAGGACAGGGAGGAAAATCGGCCGCAATCCCTGTTCTGGAGGGATTGGAACAGTTTTTCCGGGAGCGTGGCAAAATGAATTGATATATGGGGATGGCCGGAGATGGCCTTGTGCAGTTCCTTCATTTCTGAAGCTCTCAGGCCGTCATGAACGATCTGGATTTCATAAAGGCGGCGGGGATTGGAATGAAGGCAGAGAGAATAAAGGGTCACCGCCAAAGGAACAAGCCAGGAGGAAGTGACGGCAAACATGATGGGAACGGGATGCCCCTTTTTCTGGCAAGGAGAAGATGAAGTCGGCATGGGCTGGATTTCAACAGGAAACGAAAAATGGGCGGAATGAGGAGAGGTTCCGTTGCCTGTGAAGAATCCTTATGCAGGGAATGGTGGAAGAAGGAAGTTTCAGTTTCATGATGAGGATGAATTCCGGTGCGCTGGGGAGGAAGCGTAAAAACACGTCTGCAACTGCTTTTTCCGTTATTCACAGCATAGGACAACTTCTGCGGTAAAAACGCTCATGATACGGAATTAATTATACGGATTAGAAATCCGGAAGGTTGTTTCCGATTTTTCCCAAGGTTGATTACCATTTGTTAATAAAACAATTATGTTAAATTCTGGAAAGAAGCTCATAGGAAAATCTTTTTTCAGGAACATGCGTCTGGCAATGCGTATGCCCTTTTCTGTCCGGCTGTTTGGTTTGACTTCGGATTTCTAATCCGTTACATGGAGATTGCATTGCATGCGGTAAGCGTATCCATCATTGTCCCTTGTTATAATGTAGCTCCTTATGTGGATGCCTGCATGGACAGCCTGGTGTGCCAGACTCTCCGGGATATTGAAATTATTTGTGTGAATGACGGGTCCACGGACGGTACCCCGGCGTTGCTGCGCGCCTGGGAGGAACGGGACAGCCGTGTACGGGTGATTGACCGTGAAAACGGCGGCCTTTCCGTGGCCCGTAACACTGGTATGGAACTGGCGGCAGGGGAATATATCGGCTTTGTGGACCCGGACGACTACGTGGAACATTCCATGTATGCCCGTCTGCTGGAGGAAGCCCGCAGGCATGACTCGGATGTCGTGGCGTGTGGTTATACATGTTTTTCAGTTCATGGCGGGAAGGTTTTTGAGAAATGGAATATCTCGCCGGATTTCGGAGTGGAGGAAGATGCACAGTCAAGTGTATTTGGATCAGGGTCTGCCTGTGAAAGAATGGATATAGTCGCTTGGAACAAGCTATATAAGAGAGGGTTTCTGGAAAGAAACAACCTCTGCTTTGAACCTTCCTGCAGGCAGGCGGAGGACGTTCTTTTCTGGCTGATGCTGCTGGCGCATGTTTCCCGTCTGGCAGTAATTCCCGACCGTTTATACTGGTACAGGAAAGAAAGGGAGGGAGCCCTTTCCCTGAAATGGGAAGAAGAAGGGGCCCCCGTTCTTCTTTTGATAGATCGTCTGGCATGTGCTACCGTTTACTGGAAAAAATTCGGATGGCTGGAATCCGGCCTGGAAAGAGGATGGGTGGTTTATTTCCTGCGGTGCTACCTGTTGCAACGCCTGGTGCCCGTGCATAAGCCGTTTCCCCCTTTAAGCAGAGAGGAATGGCGGGCTTTCCACGGAAAATTCCAAGAGTGGTTTGCGCTGGCCGGGGACAAGGTGGACAGGTTGCAGATATTGGATAAATGGGAGACAGCGTTTTGCCGTCTATTATCCCAGCCCGCAAAAACTCCGTACTGGATGCGCCGTATGTGGTGGAAACTTCTTTCCCGCCGCGGTGGACGCCGGGGCCGCTATTATACCCTGCGAGTTCTTTTGGCACAGGAATACCCGAAAAAATAATTTTCAATAGTATGCACCCCTCCGTCTCCATCATTCTTCCCTGCTATAATGTGGCTCCGTACCTGGATGTTTGCTTGAACAGCCTGGTGAACCAGACTTTGCAGGATATTGAGATCATCTGTGTGAATGACGGTTCTATGGATGATACGCCGTCTCTATTAAATGCATGGGCTTTAAAAGACAGCCGTGTGCATGTGTTTAACCGCAAAAATGGAGGGCAGGCTGCCGCCCGCAACGACGGCATGGATTGGGCACAGGGAGAATATATCGGTTTTGTAGACCCGGACGATTATGTGGAACATTCCATGTATGCCCGTCTGCTGGAAGAAGCTCGTAGATATGATGCAGACGTAGCGGTTTGCGGTTATACAGGTTTTTCCGATTCTGATGAGGCAGTGCTGGAAGAATGGAGCCTTTCTCCAGATGCCGGAGTAGAGGAAAACATGAAAGAAAGTCCATTCCAATGGAATGCTCTTTGGATGCAGGCGGATGTCGTTGTGTGGAACAAACTGTACAGGAATGATTTTTTGAGAAAAAACCGTCTTCGGTTTGAACCTTCATTCCGTTCCGTGGAAGATGATGTGTTTTGGATGATGTTGTTACCGCACGTAACCCGCCTTGCTGTTATCCCAGACCGTTTGTATTGGTATCGCAGGCAAAGGAAAGGTTCTGTTTCTTCCTTTTGCGGAAAAGATGGAACTTCTTTCCTAGTGGTATTGGAACGGTTGGAGTATGCAACGATGTATTGGAAAAAGGCGGGCTGGTGGGAATCGGGTGTAAGTCTGGGCTGGGTATCCCACGTTTTGCAACATTATCTGCTGGCGCATTTGATTTCCATGAACCACCCTCTCCCGTCTCTGGATGAACAGGAATGGGCATTGTTCCGCAATAAGTGCCGGAAATGGTTTTCAATGGTAGGGGATACAGATGTCTTCTGCAATCTGGGTAAATGGGATTATGCCTTTTGCCGCTTGCTTGCATGTCCTCCGGAACGTGCTGGTCCCCTTTCCCTGGCTTGGTGGAATCTTCTTTCCCATTGCCGTGGACGTCGCGGACGCTATTACGTGATGCGGAGAAAGCTGGCTCTTGCAGCGGCAGAGGCCAGCCGCCTGCAAACGGAAGATACTGGTGTCCCTCTGAATAAGAAACTGTAATAAGATAGATGACCCATGAATAATACGGTTTCCGTTATTCTTCCCTGCTATAATGTAGCTCCGTACCTGGATGTTTGCTTGAACAGCCTGGTGAACCAGACTTTGCAGGATATTGAGATCATTTGTGTGAATGACGGCTCTACGGACAGTACATTGGCGGTACTCCAGTGCTGGGAGAGGAAAGACCACCGCATCCGGGTAATCAATCAGGAGAACGGCGGCCTTTCCGCCGCACGCAATGCCGGTATGGATTTGGCACAGGGAGAATATATCGGTTTTGTAGACCCTGATGATTATGTGGAATATTCCATGTACGAACGCCTGTTAGAAACTGCCAGATCCTCCAGAGCTGATGTTACTGCATGCGGTTATGTTGCCTTCTCTGATTGTAACGGCACTATTATGGAGGAGTGGAGCAGATCTCCTGCTGCCGGAGTGGAGGAATGCGTGCGGGAAAGTGTTTTTCACTCGGATTCCGTCTGGTGCCGGATGGAATCTATAGCCTGTAACAAATTGTATCTTCGCTCGTTTCTGGAAAAGTGCGCTCTTAAATTTGTGCCTTCATTTCGAAAGGGAGAAGATGATGTTTTTTGGCTGATGTTGCTCCCCCATATGGGCCGTCTTGCCGTTATTCCGGATCGTTTGTATTGGTACCGCAAGCAGAGGAAGGGAGCTATTTCCTACCAGTGGGAAATTTGCGGTTGTCCTTATGGTTTGGACATGGAACGGCTGGAATACGTTACTTCTTATTGGTGTAACATTAGTTGGCAGGAGTCTGCCCTTTCCCGTGGCTGGATGGCTTATTTGCTGAAGCGCTTTCTGCTGGCGCACGTTTCATCAGCAGAAGAAATCTTTCGTGTGCTGGATGACTGCAGCCGGAAGGAATTGGTGAAAAGATACCGTGAATGGTTTGCTGTTTCCGGTTTGTCGCCGGAATTTAAAGGACTGCGATCCTGGGACCGAAAGTTTTGCCGGTTACTGGATGGGAGGGGGCCTGAAAAGTTGGTGTTCCCTCGTTTGATTTATCGCCTCATGGGATTTTGCAGTGGTCGCCGTGGCCGTTATTACCGCTTGAAGTTGTACTTGTCCTCCTGTTTATGAATATTGATGTTTCCATTATTGTTCCATGCTATAACGTAGAGTCGTATGTGGATAATTGCCTAGAGGCACTGACGGCTCAGACCTTGCACCAAATGGAAATCATTTGCGTGAATGACGGTTCCACGGATGGAACTTTGTCCCGCTTGCAGATATGGGCGCAACAATTCCCGCACATCCGGATTATTGACCAGTCAAATTTTGGCGTATCCATGGCACGAAATGCCGGGTTAGAGATTTCTCGAGGGAGTTATGTAGGGTTCGTTGATCCGGATGACTTGGTGGAAAAGGACATGTTTGCATGCTTGTTCCAGAATGCCGTGGAGAACCAGGCCGACGTTGCCGTATGCGGATACACCGCTTTTTCTGATAAGACGGGTGCTGTGTTGGAAGAGGAAAGCTGGTCTCCCGATACCATGTTTTATCCAGAGGAGCATGTGGAGAAATTCCGGCGGGGTTCTATCTGGAGCCGTTGTGTGGGCCCGGTATGCAACAAGCTGATACGCAGAAGCGTGCTAGAAGAACATTACGTGCGGTTTATTCCTGGTCTGAAAGAGGGGGAAGACATGGCTTTTTTGCTGATGCTTCTCCCTTTTGCCCCACGGTTACTAACAATGGGAAATCGTTTTTATCATTATCGCCGTGAAAGAGCCGGTTCAGCCACTTACGGGAGAAACATTCTGCTTAATGATTACCGTATGGATTTGCTCAACATGAATGCGGTCACACGATTCTGGCAGGAAAAAGGTTTATGGACGGCGGAAGTAAAATATGGGTTGATTGACTACTACATGGAATTCCTCCGCCGGCATTTCATCATGCAAGAGGGAGCCTTTTTCAAAGCCTCCAAGGAAGACCGCGTGAGCCTGTTGAAAAAATGGAATGAATGGTTGGAGTTGATTGGTGGAGAAAACAGTTTGGAGCGGCTGGACAAGTGGGATCGAACATTTTGTTTTCTTCTGAGAAAATTCCCGTTAAATTGGAATAAGGCCGCCTTTTGGCAATGCCAGCTCATGTCCTTCTGCAAAGGACGCCGCGGTGCTTATTACACTTTGAGGAAACAACTCCTGGACTTGGCTCGTGTATAACGCGTGTTCAGGGGGAAGTGTTTGGAGGTAAAAATGGCATGATTGCCGGAGATTACACCCCGGTGTAGCACATTTGCTCCTTAAGCTGGGCCACCTGGAGGTCTTCTCCCAGGTATTCCCCGATGGAGTAGCCGAAGAGCATGGCGGCTCCGGGGCCGTTAGCGGTGAGCACGTTGCCGTCCAGAACCACATTTTCATCCTTGATGATGTGGGCCCCAGCCTCGTTGAGCTCCCGGTAGACGTCCTGGGCCGGGTAGGCCGTGATGTCCTTGTCCTTGACCAGTCCGGCTTTTGCCAGAACGATGGGGGCGGCGCAGATGGCGGCCACCAGTTTGCCCGCTTCATTCATTTTCTTTACCAGATGAATGACTTCCGGCGTATCCCGCAGAATCCAGGAGCCTGCGCCGCCGGGCAGAACTAGGGCATCCAGCTTGTCGGCGTGGAGCTTGTCCAGCATGGTGTCCGTAGTGACGGTTACGTCGTGGGTGCTAACCACCTTGTCTGATTGTACGCCGGCAAGCAGGACTTCCATATTCAGCCGGCGCAGGATGTCCAGCGGGGCAATGAGTTCGATTTCTTCAAATCCGGGTGCGGCAAGAATGGCGACTTTTTTCATGCTTGGTAAGACAGAATGGCAGGATGGAATGTTCAAGGAAACAGGCAGCCTCTACAGGAGCAGCAAGACCGGGTTTTCCAGCAGGGTTTTGAATTCGGCGGCGATTTTGGAGGCCTTGCATTCCGGAAGAATGTTGGCGTTTACGTACAGGGTGACGGGCAGGATGAGCTTGGAAACGGGGCGTCCCGCTTCAATGCCCGTTTTTGGTGTCGTGCCTCCGATGCTGATGATGCTGTGGGGCATGTCGCGTATGACGGAGCGCTGGGCTTCCACATTCACGCCGCTGTCACAGAGCAGGATGTTGGGCGCCACGGTTCCCGGAGCGGGCGCACCGGATTTGGATGCGGCGAACCGTTCCATGGCAATGTTGTAGATGGTCTTGGCGCCAGCGTTTTCAATGAGGACGTATTTTTCCCCCTTGTCCAGCACCATGAGGAGTTCCGCGGAAGCGTCTCCCGCCAGCCATTCCGGTTCGCTGAGACATGCCTTGACGGCGGCGCGCACGACGTAGTCGAACAGACTGTAGCGCCCCCCGATGAGCTTTTCACACTGGACGGCAATGGGCGTGCTGATGGCGGCCAGATAGGACATGTTGGCCCCCAGAGTATAAAGATAAAAGTTGTCCACGCGCGTGGCATGGCGCGTATCCTTCGGCGCCAGGGGGGTATGCACCTTCCGCGCGGGGCCTTCAGTCCGGCGAACCGCGGCGCGTACGTCCGCCGCCATGATTCTGCCGTGCGGACCGGTGCCGTGCAGGCTGGCGGGGTCCATCCCGGCTTCCGCCGCCAGTTTGGCAGCCAGAGGACTGAATTTTACCACGGGGGAGGAAGGGGGGCAGTCACAGGAGGCCGCACCGAATTCCGACTGCAGCAGGGCAATGGGAGTGCCCACGGCGGCTGTGGCGCCTTCCGGCACCAGGATTTCCGTCAGGGTTCCGTCCTCGCATGCCTGAAGCTCCACGTGGGCCTTTTCCGTTTCGATGTCGGCCAGGTGGTCTCCCACTTCCACAAAGTCTCCTATTTTTTTGATCCATCTCAGGACGATGCCTTCGTGCATGGAATCGGAAAGGCGGGGCATTTCAATGGTAATGGCCATGGAGAGTGAATATTGAATGTTGGAATATGGGAAAGTGCTGTGTGATGGAGCGGCAAAGCCGCTCCATCACACAAGTGTGCGCATTCAGGCGCTGTATTTTTCTACGCCGTCGATGAACACCCTGGAGGTGTTGAAATCATCGTCCAGCAGGACCATGTCCGCCGTGAAGCCGGGCGCGATCTTGCCGAGGCCTTCCAGTCCCAGGGACTGGGCCTGGTTCCAGGAGGTAGCCTTGACCAGCTCGCTGAGGGGCTTGCCGGTCAGGCGGTGCACGTTTTTCAGGCCGTGGGCATATTTGAGGGTGCTGCCGGCCAGGGCGCCGGATTCCTGCAAGCGAGCCACGCCGTCCTTCACGATGATGGGCAGGCCGCCGAGGTCGCCGGGGCCGTCCGGCATCCAGGAGCAGGCCAGGGAGTCCGTGATCATCATCATCTGGTCCGTTTCCTTGTTCTTGAATACGGTTTTGAGCATGTCCGCGCAGAGGTGGATGGTGTCGCAAATGATTTCGATCTTGATTTCCCTGTCCAGCAGTCCGGAGCCCACAAGGCCGATTTCACGGTGGTGCAGGGGGGACATCTGGTTGCAGTAGTGGGTCAGGTGGACCAGGCCGGCGGCTTTCGCCTTGTTGAAATCCTCGTGGGTAGCCGCGCTGTGGCCGGCGGAGCAGCGGATGCCTGCGGCGGATGCTTTCGAAATGAAGTCCACGGCGCCGGGCATTTCCGGCGCCAGGGAGACCAGCAGCACCTTGGCGATGGAATTGAGATTGGCTACTTCATCATAGTCCGGCTGGCGGACAAAGGCGGGGTTTTGCGCACCGCAGCACTTGGGATTGATGAACGGCCCTTCCAGATGAACGCCGGGGGTTTTCGCAAATTCCTGGTTCTTCATGTATTCCGCTACGGAGGCGCACACGTTTTCCAGCACCTTGGGAGACAGGGTGAGGGTGGTCGGCAGCCAGGAGGTGACGCCTTCCTTCATTTTGCATTCCGCGATGGTGCGGAGGCTTTCCAGCTTTGCGTCGCAGGTGTCGCAGCCGCCGGCACCGTGGCTGTGGATGTCGATGAATCCGGGAAGGAGCATCTTGCCTTCCGCGTCCACCACCTTGTCCGCCGCGGGAAGTTCGCTCCCGGCGGGATAAACGGCGGTGATGACCGTTCCTTCGATTTCCACGGCTGCCCCGGGCAGGTCGATGCCGGGGGAAATGATGCGTGCGTTTTTAATGAGTGTTTTCATAAAAATAAATAATTGTTTGGTGGAATGGATAAGTATGTTTGATGAATGATGGGGAAGAGATGTTACAGTTCCTTTCTTTTGTCAATGACAAGCCAGGACCATTTGCGGCACCGGGGGCAACGGCCGAAGTTCCTCTTCCTGCCGGATGATTTGTAAAGGATGCCGTATTTCCCGAAGGGTTCTTCCAGACCGCACTTGTTGCAGTGCATTACCCAGCCGGGCGCCCTTTTCTCCCATTTGGCCAGGTTTTCCGGCGTTGCCTCCACTTCCCTGGGTATGGAAATGTAGTCGATCAGCCGGGTGAAGATGTTGGGAGCCATGGGAGGGGCAATACGGGACGGTCGGCATGAATTACTTCTGTGCGTCCAGCGTCTTGTTCCACTCGGCCACCCGGGCGGCTTCCACTTTCAGAACGGCGTCTGCCTCGGCCTTGTCCAGAATGCGGATGTCCTTGATTTTGTCTCCGCGGGCAATGGCGTTGACGACGGCTTGCCCTTTCAGCACTTTCCCGAAGACGGTATGGCGTCCGTCAAGATGGGGCGTAGCCACGTGGGTGATGAAGAACTGGGAGCCGTTGGTCCGGGGACCGCGGTTTGCCATGGAAAGGATACCGGGACCGTCGTGTTTGAGGTCGGGGGAGAATTCGTCTTCAAACTCATAGCCGGGACCGCCCATGCCCGTGCCCTGGGGATCGCCTCCCTGGATCATGAAGTCCGGAATCACGCGGTGGAAGGTTACTCCCTTGTAATAGCCCCTGTTAATGAGGTTCAGGAAGTTGGCGACAGTAACTGGTGCCTTGCAGGGATAGAGGGCCAGTTCAATGTCCCCCTTGGTGGTGGACATGACTACTTTCACGTCCTTGAGTCCGGCGGTGGAGTCGGCGCAGGCCGTAAAGGCCGCCAGGGCGCACAAGGAACACAGCAGAAGGGTAAAATACTTTTTCATGGCTTCTTGTTGTTCCCCCATGTTGCCCTAAGAGAGGCCGGTTTGCAAGTAAATCGCGTGCCCTGGCGGGAGAGTGCCGCACGCCAACGGGAATTGGAAGCGGGGGATCAGAGGCATCAAAGGCATTTTTAATCTCAATATGCTGTTTTTAAATGATTTTTCATACTACTCCTCCGGCTGCACGGGAAAAACGGAAGATCAGCCAGGTCATGCACAGGCTCAGGACGCCCATCACGACGAACTGCCAGGATGGGGGGATGACCAGCATCATGGCGTACTGGAATCCCACGGCCGCAAGACCCAGAACACAGTCCACCAGGTTTCCGGCGGCAATCATGTCGCCGCGCTTGTCGTTGTCCGCCCGGTCTTGAAAGAAGGCGTTCAGCGGCACCAGGAACAGGGCGGCGGAGATGCCGGCCGCCATCAGCAGGGCGTAGAAGACGGATGAGGTCATGGAGACCGTGGAAAGGGCCAGGCAGCTCAAGGCCATCAGCGCCCCCCCCGCCACGGAGACTTTCATGCGGATGTGGTGTCTGCACATCAGGGAGGCGAGGATGCCCCCCAGTACGGTACCGCCGCTCATCCAGGCCATCAGCACGGCCCCCACGGAGCTGAAATCGTCGCCGCCGCCGGAGATTTCCTTGGCCATCTGGATGGTCATCAGCATCACGGTGCCCCCAAAAAACCAGAAGTAGCCTATGCCCATTTCGCTGACGCGCAAGTTCCTGTTTTTCCACATTTTGGAAAGCTGGTGGAAGTGCTCGTAAAACAGGGACCAGGAAAAGGGCCTGAACCCTTCCGGAGCGTACCGCGGAAGATAGAAGCTGGAAATTGCCACGGGAATGGCCAGCAGAAGGAACACCAGGCACGGGAAGGAGGCGGCGTACCAGCCGTCGCTGAGGCCGGAGGGTTTTAGCCATGCGTCAAACCACTGGAAGAAGCCGTCCCCCAGCAAATGATGCCAGACGGTGTCCGTGGAAGGCTCCAGCAGGTAGCGGAACCAGACGAAGACGCCTATCTGGCCGATCAGCAGGCTGAGGATGGAGGCCATTTCCACAATGCCGCTGGCAAATCCCATGCGGGACGTTCCCACAATGTCCTTCACGATTCCCTTTTTTGACGGACTGAAAATGGTGGCCTGCAAGGCAAAGACGCAGAACCACAGGATGGCTCCGTTCAGGTTGTGGGAGCGCAGGCTCCAGTACATTCCCCCCAGCACGCATATTTGGAGAAGGGCCATGAATTGAATGATGCGAGCCTTGCAGAAGCGGTCGGACAGCCACCCGACAAAGGGGGAAAACAGGATGAAGGGAAGAACGATGATGGCCCCCAGCGGATATTCCAGGTCTCCCTGCGTACCGTACAGCCATACGCCCAGGGGAATCAGCAGGAACTGGGCCCCCTTTTCGTTGAAGGAGTTCTGCGCCTGGATCAGCACGAGCCGCCAGAAGGCACCCCAAGGCACCTTGTCAACCGGTCCGGGGGTGTGGGAGTCATGTTTCATGAAATCATATGCTTGGTTCCTCCGTTTTTCTGGATTCAGTACGGGATTCCGGACCAGGCAGGGCGGCCCGGCAAAGGGCGCCTGTCCGCGGAGCTTAACTTTTCCCCGTGTTGCTGGCAAGCCGGAAGAGCCCAGGGAGCCGCATCCCAGGGGGTCATCAGTATCCGGGGGCTGTAGGTGGAAGGGATGCCGCTCCCGGGGGAGATGCTGTGGAAGGACGCAGAAGGGAGGCTCCGTACCTTCAGCTCATGGGACCTCCCGTTTTGGCTTCCGGTATTTTATGCAATTTCTTCCGATTCCCTCAGCCCGGAACTGCGGAACAGGCAGAGAACACCGATAACGACTACCGCCACGACGCTGGCGATAAGCGACGCCTCATAACCGAACCCGCACATTTCCGGGCTGGAAAACAGGTATTGGAAGACGACCAGGCTCAGGAACGCGGCGGGAACGGCGGCTATCCAGCAGCAGCGGGTTTTGCTGCGCAGATAGATGGAGACAGCCCACAGCGTGGATGCCGCCAGGAGCTGGTTTGCCCAGCCGAAGTACTGCCAGATAATGTTGTAATCCATGCTGCTCACGGCGATGGCCACGGCAAACAGGGGGATAGCGATCATCAGGCGGCGGCTCAACTGCTCCTGGTTCAGCTTGAAGCAGTCGGCAATCATCAGGCGCGTTACCCGCAGGGCTCCGTCTCCCGTGCTGATGGGCAGGATCACGACGCCGATCATCACCAGAATGGAACCTGCGTGCCCCATCCAGGATTCCGAAATCATCTGGATGGCCAGGGCAGGGGCTTTCCCGTTGGCGGTAGCTATGCCCAGCGCCTCCGGAGAACCGTAGAAGGTCAGGGCGGCTGCGGCCCAGATGAAGGCGATGACGCCTTCCGTAATCATGGCTCCGCCGAAGACGGGCAGGCCTTCCTTTTCCGTTTTCAGGCAGCGGGCCATCAGGGGGGACTGGGTGGCGTGGAAGCCGCTCACGGCTCCGCAGGCAATCGTGATGAACATGACCGGGAACAGCGGGAAGTCCGCCGGGTGGAGGTTGTGGAAAAAGTCCATGTCCGGCAGCACCTCCATGCGGGGAATGTGCATCCAGTACGGCATGGATTCCGCAAAGGGCATCAGCAGCATCACGCCCAGAATGCCGGCCACCATGATGATCAGCGCTACGGAAAACAGGGGGTACACCCGCCCCATGATGGCCTGGATGGGCAGAATGGTAGCCAGAAAGTAGTAGCCGAAGATGATCCATACCCATGTGGAGACGTTCCACCCCGTCATCGGGGCCAGAATGGCGGCAGGCCCCACGGCGAATACCACCCCCACCAGCACACTGAACACAATGCAGGCCGCGCGGCTGATCCACTGGGCCTGGCTTCCCAGATAGCGGCCCAGGATTTCCGGAAGGTTCTCCCCCTTGTGCCGCAGGGAGATCATGCCGGAGAAATAGTCGTGCACCATGCCGCCGAAGATGCAGCCGAACACGATCCAGAGCAGGGCGGCGGGGCCGTACAGCACCCCCATCACGGCTCCGAAAATGGGGCCCAGCCCTGCGATGTTCAGCAATTGAATCAGGAAGATGCGCCAGCGCGGCATGACCACGTAATCCACGCCGTCCGTGTACGCCACGGCCGGTGTCCGGCGTTCCGAGTCCGGCTGGAAAATCCGCTCCAGCACGCGGCCGTACGTAAAATAGCCGGCCGCCAGGACCAGCATTCCCAGAATGAAGTAGCAGTAACCGTTCATGTTGAAAAGGAGGACTCCCGGGCAGAAATAACAAGAGGCCGTCCGCGTGTGAAACGTAACTTTTCCATTGCATTCTGGCAAGACGTTATTGATCTGTAGATTCCGGATTTTTTGCCCGGAAAATGAAAAGAAACACAACGTCAATTTCCAGATAATCTGAGCGGATTGCAAATTCGTCCAAGGAGAAGCCTTGTCCGATGAATGATATAATTACTTAATAATAAAGTAACATGAATATTGATAAAATGAAAAACTAGACTTGGGTAATCTGACTATTTTCTCAGGGTTAATCCTTATAAATCGTTTTGTCTGAAAAAAACATGTTGACTTCGAATTTGCAATCCGCTAAGAAGATGAGGCTGACTCTTTGGCACTTTAACTTACACTTGCAGTATCATGAAGAAAACTTTGTTCCTGCTCTCATCTCTTGCCCTGGCTGCGGCATCGGCTCAGGCGGCGGTCTTGTGCACGACGACATTCAACCGGACGGGTAACAGCCTTGGATCGGTAACGATTAATAACGAGTCTGGATACGGGCTGGAAGGCCCCACTTCCATTTCCTCTTTCAGCAAAGGAGGAAATCCGGCTGGAGGCCAAAGCGGAGATCTGCTGGGACAGAGTTCCATTCCGTCCTCCGTGGTAACTCCCAATTCCAATGTGGCAAGCGGCGGTTCCTGGAGCATGTCCTTTACGTTTACCAACACCGCTGCCCAGGACATGCAGATTTCTTCCATTGACCTGACCATGATAGGGGTGACCGGCGGTGGAGCTGCTCAGAATACCGGTGGTGGTGTAGCAGGCCAGGACGGATGGATTGGCACGACTACGGGCTTGAGCAACAAGCCTATCAACTTGGCCCTTTCCATAGATAGTGTCGGTTCGCAAACTCTTGTGTTCAATGCTGCTACGGGTGGGGGCAGTTCAGGGAACTGGGACACCCCCAGAACGGGAGGCTACGATTTTCTCGATGGCTTTGTTCTGAAGGCGGGAGAGTCGCTGACCATCACGATTGACGCTTCCCAGCATGAAGCCTATAACAAGGGGTGTTTTGCAGGGTTATCCGGCATTCAGATCAATGGGGAGCTGGTTCCCGAACCGGCCACGGCGTCCCTTGGACTTCTGGGGCTGGCGGCATTGATGGTGCGCCGCCGCAGGGCCTGACCATTTCAGCAACATTTCATCAAGCCGTCCTGTGGATTTTCCGAAGCAGGCGGCTTTTTTCTTTCAAACGGGACTCTCACATGTTGTTTGCTTAACTGATGCTTGTTGCCATCATCCAATCCGTTTTCTCCGCTAGAATTTCCTGTCCCGGTCCTTTTCATCCGGGGTCTTTTTTCCATTGACTGCCATGTTCATGTTTCGCTTCTTATCCGCTCTGATTTCCTCCCTGCTGATTCTGTCTCCTGTAAAAGGAGAGGATGCAGAATATGTCTGGAGAGGGACGGGAGGAAATGCCTGGGGGACCTTGTCCAATTGGAGCCCGTCAGTTGCTCCGGGAGCCCAATCTTCTGCCTACACGCACTGGATGACCACTAATGGAGCGGATTCCGTGGGAAGAACGGACGTGGGAGGCCTGGGTTCCGACGGAAGGTATCTGAAGGGTGTCCGGGTGGAGGGTGTCAATAACCAGCCCGGAGGGAAAATTCAGTTGTTCATCAAGAATACAAACGAAAAGGTTTACCTTCGTATCCAGGATGGCGGCATTACTGTATCAAATACAAGAACGGGGGGATACAATGCGGATTTCGGGATTGCCCAGTTGCGCGTAGCCTCGGACCAGACCTGGCATGTGGAGGAGGGCCGCAGTTTTTATGTGGGGAGCGATGAAACGGCCCCCGCCGGCGGTCTCTATTCCCTGACTTCTGAAAACGATGCCGCCCGGGTGGTAACGCTGACGGGCGCCGGCGCCGTGCGCATCGGGGAGGGAATGCTGCTGAACAATATTTCCGGCGTGATCGGCTTCGTGATGAATGCGGGGCAGGGAACGCCCACGCTGGACCTGGCGGACCGGGGAATGAGCAATACGATTACGGTGGAGGACGCCGCGCGGCTGGAGGGCATGGCCCTGTATCAGGGCTCTCTGATTACCCGGGAAAATTCTTCCGTGACTTTCTCCGGGACTACGGCAAAGGTTTCCAGCTTATGGAACATCGGGAAAAATACGGCCATCACGCTGGAAAGTTCCACACTGGACATGTCTGAAGCGGGAGTGGAGGCTGAAGCGATTCTTTCCGGAACATCCGGAGTTTCAGGTTCACAGGGAACGCTGAAGCAGACGATTCTGGATGATGCCCGGATCACCTACACGAACAGGGAAGGCAAGCCGGGAGAAATTCAGTCCGTAGGGAAAAACGTCACCATTACCCTGAATAATTCCTCCGTTGATTTTAACGGAGAAGTTCCGGAAGTAAATCTGGTCGTTCAAGGGAATTGTTCCCTGGCGGGAAGCGGAAATTTCAACGGCACGATTACATATGCTCCGGGCGGCACTCTCGCTGTGAAAGGGGACATTACCCTTCCCAGTTCTTCCCTGGCCTTGGGCCGTTCCCATGTGACCGCCCTGGACGGCGTGCCGCAGGCCGGGGCCGTGCCGCCGGAAAATTCCTCCCTGCAGGCGCAGGAATACGTCATCCTGTTTGATTCGTCTTTTGAAGACTTGATTGCCGAATGGCCCGGAAGCCATACGCTGACGGTGCAGTTTGCGGAAGGGATGGAAGCGGAAATTACCGTGAAGGACCTTCCGAAGGGAGCCGTTTCCTGGAGCTATGACCGCGCTTCCAGAAGGCTGAACCTGGTGACGAATGTGGCGGAAAAGCCTTCCATGCCTTCCGGTGTATCCGGCTCCAGGCCGAACATCATCTTTGTGCTGGTGGATGACATGGGCTGGGGGGACCTGAGCGTCAACTGGACGCAGCAGGATAAAAACGGGCGCCAGGTGACGCGCAGGAATGAATTCAAGACTCCGACCCTGGATACGATGGCTACGGAAGGCATGCAGCTCCGGCGCCATTACAGCGCCGCTCCGGTGTGCGCTCCGGCGCGCGCCTCACTGCTTCTCGGCGTGCACCAGGGCCACTCACGCGTGGTGCGCAACAACACCTTTGACTACCCCATTGAAAACTCCCACACCCTGGGAACGCTGCTGAAGGGCGCGGGTTACCACACGGCGGCCATCGGGAAATGGGGCGTGGGCGGCGGAGGGCAAAGCGGCAAGGGGCTGACCGGAGCGCCCCATATGCGCGGGTTTGACTACTTTTACGGAATCATCAAGCATCTGGCGGGCCACTTCCACTATTTGACGGCGGGTTCCCAGGAGATTTACGAATATGATGACCAGTCCGCAGCCCCGGCGTGGACGAACGTCAGCGCCAAGGTCCCCGGCACCGCCTATGATACGGACCTCTTCGGCGCCCGGGCCAAGCAGTGGATTATGGAGCACCATGAAAAGGCCCCTTCACAGCCTTTCTTCCTGTACCTGGCTTTCCCCGCCCCCCACGGCTGCCTGTCTGCTCCTGCCTGCGCCTATCCGGAGGGATTGGGAAAAACCGGCGGCCTGCAATGGGAGAAGAAAGATGGCTATGAAGCCTGCAATACCGCCGCGGACGGCTGGACTGGCGTGCAGGGGGATTTTGGCCCGGATACGTACATTTATCCGGAACACACGGTTTTCGGCAAGACGGAATCCCGGCACGCCACGATGATCCGCCGCGTGGACGATGTTCTGAAGGATATGATCCAGCTGCTCAAGGAGCTGAACCTTGACAGCAATACGATGATCGTGTTCACCTCCGACAACGGCCCCCACAATGAGTCGGGCTCAGGTAATTACAACAACGGGGCCCAAGACCCGCGGTACTTCATGAGTTATGGAATGATGGACGGCATCAAGCGGGACTGCTGGGAGGGCGGCATGCGCGTGCCTGCGGTGGTGCGCTGGCCCGGAGTGGTTCCCAGCGGGATCAGCCTGGGCGCCAGCCAGTTCCATGACTGGATGGCCACCTTCGCGGATGTGGCGGGGGTACCCGTTCCGTCCCGCTGTGACGGCGTTTCCCTGCTGCCCACGCTGGTAGGCGTTCCGGAGCGCCAGAGAACCGGCGTCATTTACACGGAATATGCCTACGGCGGAAATACTCCGGGCTACAGTGACTTCCTCCAGGCCCACAGGAACCGCGGCAGGCAGCAGCAGCAGATTGTGTTTGCGGACGGTTTCAAGGGCCTGCGGATGGGCAATGCCGCTCCCGCTACGGACTTTGAAATCTATGATACGGAAAAGGACCCGCAGGAGGCCAACAACCTGGCTTCCTCCCGTCCGGACCTTCAGGAGAAAATGAAGGCGCAGGCATTGCGCATGCGCCGTCCTTCTCCCACGGCAGCTACGAACTTTGACACTGCTTACGTTGCACCCGTCGCGCCTCCCTCCAACCTCCGGCAGGGGCGGTTGCGCCAGCGCGCGTGGAACCGCGGGTTCGACTGGGTGCCGGATTTCCGCCAGATGGAGGAAGCCCCGGCCGTCACAGGAGCTACGGGCGCTTCCGGCGTGCTGGATGTCAACCCCGCAATTTCCGGCCAGAAGGGCGTGGAACTTACCGGTTATCTCACCGTGCCTGCTACGGGGGAATATAAATTCTACCTGAAAACGGATTCCAACAAAGGTTCCAAGGCTTTTGTCCATTTGCACGACATGCAGCTCCTTGACGCGGATTATGCCTATACGCCGGGAACGGAAGTTGCCTCCAATGCGCGGGAAGGCGTTTCCAGCGATGTACAGCCCAATGCCGTACAGACGGTCAAGCTTACGGCGGGCGTTCATCCGATCCGCATCGGCTATGTGGGCCAGGGTTCGTCGTCTTCCCTTTCCATGCAGTGGGAAAGCGCCGATGCGGGCATTTCCAAGCAGGAGATCCCCGCCAGCGCGTTTGCGTATGAATACGTGAATCCTTTCAATATTGATAAAACGGAGGAGGCCGTGGGCTTTGCCGCTGCGGAGACGACGCTGACCGTGCAGACCCAGCTGCCCTGGACCGCTTCCTGCGACCAGCCCTGGGTCACGGTCATTCCCGCTTCCGGGAACAGTACCGCTACGCTGGCTGTCAGCGTGGACGCCAATAGCCAGGAAACACATCGTACGGCAGTTGTGACCATTACGTGTGACGGCGAACAAAGGACCTTCACGCTGACTCAAAGTGCCGCGCCGCCATTGACCGGATACGATAAGTGGAAGAAGGATAAGTTCCCCGCCGGAACGACGGAAGACGACATGGCTCCGGGAGCCAGCCCTGCAGGCGACGGAATCAGCAATTTGATGAAGTATGCTACCGGCCTGGATCCTTTGAAACCGTGCGGCAGTGTAACAACGCTGACGGTGCGGAAGGAAGAGGGCAGCCAGGAATATCTGGTGCTGGACTGGCCGGTCAATACGGAAGCCGTGGATGTGGTTTTCAGCGTGGAAAGCTCCGCGGACCTGAAGACCTGGAATGAGGAGGAAACGGTAGTTCCGGCAGGCAGCAAGGGAGAATACCGGGACACGGTGGCCATTGATGAAAATGCGCCGCAACGCCGCTTCCTGCGTTTGAAAGTAACGAGAGAGTAGAATCTGGGCCTGTATTGGCATCGAAAATTGAATGCCGATACAGGCGGTACTCCATGCCGGGATTTTTCGTGATCCGGTTACCTTTTATTAATAGCGAATCACCGTTCCGGAGCTCTTCGGAAGATTTCTCCGGAATTCCTTCTCTTTGCCGAGGTCTATTTCCGACCGAAAAGCAAAAAACCGGGCACGGGCCGCAAGCCCGGCTGCACGGATTGCGCCACGCGAGATTCACGAAGGATAAAGCGACCGTGGGAAGCAGTGACCAAATGTGTACTCCCAAAGACGCTTATGGAAAGATACCTCCGGAAATGTCTGTTTGCCGGGAGTCACGGCTCCGGTGTCCGGGGCGAGAGTATCCTGTTTTTGACGGACAGATTTTTTTGCCTTCAACAGGTGGAAGAATCGCTGATTTCCAGTATCCGGAGTGTTATTCCAGGGGGCCGCGGGATTCAGGCCTGTTCTTCCTCCTGATCTGCGGGAGGGGCTTTAGGCAGATTTTTGTCAATGTCGTCCAGCAGGTTGACCAGATCAACCCCGCGCTGCGCGGAGTCGTCCAGCCGGAAGGAGAGCCGCGGAGTGTTGCGCAGAACGACTCTTTTGGCTACGGCCGACTGAATGAGACCGTGGCGGGAGTTCAGCTTTTCCAGAACCTGGGGAGGAGCCATGCGGCCCACGACGCCCACCCAGACCCTGGCTTCTTTCAGGTCATCCGTCACTTCCACTTCAATTACGGTGACAATCGTTCCGGGGAATTCAAAGTCCCGCTGGATGGTGGTGCCTATTTCCCGGCGGAGGAGTTCATTAACCTTGTCTGTGCGTCTGCTCATATGAAGAAATAGAGTAAGGGGCTGTCCGATTGTTCAATCGGAAGGAGGGATGTACACGAATGGCAGAAATGGAAGCTCCCTAGAGACCCTGCCGGAGCCCTGGGGCGGTTCCATTCCCGCTTCGGTGAGATTACGTATTGGCTTACAGCGTCTGCTGGATTTTTTCCAGCGTGTAGCATTCGATGATGTCGCCAGCCTCATATTCGTTGAAGTCGCCCAGGCGAATGCCGCATTCCAGACCGGCCTTGACTTCTTCCACTTCGTCCTGGAAGCGGCGGAGAGTGGACATCTTGCCGTCGAAAACGGGAGTTTTGTCGCGGATGACGCGCGCTTCACAGCTGCGGAGGATCTTGCCGTCCTCAACCATGCAGCCTGCGGCGCGACCCTTGTTGAGCTTGAAGACCTGGAGAACCTTGGCGTGGCCGATGATGGTTTCACGCGTTTCCGGTTCCAGCAGGCCCAGCATGGCGTCCCTCACCTGGTCGATGAGTTCGTACACGATGGAGTACAGCTTCACCTGCACGCCTTCACGTTTGAGAAGTTTCACGGCGTTGGATTCCACCTTGACGTTGAAGCCCAGGATGACGGCGTCGGAAGAGGAAGCCAGCAGGACATCAGATTCCGAGATGGGACCGGCGGCGGCATTCAGGAAGACACATTCCACCTTGTCCGACTGGATGTCCATGATTGCCTTTTTAATGGCTTCCACGGAACCCTGGACGTCCCCCTTCAGGAGAATCTTGAGCTGGGCCTTCTGGGTACCGTCGCCCATCATGGCGAGCAGTTCCTCCATGCGGGCCTTGCGGGGCTGGGCCAGGCGCTGCTTGCGCAGTTCCTCCTGGCGTTCTTCGCCCAGTTTCTTGGCGGCGCGTTCGGATTCCATTTCCACGAGTTCGTCACCCACGTTCGGGGTCTCGGAAAAGCCGATGATTTCCACGGGCATCCCGGGGCCGACTTTTTTGACGCGTTCGCCGTGGTCGTTGACCAGGGCGCGCACCTTGCCGGCGTAAGGGCCGCAGATGAAGGGCATGCCGATGCGGATGGTGCCGCTTTCCACAATGGCCGTGGCGGAACTGCCGGTACCGGGTTCCACGCGGGCTTCAATGATGGATGCCCGGCAGTTGGCCTTGGGATTGGCTTGGAGTTCAAGCACTTCCGACTGGAGGGAAAGGAGGCCGAGCAGGTCGTCAATGCCGTCCCCGGTCAGGGCGGAGACTTCCACACATTCCACATCGCCGCCGAAGTCCGTGGGGACCAGCCCTTCTTCCATCAGGCCGCTCTTGGCTTTCATGGGATCTGCCGCAGGGAGGTCGCATTTGTTGATGGCCACGATGATGGTTTTGCCGGCCGCCTTGGAATGGGCGATGGCTTCCCGCGTCTGGGGCATGATGCCGTCATTGGCGGCTACGACGAGCACGACAATGTCCGTCACGTCCGCTCCGCGGGCGCGCATTTCCGTAAAGATGGCGTGACCGGGCGTGTCCAGGAAGGTGAGGGTGTTGCCGTTGTAGTCTACCGTATAGGCGCCGATATGCTGCGTGATGCCGCCGGCTTCCCCCTTCGCTACGTGGGCCTTGCGGATGTAGTCCAGCAGGGAGGTTTTCCCGTGGTCTACATGGCCCATGACCGTGATGATGGGCGTGCGGGTGATGAGGGTGGCCTTGGGTTCTTCCACGACCGGCACTGGTTCCGGCTCCTTCACCGGTTCCTGCTGGGCCTTGACTCCACCTCCTTTTTCCCGTTTTTCACGGGCGAAGGTGTAGCCGTGCAGGTCACAGATGGAACTGACGGCGTCAGCGTCCAGCGGCGTGTTCGGGTTGGCGAAGATGCCCATGCCCATCAGGTCCTTGATGATCTGGAAAGGCTTGGCTTGAAGCAGAGCGGCCAGTTCGGAGACGGAAACGGGCGGCTTGAGGTTGATGACCTTATCCCTGGAAGACAGTTCCTCTTCCTGCGGCGCGGGTGCGGCGGCAGGGGCTGGCTGGACGGATTCGGGAGCCGGTTTGGCGGGAACGGGAGCAGGCGCTTTTTTCTTGGGGCCGGAAAGCAAGTCGAGAGCTTCTTTCTTGGCCGGAGCCGGACGGGGGGTGGGCGCCGGGGCCGGAACGGGTTCGGGCAGCGGTGCGCGTTTCTTTTTGGGAGATCCGCCGATCAGATCCAGCACTTCTTTTTTGGGTTCGTTCTCTTCTTGTTTATTAGGCATTTGATTTTAAATTGGTTAGATATTGAGCGCCATGCTCAATGGTTTATTGGGAAATGAGGTCCCGGGCCTTGTCCAGAATCTGGGCGGCTTCCTCTGCGGGAATGCCCATGCTTTCCGCGATGTCGGAAGCTTCAAATCCGGTGAGGGCCACCAGGTCCGTTCCCCCCATGGTCACGAGGCCCATGGCGGTTTCTTCCGGGATTTCCAGTTGTTCGCTGAGGGTTTTCGCCGCGGCCTGGCACTGGCGCATCACTTCTTCAGCGGCAGCCTGGCTCTGGAGTTTTTCAGCTTCCTGAACGTCAAAGACACGCACCTGGACGTCCCAGCCCATCAGGCGGGAGGTGAGGCGGGCGTTCTGGCCCCTGCGACCGATGGCCTTGGAGAGGTCTTTGTCGTCCTGGACGATGACGAAGACCCGTTTGGCGTCTTCATCCACGGTGATTTCCCGGGGCTCCACGGGGCTGAGGGCTTCCCGGACGAATTCGACGGGGTCTTCCGTCCATTCCAGGATGTCCACCTTTTCATTGTTGAGCTCCCGGACGATGTTTTTAACGCGGGCTCCGCGCATACCCACGCATGCCCCCACCGGGTCCACCTTGTCGTCATGGCTGATGACGGCCACCTTGGTGCGGTAACCGGCTTCGCGGGCGATGCCGTGGATTTCCACCGTCTGGTCCCCGATTTCCACCACTTCCGATTCAAAGAGGCGGCGCACCAGGTTCGGATGGCTGCGGGAGAGGATGACTTCCGGTCCGCGGCCTTCCGTGCGCACTTCCACCACGTAGAAGCGCATGCGGTCGCCTACGCTGTAGTCTTCATTCGGCACGCGCTCGCGGGAGGTCATGACGCCCTCGAATTTTCCAAGGTCCACAAAGATGTCTCCTTTTTCAAAGCGGCGGATGGTGCCCGTGACCAGATCGCCGGCGCGGTCCTTGAATTCGTCATAAAGCATTTCCTTTTCCGCATCCAGCAGTTTCTGGAGCATCGTCTGGCGTGCCGTCTGCACGGCAATGCGGCCGAATCCTTTGGGGGTGATGTTGGTAGCCAGCAGATCGTGCAGGACGGCATTTTTGTCCAGCTTGACGGCCAGGGAGAGGGGAATCTGATTGAATTTGTCTTTGTATTCTTCATCCGGAACTACTTCCAGATCAGCAAAGATACGCACCTTGCCCTTGTCCACGTTGATTTCAGCCCGGAGGTAGTTGATGGAGCCGGAACCGGGGACCATCTTGCGGTAGGCGGACAGGAAGGCAGATTCCAGAGCGAGGAGAATTTTTTCACGGGAGAGCCCTTTTTCCCTCTCGTAGTAGTCGATCAAAGCTTTAATGTCGTTTGTCATGAGCGTAGAGATGTGTGATGGATAGACAAAAAAGAGCGGGTCGACAGACCCACTCTCGAGTGCCTCTCGGGGTGTTTGCCTATCTAAGTAAGCATGGCCCCCGCCGGTTGGCAAGAAAAAACACTTGTTCCGTGCGGCATGCAAGATACTGGGGATGATTCCGGAAGAAGGGTTTGCGCGGAGGGGTGAAGCAGGGCCGCTGAAGGGGAGTTTGAGGGCTTGACGGGAAGGGGAAAAACGGGAAGTATGCCCGCATGAAACTCGTTTCTTGGAACGTGAACGGATTGCGTGCGATTCTGGGCAAGGGGCTGGGAGAAGCCGCGGATGCGCTGGATGCGGACATTCTTTGCCTTCAGGAGATCAAGGCGCGTCCGGAGCAGGTGGATGATTTGTGGCTGTCTTCCTGGCCGTACCAGCTCTGGAATCCGGCGGAAAAGGCAGGTTATTCCGGGGTGCTGGTCCTCAGCCGCGTGAAGCCCCTGTCCACATCCATGGGCATGGGCTGGCAGGAACATGACCGGGAAGGGCGCGTGTGCACCATGGAGTTTGAGCAATTTTATCTGGTCAACTGCTATACGCCCAATTCCCAGAGCGAACTGGCAAGGCTGCCCTACCGGCAGCAGTGGGATCAGGCGTTCCGCAATTACGTGGCCGGCCTGGCGGCTGTCAAGCCGGTCATTTTCTGCGGCGATTTGAACGTGGCCCATCAGGAGATCGACATCGCGCGGCCCAAGGACAACCGTTTCTCCGCCGGGTTCACCGACGAAGAACGCTCCGGGTTCACGCAGTTGCTGAAAGCCGGATTTACCGATACGTTCCGCCTGCTGCATCCGGAGGAACCGTCCTGGTACAGCTGGTGGTCGTACCGCGGGGGCGCGCGTGCCCGGAACATCGGCTGGCGCATTGATTATTTCTGCGTTTCCGATTCTCTGGCTCCCAGGGTGAAGAGCGCGGCCATCCATATGGACGTGATGGGTTCCGACCATTGCCCCGTAAGCCTGGAGATTGACTGCTGAGAAAAAACACGACACGAGAATTTCAACATGATGCAACAGGAATTGCCATTGCTGGTGGTTGCCACGCGCAACGCCCATAAAACCGGGGAAATCCGCGCCATGCTGGCCGGAAAATGGGAGGTAAGGGACCTTTCCGACTATCCCCAGGCCCCACCCGTGGAAGAAACCGGCGTTACGTTTACGGAAAACGCCACGCTCAAGGCAGTCTCCGCCTCCAAATGCATTCCCGGCATTGTCCTGGCGGACGATTCCGGGCTGGAGGTGGATGTTCTGGATGGCCGTCCGGGCGTCTGGTCTTCTTCCTTCGGGGGAGAGGAAGGTAATCATGAACGGAACAACCGCCGTATGCTGGAAGAGTTGCGGAAGGCCGGAGTGCGCCCGGGAGGCAAGCCTGCCGCCCGCTTTCGCTGTGTGATGGTTTTGGCCCGCGAAGGTGCGGTGCTGGCGGAATTTTCCGGTTCCATAGAAGGCCACATGCTGACGGAATTGACCGGGGAGGGAGGATTTGGATATGACCCCCTGTTTGTGCCGGAAGGGTATGAGCAGAGTTTCGCCCAGCTCCCCATGGAGGTGAAGAATTCCATGTCCCACCGGGGCCGTGCGCTGGCGCAGGTGGTGGAGTGGATGGGCCGTGCGTGAGAAGGGTATTCCTTGAATATCTTCCGGTCTGTGTTCGCCTTCCGGAAGCTGAAGGAATGTCAATCCAGCCTGAATGCACAAATTTGGAACGGTGCGGGCGTGGAAGTGTTCAGAAGCTGGTATTTGCCTGTTCTCCACAGGTGATGGGGAAGCCGGGAAAGGAATTGTTCCACGGCGGCCGCTTCCATGTCTCCTCCCTCATGGCCCGGATAGCACATGACGCTGAGGATTCCGTTGGGGGCTGTCAGGTTCACGGCCTGTTCCAGGGCCGCCAGAGTGGAATCCGTACGGGTGACGAGGTTCCTGTCCCCGCCGGGCAGGTAGCCCAGGTTGAACATGATTGCTTTGACCGGGCCGCGGACCAGTTCCGCGAGGCGCGAGTGGCTGGCCAGATGGAAACAGACGGCGTCCGTAAGCAGCCCCTCTTCCCTCAGGCGTTCCCTGGCGGAGCGGATCGCCTCTTCCTGAATGTCGAAGGCGTGCACTTTCCCTTCCGGGCCGACCAGGCGTGCCAGAAATGCAGTATCGTGCCCGTTTCCCGCTGTGGCGTCCACCACCGTGTCTCCGGGCAGGACGAGACGGCTGATCCAGTCGTGCGCGCAGGTCATGGGCCGGCTGAGCAGGGAACACTTCATGACCGGGTTTTATAGGAGCCTGGCGTGTATGACAATTAGTTTGTGAATTTCCCGCAGGGAAAATGATTGACAGGTTGTTTTTCCATTTTCCGTATGATAAGGTAGGCACTAAGGCATCGGAAATGCTCCGTTGCCGGAAAGATGAACATTTGACTTTGCACCAATATGACTGACAGACGTACATTTTTGAAGGGGACCGCCGCCGTGGGCGCTTTAGCGGCCATTACGGACATGGAAACCCTCTTCGCCCAGGAGGCGTCTCCCCAAACGGCTTCCGGCATTCCCGACCTGGTTGCCGTCCGCAACGGGACTCGCGCGGAAATGGTTAAAAAGGCAGTGGAAACGCTCGGCGGCATGCAGGCGTTCGTGAAGCCGGGCCAGACCGTGGTGATCAAGCCGAACATCGGCTGGAACAAGGCTCCGGAGTTCGGGTCCAACACCCACCCGGAAACAGTCGCCACGCTGGTGGAACTGTGCAAGCAGGCCGGCGCAAAGGAAGTAAAGGTTTTTGACCACTGCTGCCATAATGGCGCGTATGAAGGCAGCGGCGTGAAAGAGGCTGTGGAAAAAGCCGGAGGCGTGATGGTGGACGGCGGCAATGAAGGGCAATATGTTCAGAAGGAAAATCCGAAGGCCAAAAAATTCACCTCCGCCAAGGTGCACAAGGCTGTTCTGGAAGCAGACGTTTATATCACCTGCCCTCCGCTCAAGCACCACAGCGGATCTGAAATGACCGCCTGCATGAAGAACGTCATGGGAACCGTGTGGGACCGCGGCGCCATGCATAAGAACGACCTGCACCAGTGCATTGCGGACGCCGTGTATTTCCGCAAGCCGGACCTGTGCGTGCTGGACGCCTACATGCCCATGGTGCGCAACGGCCCCGTAGGCAAGGACACGAACGATCTGGTGGAGCGCAAGACTCTCCTTGCCTCCCGCGACATCGTGGCGATTGACTCTGCGGGTGCGGCCCTGCTGAACAAGGCGGGCAAGATCCGCCATGTATTGCTGGGAGAGGAAATGGGGCTGGGAACGGCGGACCTCACCAAGATCAACATTCGCCGCATCAACATGGCCTGATGTTTTCCCGTCCGTCCGCAACTATTGCGGACGGACGCCAACTTTTCGCTGCGGGCGGTGTTTCATAGATTGGTATGTCAATCATTAAAGCTTTTTTTGTGAGTCCGTTGAAATGGCTCCGCGTGACCGTGGCCGTTATTTTCTTCGTGGGGATTGCCTATGCTTTCCTGCGCGGCATTCCTGCGTGGAACGTGCCGAATATGACGGGGGGGCGGGGAAGGAATGGAAGACTCCTTTGCGCTGGCGCAGTGGCAGTTTGTCCCTTCCGTGCTGGGGACGTTGAACTGGGTGGGCGTTTCCGTGGCGGCTCTGGCCCTCCTGCTGGCGCTGACCTTGCTTTTCGGCCGTGTGTATTGCTCTTTCCTTTGTCCCCTGGGGATTTTGCAGGACATTGTGTTCAGGATGCGCAGATGGATCAGGCCCAAAGTTTTTTTGAAGTTCTCCCGGCCCGTGCCGTGGGTGCGGTATTCCATTCTGGCTGCGCTGGCCGTCTGCTGTATAATCGGTTTTGCCGGGTTGACGCTCAATTGGCTGGATCCGTACAGCATCTTTGGGCGCATCATGTACGTGCTTGCATGGCCTGCCGCCGTCTGGGGCAACAACCTGCTCGCGGCGGACAGCGCTTCCGCGGACCTGGTCCGCATGGATTATTATCCCGTGGCTCTTCCCGCCTTGCTGGCTTCCGCCGGAATGCTCGGGCTGGTTGTCGCCATGAGTGCCTGGAGGGGACGTTTGTATTGCAATACGGTGTGTCCCGTCGGCACCCTGCTGGGGCTCCTTTCCCGGGTTTCCCTTTTCCGGCTGGGTTTTGATCCCGCATCTTGCAAAAAGTGCGGCAAGTGTATCAAATCCTGCAAGGCCCAATGCCTGAATCTCAAGGAATACCGGATAGACGCCTCCCGCTGCGTGGCGTGCTACGATTGCGTGCGCGCCTGTGATGAGGGAGGAATCCGCTACCGCTGGTTCACCAGGGCCCGGAGATTGATTCCTGCCAAAAAGGAAAGGAAAGAGGCTTCTTCCCGCCCTTCGGCGGCGTTTTCTCCGGTTGTCGCGAAAAGTTCCCGTCGTGAATTCCTGGGGGCTACCGCCGTCGGGCTTGCCGGAGCCGCCCTGTCGGGATGCCGTGGGGATGCAGCCCAGAGGCTGGACCCCACCCAGTGCGTTCTTCCGCCCGGAGCCGGTTCCCTGGAACGGTTTCTGGACGTATGCACCGGCTGCCAGATGTGCATCGCCAGCTGCCCCACCCACGTGCTCCAGCCCGCTTATTTCCAGATGGGCATTAAGGGATTCATGAAGCCCCGGATGGATTTCAGCACCAAGTATTGTCTTTACGACTGCCACCGCTGCGCGGAAGTGTGCCCCACCGGGGCCATCAGAAAACTCCCTATTACCGCTGAAAAGGATACGACGGAAATCACGAAGGATACCACGCGCATTGCCGTGGCCCAGTTTTACGTGTGCCGCTGCCTGGTCAGGAGGGAGGACATGGACTGCGGCGCCTGTACGGAACACTGTCCCACCAAGGCGCTTTACACAGTGCCCTACATCGGGCGCGACGGCCAGGAACACCGCCTGCCGAAGCTGGATCCTACCCTGTGCATCGGCTGCGGGGCGTGTGAGCACGCCTGTCCCGTTACGACGGAAAAGCCGGAGGAACGCGTGCGGGTAGGCCCCTGCAATTTGTGCGAGGAAAAGTGCGAATTCAAAAAGCGGGAAGCGGTGCCCCCGAGAGCCATTGTGGTGCGGGCCGTGAATCCCCAGCAGAAGGCCGTAAAGAAATTTGAGGAAAAAGCCGTGGACCCGGTGGGCGATACGGATTTCCCGTTCTGATGCGGTTGCCGCAGGGCGGTACTTGGGCCTTGTTCATTTATCCGTTGTTTTTTCGCGGTTTGTTCTCCTATCCGGCAGGAGAGGATGAAAGGCATGATGTTCCATGCCGTGCCCCTGCTTGTGCTTTTGCGGAGAAGGGTGTAAAATGGACTGTGTGGTTAATTATTAAATATTAAAGTCCATGAGTGTTTTGGAATTCATCTTGCGGCACATGATGGGATTTTTGGAGGACATCCTGATGAAGGTTTTCCTTATTTCTCCCTTCTACCCGGAGGAATGGACCTGATGCGTGTGATCAACACATTTTTGCTGTGGTGTGCGTTGATATTCCTGGTATGCGGGGTATTGCTGGAATGGTTTTCCTTTTGGGTAGCGGCGGGGATTTTTCTGGCCGGGTGCTTGATCCGGCTGGCCGTAGGGAAAATGTTGGAATGAAGTGTTCCTCTTCCTGCGGGGGCCGTTTTTTCAAGCCTTCTTTTCCAGAAACGCCATGACGGTGCTTCCGGCATTCCGCGTGTACAGCTTTTCGTAACCCAGTTTGCCGTACAAGTGCAGGGTTTCCGGAGTTTCCTCCGACGTGAACAGGAGGTACCGGGAGGCTTTTCCGCGGAAGTATTCTTCCAGCGCCTGCATGAGCTGCCGTCCGATTCCCCGGTTCCGGCAGTACGGGTCCACAATCAGCTTGCCCACATGGCAGGTGCCGGAGGCATCCAGGCTCCCTCTGACCGAACCGATGATATGCCCGTCCTCCGTATATTTAAGAAATACAGAGTTCTGCTCTTCTTCCAGCAATTGTTCAATGGTTTGTTCCAGCGGAGGCAGAGTGGCGGCGTTCAGGCGCCGGGCAACTTCTCCAAAGGCCCGGAGCTGGAGATCCAGGATTTCCGGAAGATCGTCTTTTACCGTCCGGCTGATCATGAAGCCCATGATGCCTCCATCCGGGCGGGGAAGCGAGGAAAAAGAAAGGTTCAGCTTTTTCTTCCGATTCAATCAAGAGGTTGACATGGAATTCTTTTTCCGGAGTTCCGGCACCCTGGAAATCCGTTAAAAAGAGGACCTCACAGGAATCACAAGTAATCCTGATGAGCAGGGGAGGAGTGGAGGGAAGATTCTTCGCGGCGCGGAAGTCGCAAATCCACAACATGAGGGTAGTCAGGTGTTTCGTCGTCCGGGGCGGAACCTTTTCAAAATAACAAGTTTGCGCATGGGTTCAACATGTGAGGGAAGAGTCCCGATTTTCCTTGATGATGCGGAGACTGATGGGATAAGGTACATGCATTATGTTGCAGGCGGACGGCATTACGTACGAGATAGAGGCCCAGGACGGTCCTTTGAAATTGCTGGACAATGTGAGCTTTAATGTGCCCAAGGGGCATTTCATGGCGGTCGTGGGGCCGTCCGGCTGCGGAAAGACCACGTTGTTGAAGGCTATCGCGGGCATGGTCGCGGAGACAGACGGCCGTTTTTTCTGGAATGGGCATGATTTGGCGGAAGAGGATTTTGAACCGACGGAGATCGGGTTTGTCCCCCAATTCAGCATTGCCTATGACCAGTTGAGCGTGGATGAGAATGTGGAAAGCGCCGCGAAGCTCCGCTGCAAGTTCGAGTCTCTTGACGATCTGGACGACAGCATTGACAACGCCCTGGAGGTAACGGGCATGGAGGGAATTGCAGACAGGGACGTGAAGATTCTTTCCGGGGGCCAGAAGCGGCGCCTGGCGCTGGCTATGGAGCTGGTGTCCGATCCCCGGCTCCTGATTTGCGACGAGGTGACTTCCGGCCTTGATCCGCGGTCCGAGCACGATATCGTGAACCTTCTGCATGAGGTGTCCCGTTCCGACGAGCGCATCGTCATTTCCGTTACGCACAGCCTGGCTCATCTGGACAGTTACGATTCCATCCTGGTCATGCATCAGGGATGCGTGGTCTACCACGGTTCCCCCAAGACGATCCTGCATTACTTCGGTGTTTCCGCTCTTGAAGAGATTTATCCCAAGCTTCAGGACCGGACCGGAGCTTCCTGGTCCCGGTCCTGGGCCAAGCATCGGGAGTCCTATTATGCCCGGCTGGAGAAGGAAAGGGAGCAGAAGATTCTTTCCGGAGAGTTGCCGGACCCAAATGCCAAGCCTTTTGACGAAGAGAACGGAGTAACGCCGGCTCCTGCCGGAGAGGAAGATGGGGAACGGGGATCTTCTGAACGAGCTTCAGCCGGAAAAGAAATTGCCGCCGCATTTGAGGGCGGGGAGGAAGCCATTCCCGAAGTGCCCGGTTTCTTCACCCAGTTTTTCTGCCTGCTGGGGCGCCGGTGGCGCATTTTCTTCCGTGACCGCTCCCAGCTTGTCCTCCAACTGGTAATGGTGCTTTTGTTTCCCGTGCTGGTAGCCATGTTCACGGATAAGGGAACCGGGCAGATCGTAGGGCTTTCCGCCACGCAGGACGTGCAGACGCTGCAGAAGGATATTGAGGCGCAGCAGTTGAATATGAAGACCGGTTCCGCCGTTTCCGGCATCATCATGTTTGAGGTGATCCTGCTGGGGCTGATGGGGTCCAACAATGCCGCAAGGGAGGTGGCCGGGGAACGCGCCATCATGGAGAAGGAGAAGTATGCGGGCATGCGGCCTTCCTCCTATCTGGCGAGCAAGCTGGCGTATTTGAGCGTGCTGGTGCTGGTTCAGTCCGTGTGGATGTTCGCCTTCGTGGATTTCTTCTGGGACCGGGGCGGCAGCCTGACGCATTTGTTTTTCCTGATACTGGCCAATGCCGCCATGACGTTTGTCTGCCTGGGTATTTCCTCCCTGGCCAAGAGCGCGGACCAAGCCTCCCTGCTGAGCATTTACCTGGTGGGCTTCCAGCTTCCCCTCTCAGGGGCGGTACTGGCTCTCCCGGAGCAGGTGGAAAGCTTCATCCGGCCGTTCATTTCCGCGTACTGGTCCTGGTCCGGAAGCATTTCAGCTCTGAAGCCGGACGTGTACAATGCCGTCAAGAATGTGCTGGATACGGGGCTGACCCCGGCCCTGATCTGCTATATTGTCCTCGGCGCGCATGTTGCATGCGGCATCGCCGCCTCCTACATCGGCATCCGCCGTTCCCGCTGGGAACTGTAATTTAATGCGTGCAATCGTTGCGTGTTCGTTATACATTTTCTCGACAAGAGATTATGGCGAGACGACGTACAGCGAAAAAGAAGAGTTCATCATCATCTGCTCCGATGCTGGTCATCGGGGCGGTGGTTCTTGTGCTGGCGCTTGTCATCGGCTATGCCGTGACGCGCTCCAGCAACAAGCCCCAGGCGGGATCCGACATCCCGCTGGATATTCTGGCGATGAACGCCTCCCAGCTTTCCAACAACAATTACGTGCTGGACGGCACCGTGATTGACCGTTTTCCCCGCGGCGAGTCGGAATTGATTTCCTTTTTGTACAAGGATGCGTCCGGACGGGAATACATTATTCCCATCTGCGTTTCCGCAGAAGCCAGAAATGGAATGAACATCAACAGAGACCAGCAATACAGAATAGAATTCCGGGTGGAGGATATCAGCCCGAACGTGCGCGGCGTGTGTATGGCTACCTCCATCCTGCCTAAATAACCCGAGCTTTTTCGATCCATGAAATACTGCTTTCTTCTGACCTTGGCCTGTACGTTTCCTGCGATGGGGCAGATGATGTACAATCCTCCGGCAACGGGAGGAACCCCCGCTCCTGCGTCTCCACAGCCGGCCAATCCATCCGGCTCCATTCAGCCCAACGCCTACCAGCCGGGCAGCCAGGGAGATGCCAAATCCCTGTACGGCAATGAACTGCCGTTTCTGAATCCTCAGGACGGCACGGTAACCATCAACGGGCAGACCCTGAACATGGGCAGCTTCCGGGAAATTGAGGCCCGCTTCAACAAGTACCTGAGCCAGCCGGAGGAGAATACGGAGGATGCTCGTGAATACCAGAAGATTTTCAACAAGATTCACGATGTGCTTTCCATGCGCAAGGAAAGGCTGGCGGCGGACAATGTCCTGCGGCAGGTGGTGGACCTGCTGACCGCCGCTTCCAGCAATCCGCTGGACGGCGGTGTTTCCGACGCTCTGTGCCAGGCCATCTATACCGCATGGCAGGCCAAGACCAACGGGAAGAACAAGGGAAAGATGATGGACGCGATGGAACGCGAAATCCGCACCAATACCCAGAAAATGAGCCTGATGGAAAGCGGTGTGACGGTATCCTCCGGCTCTCCCTCCAACCAGAAAGGGGGCAGGAAGGGGAATTCCTCTTCCAATCCGGCGCGGGACAATCCGCGCTACAAGTATTTGGAAAAGCGCGTGGTGGAGATGCAGGCCCGCAAACTGAAACTGGAAACCGAGCAGGTGCTTACCGTAACGGAAGCCAAAATCGTGTTCCAGTCCACACTTGTCCAGTTGTTTGCCCAGCGCCGTTTTGACCATGTGTCCATCGGCTGCGGCGTGTACAGCCGCCTGTTCAATGACGGCGATACGAAATTGCGCCTGGAGAAGGGTTCCGATGCGGCCAAGATGTTCGGAAGTACGCTGGGCGTACCTCCTACCGTGGCTGTTCTGGACAATCTTTCCCGGGAATTGGCGCGGGATTCGGACCGCCACATGAAGGCCGTGAACAATCTGGTGGATTCCCACCATTACGTGGATGCCTTGGAACGGTTGAATGAAGCTCTCCTGATCGGCGAATTCATGGCGCCCGTCAGTACGTTCCCGTACGAGAAGAAGCAGAAGCTGTATGTGTTCAAGCGGGATGTGGAGAAACTGTTTGAGCTGATGAACGGCAAGGATTACGAGGAAGCCCTCACGCTGGTGGAGGACCTCAAGAAGACTTCCCGGGATTTCAGCACGGGCCGGGCAGAATCCGCCATCAGCGCTGCCGTGTTCGCCAGCGACGCCTATATCGCCCAAGGGCAGGAAGCCCTTGCCAAGGGGGACCGCGTCAAGCTGGAAGAATGCCTGAAGAAGGCCATTGAGATCTGGCCCAAGAATCCGCGCCTGCTCCCCCTGCGCAATGCCATGATGGCCGCAGGCCAGCAGTCCCATGCCCTGGAGGATTTCAAGCGTTTCCACAAGAACAAGAACTATCGGCGTATTTTCGACAATCAGCACGAGTTTGCCGTGCTGGTGAAGGATGACCCGGAACTGCAGGCCCAGTTTGTGGATGACCTGGCTAAAATGGCGGTCATTGAGCGGGCACTGGGCGCGGCGCGTCAGCGTGAGGCCATGCAGGACGTTTACGGCGCCTGGGAGGAATTGCAGCAGCTGCGCCTGCGCGACCAGGAATTGTTTGTCAATGACCAGGAGCTGAATTCCCAGTATCTGGATCTGACGACCAAGGCAAGCAGGCTGGTCAAGCTGCTGGACGATGCGGAAAATGCGCGGAATGCCAAGGAAGTCGGTTCCGCCCTCGGCAAGTACATGGAAGCCAAGAAGCTTTACCTGCATTCCCGATTTGCCAAGGAGGGGATAGAATCGCTGCTGGACGAGGTGCTTCCGTTGAAGTAGGTACTCTTGTGTACGTCTGCCGGATGCCGGGGAAGGACGGAGTATTTGCTTCCCTTCCGGAGCTTCCCCGGTATGCTACGGCGCATGAAGGGTATCTATGTATGCGTGTGCATGCTGGCGATGTTTTGCGCTGCGGCCATGGCTCTCCCTGAAGACTGCCGCCAGGTAATTGTGGGGACGTCCGACGGCTGGAACAGTTCGCATGTGAAATTGAGCCTTCTGGAGAAAGGTCCCCAGGGGTGGATGATGGTGAAGGGGCCGTTTCCGGCCCGCTTGGGGAAGTCCGGACTGGTATGGGGCAGGGGGGTCAGCAGCCCTCCCGCGGAAGGTCCCGTGAAGAAGGAGGGGGATTTGCGTTCTCCCGCCGGAATTTTTGAATTGGGCGGAGTGTACGGCACCGTGCCCGTTCCCAACAAGAAGCGTTCCATGCCATACCGCCGCATCACGCCCCGGGACATGTGGGTCGATGACCCGTCCTCCCCTCTTTACAACCAGCATTTCGTGCTGAAGCATGATCCCGTGACTCCCTGGGAGTTCAAGCAGCAGATGAAGCTGAACGATTACGCCCACAGCCTGAAGCTGTTCATCAGGCATAACGCCACCGGAGATCAGGGGCGCCCCGTAGCAGGGGGAGGGTCTTCCATTTTCTTCCATATCTGGAGGAGGGACGGCCAGGCCCCCACGGCCGGATGCACCGCCATGAGCGAGGAAAATTTACGTGCCATGATCGCATGGCTGGACCCTTCCAAGCATCCTTTGTACATCCTGCTGCCTTCCAGGGAATACCTGAGGCTGCGCAAGGCATGGGGGCTGCCGTGATATGGCCGTTCTTCGTATGACGGGTTCCCCCGCAATTTACAGGCTTCTGGAGGCGGCGTAAGCGGCAGGAAAGCAAAGAGCCGGCTTTCCCTGAGGGAGAGCCGGCTCTTGATTCGTAAAAACTTGTTTTATGCCTGAGGCTGGGTTTCCGGCTGAATCAGGGGGGTAGAAGTTTCCTTTATTTCTTCCCTAGAATCCTGTTCTTCCTGCGGGGCGCGGGGCTCGCGGGCCGGCCTGGACTGTTCCTGGCGTTCGTTGGCGCCGCTGACCAGCAGGTTTCTGCCCATGAAAGGCTGGTTGTGAAGAATGTCCACGGAGCGGACGGCATCTTCCAGTTTCTTCATTTCCACGAAGGCGTAGCCCTTGGATTTGTGAGTGCGGGGATTGTAAATGATTTCCACGGAGGTGACTTCGCCAATGCCCTTGAACACGTCTTCAAGGTCGCTTTCCGTAGCTTCGTAGGAGAGGTTGCCCACATACAGCCTGCGGTTGGAGACAGGCTGCTTGGGAGTGATGATGCGTTCCTGCTTGGTGCGGGCCACCCTGGTATTTGTTTTGGAGGCGTTTTTGTCTTTGACGGCAGGCTTGCCCTTGGCCGGGCGGATGCCGAAGATGCCCAGGAAACGCTGCCATAAAGAGAGCTTGGCAGGAGCTTCTTTTTTATATTTGGGACGGTATCCGCCGGATTCCCGGCGGTCATTGCCATAGGAATGGCCGCCCTTGTGATAGCGGCGACGGGGGCCTTGGCCTTGTCTTCCCTGTGTGTGGTGTTGCGACATACTTATATGCTAAGTTGATGATTATGTTGGTGTCATGCCGGATTTTCATGCCCCATGCAATAGGTTCCGTCCGGCGAATCGCCGGGGTGTTCCGTTTCCGTAAGGAAAGACAGAAATGCGGATGCCCCGTGCCCCGATCAACGGTCCGTGCATGGTCTGATAAGGAGCGATCCGGCTGTGTGCGGTGTCAGTCCGGCGGATTGACGCGTATACCAATGCACACGGAGGCCGTTTCTTGCAAGCCGGTATCCCGTCATTTTGGGCTTTCCAGCCCCGCGGAGACGAAAACCCGTTTGCGAAAACTGGTCTTGTGACGGGAAGGCAGTCCGGAATTGGATGAAACTTGACAAAAACTTTGGCATCATTAACTATGTGGTCCGCTAGCTCCTTCATTCTCGATGCTTATCCAAAACGCAGACCGTACAACTTACGGAATCAATAAAATGGCGGTCACTGTTCTGGCGTTTGTCGTTTTTATGGTTGTTGGGTTCATTTCCTGGAGTTCACTGGGCGTCCAGCCTGAACCCTGGCGGCTCCGCACACTGGTGCTCGCCCCTCTGACCATGTCCCTGCTGTTGTATTTTTGCTGTGACCAGTTTGGGGTGTATTACCGCTGCATGACGTTGAGCGGCACCGTTTGGCGACTGGTGCTGGCCTACGCATGCTTTGTGGTGCTGAGTTCCATCATCTGGAAGTATCTGGTCCCATTTTCCGGAGATCCTGCCGTTCAAATACTGGGGTATCTGCTGACTTTTCTTGGAGTGCTGTGGCTGTGTATTTTCCGGTTCCGGTCGGAAAAGAAGCTGGAAGAAGAGGCTCCCATGCTTCTGGTAGGCGCTCCGGAATATGTGGACACATTCCTGAAGCAGATGAAGCGGGACCGCGTGGATATTCAGGGAGCCCTGACGGTGATTTCTCCCAAATCCGTGGATTCTGTCACAACGCGGGATGTGATGATCAGGAAATGCATCAGCAAAGTCGTATTTTTGCCGGAAGGGGTGGATGTTTCCGTCGCGAAGTGCCTGGCCGATCTTTGCGGCAAGATGGGAGTGGACTTTTATGCTTCCATGATGGTGAGGATGCCAACCGTCCACAAAACTTACTTTGGAGTGATGGGAGAGGTCAGAATGCTGGTGTACAAGTCCACCCCCATTCCCTACACCACGTCCTGGCAGATAAAGAAAACCATGGACTGGCTCGGTTCCCTTGTCCTGCTGGTGCTTACTTCGCCTTTGTGGCTGGTTGCGGCCGCCGGCATCAAGCTGTCTGCTCCCGGTCCCGTTTTCTACTGCCAGAAGCGTTCCGGATTGTATGGAAAGGAATTCGGCATGTGGAAATTCCGCACCATGTATCAGGATGCAGACAAAAGGCTGGATGAAGTAAAGGCCAGCCACGGCAATGAGATGGACGGCCCCATTTTCAAGCTGGGGAATGATCCCCGTATCTTTCCTTTCGGCCGCATTCTGCGCAAATTCAGCATTGATGAACTGCCTCAGCTCATCAATGTACTGAAAGGAGAGATGAGCCTGACGGGCCCCCGGCCACTGCCCGTTTATGAAACGGAGGCTTTTACCAGTGATGCACACCGCCGCAGGTTGAGCGTGCTTCCTGGAGTCACCGGATACTGGCAGATAGCGGGGCGCAGCAACATCAAGGAATTTGAAAAGCTGGTGGAGCTGGACATGTATTACATCGACCACTGGTCCCTGTGGCTGGATGTCAAATTGCTGCTGAAAACAGTCCCCGCCGTATTGTTTGCCCGCGGGGCCAAGTAAGGATTTCCGGCAGCTGGGAGGGTACGGAAATGCCCTGTTTACGGGCCTGGCATGCGTTTGGGAGGGTGTTTTTCGGCTTTCTGCCTCATGTCCGCCGTGGCATCAGGCGGTCTTTTTCTGAAAAAACTCAAAAGTTTGGTAAAAAATGAAGTGATTTGAGGCCGGGCGGAGACTTTAACCTTGAGGTGCGGGAGGCGTTGGGGCAGAATCAGCCCACTATGGATTTAGTTCAGCGAGAAATCTCTAAAGAAACGGTGACTCCGTATTTCATCGAGTATTTCGGTCAGGCTCCAACTCATGTGGCAGCGGCACCGGGACGTGTGAACCTCATTGGCGAACACACGGATTATAATAATGGTTTTGTGATGCCCATGGCTCTGGACAATCATTGTGTCGTCGCGGTAGCTCCTTCTCCTGTCGGCAAGCATCGCTTCTGCGGTTCGCTGGGAGACCAGATACATGAAATTGCCGTGGAGGACGCCCTGGTTCCCGGCGAGCCGTTCTGGTCCAATTACGTACGCGGCGTGCTGGCCAATCTGCACCGTCGCGGCGTAGAAATCGGCCCGGTGGACATGCTGATTGACAGCAACGTGCCCCGCGGCGGCGGTCTTTCTTCCAGCGCTGCTCTTGAAGTTGCCGTCTGCACCGCGCTGGCCGCCTTTGCCGGCGTCAGGATTGATCCCAAGGAGGTTGCCTTGATCGGGCAGGCCGTGGAACATGAGTTCGTGAATGTGCCCTGCGGAATCATGGACCAGTTCATTTCCGCCAACGGCAAGAAGGGCATGGCCCTCAAGCTGGATTGCGCCACTTTGGAATATGAGCTGGTGCCGATGAATAACGATTCCGTTTCCGTACTGGTTCTGGACAGTGCCGTGAAGCATTCCCTGGCGGACGGAGCTTATGGCCAGCGCCGCAAGCAGTGCGAAGAAGCCTCCGCCATCATGGGGGTGCCTTCCCTGCGCGAAGCTTCCCTGGAATTGCTGGAATCTTTCAAGGAACAGCTTGGCGACGTGCGTTACCGCCGTGCTCGCCACGTCATCGGTGAAAACGCGCGGGTGGCTGTTTTTGCGGATGCCCTCGCCCGCGGCGACTGGGATGAAGCCGGCGTCGCCATGCGCGGCAGCCATGCCTCCCTGCGCGATGATTATGAAGTTTCCTGTGCGGAGGTGGATACTCTGGTTTCCCTTTGCGACCGCATTCCTTCCGCTTCTTCCATTTACGGAGCCCGCATGACGGGCGGCGGCTTCGGCGGTTGCATCGTCGCCCTGGTCAAGACGGAAGATGTTGACAAGGTAGCGCAGGAACTGCTCCAGGCCTATTGTCAGGAAACAGGGATTGAAACCACCTACCTCGTGACGAGTGCCGGTGAAGGCGCGCGTGTACTGTACCAAGCTTAATCCATACTGATTATGAGAAAACTAGCAACCATACTCGGGGCCGTAGCCCTGATGACGTGGGGCGCCGCCGCCCAGGAGGGGGCCGTTCCCGCAACAGCTCCGGACGCCCAGCCCACGCTGGCCGCTCCGGCTTTGACGCCTGCTGCGGAAATGCAGCCAGCCGCTGACATCCAGCCAGCCTCTCCCGTGGCTGTGGAAAACGCCGTCCCAAAAGCTGATGAGTCCAGTGAACCGACTCCGGCTCCACTTTCCGCGACGGAAGTCATTTTATTCTGTGTGGTGGTCGTAGGTGTCATTGCTCTGGGTATCTGGAAGAGCCGTGATCCGCAAGAGACGGAAGAAGAAAAGAAAACAAAGGGCGCTTCCGACTATTTCCTGGCCGGCCGCGGCCTGACCTGGTGGCTCGTCGGCTTTTCCCTGATTGCCGCCAATATTTCCACGGAGCAGTTTGTGGGCATGTCCGGCAAGGCCGCCAACTGGGTGGGCATGGCGATTGCCGGTTATGAATGGCTGGCCGCCATTACGCTGGTGGTCGTGGCTTTCTGTTTCCTTCCCAAACTGTTGAAAGGCGGGGTGTATACCATTCCGGAATTCTTGGAACAGCGCTATGATACTGCGGCACGTTCCTTGATGGCTATTGCTACGCTCCTGATTCTGGTGGGCGTGCCGACCGCCGGCGTTATTTACGCCGGGGCCAAGGTGATTTCCGTATTCTTTACCGGCTACAGCGCCATGGGTATCGACTTTGGCAATATTACCGTCGGCTGCATCATCATCGCATTCTGCAGTACCGTGTATGTATTCGTGGGCGGTTTGAAGGCCTGTGCCTGGACGGACCTGTTCTGGGGCGCCGCCCTGATTGTAGGCGGCGGCGTAGTGGCCTATTTTGCCCTGATGGCCCTGAGCGGAGCAGATCCGAATCACCTGGTGCAGTCCGCAGCCGCCAATTCCGGGGCTACGGTGGCTTCCCTGGGGGATCCGTCCAACAGCCTCTGGCACGGGGTAACGCGTTTCTTTGAACTTAATTCCGGGGATGCGACCAGCGGCGTGAACACTGTGGGCGGCAAGCTGCATATGATCCGTCCGGCGGACGATGCCGAAATCCCGTGGACGGCCCTTTGCCTGGGCCTGTGGATTCCCAACTTTTTTTACTGGGGCCTCAACCAGTACATCATGCAGCGTACGCTCGCTTCCAAGTCCCTGGCGGAAGGCCAGATGGGCATCGTGTTCGCCGCTTTCCTCAAACTGATCATCCCGTTCGTGGTAGTGGTACCCGGCATTCTGGCCTACAATCTGTACCGCAATGATCTGAGGGAACAGGCGGAAGTAAAGTATGAGAAGCAAATCGACAAGTCGAAGGATGCCGCCGTCGTCAAGGGGCGTCCTGTCATTTACAGGATCACGGACAGCTTCCTGGTAGAAAACGTGGAAGCCGGCTGCGCCCACGCCCTGCACAACGCTGCGGTCATGAAGGCCGGCGAAGATGTGATGGCCGAGTTGAAACAGGCCTGTGACGAACTCAAGGCGGATGCCGCCAATGAACAGACTACGCTGGCGGAACGCGCTCCCTTTGTGGCAAAAATCGCCACTCTCAATGACGAGATCATCAAGCCTGCTGCGAACGATACGGACAATTATTATTTGACGGATACGCTGGTAGGTTTCGACTATGATTCCGCTTTCGGCACGCTGATCAGGAAACTGCTGCCCGGTACGGGGTGGACCTGGTTCGTACTCGCTGCCCTTTTCGGGGCAGTGGTGTCTTCCCTGGCGTCCATGCTGAACTCCGCATCCACCATCTTCACGATGGATATTTACAACAAGCTGCGCAGAAACGCGAAGCCGACGGAACTCGTTACCGTTGGCAAGATCGGACTGCTGGTGTGTGCCCTGATTGCATTGTGCATTGCCCCGTTCCTGGATAGTCCGGCCTTCGGAGGTATCTTCAACTTCATTCAGGAATTCCAGGGCTTCCTGAGCCCGGGCGCCTTGTGCGTGTTCCTCTTCGGCTTCTTCGTGCCCAAGTGTCCGCGCATCTTCGGCTGGCTGGGCATCGTCATCAATGCCGCCCTGTACGGCTTCCTGAAGATCTGGCAACCGGAAATGGCGTTCCTGAACCGCATGGCCATTTGCTTCATTACCGTAGTGATCATCGGATTCATCTTTACGGCCGTGAACGTCGCCCGCGGAGGCCAGGCCATCGTCCTGCCCGACAGAGGGGCGGTAGCGTTGCAATCTTCTTCCCGAGCCAAGATTTTTGGCTGGTTCGTGGTTGCCGCGACGGTTGCTTTGTACATCATCTTCTGGTGATGTAAGGCGACAGGGATTTCTTTCCTCCTCCCGGCGGTTGCGCCGGGAGGATTTTTTGTGGCCGGAATACTTCCGTCATTGGAATAAACGGAATGAAAATCATAACCTGTGGAAGCAAGCTCATGGCTATCCTCTTGATTCAGAAAAGACGGCCCAGGGAGGAAATGAAAACCCGGCATGGAACGTAGGGCACCCGGTTGATACTGGTGATATCTTCCTTGGAGGCTTGCGGAAAAACGGTCCCTATGCCATTCCCCCGTCTTCACCGAAGCGGTGTGTCCCTGTCTCCGCATGGCATTCAAATCATCCCGTAAATGCAAAGAGGACAGTATTCAATTTCCAGGACGCCTGTTTGCCGAATACGGATGGACAGGTTATGGGGCTGCTGCATTTCGGCAGCGGCGCCCCGGAAATCCTGTTGTCCGGGGACCTTTTCGTAGTGGCCTGGGAGCAGGAAACGGATTCTGCGTTTCAGCCCTTCATCAATAGGGATTTCCAACGGATTGCTTGGGCCGCATGACAATTACGGCATTTTCCCCCATGGCGGTAACGCGCGGTGTTTCCGCCTCGATCCTTCTTGAGCCCGCAACGGCGGCTCTGTGCCAGATGGGAACTGTGCGCCGCCGTGTTTGTTAATCAAGGAAAACGTTGTATTCATGAATAGATACCGATTATCCCGACTACCTATTCATCTTCCAGAAGCATGCTGCGGAGGGAATCAAAGAAGTTTTCCGATTCCTCTTCCGTAGCCTCCGCATTCATCAGGTCTTCCCATTTGGAATATTCCATCAGGTGGGGGGGAATTTCGCTCAGGAAGGAGGAACGCTGGCAGGGCATGCGATCTCCGTAGCGCAGGCGTGTGGCACAGTAGGTCAGCATGAGTCTTTCCTGCGCACGCGTGATGCCCACATACAGCAGACGGCGTTCTTCGTCGCAGTTGCCGTCTTCCAGCGAGCGCTTGTGCGGCAGGATTCCTTCCTCCAGGCCTACGAGGTAAACGACGGGGAATTCCAGCCCCTTGGCGGCGTGCATGGTGATCAGACAGACGCCCGGCTTGTTTTCCACGTCGTCATCGTTGTCCTCCTTGTCCAGGGTAACCTGGGCCAGATAGTCCCTCAGGCTTTTTTCCGGCTGCCAGAAATTGCGGAGGGAGGCTTTCACGTCTCCGATGGAAACGAGGCGTTTCTGCGTTTCCGCCTCCGTCTTGCACAGCCGAGTGACGTAGTCGCTGAATCCCGTTTCTCCAATGAGCTGTTCCATGGCATCTCCAAAGTTGGTTTCCTTGTCTTGGAAAATATCGATGTATTTGGTGATTAGCTCGTTGAATTCCTGAATGCTGTTGCGGGCGCGGGTGGTCAGGGTTTCCAGGAATTCCTCGTCCTGCAGGGCAGCCCAGACGCTGTTGCCGTGTTCCCGGCTCCAGTCGATGGCAAGCTGGGCCGTCAGGTCGCTGATGCCGCGGGGGGGCGTGTTGAGGATGCGCAGCAGATATTCGTCCGCCTGCGGGTTTTCAATCGTTGCCAGGTAGGAGATAAGGTCCTTCACCTCCTTGCGGTCGAAAAAGCTCTGCGCCCCCACCATGCGGTAGGGTATTTTGTGTTCCCGCAGGGTTTGTTCAATGACTCGGCTCTGGGTATTGGCCCGGAACAGGATGGCAAAATCCTCCCAGGGGCGTTCTTCCTGTCTGCGGACGTTTTCAATGTCCGTGATGATGAATTCCGCCTCTTCCGCGTCGCCGGGCATGGAGATGAGGCGTACGGGATCTCCGCCGCCCTTGTGGGCGCGCAGCGTTTTGTCTCTGCGGCCCAGGTTGTGCCGTATCAGAGCGTTGGCCGTGTCCAAAATGGGGGCGGTACAGCGGTAGTTTTCCTCCAGCTTGATGACGGAGGGGTTCGGGAAAAAGCGTTCGAATTCCAGGATGTTGCTGATCTGTGCGCCGCGCCATCCGTAAATGGACTGGTCGTCGTCCCCTACCACGCAGACGTTGTGATCCGGTCCTACCAGGTGGCCGAGGAGGCTCATTTGCAGGCTGTTGGTGTCCTGGAACTCGTCCACGGTGATGTACCGGAAGCGCTGCTGCCAGGCGGCCCGGACATCCGCGTGTTCCTTCAGCAGTTTGTCCGCCAGTATCAGCAGGTCGTCAAAGTCCACGGAATTCTGGGCCTGAAGCTCCCGCTGGTAGGAGGCGGCGATATTGGCCGTCAAGTTGTCTTCAATGGAGTCAATGCCGAGGCCGTTGTTTTTCATCCGGCTCATGGCGGACAACACGTCCTTGGGCCCGATTTTTTCCTTGATGCCGCCGTGGCGGACGATGAGGCGGCGGATCAGGCCGCTTTGCTCGGACCCGCTGTAAATGGTGAAGTTGGTCTTGTAACCCAGACGGCCTATGTCCTCCCTCAGGATGCGCACGCACAAGGAGTGGAAAGTGCTGACCATGATCTGGCGCGCCGCCTTCCGGTCCACCATCTGGCCCACGCGTTCCCTCATTTCCAGAGCGGCCTTGTTCGTGAACGTAACGGCCAGGATGCTTTTCGGACTGATGCCTTTGTCCACCATGTGGGCAATGCGGCAGGTGACGGTGCGCGTTTTTCCCGTTCCCGCTCCGGCCAGGATCAGGACAGGCCCCTGAAGGGTCTGAACGGCCCGGCGCTGGGCCGCGTTCAGGCTTTCCATGGAAAATGACTTGGCCATTTACACGTCGAAATGGATGTCTTTCAAATTTGGGTGCCCAGCGATGAGTTGTGCAATGTTCATGCGCGTGCTGCCTTCCAGTTGAACGTCCGTCACCAGCAGGCCTCCTTCACCGCAGGCAATCAGCAGTCCCTGCTCCCCGGCGGAAAGCACCTGGCCCGGTTTGCCGGAAGCCTCCGGCACGATGGTGAAGCCAGGGAAGATTTTCATGTTGCGGATGCGCCCCTTGCGGTTCCAATAGTTGGTAAAGGTACCCGGCCAGGGATCGTAGGCCCGGATCATCCGTCCGATTTCCTCGGCGGGAACGGTCCAGTCTATCTTGCCGTCCGCCCGCAGAAGCTTGGGGGCGTATGTGGCCAGGATTTCCTGCTGGCGGACGCGTGCGGCCGTTCCCTTTTCAATGGCATGGATGACGGGAAGAAGAACGTCCGGGGCCATTTGCGCCAGTTTGTCGTGCAGGCTGCCGCCGGTTTCCGTGCCGTCCAGGGGAGTGCTGATCTGGGCAATGATGTCTCCGGCGTCCAGTTTTTTGACGATGTGCATGATCGTTACACCCGTATGGGAATCCCCCGATTTAATGGCGGACTGGATGCAGGCCGCGCCGCGGTGGCGCGGGAGCAGGGAGGCATGGGCGTTGATGCAACCCATGGGGGCCATGTCGATTACTTCCTGGCTTAAAATCTGCCCGTACGCCATGACCACGATCAGGTCCGGGTTCAGCCTTTTGAGGCCCACCAGGGATTCCGGCGCCTTCAGGGAGGCCGGCTGGAACACGGTGATGCCCGCTTCCCGGGCGATGTTCTTGATGGGGGGTGCTGTGAGAATCTGGTGCCTGCCCACCGGACGGTCGGGCTGCGTAACCAGTCCTACCAGATCCGTGTGCCGGATCAGGCTGCGGAAGGCGGGAATGGCAATGTCGCCCGTACCCATGAAGACGATGCGCATGGCAGGGAGATTGCCTTGCCGGCTTGCGCAGGTCAATTTAAATCAGGAGACATGGAGGGAATATCGCTGCGGGGAACCGGTTTTTTGCGTTATGCCGCGGCGGTGCGCCGTCGTCTGTTTCCCGACGGCCCGGTTCGTGAGGAAAGAAGTTCTTTCCGATTGGGTGGAATATGGTATATGTTTCTCCATGGAGCATGGAAGGCTGCCGCGTATTTTGATCATCACCGCAGGGTATGGAGAAGGGCACAATTCCGCTGCCCGCGGCGTACAGGAGGCGGTGAAGGGAAGGGCGGAAACGCGTCTTGTTGACTTGTGTGCGGAGGCCATGCCCGCTATGTTCCGGATGACCCGCGCGGGATATCTCTGGGTCATTTCCCGCATGCCCGGCCTCTGGAAGCTGATGTACGACGTGAGTGACCGGCGCAACATGGCGGAAAAGCCGGTCAAGGGCCTGGGCCCGGTGGAAGGGCTGCTGGAACGGCTGCTGCTGGAATGGAAGCCGGACGCCGTTGTCTGTACATACATGGTGTATCCCTACATGCTGGATTCCATCGCCGCGCGTACGGGACGCGCCGTGCCGTATATCACCGTGGTGACGGACTCCTTTGTTATCAACAAGTCGTGGCTGTGTGCGGATTCTCCTCTCTTTGCCGTTACGGATTCATGGACGCGGGACGTCATGGCGGGAAAGGGAATTGATCCGGAAAGAATTCGCGTGACTGGTTTTCCCGTAAATCCCTGTTTGGAGGCGGTCCGGAAGCATCCCATTTGCTGGAAGCCGGGGGAACCGTTCCGCGTTCTTTATTTTGCCCAGCGTTCTTTCCGGCATGCCCGTGAAGAGCTGGAGGCCATGCTGGAGGCCGACCCCGCCGTGTATGTGACCTGCATCCTGGGCCGCAAATTCAGGAGGATTTATCCCCATATCCGCGATTTGCGCGCGAAATACGGTACAAGGCTGACCGTGCGCGGCTGGACGCGCCGCGTACCCTCGTACCTGACTGTAAACCATGTGGTGGTCGGCAAGGCCGGAGGCGCTACGGTGCATGAGGTGCTGGCCGCCGCGAGGCCCATGCTGGTGAATTTTCTTCTGCCCGGACAGGAAGAGGGAAACGCCCGCCTGCTGGAGACCCTGGGCGGCGGCGGCCATGTGCAGGATGCCGCCGCATTGGCGGAAGCCCTGAAGAACATGATGGCGGACGAAGGAGCGCCATGGAGGCTCCTGCATGAAAACCTGCTGAAGGCGGATATGACCGGAGGAAGCGGAAAGATAGCGGATTTGGCCTTGAATCTCGCGGCGGAACGTACTAACTGATTCCCGTGACCTATCTGCTGATCGACAACTCCAATACGCGCACCAAATTCGTGCTCTCCACCCCGGAGGCCCTGCTGAAGGAGCGGCGCATGATCCCCACCCGGGAAGTGAGCGAGGAACGGCTGGACGACGCCCTCAAGGGACTTCACTATGATGCCGCCGTCGTGTGTTCCGTGGTGCCCCGCGTGGCGGATGTTCTGAGGAACTGGCTCACCAGGCCAAGCCATTTTCTTTCCTGCGATTCCCGGCTGGGCGTGGGCATAGACTATCCTTCCCCGCGCCAGATCGGTGCGGACAGGCTGGCGAACGCCGCCGGGGCCGTGGCCTATTACGGTTATCCGTGCATTGTGGTTGACTTCGGAACGGCCGTGACATTTGACGTGATCGGCCCGGAGCGCACTTATCTGGGCGGAGCGATTGCCCCCGGGCTGGCCAGCATGGGGGATTACCTGGCACGCAATACGGCCCTGTTGCCCGCCATTGAACCCCATGAGCCGAAACATGCCATCGGAACAAGCACGGTGGAAGCCATGCATTCCGGCGCCGTGTACGGCTACCGCGGCATGGTGAAGGAAATTCTGGCGAAGCTGGAGGAAGAAGTGGGAAGGCGCCCCACGGTCGTGGCTACAGGCGGAGATGCGGCCCTGATTGCCCGGGGAGTGCCGCGCATCGACCATGTGGACCCGGATATTACGCTGAACGGCCTGCGGATGGTTGCCGGGCTTAATCTTTGAAAAGTGGTGCAAGAGCCTGCTTCAGAAGGGATTTCCCTCCGGGTGGCATGATAGATGACACGTAAAAACTCATAAATAGGTATTGCAAAACCTGCATGCCCCATGTAGTATCCATGAACCTTAACAATAAATATCATGTCTGATAACAGCATCGAAGAAAAAGTAAGAAGTATCATCGTTGACCAACTTGGCGTTGAATCCGATAAAGTGACTGCTGATGCGAAATTCATCGAGGATCTCGGTGCTGATTCGCTGGATACCGTTGAACTCGTGATGGCTTTCGAAGAAAACTTTGACATCGAAGTGCCTGACGAAGAAGCGGAAAAACTTCAGTCCGTGGCAGACGTCGTTGCCTACATCGAAAAAGTTCAGGGCTAAGTTGAACTGCTGAAATCCTTTGTATAAAAAGCGGCTTCCCTGTAATTCTGCAAGGGAGCCGCTTTTTCATGGGATGACCTCGGTTTCCGCCTTTCTGCCATGAGTGAATTGCCCCCATATTCCCGTGACGACATTCGCTACGCGGCGGAAATGACCCGCGTAGTATATGAACCGGACCGCCGCATAGATACCTTCGGCGACACCCGGTTCAATTTCCTCCTGATCTCCGAAGTGATGGACGAGATTGACGTGGTGCGCGTACGCAGCGGCTGGGTGGAGGCAGAGAAGCCCAAGATCATACGCCCCTCTATTTACAATGAAGTCAGTACGGAGGGGTTTTCCGGGGAGGCCAAACGCTTTTTTGACTGGCTGTCCAAAAATGGTCCCGGATTCCTGACTCTGCTGGAGTATGGATTCCGGTTCAAGCGGTCGGAGGTACGGGAGGAAATTTTGCATGAACCACTTGAAACCGTTCGCGGCCGGTTGCTGGACCAGGTGCGCAACGGCGAGGACACATTCATGGCCCTTGTGGAAGGGGTGGATGACGCATGGGAGGTCTCCCTCTTGAAATTCACCGTGGAAATGATACAAAAATCCCATGAGATCAACATTTTCGACTTCAAGCGCAAGGGCCTGCTGTAGCCTTCTGGTGGTGCTATTCTGCGCCCATGCCGCTGTGGCCGACGGGGAAAATTACTCCCTTTGGCCGCGCCGTCCGGCAGCCCTTGAAGAAGCCCGCAGGTTGATGGACCGCGGCAATCTGGCGCAAGCCTTGGAACTGCTCCAGCCCTTGGTAAGGCAGGGCGGTGTAGTGGGGCGGGAGGCCAAGGATCTCATCGGGGCCCTGCGCATCCGCCAGGTTCTGGACCCCAATGGACCGGATGTGAAGCAATACACCGTCAAAAGCGGAGATTCTTGGATACGCATGGTCAAGAGGCTGGGCTGTTCCCAGGCCATGCTGGTGCATTTGAATGGCCTGATGGATGTTCCTTCTCTTCAACCGGGGGATGTATTCAAATACCGCCCCCTCAATTTCCATGTGGTGGTCAACGTGCCTGAGAAGGAAGTCTGCCTGTACGACGGAGAAAACTTTGTAAGGGCCTATCCCATTGTGGCCATGAAGGACACGGGACGGAAGAATTTTGAGACGACCGTCAAGGATGAACAGGCTTCCTTTTCCATCTACGACAAACATTATCCCGCGGCGGACAAGACCCTTCTGCTGGCCGCCGGAGGATATATCATCGACGCCGGAAACGGAACCCCCCGTTCCCCGGGATTTTATCTGAACCGGCAGGATTGCAATGAACTGGCCATGCTGACGAGGCCGGGTACCAAAGTGACTATTATCAGGGAGAAGGGAACGGAACAATGAGGATGGTCGTCCAGCGGGTGACGGAAGCCGCCGTCCATATCGGGGGAGTCTGTGCGGGCCGCACGGGCCGCGGGCTGATGATTTTGATAGGTATTGAGAAGGCGGATACGGAAGAAGACGTGCTTTGGCTGGCGAAAAAGGCGGTGGACATGCGCATTTTTTCCGATGAGGAAGGAAAGATGAATCTTTCTGTGAAGGATATCGGGGGAGGAGCCTTGGTCGTCAGCCAGTTCACGCTGCACGCTTCCACTAAAAAGGGCAACAGGCCCTCCTTCATCCGCGCCGCGAAGCCCGACCATGCCGTTCCCCTCTACGAACGGTTCAAGAAGGAGCTGGCCGCACTGCTGGGAGGCAGGGTGGAGAGCGGGGAATTCGGTGCGGATATGCAGGTTTCCCTGGTCAATGACGGCCCTGTGACAATCTTCATGGATTCCCGGAACAGGGAGTAAGTTTTTCCTCCCTGGCGAGCGCATTGTTCAGAGAGGAGTCTCGCTTTTCATTTGAGACGGATAGCCGTTAAGACTGCGAGAGCTTAATTTCCGTTCCGCAGACAAGGGAAAAGACGCGGTGGATATCCCGGCTGCCTCTGCGTGGCTCCGTCAGTGTGGAGGATGGGGAAGAACTTCCTGCCTTTCCGGTTGAAGGCGGCATGATTGAATACTATTCTCAGTAACCGTCCTTGCTGAAAGACGGCGGGGTTTCAAAAGGGATTTAAAAAAACAGGGGCTGTTCCGCTTTTGGGCAGAACAGCCCCTTGATAGGGATTTTGCTGAAAGTCCTGTTAGTAGCAGAGGCCTTCCTTGGCATTGGCGCGGATGAAGTCGCGGTTGAGGCGGGCAATGTTGTCCACGCTCACGCCCTTCGGGCAGGCCGCTTCACATTCATACTGGTTCGTGCAGTTGCCGAAGCCTTCCGCTTCCATCTGCTTCATCATGGCCAGGACGCGCTTGGTGCGTTCCGGCTGGCCCTGGGGCAGAAGGTTGAGGTGGGCAATCTTGGCGGAGGTGAACAGCATGGCGGAGGCGTTCTTGCAGGAAGCCACGCAGGCGCCGCAGCCGATGCAGGCGGCGGCGTCGAAGGCGGCTTCCGCCTTCACCTTTTCCACGGCAATGTTGTTGGCATTCGGGGCCGCTCCGGTGCGCACGTCGATGTAGCCGCCGGCGGCAATGATGCGGTCCAGGGCGGAACGGTCCACCATCAGGTCCCGCAGGATCGGGAAAGCCTTCGCGCGGAAGGGCTCGATCCAGACGGTATCGCCGTCCTTGAACTTGCGCATGTGAAGCTGGCAGGTGGTCACCTGGCGTTCCGGCCCGTGGGGGATGCCGTTGATCGTCAGGGAGCACATGCCGCAGATGCCTTCCCGGCAGTCGTGGTCAAAGTGGATGGGCTCCTTGCCTTCCTTCACCAGACCTTCGTTGACGATGTCCAGCATTTCCAGAAAGGAGGCGTCCACCGGGATATCCTTGGCGGCGTAAGTCTCAATGCGGCCCTTGGCATCCTTGTTTTCCTGGCGCCAGACCTTGAGGGTGAGATTGATTGTTTTAGCCATGTGATAATCTTTCTTTTAAGTGTTAATGTAGTGGCTATTTTTACTTGTAGCTGCGGATGGCAAGGTGCACGTTGTCGAAGGTCAGCGGTTCCTTGTGAAGAATCGGCAGTTCGTCCACCCCGGCGTATTCCCAGGCGGCCACATAGGCGTATTCTTCGTCGTTGCGCTTGGCTTCGCCGTCCGGCAGCTGGTATTCCACGCGGAAGTGGGCGCCGCAGGATTCCTGGCGGTTCAGGGCGTCGTAGCAAAGGAGCTGGGCGAATTCCAGGAAGTCCGCTACGCGGCAGGCTTTTTCCAGTTCCGCATTGATGCCTTCCGCGGTGCCTGTAACGAGCACGTTTTCCCAGAATTCCTTCCGGAGCTGCGGAATGCGTTCAATGGCGCGCATGAGACTTTCTTCCGTGCGGGCCATGCCGCAGTCGTCCCACATGATCAGCCCCAGTTCGCGGTGGAAGGAGTCCACCGTCTTGGTGCCCTTGACGTTGAGCAGCTTGTTGATGCGTTCCTTCACAGCGTCTTCCGCAGCCTTGAATTCCGGAGCGGCCGTAGTGACGGCGCCGGGCTTGGTGGACGTCAGGTAGGTTGGCAGGGTGGCGGGGATGACGAAGTAGCCGTCGGACAGGCCCTGCATCAGAGCGGAGGCTCCCAGGCGGTTGGCGCCGTGGTCGGAGAAGTTGGCTTCACCGAGGACGTGCAGGCCTTTTACGTTGGACATGAGGTTGTAGTCCACCCAGAGGCCGCCCATGGTGTAGTGGGAGGCGGGGTAGATCATCATGGGCGTTTCATGGGGATCGTCGTCCGTGATTTCCTCGTACATGTCAAAGAGGTTGCCGTACTGGCCGTCAATCCATTCCCGGCCCATGCGCTTGATTTCGTCAGCAAAGTCCAGGAACACGCCCTTGCCGGTGATGGCCACGCCGCGGCCATCGTCACAGGCTTCCTTGGCGGCGCGGGAGGAAATGTCGCGCGGAGCGAGGTTGCCGAAGGAGGGGTACTTGCGTTCCAAGTAGTAGTCGCGTTCTTCTTCGGGAACGTCGGAGGGTTTGATTTCCTTCTTGCGGATTTTTTCCGCTGTCTCACGGGATTTGGGCACCCAGATGCGGCCGCTGTTGCGGAGGGATTCCGACATCAGCGTCAGCTTGGACTGATAGTCCCCCTTCACCGGAATGCAGGTGGGGTGGATCTGCGTGAAGCAGGGGTTGGCGAAGAATGCGCCGCGCTTATATGCCTTGTAGGCGGCGGTCACGTTGCAACCCATGGCGTTGGTGGACAGGAAGAACACGTTGCCGTAGCCTCCCGTGCAGAGCAGCACGGTATCACCGGCGTAGGACTTGATTTCACCCGTTACCAGGTTACGGGTGACGATGCCCTTGGCTTCGCCGTCCACGATGACGAGGTCCATCATTTCATGGCGGGTGAACATTTCAATGTGGCCTTTGGCGATTTCCTTTTCCATGGCCTGGTAGGCGCCCAGCAGAAGCTGTTGGCCGGTCTGGCCGCGGGAGTAGAAAGTGCGCTTGAGCTGGGCGCCCCCGAAGGAACGGTTGTCCAACAGGCCGCCGTATTCACGGCCGAAGGGAACGCCCTGGGCGACACATTGGTCAATGATGTTGGAGGACACCTCCGCCAGGCGGTACACGTTGGCTTCGCGGGCGCGGAAGTCGCCACCCTTCACGGTATCGTAGAACAGGCGGTACACGGAGTCGCCGTCGTTCTGGTAATTCTTGGCCGCGTTGATGCCGCCCTGGGCCGCGATGGAGTGGGCGCGGCGGGGACTGTCCTGGTAGCAGAAGCATTTTACGTTGTAGCCGAGTTCGGCCAGAGTCGCGGCTGCGGAACCGCCGGCCAGTCCGGAACCCACGATCAGCACGGTGTATTTGCGCCTGTTGTTCGGGTTGATCAGCTTGGCTTCAAGCTTGTACTTGGACCATTTGTCCTGAATAGGGCCGGAGGGAATATTGGCGTCCGGCATCCAATCGCTTACGGGAAAATTAATCATGTCTTTGCAGTGAGTTGAGGTTATTTGATGATACCCAAAAGAACCGACACCGGCACGGAGATGAAGCCGGCGCATATCACCACGCCGTAAGCGATGGCGATGAAGTTGTACACGGGGCGGATTTTCCGGGAGTCAAGGCCCACCGTCTGGAAGATGGACTGCACGCCGTGGCGCAGGTGGCTGAAGAGCATCAGGATGGCCAGGATGTAGAACGCAGAGCACCATACGTTGCTGAACCCGTTGACAATCATCCTGTAAACGTCGAATGTCTCCACTTTGCCGTCAGAGATGTAGGCGACGTATTGTGCGGGATCATAGCCGACGCGCAGGGTGTACTGGTAGAGATGGTAGATCAGAAACACCAGGATGGTCAGGCCGGTGTAGATCATGTAGCGGGAGGAGAGCGTCGCCTTGATCGTGTTCTTGAACACATAGGGTTCGCGGGCCGCGTTGTTCTCCAGCTTCAGTTGGATGGTCAGCCAGATATGGATGATGAAGATCACCGCAAGGCCCAGGCGGATGCCCCACAGGGCGGCTTCCGGCATGGAGTGCAGGCCATGGGCGTATGTGTTGATCCACTCAGGCCCCCCGAAAATGAGGAGGTTGCCTGCCAGGTGTCCCGCAAGGAACAAGACTAAACATAACCCCGTCAGAGCCACAATGATTTTGCGGCCGATGGAGGATGTCACGAATGTACATATGGTTTTTACTAGTGCATTCATAGGCGCTCTAATGAAATAAATGCGTCTCCACAGGATGACGGATTCAGGTTCGGATGGCAAGCCTCTTCTTGAATTCCCGGCGCTTTTTGGATTTTCGCAAAGGCGCGGGAACCCCTTGCAAATCACTAGTTTGGAATAGTTATAAATTTGTTACCCATTCCGGCTTGACTGGGCTTTCCGCACGGGCGTATCGTCACTGCATGAAAAGGAGCAAAAAAGAGGTTCTGGACGCGGACTTTGCCGCGGCGCGTGCGGGCGTGCTGGATGTAGCCGCATTTCTGGACCGTGTGGACAGAGGAGAAGGAGAAGCCGATTTCCGCTACCAGGCATTGCTGGAAGTACTCCCGCTGTTGTCCGTCCCCGGCCCCGGGCGAGCCCGCGCCGTGCTGGAAGCGCTTTCCTGCCGGGATGCCGCCATAGCTGAAACCGCCGCCTCCAAGGCCGCCTGCGGAGCACCGAACCCGAACAAATAATCATCATGGCTTTCATTGAACCACATATTCACATGGTGTGCCGCACCACGGACGAATACCGCGCCATGGCCCAGGCCGGATGCCTGGCCGTGGGGGAACCCGCCTTCTGGGCCGGGTATGACCGTTCTTCCGTGGACGGTTTCCGGGACTACTTTGTCCAGCTTACGGAATGCGAGCCGGCCAGGGCAGCCAAGTTCGGCCTGGATCACTATACCTGGCTGTGCATCAACCCGAAGGAAGCCCAGGACGTGGTCTTTGCACGGGAAGTGATGAAGCTCATTCCCCAGTTCATCGACCGGCCCAATGTCCTGGGCATCGGGGAAATCGGCCTGAACAGGAACACTTCACGGGAACTGGCTATTTTTGAAGAGCATCTGGACCTGGCCATCCATCTCAATCAGCTTGTCCTGATTCACACTCCCCATTTGGAAGACAAGCTCAAGGGGACCAACATGATTCTGGATGCCCTGAAAAACCGTCCGGAATTGGAGCCGAGCCGGATATTGATTGATCATTGCGAGGAACATACGTTCCCGCTGGTGAAGGATGCCGGTTACTGGGCAGGCCTGACCCTGTACCCGACCAGCAAGCTCAATCCCAAACGTGCGGCGGATATTCTGGAAATATACGGAATGGACCGTGTCTGGGCCAATTCCGCCGCGGATTGGGGAGATTCCGATCCCCTGGCGCTGACTGCTCTGGCTTGTGAGCTTTACGGGCGCGGTTTTTCCCGGACGGAAGTGGATCGCCTTCTTTTGTCCAATCCGGAGGCGTTCATGGGCCAATCTCCCAAGTTTCGGAAGGTGTCCGCCCGGCTGGGTTAGGGAAAATTTCCGGTTCCCCTGTCCCTGCCTGGAAACAGGGCAGGGGGGAATAGCGGCATTTACCCGTTCCTGAAAACGGGAGGAAAGCGGTGGAAATGGGCTATCAGGAGGGTTACTGTAGTGCCCGGCGGTTCTGCCTGCCGGGTCCGGGAAACTTTAAGACTTTTCGTTAGCGCAGGAAAAGAAGGATGCCGGTCAAGGCTTCCACTCGTTGATGGCACGGGCCACTTCCACACAAAGTTCGCGGATGCGGTTTTGGAGTCGTTCATTGTCCTCCGGATTGGATGCAGCAAAGGCCGGTTCCACCAGAACGGCGGGCATTCTGGTTTTGGTGAAGTAGGAAACGGCACGTGCGCTTTGCCTGTTGACCGGTTTTAACCCCCGGTTTTTCAGCTCCAGAACACTTACCATGGCGTCGTTTACCAGTGTGGCTGCCAGTTTTCCCTTGGGGGAGCTTTCCCAGTACAAAGTTTCCGTGCCGGTAGCGGAAGGAGAATCCGCGCTGTTGAAATGGAATTCAATGGCCAGGTGCGCCCCGGTGTTGTTGCAGGCTGCCGCCGCATGTCCGGGAGTGGTTCCTCCGGTGTCGGAACGGTTGACGATAGGTGCCTGGTGCCCCATCTGTTGAAGTTCCTTCTGCAGCAAGGGCAGATGATGTTTCCAGAAAGAGTATTCGGAATATTTTTTATCATATGTTTCCGCTCCTCCGTCTTTTGGAGAGTGGCCGATGGATAAGGCAATTTTCATGGCGATGTGTTGTCGGAATTGTTAATTGAACGGAGCTCCTTTGGCCCACGAATTACAGACTAGGATAAAGACGGTGGAAAATCAATGTGCGTAATACGTTTTGAAGATATTGCCCACGGAACAGAAGTCGCTCATGTGGAAATTCTTCCGCTGAAGATACCGCAGGAATAAACGGACGGTGTGAAAAGGAAATTCCGCTTTTCTGGTTCAGGAGACGCCTGGGAATGTACGGAACGGAAGAAGAGCAGCTGTGCATGAATGCAAACAGTACCGGAAAAGAATACCCTTCAGTATCGCCTGCCTTGCGTAAACTTTTCAAAGATGAAAAAAGACTGCTCCGCATTTGGCGGAGCAGTCCCGAAAGAAAGATTAAAAAGGATGGAAAACCTATGCTCTGCGGCGGCGCATCATCAGAGCGGCCAGCCCCAGCAGGCTCAGGGAAGCAGTGGCGGGTTCCGGAACGTTTGCTATTTCAGCCATGAGCTGGCCTATCTGCTCTTGTGAAAGGGCGGAATCATGCACGTAGAGCTGTTCAATGGCGTCCGCCATTCCCGCGTTAATCAGGAGCTGGGTGATATCCACATTGCCGAATTTCAATCCGCTAGCAGTATAATAGGTGGACTCGTCCCCCAGATAAATGCGGGTTCCGGATTCTCCGGTAACCACGGAAATGGTCAGCGTGCCTTCCGTACCCAGGGTTGTCGTCGTAGGGCCGCCGGAATAGGCTCCATTATTCCACAATCCCTGCAGGGTGCGGTCTGTATTAAGGCCCACACCCCAGCTTGTACTTCCGCCTTTGGCGTTGAACAGAGCGGTATAGCTTTCAGGAGTATTGAGTTTTGACAAATCCAGAACCATGGAGAGGGTCATGTTGTTGCGCCCGCCATTACCGGAAGGCTGGCTGAATTTGACATCCGGACCGGACAGAAGCAGGTTGTCGCCGCTTGTGGCGATTGTGACGGAGTCCCGCTGGGTGCCGAAATCGGCGATTCGGGACTCAAAATCGGAATATCCCACGATTGACTGCTCCAGGAGGGTGGTGGCTGCGGAAGCGGCTACGTTGAGACCTGCTGTAAGCATTAGAATGGACAATATTTTCTTCATGGCTGATTTTAAGTGGCGGGCTTGTTTCCTGCCTACATAACGGTTTTGGAATCCGTTCTGTTTTTCATACAAACTGAAGAAATTATTAAATCTATGTAAAACAAAGAATTTAAAGCCCCCTGGATGAAAGAACCAGTTATATAAAAAGCCAATGAATATTAATTCTTTAGGAAAACATAATATTGACGGTTAATATTTTTGGTTGTTGGCGGATTCCAAATTCGCATAGGTAAATTTCATATATGGAACAACAGTATTAGCATGAAGAAGTTATTGATTAATCTGCTGGTATTAAGAGTGCAGTGTGATTGGTGAACACAATAGGCCAACATCCGTTTTTACGGAACCCCGTGGGAAACGGCTCCGGAATCTGTTACGGCGGCTTTGAGTCTTCTTGGTCCGGTTGCACTGCTGATGCATTGCCGCATGGAATGAGCGTTTCGTTGATGGATTAATTATTTCTTTGTCATAGCCCTAGGATTGTTGGTCCTAAAGCCGAGCAAAGATAATGTACCGGATAGGTCATTATTCCATAAACGACTCGGAGGAATGCATTGGTGAACTCAGGATTTGCAGCCATTCACCGATTGAAACGGAGGCGCACTGAGAGGAATTACTCATGGTTCCCCTTTAGAAAAATTCCAGAGGCGGTGCATGGTAATTACGTCCGGGATGTGCATGGGGCGTACCACGCGGAAGCCAATCATGCCGCCGTCTGTCAGGTACCAGATGCTTTTAGGGTTCTGGGGGTCTTGCCGGTTCCAGGCGGGGGTGCTGGCACGGCGTGCGGCGCTTCGCAGTCGGTCCGGATCATCCTCCCATGAACCGCCCCGGACGATGTGGGGCGCTCTGGGCCGGATAACTAGCGGGTCTTTCACGGCATTCCCGGTTCTTTTCCCGTAAGCATCCGGTGCGTAGGAGTCCAGAACCCATTCCGCCACGTTTCCATGCATGTCGCGCAGGCCCCAGGCATTCGGTTCTCTGGTTCCCGTCCGCTGGTAGCGGTCATTGGAGTTGTCCCAATACCATGCGTACCGCTCCAGGCGGTCTTCTCCGCTGCCGTAGCAATAAGCACCGGGATTTCCGGCACGGGCGGCGTATTCCCATTCCGCTTCCGTGGGAAGGCGGTAGTAATGCCCGGTCTGGGCGCTGAGCCATTCGCAGAATTTACTGGCGGCGTGGTGGGACATGGAAATGGCCGGCATGCCGCGTTCATAGCCGTGGCCCATTCCCAGGTTCATGGCGGTATAGGGCGCTGTGGGCTGTGTCACGGCATCCCAGAGTTCGTCGTCCGGCTGTTCCTCCAACAGTTGACCGTCTTTGGCGCGCGGACGCCCGTTTTCCATGAAGGCGGTGTAAAGTTCCCAGGGGATTTCCATTTCCGAGATCCAGAAGGGAGAAATGCTTACTTCATGCTGAGGGCCTTCGTCCGGCTTACGGTGGGGTTCATTTTCCGGGCTTCCCATCAGGAAGGAACCTCCCGGTATGGCAATCATGCGCAGGGAGGCGCCCGCTGCGGGTACGGCCTCCGTATAGGATTCAAACCGGGCAGGGGTACCCGTTGATTCGATGAGCTGATGAATTTGGCGCGTGGTTCCCACCAGTTCCGGAGAGGGCAAGCCGTCGGGAACGGGAAGGGCAGGTCCTGCAGCACGTTCCAGTTCCCGTTTTTGAAGCGCGGAACGGCTTTCTCCCCACTGGCGCGCGCCGGTAATGCGCGCGGCATCCTCCGTGGCTGGCCTGGGACTGCCGTCATCCCGGCACCCTGCCAGCAGGGCACCCCCCCCGAGGAGGCAGGAAACAAGGAAAATGCCGCGCATGGAAAAGTGATGTCCGGGCCTTACATCGTCATGCCCCCGTCGCAGGTGATGACCTGTCCGGTGATATAGCGTGCATCATCGGAGGCAAGGAAGGCGGTAAGGGATGCGATGTCGTTCGGTTCTCCAAGGGACCCCAGAGGAATCTTTTTGAGCATTTCCTCCTTGATCTTTTCCGGGATGGCGTCCGTCATGTCCGTGGCGATGAAGCCGGGCGCGATGGCGTTGCTTGTTACTTTACGGCTGGCGAATTCCTGGGCAAGGGACTTGGTGAAGCCGATGAGGCCTGCCTTGGAGGCAGCGTAGTTGGCCTGGCCCATGTTGCCCGTGAGGCCTACGACGGAACTCATGTTGATGATGCGGCCCGCAGGGGATTTCATCAGGATGCGCTGGAAAGCCTTGACCATGTTGAAGGCGCTTTTCAGGTTGGTGGACATGACGGAATCCCAGTCTTCCTCTTTCATGCGGAGCATCAGGGTGTCGCGCGTAATTCCGGCGTTGTTCACCAGAATGTCAATCTGCGGAAAGTTTGCCAGAATGGCCGCCGCAGTTTCCTGAACCGCGTCATAATCTGCCACGTCACAGGGATAGGCCGTGCATGAACCGGGGAATTCCTTGTTGATTTCTTCCGCGGCTCCCCCGCAGCTGGATGCGCTGCGGCTGATCAGGATGACCGTAGCTCCTTCCGAAGCGAAGCGCCGGGCAATGGCATTGCCGATGCCGCGGCCTGCGCCGGTGACGATTGCTGTTTTACCTGCTAATTTTTGCATGCTGCCCTCAGTAAACCTGTTTTCCGCGTATCCGGCAAGCTTGAAATGGAGCGGGGCAGGGGGCTGAACCCGGTGTTCCCGTTTCTCTCAGGATATGCTGTCCCTTGTTCGTCTCTCTTGCCGAATCCCGCCGCAGATTCAAAACACGATGGCCTTTCCATCCGTCTGAACCGTGTAACGGGTAGGCCTGCGCTCTTGGTCGGGAGTTTCCATCCGTCAACCGTGTTGCTGGAATACATTACCCAGACAGATTATTGGACTGCACCGTATTTCCGTATCCGGCCTTTTGATGGTGGAGGCCGTTTTGCAGGCAACCCGGAAGATGTGAGGTATTATTCCTCGTCTTGCTCGTCCCCTCCGGAGGCAGGCCCTCCCTCTTCTTCGTCCTGCTCGATGAATTCGCTAAGTTCGTCCGAGTTATTCATCACATCTTTCAGGGCGGTGGAGTTGTAAAAATCAGCTTTTACCAGGCGCTTGCCTTCCTGTTTGCAGCTTTCTTCCAGTCTTTTTCCCCGCTCTTCCATCTTTTCTAACAAATCGAACGCTTTTTCCTGTTCCGCATCGCTGAGTTTATTCATGAGATCCTGGAAATGCTTGATGTCTTTCTGAATACCTTCCAGGGTTTTGGCTGCTTTGTCTGCGCTTTCCTTGTCCTGGGTTGCGGCCAGGGTCTGCTGTATGTTGATTAACAGGGAGAGAGATTGATTGACGAGGGAATCAGCCGAAGGGATGGCCTCCTTCGCGGTCGCAGTCGCAGCCGGAGTGGATGTCGGCGGAGCCTGGGGAACGGCGGGTGTGTCTGCCAGCAGGGGAGCGGCGGACAGAAGGACGAAACTTAAGACGGGGATGGAAGAAGTCTTCATTTACTCTTTGTAAAGCAGAGAGGCACACGGAGCAAGGAGAAAAGAAGACGTACGCGGGCTATTCCGCCGTGATGCCGCCCTTCTCGTCGTCCAGAATCCCGGATTTCTCCAGGTAATAATCGTAACCGCCTGCGTAGGTGGTGATGGTTCCCCGGTTGACGTGCAGGGTTTTTTCCGCCAGGGAGCGGATGAAGTGCACGTCGTGGGAGATGAAGACCAGCGTGCCTTCATAATGTTTCAGGGCCTGGACAAGGGCTTCCACGGAAAGGAGATCCAGGTGGGTAGTCGGTTCATCCATCAGCAGGAGGTTGGGAGGGTCCACCAGGAATTTGACCAGACTGAGGCGTGATTTTTCTCCCCCGGACAACACGCTGACGCGTTTCTCCACATCCAGGCGGCGGAACAGGAAGGACCCCAGAATGGAACGCGCTTCCTCCTCCCGGATTTCTGCATTGCACTTCATGATTTCCTCCAGAACGGTGTTTTCCGGATTCAGGTTTTCCGTACGTGCCTGGGAAAAGTACCCGATGCGCGTTGTGGTGCCGGGAATACGCTTGCCGGAGTCGATGGGGATGATGCCGGCAAGGATTTTCAGAAGGGTGGATTTTCCCGCACCGTTGGGACCCACTAGAACAGTTCTTTCCCCGCGTTCCACCAGCAGATCCAGGTTTTCATAGACTTTGTGGTCGCCGTAGGACTGGCACACCTTTTCCAGCTCAATCACCTTCTGTGTACTGCGCGGAGGCTGGGGGAAGTTGAACTTGAACACCTTTCTGCGTGCTACGGGCTTTTGGATGACCTTCATTTTTTCCAGCTGCTTGATGCGGCTCTGCACCTGGCCCGCCTTGGAGTTAATGGAGCGGAAACGGTCGATGAACTCCTGAATGTGCGCGATTTCCTTCTGCTGGTTGCGGTAGGCGGCCTGGAGCTGTTCAAAGCGGACATCCCTTTGTTTCAGGAAATCCGTATAATTGCCGCGGTATTCTACCAATTCCTCGTTGTCGATGTCGTACACGTTTTCCACCAGCTCATCCATGAAATCCCGATCGTGGGAAATCATCAGGATGGCGCCGGGATAATTTTTCAGATAACGCTGGAGCCAGAGCAGGGAAAGAAGGTCCAGGTGGTTGGTGGGTTCGTCCAGCATCAGGAGGTCCGGTTCCAGAACCAGCAGTTTGGCCAGATAGGCGCGCATGATCCATCCGCCGGACATCTCCCGTGCGGGACGGTGAAAATCGCTTTCCCGGAAGGCAAGTCCCTTGAGAATCTTCTTGGCCTTGGGTTCCAGCTGATAGCCGTTGGCGGCATTAAATGTGTCAATCGCGTCCGCATACTCCGGCGTGTCCGTTTTATTGGCATTCTCGCTCATGCGGATGATATGGATCGCCCGTTCCATTTCCGGTGTGACGCCCATCGCTATTTCCAGCACGGTCTCGTCCTTCGGTTCGCTGGCCTCCTGGGGCAGGTAGCCTACAATGGCATATTCATCCAGGCTGATGGAACCTTCGTCTGGCGTATCTTCCCCGAGAATCATGCGGAACAAGGTGGATTTGCCTGCGCCATTGGGTCCAACCAGGGCAACTCTCTCTCCCCAGTTGATGGTCATTTCCGTTTCTCTGAACAGGGTGCGTCCGGCGTGGGCTTTTGTAAGTTTTTTAATTGTCAGCATGGTGGAGGAAGGGGTGCATTCTACCGATCAGGTGCGGAGAAGGCAAGAGCGGGCAGGTTGTTGCCGGGGAATTTTGAAAGCTTTGCTGGATTTTCCCGTGCAGTTTGATAGCCTTGCCGCGCTATGCCAGCCATGAACACATTCAGGCTTTTTCTTGCCGCCGTACTTTTGGGAGGCTGGAGTTCCTGCTGCACCCCTCCTGGTGAAAATTATGTGCAACAGACTTATGCACAGCATCAAATGTCCAGTCTTAAGGAGTCTTTCCTGGGTTTGTTGCCGGGGAGCCAGGCTTCCCGGCCGGCTGCGCAGGAGGAAGCCAAATGGCTGGCTGATACGGCGGTAACGCAGTCGGCCTCCATTGCCCGAAGAAACAGGGTGGTGTTATTCGGCTGGCTGAACAATATTCTGGTGAATTCCAATCTGCGGGACCGCGGCCTTTGCTGGGAAGTCCAGCAGGATCTGTACCGGGATTTGCGGCGCCGTCCGGTCAAGTATTTCCGTGTAGGGCTGACTATCCGGGACCGCGGGACAGGGCGCGAGCACAGTTGCGTGTACATCAATGCGGCCGGGAAAGGATTGAAGGACTCCCTGGTGCTGGATGCCTGGAAAAACTGTGGCTACCTGGTTGTTCTGACCCAGAAGGACAGGGAAGGCGGCAGATGGGAGGAAGACTGGCGTGAGCCTTACGTCTCCGCCGCTTTTCCGGAAGGCCATTCCTATGATATGCAGTACCATCTCGTCTGGCCCGGATGGGCTCAGAGGCGCAACATGTTCCAGCGGATGCAGACTCAGCAGAAAGCTCCCGAATCCGGTACTGCCGGGCCAGCTTCCTGAAATTGACGGAATTGTCCGTGCATATCCGTTAGTCTGAAGTGAAACTGCGGAAAGCCACCGTTTTTCCGGCCGTCGGCAAATTAATTCCATAACCGGAAGGCGCGGTTCTTTTTTATGGGTGAAACGGTGGCCTGAAAAATAAAAAACGCACTCAGTGCGTACACCGAGTGCGGATTAAATGATAATTTGCTAATGTAGCAGGGCGCGCCCTGCAGCAAACTTACTTCTTCATGGGCTGAACAACCGGGGGGTTGCTCGGTATGGGCTGCTGTTGCTGCTGCTGCTGCTGGGAGCAGGAAGCAACCAGGCAAGCTGCGCCGGCGATGGCGAGGATAGCGATGTTCTTCATAATTCGAATTAAATTACAGTGTTTGTTAACTACTGGAACCTCCGCATCCACGGAGGTTTGCTGGGACCAATGTAAATGGTGGCAAGTAGAAATCAAGAGATTTTCTTGTTCCATGTCACGGCATTACAGAAAAAGGCAGGACTCCCTCATCGGGAATCCTGCCCTGTGCCGCGCAGTGCGGAAAACGTCCGTGTGCCCGGCTGGCGCACTTCACTTTATAAAGTAGTGCCGAGCTCAATGATGGAGTAATCTCCGTCCGGCCTTCTGTACACGATCTGAAGAACATCGCGGCGGGCGTTCCTGTACAGCACGAAAGGCTTGTCGGAAAGCTCCAGTTCCATGATGGCTTCTTCCTTGTAGAGCTTCTTGAGGTTATAGCTTTCCCGGTGGATCAGCATCGGTTCCGGGTCTTCCTTGGAATCTTCCGGATGATCGAGTACGGAATCGTCATACACGGTTTCATCCAGCTTGCGGATGGTTTCCTGATGATGAGGACGGAATTTTTTCATCAGGCGTGTTTTGTGCTTGCGCATGCGGCGCATGATCTTGGTGATCGTTTCGTCGATGCAGGCGTACATGTCCGCTCCCTCCGTGGAAGCGTCAATGGTGATGTGGTCCGAGCAGAACAGGATAACCTGAGAAATCATGCGGTCGCGTTGGACATCAAGTAAGACTTTAACCTCCATAATGCGCGGGAAATCCAGACGGATCCCTTCAATCTTTTTCGTTACGAATTCCCGGATCGCGTCGGTTACTTCCACATGGCGCCCCGTGATCGTAATAGGTGTATTTACGTTTACCTTTTGCATTGTCGTACCTCTTTCTATTGATGTTGATTGCGGAACCCTGTCCGCACCTTTCAAGATATACAGATTTGACAATGTTTGTCGAGGAATCCTTTCTTTTTTTCCGCCCGTGATGCCGGAAATCGTCCGTTCCCCCTTCGGGTGGGGAGACCCCGTTTTTGCGCCTATCGGTTGTTTTCCAGTCTGCGGCGCGAGTGGCCTTTAACGCGGCGCGGAAAAAAGAAGCATTTGAAGTCATTAGGGGCCTTTGTCATACGACAAGGAATGTTAAAAAATCTTATAGCAAAATACTTGACATCCTGTAAAGAGAAGCTATAAAAGTTTCGCACTCCTCTACGGATGCTCTCCAAATCGCGGGATGGAGCAGCCAGGTAGCTCGTCAGGCTCATAACCTGAAGGTCGCAGGTTCAAATCCTGCTCCCGTAACCATTTGAAAGCCCTGCAAGTCAAAAGCTTGCAGGGCTTTTTCGCATCCGGAACACCGTGCTTGAAACAAGCCGGAAATAGGGTGGAATAAGTGTCAAATGGCCGCTTGGGCCTCTAAAAACGCAAGTCAAACTGCGTTTATGATGGTAGGGGGAGCATTGCGGCCTTTTAACGTTGGGAACAAATCCATGTGGCTCGGTGCCAAAGCCCTTCCAGCGGGCCATATTTGTGCCGCGCCAGCCACCATTGACAAAACCTGATCTGCAACAGCATGATGACCAGGCCAACAAGGAAGCTGTTCAAATACCCCAGATAAGGGGCGAGGCCCAATGCATACGGGAAAAAAATCAACGATCCAATGATCGACTGGGAAATATAATTCGTCAAACTCATTTTGCCGTAGAATGTCAGCCCTGCCGTCATTTTACGGAAATATTCCAGCCGATAAAGCAGGACGAAAGCCGCTACCCATATCCCCGTAAAGCTGACATTATGCCACATGGTAAAGATGGTTTTGACGGGGGTGTAAAGTGTCGGCACTTCTTTTGCAATAAAGAATGTGAAAGAAACAACGGCGGAAATCAACAGAGTCCTGACCCAGAAAACCGTATTTTTGTCGCTTTCCTTAAAAAAGCCGCCCTTCCCCAGAATGAATCCGAGGATGAACAGGCCCGGGGCCTGCATCAGGCGCCCGGCGTCAATACCCCAAGTATAACTGGCGACTTGCCCCAGAGTCAGGTTATGCCAGGCCATGGACCAGAAGTTGCCCGAATCCACAAAGACCTTTAACGTGGGATAAGATTCCGGCGCATGCAGGATGGGAGGCGTCCAGCCGGGTGATATCCATTGAACTGCAGCATAAATGATTTCCAGCGGCTGAGCCAGAAAGAAGAAGGAAGCCAGGACAAGAGCCGTTGTGCTCAAACGACGCGCGGGAATTAAAATGAACCCGACAGTTGCAAAGGTCAGCAGGATATCTCCGCCGGGGAAGAAAATGGCATTCAAACAGGCAAAACCAGCCAACAGGCATAACCTCCAGGCGAACCGTCCGGCAAAGTCCTTTCCCTTCTTCAACTGGTTTCCATATTGAATCGCATATGTAAACCCGAACAACAGAGCAAACATTGTATAAGATTTTCCCGCAAATAGGAAAAAGAAAGCCTCTTTTACCGTTTCATTGACGGAGGCCATTGCCGGAGAAGAAGAAACCGGATAGGAATTATAGATGAAGTGCTCCAAAAAATGAACCAGCATAATGGCAATGATCGCGAAACCTCTCAAGGCATCTACAACCTGGATACGCTGGGTATTGTTAATAGGAGTGTTTTCAGTCATTGTCTCTTCCTACGGGGGGGAATACCTTTGTCTTTCAGACTGAATTTTGAAAAGGATTATTTTTCAGTTGAATATAAGCAACCGGCCGCTTTGTCCAAAGCCGGAATAATATATGGAGTGAAAAAAGGAAGATAGGGAAATGATTAAGGGAAGTAAACAGATGCTGTCCGCTGTAAAATAAAAAGGTCCCGGATGTATTTAACATAAATGCAGAAATAAAGCGCAAAACTTTGATTTTTGCCGGTGGCAGGTATTTCTTTGCCATATTTTCAAAACTTGTCCATTGCCAGGATAAAAGTCTGCGTGCTAGCGTCGCTCAGTGAATCCACTTGAGAATTAACCCATGAGCACCTCCTTAAAGAAAATCTATGTCAACGGCTTCCCCAGCCTCTACGGCGGAGCCGGAACTGAACTCCACCACCAGATACTGGTCTGGAAACACATGGACATTGACGTCCACATCATCCCCACCAACGACGGCTTCCAAAACGAAGCCCTCTACCTGGAAATGGTGGGGCTGGGCGTTCACATCCACGCTCCCAACGACTGGTCCGCCCTGGAAGAAGGGGATGCCATCATCGGATTCTGCAACGGCGAATACCTGGAAAACCTCCCCGCCATCCGCCAAAAAACCAGGCGCACCATCTTCGTCAACTGCATGACCTGGCTCTTCAACAAGGAAAAGGAACTCATGAAGCAGGGGCTCATTGCCATGTTCCTTTACCAAAACGAAGAAGTCCGCCAGAAAAACATGCCCCTGCTCAAGCGCTGCAATGACGACCCCTCCATTGCGTTCATGACCTTCAAGCCCTACTTCCACAACGACTCCTTCCCCTTCATCGCCGAGAGAAGCGGGGAATACTTCGGCTGCGGGCGCATCTCCCGGCAGGACGCGGACAAATTCGCCGCCAACACGCTCCACATCTACGAATACTTCGTCTCCCCCCTCTTCAAGCGTGGCCTGTTTTTGGGCTTCGACCAGAGGAGCCGGGAGAAAATCGGAGAACCCTACGGGTGGATACGCACGGCGCGCGACCAGAGGGAGGTGAGCCAGCAGGACTTCTACAAGCACTGTGAAATAGTGCTTCAGCCCACGGACACGACGGAAAACTGGCCGAGAGTGGGCTTTGAGGCGATGGCCAGCGGCAGCGTGCTGGTGGTGGACAACCGCGGAGGTTGGCGCCAGATGGTGGAGCACGGCAAAACCGGATGGCTGTGCGACCATGAAAGGGACTTCATCTACTACGCCAGCAAGATGGCCTACGAACCGAACCTGAGGAGGGACATGGCGGAGGCGGCTCGTGAGCGGGGTATGGAGCTGGGGGGGCTGGAAGCGTCGGTATCCAGCTGGGAGGAAATCTTTGAAGCGGTGGAACAGCTTCCTGCCTAGAAAGGAGAAAAGACATGAAAAAGCAAGTGAAGATACTGGTAGGAATCTGCTCGTGCCAGCGGATGAAGGAAAAGAGGGATGCGGTGAGGGAGACGTGGCTGGAGCATCCGGCGGATGGGATAGAATGCGTGTTCTTTGTGGGAGGAAAGGAAGGACTGGAAGAGGAAAGGGGGGATACGGTGGTGCTGGACACAGCGGATGGCTACGACGAGCTACCGGGGAAGGTGAAGTCTTTCTTTCGGTATGCGCTGGAGAACTACGACTTTGAGTGGCTGTTCAAGTGTGATGACGATACGTATGTGGATTTGAGCCGTTTGGAATCCGTGGTTGATGATGAGTATGACCTGATCGGAGATGTGATGGTATCGACTCGTCACTCTCCGAGTGGGGGAGCGGGTTATTTTCTGAAAAGGAGCATGGTGGAGAAGCTTGTGGAGGCGCCCGGCTTTGCTGATTGCGGGGCGGAGGATCTGATTGTGGGTGAACTGGTAGGGAAGCTTGAAGGGAGGCTGAAGTCGACAGGCCGTCTTTACATGAATAATGTATATTACCCGGATGCCGGGAATGACATGGTAACGGCGCACTGGTGCACGCCCCCTATTCTGCGCGCCCTGTATGCATTCAATTACTCCCGGCCGGATTTGGTAGGTGATGCCAGCCATCCGCATTGGAAGGATGAACTGCATTTTTATGCCAATGGAGTATTCCGTCGCAAGTCTTCGGGCTGTTATGGCTGGTGGAGTATGGGAAGCCAGGGAGAGCTGATATTGAAATGGCTCGTCTGGCCCATGGAACAATTGCTGCCCCAGCATGGGAAATATGTGGGATCATCCATCACGATTCAATTTCATGCCGGAATGATGCCTCTGGAACAATTGTGCCAGGAACATGGAAGCAATGCCGAATTTCCGCATTCCTCCAAGTTGTATGTCCATCTTGGCTGCGGAGACCGACGTTTAAACGGCTGGCTGAATCTGGATGCTCCCAATTATGATATATCCCGTCCGCTGCCTTGGGAAAGTGAATCTGTGGATGCTTATTATTTGGAACATGTCATTGACGGGATAAGCTCGGAAAAAGCCTGCTGCTTCTTTTTTGAGGCATTTCGTTCTTTGAAACCCGGCGGCATTTTGAGGCTTGCATTCCGGGATGTGCTTTCTCTGACGGGGACTGTTACTCCTGCATTCCGCCAATACATGAAAAGCAAGTATCCGGACACGTTTATTCCTGCCAATGAAGTGGGGGCCATCCTGGCCTTCTATAAACAAAAATCCTTGTGGACGGTTGATTCGCTGACGGAAGTACTTAAATCCGCAGGTTTTGAAGTGGAGGTTCGGGATCCGGGAGTGTCGGAGTATGGTCACTTGCAGTCTCTGGAACGTCGTTCCGACCGCGATGAGCATCCTTTCGATCTGCTGGGGACCGTGTGTATGGAAGCGAAAAAGCCGGCAAACGGAACTCGGCCCGGACACGCCCCCGTCAATTTTCGTATCCTTTCTCCGCATAAGTGGAATGGTTGCGTAGCTCCTTTCTTCAAGGACTATGCACGCACCGGAAACCACCTTTTTCAGATCGCCGCTACTTACGCCCATGCTCTTCGCCATGGGCTTGAATGCAAAATACCCTGGAAAATGAGGGAAGAAACCAGGAATTTGCAAGAGTGGCTGGGAGACTCCTGCGCATGCTGTCCGGAAGGAGGATACGACTTTCCCGTTGTTTACGAGGAACCGTGTTTTTCCTACCGCCCCATTCCCGGCATGATTCGGCAAGGAGCCATAGAAGGTTACTTTCAGAGTGAAAAATATTTTGAGGAATATGGAAATGAAATTCGAGCCCTCTTCGGAAATTTAATCGCTCCCAAGCAGGAAGGAACGGCGGGAGTTCATTTAAGAATGGGTGATTACCTTAATCTGACCTTCCTCTACCATACTCCGGATGTCCCCTTCCTGAATGAAGCGCTTGCAAGGCTGTCCGGCAATATCAGGAAGCTGGTTGTTTTCTCCGACTCTCCTGAACATGCCCGGAAGCTAATGGAGAATGTTTCAGAAGCTCGCCGTTTCGAAGTGACTGTGGATGAACATAAAACGCTGGGTGCCCTTCGGGAATTGACAGCCATGCAGGAACTCGTTCTTTCCTGTTCCTCATTCTCTTGGTGGGGTGCCTATCTGGGAGATCAGGATAAAGTCTTTATCCAGAAGGAGTGGTTTGTAAGTAAAATTAAGGATTATCAGGATGTCTATCGAGATAAATGGATAAAGATTTAACTTTAAATAACAGAGTGAAATTTGGGTATAATTCGCCGTGAATACAAGGACAGCACGAGACATACGCATTATTCATTTGCGACGGGAGGAAAACTGCCGCATAGAGGACCTCCGGCTTTTCCGGGAACCGGGAAATGACATGTCTACCCTTACGAAAGGAGCTGGAGAAAATCCCCGGGCCCTCTTCTCGTCCGGGTATGAAAGTATCGAGACGCTGGCTTATAATCCGGTTACTGATAAGTATTCCGCGACAGGAGCGGCGGGGCGGTGGCAGGGCCGGCATTTTGCTGCAAGCGTGACCGGAGAAAATATATTCTCCATGTACCGACAAAAACTCTAATGTACCTGATTCCCAAAAATGCGTGCGGCACGCAGATAGGAACCGTATTTCACGAACTGGGATCCAATCCTGCGGCTAGGAGTCCGGTAAGGGTTTGGAATGAGAATACCTGCAACTATTGCCTGAACAATCAGGATTATGATGCGGACAAATTCCGGGAATACAATCATCTGGCTGTTTTCCGCGATCCTGGCGAAAGATTTGTCAACCTTGCCAATTATGCCTGGTGCATCAACCGGGGAATATTTTCTCCCTTCACTTCATCCTGCAGGAGCAAGAGGCAGTTGCTGGACACCATGCATTTGCTTATTCGGATGAATGAAGCCAATCATCCCGGCAGGTGTGGGCGGCATTTTGAAGTACAGGCCTGGTATTATGACCGTTGTCCCCGGATTGACACGATAGTCCGCGTTGAAAACCTGCCCGACTATATGAGGACCGTCATGAACGTGGAGCCGTGCAATTTCAATATGGATGGCAAACATGAACTGACACGGGGCGATTTGACGGACGCCGACATTGCCAGCATCAGGGAAAACTGGGCCGGCGACTTTCTGCTTGAAAAACGTTTCAAGAAACTTTTCTGGATTAACCCCACGAAATAACAAACCATGACTGACTGGATAGAAAAAACACACAGAATCATTAAAACGGCTCTTTCCAAGGCGAAGCGCCCGGCCGTCCTCTGCTCCTACGGCAAGGACAGCATTGTCCTGCTGGACTTGCTCCGGCAGCACATCAACCTGGATCGGCTGAGGGTCATTCACGTCGATACGACCTTTGAATTCCCGCAGCTTTATGCCTACAAGAAATACATTATCAAGGAATTCGCTATCGGTTCCGGTGATCTCACCGTGACTAATACGGCTGCTCTGAATTCCGGAATGAACTATGAAAATACGCCTGTTTTCGAAGTAACGGCTGCGCTCAAGACGGAACCCCTCAAACAGGTTATCCGTGATGAAGCAATCGACTTCCTGTTCACGGGAATCCGCCGCGATGAAGAAGGTTCGCGGGCCAAGGAACGCTACTTCTCCTACCGGGACGCCCAAGGCGTCTATGAACCGTCGGACAACAATCCGGAATTCCATCCCTTTGAAGGAATTAATATTTCCACCCCGGAAAAAGGGCATTACCGCGTCAATACCCTGTTGGACTGGACGGAACTGGACATCTGGCAATACACCCTGGAACGCAAGCTTCCCCTGTGTCCCCTTTACCTTGCAGTTGACGGCAAACGCTACCGTTCCCTTGGGTGTATGCCTGTAACCACCCCCGTGGATTCCGGAGCGGATACTATTGAGAAAATTATTGATGAAGTAGCCGTAACCCTCGTTCCGGAACGCGCCAGCAGAGCGCGCCAGGATGAAGCCGTGCCGCATTGCATGGAAATGCTCCGCCGCAACGGTTTTTGCTGATCCATTCTCCACATTTAAACATATGAAATCAAAAGCCACTATAGCCGTATGCGGCCTGATGGACAGTGGAAAATCCACGCTTATCAAGAGCCTGCTTCGGAAGAACACGGGACGCGTGATTGAACCGGATGCGCTGTGCATTGAACAGGCCACGGGCCGTACGATCACGGGAACCCGTATCGCCTGCCCCGTCAATGACCATACCGATCTGGTCTTCTGCGACTGCCCCGGGCATCTGGAATACCTTCCGGAAATCGTGTCGGGGTTGTGCGCCTCCAAGGGATATATCCTGATCATTGATGAAAATCGGCGGGAGCAGTCGGAAGCGTACCAGAGGAAACTGGAAGAAATTGCCGCTGCCATCGGCGTAGAAAACATTGCCGTGGTTCACAGTCATTCCATGGCGGAACAGGCGGGGCAAATCCATTATGATACGGAACAACCTTCCTTTGATGCCGCCATGGATCGGCTGCTGGAGGTCATGGACCGTTTTCTCCAAAAGGAGCGTCAGATTCCGGCAAGCGAATCCCGCATTGTATGGTTCGATTCCCTGGACGGAACGGCCCGGTACGTTCTGTATGATTTGGCAGGACATCCTCTGGACTGGTCCCATGAAGGCAACCATGATCCGGGGGACTGCTCTTCCATTGACGGATTGCCGCCTTCCCTCTCCGGCCGTTTTCTCGTTTGCCGCGCCAAAAAGGGAAATATTGTAGGCGTGGGATGCGCCGCCTGAAACATTCAGAAATAACCCGCATGCCGTTGGTTCTTGGTAAAAGAGCCGGCGGCATGTCGCATTTTCCAGTGCTTCGCCAATCTGCCGTCCGGGTTTTCTATGGCATTGACCAGGAATATTATTGAGGCATAGTTCAAAAGAGGGTTGTGCCCGGATGAAACGCATGCGGGGGAAAGGATGAAAAAAGCGCAGGAAACTGCCGGTATATCTGGCAGCTGGAAAATGCCGGAGCGCATGGCCCTCTTTAATATGATTCGCGTACACATCCGATATTGCAGGCGCAGCCTGTACAGGAAACTACATAGTTGATAAAAAAGGGGGATTCCATTCATCTTTGGATTGATTATTGGAGTTCATTTTGAGACGGTGTTCCGGCTGACGTGATAAAAATGATATGATAATGGGAAACTCAACTGACAGCAGCATGCTGAGGAAAACTGTTTTAATGACCTGCGGCGTGTCTCTCTTCTTCTCCGGCTTTGCCTTTTCCGCCCAGGGTGGGCCGCAGGAAGGGCGGCAGGCCCCGCTGGTGGAGGATGCCCGGAAAATCAATCCTTCGGCCGTCGAGGTGCTGCTCGGGAAAGACCACCGGATGACCTTCGACTTTTACGGGGACAACATCTTCCGCCTTTTCCGCGACGATTCGGGAGGAATTATCCGGGACCCGAAAGCGGAGCCCGAAGCTAAAATACTGGTCGGGCAGCCCAGGAAGGCCGTGTCCAGACTGGATGTTGGCAACCAAGGGAATATGGTCACAATCACCACGGGAAAAATCAGGGTGGAAATTGACAAGAAGACTTCCCTGATCAAAATCGTTGATTTGAAAACCGGAACAGTGGTTGTTGAGCAGGCGGCTCCCGTCCTTTTTGAAAAGGGCAAAACCACTCTGTCCCTGAAAACGGGGCCGGAAGAATACTTCTACGGAGGAGGCGTGCAGAACGGACGCTTCTCGCACAAGGGGAAAGTAATCTCCATTGAAAACCAGAACAGCTGGACGGATGGAGGCGTAGCCTCCCCCACTCCCTTCTACTGGTCCACAAACGGCTACGGACTTCTGTGGCATACGTTCAAGAAGGGGCAGTATGATTTCGGCGCCAGGGAAAAAGGCATCGTCAATCTCAGCCATGATGAAAATTATCTGGATGTCTTCTTCATGGTTGACGACGGAGCGGTCAACCTGCTGCAAAAGTTTTACCAGTTGACGGGAAATCCCGTTCTGCTGCCCAAATTCGCCTTCTACCAGGGGCATTTGAACGCCTACAACAGGGACTACTGGAAGGAAGATGAAAAAGGCATTCTGTTTGAAGACGGCAAGAGATACAAGGAGAGCCAGAAGGACAATGGAGGAATCAGGGAATCCCTGAATGGAGAACTGGACAACTACCAGTTTTCCGCCCGTGCCGTGATCGACCGCTACAAGGCCCATGACATGCCCCTGGGCTGGCTCCTCCCGAATGACGGCTACGGCGCCGGTTATGGACAGACGGACACTCTGGACGGAAATATTGCGAATTTGAAAAGCCTGACTGATTACGCTCTGAAAAACGGAGTGGAAATCGGCTTGTGGACTCAGTCGGATCTGCATCCCAAACCGGAGATAAGCGCCCTTCTGCAGCGTGACATTGTCAAGGAAGTCAGGGACGCCGGGATACGCGTATTGAAAACGGACGTCGCCTGGGTAGGGCCCGGCTATTCCTTCGGACTGAACGGTATTACGGACGTCGCCCAGATCATGACCTATTACGGGAACAACAGCCGCCCGTTCATCATTTCCCTGGACGGCTGGGCCGGAACCCAGCGTTATGCCGGCATCTGGACAGGCGACCAGACGGGCGGAGCCTGGGAATACATCCGTTTCCATATTCCTACCTACATCGGCTCCGGCCTGTCTGGCCAGCCGAACATCTGTTCGGATATGGACGGCATCTTCGGTGGGAAGAATCCCGTAGTCAACATCCGCGATTTCCAATGGAAAACCTTTACCCCCATGGAACTCAACATGGACGGTTGGGGAGCCAATGAAAAATATCCCCATGTATTTGGGGAACCCGCCACCTCCATCAACCGGTGGTATCTGAAACTCAAATCGGAACTCATCCCGTATGCCTACAGCATCGCGGAAGAATCCGTCAGCGGAATGCCGATGGTCCGGGCCATGTTCCTGGAATATCCCAATCCCTATACATTGGGCAAGGCGACGCAGTACCAGTTCCTCTTCGGCCCCTCTTTCCTGGTGGCTCCCGTCTACCAGGAAACGAACGCGGACAAGGAGGGCAACGACATCCGCCACGGCATTTATCTGCCGGAAGGCCAGTGGATCGACTACTTTACGGGCGACTTGTACGAAGGGGGTAAAATCTACAACTGTTTTGACGCCCCCGTCTGGAAATTGCCCGTCTTCGTGAAAAACGGAGCCATCATTCCCATGACGGGCCCGAACAACAACGTATCGGAAATAAATCCGAACCACCGGATATATGAAATTTACCCCCATGGCCGCAGTTCTTTCACCACGTACGACGACGACGGCGTAACGGAGGAATACCGGCAGGGCAAAAGCGTCAGAACCCGGATTGAATCGGACCTTGACGGCAATAATAACGTGACCGTAACCGTTCATCCGGCAGTTGGCGACTTCACCGGATTCGACAAGAAAAAATCGACGGAATTCCGCATCAACGTGACGCGGAAGCCGGACAAAGTTTCCGCACGGCTTGGCAAGGACAATCTGGAACTGGCAGAAGCGGCGTCCAAAGACGATTTCCTGTCACGGGAGAATGTTTATTTTTACGATGCCGCTCCCAACCTGAACAAATTCGCCACGAAGGGAAGCGATTTTGAAAAGAAAGTGATTGCCAAAAATCCTCAGCTCCTGGTGAAACTGGCAGCGACGGACGTTACGGCAAATCCCGTTGTGCTTTCCGTGGAAGGCTTCCAGTTCCAGCCTGCGGAAAAATACCGCCTCTCATCCGGTCCTCTGTCCGCTCCCGGGAATGCCGGAGTTACGGAAGAAAACACGGCTGCCTACACGCTGAAACCCACCTGGAATGCCGTAGCCAATGCGGATTACTATGAAATCGAGTTCGGCGGCATGCTGTACACCACTATCAAAGGTACGGAATTCCTGTTTGAAGATCTGGAAGCCGAAACTCCCTACTCCTTCAAGTTGCGTGCCGTCAACCGCGATGGTCATTCGGATTGGACGGCCTTTAATGCCAAAACTCAGGCGAATCCGCTTGAATTCGCCATTGAAGGAATTGTTGGTGAAACAACTGCGGAAAACCAGGGCAATTCCCTGACCAAGCTGTTTGACTTCAAGGAAAAGGATGCTTGGCACACGAAATATGGTGCGAAGGCCATCCCGTTTGATTTAGTCATGGATCTGAAAACAATCAACAAGATTGAAAAATTCCATTACGTTCCCCGTGAAGACGCCGGGAATGGCACCCTTCTGAAGGGCACCGTCTACTACAGCATGGACAAGGAAACCTGGACGAAGGCCGGAACCTTCCAGTGGGACAAGAACAATGAAGTGAAAATCTTCGGGTTCAAGGATGCTCCCACCGCCCGTTACATCAAGCTGAATATAACCGAAGGCGTGGGAGGCTACGGTTCAGGCCGGGAAATCTACGTCTTCAAGGTGCCGGGAACGGAAAGCTACCTTCCGGGCGATATCAACAATGACGGCAAGATCGACAGGAACGACCTTACCTCCTACATCAACTACACGGGATTGAGGAAAGGGGATTCCGACTTCGAGGGCTATATCAGCAATGGAGATATCAACAGGAACGGCCTTATTGACGCCTATGACATCTCTGTTGTCGCCACTCAGTTGGAAGATGACTCCGACCAGCCGCAGGAGGATGCCGACCAGGATAAGGGAGATGCCAAAAAACAGAAGGACGCCACCGCCGGAAAAAAGAAAGCGGAACTGGGCGGCAAGCTTCTAATCAGTGCGGATAAAAAGAGATACGGCAAGGGAGACATCGCCAAAGTGACTGTCAAAGGGCAGAAACTCAGTCTGGTGAATGCCTTGAGCTTTGCCCTCCCGTATGATCCCAAAGACTATGAATTCGTGGGTGTGGAGGTCACGGGCATGAATAAAATGGAAAACCTGACGAACGACAGGCTTCATACGAATGGTGACAAGGCACTGTACCCCACCTTCGTCAACATCGGTGACAAGGAGCCGGTAGAAGGTACCAAGGAACTCTTTGTGTTGAAATTCAAGGCCAGAAGGGATGTCAAATTTGATTTGAAACTCAAGGACGGCATGCTGGTGGACAAAAAGCTGAATACTAAAAAATTGTAAGGGCGTCTATTCGAGCGGCCCCGTTTTCCGGTAATAATTCAACCGGAAAACGGGGCCGTATTGTTTTTGTCGGTGGCAAATCCGGCATGATGAGCCTGCCGCTTCTCCCGCCTTTTCTGAAGCCAATGGAGAAGCTCTTCCTGAGTGCGGGAATAAGGAAAAAAGAACCCCTGGGAACAATGCGTACCTGTGGTCCAACACGGATGAAAGAAACCGGAAACAGGGGTATTTGGGAATCCGTGAATATGAATCTGAACCTCTCCGTCCATTCGGGCGGCATGCTTCTGAAGTAGGGACGGGTGTATTGCGACTGGAGTTACAACTGGGGAAACGTGGCGGACCGCCCCTATGACGGTAATTATATGGGAACCGGAGCCGGAAATGTGTTTGTGCTGTATTATTACGGCAGGCAGGACGCACTTGAATTGATGGTCCAGCTACTATGCGCCGGGCGGTTCAGGGAATATTCCTCCGGCGGCGTAACGGTGGCTTCCTCTGATCTCGTTGGATTGATGGGCATGCCGTCCTGGCTTTTTCACCACTTCCTAGATGATGGAAAAAGTTCCGTGGAAAAATGAACAAGGGATGGGAGGATACGGTTTCCCTGAATAGGAGGGCCTGGGTAAAACCCCTCTTCCGGGTAGCAATCCCCAACTCCCTGGGAACCGTTCTGGAGATGTTCAGCTATTATTTCATCAACAGCATGAGTACGGATATTCCGGCGCGTTTGTATGAAAGGGAACGTGCGGGGAAGATGCACGTTCATTCAATGCCAGAACCTTTCCGGAACGCTTGAAGGCGGAATTGCTGAAAAAGCACCAGACTCTAATGAATTAGGCGTTCGTTTCTTCCCCGGCCGCGGAATGCTTCTGCTCTTGGAAGGGACTGGTGGCCCGGTAGGAGAATCTTCAAGCGTCCATCTGTTTGCAACAGACGGAAAATCAGGATTGTTCCGCTGGCCGTGCAGTATCATTCATTCTCGAAATCCCACACGCGGCGGCGGCCATTCTTCTTCGTCCTGCCGCCATTGGCCTTCCGGAAGGGGTCGAAAAGGTTGTCCAGCCCGTTCCCCTTCAGGAGCAGGCATTGTTCCATCAGGCGTCCCAGTTTGCCTTTGGGGAACCCCTTGGCCTGGAACCATGCCAGATATTCCTGAGGCACATCCATCAGGGGGCATCCCTTGGGCGGGTATTTGGCCGGGCCGTACATGCCGAATGGGATGTGGGCCTGGGCTATTTCCTCCACCAGTTTTCTCAAGTCTTCCGCATCCGGGATTCCTGAATCATTCATAAGTTGCAGTGATTAGTTGTTGCAGGCATTTCGCCAGTTTTTCCGGAGCTTCCAGAGGAAGCCGATGGCCGGCATGGGGGATGATCACCGCCTTGTCCCCCGCTGCCCGGCGGGCAAGGGCAGTAAATTTGGAGTCCCGTTCCCCGGCTATCCATAATTGGGAAACACGGGACTGCTTGAGGAGCGGAGCCAGGTTTTCCTGGGCGCCCACGGACCAGTCAATAAACGCGCGGGAGATGGACTTGCGCCACGGTTTCAGGGAGGAGCGGCCAGGATTTCCCGCTTCTCCGCCAAACACGGCCTGCGCATCCCATTCCCTTAAAAAATTCTCCCAGGGGGTGGAGAGACATTTAACGGCCCATTCCGCATCCGCGGCGCGGCGCGCGGCCTTTTCCTCTTCATTCTTCAGACCGGGGTTGGCGCTGATGAACATGGCCCCCTTCCAGAGTGGGGAATGTGCCAGAACCGCGTGCATGGCCAGTCTTCCTCCCAGGGAATAGCCGCAGATATAGGGGCGCTTGTCCTGTGCGGCAATTTCAGAGCAAAGCACGCGGCCCATTTCGGGAAGGCTTTTAGGGCAGCATTCCAGATATTTCCAGAGGTTAAGAGCGCGGGATTCGATTCCGTTGGAACGCAACGCATCCATGACGGGCTTCCAGTCCGCCGGAGATCCCAAGTTGCCGTGAAGGAGCCAGATCATGGTCGAATTTCTGTTCTATTTGACGCCGTATCCCGCCAGGCCATTCATGAACATCTGAACAGAAATCATGATGAGCACCATGCCCATCAGCCGCTCCAGGGCGACTGTCCCTTTTTCCCCCAGCAGGCGCAGGAATTTATGAGCGATGAAAAGGACCAGACCGGAAAGCAGCCACGCCGTGATGATGGCGGCGGCGTAAGTCATCTGGGAAATGCTGTCCGGGCTCTGGGAAGCATGCAGCATGATGATGGCCAGGGAGGAAGGCCCTGCCATCAGCGGCATGGCGATGGGAACGATGAAAGGTTCGTTCTTTCCGGACGCATGGGCCGCGGACGTGAGCATATCCTTGGCGGGAAACACCATTCCCAGAGCCACGAGGAACAGCAGAATTCCGCCGGAAATGTTCAGGGTAGCCGGTTCCAGACCGAGCAGGTTCAGCAGGAATTTTCCGGAGAAAAAGAACAGGAGCAACAAGAACAGCGCAAAAACCAGTTCCCTTTTCAGAATGGCCTTTTGCTTCTCCGGCGTGTATTTTTTCATCATTCCTTGGATCATCGGCGCCAGTCCCACGGGATCGATGACAATGAACAGAAGAATGACTGTGGAAAGAAAGTCCTGCATGGATGTCTTTCTTTGTAACCCATGAAAAAGCGTCCGTCAAAGGCAACCGCCGGCAGCGGGCAAATTCCGGCTTTGGCCCACTATTCCCTTCAGCCGTTCGGAAGAGGGAAGCAGGGTCTGGTAAACCTGTCCACCCCGCCGGATGAATTCACTTTCCCGGAAGCTCAGGGAAAGGAACAGGGAGCGTGCGGAGAAAGTAGCCGGATGAACATGGACGAATGCCTCGCGGTCCGGCGGCATGCAGGAAAGAGCCTTCCGGGCCGGCAGGCTTCCGATGCCGTGCGCCTCCTGTATCCCGGCCGGACGACCAGAAAGCCGATTCCGCCGTGCTTTGGGGAGAATGCCGTTCCTCCGGCAAGTTCTCCTTCCGTCCAGGCGCCAAAGGCCGTATTTCTGGCAGTGCACCGTTCCATGACGCCACGATGATCAGCAGGAGCCATGCCGGGAAAATCGTCCCGGACGGTTGCGGTCATTTCCATCCAAGCGGGAAAATCCGCAGGCGCGGCCTGACGGATGAAAACGGGGGAATGGGTTGGCAGGGCGGCCATGGACGGCGGATAAAGACTTGTACCATTTTTTGGAAAAGCTTGCAAAAACCAGTGCCGGATGCGTACCTAATTCACTATTTTTAAGAGTTAAAGAAGCAGGTCTTGAATGCTGTCGGAAGAAATGACGCCCGTTTCCATGGAAGACAGAGTACAAATGGCATCCATCAGGTTTTCCTGGCCCAGGGCGAGCCCGGCCTCTTCCACAAGCACATCGTCGATGTTCAGGGAAGCGACGGAGATGGAGGGGGCTTCCGGTGCCGCAGGCTCCATCAGTACGGAAATGCCGATTACCCCGACGACCAGCGCCGCTGCGGAGGAGGCCCAGATGCGGAAGGAATTCCACTTGAAGCTTCGGATGGATTCTACGGGAGCGGACTGTGCGCGTTCCTCTTCGGCAATACGCATCATGACCTTACGGGCAAAGCCATCCCCCGGAGCCGTCTGGGAAGCATGGCCGAGCAGTTGCCAGAGTTTTGTATCGTCCTGTTCGTTCATCGTGATTATTCCGTTGGGGGTTCTATTACAGAAACCCCGGAAGGGGAGGAAGGTTTCTTGGCCGTGTCATTTTTTCTTTCTTCCGCCGCCCGGCGGATGACGGGAGCGAGAACAGAGGCTATCCGTTCATATCCTGAAGCGGATGGATGCAGGCCGTCGGAGGAAAGCTCCGCCGGAATTCGGCCGGATTCATCCGCCATCAGCCGTCCCGGTTCCGTGTAAAAAAAACCTTGCTCGGTGGCCAGGGCCTCCAAGCGCAGATTGATGGAGGCAATGCGCTCCGCCGTTCCCTCCCGGCCGCTGTTGCGCGGGTAAAATCCCTGAAGAATGATGGAAGCTCCGGTGAGCCTGTTCCTGGTTTCCCCGCATACGGCGCGAATGCCCAGCAGGATTTCTTCGTCCGTGTTTTCCGCAAAATTATTCGTGCCGATCAGCACCACGCACACGGCGTCTGCGGCGGCGCCGTCCAGCTCTCCGTGGCGTAGCCTCCACAGGACGTTTTCCACGCGGTCGTAGCCGAATCCCAGATTGGCGGCTCTCATGCCCTCTGTGCATGCGGCCCAGGTCTCCGGGGATTTTTGAAGGATGTCACGGTGCGGCTCGTCCACGGGATTCCCTCCCCAGAAATGGGTGATGGAATCTCCGATGAAAAGCAGGTCCGGATGTGTTTCCCGGACCAGGCGGCAGACCGCTTCATGCCGTGCGGGCCAGTCGTAGATCAGGAAATCCCTGTTCTGGGTGCAGGGAACCAGCGTGGAAGGAACGGGGGAAATGGAGGGGATTCCCGGCATGACGAAGGTTTCCGGTTCTCCGATTCCCTTTTTGCCCGTAAAAAGGCGGTAGCGTATGCGCGTCCCCGGAGGCGCCTGGATGGGGGCCAGGTACTGCCCCTGCGTGCACAGCATGCGGGAAGAATCCGCATTGAGGTCCACACGGATAACGGCCCCGTCCGGAGCATGGGCCGGGGTAAGTTCCAGTTCTCCGGCATCGTTCAGAACGGCGTGGATTTCAGGGGATGGAAGGGCTGCCGTCATGATACGTCGCGCATATGCTGCCGCATCTGCCTGCGGCCGATGGAGTCAGGATGACGACCTTCCTGCATGCAGTAATTGACAGGGCGGCTCTGGGAGGCCCCGTGCGGGGCGCCAAGCCTTTTATCCGGTTCCGACGGAAGCAGGCGTACTACCCGCTTGTTTTTCCAGACCAGCCAGAGAACCGCCAGGGAAACCAGTGCGGAGACATGCAGGATGATGCCCGCAACATTCGCCAGGGCGAAGGACATCCAGGCCTTCATCAGGACGTGCAGGTGGGATTCCGGGGTTTCCTCCGTCTCCAGGATGGTTATATTGGCTTCCGGGATGCTTTCGGGATTGTCCGCTTCCAGAGCGGGCAGGGCAGGCTTGGGGGCGGCGGCCATATTGGCTTCCGTTCTCCGGGCCAGGGAAATCATGGCCGTGATCAGCTCGTCCTGCGGATTGGTGAAGCGGGAAGCGTCCTGCTTCACCTGGTAGAGCAAATCGCGCCGTCCGGCATCCCCCAGATGGGAGCTGAGGTCGGGATCCAGGGCTATCTGGGCGCTTTTGATATCCCCCATATGGAAATGCAGCAGCAGGTTGCGTTCCTTGTCCTTGAAAATCTGGCGCGCGATGGTGGGGGCGTTGACGGAGGGGGGGACCTTCTGCCCGGCGGCGAAGATGCTGACAAACAGATTGACGTTGTAGCGGTCCTTGATGAGCCGGATAAGTTCAATGACGTCGTTCCTCTCCACTTCTCCAAGCAGCTTTTGCGGATCTATCAGCCCTGTCGTGGTCCGGATATATTCCGGCAGGAAATATTCGTTTACATCCGTGAAATCCTCCGGAATGGGGTCCACGGCGGGGGAATCTGCGTCCGCAGGCGCTTCCGGCGCGGAGGGAACCGGAGAAACGGCGGCTTCCACGGGGGGGAGGATGGGGGCATGGCTTTCCCACCATGTTCCCTTCATCAGGGACTGCTGGTCTTTGGAAGACCATTTCAGGAGGGGAAGCTCCTGAGCGGGGGCCGTCAGGACCGCCATGAAAAGCATGGCCGCAGGCAGGAGCTTTTTCATGCCGCACCGCCTCCTTTCCTTTCTGCCGGAGCGGGCAGCGTAAGACCGTACCTCATGGGATGCCTGACCTTGGAACGCGCCTTCCGGGCCACGAGGTGGACGGCGTCCTTCATGATGGAGCCCGCGGCGTGCAGAAGCATGCTTTCCCGGAGGGGAATGCGGGCTTTCATGATGGACTTGTTGATCAGGTCCGGTTCCACATAGGGATCCAGTTCGTATCCCCACATAAAGCAAGCCGTATCCGTCCGCACATCCAGCACCAGAACCAGCAGCCACTGCGGATCGAGGGGGCCCTGGTGATTGGGAAATCCGGCTTCATCCACCATCAGGTGGTTCATCATCCAGAAACTGTGGGGAATCAGGGAGAAGGGCTCCAGAATATTGGGAAAATAGACGGAAAGAAGAACGGGGGGAATGCGGCGTTCCAGTTTTTCCAGCAGGGCGTTCAGCTTCACGCGGTCCTGCTGGCGGAGCGCTCCCGCGTTGTCGCACACGCGGCGGTAGGGGATGGAATCCCTGCCGTATTTCTTGTCCAGATTTTCCAGGGAAAAGCCGCAGTGAGGGCACAATGATTCCGCCCCGCGGTGGAAATTATGTAAGCACTTCGGACAAGTCGGCACGAGGAAAGTTTAAGCACGAATTTCGTTGCCGAAAAGGCTAATTGTCAGAAAGAAATCGTGTATGTCTCAATCTTCCAGATTTTCTCTCGTCACGCGGTAGATGGCGGCGCATCTGGGGCAGGTGATTTCCAGCTCATTTTCTCCCTGGAACAAATCTTTCTCTTTCTCCTGGAGCGCCTTGAGCGTTGGAAGTATGCGGTCCAGGGTACAGCCGCAATAAAAACGGAAGCGGCGGGTTTCCAGCACGCGCGTATTTTCGTTTTCTTCCAGATGGGCCATCTTTTCCTGATTGAGGGAATTGAGCCATTCCTCGTCGGCGTCCGGCTGGGCCGTCACCATCGTATAGCATTCGTCCGGCAACTCAATGCAGCGTGCCGTTCTCTGTTCACTCTGCTTGTAAAATTCCTCCACCCACTGGGCGGGGGATACACCGGGAATGGGAACGACGGAATAACGCGGCTCCTGCCCCTTGCAGAGCATGGTGGAATACAGCGTATTCTCTTCCGGCTCTTTTACGTCCTGCGTGAAGACGCGGCCTACGACGGATTCCGTCAGGGATGATCCGGAAACGAACAGGTTGGCCACGATCGGAGTTTTCAGATTGACTGTCCACGCATGCTGTTCCGCCCAGGGGCGGGCAACCATGTACAGCGTGAAATAGGCCATCAGCTCTTTCAGCAGGCTGTCGTAAATCTCTTCATTGCGCAGGCCGTACTGCATGAGATGAAGATAGTAGTCCGTAAACAGGGGTGAGAACTTCGCTCTAAGCGCCAGGCAGTTGCGTCCACGCACAAAGATAGATTCAACCGTAACGAATTCTTCTACCATTTCTTCGCTCATATGATGCAAATTCATCCCTTTTACAGGGAAAATCAATCATGCCTCCTGTCATCGCCGGCTATCATGACAGGCCGGAACGGCCTGTTCCGGGGAAATTGCGGGTATGTTACCCTCCTGAAAAGGAAGATGAAAAAGAATTCTTTCCGGAAGTACCTGGCGGGTTCCTTTTAATGATGGAACGGTTGAAATAAGGGGGGGAGGAAAGCCGGAAACCTTGGGGATTTCCGGAACGCTACGTTCGGAATCGGGTATTCCCGACGGATGAATTAACGTATTCTCCGAAGTGAGGATGGGGCCGCCGCAGTCCCTGCGCCATTTCTTTTTTCATCCATGAAATGCGGCAAATGGTCTTCCGCAACATGGACTGGAGACAGCATCATAAAGAGGTGCGTAAACGCGCGACAAATCCCTGCGCACCAGCGTAGGAAAGTGAAAAGGAATTGGGAGGGACCAATAAGGAACAGGCCCTCTATTTGCACGCAATACAGCCTTTACCATGCCTTTCCATGCGTTTAACATGCGTGCATGGCAACCGACAAGAATATTACCATCCATACTTCCAAGGGAGACATCAAGCTGACGGTGTTCGCTTCCAAGACGCCCGTGACGGCGGCTTCCTTCCTGAACCTGGCTTCCCGCGGCTTTTACGACGGCCTCAAATTCCATCGCGTGATTCCGGATTTCATGATCCAGGGCGGCGATCCCACCGGGACGGGCATGGGAGGCCCCGGCTACCGTTTTGAAGACGAATGCCGCCCGGACCTCAAGCATGATGGCCCCGGCGTACTTTCCATGGCGAATGCGGGCCCCGGTACCAACGGCTCCCAGTTCTTCATCACTCATGTGCCTACCGACTGGCTGAACGGCAAGCACACCGTCTTCGGCAAAGTGACCGAAGGCCAGGACGTGGTGGACTCCATCGAGCAGGGAGATACCATTTCCCGCATCACGATTGAAGACGACACCGCCGACCTGTTCACGGAGCAGGCTGACCGTATCGCCGCGTGGAACAAGGTCCTCGGCAAATAAGGATTAAAAGGAAAAACGGTGGAGGCGGCGCAGAAACGTTCGAGGAACGTTTTCCGCGCCGCCTGTCCCGATGATTGATTCCGGCACATGGTTCTGGCCGTTCAAAATCTGCGCGTGCAATATGGCGCGCGCGTATTGTTCAACGATCTCTCCTTCACGATTGAGGACGGGGAGCGCATTGCCCTGGCGGGGCATAACGGCGCGGGCAAGTCCACGCTGATGAAATGCATTGCCGGCCTCAATGAGCCGGACTCCGGTTCCATCATTCATTCCAAACACTGCCAGGTGGGTTATTTGCCGCAGGAGGGCATTCACGTCCGGGGGCGCAAACTGGTTGACGAAGCCATGTCGGCTTTTGCGGACCTGATGGACATTCAGCAGCGTATTGATGCGCTGACGCAGGACATGGCCGGGCTGGACCCCCGTTCAGCCGCCTATTCCGAAGTGCTCAATGAAATCGGGGAGCTGGAACTCGTGCTGAACGCCCATGACACCGCCCGTCTCCGGCCGCGGACGGAATCCATTCTGCGCGGCCTCGGATTCAAGGACCGGGATTTCGACCGGGACTGCGGCGAATTCTCCGGCGGCTGGCAAATGCGCATTGCTCTGGCGAAGCTTCTTCTTCGCGGGCCGGAAGTGCTGCTGCTGGACGAGCCTACCAACCATTTGGATATCCAGTCCCAGCGGTGGATGGAACAATATCTGCGCACCTACCGCGGTGCCATCGTGATCATTTCCCATGACGTGGCCCTGCTGGATTCCCTGGTTTCCCGGACGATCGCCTTTTATCACGGGCGTGCGGAGGAATATGCGGGAAACTTCTCCTACTTTCTGAAGGAAAGCGAACAGAGGAAGGAAATCCTTCTGCGCCAGAAAAAGGCCCAGGACCGGGAAATAGCCAAAACGAAGGAATTCATCGACCGTTTCCGCTACAAGGCCACGAAGGCTTCCCTGGTGCAGTCCCGCATCAAGCAGTTGGAAAAGGTGGAACTGATTGAGGTGGAGGAAGACGACGCCGTGATGGACTTTCACTTCCCTACTCCCCCGGCGGGAGGCCATTCCGTCGTCAAACTGGAAAAGGTCTCTAAAAATTACGGCCCCATTTCCATTCTGGACAAGTTTGACTTTGAAATCGTCAAGGGCGACCGCATCGCCATCGTGGGCGTGAACGGAGCGGGCAAGTCCACTTTTTCCCGCCTTATTTCCTGCGGGGAGGAACCGACTGCGGGACATGTCACAATGGGCCACCATACCCGGATCGCCTTTTTCTCCCAGACCCACGCCGACGATCTGGACCCGGACAAGACGGTGCTGGAATGCGTAGAAGCGGCTGCAACGCGGGAATCCGCCCCCATGGTGCGGAATCTGCTGGGTTGCTTCCTGTTCCGGGGGGACGACGTGCATAAACGCGTGGGAGTGTTGTCCGGAGGGGAGCGGTCCCGCGTGGCCCTGGTCTGCATGCTGCTGCATCCCGCCAATTTCCTGATCCTGGACGAGCCTACGAACCATTTGGACATTCAGTCCCAGCAGGTCCTTCAAAAAGCCCTGGCCGAGTATCCGGGTTCCTACTGCATTGTTTCCCACAACCGCAGCTTTCTGGACCCCATTGTTACCAAGGTGCTGGAATTCGTGCCGGGGGAAAAGCCGCGCCTGTACATAGGCAACGTATCCGATTATCTGGAAAAGGTGGAGCGTGACCAGGCCTTGGGCGCTGCAGCGCGTTCTGCCTCCGCCGGAGGAACGGAGCAGGGCGGCGGGGGGGACCGGAAGGCACGCAGGCGCATGGAGGCGGAAATCCGCCAGAAAAAGACGCGCCTGCTTCGTCCCCTCCAGGAAAAACTGGAAGGCCTGGAAGCGGAAATAAGCCGTCTTGAAACGGAAAAAACGGACATCACGACCCGTCTGGAACAGCCGGGAACAGCGGCGGACACGGATGCCGTGATGGAATTGACCATGCGTTTCCAGCAGGCCGACCGCCAGTTGGAAGCATGCTTTTCCCAATGGGCGGAACTTTCTGAAGAGATTGAGGAGACGGAAGCCCGCATTGAGGCGGAAACCGTGTTATAAACATATTTGGATGCAGGACAGTTCTTTGAGAAGAATGTTACAGTGAATGAGCTTAAGATTTTTATTGATGAAGAGAGAGGTTTACATTCTCCGGATCAAGTGTATATAAACCTCCAGATATTGCGTCCACCGCTAAACCTAGGAGACCCCCAAAAAGAATATTTCCCCATACCCATCCAGAAATTGAATTTGTGAGTGTGGCAGAAGCAGGCTGGTAACCTTTCTTTGCAACAAGAATGGTGTGATTGCTGTTTCTGTCCATCTTGACAATTACTGGCGTTTTGCCTTCCGGTTTGCCATCAACTGTTACATCTGCCCCTATAGGAGTACTTGATATGCCGATTTTTTGCGTGCCTCCGTGCATGATTGTTCCGCAGGAAGAGAGTAAAAATAATGAAATTGCTAGTACTGCAGTTGGAACATGCATAAATAATTGTGAAATACAAATAGGGCCATTTTCATGAGCGCTCATAAAAATATTTTTTAATTTCTTCTTTAAAAATTATAACGGAGTGCTAATCCGCAAGAGAGTCAACTCTGATGAAAGATAGAAGATTCCTAAATATAAAGACTCAAATCTTCCGCAAACAATAGATTCCAATCCATTCTGGAATCATTTTTTCTAGCAATGGACTTCCAGTGAGATTTTTGCGTTGACAGCGGATTAGCACACCGCTTTCAGGAATTCACTTCTTCTTTTTGGATTCGGAAATCATTACGCCGCAGATAGTTAGAAGAAGTCCCGTTCCGGAAATCCATGTCAGGCGTTCTCCTAGGATGATAGCGGAGGCTATCACGGCCACAACCGGGACCATGTAAATATAGACGCTGGATTTGACGGCTCCCAGCACTTCCACCACCCGGCTCCAGGCCAGGAAACACAGGGCGGAGGCAAAGAAGCCCAGATACAGCAGATTGGCGGCGTTGACGGGCCGGATGAACAGATCCCAGTCAAAGTTCACCGGCAGCAGAGACAGGGCCGGCACCATCATCACGATGCCGTAGAAGAAAATGCGGCGCGTGCAGGCTACCATGTTGGACGTATTGACGCCGATTTTTTTCATCAGGATGGAATAAACCGCCCAGACAAGGGCCGCCCCCAGGGCCAGCAGGTCGCCTGCCGGATTCAGTTCCAGAACGAAGGCTCCATTCGCCATGATGAGGAAGATGCCTGAGAACGCGGCGACAAAACCCAGGAAAAAGCGCGGCGTGAACCGTTCCCCCTTGATCAGGAAGTGGGCCAGAAGAGCTGTGAAGAACGGTACCACGGCCACGATGATTCCCACGTTGGAAGCCAGTGTGTACGTCAGGGCGATGTTTTCCAGCAGGAAGTACAGAGTGACTCCCGTTAAACCGGCTCCGGCAAACAGGAGTTCCTTTTTCCAGCCGGAGAAAGGCATCAGGCGTGGTTTCAGGCACCAGAGGAAGGCGTAGCCGATGACAAAGCGCGTGAAGAGCACCGTAACGGGCGTAAAGTCCCGCAGCAGCACTTTGGTGGAGACGAAGGTTGTGCCCCAGATCAGGATAGTCAGCAGGGCGGCAATGTGCCCAAGGGTTTTTTGGCGGCGCGGCATGAAAAAAGTGGACGGAAAAAGTTCGGCGCGCATTCTGTAGGCCCTGACGGGCATGATCAACCACAAATATCCTTAAGCTCCGGGGAGGATACCGATATTTCAGTCATGCCGGAATATTCGGCAGGGAGCGTTTTGCTCCCCGGAAAAGAAAAAGCCGTTTTCCTGTGGGGAAAAACGGCTTTGAAATGTTTAAAGACGGGGGTTACTTTCTTCTTCTGCGCATAAGCAGGGAAGCCAGCCCGAGAAGGCTCAGTGAAGCAGTGGCCGGTTCCGGAACCAGTTCGGCAGGCATGGCATTCTGGCTCAGGTAGGCGAAATCGTTGCCATTGAGCACGCCGTCATAAACGGCCACGTTGTCTATATAGACCTGGGAATTAGTAGCGGCATGTTCGCCTCCTCCCCTGATGCCGGTAACGAGGGTGGAATCTGAAAGGCCGGTCGTGATGGAATTGGTCAACTGGCCGTTTTTGTACACATTCATTTTGTCGCCTTGGAAGGTCAGACCCAGGTAATCCCAGTTGCCGGGGTCTGTCTGGAAGAGAAGAGTTCCTTGCGGAATACCTATGTCGGCACCGTTGTAAATCACCCACTGGTTGGAAGCATTCATTTCCACCCTGATGGTTGTGTTACCGAATGTGATGGAAAGGGCATCCTGCCAGACGGGATTGTTGCCGTTCTTCAGATGGAGGCCGACGCTGAATCCGGTGGAAAGGTTGATGCCGTCAATGCCGCCACTGTTGCTGATATTGAATGTTGCGCCGTTCACTCTGTGGGCATAGCCTCCATCACCGAGGGGAACATTGTCGCCGGTCCAGTTAATGTACCCGGCTGTTCCGTTGATAGCGGTTGTTCCGCTCCCCAGGTTGGTTAAATTCTGCTCATTCAAATTGTTGAAATCCAGTCCGTAAAGAAGGGTGGAAGCATCGGCGTTTGAAGCCAGTAATGCTGTTCCCATCATGACACTGGAAAAAAATACAGCCGCCAAACTTTTGCGCATGGCCGGATCAAAACGAATTTGAAATCCGAAAAAGCTTTCAAATTATTTTGAAAAATACATAAATCATTAATGGTGATATTATTGAATATTTATTCATATAGTTTCTCCCCGTCTTTCCAGCTCCTTCTTCACTCTTTTCAGCTTTTCTAAGACATTTTGTATCAAAAAATTTCATTGACTTCGGATTTCAAATTCGATGTATGAAGAAATATTTAATATTAAAGAAAAAAGAATCTTTCAGAAGAAGGAACAGATTTGCGTTTTTATGTGTAAGAATGAAGGTGTCTTTAAAGCGCTTTAATTGACTTGATTAATCGAAGAATGAAATATGGAAGGAATGATGCAGGCCAGCTCCCTTTTGTCCTGATCGAAAAAAATCCGGGCAATACTGGAAAAGCATTGCCCGGATGTGTAATTGTCGGTTAACGGATTGTCAGGAATTTTCTGTCTTAGCTTTTGACGATGTCATAGTCATCCTTCCGGTCCTTGATAGTCCAGCCCAGGGCCGTTACTGCAGCCCGGAGACGGTCGGCTTCCGCCCAATCCCTGCTCTGCTTGGCCTGCCAGCGCTGTTCCGCCAGCGTACGTACTTCCTCCGGGGCTTCTTCTTTTTCCTCTTTCGGCAGTATAATGCCGAAAGCGTTCAGGATGAAATGGAAGGCATGCCGCATATGAAGAGCCTCTTCGGGAGTCAGAGAGGGAACCTCCGCTTTTCTCATGGCGGTGAAGACGTGGCCCAGAGCTTCCGGAGTGTTCAGGTCATCGTTCAGGCTGTCCCATGCAGGCTGGAAAAGGCCCAGTTCAGGACGGGACACGCGAAACTCGTCGTAGGAAGGGATGTTATCCATTCCTGCGGCGGTTCGGAGCTGTGCGTCGAATTTGGCCATGCGGTTCAAGGCGCCTCTGGCATCTTCCAGGGAAGAAAGAGTGAAATTCAGAGGCCGGCGGTAGTAGCCGCCTGCCAGCACGTAGCGCACGGCTTCCGGTTTGTGGCCCAGTTTCTCTAGGTCTTCCAGCGTGTACATATTGCCCAGGGACTTGGACATTTTGCCGCCGTCCACCAGCAGGTGGGCGATATGGAACCACAGGCGCGCAAAACCGCCTCCGCAGGCGCAGCGTGATTGGGCCGCTTCGTTCTCGTGATGGGGAAATACCAAGTCCACACCGCCGGAATGAAGGTCGAAATCATTGCCGAAGTATTTGTGGATCATCGCGGAGCATTCCAGGTGCCAGCCGGGGCGCCCTTCTCCCCACGGAGACGGCCAGTAGTTGTCTCCGTCTTCCGGACGGCGGCTCTTCCAAAGCACGAAATCCGCCACGGAATCCTTTTCATACTCGTCTGCATGGGATCGGGCGTTGGCGGTTTTGCCGAGGTCCAGTTCCCGCTTGTCCAGATGGGAAAGACTGCCGTATTCCGGGAAAGAGGAAATCCTGAAATACACGGACCCGTCTTCGGAAGGGTAGGCGTGGCCTTTTTCCACAAGGGCTTTCACCATTTCTATCTGCTCCGGAATGTGGGCGACGGCGGAGGGCTCCACATGCGGGGGAAGGCAGTTGAGGGCCTGGCAGTCCCGGTGGAACTTGTCCGCCCATGCGGCGGTGAATTCCGCCAGAGTGACGGCCGCTTTGCGGGAGTCGCGGATGGTTTTGTCGTCCACGTCCGTCAGGTTGCGGACATGCGTGGTGGCCGTTCCTCCCAGTTCCACAACGCGGCGGAACACATCCTGCATGATGAAGGTGCGGAAATTGCCGATGTGGGCGGGAGCGTACACCGTGGGACCGCAGCAGTAAAAGCGCAGCGTTTTTCCATCCATTGGGGAAATCTCCTGTGCCTTCCGGGTGCGGGTATCGTAAAGGTGTAACATGGCGGGACGATTAGAAGGGAAGAGCCGCGTCCGGTCAAGCGGGAAAAAAAGAACGGGGACACGTGGTTGACCGTGTCCCCGTTCTGAATGAATCGAATGGCTATGAAAGGGCGGAAAAACTACTTGTCCGCGTTCTGCTGACCCTTCTTGTAGTTCTCGTTAATGCGGTCGATTTGTTCCTGGGTGATGAACTTTTCGCGGTAGGGCTTGTTCTCGACTGTACGGTCCAGCGTATAGCCGAAACGCTTCTGAAAGTGCTTCCTGTGGGTTTCCATCTTTTTCTCGAAATCTTCCAGGCTGGGGCGGTTCTTGTGGTTGCCCCAGGCGGTTTCAGAGACGGCCATGGCCCGCGGATAGGTCATGTACATCAGCAGTTCTCCGGAAGGAATCCATTCCGCCCACATGCAGAGGTTGATGCCCTTGATGTGCTTGACGTCGTTCTTGTCCCGTCCGTTGCGGGGGTCGAAGTTGTAGCAGTCCTTAAGGAGGATGGGGCCGCCGCCGGGCCTGGCCCGTACGTCGTCCTTCGGGAATTTCATCTGGGTGCGGGCCAGGTAATACTTGTACTGGGGAGTGACGATCAGGTCGATTCCCTGTTCCTTCGTCTTGTCGATGCAGCGGGGGAATTCTCCCGGCAGCCAGGACATGACGGTTTCTCCCTTGTGGTAGTAACCCTTGTTGATGTCATACCACAGGATGGGCTTTTTCTTGTTTTTGGCCAGAAGGGCGCCCAGGCTCTTCGTGAAATCGCTCATCTGGGCTTCCACATCATCTCCCTGGCCCTTCTTGGCGCGTGCCGCCTGGCAGTCCGGGCACTTCTTCCAGTCGCCCATGGGGCATTCGTCCCCGCCGATGTGCACATAGTCAAAGGGGAAGATTTGTTTGACCGTGTCAAACGTGTCCTTGATGAACTTCTTGGTTCCCGGTTTCTGCGGGCAGATCAGTTTGGAGGAAACGCCGCCATGCGTCCATACCTGGGCACGCTTGGTATTGCAGCAGAATTCCGGGTAGGAGGCTGCCAGCGCCATATTGTGACCGGGCATTTCCACTTCCGGCAGCACCTGGATGCCGCGTGCCCTGCAGTAGGCCACCAGGTCCTGGAGTTCCTTCTTGGTGTACATGCCTTCATTGGCCAGCAGGGCGTTTCCCTGGTTGGGCGGGGCGGAAGGGCGGACCGCTCCTATGGTACGGAGCTTGTCGTAGCCCGGAACGGGCAGGCGCCAGCCCTGGTCTTCCGTCAGGTGCAGGTGAAGGACGTTGTACTTATAGTAGTGCATGGCGTCCACAAAATTGTAGAGCTCCTTCATCGGGTAGTGATAGCGGCCTACGTCCACCATCATGCCGCGCCAGCCGAAATCCGGCGCATCCTGGATGCTGCCGCAGGGCAGCCCGGCCGGAGTATCCGAGAGCTGATCCTGAAGCTGGAGGAGGGTTGCCATGGCCATGGCTTTTCCATTGGGCGTGGTGTAGCGCAATTCCACGCCGCCGGGCGTAAGCTTTATGGTGTAGCCTTCATTGCCAAGTCCGGAAACTTTCTGTTCATTCAGGATTTTGAGGTTTTTGGTAGTGCCGGAGGCGGTCGTCACCTTGACGGGTTCCGGAATGATGTTGTAGGGGTTGGTTCCGGCCCAGCAAAGGGAGCAGAGGAACGCCGCCGCAAATAGGAATGCTTTCATATATAGTGACTTCTATCAGATCTTGTTTGGTTTGATTGTATTTTGGCTATTGTAAAAATTATGCGTCGCCATGCGGCATTTTTCAGATGCGGAACAATGGAGTGCGGAGGCTTTTCAATTCTTGCCGGTCCCGCAGTCCCATCTGGGGGTGACGGACAGCTTGCCCGTGGCTCCGGGAAAACCTTCCGGAACCTGGCAGTCCTTGCGGAGCTGCTGGTATAGCCTTCTGAGTTCCTTCATGGTTTCCGCATACTCCGGCTTGGCGTGAACGTCCACCATCTGGGCGGGGTCCTTGTGGTTGTCGAAAAGCATCCATTCATCGCTGGTCCAGAGGTAGGAAAGAGTATAGCGTTCCGTGCGGAGGCCGTCATGGCGCGGAGCGTTGTGTTCTCCGGGATTTTCATAAAAGGCGTAGTACAGCGGACGGTCCTTGAAGTCCGGGTGATCTCCCGTCTTGAACAGCGGCGTGAGGCTGCGTCCCTGGAAAGTGGACATGTTTTCCGGAGTGGCGGCTCCGGCCACTTCACAGAAGGTGGGGGCATAGTCCAATTCCTGCACCATGGCGTTGGAACGCACGCCGGGCTTGATGTGCCCCGGCCACTTCATGATGAGGGGCATCCGGAAGGATTCCTCGAAAATCCAGCGCTTGTCATACAAGCCGTGTTCGCCCATGTAGAATCCCTGGTCCCCGCAGTAGAGAACGATGGTATTTTTCTCCAAGCCGTTCTTTTTCAGGTAGTCCATGATTTCCCCGATGCTTTCATCCACGGAAAGCACGGTGCCCAGGTAATCTTCCATGTAATGGCGCCAGCGGCGGAGCAGAATATCATTCTTGGTCTTGATCTTGCCGCTGCGAATGTCTTTCACGAGCTGGAGGGTGCGGGCCTTGTGATAATTGTACCAGGCTTCCTTCTGCTGCGGGTCCATGCGCACCCATTCGGGCATTTCCCAGTCGTACTTGGTGTGCAGGGTCTTGGATTCAGGGCATGATAGCATCTTCTGGATGTCTTCCGGGACGACCTCTTTGATCAGGTGTTCGTCGGACCACACATTGAAGTGATTGAGTAGCGTCTGTTCCGTCATTTTCAGGAATTCCGGACGGTTGGCAAAGTCGTCTTCCAGATTGGCGGGCGGATCGGCAAGGTCTGCATACTGCTTGGCGCGTCCCAGGTTTTGGATGGAAGGACACCAGCAGCGGTGGGGAGCCTTGTGGCCCACGACAAGCATGAAAGGCTTGGTCTTGTCACGCTGGTCCAGCCATTTGAGACTCTTTTGCGTGACCAGTTCCGTGGCGTAGCCGGGTTCCGTCTTCACCACGCGTTTGCCGTCCTTGCCGGGCGTGATGAAATCCGGGTTGAAGTAATTGCCCTGGCCGGGGAAAATTTCCCAATAGTCGAATCCGGTGGGATTGGACTCATATTTGGACATGTCTCCCCTGGCATTTGGCGGAATGGCTTCCAGGTGCCATTTGCCTACAATGGCTGTCTGGTAGCCGGCCTTCTGAAGCATCTTGGGGAAAGTAGGCTGGGAACCGTCAAAGGGGGCGGCGTGTTCATTGAACAGGTAACCGTTCATGTGGGAGTGGCGTCCCGTGTAAATGCAGGCGCGGGACGGTCCGCAAAGGGAGTTGGCGCAGTAGCTGCGGTCAAACACCATGCCTTCGTCCGCCAGCTTGCGGAAATTCGGGTAGGGCATGGGAGAATCTTTTTCACAGGTCCCCAGGGTCTGGTAGGAATGGTCGTCCGTGACAATGACCAGAATATTGGGCCGTTGGTCTCCCTCCTTGGTTTGGGCGCTGAAAGCCAGGGAAGCGGAGCAGGCCGCAAGCAACAGGCCGTTCGTTAGATATTGATGCATGGGATATGACAATATAGTGAAAAAATACCAGGAAAAAAGAAGTGCAGAGAATTTCCCGGCGTGCGGCTCTCCATGAAATGGAGACATTTGAAGTACACTAGCACCCCTATTTTCTCTTGCAAGGTAAAAAACAGACCAGAGAGTGCCGGAATGAGATAGCTGGCACGGAAGTATGCCCGGCCATGCATTTGATTTGCCGGAGAGACGCTTCCGGAAAGAATTTCCGCTAAAAAAGAGAAGCGAAGAAGACTACCGTTTTTCGGCTCCGGGAGCGGAGGCCTTCCGTGCCGCCTTTTGATCCAGAATCCATTTCCTGTCTTCCTCGCTAAGGCTTCTTAAAGAGGTTTTATTCTGGTGGCCGTCGAATTCCTGAAGCCAGACGGCCTGGTCCTTCTCCGAGTAGCGTGAAAGTTTGGCAAACAAGGTGTTGCCGTTTGCTCCGGTCCAGGTCCTGTAGCCTTTGGGAATCAGAGTTTTTTTAAACTTTTCATACTGCTGGTTCGCCAGTTTGACGCTGTTTTTGATCTGGTCGAAATAAAGGCGGCTTTGACCGTTGTAATAACCGCGGAGGGTATCCACCTTGGTGCCGTCCGGAGACATGATCAGCAGTACGGGCGTGCCCCTGACCCCGAACAGGGAAGGGGCCTTGCTGACATACTCTTTCATCCGACTGCGCTTTTTGGCGTTCGGCTCGCTTTCAAATTCTTCCGCCTGGTCATAGCAGACGCGGATAATATTTTCCTTGGCCCATTCCTCGAACTCCCGCGTGTGGAGCAGGTCCGCAGCCAGTTTCCTGCTGGGGGGGCTTCCCTTGGAATGGTGGAACCAGATCAGGATGGGATAGCCGGTTCTCTGGGCTTCCCGGAGGGCGGACGAATAACTCTGTATCCACCGCTGGTTTTCCTTCTTCCGCGTGAAGGCTTCATCCAGGCCGGGAATGGATGCGTCTGAATTGTAGGGGTCCGTGAAAAACACGGCTCCGCTGTCCGCACTTGCCAGCATTTCCTCCTGGGTGGAGGCGGTCAACTGGGTGGCCTGCTGCGTTCCGGGGCCGTTCCCCATCAGAGAAGGGGGAACGTTGGCGATGGATGCGGCCAGATTGTCCTGAAGCTGTTCGGAAAGGCTTTTCCGGACTTTCGGCTTGTTTGCATCCGGAGACGTCCCTGCACAGGAGGCCAGGAGAAACGACGTTATTATGAGCATGAAGGGCCTGAACAAACTCATGCCCGATCTGATAACATAACGGGAAAGGAGATGCAATCCGGGAATTACCCGGGCTACCTTCTGGCGTTCCGGGGCGTTTGTCAGCCGCTTTTATTGTCCGGCTTTGGCTTTCTGTGCTTTCAAAGCTCTGTCAATTGAATGCAGATACCGGTCGTTCACGCTGCTCTCCTTTCCGGAACGTATCTTCCTTTCATATCTTTTCCCACGGGCGCCTTGATACAGGAATTCCGTTTTTGGAGTTCTTGCCAATGTTCTGAAGATAAGTTCGTCAATCTCTTCTTCACTCTGGTAACCTGCCAGTTTGATATACTTTTCCACTTCCCGCGGCTGACCGTGAAAATAACTCCACAGGCGCCCCATTAAAAGCTCTTCCATCATGTTGATGTAACTGGGAATGGTACTGTTTCTGTTATCCCTGAGAATTTGTTTGTTGATAAAAAAGAGATAATTGCGTTTACTTATTTCCGCAGGGTCGTCTTTGCGCGATTGGAATTTCATTTTTTTCAATTTTTCTTCCAGGTCCGGGTCGTAGCTTTCCCTTACTCTTTTTAATAGACCTGCAGAATAGGAAGCGAATAAATGCACTAATTCCTTGTGATGCTGTCGTTCGTACCTGAGGTAGTCTTCGTCGGAAATCAGCTCGAACGCGATTTGCATGAGAGCGGCACGTTTTAAAACATAGTCGTCTTTATTAAACCGGGGATGAGGAACATCCGGAGAATAATCCACGGTGAGTAGAGGCACTGCCGTGATGTAATATAGCATCCAGAGCCTGTCCAGATAGCCTTTCTCGGAAAACCGGTTTGTTTCTTTCAGTTCTTGGCGGGAATCGTGCAGTTTCTTTTTAGCCAAAACATAAAATTCTTCCAGCCGCCCTTCCTCAAGCAGACTTTTTAATTGGGAGGATGCAGTTTCCGGATCTTTCAAAATCTCCTTGTTCCATGGAATGGGAATTGTCCTGGCCAACTGGACGGGTTCTCCTCTGCCGGTCGCAAGCGAAAGTATCAGGGCAAGCATGCAATAAGTGATAGATTTCACGGCTCTTGTTTTTCTTTTGTGAAGCTATGGTTTCCTCCTGTAACGCGGCTTACTTTACAACCGAATTTGCTTAAAATGGTTTCGATTGTTTTGACGTCTCCCGGTTTGTGTTGAAGAAAATCTATTCTTTGCTCGTAAATTCCTATGCGGGAACGGATCTCCTCCTGGCCGGCATTCTCCAGGGCAGTATAAAAACCGCACAACCATGTCCAACCAACGGGAAGAGGCAACGTCAGATTCATGAATTTGTCCAAGCTTTTGCGTGCTCCTATATGATCCCTGCCTCCATTTTGTTTTGTGATGAGCGTTGCAAATGGAGTGGCCGGTGCACTTCAATCAATGATGGCGTAATCTTATGAAATTCAACCTCTTGGCCATTGTCATCATATTTTTTGAAGTCATGGTCCACCTCAATTTTTGCGAGGTTCCAGAAGCTGACATCCGTAGGATGAAAAGTCAGGTTAAGAACGGAGGATGCTCCGGCAGGCTCCCAATCTCCATCTTGCGGAAATCCTTCCCCGTATTCTCCATCTTTACCGGAAACCGGACGCCCTTCATGTTCAGCAGTAATTTTGGAGGGAAGAACGGCAGTGAAGGTTTTTTGGGCTATAATTTCTTCTCCTTGTAGGACTTGCACATTGAATTCTCCTTCCGTTTGCAAAGCTGTATCTCCTATTTCCTTTTCAGTATCCTGTGCTTCAGAAGTGTCGAAAACGAGGTCTTTGTTAATAGTCAAAACAACAGGAACCAATAAACTGGGATTATTTCCATCGTCTACCTCTATTTGAGCCCAGTTGTCTCCTTTTCTCGGTTCAATTCTCCATACCAGTTTTTTGGGATCTTCAATTAATGCTTCCTTTCCTGACAATCTTAACTTTACCAATTCACCAGCCCCAAAGCGGGTCCTTTTTCGCTCCCTTTCTTTTTCTTCGTCAGAGATAGGCTTTCCCTGGGCCTCGGCGATGCACAAGTCTGCGGAAAATTCATCCGGCTCCGATTCAATTTCCAACTTGGCTTTTTCTTCTTCACCAAAGGCGAAATGATGGGGGCCAGATAACAGGCAAAACGAGATGATGAATAATCTTGACGGAAAGATGAATTCCATTTTTATCTGGCCCTATGATAAAACTCTAATTTTCTTAAAAGGTATTAAACAATAGAAAAATCAATATTTTTAAATGAAATCTGTAAGAAGACATGCTTCCTGTACGGCAGGATGATTTGGAACCGCAGGAATGGAAAAACAGAGCAGGAGCCGGAATCAAGTTAGTCCCCAGTTTTCAGCACCTTGATGAAAGCTTCCTGCGGGATATTGATTTTCCCGATGGCCTTCATGCGCTTTTTCCCTTCCTTCTGCTTTTCCAGAAGCTTGCGCTTGCGGGTCACGTCACCGCCGTAACATTTGGCGGTAACGTCCTTGCGCATGGGAGAGATGCTTTCACGGGCGATGATCTTGCCGCCGATGCAGGCCTGAATGGCGACGGTGAAAAGCTGGCGGGGAATGACGTTTTTCAGCCGTTCCGCCAGTTCCCGGCCGCGGGAGGCCGCCTTGTCCTGGTGAACGATCATGGAGAAGGCGTCCACCGGCTCTCCGGCGATGAGCATGTCCATCTTGATCAGCTTGGCGGCCTGGTAGCCGGAGTATTCATAATCCATGGAGCCGTAGCCGCGGGTCATGGACTTGAGCTTGTCGTTGAAATCCACAAGGATTTCCGCCAGCGGCACGGTGCAGGTGAGCATGACGCGCGTATCGTCAATGGTTTCCGTATTGTCCACACTGCCGCGTTTCTCCAGAACAAGCTGCATGATGTCTCCAATGTATTCGCCGGGAAGCATGATAAACACCTTGACGATGGGTTCCCGGATCTCCTGGATTTCCTGGGGTTCCGGAAGCAGGCTGGGGTTGTCCACCTGCATTTCCTCGCCGCTGGTCTTGGTGACTTCATAGATCACGGAAGGATATGTGGAAATAATATCCATGTTGAATTCCCGGCGCAGGCGTTCCTGGATGATTTCCATGTGGAGCAGGCCCAGGAAGCCGCAGCGGAAGCCGAAGCCGAGGGCCACGGAAGATTCCGCCTGGAAGGAAAAGGCAGCGTCATTGATCTGGAGTTTGGCCATGGCGGCCTTCAGCGCTTCAAAATCAGAGGAATCAACCGGGTAAATGCCGGAAAAGACCATGGGGCGGATTTCCTTGAAGCCGGGCAGAGGCTCGGGGCAGGGGCGCATGCAGTCCGTGTAGGTATCCCCGATCTTGACGTCGGAAGCGGACTTCATGTTCGCGATAATATAGCCCACGTCGCCGGCTTCCAGCGTATCGGTTTTTGTCATTTTGGGCGTGAAAATTCCCACTTCCTTGACCTCATACACTTCATCCGTGGCGAAAAGCTTTACCTTCATGCCCCGCTGCACGCTGCCGGAGATGACACGTACGTAGGACACTACGCCGCGGTAGGCGTCATAGACGGAGTCGAACACCAGGGCGCGCAGGAGACCGTCTTCCTCCGTTTTAGGCGCCGGTACCCGTTCCACGACGGCCTCCAGGATTTCATCAATGCCGATTCCCATCTTGGCGGAAGCGTGAATGGCTTCCTCATGGGGGATGCAAACGATGTCTTCCAGCTGGCGATACACATTGGGAAGGTTGGCGCTGGGCAGGTCGATCTTGTTGATGACCGGAATGATGGCTAGGTTCAGATCCATGGCCAGGTGCATGTTGGCCAGCGTCTGGGCTTCCACCCCCTGAGCCGCGTCCACGATGAGCAGGGCCCCTTCGCAGGCGGCCAGGGAACGGGACACCTCATAGGAAAAATCTACGTGGCCGGGAGTGTCCAGCAGGTTGAGCTTGTAGGTTTTTCCGTTCTTGGCCTTGTAAAAGATGGTGACGGGGTGGGATTTGATCGTGATGCCCTTCTCCCGTTCAAGGTCCATGGCGTCCAGAAGCTGGTCCTGCTTTTCCCGGTCGGAAATGGTATTCGTCTTTTCCAGCAACCGGTCGGAAAGGGTGGTCTTTCCGTGGTCGATGTGTGCGATGATAGAGAAATTGCGAGTCAATTCAATGGACATGATGCTTCCTTACTCTTCTAACGTGAGTGCCCTGTGCGCGGCGAGGGTAACACAGCCTTCCTCCCGGTCAAGACCGGAGCATGACCGCTGCACGGTTTTCACCGGCTGCGGCGTGAATGCCCGTTCCAGTACGGGGGAGGAAATCCGTCATTCATGACAGCGCGCGTCCGGTGATATTGAACAGGAAGCCGGAACAGCGGCTCTCAATGCGTGAGGGGCGTGCAGAAGAGGCCGTCCGGATCAATTCTATTTTTTAAGCATATGAAATCATTCCTGGCAGCTGTTTTAAGTTTGTTCGTCCCCGGTCTGGGTCAATTGTACAAGGGGCACTTCGTCCAGGCCATTGTCTGGTTCCTGGTGGTGGGCGCGGCTTACGGCCTGTTGTACTGGTTCATCTTTGCCCTGGTTCCCATTGTCCTGCATATTATCTGCATTTTGCAGGCCTACTTCATCGACAACGAATAGGAAGCGGGAAAACGGCATCACGCTTTCAGCACCGGAAGGCGTAGCACGGTTTTCAGCCGTTCCGCAGGCGTCTTCCGGGGGGCTGAGAGATAAATTTCATGGTGTGTCCGCACACCTGATGTATCCGGGCGCAGTCCCGACTGCTCCATGAAAACATGCATGCGGGCCAGCGTGGCTGGTTCATCGTCATAGGAACCCGTGTGCAGGCATTGTACGCAGAACCCTTCCGCAAAGGAAGCCATGCGCGCCATTTCCACGTTCAAATGGGGCTTTTTCTTCATGGCGTTCATCCGAGCGTACTCGAATGCCTCCGCAGTGATGAAGCCGGGCTGGCGTATCATGGAAGTCCAGCGGAACGTATTTTTATTTGCGGAAGGGTTTTGCCCCGAATTCCACCAGAGCCCTTCCAGGGGAGGGACGACGTATTCCAGATAATCCGGAGCCGGGAAAGCTCCTTTTTTCCCTCCCATCCGGACGGCGTAGGAAAGGGTGTACAATAATTCCAGGGCGTGTGAATACTCTCCGTCCGGAGCATTGGGATTGCCCGTGCCGTCCACCATGAAAAACTGCATTTCCGGCACGTCTACCACGGCGGGAACGGCAGAGGGAAGGTAAAGGCGCCTGTCCTGTTTCTTGTAATCCAAAGGGGGCATGGAGGCATGCTAACGGCAGAGGGGAGCTTATGCACGAAAAAAGAAGGCCGCCCCGTTTACGGGACAGCCTTCCATATATAAGGAAAATGAAAGAGCCGGTTCAATTCCTGCGGCGGCGCAGCATCAGTGCGGCCAGTCCCAGAAGGCTCAGGGAAGCCGCGGTGGGTTCCGGAACCGCCAGTGTTCCTTCCAGCGAAATATCGCGGATGATTCCGTTGTTGCCGTTGGTGCCCCCCGAACTGCCGATGACGGCATAAACCTTGCCGTTGCCGTTTGTCTTCATGGCCGCAAGCTGTTCGTCGGTCACATCGTAGGAAACGTTCCACTGGGAGGCGTTGTTGCCCCTGCTTCCCCTGCAAAGTTCCACCAGGTCTCCGTCCGTGGTTTCATACCAGACGGAATAAGTGTACGTGGGGCCCGTTCCGGGAGGAGTCAGGCTGAAGCTGAAAGTGAGTCCGGAATAAGCCTGGATATTTTCAATGGTCATTTTCAGGCCGGCGCAGACCCCGGCCGTACCGGGCATGTTGGGAAGGCTGATAGTCTGGTTGGCTGTATTGACGGAAGCGCTGCCCCAGCCCATGTCACCGTTTCCGGTAGTGGTGTACCATCCGTCCGCGCGTCCGGCGGGTCCCAGCCATGCCTTGACGTCGGCGGCTGTGATATTGTTGTTGGCAAGACGTCCTGCGGAATTGTAGCCCTGGCCGGTGATGGAGGAGATTTCCGGCATCAGCTCAATGGTAGCCGCCGAAACGGAGGTTGCCAGAAAGGCCATGCCGAGGCAGATGGTGCATAATATTTTCTTCATTGCTGTTGGATTGATGTTGCCGTTAACATGCCGGATTGCAAATCCGCCCGGATTCACATGAAACAGGAAAAGGTTTCAATCAATTCAACGTTTTATAGTTGGCGTGAAAATCCCGTGGTTTGGAACAAGGCTCCCGGGTTTTTCAAACATGCCTTTTTACAGCAAAGGTCAAAGTTTCAAAATATTCTCTTGACACCGGATTTGCAATTCGTCCTGGGGAGGAATGCCTTGAGTGTAAGATATTTTAATACAGAAAAAGGGCCGCTCTCCTTGCGGAAAGCGGCCCTGGAATATGGTTTGGGAACGGATTAGCGTTCGTTGTCGAAGTTGATGGTATCGTTCAGGACTTCTTCGATGGAGTCCATTTCATCATCTTCGCCGGCGAGCACGATTTCTTCAGCTCCTTCCGCGGGATCCACTTCAATCTTGCTGTAGCGGGAGAACCCGGTACCGGCGGGAATGAGGTGGCCCATGATGACGTTTTCCTTGAACCCTTCCAGCGTGTCGGTCTTGCCGAGGGTGGAAGCTTCGGTCAGAACGCGCGTGGTGTCCTGGAAGGACGCGGCGGAGATAAAGGATTCCGTTTCCAGGGAGGCCTTCGTGATGCCGAGCAGAACGGGCTTGGCGGCGGCCGGCTGGCCACCCTGGGCGATCGTCTGTTCGTTGATGCGGTCAAAGGTGGTCTTGTCCACCTGATCGCCCCACAGGAACTCGGTGTTGCCGGGTTCCGTGATGACAACCTTGCGCAGCATCTGCCGCACGATGATTTCCACGTGCTTGTCGTTGATCTCCACACCCTGGAGGCGGTACACTTCCTGCACTTCGTTGACGAGGTGCTCCTGGAGGCGTTCCTTGCCGCAGACATCCAGAATTTCTTCCGGAGAAACGGGGCCTTCCGTAAGCTGGTCGCCCATGTGGACGTGGTCGTCTTCATGAACGATCACGTGCTTGTTCATCGGCACCAGATGGTCCACCAGTTCGCCCGTGGGCGTTTCAATGGTGATGACCTTCTTGCCGCGGGAGGTGTTCTTGCTACTGAGGCGCACAATGCCTTCCACGCGTGCGATGGTGCAAGCGTCCTTGGGCTTGCGGGCTTCAAACAGTTCTGCCACGCGGGGAAGACCGCCGGTGATGTCCTTTGTCTTGGCCACCTTGCGGGGCGTCTTGGCCACCATGGTGCCGGCGGAAATGGTCTCTCCGTCCTTCACGGTCAGGTTGGCCCCGGCGGGAATGGCGTGGTGGGCCAGAACCTCGCGGGTCTTGGCATCGCGGATGACCACCTGCGGGTGGAGTTCCTGCTTGTGTTCCATCACGACGAGGGTGGACGTACCGGTTTCACGGTCCGTTTCCTTGGAAACGGTGATCCCCACGATCATATCCTTGAATTCGACCATCCCGCCCTTTTCAGCGATCACGGGCACGTTGTACGGGTCCCATGTGGCGAGGGTTTCATCCTTCTTGATGGAGCCGCCGTTGGGAACGTACAGGATGGTGCCGATGACGGGCTGGTAGGATTCCAGCTCGCGGCCCTGTTCGTTTTCAATGCGGACGGAGCAGTTCTTGTTCAGAACCACAAAGTTGCCGTCCACGTTTTCCACCGTGCGGAGGTCTTCCGTGTAGATCACGCGACCGTCGTTCTTCGCCTTCACGATAGGCTGCTTGAACGCCGTAGTGGCCGTGCCGCCCACGTGGAACGTACGCATGGTCAGCTGGGTGCCGGGCTCGCCGATGGACTGGGCGGCGATGATGCCGACCGCTTCACCGATCTTCACTTCCTGGCCAGTAGCCAGGTTCAGGCCGTAGCATTTGGCGCAGCAGCCCTTCTTGAGTTCGCAGGTCAGCACGGAACGGATCTTCAGCTGTTCAATGCCGATCTTTTCCAGTTGTTCCGCCTGCTTCTCGTTGATGAGGTCGTTGATGTCCACGATGATCTCGCCGCTGACGGGATCGACGATACGCTCGCAGGAAACGCGGCCGTAAATGCGGGAGGAAAGGGAGGCCACCTCTTCGTCGCCGTCATAGATGGCGTGAACGGTGATGCCGTTATTCGTACCGCAGTCGTCCGCGTAAACGATGACGTCCTGGGCCACATCCACGAGCTTGCGGGTCATGTAGCCGGAGTCCGCCGTCTTCAAGGCGGTGTCCGCCAGGCCCTTGCGGGCGCCGTGGGTGGAAATGAAATATTCCAGCACGGAGAGGCCTTCACGGAAGTTGGCCGTGATGGGGCGTTCGATAATTTCACCGCTGGGCTTGGCCATCAAACCGCGCATGCCGGAGAGCTGCTTGATCTGAGCCTTGTTGCCTCGGGCGCCGGAATCCACCATCATGAAGAGCGGGCTGGCCATCTTGGAACCTTCATTGTGTTCCAGCTTGCGGTACAGGGCCGCCTGGATCACGTCCGTAGTCTGGGTCCAGATATCCACCACCTTCTGATAGCGTTCGCCGTCCGTGATGATACCGTTCTTGTACTGCTTGGTGACCTTGTCCAGCTCTGCATAGGCCTTTTCGATTTCCGTCTTCTTCTGGGACGGAACGACCATGTCCACAATGCCGATGGAGCAGCCGGAACGGGTAGCTTCCTTGAAGCCCAGGTTCTTCAGGGCGTCCAGGGTCTGCACGGTGCGTTCCTTGCCCACCGTCTGGTAGCAGCGCCAGATGATGTCGCCCATCTGCTTCTTGCCCACGTTGCGGTTGATGTAGCCGAGTTCTCGGGGCCAGATTTCATTAAAACGCACGCGTCCGGCCGTAGTCACGATCACCTTCTTGGTTACGTCTCCGTACACCACTTCGGACGGCTTCTTGCCGTAATCCGGATTGTGGAGGCGAATCCAGTCATGGTAGCCGATCTTGCGGGCGGCAATGGCGTATTCCACTTCATCGATGGATTCGAAGAGGGGCAGGTGCTGGTGGTTGTCCTGGTAATTCTGCACTTCCGCGGCGCGGGTGTGCGTCAGGAAGTACGCGCCAAGGATGATGTCCTGCGTAGGCGTGGCGATAGGCTTGCCGGATGCCGGGGAGAAGATGTTGTTGGGCGCTAGCATGAGTTGGCGGGCTTCCATCTGGGCTTCCACGGAAAGCGGCACGTGCACGGCCATCTGGTCACCGTCGAAGTCCGCGTTGTACGCGTTACAGACAAGCGGGTGCAGGCGGATGGCGGAACCTTCAATCAGGACCGGTTCAAATGCCTGGATGGAAAGGCGGTGCAGCGTGGGCGCACGGTTGAGCATGACGGGGTGGCCCTTGGTGACTTCTTCCAGAATGTCCCACACTTCCGGCGTCTTGCGGTCAATCAGCTTCTTGGCGGAGCGCACGGTGTGCACGTAGCCCAGCTCCTTGAGGCGGTGGATGATGAAGGGTTCAAACAGGATGAGGGCCATCTTCTTGGGAAGGCCGCACTGGTTGAGCTTCAATTCCGGGCCGATCACGATCACGGAACGGCCGGAGTAGTCCACGCGCTTGCCCAGCAGGTTCTGGCGGAAACGGCCGCCCTTGCCTTTCAGCATGTCGGAAAGGGACTTGAGGGGGCGGTTGCCGGCTCCCGTGACGGCGCGGCCATGGCGGCCGTTGTCGAACAGGGCGTCCACGGCTTCCTGAAGCATGCGCTTTTCATTGCGGATGATGACTTCCGGAGTCTTCAGGCTCAGCAGAGTCTTCAAGCGGTTGTTGCGGTTGATGACGCGGCGGTACAGGTCGTTCAGGTCGGACGTGGCGAAGCGGCCGCCTTCCAGCGGAACCAGCGGGCGCAGGTCCGGCGGGATGACAGGTAGCACGTTCAGGATCATCCATTCCGGGCGCGTGTTGGACTGAAGGAAGCCCTGGGCCAGCTTCAGGCGCTTGGCGATCTTGCGCTTGTTCTGCTTGGAGTTGGTGTTGTCCAGCTGTTCCTGGAGGTCGGCCACGAGGGAGGGCAGGTCAATGGAGGCAAGCATCTTCTGGATGGCTTCCGCGCCCATGCCGGCTTCAAAGCTGTCATAGCCGTATTCGTCTTCCGCATTGCGGAATTCCTCTTCCGTCAGAATGGCGCCCTTTTCCAGGGGAGTGCTGCCGGGATCCACCACGATGTAATCTTCATAGTAAATCACGCGTTCGAGATGGCGGGCCGTCAGGTCCAGCATGAGACCGATGCGGCTGGGCATGCACTTGTAAAACCAGATGTGGGACACCGGAACGGCCAGTTCAATGTGGCCCATGCGTTCGCGGCGCACGCGGGCGTTGGTCACTTCCACGCCGCAGCGGTCGCAGGTGATGCCCTTGTGCTTGATGCGCTTGTACTTGCCGCAGGCGCATTCCATGTCGCGGGTGGGGCCGAAAATGCGTTCGCAGAACAAGCCGCCTTTTTCCGGCTTGAACGTGCGGTAATTGATGGTTTCCGGGTTGACTACTTCGCCATGGGACCAGCTGCGGATGGTATCCGGATCAGCCACGGTGATGGCTACCTGGTCAAAGGTCTTGGGCTTGTCGCTCAGACCGTGCATTTCCCGAATGGTAGGGGTATCAGACATATGTTAAAAATCTTAAGAAGGGTTGATGCCCCCTCCCGCACCGTGCAGGGCGGAAGGGGAATGCGATGGATGTTAGAATTTAAGGTCGGAGAAATCGACATCCGCCAGTCCGGCCATGTCGTCGCTGTCAAAGCCTTCCGTCATGCCGTCCACCGGGGCAAGGTCCGTACCGCCGAGCTGCAGGGAAGGTTGTTCATCCTTGCTGCCGGGGCGTACGTTCAGGCCCAGGGACTGCATTTCCTTCATCAGAACGTTGAAGGATTCCGGAGTGCCGGCTTCCAGGGTGTTGTCCCCCTTCACGATGGATTCGTAAATGCGGGTGCGGCCCTGCACGTCGTCGGACTTCACGGTGAGGAGTTCCTGGAGGGTGTAGGCGGCGCCATAGGCTTCCAGCGCCCACACTTCCATTTCCCCGAAACGCTGGCCGCCGTACTGGGCCTTGCCGCCCAGGGGCTGCTGCGTGACCAGGCTGTACGGACCCACGGCGCGGGCGTGGATCTTGTCCGCCACCAGGTGGTTCAGCTTGAGCATGTAGGTCTGGCCTACCACAACGGGGTTGTGGAAGGGTTCGCCGGTAAGGCCGTCGTACAGGATGCTCTTGCCTCCCACGGTGCCGTCCTTGCCGTCGCCGATCCAGGTAAAGCCGTCCACCTTCTTGGCTTCGGACATATAGTTCCAGATGGTTTCTTCACTGATGCCGTCGAACACCGGAGTGGCCACCTTGAAGCCGAGGGCCCTGGCCGCGATGCCGAGGTGGGCTTCAAGCACCTGTCCCACATTCATTCGGGAAGGTACGCCCAGGGGGTTCAGCACGATGTCCACCGGAGTGCCGTCCGCGAGGAAGGGCATGTCCTGTTCGGGAACGATCTTGGCTACCACGCCCTTGTTGCCGTGGCGGCCGGCCATCTTGTCACCCACGCCGAGCTTGCGCTTGGCGGCGATGTACACCTTGACTTCCTTCAGGCCGCCGGGTTCGGATTCGTCCCCGGATTCCATCTGGTCCAGTCTGTGTTCGCGTTCGTCGTCCAGCTCGGTGAAGCGGCCTTCGAAGGAGGTGATGATTTCCAGAATCTTGTTGCGGATCGGGCTGGGCTCGATTTCGATGTGGTCGTGAACCAGCGCCAGCTTGCGCAGCAGGGTCTTGGTGATCTTGCGGTTGGCCGGAATGATGATTTCGCCGGTCTGTTCGTTGACGACATCAAGCGGGATCTTTTCACCCAGAAGAATGTCGGACAGCTTCTTGGTCAGCTGGTCAATAAGCTGTTCCTTCTTCTTCTTGTGCTCGTCGTTGATCTTCTTGAACTGCTTCTTCTTCTCCGCGCTGTCCACCACAAGGTCGCCGCGGTGATGGCCGGAACCTGTGGAAGAAATGCGTACGTCCATCACGATGCCGGTGCAGCCGGAGGGAACGCGAAGGGAAGTATCCTTCACTTCCGCCGCCTTTTCACCGAAGATGGCGCGCAGCAGGCGTTCTTCCGGAGCCAGTTCCGTTTCAGACTTGGGAGTGATCTTGCCGACGAGGATGTCGCCGGGCTTCACTTCCGCACCGATGCGGATGACGCCGTCATGGTCCAGGTTCTTCAGGGCTTCGTCCCCGGCGTTCGGAATGTCGCGGGTGATTTCTTCCGGGCCCAGCTTGGTGTCGCGGGCCTGCACTTCAAACTCGGAAATGTGGATGGAGGTGAAGGTATCTTCCTTGACCGTCTTTTCGGAGATGACGATGGCATCTTCGAAGTTGTACCCGTTCCACGGCATATATGCCACCAGTACGTTGCGGCCGAGAGCCAGTTCGCCCTGGTCCGTGTTCGGGCCGTCCGCCAGCACGTCGCCGGCCTTGATCTTGTCCCCGCGGCGCACGATCGGCCTCTGGTTGATGCAGGTGCCGGCATTGGAACGCATGAACTTGCGCAGGGGATAGACGTAAATGCCGTTGTCGCGGTCGGTGCGGACGCTGTCCGGATCGGACAGGTACACTTCCGGGCGTACGGGCAATTCGCCGTCCTTCGTGGTGATGATAACTTCCGCAGAGGCGGAGGCAACGATGCCGTCCGCTTCCGCCAGCACGACGGAACGGGAGTCCCGGGCGCACTTGCCTTCGATGCCGGTGCCCACGTACGGGGATTCCGCCACCATCAGAGGCACGCCCTGGCGCTGCATGTTGGAGCCCATCAGGGCGCGGTTGGCGTCGTCGTGTTCCAGGAAGGGAATGAGGCCTGCGGCGATGGAGACGAGCTGCTTGGGAGACACGTCCATGTAATGCACGTCGGCCGGGTCCACTTCGATGAACTCGCCCTTTTCACGGGCGGTCACGCGGGAAGTGGTGAAGTTGCCCTGTTCGTCCAGCGGGTTGTTGGCCTGGGCGATGAGGTAGCCTTCCTCCTGGTCGGCGGTGACGTATTCGATGGTATTGGTGACCCGTCCGTTTTCCACCTTGCGGTAGGGCGTTTCAATGAATCCGAATTCATTGATGCGGGCGTAGGTGCACATGGAGTTGATCAGACCGATATTGGGGCCTTCCGGCGTTTCAATCGGGCAGATGCGGCCATAGTGTGAAGGATGCACGTCTCGCACTTCAAAGCCGGCGCGGTCGCGGTTCAGGCCTCCGGGTCCCAGGGCGGAAAGGCGGCGCTTGTGCGTCAGTTCCGCGAGGGGGTTGATCTGGTCCATGAACTGGGACAGCTGGGAACGGCCGAAGAAGTCGCGTACGACGGCGCTCAGCGCCTTCGGGTTGATCAGCTTGCTGGGCGTGACGCCTTCAATATTCTGGTCGATGAGGGTCATGCGTTCCTTCACCAGGCGTTCCGTCCGGGCGAGGCCCACGCGGCACTGGTTGGCCATGAGTTCGCCCACGGCGCGCACGCGGCGGCTGCCCAGGTGGTCGATGTCGTCCACCATCCCTTCGCCCTTCTTGAGGCGCAGGAGATACTTGAGGGCGGCCAGGAAATCTTCCGCAGTCATCAGGCGTTGGTCCAGGCTGGTGTCCAGACCCAGTTTCTGATTGATCTTGTAACGGCCCACGCGGGTGAGGTCGTACTTCTTGGGATCGTCGAAGAGTCTCTTCAGAAGCGTGCGGGCCTGTGCGGCCGTAGCGGGGTCGCCGGGACGCAGGCGCTTGTAAATTTCCTTGAGGGCGGATTCCTCGTCGTGGGCGGGATCCTTCTTCAGGGTCTTGATCAGCACGTCGTCCTCGTTCTGGTTGATGACGTCGATTTCCTTGATGCCGAACTGGAGCAACTGGCGTACCACGCCCATATTGAGCTGTTCGAAGGCTTTGGCAAGAACCAGATCCTTGTCCTTGATCGTATCGACGGCGACGAGGTTGTGCAGGTCTTCTTCCGTCATATCTTCGCTCAGGGGAAGAGTGCGGATATCGTAAAACTGGCTGACGATGTCGCGGTCGGTCTTGAAGCCCAGATAGCGCATGAACGTGGTCGCAAGGAACTTGCGGCGGCGGCGGCGGCGGTCAAGATAGACGTAGAGCAGGTCGTTGGTGTCAAACTGGACTTCCAGCCAGGAACCGCGGTCCGGAATGATGCGGAAGGAATGCAGGAGCTTGCCGTTCAGGTGCTGGGCGCTTTCAAAGCAGATGCCCGGAGAACGGTGAAGCTGGGACACAATGACGCGCTCGGCGCCATTGATCACAAAGGTGCCGCGGTTGGTCATCATGGGCATTTCACCCATGTAAACAGTTTCTTCCTTGGATTCGTTGTCGGATTTGAGCTTGAAGGTGACCTGGAGGGCGGCGCTGTAGGTTTCCCCGGCGCGGATAGCCTCGTAGTCGCTCATCTTGGGCTGTTCTATTTCATAAGAAAGAAAATCGAGCTCAATGTTTTCGTCATAGCTCTTGATAGGAAAGATTTCCTTCAGAACACCCTGCAAGCCGATGTTTTTCCTGGCCGCGGCCGGCGTGTCCTGTTGTAGAAAATCGAAGTATGATTGCAGTTGAATCTCAATAAGGTTGGGAGGTTCGATGACTTCCTTGATATTCCCGAAGTAGAGTCGCTTTGACATGGGCTGCTGTGGCGGAGATGTTATGAATGTGCATCCTTGCTGCCCGGATGCGGGGCAGAACGGTTCCTTCCTTGGGGAGACGGAACCGACTGGAAGCGATTTGATGTGCAAAAAGCCTCTAGTCGGTCACGCGGGATGTGAAGACGAGGAAGCGCAACAGGAGAAAAAACGGGATTTCTCCTGTTGCGCGGGAAGTAAAAAGCTTACTTGACGTCGATCTTGGCGCCGGCTTCTTCCAGCTTGGCCTTGGCGGCGTTGGCTTCGTCCTTGGAAACGCCTTCCAGGATGGTGGCGGGAGTGCCTTCAACCAGTTTCTTGGCGTCCACCAGGCCGAGGCCGGCCTTCACTTCGCGGACAGCCTTGATCACGGCGATCTTGTTGGCGCCGGCGTCCGTCAGCACAACGTCGAATTCGGTCTTTTCTTCTTCAGCTTCGGCAGGAGCGGCGGCAGCGCCGGCAGCGGCTACGGGAGCAGCGGCGGAAACGCCCCACTTTTCTTCCAGGAGCTTGACGAGGTCGGCGGCTTCCAGAATGGTCAGGGTGCCGAGTTCTTCAGCGATTTTATTAATATCAGCCATTGTATTGTTTTCTTTTTTGGTTCTAGTCGCGCCAAGAGCCACTTGGCATTTCAGTTCTCCGGCCGGAGTTCCGACAAGGAACCTCTAGGAGAGGTCGGGCCCGGTTTTCACGCATTTTGGCTAAAGTGCAACCGGGCCGTCCGGTCAAGGGGTTAGTATTAAGCAGCGGGTTCTTCGCTGCCGCCGTTTTCCTTGTCCACATATGCCTGAATGACTCGGGCAAGAGCGGAACCGGCAGCATTGATGGTGCCAAGGAGCTTGGCCAGCAGCTGGTCGCGGGGAGGCAGGTCGCCGATGGCGCGGATCTGGTCGGCAGTGAGGACTGCCCCGTCCAGAATGGCTACCTTGTATTCGGCCTTCTTGGAAGCCTTGTTGAAGGTATTGATGGCTTTGGCGGCACCAGCCACGTCGGATGCTCCGGTGATGAAGGCGGTCTGGCCGACGAGGTGTTCGCCGATGTCCGGCAGGCCGGCATCCGTCAGGGCCGTGCGCATGAAATTGTTCTTGGCCACGTGGCACTGGGCGCCGGAGGCGGCCAGGGCGGAACGCAGATTGGTGAACTCGGGCACGGTGATCGCGGTGTAGTCCACAACGATCAGGAACGGAGAGGCGTTGACGCGGGCGGTCAGGTCGTCAATGATGATACGCTTGTCAGGATTCATGATGTGCTAAATCGGTTCGGGTTACAGTTTGGCGATGGAAGCGGTGTCAACCGGGAGACCGGGGCACATGGCGCATGAAACGGTGACGGATTCCACATAGGCGCCCTTGGCGGAAGCCGGGCGTGCCTTGATGACGGAATCAACCAGAGCGGCGATGTTTTCGCAGATGCTTTCGTTGGAGAAGGACAGCTTGCCTACAGCGGCGGAGATGTTGGCGTTCTTGTCAACCTTGTAGTCGACGCGGCCTGCCTTCACTTCCTTCACGGCCTTGGCCGTGTCGTCCGTAACCGTACCGGTTTTCGGGTTGGGCATCAAGCCGCGCGGACCCAGTACACGGGCAACCTTGCGAACCTCCGTCATGGCGTCGGGGGTGGCAATGGCCGTGTCAAAGTCAACGAAACCGTCCTGGACCTTCTTGATGAGGTCTTCAAAACCCACGTATTCGGCTCCGGCTTCCTGGGCGGCCTTCGCGGCGTCGCCCTGGGCGAAGACGAGGACGCGGACGTTCTTGCCCGTGCCGTTGGGCAGGGAGACGCTTCCGCGGACCATCTGGTCGGATTTGCGGGGGTCCACGGTCAGGTGGAAGGAAACGGTGACAGTCGGGTCAAACTTCGGCGCCGGGAAGGACTTCATGGTTTCCACGGCTTCGGAGATGCTGTAGTTCTTGTTAGGAGTAACAAGCTTGGCTGCTTCTTGATATCGCTTGCTGCGTTTGGTAGACATGTGTGTATTTGGCAGTGCGTTCGGATTGGTTAATCCTCCTGCGGTGAGTGTTACATACCTTCAACTTCGATGCCCATCTGGCGTGCCTGTCCGGCAAGGATGCGGGCGGCGCTTTCGGGATCTTTCGTGTTGAGGTCAGGGAGTTTGGTGTTGACAACTTCCATCAGCTTGGCCTTGGAAAGGGTGGCAACCTTTTTCTTGTTCGGTTCGCCGGATCCGGAGGCAATGCCGGCGGCTTTCTTGAGAAGCACGCTGCCCGGGGGCTGCTTGGTGATGAAAGAGAATGACTTGTCCTTGTAAACCGTGATGACGGTCGGCAGGAGGTCGCCGGCCTGCTTTTGCGTGGCGGCGTTGAACTCCTTGCAGAATGCCATGATGTTTACACCGGCCTGACCAAGTGCCGGACCCACGGGCGGGGAGGGGTTAGCGGCTCCGGCGTTGATCTGGAGCTTGATGATTTTGGTTATTTCTTTTGCCATGGTTTTGCTTTGTTAGCGGAGAAAATGAACGGCGGGAATGTTGCGGGAAAAGTTTCAGGCCTTTTCAACCTGCCAGTATTCCAGGTCCACCGGAGTGGCGCGGCCGAAGATGGAAACGCTGACACGCAGTTTGCCTTTTTCCGGATCGATTTCCTCGATGGTGCCTTCCTGGCTCTGGAACGGGCCTTCGCAGACGCGCACCGGGTCACCGACGGCGAATTCCACCTTGGGACGGGCCGCGACGGCTTCTGCGTCCAGCAGGGGTAGCAGATCCTCCACTTCGCGCTTGCGCATGGGGAGGGGGGCGTTGCGGGAACCGGCAATGCTGATGACGCCGTCAATCTGCTGGATGAAGTACCAGAGGTCCTTGTTCAGGGAGCCGTCGGCTTCCAGCAGATACATGTTGGCGTAAACGTACCCGGGGAACAGCTTGCTGTGGCGTTCCGTCTTTTTGCCGTTGCGGACTTCGGAGATAAGTTCGGTGGGGACTTCCACCCGGTAGATGAAGTCGGAAAGTTCGGCGTCCTTGGCCTTGCGGATGATGCGGTCACGAACGCTGTTTTCCTGTCCGGAGAGGACATGAAGCACGTACCATTGTTCGTGAGGCTCTGGGGTACTGGGCATGATCGGAAAAAGAAAGTGGGGGATAAAACTAGACTGCCAACTTGATGAGGTAGTTGACCACGCTGTGGAGGAAGATGTCGAACGATGCGACAAACGCGCCAAGGAAGACCATGGCAATCAGAACGACAAGAGTGGAACCCCAGAGTTCGCGGAATTTTTTGAACCCTTTCACCTTGGGATCGCTTTCCCAGGGCCAGGTGGTCTTCTTAAGCTCGCCCTTAACTTCGGCGATGAATTGAGAAATCTTGCGAAACATGCTTCAAGGTGGGGTGATGTATTTGGAAAGAAGTGGCAGGTCAGGAGGGACTCGAACCCCCAACTTTCGGTTTTGGAGACCGACGCTCTACCGATTGAACTACTGACCTGTTGGTTTTCTTCTTTCGTGGGAGAATGAGGGGACCCCGCGGGGAGGCCCCCTCATTCAAACCGGATGTGTAGATTCCTCTACTAGTCCAGAAGGGACTTAGTCAAGGATTTCGCTGATACGACCGGCACCTACGGTGCGGCCGCCTTCGCGGATAGCGAAGCGCATGGCTTTTTCCATGGCGATCGGGGTGATGAGCTGAACTTCCAGGTTGACGTTGTCACCAGGCATCACCATTTCCACGCCTTCGGGAAGGGTGCAGCAACCGGTCACGTCCGTCGTGCGGAAGTAGAACTGCGGGCGATAGTTGTTGAAGAACGGAGTGTGACGGCCGCCTTCTTCCTTGGTCAGGACGTAAACTTCAGCCTTGAAGTTCTTGTGGGGCTTCACGGTGCCGGGCTTGATGATCACCTGGCCGCGTTCGATGTCTTCCTTCTTCACGCCGCGGAGCAGCAGACCCACGTTGTCGCCGGCCTGGCCTTCGTCAAGCAGCTTGCGGAACATTTCGATGTCCGTAACGGAGGTTTTCTGGGTATCGCGGATGCCGATGATTTCCACTTCTTCCATCTTCTTCACGATGCCGCGTTCGATACGGCCAGTGGCCACGGTACCGCGGCCGGAGATGGAGAACACGTCTTCCACGGGCATCAGGAAGGGCTGGTCAACGGGGCGTTCCGGCTGGGGAATGTAAGCGTCAACGGCTTCCATGAGGTCCATGATGGACTGTTCGGCAGCGGCGTCGCCTTCCAGAGCCTTAACGGCGGAACCCTTGATGATGGGGGTGTCGTCGCCCGGGAATTCGTATTCGTTCAGAAGTTCGCGGACTTCCATTTCCACGAGTTCGATCAGTTCGGGATCGTCCACCAGGTCGCACTTGTTCATGTAAACGACGATGGCGGGAACGCCTACCTGACGGGCAAGAAGGATGTGTTCACGGGTCTGCGGCATCGGGCCGTCGGAAGCGGCAACCACGAGGATGGCACCGTCCATCTGGGCAGCGCCGGTGATCATGTTCTTCACATAGTCGGCGTGTCCGGGGCAGTCAACGTGAGCGTAGTGACGCTTGTCCGTTTCGTATTCAACGTGTGCCGTGGAGATGGTGATGCCGCGTTCGCGTTCTTCGGGAGCGGCGTCGATCTGGTCATAGCCGCGTGCTTCGGCGAAACCCTTCTTAGCGAGCACTGAAGTAATGGCGGCGGTAAGGGAGGTTTTGCCGTGGTCAACGTGACCGATGGTGCCCACGTTCACGTGGGGCTTGTTGCGCTGGAATTGCTCTTTAGCCATAATGATATGTTTAGGTTTGGGCTGCTATGGGTCTAGCTTGAAGATGGAGCTTCTGGCGGGAATTGAACCCGCGACCTCATCCTTACCAAGGATGCGCTCTACCCCTGAGCTACAGAAGCATAGACTTCTTCCGCCTTTCGTCGCTCTAAGAGAGTTGTAACTCCGCCCAAACCTGCGGTTCTAGCGGATAGATAGCATCCTCCCGTGTTGCCTGACGAAAAGCGGACGCTAGATTACGCTTTTAAATGCCTGATGTCAATGAAAACGTGAACATTTTTTCGCCTGCATGCCGCAATAATGTGGCATGAGTTTCCAATCTGCTCATCAGGAGTGCGTTGAATGCTTGGACCTGTTCAGGTCTTCCGTCAGTTTCAGGTTGGGGTCAACATCTTCCTCCAGAGAATGGAAAAGCCCCCGGCGCGCCTTGAGGCAGGCTACGTAGGCAATCATGGCTGCATTGTCCGTCGTCAGATCAAAATCCGGCAGAATAAGTTCCACTCCTTCGCGTGCGCAGGTTTCCTGCAGGCGCGTGCGCAACTCCCTGTTGCAGGAAACGCCTCCGGAAACGGAAAGGGTGTGGTGGTCCGAAAGGCGCAGGGCATGCAGGGCCTTGCGGATCAGCACGTCCGTAACGGCTCGCTGGAAGGATGCGCAGAGGTCGCAGAGGGTTTGTTCCGCCAGGTTGTGGGGATTGCCACTCTCCGTCAGCTTGGGCAGGGTATAGAGAACGGCCGTTTTCAGGCCGGAAAAGGAAACATTGGCCGAGGCCCCCTTCATCAGGGCGCGCGGGAAGGAAAATGCCTCCGGATTACCCCGGGCGGCCATGCGGTCTATTTCCGGGCCGCCGGGGTAGGGCAGTCCGAGCATTTTGCCTACCTTGTCGAACGCTTCTCCGGCGGCATCGTCCAGGGAACGGCCCAGCAGGCGGTAGTCCCCCACGCCCCGGACGTCCACAAAAAGGGTGTGGCCGCCGGAAACGACCATGCCCAGATGCGGTACGGGGCCTTCCGGACGCTTGACAAAGGGGGAGAGAAGATGTCCTTCCAAATGATTGACGGAGACGAAAGGCTTGCCTGTTGCCAGGGCCAGGGCCTTGGCCGTACTGTTGCCTACCAGAAGGGCGGCAACCAGGCCGGGGCCTGCCGTGGCTCCGAACACATCAATGTCTGCCGGAGTGACGCCGGCTTTCCGGCACGCAGAGCGGATGACGCCGGGAAGGTCCGTGGAATGGTTGCGGGAGGCCAGTTCCGGAACCACTCCGCCATGCTGGCGGTGAATAGCGATCTGGGAGGAAATGACGGATGAGAGTATCTCCGGGGCTTCTTTCTCCCCGGAGGAGCGCAGTACGGCAACCGCCGTTTCATCACAGGAGGATTCTATTCCCAGGACGGTGAAAGTATCCGGCATGGCTGGGTGTGGGAAGCGGGGTTCAGGACGCCTGCCGGATCTGAGCCGGTTCCTTGTCGGTGACTGTTTTCCTGGTAATGGTTACGGAATCCGTGTTTTTCATGCTGGGCACCTTGTACATGATGTCCAGCATAAGGTTCTCGAAAATGGCGCGCAGGGCTCGTGCTCCGGTGCCGCGCTCCATCGCCTCAGCAGCCATGGCTTTCAAGGCGTCCGGGTGCACGTCCAGTTTAGCCCCGTACATGGCGAGCAGCTTGGAATACTGCTTGACCAGGGCATTTTTCGGTTCCGTCAGCAGGCGGACAAGCTGGGCTTCGTCCAGCTTGGAAAGCGGGCAGAAGATGGGGAGACGGCCTACCAGTTCCGGAATCATGCCGAAGGAAAAAAGGTCTTCCGGCATGGCCTGGGCAAGAATCTCCTCTTCCGAGTATTCCTTGCTGCCGCGCTGTTCTGTAATGGCCCCGAATCCCATCTGGCTGGCGCCAAGACGTTTGCGGATGATATCCTCCAGACCGACGAAGGCTCCCCCCACGATGAAGAGGATTTTTTCCGTATTGACGCGGATATACTCCTGCTGGGGGTGCTTGCGTCCTCCGGTGGGGGGCACGTTGCAAATGGTGCCTTCAATGATTTTCAACAGGGCTTGCTGTACGCCTTCCCCGGAAACGTCCCGCGTGACGGAAACGTTCTGGGTCTTGCGGCCGATCTTGTCGATTTCGTCCACGTAAATGATGCCTTGTTCCGCCCTGGCTACGTCAAAATTGGCTGCCTGGAGCAGGCGCAGGATGATATTTTCCACATCTTCGCCCACATAGCCGGCTTCCGTCAGCGTGGTGGCGTCGACAATGCAGAAAGGAACGTTCAGCATCTTCGCCAGAGTCTTTGCCAGCAGAGTCTTGCCTGAACCGGTGGGTCCGGCGAGCAGGATGTTGGACTTCTCGATTTCCACGTCGTCCAGGGACTTGTCCTCCAGCGTTATGGAATTCTGGCGCAGGCGCATGTAATGGTTGTACACGGCTACGGAAAGCACCTTCTTGGCATGATCCTGGCCGATGACATACTGGTTGAGTGTGGCGCACATTTCTTCCGGAGTGGGAAGGGGGCCTTCATAGGAGGTCGCCGGGGCTCCTGCCTCCCGCAGCATTTCCGTTGCTGCGGCTTTCCGGGCCTCCGCCTGGCACATGGCATAGGCAGAAGGCTCCATGTTCAGGATGCCGCGGATGAAGCGGGTGGCGAGCGGAAGGCCGTTGTCCTTCACAATCATGTTGACGCAAATTTCAACGCAATTGTTGCAGATGTAAAAATCTTCCGCGATTTGAATGAGCTTGTCCACCTTGTTCCCCGGCTTGCCGCAGCAGGAACAGGCTGGAATGTTAGGGTTGGAACCGGACATAATCTGATATTGAGAGAGTAAGGGGCGGTCGGCAGGATTCAGGCCTTGCCCTTCTTCTTGTTTTCCTGTCCGTCCTCGTGATGAGTCAGCACCTTGTCCACCAGTCCGTAGGCGGCGGCTTCTTCCGCGGTCATGTAATTGTCGCGGTCGGCATCTTTTTCAATCTGTTTTTCCGTCTTGCCGGTGTGCTTGGCCAAGATGCCGTTGAGGCGTTTTTTCAGGTTGAACATGAATCCGATGGTGCGTTCCACGTCGGAGGCGGTGCCCTGGGCGCCGCCGGAAACCTGGTGGATCATCACATGGGAATTCGGCAGGCAGAACCGCTTGCCGGGCGTGCCCGCGGCCAGCAGGACGGAGCCCATGGAGGCGGCGATGCCCAGGCAGTACGTGTTCACGTCGCAGGAAACGAACTGCATCGTATCGTAAATGGCCAGGCCCGCGGTGACGGAACCGCCCGGAGAGTTGATATATACGTGGATGTCCTTCTTGGGATCGGCCATCTGAAGGAAGAGAAGCTGGGCTATTACGGAATTTGCCACGTCGTCGTCGATGGCGGAGCCGATGAAAATGACACGGTCCTTGAGAAGGCGGGAATAAATGTCAAAGGCGCGTTCTCCGCGGCCGTCCTGTTCCACCACCATGGGAACGTAATAGGACTTCACGGTTTCCGGATTGGAAGAGTGGGGTTGAAACATATGATTATTACAGATTCGATGTTTTATATTCGATGTAGTTCCCCTTCTGGCGGATACAAAACGGGGGAGTCGGGCATTCGCGCCAACTCCCCCTGGTAAAGTTTCTTGTGCAGAGGAGGGTTATTGCTCGTCTACGCTTACTTTGGCTTCTTTCGTCAGGAAGTCCAGAACCTTGGCTGTCAGCAGGCTCATTCTAATGCCGTGTACGCGGCCTTCACGCTGGATTTCCCGGATGTAAGCCTTGAGTGCCTTTTTCTGCTGGCGGGCCTGACGTGCCACTTCGTTGTAGAGTTCCATTTCCGTGACGGAGATCTTTTCCACCTGTGCCACTTCCTGAAGCATGAAGAAGACCTTCAGGTTGCGCCGGGCTTCGTTTCTGGCTTCCTCACGGGCGTCTTCCACGAACTTGTCCATATCGGCCGGGGGATTTCCCCTGTACATGGCCTGCTGGAGCTTCTGCTGGAGGATGCCGTATACTTCCCGTTCCACGACGGCTTCCGGCAGGTTGAAATCAAGCATGTCGGCCAGCTTTTCCGTGATCTGGTCGGCCTTGGCTTCGTCGATCTGAAGAGTCTTGCGCTGGGCGATGTTTTCCTTCACGGCGGCCTTGAGTTCCTCCAGAGTCTTGCCGGGCAGCACCTTGGCGGCGAATTCGTCGTCAATGGCCGGGAGCTCCTTCTCGCGCACTTCCTTCACGGTGGTGTGGAAAACAAGATCCTTGCCGCGCAATTCCGCGATCGGGAAAGTATCCGGAATGGTTACGGTAATATCCTTGCTGTCACCGGCCTTCAATCCTTCCAGGGCGGAGGCGAAGCCGGGCAGGAACTGGTCGTCTTCCACCTTCATCCACTGGTTTTCGCGGCCCTCCAGAAAGCCCACCGGCTTGCCGACGGCTTCCGCTACGGGCTTGCCTTCCAGCGTTGTTTTGAAATCAATGATCGCTACATCATCCTTCTTCGCGGCACGGTCCACAGGCGCAAATTCCGCAATCTGTTCGGCCAGGGAATTGAGGGATTCCTCTATGTCCGCTTCCGTCACTTCAGAGGAGGGAACCTTTACTTCGATCCCCTTGTACTCCGGCAGTTCAAATTCGGGAACCACAGTCATCGTGCTGGTGGCAGTATAATTGCCCTGTTCGTCGATGGACTGTTCCGGCTTGCCGAAATTGAGAACTTTCAGCTTGGGATTCTGTTCCAGAGCCGTGGAGCAGGCAGTTTCAAAGAGGGTATCCAGCAACTCTTCCTCAATCTCCTTCTTGAAGCGCTTTTCAATAATGGACTTGGGAGTCTTGCCTGGGCGGAAGCCGGGCAGCTTGGCCTTGCCGGCGTAGGAGTCCACAATGGAGGCGCGGCGCGCGGCCGTGGTTTCTGCGGGAATGGAAGCTTTCAGCGTGGCTGTGCAGTCCGGTTGAATATCAACGTTGATTTCCATAAATAATACGGTCAGTGTTAGAATGAAAGTGGTTTATCCCGGCTTCCGGCATAAGGGCGGCGTCAGGACACGGGCGGCGGTAAATGTAATGAGAGGCTATCTTAAGTGCAAGCTATTGCACAGGAATGACACAATTGCCATTCCGAGGCATGCGCGCGCAACAAGTAAAAATGGGCGGCAACTGCGTTCTACGCGGAATGTCGTCTTGACTATGTACGGGGAAAAGTCCTTTATATCCCAAGTATTAAGTTCCGCTCTCATGATTCGCCCCGTTTTCCTGATTGTTTCTCCTCTTCTTCTGGCGTGTTCGTCCGCCTTGTCCCAGGACAAAACCACTCTCAACAGGGGCGGTTACGGGTCCGTGATGACCCCGGAGCAGGTAGCTCGCGAACTGGGGCCGGAAACAGGTATTCTTCCCGGCGACCAGGCGTATGAAGGCAAGCCCGTCAAAAGTGTTTCCGTGCGTTACAGAAGCAGCGGGAAAACCGTCTCGGAAGATCGCCTGAAAAACCTGCTGGCTACGCAGCCGGGCACCAAATATTCCCCGGACGTGGTGAACAAGGACCTGGAACGCCTGTTGGAAAGCGGTCTGGTCGGGGGCAATACGACGGTTGCCGTAGAACCCTCCGGCGAGGGCGTCAGCGTGGTATTTGAAATGGCAGCCCAGAATCTGCTGGGCGGCGTCGGCTTTCAGGGCAATACCGCCTTCGACAGCCAGGATCTTTCTGAAGAATGCGGATTAAAGGGCGGGGAAGCTCTCAGCGACAAGGCGCTTAGCAGCGCCATCACCAAACTGCGCACCTATTATCAGGAATCCCGGTATCCGGACGTGCAGGTCTCCTATTTTTACCAGAAGACGGAACGCCCCGGCTTTGTGGATGTGGTCTTTAACATCAATGAAGGCAAAAAGGCCAACATTATCAACATTGATTTCGTGGGCAACGATCATGTCAGCTCCAAGGACCTGCGTCAGGTGATGAAGACCAAGGAAAAGGGCTGGCTGACCTGGATCACCAAATCCGGCCGCATTGACCGCGAACAGCTGGAGGACGACCGGGCGGAATTGGTGACTTATTACCGCAACAAGGGCTATCTGCGCGTCAAGCTGGACAAGGTGGAATACTTTGATTCCGGCAAGGGCAACGAGCAGAAGCTCACCATGAAGATCACGATCTCCGAAGGCCGCCGCTACAAGGTCAATCAGGTAGCGTTCGGACCCACCAAAGTATTCACTTCTCAGGAACTCGTGCCTGGCCTGAGCATGTACAACGGAGACACCTATTCCGCCCAGAAAGTGGCCGACGACGTGACGATGATCCGCCGCTATTACGGTTCCCGCGGTTATGCGGATGCCACGGTTCGTCCGGACATTCAGGAAGTGGGCATTGATCCCAAGACCGGCTACGGGCAGATCAACATCGTTTACCATGTGTCGGAAGGCAACCCTTACCGCGTGGGCAACATCCGTGTCGTCGGCAACAACCGTACGAAGGACTACGTCATCCGCCAGGAACTCCCCCTCCAATCCAATGACCCGATGAACTCCGTGGACCTGGATACCGCTCAGAAACGCCTCCAGAACTTGAACTACTTTGATCTGGTGGACGTAGCACAGGTGGGTTCCACCCGCCCCGGCTACCGTGACGTCAATATTGAAGTGGCGGAAAAACGCACTGGTTCCCTGAACATCGGCGTGGCGTTCTCCTCCATTGAAAGCGTGTACCTGTTTGCGGGGATTACGCAGTCCAACTTCGACATGTACGACTGGTCCTCCTTCGTGGGCGGCGGCCAGCGCTTCGCTATCAACACGCGCATCGGTTTTGAAACGCAGGATGCCAGCATTTCCTGGGTGGACCCCTGGTTCCTGCACCGCAAGCTCGCCTTCGGCACGGAAATCTTCTACAGCAACTCCTCCTACTACTCCGACTACTACGACCAGCAAAACTACGGATTCGCCGTTTCCCTGCGCAAGCCGATCGGCGAGCTGGACTATGTGAAGCTGGAATACCGCCTGGAACAGTACCGGATTGACGCCAAGGGGAACGCCCCCATCTTCTTCTGGCTCCAGGACGGGGACTACCTGCGCAGCCATGTGGAACTCTCCTACACCATTGACACCCGCGACGCCCAGATATTCCCGCGCAAGGGGGGCAAATTTGAGGTGCTGGCCGGTTATTCCGGTCTGGGCGGCGATGTACATACCTACAACTTCGGCATCAATGGCGCTTATTACTGGAACCTGCGGGGAGACACCATTTTCAGCATCAATGCCGGAGTTGCCACCGTGGACTCCTATAGCGGCCATGACGTACCCATTTTTGAACGCCTCTACCTGGGCGGTCCGTACAACATGCGCGGCTTCCGCTTCCGCGATGTGGCTCCTTACAATCCTGCCTTCAGCGGTGACGAAACCATGGGCGGCCGTTCCTCCTTCTTCTGCCAGTTTGAATACTCCATTCCGGTCATTGAAGAAGTCCGTGTCGCCGTCTTCTACGACATCGGCTTTGTAAATGGGGACGCCTTTGACTTCGGCACGTCCAAGATCGTTTCCGACTATGGCATCGGTCTTCGCCTGAACCTGCCCATCGGTCCGCTGGCCGTGGACTATGCAATTCCGGTCCAGAAAAACAATGCTATTGACCGCGGCGGCCAATTCCAGTTCTATCTTAACTATTCCTATTAATTTAATTCCTGCCTCCTGACCTATGAGCAATTTCCGTATCGTTATTCTGGTGCTTCTGGTAGTGGCCCTGGCTGTCCTGGGACTGATATACGTGAATCTTTCCGGAAGAATGGATGTCCTCCAGCAACAGCAGCAGCTTGCAGTCTCTTCTGCGGCTCCTGCTGTGAATGCTCCGTCTCCTTATCTGCCCATGCCCTCGCAGGCCGCCCCGGCGTCAGTGCAGCCGGCAGTGGTGGCGGACCCCGTGATGGTTGAGGAACTGGCCCATAAGACGGCGGAATTGGAACGGGCGAAGAAGGAAAATGAAGAACTGCGCCGCCGCCAGGCCGTAGCGGAAGAAGAACGTGCCCTTCTGGTACGGCAGAATTTGGAAAAGGGGGATCCCCAGCTTCAATGGCTCAACGACATCAGTGAAGCGGAGCAGGTGGGCCGGGTGACGGAATACATCCGTGAAGCCAACCTCGTTTTGTTCCAGGCGATCGGCAAGCCGGAATTGACGGTCGGCCAGGAACTGGGCATCCGCCGCCGCGGAGGCATCTTCGCCGCGCTGATTGTGGACGGCGTTGATCCGGACGGCAAGACGTACCAGTCCTATGTAAAACGCAACAAACTTTTTGACAGCAACGACAAGGAACCTCTCAAGCCCGGGGATGAAGTAATTATTCCCCCTGCAAGCTGGCATGCCTCCCTGCCTGAACTGGACGAAAACAACGCGACCCCCGCCGGCAGCGCTCCCGTTGCCGCGCCTGCCTCTTCGGCTCCCGAGCCTTTTGTTGTTCCCATGGAACCCTGATCCGGCCTGCCGGATGCATCCAAGCAAAAAAGAAAAGACGTGCACTTGAAAGAAAGACTGCAGTCGGGCGCCGGTCCCACCCTGTCCTTTGAATTCTTTCCGCCCAAAAACGAACAGGCGGCAGCCGCCTTGTACCAGACCATTCGTGAACTGGAACCCTACCGGCCCAGCTTTGTCAGCGTGACATATGGCGCGGGCGGCTCCACCAGGGAACTAACGCGTGAAGTCGTCTTGCGCATCCAGAATGAATCCCGGATTCCTACGGTACCCCACCTCACCTGCGTAGGGCACAGCCGGGAGGAAATATGGAACATTCTGGATCGGTATGCCCAGGCGGGAGTGCGCGCGGTATTGGCCCTTCGCGGTGATCCTCCCCGCGGCGTGGGGCATTACGACCGTTCGGCGGATGCCTTCAAGTATGCGGCGGATCTGGTGACATTCATCCGTGAATACAATGAATCCGGTCACCATCCGGACCCGGGCGGTTTTGCCATTGGCGTGGCGGGTTTTCCTGAAGGCCATCCCTCCACTCCCAACCGTCTGCGGGAAATGGACTTTCTTAAAGCCAAGGTGGATGCCGGAGCGGACTATATCTGTACCCAGCTGTTTTTTGACAACCACTGTTTCCTGGATTACCGGGAACGCTGCCTGCTGGCGGGAATCAAGGTACCTGTTCTGGCAGGCATCATGCCCGTCACCAGCCTGTCCGGCATGAACCGCATGGCGGAATTATCTGGTGGCACCTGCTTCCCCGCCCGACTGCTCAAGGCCCTGAAACGCACCGGGGGCAATCCGGATGCCATTCAGGAAGTGGGAATCCAGTTCGCTTCCAGCCAATGTGCGGAACTGCTGGACGCCGGAGTGGACGGCATCCACTTTTACACGCTCAACCAGAGCCGCGCAACCCGCCAGATTTACCGGAATTTGGGACTGAGGGACTCCCTCCAGCTTCTGGAACATGGCGAAGATAAGTAAAAAGCTGATTGATTTGGACGGCACAACACTGTAGAACCCTCTTCAACGTACTATGGATATCAAGGATATTAAGCGGGCCATGGACAATATGCCCATGGGGGATGGAAGCGCTTTTGCGGAAATTTCCGTCGGACCGGCCAAACATGAGCAATTTCTGGATGAGCATTACGGCAAGGTTGCCTTGATCGTGTTGCTGTGCATTCTTGGCGCTGCCGGCTGGATCATTTACAGCGGCATGCAGGAATCCATGGAGAAAAAAGCCGGAGCCGCTCTGGTGGCCGCCATGCCTGAATCTCCGTCCACCGGAGAGATTTCCCTGAATGAACAGGGCCTTCAGCAGGTCATGTCTGACTTTGATGACTCGCGTGCCGCCGTCACGGCTTCCTATCTCCAGGCCGTAGCCCTGTGGAATGCCGGGAAGGAAGAGGAAGGCATCTCCAAAATGAAGGCGTTTATTGATTCTGCTCCCACGGAAGAATGGAAGGCCCAGGCATCCGTTACGCTGGCCTGTCGCCTGATGAACGGCGGCAAGGCGGACCAGGCGGCAAGCCTGTTCCGTTCCGTGGTTGATTCCGGTGATCCCACGTTTTCCGCTTTTGCCACCATGTGCCTGGGAGATATCGCCAGGGCCGGAAAGGACAGTGCTGCGACTGGAACCTTCTATCGTGAACTGGCGGAAAAATTCCCTTCCAGCGCGTTTGTTCTTGATTTGCAGCGGAATGGCTATATACGCCGCAAGGCTCTCTTTGATATCCAGAGTCCCGTAAGGATTGAGCCCGTTGAGGATAAAAAATAACCCCTCTCTTTTAAGAATACAGTTTTATGACCGCATGCCGCAGTAATGCAGGGCATGCGGTTTTTTGTGTCCGGATGCATGGCTGACGGTCCATTGCTGACAGGTGCGTGACATATTTAGACAAAAAGGGAACTTTGTTCGCGCTTTACGGATGTGGACCTGATGGTCCATGATCCATCAAACCATTTTCCGAACCATGAACAAGTACATGAAATCTTTCTGGCTTCTCCCGCTGTCTGGACTGTCCCTTTCCCTGCTGCCGTCATGCACGACGGACAGCTATGGAAACACGGCAGTGACGCCCGGGGGCGCTGCCGCCATTGGCGTGGGCGCTCTGGCTGCCGGAGCTGCCATTGGGGCGGCCGTCCAGCATGACCGTGATAAGGACAGGCACCGTAATGACTGGAACCATCATAACCCGCCGCCCCCTCCTCCTCGTCCCTACCACCGACCTCACCGGCCGAGGTAACTCTCTTTTTTGCGGAATGATTGAAAGCAGCCCGTAAACGGACTTGTTTACGGGCTGCATTATTTTTGAGGGGAATTGAAAAAATGAAAACCGGAAAGCAGAACATCCCATCATTGCGGAATTCCGGGAGGCGGCCTTCCCTTTGATGCCGCCTTATGGGTGTAAAGGAACGGTCTTGACGCGGATGCTCAAGTGCATTCTCCCTGGCGGATGCCGTTCAAAGCCCAGTGCATGCGTTGCTTGGCGCTGGCCGGGTCACTGAGAATGGACCCCAGTAACTCCAGAACGGGACGTGCCGCCTGGGGATCGTGTACCTGGAGCTGGCCGGAAAGAATAAAAGGAGCGCCGCCGCAGCAAACCAGATAAATAAGAATGTTCATGGGATTCCCGCTCACGATGGAGCCTTCCTCCTGGGCCGCCTGAATGGTCTCCAGCAGCACGAAAGGATGCCGTGTATGCAGCCCGGAAATAAAGCGGATCGCCTCCTTTTCCCCTGCCAGGGCATCCAGCACCAGCTGGGCGATAAACTCTCCGTGAAGGAGGAGGAAATCCATAATGTCCTCCAGAATAATCTCCAGCTTCTTTAAAGAGGGCAAATGAATATTGGCATGCGTCCTGACGCCGGTAAACAGGGGTTCGTACCAGCGTTCCAGCAATTCATTCAAAAAGGCGTCGCGGTTTCCAAAGTGATAGACGAAACTCCCCGGATTGGTTCCTGCGCGCAGGGACAGGCCGCGTACGGTAAGACCGCGGAGTCCGGATTCGCTGGCGATCATGGCTCCCGTATTGAGCAAATGCTCTCTGGTGGATCTCCGTTTGGTCATATGGAGGGAATGATAAAACCATGTGTGCCCCTTATGATTTGGAAAGGCAAGGACTTGTTACGTCTGTTATTGTAAAAGGCGGAACCGGGGCCTCGTCTATTCCCCGGTTCCGCCGGCTAGAATCCCGTCTGGTCAGGACTTGGATTCCAGCTCTTTCCTTCGGGCCGAAATCCAGCGGGAGAACAATTTGGCCGTAGCCGGAATAATGAGCAGGTTCAGGATCGTTGCTGAAACCAGTCCGCCGAACTGAACGATGGCCAGGGGGCCAAGCAGTTCGCCGCCGGGCTTGTCAATGGCCCAGATCAGCGGCAGCAGTCCCAGAACCGTGGTCAGGGACGTCATGATAATGGGAACCACGCGCTCACGTGAACCTTCCCGGATAGCTTTCACAGGGGTCATTCCCCTGTGTTCCAGGGCCCGGTACCTGTTGAGCAGGATCAGGCCGCTGCGGATGGCAAAGCCGATGACGGTTACAAACCCGACGATGGAAGCTACGGAGAGAATAGGCGGAATGTACGTGGCGCCGAACAGGGAGGACAGGGTGCCCGGAGACGCCAGGAAAACGGCCACAATGCCGCCCACCAGGCACAGCGGAATATTCACCAGCGTCAGCATGGCGCGGCGCACGCTTCCCAGGGCGGAGGACAGGAGCAGCACGATCAACACCATCACGATGGCTCCCAGCACGTAAAGCCGTTCGGAGGCTGACTCTCTCGCCTTGATGGTGCCGTCATAATCAACAGTACAGCCCATGGCATTCATGACGGGGTCCAGCTTCTCCCGGCAGGCCTTCGCCAGGTCCCCCAGGTTGGAATTGGGGGAGGGATTGCAGGAAATCATGGCTTTCCGCATGGTATTGTCTCTCAGGATCAGGTTGGAAACCTCCTCACGGTACACCTGGGCCACGTCGTCCAGGCGCACGGTCTTCCTGTCCGGGGAAATAAGCTCCAGACTCTTGACGTCTTCAATGGACGTCTTCAGCTTGGGGTCGATGCGGAGCACGATATTCCAGTGGTCCTGGTTCTTGATCACCTCTCCCAGCTTCTGGCCGTTCATGGCCGTGGAAACCTGTTCAGCGGCATTGGCCATGGTCAGGCCGTAGGAGGCCAGGGCCTCCTGGTTGTACTGTACGCGAATGGTATCCACCATAATCTCCCGGTTGGCGCGTGCGTCGGCCACTTCCGGCAGGGAGGCCAGAATCTCCTTGGCCTTCTGTGCTGCCAGCCGGAGCTGGGGCAGCTCTGTTCCGTAAATGTTAATCGCAATTTCCGAATTGGAACCGGACAAGGCGGAACTGATGCGGTGGGCCAGCGGGTAGCCGATCATGGAACTGGTACCGGGAATGTCGTCGATGCACTCCTTGATGGCGGCGCGCAGTTCCTTCTGGTCCTTGTTCAAGTCCACCCGGACGAGCAATTCGGAAGCGCTGACGGGCTCCGCGTGCTCGTCGTTCTCCGCCCGCCCCGTGCGCTGGGTAACGCTGAGCACGCCGGGGATGTGCTCTATATCTTTCATCACCTTGCGGGAAATGCGCTCCGTTTCGTCCAGGGACGTTCCCGGTACCGTGCTGACGAACACCGTGTAGCAATCTTCATTGAACGGAGGCAGGAAGCTGGTGCCGAAAGTGGAGCCCAGCCACAGGGCCAGCAGGGTGACAGCCGCCATGATGGCGCAGACCGTCTTGGAAAAACGCAGGCAGAATTCCAGTACGGGCGCGTAAATGCGCTTGATGAGGCGGGAGCTGAAGGAATCCCCGCTCTCCAGCGTGGCGGCGTTCTTGCTCTTCTTGAACCACATATAGCACAGCACCGGCGTGATGGTAACGGCTACGATAAGGGAGGAGAGCAATGCCAGCATGTAGGAAATACCCAGCGGACGGAAAAACTGGCCTTCCAGCCCGGACAGGAAAAGAACAGGGGTAAACACCAGCAGGATGATTACGGAGGAGAAGGAAATGGACCCTACGATCTCTCCCTTGGCCTCCATCAGCACTTCATACTTGCTCTTTCGCTGCTCTTCCGGCAGGGCGGCATTCCGGTTTAAATGCCGCCAAGCTATCTCCACGAAAATGATGGCGTTGTCCACCACATCCCCCACGGCCACGGCCAGGCCGCCCAGCGTCATGATATTGATCGCCAGGCCGAAGACCGGAAACATCATCATCCCGAACAGGACGGACAGGGGCATGGAAATCAGCGTAATAATAGCTGTCCGCAGGTTCAGCAGGGTAAGGAAAATCACGATCATGACCACCGCTCCCGCAATCAGCAGGGTCTCCGTGCCATTCTTCAGGGACATCTCAATGAAATCCGCCTGGCGGTACGCGCTGGTGTGCAGCTTCATTCCCTTAGGAAGCTGGCTCTGGCTGAACTCCTTCATGGCCGCATCCACGGCTTGCGTCAGCGCCAGTGTATTGGCTCCGGGAACCTTCTGTACGGAAAGCACAACGGCGTCCTCTCCCATGAATCCGGCGTCGCCGCGTCGCGGAGCTCCGTCGATCTTGACCTCTGCCACGTCCTGAAGTCGCAGAATGCCGGAAGGATGCCCAGGAACCAGGGCGCGGTTAAGCTGTTCGATATTGGCTGTGCGGGTATCCTGCTGAATGGGAAGCTCCTGCCCGGCCACGTCTTCCAGATACCCGGCGGGCACGGAAGACTGGGACTCTTCAATGGCCGTTTTCAGGCTGGAAAGATCAACCCCGGCCAGCTTCAGCCTGTTGGGGTCGTAAACCACCTGGTATTCCGGCAGGCGGCCGCCCAGCACCGTCACCTGGCCCACACCGGGAATGGCCAGCAGGCGCGTGCGCAACTTGTATTCCGCAAGCTGCCGCATATCCAGCGTGGAAGTATCCTTGTCCCCCGTCAGGGCAATCAGCATAATCTCCCCCGTCACGGAAACGATGGGGGCCAGTTCCGGGGATGTATTCTCCGGCAGGGTATCCCGGACGGCAGCCAGACGTTCCGCCACGATCTGGCGCGCCTGGTAAATATCCTTGTCCCAGTCGAAATCCACCCACACGAAGGAAAGGCCGCTGCCGGATGAAGAGCGCACCCCCTTCACCCCGGCCGTGCCGTTCATGGCAGACTCAATGGGAATGGTGATGTACTGCTCCACTTCCTCCGCCGTCAGGCCGGGGGCTTCCGTCTGGATGGTGACGCGCGGCACCTTCAACTCCGGGAACACGTCCACCGGAATATTCTTCACCACGAAAATGCTGATCACCGCCAGGGCGAGCGTCAGCAGAATCACGGTGATTCTGTTATTCAGGCAGAATGAAATGAGAAAATTCATAAACTTTTAGTTATTGAATGCTGATAATTAAAGATCGGTGGGAATATTTCAGAAACCGTGCACTGATTCATTCTCTTCTTAATCTTTTGCTTTTGGTCATTGCGGATTAGTGCTCTCCTTCGTGGAACTGTCCGTCCGCATGGAAATGCCCGGCTGCTTTCTTGCTGCCTGAACCTTCTGCGGGCAGGATATACTTTAGCTCATATCCTCCCTTCGTAACGATGGTCTGGCCGGGAATCAGGCCCTTCACGGGCGTCTTTCCCTGGCGTGCGGGCAGCGTCTGCACCTTTTTCATGACAAACGCGTCCTCTCCCGTCTTGATAAACACCACGTCATTCACGCCCACTTTCACTACGGCACTGTTAGGTACGGGAATGAAGCCATCCGTAGCGGAATCGCGGGAATACAGGTCCAGCCGTGCAAGTTGTCCGGCATGCGTGCCTTCCGGCAGGCGGTCCGGCGTAAAATACAGGGCGCGTGACTGTGTAGCTGGGTCCACCTGGTCCGCCACTCTCAGAGAGCCGTCCAGCAGCTCCGTATTCTTGCCCCGGGTCAGCGCAAGCTGGGCCTTGGCGTAATGGACGGGGTCCGTCCCGTAAATGGTGGTGGCAAATTCCAGATCCCCCTTGTTGGTCATCACGAGCGCGGGTGCGCCCTGTTCCCCCCAGGCCCCCTGGGTCATATCCACGGACTGCACGGAGCCGTCCGCGGCGGCGTACACGTAAAGCAGGTTGTCTTTCAGCTCTCCGGAGGCGGTTGCCAGTTTCAATTTATTTTCACTGGCGTTCAGGGCGGCTTTCAGGCTCTCTTCCTCCGTCTCCTTGAACCGAATGGTGGTATTCAGCTCGCTGTTCTTGGTTCCTATCTTTTCCAGCGTCTGCCGCCGTTCCTTGAGGGCGGCTAGGTCTGCGATGCAGCGGTTCAGTTCCGCTTTGGCCTGGGCGGCTGCTCCCTCCATCTCCACAATGTCCGGAGAGGCCAGCGTGTACAGGAGCTGGCCTTTGCGCACCTGCTGGGCGGATTTTACATGGAATGTGACCCGGCCCGCTGCGGGAAGAGCATACGTATTCACGGCGTGCGGGGGAATGACCATCTGGCCGTGCAGGGTCCTTTCCGCCCCGTGGGGCACGGCGGTCACCTTCTCGAAGCGCATGTCCAGAGAATGGCGGGCTTTTTCATCCACGTGCAGGGGAATCATGTCCTCCAGGGCGCCGGCCCCTCCTGCTGAGGGCTTGTCGTGGTCATGGTCGTCCGTGCAGGCCTTCCCTTCCGCATGCTGGTGGCCTTCATGGTCGTGGTCGCCGGTGCAGACCGTGCCGTCCGGATGAGTATGCTCCTTGTGGTCGTGCCCTTCCGTGCAGGTTTCCCCCTCCTTGTGCTGGTGTTCGTCATGGCCGTGGTCTGCCGTGCAGGGAGTGCCGTCGGCGTGGTTGTGTTCCGCGGAAGTCTCCTGGGCGCCGAGAACGGGGCTGAGTCCGAAGACGGGGGCAATTCCCAGAATGATGGAAAAATAGAGACGTTTCATATTTGTGAAAATGGTTGATGGAAGTGAATGAATTATTTTGATTGGAGATTGGCGTGGGTGAGGTAGCGCAGCTGTGCCTGAATGCCCAGCAGCTTGTCCAGATTATCCAGAAATGCCAGGCGGCTTTCGTACAGCTGGTGGCGGTTTTCCGCCAGTTCCAGCAGGGAGGCTTCACCGATGTCGTGCAATTTCTCCATGGTCTGAACGGAGGAGGAAAAGGACTCCATGCGCTGAAGCTCCGTCCGGCAGTGGCGGATCATCATCTGCTGGGAAGCCTCAAGCTGGCGGGTATTAAACAACTCCGTCTTCCAAAGCTGGACGGTTTCCATCCGGGCCGTATTCCGTGCGCCGTGCGCCTCCGCAATGGCCTTGCGGTTGCGGTTCCACAGAGGAATGTTGAACCCTATTTCCCCCCCTACTTCCTTCTCCCCGTCGTCGCGAGTGAAGGAGGGCCCCAGTTCCAGTTCCGGATACTGCCTGCGGATTTCCGTCTTGAGCAGGGTTTCCGTGGTGGCATAAGTAGCCATTTGAGCTTTTATCTTGGGGGACTCCATCAGCGCGGCGGGAGACGGCGCGGTTACGGCGGCGGGGAGGCTGAACCCTTGTCCGGTGAGGAAACGGAGCCTTGGAACGCTGGAAGGGTGCATGCCCATCAATTTGACCAGCTCCATCTGCTGCTCCAGTTCCGTCTCCGTGACATTCTGGAATTCCCGGATGGCGTCGTTCATGCGCTGGGAGGCCACCTGGCGTGAAGAAAACTCAACTTCTCCCGCCCCAATCAGCTTTTCGATCATGCCGTTCTCCTTTTTCAGCACGGCCAGGCGGTCCTGAATCACGGACTTGCGGCGTTGCGTAACAGCCAGCCTGTTCCATGCCTGGTCCAGGGAACTGAGGAAATCCAGTTCCGCCTGGCGCAGCAGCCAGAAATCCGCTTCCTTGTACTGTTCCGCCACCTTCTTCTCCAGGGCGGGAAGGCCGGTGACCGGAATCGTGAAACCCAGACTGCCTGACATGTTGAGCGTATTCTCCTGCAGGACTTGTTCAATGTCCCAGGAAAAGGATGGATCATTCCACCAGCCCGATTGCCTGGCTGCTTCCTTGCTGGAAGCAAGCTTCAGGCGGGCCTTGTTCAGGTCCGGATTCAGGACTAGGCCTATCTGGCGCGCCTGGATCTGGGTGACGGTAGTATTGCGGTCAATGGCCCCGGACTCCTGCCTCCACGCGGCTTCCTCCGCGTTCAGGTCAATGGGGGCGTTCTTATAGACGCTGCATGAGGCCAGGAGAGCCAGCAGGCCCAGCCCGGAATAAAATGGTATGGATTTCATGTTGTGAAAGAGATGGGTAAACAAGGGAGTCCAATTTGAGTTGGACAATGCGGGAGACGATTCCGCGGAAAAAAGGGAACGTCCGGATTCAAAAAACAGACGCAAAACGGAAACACCGTCAAAAAAGGTGTTCCTGGAAAAAATCCTCTCTAAATCAGAAGGGGGCGTTGAAAACCCGCATGTCCCATACCGTCGTCCGCCAGCGGGTCGGGAGGGACTGGCGCAGGGGGCTTTGCCGTCTGACTTGTCAAAAGAAGAACGTGGGCCAGCTGATGGAAATCCGGCAATACTTGCCAGACGATGCAGGGAAGGGAAACCGGGGAAGAAACGGCCGGAACGACTGGATCGTCAATCTCCAGTTGACCGTGTTCGCACCGATGGTCTGCCGCGGGAATGGAATCCGTGGAGCTGGAATCATGGCGGCCACAGCCGCAATCAACTGCCTTTTCATGGCAGGAACAGGAGAACAGGAAAATCTCCGCATGGCACGAGCACACGGAAACGATGCCCGCTCCGCCGATAATAACCAGCAGAAGGGAAATCAGCATGATGCCGTTGCGCAATGCTCTAACCATTGTACGTGGCGAATCGTAGAAAGGTGCCGTGGAAGCGTCAAGAGCAAAGTGACGGATGGCGGAATCACGGGCGGCAAGAGATAGCAGTGATTCTGTAGAAAAAGAGCAATCGTTCTCTGATTGAACTTGTAATGAAAAATTATACATTGTATTAAAATAACAGTAAAAAGGAATGTTGATTTTCTGTATGGAGAGGCCACAAAGGCCAAGTATCCGTTATCCTTGGCCGGATTCTCTTCTATGGAATAATCTGAATTCCTTTCTGAATTGATTTTGCTCATATAAATATATTGATGATCAAACATCTGTGCATTTAATACATTTGAAAATGGTAAGAGTGCAATCAATAAGGAATTGTCTGAGACCGTAAAAAAGAAAAAGCGGGAACAGGAAAAGTATATGAAAATTCAGAAAGTTTACCAATTAAGAAAATAAATGATATGAAAACAAAAGTAATCATCATCAGCCTGTGTTCTCTTCTGGCATGGAGCATTTGCGCGGCGGAGGATGTAAAAGATATAAGTAAACAGCCTGAAAGAAGGAGCATGCAGGAAGGACCTGTTAAAAAGGCTGTAAAAGTAAGGAATGAGGTTTCGCAACTGCAGCAGGAGCTCAAAAGATTCGTTTCCGCTTACGAAGAAAAGAAAATATCGTTGGAGCAGCTCAGGAATTTCTATGAAAAACGGGTGAAGAGTTTCTGTCTTTATTACCATAAGTTATCCAGGGAGGAACTGGCCGTTCTTCTCGATATACCTTCTAGATTTTCTATGAATACAGGTTTCTTATGGGATATGAGAGTCGGGTTGAATGATTTGACACAAATATTCATAGATGAAGACCAGGGCGACGGATATGTTTGGGGCAATAAATCCTACACGGGGCCGAAAGAGGTGGTGGCGTTAAAAGTGTTTTCCGACGGGATGGATAATTTCCTGGAATGGATGGAAATATTCAAAGACAGCATGGATGGCGCATAATTGGGACAGTTCCACTTACCTCTTGGATTAAATGAAAGTTGCAAGATCTTCGGATTTATGGATAAGGTCTTCGGGCTTGGGCCTGCCTCTTGAGAAAATAAACGGTATGAAAACAAAAGTAATCATCATCAGCCTGTGTCCTTTGCTGGCATGGAGCATTTGCGCAGCGGCTGAGGTAGAAGATATGGGAAAACAGCCTGAAATAAGGAGCATGCAGGAAGGACCTTTTAAAAAGGCTGTAAGATTAAGGAGTGAGGTTTCGCAACTTCAGCAGGAGCTCAAAAGATTCGTTTCCGCTTACGAAGAAAAGAAAATATCGTTGGAGCAGCTCAGGAATTTCTATGAAAAACGGGTGAAGAGTTTCTGTCTTTATTACCACAAATTGTCTCGAGAGGAGCTATCCGTTATTTTTGATATAAATCTTATATTTTTTAAAAAGGTAGGTTTTTGTGCGGATATGAGAATCAGGTTGAATGATCTGACAGAAATATTTCTCAGTGAAGACCAGGGAGATTCCATTCCGTTTACAGGACGCAATAATTCATATACGGGACCAAAGGAAGTGGTGGCGCTGAAGGTGCTTTCGGATGGGATGGATGATTTTCTGGAATGGATAAAAAATTTAACTGATTATGAAGAAATGCAATGAATAAACGGGAGAGACTCCGTTGCTTAATGAAATATTCCTCAGCTATTTTAATGCAGATCATTTATGATTAAAAAAGTGGTTCGTACAGCCATTATTTATATCGTGTCTTTAGCTGTGTTTGCCTGTGCGTTTGGGCAAGCCAACACCCTTTTGGAAAACTGGAGAGCGGTTCTGTTTTTTCAGCTTCTTGTATTTTTCATTATTAATGAAGTTTGGTATTGGCTGTGCACGTGGCCGGGCATCTTTCTGTCCCTTTTTCAGCAGATAAAAAATAAAAGGGTTCCGGAGCAAAACCGGGAAAAATATGTGAGAGGGTTGAACAGGCTCGTCAGAATGACAAGCATCATTATTCTCTTGGTGCCGCATGTTATTTATGGCACGTTGTGGCTGGTCAATCTCCTGTCGCAGCATGCCTTGCAACGATGGGGAGGGGTGAACCTGGATGCGTCTCTTTTCCTTCCGTCCTACCTCTCATGCATTGTCTTTTTCATTCTGGTTTTTATCTTTCCCATTCAGCCGTATTCCATCAGCCATTTCATGATGGAATGGTTTGAACCGAATCTGGGTAAGGAGAAAGTGGCTGAGGAAAAGGATGATTCAAGAACTTCTTCGTACACTGTGCCGCTGAATGTACGGGCTGAAGAACACGGAGGTCGTTCCATCCTCTTTGACGTCCATTACGGAAAGATAATGAAGGAGATGGAGGCCGGTGAGGAACTTCTGGCCATGGCCGCACCTGTTCCCTACGCTTTTAACAGGCAGACCCGTATGGAATTCATAATAGGCGTGCCGTTTATTTTTGCATCTGCATGGGTGGCATCCATGCTTTTCAAGGTCGTTTCCCAGTCTGGTGTCTCGCTCATTTTCTGGGCGCTCTTCGTGATGCTTCTTGTCTTTTTCTCGGTAGGGTGTTTGTTGGTCTTTTCTCCGGCCCGGTGGAAAAAGAGGCTTTCCCGGACTGATTATTTTATCACTTCCAGACGTGTTTTTCTGGCGGAGGGAAATGATTTACGCCAGTTTTTCTGGAAAGATGAACCGTATGTTTCCTTGCAGATGCACCATGAATTGCTGGGAAGCGTCTATATTTCACGCAGAACCCGTATTAATGCCTGTCTGGATAAATTGTTTGGCAAAGGAAAGGTCAATGCCTATGAGACGGATGAAACGGGGAAAATGAACGGATTGCTAAACATTCCGCAGGCAGAAAAAGTATATGCGATGATTGAATCCCTCATGGAGCATTCAAAAGAGCCATGAATATCTGTTTTAAGAAGGGGCTATCATTTGGCCGGAATTCTCAGCAGTGATCTTTTTATTTTTCCCCGTCCTGTTGATCGTAGTTATGCCATCTTTTTAGGGGGGAGCAGGAAGTGAGTTTTGTCATTAAAACAAGCTCTGGGAACAGTTTTCTTTCCCAATCCGCCCCATTTTCACACATCCTGTCCAGTCTTGGATTTATTGCCTGAGCCTGAAATGGCGTAGAAACCGTACAGTCGGGAAGGCATGGCTGCCGCCGGCCGGGTGTGCGGGTAGGAAATTCCTTTCTACACTGGTTATTTCACCGCCGCCTTGCGGAGCAGGTCCACGGTGCGCTCAAAAGCCATGCCGCGGACGTCGATGATCTGAGAATGCTTCGCTACGGCTCCCATAATTTCTTCCTTGAACTTTCCGGCGCTCTTCTCCGTGAGCAATTCTTTGGAAATCAGGTTGCGCGTAATGACTTGGAGGACATAGTCTGTTTCCACAAAAGCCTGACGGCCGACTGCGGTTTTCATGGCCTCCATGAATTCGGAAGCGTGTTCGGGGGAGGTGGTGGAGACCACCTTTTCATAGGCTTCCGTAAAAGTATCAAGTGGAGCTTTGGAAACTTTCGTTTTGGTCAGTTTAAAGCTGCCCTGGTAGGCTGCTGCCCCTTCTTCTGCAAGTTGAAGAGCGGTTTTTCCGAATTTGTTGACGGCGTTCATGTCCGCTCCTTTTTCCAGCAGAAGGGCCGCTACCTGGATATTGCCCCGCATGGCCGCCAGCATCAGGGGCGTGAAGCCGTTGTCCTCCTTGTTGTTGATGTCCGCCTTTTTCTCAATCAGCATTTCGGACAGTCGGTCCAGCCCGCTCCAGGAGGCCCAGTGCAGTGCGGTCCATCCATCCTTGTCCTTCTGGTCGATCTTCAGGCGGGGATCCTGCAAAAGCCTTCCCAGATAAGGGGCCCGCTTGGCTTCCAGCTTGAGCGTTGTTTCAATATTATTGTAATTGGCGTAGCACACCCACATGACGGGTGTTCTGCCATGCGGGTCCGTCATGTTGACAAAGGCTTTCCCCTGTTTTTCAGCCAGCTTTTCCCCTTTTTCCAGATTCTGTTCAAATTCCTGCATGCCCTTTTCCCGGGCTTCCCGCTCCTCCTTTTCCGTGGAGGCATTCACTTCCTTGGCCTCTGCCTTTTTCATGACGGTGATGAGGTCCAGGGCCGGATTGTCTTCCCCTGAAAAGGATTTGGAAATCAGCAGGCTGAGGCCGCCGAGGACGGAACTGAAGGCCACCAGGACGAGGGTGTCCAAAATGATGTTGCGCGTGTGTTGGGTCATCGTCTCGTTCTGTCAGGAGTTGGCTTCCGTAAGTTCTTCCGCTGTCACGGCCGGGTCCGTTTCTGCCGTAATGGCTTCAATGGGTGGAGAGTCCGCGTCTTCTTCCGGGTGGTCGGAAGTGATGGTCTTGCGGGTCATAATGATGGCAATGGGACTAATGACGGCCAGGGCGAGGTAAATGGTCCACATGAATTCGGGGGAGGACCAGAAGCCGATGTGCCCGGTGTCCATCTTGGCGCAGATGCCGTCATAGCAGAGGTAGGCTACGAGCAGGCCGCCGATGATCCCGTTGATGGGCTTGGCGATGAACATGGGCAGGGCGGCCAGGGACATATAGGAGGCTACCTTGTCCTTGGGAGCTACGCGTGCCACATATTCGGAAAAACGGGGGGAGAACAGCAATTCGCCGAATGCAAAGACCAGGATCTGGGCCACGATGGCCACCAGATACGCCTGGGAGCGTGTTTCAATTCCGGGAACCACATAGTACCATTCAATGGGAATAGCCATGAAAACAAGGGAAAACGCGGAGATGGACATGCCCACGATCATCAGGCTGACGGTGGAGAAGCGTCCCAGCAGGGGAATGAGAAGAATGAGGCCTGAAACGATGATGGCCGGGTTGATGGCATTGATAGTGCCGATGGCGAAATCATCGTAAAGCGTGCGCACATAATACTTGGGCATGACCAGGAATTGCAGCGTGAAGACGATGCGCACGCCCATGGTGAGGACGAGGAACAGGATCAGCTTGCGGAAGGCGGATTCCTTCCAGACCTCCCTGAAAAGCTGAAGGGGGCGGCGCTGCGGGGCGTTGAGGTTTGCCTCCTTTTCGCTTGGCTCCGCGAAATTGTTTTCATCAATGAAACGGGTGGTGATGCAGCCCAGCAGCACCATCAGCGTGCCGAAGTTAATGATCCAGAAGCCGCTGTCCACGGCCCCGAAGTGTTTCCGGAAAAATTCGATCAGGAAGACATTCGCGACGACGGCGGAAATGTTCATCAGCAGATAATAGATATTGAACCCCGTGGAACGCGCATTCAGCGGGGAAAAGCGCCGGATGGAAGTCTGAATGACGGGAGACATGAACGCCGTGCCGAACGACATGATCAGGATGCCCGTCATGACGGCCAGGCGTCCGCTCTCCACCGTGGGGCAGATATCCGGGCCCAGCCCCATGATGAGGCGTCCGGTGATGAGGATGATGAAGCCGATCAGGTAGGCGCGCCGGATGCCGATGATGTCACAGATGGAACCCACTGCAAACACGAATGCGGAAATGAACAGGGTGTACAGTCCCACCCACAGGGCCGCATCCGCATCGTTGAAGCTGCAATAATCCGTCAAGTAAAGGACGAACACCGTGATCATGGAGAAATAGGCCATGCCGTCAAAAAACTGGACGACGTTCGTGAGCCAGAAATCTTTGGAAACGGTTTTTAGTATCTTGAACTCGGAAAAATATTTAACGATGGGGTTGGCGGATTCATTCATGCGGAAATAGGGAGGAAAAGTGAAATTTAACGACGGTGAAAGAGTGGGTTACACGCCCTGCCGATTCAAGATTTTTTTCTCCCAAAAGCCGGATTATCCGGTAAAATGCAGAATAACGCCGCCCCCTGCCGCCTACCTGGGCAGGATGCGCCGGAACCCGGCCACATGGCACCAGGTGAGCGCCTTCAGGCACTGTTCAATGGCCATGGCGTCCGAAGGGAGCTGGGGCCAGAGTCCGGCTTCCTTGAGCCCGGATTTGGCTATTTCCGCAGCTTTCCATTCACGGAACTGGGTGGGAATGGCGGAAAAGGTGAAGAAAGCCCAGCACGCCAGGCCTATGGCCAGGGCAATCTGGAATTTCAGCAGGCCTGCCGCTATCATGCCCAGCAGGACCAGGCCGGTGAAAAAGGGAATCATCGTGGCGCGTGCGATTGCCGTTTTGCGGGCTTTTGCCGCTTCCGCGTTTTCCTTGACCAGGCGGCTTAGAGCCCAGGTGTGGGCTACACAGGCCATCCGGCCCGCGGTCACCTTGCCCTCCCAGGCGGGGGGCAGGCTGATCAGACCGTTTTCATCCACGCCGGGTGTGCGGGCTTCCGCCAGTTTCCTCCGGCGTTTTTCGGCGCCGTCCAAACGGCGGATCAGTCCCGCGGGACCGGGAAATCCCGGCAGTTCTCGGGATTCATAGGTACGCAGCGGAATGACGCCCTTGGTGAAGCGCAGCGCTGCAATGACGCCAAGCACCACCAGGGAAAGGAAAATCACTACTGCGAAAAGCATAGGGTGATCTTTCTCATATCCCGCTTTTCCCGTCAATCTCCGCTCACGGCATCGGTCATGCCCGGTACAGGCTGGATTTGGATTGCTTTTGCGGAACTTTTCGTGTAATTGCTGACCGCAATGGCATACCTCCGGGAATGTATGGGGAAATGGCTGCCCTTCGTTGTGATGGCGGCGGCGCTGGAGGTGTGCCCGGCCCAGGATGTGGCCAGTCCGGATGCCGCAGAACTGGACCTGGATCTGGTCAAATTGAAAAAGGGGCCCAAGGGCAGGCAGAGGGAAGCCATCCGGAAGGTTCTTTTGCTCGTGTACCTGAAGCAGAAGGAAGCATGGCTGGCGGAATCCGCGGAAGATCCCTCCGCCCACCTGGCTGCGGAAATAGCCTTCCGGCGTTATCTTTCCTCCGTGGATGTAGCTACGTGCCCGGAGGAATTCCAGCGCGCTTTCCGCCGTTATGCAGGTCTTCTGAACTCCTTTGAGGAAAAGAGCCTGAAGAGTGTCAAGGACTTTCCGGCCGTTACCGTGCAGGAGGCCGGCAGAGAACTGTTCCGCGTATTGCTCAACTACCGTCTGGAACCGAACCTCCTTCTGGAGGAAATGAAAGCCCTGGTAGATGAGGAAATTGAAGGGAAGGAAGACCTGTCCGTGGAGCGGATGACGGCCATCGTTCAGGAATTGAGGGAATCCCTGCAGGCCGGAAAGCGCCCGTTTCCGGAAGAACGCTCCGCCGATGAGCTGGTGCCGGAGAATTAAGTGTCTCTGGTTCAGTCAGCCTTCTAGGCTTCAGAAAACATCTTTGCAAGCATTGTCAAACGCCTCTTCATTAATATTTTTCAAGGTTGATTTTACTTTTTCATTGGCGCCCATGGATTTCAGAAGAAACTTGAGAACAAATTCATATTCAAATGAATCCAGCTCATGAATGTTTGTAAGAGAGGGCAGCGGTGTATCATGGCTGCCGAGCGCCGTCCGGTAGCGTCGGTAAAAGTCAGTTTTCTTTTCTGCTTCTGTTAAAGGAAAGATATTCAACCGGTCCACAGCGTAGAGGAGATAAAGGGCATCGGAATTATTGGCATCCGCCGCCTGCCGGAAGAGGGCGAGGGCTCTTTGCTCGTCTGGTACAATGTTGTAATTGTTGAATGATGAATAAATGCAGCCCAATTCCCAAAGAGCGGGTCCGTAAGACTGCCCGGCGGCTTTAGTCAAATAGCTGAAAAGCTCCTCCTCCGAAAGATCAACATTATAATACACGTCCATTTGAACTGCCGGGTTCCCTCCCGTGTCGGCCGCTTTTTTCAGCCAGAACTCATAATCTTCAGAGAGGAGGCTCTCTTTGTCCATGAAGATATCCTTCGCCATCTGGACCATGGCCGGCACATGCCCTCCCTGCGCCGCTTTCTGCAGAAGATTCTCTCTCTGACCAAACCGCAGGGATGGAGATAACTCCATGTATTGCCGGTACAGTTCCTCAGGGGAGGGTTCCCTCGGGGAGGCTATCCAGTAAACACCCAGCGAGGCTGCGAGAACACAGCCGGAAATGATTAGCGCGGATTTGACTTTCATGGTTGATGAGCGTTTATCCTCCGGGATTTTGTCTTCAGTCAGACGAATCAGCTGTTATTTTCTCCAAATGGGTCCTCCTCAGGCAGCAGGAAATCCGGTTCCGGGAGAGCTTTGACTTTTTCGTTAGCCGGGAGGTAGGTCCTTAGGAGATCATACGCCTGAGAGCTTTCTGTCACGTCTTCCGGATAGTCAAGCGATGGGGAAATTTGATGCTCCGCCTGTTTTACGTCTTTCTGATAGCGTTGGGTTATTTGAGCAATTTCCGCTTCCGGAAGAATCTGGAGCCGGGCCAGGAGATACATCAGGCAACGGGCATCCGGTTCTTTGGCTTCGGCGGCGCGCCGATAACATTCGATCGCTTTTCTCTCATTTCTGGCAATATAATGTCTTGGACTTCCCTCGGCGTAGAGGAGACCGAGGGCCAGGAGAGCCGGGCCATGATTTTGTTCAGCTGCCCTGGACAGGTAGGCAAGGCCTTCTAAGTCGCTCATGTCGCATTCGCGGAAGGCTTCATATTGCGCTTCCGGGTCTCCCATGTTCGCTGCCTTCCTTATCCAGAAATCATATTCATTTCCTATCGTGCCTTTGGGAGTTCCTCCTTCACGCGCTTCTGCGGCTATTTGGCGAACTGCGGGAAGATAGCCTCCGTGGGCTGCCTTGGCCAGTAGCGTTTGCCGCTTTCCGGTTCTTTCCGCAGGGGAGAGCTCCATGTACTGGGCATACAGTTCTTCAGTGGAATGCTCTACAGGCTGCTTGTCCGCTTTATCACGGGAGAAACTGCACGACGGATGAATAAAGCAAAAGACGGCAACAGCTGCAAGAATGAAGGAAAGAATAAATGCGGCAGTGAAGGCACAAACGTATTTAATAAAGCTCATGAGGATGAAGTTGGATGTCTCTATATGTTAGAGATTAACTAAAAATAATGGAAGGTCAATTTATTTTATCGTTTCCAGGCAGCGGCCATCAGGGTTTGGAAATGGGGCGGTTCCGGCTCCCTGTCCACGATGTCCGTGTGGATGTTCCCGAATCCCGCTTCCTTCAGCATGCTCTCCAGGGCGGCGGGGGTGAAGCCCAGCCAGCGGTCCGCATACAGTTCCCGTGCCTCCTCCTGGCCGTGCTGGAGCAGGTCAAGAACGACCAGGCACCCGCCCGGTTTCAGGATGTTCCAGGCGGCTTCCAGCGCTTTGGCGGGTTTTTGCGCATGGTGCAGGGCCTGGCTGAGCAGGGCCAGATCCACCGTTCCGGGTTCAATGGGGGGAGATTCAATGTCTCCCAGGCGGTATTCCAGATTGTCCAGGCCGTGTTTGCGGGCCAGTTCCTGCCCCAGTTCCACCATGCTCGGGGAATTGTCCACCGCAATGACCCTTTTGGCGCTGGGGGAAATGAGCTGGGAGACGAAGCCTTCTCCAGCCCCCAGATCGGCTACTACGTCGTAATTCAGGATGCGGAGCAGCGCTCCGGCCAGCGCCTTCCATGAACGGCCTGGGGCGTAATTCTTTCCCAGGCGGCACACCACTTCGTCAAAATAGGCCTGCGTACGGTTTCTGCGCTTGTCCAGAATAACCTGGAGAGCCTTTTTGTCCGCCTCCGCCTCCGGCAGTTCCTCACAGGCCTTCATTGCTACGTTGTGCAGGTCGTCGGCCAGGGAGAGCGTGTAAAAAACGTTCTTGCCGGAGCGCGTGTCTTCCACCAGCTCTTCCTGCCGCAACTGGGCGAGCTGGGTGGAAATGCGGCTCTGCCCCATGCCGAGAATTTCCTGAAGTTCCGCAACGCTCAGGGATTCTTCATCCAGAACGTTGATGATGCGCAGACGGGTGGGGTCCGTCAGGAGTTTTAGCGTTTTTAGGATTGACTTCATGGCAGAATAATATATCAACGCATCACGATTTATCGATATGAGTAAAAACAACCCTCACATCTTCACCTCGGAATCCGTAGGAGAAGGCCACCCGGACAAAGTGGCCGACTACATTTCCGACTCTATTTTAGACGCCTGCCTGGCTCAAGACAAAACTAGCCGCGTTGCGTGCGAAACCCTGGTGAAAAGCAACATGGTCATCATTGCCGGGGAACTGACGACCAAGGCGGTCATCAATCCGGAAAAAATCGCCCGCCAAGCCATCCGGGAGATCGGCTACTGCAACGGGCAGGATGACGACGTGTTCCATGCGGACACCGTCTTTTTCACGAACCTTCTTACGGAACAGTCCCCGGACATTGCACAGGGCGTGGACGCCCGCGAGGCGGAGGGCAAGGGCCATGCGGAACAGGGCGCGGGGGACCAGGGCATCATGTTTGGCTTTGCCACGAACGAAACTCCGGAACTTCTTCCGGCCCCGATCGTGTTCGCCCACAGAATTCTTATTGAACTGGCCAAACGCCGCAAGCGGGGCCATGTGGACTGGCTGCGTCCGGACTGCAAGTCCCAGGTGGCCGTGGCCTACGGCGAGGACGGGCGCCCGGCCCATATTGAAAACGTGGTCATTTCCACCCAGCATACGGAGGACGTAAGCCATGAAACGATCTCCGACTACTGCAAAAAGCTGGTCAAAAGCGTCCTGCCTGAAGAACTGCTGGATGAAAAGACGGAATACTTCATCAACCCCACCGGCAAATTCGTGGTAGGCGGCCCCCATGGGGATTCCGGCCTGACAGGGCGCAAGATCATTGTGGACACGTACGGGGGAATGGGGCGTCACGGCGGCGGCGCCTTCTCCGGCAAGGACCCGTCCAAGGTGGACCGCTCCGCCGCGTACATGTGCCGCTGGGTGGCCAAGCACATCGTGGCCGCCGGACTGGCGGACAAATGCGAGCTTCAGGTGGCTTACGCCATCGGCTACCCCACACCGGTATCCATCCGCGTGGACACCTTCGGCACCGGAAAAGTGGAGGAAAACGTTATTGAAGACGCGCTGGAAGGCATCTTCTCCTTCAAACCCGCGGACATGGTCACCCAGCTGGACCTGCTGCGGCCCATCTACCGCCAGACGACCCATTACGGGCACTTCACCAAGCCGGACCTCCCCTGGGAGACGCTGGACGAAGCGCGTCTTGCGTCCCTGAAAAACCTCCTCCATTAAACCATCACCACACTGACCACATGTTTTCAGAAACGGAACACTACAAGGTGCGCGACATCAGCCTTGCCGACTTCGGACGCAAGGAACTGGACATTGCCGAACATGAAATGCCCGGCCTGATGGCCGTGCGTGAAAAATACGCCGCTTCCCGGCCTCTGGACGGAGTGCGCATCATGGGCTCCCTGCACATGACCGTGCAGACCGCCGTACTCATTGAAACGCTGACGGCCCTGGGCGCTTCCGTCCGGTGGGCAAGCTGCAACATCTTCTCCACCCAGGACCATGCCGCCGCCGCCATCGCCGAATCCGGCACGCCCGTTTTTGCCTGGAAAGGGGAGACCCTCAAGGAATACTGGGACTGTACCTGGAAGGCCATGAACTTTCCCGGCGCCCTGGGACCGCAGTTGATTGTGGACGACGGTGGGGACGCCACGCTGCTCATTCACCGCGGTTATGAAATGGAAAACGGCAGTGACTGGGTAAACACCCCGTCCGAATCCGAGGAAGAACAGGTCATCAAGGACCTGCTGAAAAAAATCTCCGCGGAAACGCCGGGCATCTTCCACCGCTGGCTGCCGGAACTCAAGGGCGTTTCCGAGGAAACGACCACAGGCGTGCACCGCCTGTACCAGATGCAGGCTGCCGGCAGGCTTCTGATTCCCGCCATCAACGTGAACGACTCCGTCACCAAATCCAAATTCGACAACCTGTACGGCTGCCGCGAATCCCTGGTGGACGGTATCAAGCGCGCCACGGACGTAATGATTGCGGGCAAGGTGGCCGTGGTCTGCGGCTACGGAGACGTGGGGAAGGGCTGCGCGCAATCCCTGCGCGGCATGGGCGCCCAGGTGGTAGTGACGGAAGTCGATCCCATCTGCGCCCTTCAGGCCGCCATGGAGGGCTACCGCGTGCTGACGGTGGAGGACACGCTGGGCTGGGCGGACATTTACGTGACCACCACGGGCAACTGCAACATCATCCGCATTGAACACATGGAAAAAATGAAGGACCAGGCCATTGTGTGCAACATAGGCCACTTCGACAATGAAATCCAGGTGCACAAGCTCCAGACCTACCCCGGCATCAGGCACCTCAACATCAAGCCGCAGGTGGACCGTTACACGTTCCCGTCCGGCAACAGCCTGTACCTGCTGGCGGAAGGGCGCCTGGTCAACCTGGGCTGCGCTACGGGCCATCCCAGCTTCGTGATGTCCAACAGCTTCGCCAACCAGGTGCTGGCCCAGCTTGAACTGTGGAACACCCGTGAAAATCGTTCGGTGGGCGTCGAAGTGCTGCCCAAGGTACTGGACGAGGAAGTCGCCCGCCTGCACCTGGGCAAGATCGGTTGCAAGCTCACCGTCCTTAGTCCGGAACAGGCGGACTACATCGGCGTTCCGGTGGAAGGCCCCTACAAGCCGGACTTCTACCGATATTAGAACAGGACGGGGAAAACGGCCGTCCGTATTTCTCCTTTCATGGCCGCAGCCCCTTGTTGGCGGCTGCGGCAGTTTTATTTTCAGTAATGCCGCAAGAGGGGAATCCTTTTCCGCCACTGCTTTTGCCTTCCCGTGTGGTGGGGGATAAAAAATCTCCCGCCGCGTCTCCATATCCCGGGTATTATGGGAAGGGGTGCACCGTTTTCGGCATGATTCTGATAAAATTTGTTACCGTAACAATGATGCGCCTCATTTAGTGCCTGTCCAGACGGACCTTGATGGAAGCCTGTCCGGTTTTCAAGTCCTGCGTGCGTGCCCATGCACAAATGCGCCAGGCATTTGAATGAGGATCGAAGTTGATGGGAACCCGTACTGTTCCCTTCTCATCCGTATAAAGTGTGCTGCACCATTTGACACACCCGGGAGACCGGAGCGTGCCGTGGAACGGCAGCCCGGTTTGAAGAAAAGCTTTGTTGGAAACGGCATGCCGCCATGCCTCGGAGATTTTTGAAAACGATGCCGCATATGCGTCAAACTGCTCCAGGTTATGGGCTGAGCCCCATGAATGCTCGAAGTAGGGACCGGGGATGGCGGGCGTATCCGGAGTGAGAAAATGATATTCGTGTTTGATCAGGTAAGGATGTTGATCCGGATCTGACAGGCTGTGGTCAACATGTTTATGGTCGTTCATGGATGGCAGTAAAAAATCATTGCTGCATGCTTTCAGAATGGTATTCGGTTTTCGCCAGATGAACTGTGTGAACATGGAATTGTGAAGAGGGGAATGGAGATGCAGGGAATTGTCATAGGCACTCAGGGTCACCCGGCTGTTTTTGACGGGATTTCCGCATTTGTCGCGTACGGTCACAAGGGCTGCAGCGTTTCGACTGTTTGCCTTGTCTGGGAACTCCATGGAAAGTGCCACATTCAATTCTTTTCCGGTGTGGGGCACCGATAGCTCAACCGCGTGTTCGGCGGAAAATTTCCCTTCCAGAGTGAAAGCCTGAATTCCCAGATTGGGCATGTCCCCCGTTGTGACGGGGACCTTGACGACTTTTTGCTGTCCTTTCACATGCAATATCTCATAGCTTTCTGTTTCCCATCCGCCTCTCAGTACAAGGCACACCCGGGTATCCGGTTTCCGTGTTGTAATCAGCAGGCGCGCCGTGTCTCCCGGACGGTAGAATGCCTTGTCGGGAATCAGCCTGATGTCTTCATAATCCAAAAGCTCATGTTTTCCAGGCCCGGAGCATGACAAATAAGTATTTTTCTCCATTGTGCGCTCCTCTTTGTCTTTCAGTACGGCCTGCAGGATATACTGGCCCGGGCTGGGCGGAATGAACGAAAAAACCGCCTGTCCCCGTTCATCCGTCGCAACGGGAAAATCCTCAATGGTTTTCTTTGCTGTGGGAACAGGGCGGTTCTCCTTCATGCCCATCTGCTGATGAATGATTTTCAAATGCCCCTGCGCTCCGGGTACTCTGTTTCCGTAAGCATCGGCAGCAACGACGGTTCCTTTGAAAACACGCCCGGATTCGGCAAACAGCCGTTCTCCCGTGAAGAAAATGCGGAAAGGCCGGGAGGACTTGACAATGAATTTGGTTGTAGAAGACGGGAGGGCGTTTCCCTCCGTTTCCATGGATGCGGTTATTTGATAGCAAAGATCTCCGTCCGGCCTTCCCTCTGCATCCGGGTTCGGATGGAAAGTGAACTCCGCACGTCCCTCTGCATCCGGTAGCAGCGTATCCTGAAAGACAGGATCATTGTTCAATGGAGCTGGGACGTATTCATAAGGGTTGCTGAACAGATTTTCCAAAGCGGCGGGAAGCGGTTTCCACTCCCGTTCCCTGGGGATGGTGAACTCCCGGACGGCGACTTTTATCCGGGAATTCGAGGAAGGAACGTTCACCTGAACATGAAGGGGAGACATCATTTCTGCCGGGTCCGCCTGCACAGTCACCATGGGTGGCGGTACAGACTTCGGTTCCACTATCTGAAATTCCGCGGCGGTTTCCCATGAAAACCTGTCGTCCTCATTCTCAAACCATTCCGGGGGAGTTTTTCTGGGAGGGGGCTCCAGGGAGACCAGGATATGGCAGGCTCCGGCCGGAACAGTGAGAGGGAGGCGAAAGTCCAGATCGAACTCGCCGGCTTCATCCGTTGTGACGTTTTTTTCCAGAAGAGTATGTTGTTCCTGTGTGCCGGTTGCAATGCGGACGCGCAGGGAAAGGCCGGCTGTCGTGGATGCGCTGGATTCGTGATTGCCGGCTCTCCAATGGATTCCTTTGACATGTACAGTCTGTTCAGGGAAATAGGCCGGCTGGCTGGTGATGCAAAATGTTTTTGCCCCATGGTTTTTGGGAAGCGTTTCTTCGGGAGGAGTCTCTTCGGAGAGGAAATGGAACGGATCGTTGTCGGAGCTGGGAGACTGCGTATGAAATGGAAGAATCGGGAATGTCCCTTCCCGATTAGTGTCAACCCATCCCATGATCATGCATGTATCGGGCAGAAGGGGCTGCTGGAAGCAATAGCCTTTTGCATTGGTTGTCTTTGTCAGGAGAAGAGGGGAAGCTCCCTGTTTGCAAATGGCCAGATGGATGTTGGCTGAGGGAATGGGATTACCTGTCCGGCTGTCGGAAATATACCACAGGATTCCTGTTTTCAGGGTAATGCTTTGAATGCGTATGCGGTTGAGATGGATCAGAAGGCGGGATTCGCTGGAAGGATGGACGGAAGCCCTGAGGATGTAGGAACCTGGCTGGGCTACAGGTATGAAAAGTGTGGTGGCAAGGTCGCTGTGATCCTCTGGTTTATTGAGTTTCCGCATCAACGGCTCTCCCTGGGTTTCCAAAAAGGGCAGAAAGGAAATGGCTGGCTGTCTGTTTTCCGCAAGGGAGGGACGAAGGCCGATGGCGCGCAAAAATTTTTCCGAGTTATCGAATACGTCAAAAAATGCCTGAAGTTCCTCCTGTGTGGGAGGCGTTTCCTTCCATTCCTGTATTTTTTGACGGATAGCCTGAACCAAATTCAACTGTTCCAGCCGCAGAGTTGCCTGGTCGGCATTCCGGGAAAAAAACGGGAATTCGACGCCTTCTGAAACGGGCGTATAAAGAAAGGAATATAAAAATCCTCCTCTGGGCTGAGTGATAGAATCCAGCAGGTTTTGCAAATGACCCAGTAATTGAGCTCCTTCCTCCTCTTTCCTGATGTCAGGAGGAAGCTCTTCCATGTTTTGACGTAACTGCTTTACGGCTTGATTCAGGTTCTTTTGGCGAATGCATTGGAGCACCATGTTGGACATTTGGCTGGCAGTGTGCCGGCAGATTTCCGGAGAGGAAGGGGAGAGATTTTCCCCTGGCATGGCGGAAAGAGCGGCATTCCCCACGGCGGAAAAAAGCAGAAGGAACAGGCAGGACCGTAAAACCGGATTCAGGAGAGTGAATGGCATTCTTCCATGTTAGGAAAAATGCCGATAATGAATCAAGAATATAACGTATTTGAAATAAAAAAGCGCCGGAATTTTCCGGCGCTTGGAAAGAGAGGATTGACAGACCGCCCTGTTACCAGGTGGCGTCAAATTTGGGAATGGGCGTACCCTTTCCTCCGGGACAGTTTTCCGGGACTTTGTAGGTCTTCCGGAGTTCCTGGTAGCGCTTCTTGAGCTGTTCCGCCGTGGTTTTGTAGGCCGGATCGTTAATGACGTTCTTCATCTGCATGGGGTCCTTCTGCATGTCGAAAAGCATCCATTCGTCGCTTGTCCAAATGTAGGAAAGTGTATAGCGGTCTGTCCGGATGCCGTCGTGGCGCGGAGCGTTGTGTTCGCCGGGATTCTCGTAGAAGCAGTAGTAGATGGCATCCCTCCATTGGTCCGGCTTCTTGTTGGTGAAAGCCGTCGGGAGCAGGGAGACGCCCTGGAACGTGTTCATGTTTTCCGGCGTGTCGGCCCCGGCCGCGGAGACGATGGTGGGGGCATAGTCGATGTTCTGCACCATCGTGTTGTTGCGCGTGCCTGCGGGAATCTTTCCGGGCCATTTCATGATGAGCGGCATGCGGAGTGATTCTTCAAAAATCCAGCGCTTGTCGTACATGCCGTGTTCACCCATGTAAAAGCCCTGGTCCCCGCAATAGATGACCAGCGTGTCTTTGGAAATGCCTTCCTTGTCCAGATATTTCATGAGGCGCCCGATGCTGTCGTCCACGGAGAGCAGGCAGCCCAGGTAGTCTTCCATATACGCGTGCCATTTCCATTCCGCAAAGGCTTTCGGATCTTTCAGCTTTCCGGATTTCATGCCGTCCACCAGGGATTTGGTACGCTTGGCGTAATAATCCGTCCAGGTTTTCTTTTCTTCCGGAGTCATGCGGTTCAGTTCCCCCAGATCCCAGCCGTAGCCCGGGGAGACGATGCTCTTGCGCATCTCTTCCGGTACCTGATCCTTGAGAACCTTGAGGTCGGAATAGATCGCCATGTGTCTGGCGACGGTCTGCTGGTTTTTCTTCAGGAACTCCGGACGGTTGGCGTAATCGTCGTGGAAGTTGGCGGGCGGCGACAGCCTGGAGGTATTCACCTTGCCCAGGTGGCGCAGGGCGGGACACCAGGCGCGGTGGGGTGCCTTGTGGCCCACCACGAGCAGGAAGGGCTTGTCCTTGTCCCGGTTTTCCAGCCACTGGATGGATTTGTCCGTGACCACGTCCGTGGCATAGCCGGGGAAGCGCTTCGTCTGGCGTCCCTTGCCGTTCGGCTTGGGGATGATGAAGTCCGGATTGTAATAACTGCCCTGGCCGGGGAAAATTTCCCAGGTATCAAATCCGGTGGGGTTGGATTCCAAATGCCATTTCCCGAATAGAGCCGTCTGGTAGCCGGCTTTTTGCAGCATCTTCGGGTAGGTGGGCTGGGAGCCGTCAAGCGGCCTTTGGCCGTTAAAGACGAAGCCGTTCATATGGGAATGCCGCCCGGTCAGGATGCAGGCGCGTGACGGGCCGCACAGGGAATTGGCGCAATAGCTGCGGTCAAAGACCATGCCCTGTTTGGCCAGCTTGTTGAAATTGGGTAGGGCAACGGGAGAATCATGCTTGCTGGTGCCCAGCGTCTGGTAGGCATGGTCATCCGTAATGATGAACAGGATGTTCGGTTTTTTATCCTTTCCGGACGCAGTCTGCGCCATCAGGGGAGAAGCCGCCAGCAGCGCCAGTGTTCCGGCGAGGATGGTTTTTAGAGAGCTCATAGTGGTGCAGAATATAGAACGCACACACCATGTCAATGTCATAGGATTCCTTTTGCCGTAATTTTGCGTTATGGTACAGTAACTCTCATGTATTCCTCCTCTCTGGAAGATGCGTTGCGCCAGTTCGGCAAACGGGAATTCCGCCCCATGCAGCGGGAACTGATGGAATGCTCCCTGCGCGGCCTTTCCTGCATTGGCATTCTCCCGACGGGGGCCGGCAAAAGCCTTTGCTACCAGATTCCGGCAGTTCTGATGGACGGAGTGACTGTAGTGGTTTCTCCTCTCATTGCGCTGATGCGTGACCAGGTGGCCGGACTGGAAAAACTGGGCGTGGCTGCGGCCAGGTATGATTCTTCCCTGAGTGATGAAGAAAAGGAGGCCTTGATGGGCTCCCTGAAATCCGGCGTTGTCCGTCTGTTGTTCGCCGCTCCGGAATCCCTGGAATCCCCATGGATGCAGCAGGCCATGGAGTTCGTTTCCCCAGGTCTGTTTGTGGTGGATGAGGCTCATTGCCTCTCGGAATGGGGACATAGCTTCCGACCCGATTATCTGGGATTGCCGGATTTTTTCAGAAAATACGGCTTCCGGAGCGTCATGGCTCTTACGGCTACGGCTACAGAACGGGTCTGTCGCGACCTGGCCTCCCTTTTCAGCGTGAAGGAGGAGTGCATTTTCCGCACCCCGCCGTACCGCGCGAATATCGTCCGCCAGGTGGAAACGCTGAAGGAGGAGGATAAAACCGCTCGGCTGGTTGAGTTTTTGAAGGAGGACGGCCACCGTCCCGCCGTGGTGTACGCGCGCACCCGGAAGGATGCGGAAAGCCTGTCCTATGAGCTGGGCCGTGCCGGGTTTGCCGCCAAATCCTACCATGCGGGCATGCCTCCGGAAACGCGCGCCGGGGTTCAGGACGATTTTTTGAAGGGGACGGCGGACGTACTGGTGGCGACGATTGCCTTCGGCATGGGAATAGACAAGCCGGACGTGCGCTCCGTGGTGCATTACCACCCGCCTGCCAGTCTGGAGGCGTATGTGCAGGAATCCGGCCGTGGGGGGCGCGACGGGCTGCCCTCCTTCAGCCTGGTGATGCTGTCCGCCCGCGACGGCGTGGCCGTGGTCAACCGCCTGCATGCGGTGGAACCGGACCGCCACGGCGTGAAGGGGCTGGCGTCCCTGCTGTCCCAGAGGGGGGAGCACGTTGTTTCCCTGTATGAAGCCTCCGCCATTCATGATTTGCCGGATGTGGCGGTGGACCGGATGCTGTTTGACCTGAAGCGTTCCGGCTCTGTGCGGGAGCAGGGCAGGGGATGCAAATATTACAAGGTGCGCCCCCTGTTCCGGATGGAGGAAATCCTGTGCGGCCGTGATGGCGAAGAAAGCACCCGCCTGCAATGGATAGACGGCTGCCGGGAGGGGGAAGTGGAGGCCCTGGCCGTGGAGTGGGGGATTTCATGGGAAGAGGCCGCCGCCTGGCTTGACGAACTGGCCCTTTCCGGGGAATGGAAGGTGGAGCTGCGCCAGATAACGCTTCATCTGCATTCCGAAGGTTTTGATGCGGCGGAAACCGCGGAGGAATTCGCGCGGTATTTTTCCCGGTCGCGGCTGAACGGGCTGGAACGCTGGAAAACGTGCGTTTCCACGCTGACGGCCGCCGCCTGTCTTAACAGGAGCCTGGACGCCTACTTCGGCTTCCGGGAACCGTCCGGTCCCTGCGGCCACTGTCCAGCATGCTGCGGTGCGGTTCCCGCGGAGATGGAAGAGGAGGAGCCCGGCCCGGTTCCGGAAGAACTGCGTTCCGCCGTCATGGAACTGGCGGCGCAGAGAAAGCCCGCGCTGTCTCGCCCTTCCCAGTTGACGCGTTTTCTGCTTGGGCTGGCCTCTCCGGCGGCCATGCGCGCGCGGTTGTGGGGCCATCCTCTTTACGGAGCGCTGGCGGACAGGAACTGGGCGGACGTCTGGATTGAAGCCCGCGCCCTCTTGGGAAATTAGGGGTCAGTTCCCGCTTTTGGCGGCTTCATAGGCGGCAATGATGCGCCTGCAGGAGTTTTCCGCATGCAGCAGGGAGCACCAGTAGCGGGAGATTTCCTCCGGGTTGCGTTTCCCTTCGTCCCAGGCGCGGATTTCTTCCAGCAGCGCTTCGGCAAGGCTTTCCGGAGAATCCTTTGGGCTGAGCGTGCCGGAATCATGGGAAACATACCATTGCAGGCAGTTCAGCAGGGGGGTGAGACGCGGCCCTACGACGGAGGCTCCGGCGCAGAGCGCTTCCGCGGAGGCGATGTGAGAACCTTCATAGCGGGAAGAGCAAAGGCAAATTTTAGATTTTACATAAATCTTGATGAGTTCCTGATTGGGCACCACACCGTTCAAATGGATATGACTTTGATGTTCCGGAGATAATGATTGGTGCCAGTCGTGCAGGGAGAGGGGAATGTTCCCGTAAATCTCAACGACCCATGGGGTATGCCTGCTCACGAATATTTCCAGTGCACGCATCAGAAGTTTCGTGTTTTTTTGAAAAAAATCATCCCAGCGGCCCACGGCAATGATCAGATTGCGCTTGGGTGATTCGGGTTCATAAATATGCTGAGAAGGGATTGGGTTGGGAATGAGTGCAAGTTTTTCACAGATCTGTTTTCCGTAAAGCCATTGGAGGTCTAGGATGGAGAGCAGGGCCGGCGGAGACGGAAAGGAAATGAGATCCGCCATCTTCAAGTGTTTTCTCCTCCCCCAGTCCAAAGCTCCGGCAGTATGGTATTTGATGATACGGAGACAGGCAAAAAGGGGGCCCTTTAAACTTCCTCTTTTATTTTTCTCCATGTTCCAAATATGGCGGGTGAGCGTTTTCCAATAGCGCCAGGGATAAAACAGCCCGGAAGTGTCCATATATACCACCAGGTAAATGCCTGCCTCATGCACAGCGCGGGCTACGGGAGTGTACTTTCCCATTCCCCAAGCATACAGAACCAGTCCGTCAATACCCAGGGATTTCCACCAGCCGGAATCTTCCAGGTTGGAGTATTCCGTGCGGATGAGGTCGGGGTCGTCCCCTTCCTGGGCGGGCGTGGGCATGATAGCCCTGCTTTCCACGCCGATTCGCTGGAAGGCCTTGCAGAAAGCGCCGGAATCACGGGAAAAGAAAGTGTGGTCTCCCTTGAAGGGAACGGGCGTGCAGGTGTACCATTTCATGATGCCGAGGTGGTTGAGGGTTGACGTAAGATGTGGAGTTCTTCAAGAAGGCAACCCATGGCCTGGAGCCATGCGGCGGGGGAGTGCGTGGAGGACAGAAGCTCTTGCCCGTGTGCGCCCATTGATGGCCAACGTTCTTCTTCCTTCAGGGCAGTGTGCAGCATTTCCGCCAGCGCGTCCGTGGAGGGTTCCCGGGCAATCCATCCGTTCTGGTCGTGGGTGATGAGTTCCGGCAGGCCGCCGCACGGCGTGACGATGACAGGCGTGCCGTGCAGCCATGATTCCAGAACGACCATGCCGAAGGTTTCCTCCCAGAGGGAGGGTGCGACGGCTACGCCGCAGGAGGCGCGTACGGTCCCCTGTTCCTCATGGGGAATGAATCCCGTCAGGCGGATGGATTCAAGGCGGCGGGAAGACACGTAGTGCTCCAGTTCCCCGCGCAGGGGGCCGTCTCCCATCAGGTAAAGAGTGCGTCCGGGCGGGGAAAGAAGCTCCCATGCACGGATAAGCTGGAAGACGCCCTTTTCCGGGGCGAGGCGTCCGGCGTACAGAACGTCCCGGCGCGGGGCGTCCGGTATGGGGACGGGTTTTTGCCGGATGAAATGGGGAATAACCCTGATTTTTTCTTCAGGTATTCCGGACTGGATGAGAAGTTCCCTCTGGCGGCGGCTGACGGCGATGTAGGAGGAAAGGCGGGTCCAGGCGCCCATGCGGCGTGTTTTAGAGAGCACGGCCGCCGCCAGGGCGGAATAGGCCGCGTTGCCGCGCCAGCAGGCGTGCATGACGCCGGGAAGGTAATTGCCGTTTTTACAGGAGAAGCAGGGCGCGCCGTCCCGGTAGAATACGCCATTGAGGCAGCCGGAGCGGTAGTTGTGCACATAGTGGATGACCGGAACGGATTGTTGCAGGGCCAGCTCATAGACGCAGGGAGACATGGCCGGAAACGTGTTGTGGATGATCCACGCGTCATAGCGGCCGCGGCGCAGGCATTCGCGCAGCTTTTCCTCCACGTCTCTATTGTGGAGCATGTAGCGCATTTTCGTCAGCGCGCCGTGGGAGCTTTGGAACAGTTCCGCGGTGGAATAGACAAAGGGGGTAACGTCCGCCACGGCGCCCAGCGCTTCCGTAATGGCGTGGAAGCAGACTTCTTCTCCCCCCACCCCGCCGTAGCGGCTAAAAATGTGTAGAATGCGTGGATGTTGCATGACCGCGGCGGAATGGGGTTATCCCTGAAGTTCCCTCCTGAGTTTCTGTGGATCCTTCAACAGTTCCCGCTGAATGGCTTCCTGCTGCTGGCGCAGGCGGTCTTCCCGGGTCTGGAGTGCTCTCTTGCCTGGCCCCAGACTGGGATTGACAAAGGGGTTGTTGTCTCCCCACTTGGACCAGGGGCCGCGGGGAATGCGGTAGAATTCCACAAAGCGCCAGTGGACGATGGCCGTTCCACCGGGAATGCCCAGATAATCGCGAACGGCAGGGGAAATGTCGATGCCGGCCCCCTTGTTGTGGGTGTTGACGGGGGGCTTGTCGCCAAAAACATAGGGCCAGTCCTCCGTGGTGAACGGGCCGCAGTCCTCCCATTGGGCAAAGCAGCTCCGCTTGTTGTAAATGATTTGCACCCACCTTCCCTTGCAAACGGATTGTCCTTTTCCGGAGAATTCCCGGTGGAACCAGGGAATGACGCGGGAGGCTTCCGGCTTGTGCTCCCCCTTGCAGACGTCGTTGTAGGGAAGAGCCACATAAAAGGGATTCTGCCTGGGGATGAACGTCTTGGGCCGGAAATCCATCGTGCGGTGCAGGGGGTCCGGATTGTCGAACCCGCCGAAGCTTTCCTTCCACGCGGAATCCCAGGAACTTTTGTGGTTGGCTACCGGATTGCGCTCCGTGGCGTCTTCTCCCACCCAGAACACGGTGGCGGTGATGTTGAGCCGCCACGGATAGGTTCCGGGGCTTTGCGGAGCCGTCCGGGGGAGAATGCGCGGCTGGGGCGCCGGGCGCTTGCCCGCTCCGGACGCCGTAGGAGATTTGACGACGACGCCGGGCAGCGGGTCCCGGCGCGTTGGGGTGATGACGACGGGGCCTTTGGGCCGTTTCGTGCTGGACAGGGCGCGGGCGGCAGTCCGTCCGGACTGGATGTCGGCGCGGGCATTCCCCGCCAGTACGGCGACGAGCAGCGGCAGCAGGCATGCGGCAAGAGAGGGTTTCCAGCAGGAACCCTTCCATGATGCCTGTTGACGCTGCCTGTGATTTACCATCGGTGCAGTTGAGTGACGAAACGGTGATCCAGCTTGCCGGGATAATCCGTATTGAAATTCAGGCCGCGGCTTTCGTTGCGGCGCATGGCGCAATCCACGATCAGGGAGGCCACGGCTACCAGGTTGCGCAGTTCCAGAATATCCGGCGTAATGCGGTACCCCCAGTAGAAATCCTTCACCTCCCGGTGCAGCATGCGCAGGCGCGTTGCGGCGCGGTCCAGCCTCTTGTTGGTCCGTACGATGGAGACATAATCCCACATCAGGCGGCGGATTTCATCCCAATTGTGGTAAATGACGGAAAGTTCATCCGGCAGGGCCGTATCTCCGTGGTGCCACGCGGGAATGCTGTAGTCGGTGGGGGCGTCTTTCCGCAGGGGCTGCTGGGCCAGCATGGCGTTCAGGGCGCGCTTGGCCACCACCACGCATTCCAGCAGGGAATTGGAGGCCAGCCTGTTGGCTCCGTGCAGCCCGGTGCATCCGGTTTCCCCAGCGGCGTAAAGGCCGTCCAGCGTGGTTTGGCCGTTGACGTCCGTCAGCACTCCGCCGCATTGGAAATGGGCGGCGGGAACCACCGGAATGGGTTCTTTGGCGGGGTTGATTCCGTAACGGTTGCAGGTTTCGTAAATCAGGGGGAAGCGTTCCTGGACAAAACCGTCCGGCTTGTGGGAAATGTCCAGGTAAACGCACATGCTGCCCGTCCTTTTCATCTCGGAGTCCACGGCCCGGGCGGTGATGTCCCGCGGGGCCAGGGATTTGCGGGGATCATACTTGTGCATGAATTCCCTGCCGTCCGCACCGGTCAGTACGCCGCCTTCGCCGCGGACAGCCTCGGAAATGAGGAAGGACCGGGCTTCCGCGCCTTCCGCCCGCGTGTTGAAAAAGCAGGTGGGATGGAACTGGACGAACTCCATGTTGGCAATCGTGGCCCCCGCGCGCCACGCCATGGCTACGCCGTCGCCCGTGGCGGAATCGTTGTTGGTGGTGTACAGGTACACGCGGCCGCAGCCGCCCGTGGCCAGCAGAACGCGGTCCGAACGGAAAATCTCCACTTCCCCGGAATTGCGGTCCAGCACATAGGCGCCCAGGACCCTGTCTTCCGTGACCAGTCCCAGCTTGGTCGTCGTGATCAGGTCGATGGCGAACCGGTCTTCCATCAGTTCGATGTTGGGGTGCAGCTTGGCCGCTTCCAGCAGCTTGGAGGTTATTTCCAGGCCGGTGGCGTCCTTGGCATGCAGGATGCGCCGTTTCGTGTGGCCTCCCTCGCGGGCCAGCTCGTAATCCTCCCCCTGCGTCGCCTGGTCGAAGTTGACTCCCCGTTCCAGCAGTTCCCGGATGGCTCCGGGGCCTTCCTCCACGATCGTGCGGACGACTTGTTCATTGCACAGTCCGGCTCCGGCGTCCAGCGTGTCCGCGACATGGTCCTCGAAAGAGTCGTCATGGTCCCACACGGCGGCTATCCCGCCCTGCGCCTTCGCGGAACTGCAATCCAGAAATTTTCCCTTGGTTATGACCGCAACCCTGCCGTGTTCCGCAGCTCTCAAGGCGAAACTTAATCCGGCAACACCTGCCCCAATGACTAAAAAGTCGCTCGTCTTCATCTTGAATGGTACGAAACTGTAACATACGGGGGGGGCGGCAAGTCACGCCCAATGATGGGGGCAGGGGGCATATTTGTCTGGAAAAAAGGCAGGAAACACGCTAATTCATGCGCATGAGACCCCAAGGGAATGAACAGGAAGCGCGCCGGAACAAGCATGTCCGCAGCGCTCCGGCAAAAATCGCCGTCAGGGCGCTGGGCGAGGATGCATTGGATGAAATCCTTGACGGCGCGTCCAATCCCCTTTTGCTGATCCTTGACTGCGTGCAGGATCCGCACAACCTGGGCGCCATCCTGCGAACTGCCGACGGCGCGGGAGTGGATGCGGTGATTGCCCCCAGGGACAAGTCCGTGGGCATCACGGAAACCGTTCTGCGCATCTCCGTGGGGGCGGCGGAAAAGGTCCCCTTCATCCAGGTCACCAACCTGGCGCGGACCATGAAGCAGCTCCAGAGCCGCGGCATCTGGATATTCGGCACGTCGGACAAGGGGGACCGGGATTTGTACGGAACGGATTTCACCGGCCCCGCCGCCCTGGTGATGGGAGCGGAAGGGGAAGGCATGAGACGGCTGACGGAAGAGAATTGCGACTTCCTCCTGCGGATTCCCATGAAAGGTTCCGTGCCCTGCCTGAACGTATCCGTGGCTACGGGCGTGTGCCTGTATGAAATCCTGCGCCAGCGGTCCCTTTCCTGATTCTTTTTACTCCGCCATTCTGCGCTCATGATCAAGGAACTTTCCCTTTCTCCGGGAGAACGCGTACGGCTTGTTTCCGACATTCACTTCGGCCATGCCAAGGCCCTGGTCAGGGAACCTGAAGAATTGAAATTCCTGCTGGAAGGGTGTACCCATCTGGTCGTATGCGGGGACTTGAGCGAAACACGCGAGAGCCCCTATCAGGCGGAAGGACTGGAAAAACGCGCCCGTTTTCTGTGCATGTGCACCCAAGCCGGAGTGCAGCCCATCCTGCTGGCGGGCAATCATGACCCAGATGAGGAATTCAGCCTGCTGAAATTGCAGGGCGGCCGTTTTTATGCACTCCACGGCCATGCCCTGTTCAAGGAAGTGGCGCCATGGGGGTGGGAATACCTGAAAAACAAGCATATTTCCCGCGAGTTGATTGCCGCTTTTCCGGACGCGGATGCGGATCTGTGCCGCCGTCTGGAGCTGGCCCGCGCCATGAGCGTTCTGGTTCCGCCCATTTACACGCGTTCCCGGGTTTACAGGAACAGGCTGGTGCGCTTTCTGGCACATTCTGCATGGCCGCCGGAGCGCCCTGTGCAGATTCTTCTGGCATGGTTGACGATGATGCCCCGCATGCGTCGGTTTGCGGATCGTTTCTTCCCTGAGGCGGAGACAGTCTTCTTTGGCCATTTGCACCGCCGCCTGGTGAGCGGCGGACGGGGAGGGCGCCGGTATGTCAACCTGGGGGCCTGTTTCCATCACGCCGCGTGCTACGCGGCTGATCTGACAGCGGAAGGAGCGGTGACTGTCCGCAGCTATACGCCTGCGGGGTATGAAGGCCCGGCAAGGGCTGTCCGCTGAGAATTTGCTTCTTGTGGAAGGGAAAAAGGGGGCGGGGAACGCGTCCGGGTTTGGCGATAATGTGTTAGAGCACCGGATGACTAGTCCATACAGTTTTTGGACGCGTTCCCCAAAGGAGCTGGCCGTTCCCATGTTTCCTTCCGGGACGTGCAGGCCTTTCCGCTGCACTTCAACGTGCATTCCCGGCAGCAGCGGGGGTGGGAAGAGGAAAAAAGCCGGGAGAAGAAACCGCCGGTCCTGTTGAGAAATCCGTCGGAATCTTTCCGCCTCTGGTTCTTTTCCGGAATTGGGCTGACCATGGACAAAAGTTAGTTCAAGCTAACAGAGCTCGCAAGAAAAAAGTTTGCCATTACTAATATTTATTCAGGAAGTAATTGACTTCATTGACACTTAATATATTGTTGTGTTAGTTGAATCTAATAGTTCTGTGATGATGAATAAAAAAAATGGATTTCCCGAATTGAGCAACAGCTTGGAAGACTATATTGAAGCCGTGCGCAACATTGAACTGGAAAAAGGATGCGCCACCGTTGGGGAGATTGCGGAGGCCCTGAACGTGAAAAAGCCGTCCGTCTCTCTGGCCATGAAGCAGTTGAAGGAACGTGGACTGGTGGAATATACACAGTATTCTCCCATTGTTTTGACCAAATCCGGCCGCCATGAAGCCGACCGCGTAATCTCCTGCCATACCATAGTCAAGGAATTTCTGATGACGGTGTTGCATATGAAAGAACCGCGTGCGGATGAAGTGGCCTGCGGCATTGAACACATCATGTCTCTGGAGGAAATTTCCAGATTCCAGTTGCTCACGGACCATGTCCGGAAGTACTGAGAGGAGTGTTTATCCAAATAGGAACTATTTACGTTGGTCTTCTCTCACCCTATCTGCCTTTCCTGCGGATTGATGACTGAATTTCAATATTCAGCAATCATGCAGTATTCCCACAAGATTATTCTGCATAATTCCGTTTATATTTTCATCTCATTATTATTTCAATATGAAATCAAATTCTTCTTTTTTCTATTTTCTTCAATACATTTATTATTCTAAAACACTCAACAGCTATAATAAGATAAGCAAAAATCAATGCTATATATGATATTAAAAGTCCATTCGAAAAATTTTTCCATAATATATTTATGCCATGATAAATTGTTGATAAAACTCCAATTATTCCTGAGATCAGAAATAAATAAATTGTAATTTTGATAATTGGAAAAAGGAATTTATTAAATGAAAAATTAAGAGTATTTTTTTTGATCCAAACAAGGATTCTTAAGAATAAGATTACAAAAATACATCCACACCCTGATTCGAGATATTCATATACAGTTAAAGGAGATTCGGGATAATTCATAATACAGATGATTAATTTCTAAAAATACAAGAAAATATTATTAATTAATTCCGGAACTATATAGAATAGTCTGGTTATGTCAATGATCCTTCATCAGATGATGAGATTGGAATGTGAAACGCTTATAATGCTCCCTTATTCAATGACCAGATGAAGACAAATCAAACAACTGAAGCGGGACAAGATTAAAGTAGATAATTTCGATTAATTTTAATATTGAATTCATTATTTGGAGCATAATTTTATATTTTAATTTAAAAATTTGTTAGTAATTTCTTCAGTTTGATCTATAACAAACGGAATTTTCAAAGTAGCTATAATCTTAACATAACCGTATGCATCTAAAGTTAAAGAATTGGTTCTGCATTCAAAGTTAACTTTGAACTTTTCTTAAGATCAATAGAATAAGATGATTTTATATAAGATGATAATGTAATGCCAGCATCAATTCTATGAGACAACCCTAAAAATTCTTCCCGATAGAATGGTGAAGTACTGCCATTACAATTGTCGATTTTAAGTGTTTTTTCACTACTTAATCCGGCAACCATAGCTCGTAAAAAATATTCAATATCAGGCAGACAGGCAGCCATTTTTGTTTAATTTTAAATCCCGCACCTGCACCTGTATCAACATCCGTTCGGAATTTTGCTTCAATGCACACAATTTTTCTATTAATATACTTCCCTCAATAATAATAAGAATGGACATGAAACCTGCAGGGATAGTCATTGCTTAGCCAAATTCGTTAGTTTCTTTTCCTAGATAACCAATATATAATACCATTCCATTATTGACGGCCCCATAAAGATTCCATCCCCCCCTTCTTCAGCGATGGATCTCTATTAATCCACCTGCCGTCTGCGGGATTGTAATAGCGATAGTTATAATAGCCAGCTCCAACTCCTTATCGTTCATCTCACTGCTCCACTGCACCGGCTGGAGGAGGTTGCCTGTGCTGTCAACTATCCCCTAGGGAGAGTAGTCGTAAGCTGCCACGACCGTTCCCTGCGCGTTGAACACCTCCGTCACGTTCTTGTTAAAGTCCGTTCCATAGCAGTAGAGGGCATTATTCTGCACCAGGGCCAACGGGCGGGTGGCCACCGGTTCCAGGGGATCCCACAGCAACGTGCGAATCACGTTCCGGCTGTCCAGCATGTCCAGAGCCGCTAGTTGCAGGTAGCCGCGGTACAGGTAGCGTTCATGGCTGGCGACCGTTCCGTTGACGGTTACTTTCTTCATGTAGAGGCGTCCCTGATCGTCGTAGCCGCATTCCACCACCGTGCCGCTTTTCACACCCGCCGCCGCAGAGCCCGAGCGGGCCAGCGACGGGGAAGGCGGCGTTCCACCGCTGTTATCACACGTGTCTCCTTCACAGGAACACGGTTCGGGCTCTTTCTTGCCTCCCGGCTCCGTCGGAACCACGTCGATGCTGTAGTTGCAGATGGAGACATTGGCGCTTGAGGGCTTGTAGTCGATGTTAGTCTGGTTGACTTCCCTGCTGCAGGAGCCGGAGGGCAGCTGCGCCCCGCCGGTACCCGTGTGGTATTTATGGCCGCCCTGGTCTCCCGCTTCCTGCGAGTTTTCCTTCAAGTCCACCTGCGCCACCACCTTGCCGCCGGAGTCCTTCACCTCCAGGCTTCCCCAGTCGTCCACCCCCAGGAAGAGCGAGCAGGTGCCGTAGAGCCAAAGTACCATCTGCGGTAAACAGGAACGAAAGAAGACTTGCTGCCAGGAGTAGCAGCTGGAGTGTTCATAAGGTATTAAGGTGTTGGAATTGATGATGAAATGAGAGGAGGGCTGTCCTCCATGATCATTTCCCCGGTAGTATTATTCAGATCCAGTGTCAATAAAGTTTATTTGAAAATTTTTGTTTGCTTATAAAATCATGGTGAATTTTTCATATAAAAAGAAGTATATAGTTTTTATGATCAAGATATTTCTCCTCTGGACAAAACTATGAGCTATTTGTTAGAAAAGATTTCTGATAGAAGGTCATTTTTTCCTGCCTCCTGTCATATTCCCGGAAAAGTTTATGCCATGGAGAAAGAATAGTTGCTGACTCAGGAGTTTGTCTTCACCGGATTTACAAAAACAATTAAAACATGGTAAGTCATTCAAGACATAAAATTCTATTCTGTCGGGGTTCTCTGTATCGTTAAGCCGTTGTGTGAACTGAAAGATTGACGATATGGTTTTTTGCTCTGTAGTGGTCCATATGCAAAAAATTTGCTTTGCATGTGACGTTCATCTTTCCTCCGGTCGACAAACGTCTTGCCTGGCAGAGAGGCAGCTTCCGTGCTATACATATCGATGTGCACTCCAAGGGGGAATAGGGCGGAACTTGCCAGTAAAGAACCAGTTTTTTTGCTGATAGCATTGTCCATCATGATTTGCAATTGATGCTATTTGATTGCCGGAGAGGGAGAGGAAGCGGGAATTCCGCCGTATAAGCTTGCCGTGAATTCAATTTTATTAGTTGAGGCTAATTTTTTTGAAGAAGAGAAATTTCCCTCCAGGAAATCTTCAATCAATTTATAGTTAACATATTTTGTAGTTACTTGCGCAGAATTTTATCCGTTCCGGGAAAGAGTATTTTGAGAAAAAGAGTTGACTTAAAAGTTAGATCAAACTAACTTCCGTCCGTTGCATGAACTTGACCCATACAGGATATCACCGTTTCTTTCACCGGGCCTGCCGGTACTGGAAGCTTGCCGGCCTTCTGGTCCGGCGTCCCAGGTACCGCCTGCTCTGCGGGGATTGTGTATCCTGCATGGGCGCATGCGGCAAAGTCGTGGAAACACAGTCCTCCGCAGGCCGGGAACAGGAAGGTTCATCCGGTTCCGCGCAGGGTTGAACATCCGCCAATGACGAGGAAGACTCAAAATACAGCATTACTATGAAGAAAAGCTACATGATACCCGCCCTGTTTGCCTGCTCCGGCTTGTGCATGGCCGGTACGGCATCCGTAGCCACTCCCGCCGCTGCTCCGGCTGTGGAGGAGGCTGAAGGCAAAGGGGCCATTCTGGACGACATCGATCTGTTCGGGGATGAGTACGGCGACGAAAGCACGCCCATTCCGAACGATGCGCTTACCCGCGCCCTCACGGATCTGCACAAGGGAGCTTATGAGAAAGCCAGGTTCCAGTTTCTGCTGGAACAGGCGTTTCTGTATACCAGAGGCCATCACGCTGCGCCGAATGACGAGACTTCCGGTTCCAGCCAGAGCTGGTACAAGCTGCACGCCCAGGCCGGGCTGCAATTGTTCAAGTCCGGCCGCCACCAGGGCACCTGGATCAAGAGCGAGCTTTCCGGTTCCGTGGCTCTCAACAGGCATACCCACCGCACCACCCTGGACGATTCCTGGGGAGCGAGCGGCCCCGCCAATTGCGACGTTTTTGAAGACGGGTATTTCTATCTTCCGGAATTGCTCATTTCCCAGGGTTTTCTGGACGGCCAGCTCGTCATCATGGGCGGCATGATCAACCAGACCAACTACTTTGACGCCAATACATATGCCAATACCACGTTTGGCCAGTTCGGCGGGGCTCCCTTCGTCAACAACCAGGTGCTTCCGCTGGGCGACTCCAACTTCGGTTTTGTGGGCCAGTACCAGTTCAATGACAACTGGTTTGTCCAGATAGGCGGCAACATGATGGACAATGAGCCGCGGCGTAACCCCTTCCACAACACGACGGGGAAATCCTTCAACCTGCTTGGTGAAATCGGCTGGACGCATGAAAAGGCCTTCGGCATCGGCACCGGCACTTATCGTTTGCAGCCCTTCATGTTCCACGCGAATGGCAAGAATCACGGTGGCGTGGCGTTCAACCTGGAACAGGACCTGGGCAGCAGCCCGTTCGCCCTGTTTGCCCGAGCCGGGTGGAGCAGTGCGGAATCAGGCAACATCTGCGGGGCGGAAGCCCAGGCTTCCGCCGGGGTAGTGTTCAAGAAGCCTCTTGAAGTCATGACCGGCATGAAAGAGGCGGACGGCAACTTCTTCGGAATCGGTTTTTCCGTAAGCAAGCCGGATTCCGATACGCTTGCGGAAACGCGTCCGGGGCACGACCGGGAAATGATTCTGGAATGCACTTACAGCTTTTCCATCACACCGTACTGCCTGATCCAGCCCTCCTACCAGTACGTGAAGAATCCCTCCGGGCGGGATGACGTCAATTCCGCCAATATATTTTCCGTTCAGTGTGTAATTACCTTCTAGGCTGCCATGTCCGCACGCCTGTGAAACCACGATAACGTTTCCATCTTCCTTGCCGTCCTGCATGTGGAATGCGGATTCCTGCATGCATCGGCACTGAAGAGGTCTGCATGACCTGGCAACGTCGCATTCTCAATCAGGTAGGGGGTGCGGCGTTGCTTATTTGTCATATTATCTCAAAGGAAGCGAAAGACGCTTGAAACGTCTGTGCTCCTGAATCTTCTTGCCCTGCTGGTCGGCCGGGGCAGCGGAGGGCCTGGCTTGTGCGGAGGCTGTGGCCGATATGCTCCGTACGGGTTCCGTACGGACGGCAGCAGCCTGGCAGGCGGCTGCCAGCAGGCAGCCGGCTCCCGTTATGATTAATGTGTACTTGTTCATCATCGTATTATTCGCGGCTGGTTATGACCGCTGATGGTTAGATTAGCACCAGAACCGGGATGTTGAAAGTTCTTTGACTTGACTAACAACAAGTTAGATGAATTAAACACGAGGAAGAACATTCTGATCAGCACGTTGCGTAAGACCGGATTTATGACAATTAATGACGTTTCCGGCATCCCGGTCCGTTCAAAACCATGTTGACTTGCACGGAAAGCGTTCTAAACTGACAGAATGAGTAAGGTGCAATGGGAAATTTCAAATAACGAAGTGACCGACCGTGATACCGCTCTGCGCCGCCTTCAGGAAGGGACGACAGGCCATGTGGTGTGCGCCCGTGATGGAGCCTGCCTCCAGTCTTACAAGGAAATGGAAGGTATTTACCACTGTGAAATCGTGTTCAAGACGGACAGCTGCTGTCCGCCCGTATTCGCCGCTCCGGAGGGGGTTACGGGAAAAGAGCTGGAAGCGCTGTACGACCGTTTCGCGAACGGGGACGATTTCTCCTTTGTGGAAAAGGAATGGGAACCCTTGGTTGCAGTGGAATACCGTCATCGCCACAATATCATGTGGTTCGTGTTTCTGTTCATTGCGATGGTGGTTGTGGCTGTGATGGCCTACGAGCACGGCTGGATGTGAGAGTGCCGGAAACGGGCTGCGGCGCTTGTCTGCGGATTGTTCCGCAGGGGAATGTTGTTCATCCTTCCGGGAGAATTGGCACCGGGGGCCTGCCTTAAATCCAAAAGCCCCCGGAAGGTATTCCGGAGGCTTTCGGGAGAAGCACATCCCTATGGATGCGCCTGATTTCATAGACTGTTAATGGTGGTTGTGATGACCGCCGCAATGGCAGGAATGCTTGTTGCCGGTTTCCCCTTCAGAGGAGGGGGGGCCTGGCTGGCAGCAGCCGGAGCAGTTGCCGCAACAGGATTTCCCCTTGGAGAAAAAAGTGCGGTAAATGGCGTAGCAGAATGCCAGGAAAATCAGGGTTCCAATGATATATGTAGCCATGATGAATAGGAATTAATGGGTTGATTTCTTGGGAGCGGCCTTGCGGAAGATCAGGTAGATGCCTCCCGCCAGGCCGATCAGCGCGACGACCTGTCCCGCGCCGAACGTGCCGTCCCGGACAAGGATGCCCAGCTGGTACACCAGGAAGGCCACGTAATAGGCCCAGCCGCAGAGCCAGAGAATGGCGAACCATGTCCATTTGGCGCTGTTCATTTCCCGGCGCATAGCGCCCATGGCCGCAAAGCATGGGGCGCACAGCAGATTGAAGAGCAGGAAAGAGAATGCCACGACGGAGTCGCCGCCCAGTGCATTGGCGGCACGGAGCACGCCGGCGGTGGCTTTTTCTTCCTGTGCTTCTTCGTCAAGCGCTTCTTCTTCAGCAGCAGCGGAAATTTGTTCGCTGCCGGACGGTTCATCGGCGGCAGATGCCGGAGCTTCCTCCCGGGGACGGTGGGAGTTCCATGCGTCCAGGGCGGTTATTGTCAGGGCGCTAAGGGCATTGCCCTGTGTAAAGAGGCTGAATTCCGGCTCTGCGGGGGCTTCCTCCTCCTCTTCTTCAGAGCCCGTGCTGTAAAGCATGCTCATGGTGGCTACCACGTTTTCCTTGGCGATCAGCCCCGTAATCGTGGCTACCGTGGGCTTCCAGTCGCGCGCCTCATTTCCCACTTGCGCCCACCCGAGGGGGGGCAAACACGGGGGAGACCGCACTGCCGATGTCCGCCAGCATGCTCTTTTCAATGGGTAGGGAGGCAGAGTCTTCCTCTGTGGGGGCAACGGCTTCGGCATGGTTTTCATCCAGATAGTTCATGCTCCAGTCATGGCTCTGAAGGAACCAGATGAGGGCGCAGGCAAAAAAGATGACCGTACCGGCCTTTTGAACGAACGCCTTGCATCGTTCGATTGCCCGGAGGCTGACATTGGAAACCGTCGGCGTGTGATAGGCGGGGAGTTCCATCACGAAGGGAGCGGGATCTCCGGCAAAGAGGGAACTCTTTTTCAGGATAATGCCGGAGACGATGATGGAAGCCAGGCCGATGAAGTAAGCGCTGGTAGTGACAAGGCCCGTGTCTTCCGGGAAGAAGGCGAAGGCCAGAACGGCAATGATCGGGATTTTGGCTCCGCAGGGCATGTTGGTTGTCAGGATGATCGTCATGCGGCGGTCCTTCTCGTTTTCAATCGTGCGGGTTGCCATGATGCCGGGCACGCCGCAGCCCATGGAAACGAGCATGGGGATAAATGACTTCCCGGAAAGGCCGAATTTGCGGAAAATCCGGTCCATGACGAACGCCACGCGCGCCATGTACCCGCAGTCTTCAAGAATGGCCATGCAGAGGAAAAGCACCGCCATTTGAGGCAGGAAGCCAAGCACGGCGCCCACGCCGTTGACAATGGCGTTCTGGACGAAGTCCACCAGCTTGTGGTCACAGTTCAGCGCGAGCGTTCCGAGCATCGCTATGCCGAAGCAGACTAGGGAAAGGACGATGTACTGCACCCAGAAGGTTGCGACGCTCGTGCGCCCTTTGAGAGAGAAAATATGGGTCAGATTTTTGCGGGAGAAGGGGGATTTGTCCGGAACGGGGCCGAATTCATTTTTGTTCCTGGTGCCGGGCTTGAACAGGCAGAGAGCCAGGAGGGCGGCATTGGCCGACGCCAGCACCCACATCAGGGGCTTGTAGAGGAACAGGAGAACGCCGCCCAAAGCGGAGGTCAGGCCTTCCACGCAGGAGTCGTAAAATTCCATGACGGATGAAAGAGTTCCGATGACGGCTCCTTCATCACTTTTTTCTTCTGCTTCCTCCGGTTCCGCCGCTTCTTCGGCGGGAGTGCCGGCTGCGGCAACGACAGTGGCAGCGCTGGCGGCTTTCCCTTCTTCCGCCGTCGTGCCCTGGACATTGGCGGAAATGGCAGCCGGAGCCTCCATGGGTACGGTGTTTCCTTCGGAAGCCTCTTCCTCCTCAAAGTTGGGCATGACGATAAACGCCAGAATGAAGGGAACGATGGTCAGATACATCCATGCCCCCTTGAGATTCAGGTCGTGCAGGCGGCGCAGGAGAAGCGGGAACAGCACGATCATGGAGAGAATGACGGCGATGAAGGCCACCAGGCCAATTCCCGCCGGAGCTGTACCGATGAAGCCGTCCATCCAGGGACCGACGATTTCCCCGAAGAAAGTGTCGTTGGCCCAGCCCGTGCCCCAGTCGCCCACCGTGTTGATGGAAAGGTAATACACGGCCCACATAACCAGGAAGAAAATGGGAAGGGCCAGAATGCGGTGGGTGACGATTCTGTCTATCTTGTCGCTGATGGAAAGCCCCATGTGCTTCTTGGTCTGGCTTTCCTTGACAATGCCGGCGATGGCGGCATACCGCTCGCTGGTGATGATGCTTTCGCTGTCGTCATCCATTTCTTCTTCCACGGAAAGGATGATTTGTTCAATGGCCTGGGAAGTCTGCCCGTCCAGATGGAGATGTTCCACGACCTTCGGGTCCCGCTCAAAAAGCTTGATGGCGTACCAGCGTTTCAAGTCCGGATCGCAGGAAAGGTACTCCGCAATCCGGGAAAGGGCTTTTTCCACAGTGTCGTCAAAATGAACGCGGGACGCTGGTTTTGCCTCCGGATTCCCGGCTGTTTTGACGGCCAGCTCCACCAGTTCCTTAAGTCCAGTCCCCTTGAGGGCGCTGATCTCCACCACCGGGCAGTGAAGCGCTTTGGCCAGCTTGGTTTTGTCAATGGTGATGCCCCGCTTGGCCATCAGATCCGCCATGTTGAGGGCGACGATGATGGGGCGTCCCAGTTCCTGTAGCTGGGTAGTCAGGTAAAGGTTGCGTTCCAGGTTTGTTGCGTCCACCAGGTCGATGATGACGGACGGTTCGTCCCGAACCAGGTAGTCGCGGCTGATGACTTCTTCCAGAGTGTATGGGGAAAGGGAATAAATGCCTGGAAGGTCCTGAACTTCAATTTCCGGGTATTCATTGAGTTTTCCGGCTTTGCGTTCGACCGTCACGCCGGGCCAATTGCCCACGTATTGGCTGGCGCCTGTCAGCGCGTTGAAAAGCGTGGTTTTGCCGCAATTGGGGTTGCCGGCAAGAGCGATAGTTATGTTGGTCATGGATGTTTCCTTGTATCTTGAGATGGGAATATCCGACGTCTTGCTGTCAGGTCAGGAAACGTGCGGCGGAAGAAGGGTATTAGCTGATGTGGATGTTTTCGGCTTCCGATTTGCGGATGGAAAGTTCGTAGCCTCGGACGGTGACTTCAATGGGGTCTCCCAGAGGCGCCACTTTGCGGATAAAGAGTTGCGTGCCTTTGGTTACTCCCATATCCATGATGCGTCTTTTGATGGGGCCTGCCCCTGACAGCTTGCTGACGGTGACCGTATCCCCGATGGCTGCATCCCGTAATGTACGTTGCGTTGTCATAGATGATGTGTGGTGAATGAATGTGAATTCAGGAGACGAAAATCTTGCTGGCAAGCAACTTGCTGAGCGCTATCCTGGATTCCTTGATGTTGACGATCAGGTTCCCGTCGCATTCGGAGACGACGGAGACCGTAGTACCGGCTACGAACCCCAGGCTTTCCAGAAAGTGCCTGGTGTCGTCCTTGCCGTGAATCTTGTTGACGTGGCGAATATCGCCGATATTGAGCATGGAGAGTGGCATGATATGGTATTGAATCAAATCCGAAGAGAAAGTTAGTCTTATCAAACAATAAGTCAATAATATTATGCGCCTGTTTTACTGTAGATTTTTTTATTGGTTCATTATTAGAATTTTATGGATTAGTTGCTTCTAAGTTTGACGACATCTGATTAAAGGGAGAATTAAGAACCTTTCCCTTTTTGAATGGGAAACCCCGGCGGGCGACTCTCGTGTCTCTTTTCCGCGGAGCGGGAAAACAAAAAAGCCGCGCCATGAATGTTCATGGCGCGGCTGAAAAGGAGAAAGGGAGCCTTATGGAGCAGGACAGACCTCACCCTGTACGGGCTTGCCCTGGTATTCGCCCGTCAGGGTTTTCAGAAAGGCTACCAGTAGCCGCACTTCGTTTTTGTCCAGTTTGTCGTAGCCAAGCTGGTAGTGGTACATTTTGGTGATGGCTTCTTCCAGCGTCTGCGCGGAAGCATCGTGCATGTAGGGCCAGGTGAGCTCCACGTTGCGGAGGGTGGGAACGCGGAATCTGTGCTTGTCCGTTTCCTTCTTGGTAAAGTTCATCAGGCCGTTGTCGTCGTTGGTCTTGGCGCGTCCGCTGAAGAAGTCACCCTTGAGATCGGCGTATTCAAAGGACTGGCCGCCCATGGCGGGGCCGGTATGACACGTCTGGCAGCCGAGCTTGAGGAACAGGCGGTAGCCCTTCTTGGCGTTCTCGCTGATGGCGTTTTCATCACCCTTCAAATAACGGTCGAATGGGCTGTTCGGCGTAATGAGAGTTTTTTCATACTCTGCAATGGCGTTGGTGATGGTTTCCCCAGTGAAGCCCTGGGGGTAAACCTTCTTGAACTCCGCAGCAAAGGCGGTGTCCGCATTCAGCTTGGCGGCGATCTTGTTCCAGTCGTCCGGATGTTCGTATCCCATTTCCACGGGATTCAGGGGAGGGCCGCCGGCCTGTTCCTGGAGGTTGGCGGCGCGGCCGTCCCAGAACTGCTTGGTGTGGAAGGCGGCGTTAAAGACTGTGGGAGCGTTGATGCCGCCCTTCTGGCCGCGTACGCCTGTGGAAGTGGCCAGGTTATCCGTGCCGCCCTTTTCCAGGGAATGGCAGGTCGCGCAGGAAACGGTGTTGTCCGTGGAGAGCCGCACGTCATGAAACAGCTTGTAGCCCAGTTCCACCTTGGCCGGGTCCGCGGGCAACTTGTCCGGAATGGGCGCGATGGGGGAAATGGCGTATTCCGCGCCCACCATGTCGCCGAAGATCTTCAGGCGCTCGTCCCTGATCCATTTCTGCATGGCCGCTTTTTCCAGGGGGGTGAGCGTGCTGCCCCAGTGAACCATGGTGTAGGAGGTGGGGGGCATGGAGCCGGTCTGGAGCACATGCTCCAGTTTGGAGAGGGTGACGGCGGAGGGCGGTTCCTCCATGTTGTAGCTGCGTTGGCCGTCCCTCATGTGGCGGGCGAGAAGGCCGCCGGAAAGGGTATTCACCAGTCCAGGAACCTCGGTCCCGGGCTTGTGACAGTCCGCACACTTGGTATCCATGGTATGTGCGGTAATTTCCGCCGCCTCGGCGGACGTCAAATCTTTCGTGTTCTGATTGGGCAGGAACAGCGGTGCGACGGCGGCCGTCACGATGACGGTGCCGCCCAGAATGGCTCCGGCCTGGAGGAAGGAACGTGTTTTGCTCATAAGATTCGCGGTTGCAGGAATTGGTTGTATGGTAAAGGGTGGATGAGGGAAATCAAGATTTATTCTAAAGTTCTCCCGCCTTTCTCAAATCTTCGTTGATGGCTTCCAGGACGTCCGCCTCCGGCTTGAAATTGGCGGCGTGGTAGGAACTGCGGACAAGCGGACCGGACGCCACATGCCTGAATCCTTTGGCACGGGCTATTTCCTCATACCGTGCGAAGTCGTCCGGATGGATGTACCTGACCACCGGCAGGTGATTGCGTGTGGGCCGCAGGTACTGGCCCAGGGTCAGTACCGTAACGCCGTGCTCCAGCAGATCATCCATGGACTGGAACACTTCGTCCTCCGTTTCTCCCAGACCCAGCATGATGCCGCTCTTGGTCGCTACTTTTCCGTTTACACAGTCCAGGGCCATCTTCAGTACGCGCAGGGAGCGGCGGTACTGGGCGCGGAAACGCACAATGGGGGTGAGGCGTTCCACCGTTTCCAGATTGTGGCCGAAGATATGCGGACGCGCAGCCATCAGTGTCTGGATGGAGGATGTCTTTTCATTCAGGTCTGACGCCAGAACTTCAATGATGGTGGACGGGCTGGCCTTTCTGACAGCGCGGATGACCTGGGCGAAATGGGCGGCCGCACCGTCCGGCAGGTCGTCCCGGGTCACCATGGTGATGACGGCGTGGCGCAGCTTCATATGCACGACGGCGTCCGCCACGTGGCGGGGTTCTTCCGGATCAAGGGGGAAAGGTTTGGCCGTCTTGACGGCGCAGTAGGCGCAGGCGCGCGTGCAGCGCTCCCCGGCGATCATGAACGTGGCCGTGCCCTGGTTCCAGCATTCGTAACGGTTGGGGCAATGGGCTTCCTCGCAGACGGTAAACAGGTTTTTGCCTTCCACAAGCTGCTTGACGTCCCAGAATTCCCTGCCGTTGGGAAGGCGTACCTTGATCCAGGAGGGCTTGCGTTCCGTGTCGCCCGTAGTTTCGTTGTCGTACCGGGGTTCCATAGAGCCGTTAGCTTGCCGTGAGTCGGCCTTTTTGGCAAATGCAAAGTGGTTTATTCGGGGGCTTTCCCGCCATCCTCCTGCGGGGAGGGGGGAAGTTCTCCGGCCTGTTTCCTTTTCTCCCTGGCCAGCAGGCGGGCCTCCCGGAAAAATTGCTGCAGATGGTACAGGCATTCCTCCCCCAGCACTCCGGACTGCACCTCGCACCTGTGGTTGAGGGGGGGATTGGAGTCCAGGAGGTTGATCCACCCTCCGGCGGCTCCCGTCTTGGCGTCCGGACAGCCGAATACCACGCGGTCCGGGCGGCAGTGCACGATGGCTCCTGCGCACATGGGGCACGGCTCTTTCGTGACGTACAGGGTGCAGCCTTCCAGCCGCCAGTCCCCAAGGGCTTCCTGGGCGGCCGTCAGGGCGATCATTTCCGCATGCGCCGTGGCGTCCTTCAGCGTTTCCACCTGGTTCCAGCCGCGGGCGATCACATGGCCGTCCCTGACCACGACGGCCCCGATGGGCACTTCCCCCCTGGCCAAGGCTTTTCTGGCTTCCTTCATCGCTTGGCGCATGAACCACTCGTCCGAACCGGGCATTTCCATCATTGCGGCCTTTATCATGGCCTGTGCGAAGGCCGTCTGGCAAGTCCTTTTTAAGGGATATTTATTGTACTATATACAAGAAGTGGCCCATAGGACGGAATAGGATGGCTGCGAATGCGTTTTTGCGTTGATTCCCGAAGGTTGCTGACATAAGTATGAACCATGAGCTTTTCAGAACCCTGCGCACTGGCCGTGGACTTCGGCGGCACCAGCATCAAGATGGGCGTTACGGCGGGCGACCGCATTCTGGCAACTGCCGACCGCATTCCGACAACCATGTTTGAAAGTCCCCAGGCAATCATTGACGCCATGGTAGCGACGGCACTGGTCCTGCGCGAGCAATTCCCAACCGCCTGCGTGATGGGGATGGGCATGCCGGGATGGTGCGATTATTACAAGGGGGTGCTCTACCAGCTTACCAATGTGAAGGTGTGGGACCATGAGATCCCTGTCAAGGAAATGATGGAACGCGCGGTGGGGCTTCCCGTCGTGCTGGACAACGACGCCAACTGCATGGCCTATGCGGAATGGAAGCTGGGGGCCGGCCGCGGCATGTCCAGCCTGGTGTGCCTCACCATGGGAACGGGCATAGGAGGGGGGATCGTGTTGCAGGACCGCATTCTGCGGGGCAGGCGGTTTTCCGCGGCGGAGGTCGGGCAGACGAGCATCCATTACCAGGGGAAGACGGGTCCCTTCGGCAACCGCGGCGCCATTGAGGAATACATCGGCAACAATGAACTGGCGGCGGAGGCCGTCCGACGGTACACGGGGGCGGGCATTGACAAAACAGTGGACGAGTGCACCCCGCGGGACCTCGACGTCGCCGCCCGCGCCGGGTGTCCCGTGGCCCTGCAATTGTGGGAGGATACCGCGGAAATACTGGCCTGCCTGATCATGAACCTGATGTACACGCTGGTGCCGGACGCCTTCATCATTGGCGGTGGCGTGGCCAAGGCCGGGGACTTGCTGATGAAGCCTCTGATGGCTAAGCTCAGGGCGCAGATGTTTCCGCTATTGATGGAGGACCTGGTGATCCTGCCTGCACGGTTTGGCTCGGAAGCCGGGTTGCTGGGAGCCGGAGCCATGGCCATGGATGAATTCATGGGGCATGGCGTTCTGGAAAGGTTTAAGCGGAAATAAGACTGCCAAGCCTTGTGTTAGATATAACTAACATGAGGCTTGCCATAGTGGCGGAGCAGGCGTACAAGCGGAACAGATCATGAGCAAGGAACATTCCCACGAACACGCTTTTGAAGAAATGTCCTGCGGGACCGGGTGTTGCTGCTCCGGAGGTTCCTGCGGAACGGAAGGGGCAATTAGGCCCGTACCCGCCGTCCTGGGGATAGCCCTGTTTGCCGCGGCTCTGGTGGCGGGGGGCGATACCTGGTTCGGTTTGGCGGCTTATGCGGGGGCCTATCTGCTGATCGGGTGGGATGTCTTGAAAACGGCTTTTATCGGACTGAGGCACGGGCGCGCCATGGATGAAAACTTCCTGATGAGCATCGCTTCCCTGGGAGCCATGTTCCTGGGGGATTATTCCGAGGCGGTGGGGGTAATGCTTTTTTACCGGGTGGGGGAATACCTCCAGGAACGCGCCGTAGGGAGTTCCCGCCGTTCCGTAAGGGAACTGATGAAATTGAGGCCGGATGCGGTACATGTAAGGGAGGACGGCGCCGTCCGGGACGTTCCTCCGTCTGACGTGAAGCCGGGCACCCTGATTGAAGTGAGGGCCGGGGAGCGCATCCCTCTGGACGGAGTGATCGTGGGCGGCCGTTCCGTGCTGGACACTTCCGCCATGACCGGGGAATCCCTGCCGGTGGAGGCGGGGGAGGGAACCGCCGTCATGGCCGGATACATCAACGGCCAGGGCGTACTGTATGTGCGCACGGACCGTGACTGGAAACACTCCGCCCTGGCGCGGGTGCAGGAACTGGTGGAAGCCGCTTCCGGCAATAAATCCCGCATGGAGGGAAGGCTGAGCAGGTTCTCCCGCATTTATACGCCGCTGGTTATCGCCATTGCCGTTCTGGTGTTTCTGTGCTACCCCTTTGTGACTGGCGGAAGCTGGGGAGACGGCCTTTTCCGCGCCCTGGTGCTGCTGGTGATTTCCTGCCCGTGCGCCCTGGTGCTGTCCGTCCCCCTGGGTTTCTTTGCCGGGATAGGCCGGGCGGCGCGCAACGGAATCCTGGTGAAGGGCAGCAGCTATCTGGATGCGCTACGCAAGGTGAAGACCGTGGTGTTTGACAAAACGGGGACGCTGACGGAAGGCGCGTTTGCCGTGGATGAAGTTCTGCCGTGCGCCGGGGTATCCCCGGAAAGCCTGCTGTACTGGGCGGCCCACGCGGAAAGCGCCGCTTCCCATCCCTTGGGCCGTTCCATTGTGAAAGCGTATGGAGGCGCCCTGTTTCCGGAGCGTGTGGCGGATATGGTGGAAGTGACGGGCGGAGGCGTTTCCGCCCGGGTGGAGGGCAGGTCCGTTCTGGCGGGCAAGAAGGCATTTTTAAAGGATGCCGGTGTGGCGGTCGATGACCTGGAGGAACGCGGTGCAACGATTTACGTGGCCATGGACGGAGTGCTGCTGGGGCGTCTGCGCATGTCCGACCAGGTGAAGCCCGGAGCGGCCCTGGCCGTCAGGGAATTGAGGGATTTGGGCGTAAACAGGCTGGTCATGCTGACGGGGGATTCTTCCTCCGCCGGCAGGGAAGTGGGGGACAGGCTGGGACTGGATGAAGTATTCAGCGGCCTGATGCCGACGGAGAAACTGGAACATATCCAGGAATTGAAAGGCGTAAACGGACTGGTAGCCTTTGTGGGGGACGGCATGAATGACGCGCCGTCCCTGGCCGGGGCGGACATAGGCATTGCCATGGGTGGCGTGGGATCGGATGCCGCTCTTCAGGCGGCGGACGTGGTGCTGATGAAAGGTGATCCCGCGGCCGTCCCGGAAGCCATCCGCCTTTCCATGGCAACAGAGCGCATCATTGTCCAGAACATCGTCATGATTCTGGGAATCAAGGTATTGGTCATGGTTCTCGGCATTTTGGGGCTGGCCGGCATGTGGGCTGCCGTGATGGCGGACGTGGGCGTTTGCCTGCTTGCCGTCGGCAACTCCATGCGCATTTTCCGCGTAAAAACCCGGCAGGGGAAGAAATAAAGGCGGTTTCCCTGTCCCTTCCGGCACTTTGGCAGACATGGCAACTTGCGGGCCGTGTGACGGGAATTCATGCCTTTTCCTGCCCTCCCGCTATTCATGCGCAGCAAGCGGTAGCATGGAATCCGGGCAGGAAGGGATGAAGGTTTTTTCTTCATTTTTGCCCTTGATTCATCAAAAAGCCTCCGTGCCGGGATGCGGCACGGAGGCTGGAGGAATGAAAAGCCCGTGAATGCTGGGTTTTAACGCAGGCCGGTCAGAAGCAGCTCCGCGTTGTTCTGGGTTTTGGAAATATTTTGCAGCAGGGCCTGAAGGCCTTCCCAGCCGGGCTTCATGGCAAGCTGGCGACGGAGCTGCATGATTTTGACGAACTCCTGTTCGTTATACAGCCTGTCGTCATTGCGGGTGCCGCTTTGGGAAAGGGAAATGGCCGGATAAATGCGCCGTTCGGAAAGTTCCCTGTCCAGGCGGATTTCCAGATTGCCCGTACCCTTGAATTCCTCGAAGATCACTTCATCCATCCGGGATTCCGTGTCCACCAGGCAGGTGGCGATGATGGTCAGGCTGCCGCCTTCCTCCACATTGCGCGCGGCGGAAAAAAACTTGCGGGGCTTTTCCAGGGCATTGGAGCCGAGGCCGCCGGACATGATGCGGCCGCCCGTCTGATTGGCATTGTAGCCGCGTGCCAGGCGGGTCAGGGAGTCCAGCAGGATGACGACGTCCCGGCCCATTTCCACCAGACGCTTGGCGCGTTCAATGACGAGGTCGGAGACCTGGGCATGGCGGCGGGAAGGTTCGTCAAAGGTGGAGGCATAGACCGGGGCGTCCACGGTCTCTTCAAAATCGGTCACTTCCTCCGGGCGTTCGTCCAGAAGAAGAACGATCAGTTCCACCTGGGGATAGTTGGCCCTGATGGAGCGCGCGATCGTTTTCAGGAGAACGGTCTTGCCGCCGCGGGGAGGCGCCACGATGAGTCCGCGCTGCCCCTTGCCGAAGGGTGTCATCAGGTCCAGCACGCGCATGGCCGCGGAATTGACCTCCTTGTTTTCCAGCAGCAGGCGCTCCTTGGGGAAGAGGGGGGTGAGTCGTTCAAAATCCTGGGCCGCCCTGTATTCTTCCGCGGGAATGCCTTCCACGCTGATGACGGCGGAGGCGGAGAGGTATTTGTCATGGGGCCTCAGCTTGCGCAGCCTGACCTTGATCAACTGGCCCACGCGCAGATGCAGGGGCTTGATCAGGTTGCCGCCCAGGTAAATGTCGTCCGGGGAGGTGCGGAAACTTTTGACCGGGTCCCTCAACATCGCGTAATTGTCCTTGGCCTGTTCCATGACGCCGGAGACGACTACTTCATGGCCCTTGGCGAGAAGCTGCTTGCCAAGTTCAAAAACAAGCTGTGACTTGGTGAGGGAGGAGGCGTTCCTTATGGGAAGGGCTTCCGCCATTTCCTGGAGGTCGTTCAGGGGGCGGCGGCGCAACTCGTTGATGTCGAACTGTTCCAGAACGGGCCGGGATTCCGGTTCCTCCTGCGGAGATTCCGGGAGGAAAGGCGAATCCGGGGCGCTCTCTTCCGCCGGGGCAGGGAGCAGGACCGGAAGAGCCTGTTCCGGAGAGGAGGCATTCTGTGCGGAGTCGGCCTGGGGAGTGTCTTTGTCAGGGGGCGGCTGGTTTTCGCGTTCTTCAGTCATGGAAAAAGTGTTGATAAAATCTTTGGGTTTGCTGGCGGAGCAGGGATGGAGGGCCTTCGTTCCAGATCACGAAATCGGCTTTGGCCACCTTTTCCATGATAGGATGCTGTGCGGCCAGGATAGCCTCAATCATATCCTCGCGGAATCCGTTCCTGAGGGCCAGGCGGGCCTTTTGCGTTTCCCGGGAAACAGCTACCACGCATACGGCATCCTGATGGTAGCGCGCCGATGTTTCAAAAAACAGCGGCACGTCGATGACAAGCCCGCTTACCGCCGCATTCTGCCGCGCCGCCTGCATTTGCGCAAGACATTCTTGGTGCAGCAGGGGATGAATAAGCCCTTCCAGAACCTTTCTGCTTTCCGGATTGCGGAAGACCAGCTCCCTCAGGAAATGTCTGTCCGCCCGTCCCGCGCCGTCCACGCTGCCAGGGCCGAATGCCCGGATAAGGGCGTCTTTCAGAAGACCGCTGTCCAGCAGCCTGCCTGTTTCCGCATCACAGTCAAACAGGCGCAGATGCGGACCGCCCATTTCCATGAGCAGGCGGATGGCTGTGGATTTGCCTGCGGCGATTCCGCCTGTAACGACGAGTGTTTTCATGGCGGGCAAGGAGGAAAGACGTTGGGTTGGGATGCAAAGAGCGGGTGAAAGGTCACCCTTTCACCCGCTCCGGTATGGACTTTACGCACACTGACTACATAGGAGGCAGCAGGGCTGCATCAGCGGACGGCAATGCGGTTTCTACTCCGGCGGCCGTCGTCGGGAGGGAATTCCCGCGGACAGGCTGTCCGGTGGCATCAATAATCTGACCAGTCACGAAGATCATCAGATTCTTCTTGATGTGGTTGTCGGAATTGCTGCGGAAGAAGCGGCCAACGAGGGGCAGGTCACCGAAGATCGGCACCTTGTCTTCCACTGTCTGGACGTTTTCCGTGATCAAACCACCGATTGCCACGGTATGGCCGTCGTAGATGAACAGGGACGTTTCAACGGAGCGCTTGGAGAAGATAGGCTGCTCAATGCGGTTTTCCGTCAGGGTCAGGGACATCGGCTTGCCGTCGGAACCCACGCCGGTGGATTGAATCGGGCTGCCGTAGTTCACGAAGCCTTCAAACTCCACGATGCTGGGCTTGAAGCTCAAATCAATGATGTATTTGTTCTCCGCGATAGTGGGCACCACTTCCAGGGTAACGCCAACGGGCTTCATTTCAAACACGCCGGGAGTGGCGGGAGTGACGGGGAAGCTGGTTACCTGGGCCGGATTGTTGTTGAGAACATCATCCAGAACATTATTCCGGTTGTTGTTGTTGCCCCAGCTGCTGACGTTGTTGGGAAGTTCCGGGGGTTCGTATTCGGTGGGATACCAGAATTCGCGGATGATTTCAATTTTGGCTGTTTCACCGGATTTGGCGGTAACGCTCGGAGCGGTGAGAACGTCGGAACCCTTCTTCTGGGACAGGCCGCGCATCAGCATCTGGAAGGAGCCTTCATCATAAATGCCCGTGAGGGACATGATGCCGGGAGCCGGGCTCTTTTGAGTCGCTTCGGAACGGTTGGTGCTGGTAAGCAGGTTGTCCACGGAGTTCTTGGAGATGGCGAAGTCGCCCGTGCGGTTGCCGCCCACCAGGCCGTTCACCAGGCCGTTGCCGTGTGAATCCGTGCTGCTGCTGTTCACGGGCCAGCCGCTGACGCCGCCGGGAGACTGGGTGAAGTCGCTGGAATTGAGTCCGGAACCTTCGCTGGTGCCGCCGCCCAGGAAGGTGCTGCGGTCATTGCTGACGGAGAACGGAGTGACAATCCAGTCAAAGCCGAGTTCTTCCGTGTTCTCCTGGGTCACTTCCACGAACTTGGTCATGATGCGCACCTGCTGGGATTCACCGCGGGTTTGTTCAATAAGCTGTTCAATGAGGTCCAGGTTGCCCTGTGTGTTGCGGACAATGAGGGTGCCGTTGCTGGCGCTGAAGATGGCGGACGCCCCGTCCGGGAACTGCACGCCGGCCTTCTTGAGCAGGTTGTAAGCGGAAGGCAGGGGCCTGATGCCGGAGGAGGAGCTGTCGCTGCTTCCGAAGGGATCGGTGTCGCTAACGTCGTCGCTGCCGCCCAGGGAACTGGACAGGGAGCGAAGGAAGCCGGGAGGTACGGGGAACGTACGCTGGTACAGGTCCACATCATTGCCCCCGGCGGGAAGAATGGTGACGGCATAGTCTTCCACCTTCTGGCGCAGGCCGGCATTGCGGCAGATGAAATTGAGCACTTCCAGCATCGGAACGTTGGTGAGCTTCAACTGGCCGATCTTGCGGGTGCGGATGCTTTCCTGGGGAGCCGCTGCTACCGGAGCGGGTTCCGTGGATTCCATGCTGTCTTCACCAAAGCCGGGGTCATCCGCCGGAACGGTAGCCACGGGAGTGGTGCCCACGGGCTGGGCGTCATTGATGACAAAGTTGATGCCGCGTTCTCCATTCGGGCCTACGGTGCGGTCCAGTTCCACGGACTTCCTGCGAAGGTAGTCGATGGCATCTTCCACCGTGGTGTCTTCAAAGGAAACGGAGGGAATGATGATGCTCTTGAGCTTCATCAGGTTGGCGGTAGCGCCGCTGACTCCGGGGTCAGGAGCGGTGCCGATAGTATCCGCATCGCCCGGAATTTCAACCGGAATGGGGCGTTCCCAGATCTGGTCCACTTCCGCCAGCATGGTGCTGCGGGTTTCGTCATACGCAGCACGGTAGTAGGCGGACCTGCGGCGGTTTACCGTTTCCATGCCGCGGCGCGCTGCCACGTTGTAGCGGTCAATCGTGAGAACCTTGTTGAATTCGGCGATGGCTTTATCATATTCGCCGAGGTCATAGTAACCATAGGCCATGTGAAGGAGGGTGTTCACCTTTTCCACGTTCTTGACGTGTTCGGGAGTGAGCGCCGGATTCGTGCGAATCGGGTCCTTCATGTATTCGAGCGTCTGTTTGGCAAGCGCAGCTTTCTTGGGATTAAGCCGGATGGCGTCCTGCAGGAGCTTGTCGGCTTCATCATAGCGGCCTACCTTGATGTATTCCTGCGCAACGGCAATGCTGGCGTCGCCAATATTGTTGGCGATGGCCTGCCTGCGCTGGTCATTGATCGGTGCGGCGGGCAGCGTGCTGTAGGCGGCATTGAATTTATCCAGGGCTTCCTTGTACTTGCCTTCGCGGTACAGCTCACGGCCTTCGGAAAGGAGCTGCATCGCTTCCTGGGTTTGAGCCTCGCGGCGCGCCATGGCGCGGTGTGCCGCGTCTGACTGGCCCGCAGAATAGTATCCAGCATAGGAGGTACCCAAGGCGCTGGAGGCTCCGACGCTGCCGTAATCACCGGCCTGCGCAAAAGGGCAGGACGCGGCAATAGCCATCAGCGCGATCAGAGAACGCTTCGATTGATAAAGTGGTGCGTGGTCCATAGTTAGGTTCTTCTTTTTACATGTTTTTCGGATTTGTGAAGCTTTTTTTTTAGAAAAGTGAAAATCCGGGTCTATTTTTTCTTGTTCAGTGTTGTTTGTTCTCCTGTTGTTTTGTTGGCAATGGTTACGGTTTGTGTTGCATTATCAACGGTTTTCAGCGTGTAAGTCTGCTTGGTGTCACCTGGTATCTGGAAGTCGGCACCTTCCTCTACTTCAAAGCTGGTATCCCGTTTGGGACCAGCGGCAATAGTAAGGTTTACTTTCTTATCAATGATGGGTATGAAATACTTGGCTCCCCTTCTGATCGTGTAGGTCTGTCCATTCTTGGTCGGTTTCAGATCCTTGACGGTCGCTTCGGGGTCCGTTTCCACCATGTTGAGGCTTTCATTCTTGAATTCCTTGTTGGCCACGCTGACAAGCTCGAATCTTGGCTTCTCATTCGTGTTTTTCCTGGCTCCGAACTGGCCGTTGAGCTGGACAGTGCTTCTCCACAGGTCCTGCCGGGCGCGATTCTGTCCCTTGAAGGTGAAGTCGTTGCCGTCCGCCTGAGAGAAGACCAGGTAAAAGCCGAATTGCTTGATCTCGTCCACATACAGCTTGTTAATGAGGGACGGGTGGCTGTTCGGATCGTTGGGATGCGTTTTGGCTTCGTATTCCTCCTGGACGGTAAAGCCGTCATTGTCCGGGTCCCGTGTCAGGACGTCCGAATAAATGAAAATATCTTCCAGCCCGTTGTCCAGGAACCATTTATTGGGGATGTTTCCATGAATGGGCGGTCCGGACACGATGTCGAAGGGTTCCGTCCCTCCTGACTTGATCCAGAGGTTGGGGGCGACGAACCCCACATATTCCTGAGTTTCCTGGATGATGGGTTTCAGTTCATGGGAAGCGGAAATTTCCTGGTTGACGGTTTCCGCCTTCTTGATGCCAGAGGGCGGTTCCACGGGCTTTTCCGAAACACGGGTGGTAAATTTATACTGGTCATCCAGCTTCAGGAAAGTCCAGGCGCCGTAGGCGGCTACCCCCAGACCCAGAACGATGCCGGAGACCATCAGGATCTTGTCGTAGTTTTGTTTTTCAGACATGGTGAAATTGTTTTCTGCGAATTGATTGCCGTAATTAGTCTTCAGACGGTTCCTGCACCTTGGGCTGTGCGAAGTGAACCAGGTTCAGGGAGACCTGGACCATGACCTGTTCCTTGCCCATGTAGGGCTTGATTATTTGCTGGATGGGCGGTTCCGCCGGAGCAGCCGTTTCCCCTGCCGGCGTCAGGCTCGCCACTCCCGTCTGGGGCTGTGCGGCGGCAGGCTGTGCGGCTGCCGGATTGGTGATGGGCGGCGGCATCATCCGTTCGTTGCGGATTCTGATAGAATTGACCGTGAACAGGTATTCCTGGGAATCCGTAATGGCGTTCATGGCTTTCAGGACGCTTCCCCGATCTCCCTGGAAGGCGATTTCCAGCGGCATGCCCGTCCAGGGAGCCTTCAGATCTGAATCTTCCTCCTCTTCCAAGTTACGCGCCGGGTTTTCAATGGGAAGCTGGGAACGGTAAACCTTGATGAATTTGGTCAGTCCGCAATCCGTGAGCTTGTTGACCAGGCTGTTGATGGCCTTCATTTCAAAGGTCAGCGTGGGCGTAGCCTGCACGGAGGGAGCCTGGGTGCTGTAAAGCTGGAAGCCAAGCCAGGAAGAAGTATCCGTAATCTGGATGTTTTTCTTCTTGCAGGAGGCTATCAGGGATTCCCGGAAGGCCTTCAGTTCATTCTGGAACGCCGTGGGGGTGGTGGGCGTCAGCACGGAGGAAGCCATGAAGGGTTTGTAGGCCGTTTCCAGATTGCCGATGGCCTTGGCATAGCGGTTCAATTCCTTTTCCAGTTCCTTGTTGGACGTGCGGCTCGGTGTAATTGGCGCGGCGTTGGCCGACTTGATTTCCTGAGAAGCGGTTTTGATCTTCTTGTCCAGGTCGCTGCGTTCGGAATTAGCCATGTACCCAGCCACGGACAGCCCAAGGAATAAGAGAAGCCCCACACCCGCTACCGTAGCGGCAGGCTTGTTGTCTGTAATCCAGTTGCTCATAAAATGTATCTTGTTGGTGTTGGGTAGGTATTACTTGTTAAAATGTACGGGAATGGGGGTTTTCAGCGGAAGCACCAGCTTGAAGGGAATGAAAGCCCCGGCCGCAGCGTCTACCTTGGCATCCTTGGCGCCCAGTTCCATGATCTGGCGGACTTCCAGCTTTCTGTCTCCGTCCTTGAATGTGAACAGGGAATCCTTGTTCGCATCCATTTTGGCCTGAAGATCCTGAATAAGCTTCTGGCCGCCTTCAGAGCGTTTGGCGAGGCCGGTCAGACGGATGGCATTGACACTGTAAACGGCATTTTCCTCTCCGTCATTGGCAGAGTTTGCTGCCGTCTCCGTCCTGATGTTCTCCACCAGGGAGGTGTTTTTGTCGGAAAGGAAGGAATCCTTGATGACGGAGTAGCCAGTGATCTGGGTGGCGTCCTCCGGGTTGAAATGCGCCACAGGTTCAAAATCCGTGAACCAGTAGGGGTAATTCTTGTGTTCCGATTGTTCCAGAAGATGTTTGATAATGTCCGCATAACCGTACCGCTGGAGGGTCAGCTGCTGGTAGGAGGCGAGGGTGGCGTCCATCTTCTTCAATTCTTGTTCCTTGAGGCGCAGGGCGGATTGTTCGGACTTGATGGCGCTGACGGTGGGCGATACGCCGGAAAGGGTCTGCTTGGCCTTTTCCACGCCCATGTAACCCGTGACCGCATAGGCGGCCGCGCCGAGCATGGCGATGACGGCTCCGGTGATGATGGCGGGCATCTTCTTCTGGTTGGCCCGTTTTTTAGCCACTGCAGTGGGCTCCAGGTCAATGTTGAGGGAAGCGCGGTCTACAGCGTTGATGGCCGTTCCGATCATGCCGCCCAAGGTGAAGGCTTCACGTGAAATGGTGTTCACGTCCACACCGGAACCTACGCCCACGTTGTGCATGGGGTTGAAGAAGAAAATTGGTATGCCCAGCTTGTCTTCCAGGAATTCCTTGGTGTACGGAAGGGAGGAACCCCCGCCGCACAAATAGGCCTTCACTGGCGCACTCCCTTTCATCTGGGCGCGGTAGTGGTTGGTCGTGCGCTGGATTTCGGAAGCCAGCCTGGTCATGGCCGTGCGGATGATGGTGGCCAGATTGGCGGTGGCCGGGTCCAGCCCTTCCGTCTGTCCGTTGCTCATGGAAACGAGTCCGCTGGTGATCTTCAGACGTTCGGCTTCCACGAAGGGAAGATTGAATTCACGGGCGATGGCGGAAGTGACGAAAATGCCCCCTGCGGAAATACTGCGGGTGAAGAAACGTCCCTGTTCGCTGTAAATCAGGTCGGTGGACTTGGCGCCGATGTCAATGAGCATGACGGGCTCCTTTTCTTCCGGATAGCTGTCTACGTATGCGTTGTACAGAGAAGTCTGCGTGCAGTCCACTTTGCCGGTGGAAAGCCCGTGGGAGGTGATTTCATCATTCAGGGAATCCAGGTCTTCCGCCTTGATGGCGACCAGGACGGCCTCGCGTTCCAGCCCGTTGGCCGGCAGAAGGTGGTAGTCCCAGACGACTTCGTCCAGAGGGAAGGGAACATGCTGCTGGGCTTCAAACCTGATGAGCTGTTCAACGTCCGTGTCGTCCAGGGCGGGAAGTTTGACAAAGCGGATGAAGACGGACTGTCCGGATACGGAATAATTGGCAACGCCGCCTTTGACGCGGAGCTCCTGAACGAGGTCGGCGACGGCCTCCCCCACCTTTGTCAGGCGCATGCCTTCTGCGGACGGATCCAGTACGATGAGGCGCGTAGCGTAGCGGTCCAGGATGAGAGCGTTCTTATTCGTCTTGGAAAAGACGCCCATCGATACTCGCTGGGAACCTACGTTTAATGCGACGATTTGTCGTGAATTAGCCATGGGTGATTTCTGTTAAATAAAAAAGTGAAATGTGTACAGTCTTGGAGGAATCGGAGCGGAACGATTAAAGATCGTCGGTTTCCGGAGGCGTCGGTGTTCCGAAGCCGGAAGGTTCCGGAGCAGAGCCTCCCTGGTGAAGATTGGGCTTCATGATTTCCGGATAACGGTCATACCAGTACACGGAGAAGGGTGTTTCATCCTTGTTCAGCAGGGGATAATAAGTGGTTTCCACAATGCTGGGAGACTGGATGGTCCACCATTTTTCCATCTTGCCGCGTTCGGAGGAATAGGTGGCCACTACCTTGCCGTTGTATTCCACGACAACGCCTTCATACTTGACCCACTTGCCGCGGCCGCCTTCCGAGCCGGTGATGCGCTTGACGGAGGAGGGGGAAAGGTAGACGGAGGCGTAAGTGGATTCACCGACCGGAACGTTGACGTATTTGATTTCCTTGTACAGTTTCAGGTACTGGCGCGCGCGGTCCGGATTGACCACGGCAATATAGAATTTGAAAGTCAGGGAATCAATGTAGCCGGATTTGGGCATCGGAGAAGCTTCCACCTTGAAGGGCACTTCAAAATCCGCCCATCTTTTCGGCTTGGGCAGGGGCCGCGGATCGTCCTGCGTGGTCACGTTGGGGGACTGGCGCATGTACAGGGACAACTTGTCCAGCGTAACGCGCACCTGCGTTTTTGGATTGCTCGTGCTTTGTGCGGATGACGCAGGAACAAGAAGCACGACAGCCAGCATAGCCGTGATGAAAGTAAGGATGGATTTCATAGCACAATTCGATTCCCTGATTAGTTACACCAAAAACCGGGTTGTGGCTAGCAAAAATCTCTTGTTTCTTTCATGAAAATGGCAGGAAAAATTTGCTTGCAGTATTTGGGGGCTGCAAGCATCCGGTCAAGAAAAAATCATGAGGCACGGCTGCGGGCTTGACCTGGGGAGGGCGTTTTCACATGCTCGGCCCATGGCGATTGATTCGGATCTGCTGAAAAAATTTTCGGAAGCCCACGGTATCTCAGGGCATGAGGATGAAGTGAGGGCGCTTGTGGCGCAGGAACTTTCCGGATATGGGAAATTTTCCGCAGACGGCTCCGGCTGCCTGTTCTGCACCAGCGGGGATTCCGGCCCCCGAGTCATGCTGGCGGCCCATATGGATGAAATAGGCTTTCTCGTCCAGAACATTACGGCTAGCGGTTTTTTACAGTTGGTGGGCATCGGCGGCTGGTGGCCGCATACCCTGCTGAGCCAGCGCGTTCTGGTGAGAACCCGCTCCGGACGCAGCGTTCAGGGAGTGATCGGCTCCCGGCCTCCCCATTTTTTGCCGGAAGGCCAGCGCAACAGCGTCATGGCCATGGATGCCCTGTTTGTAGATGTGGGTGCTGAAAGCGCGGAGCAGGTGAGGAACGAATTCGGCATCCGCCTGGGAGATCCCGTGGTGCCGGACACAGCCTTTTCCCGCTTGGAAAATCAGTTCCGCGTCATGGGCAAGGCATTTGACAACCGTGCAGGTTTAGCCGTCATGGTGGAAGCTTTCAAGGCACTGTGCCGGAAAGGGCACCCCAATACGCTCATCGCCGCCGCGACGGTGCAGGAGGAAGTGGGAACCCGTGGCGCCAAAACGGCGGGCGCCGCCATGAAGCCGGATTGCGTGATTGTGCTGGAGGCTCCCCCCGCGGATGATACCCCGGGATTTGCTCCCGGCGACTCCCAGGGGGCTCTGGGCGATGGCGTGCAGATCAGGTTGTTTGACCCTACGGCGATCACCAATCCCCGGCTGGCCGCGCTGGCGGAGGAAGTGGCCGTAAAGGCATCCATTCCCTTCCAGCTCACCGTGCGCCGTTCCGGCGGTACGGATGCCGGAGCGCTTCATCTCTCCGGAAAGGGAGTGCCCTGCATCGTGCTTGGAATCCCCACCCGGTACATTCATTCCCATAACGGGGTGCTTGACCTGCGTGATTACTGCGCTGCAGCGGAGCTGGCGGTGGCCCTGGTGCGCGCCCTGGACCATGAAGCTGTGGAAAGCCTTACCCAATACCTGCCCGGAAAGGAACATTCATGAGTGCGTCTCCCTATATACACGATCTGAACCCCGTCATTTGGCAGATTACGGACTCCATCGCCCTGCGCTGGTATGGCGTTGCCTACCTGCTGGGATTTATTGCCGGGTACTTCCTGCTTTCCTGGCTCTCCCGCAGGAAGCTGTATCCTGTTCCTCAGGACAGGCTGGCCGATTTCGTGACTTATGTGGCGATCTTCGGCGTGCTCCTTGGAGGCCGGCTGGGTTATGTGCTTTTTTACCATCTACCCAATCACGGGTGGGCCCATTTACTGGAGGATCCCTTCATGGTCCTGCGCGTGTGGGAGGGCGGCATGGCCAGCCATGGCGGCATGATCGGTGTGGGGCTTTACACATTCTATTATGCCTGGAAGCATCGCGTCAAATGGGTGGCGCTTCTGGACGGCCTGGCGATTGTCGCCCCTGTCGGCCTGTTCTTCGGACGCATGGCCAACTTCATTAACGGGGAACTATACGGGCGCATTGTCCCTCCCGGCTCTTCCCACGGCATGATCTTTCCGGCGGAACTCGCACAGGACCCGGACTTGTTCGTGCGGGTGGCCTCCCGCATTTATGAGGAGCCCGGATTGCTGGACAAGATGCACCTTTCCGGCATCTCCGTGCCGGAGCAAATGAATGCCGCCTGGGTGGCGGACAGGGTCAGGGATACCCCTGCCGTCAAGGAAATCGTGGCCCAGGTGATGGAGGACCATGCGCGCTACCCTTCCCAGTTATATGAGGCCTTTGCGGAAGGCGTGGTACTCTTTGCCATCCTGTGGTTCATCCGGGTGAAATTCCCGCGTGCCTGGAACGGCGTGTTTTGCGGCGTATTCGCCATTGTCTATGCCATCGGCAGAATCGTCTGCGAGGAATTCCGGGAACCTGACTCCCCGTTCTCCATGGGAATGACGCGCGGCCAGTTCCTTTCCGTATTCCTTATTTTCGTGGGCCTTGCCTTTCTGGTGTATGCTTTCAAAACCCGGAAGACGGTGCAGGACTGCGTTTTCTATGATCCCGCGGAAAAATCTGCCGCGGACGAGGAGAAGAAATCCGCTTAAAATGGGTTCAGATCAATCTGGCCCGTCTTGGGAATGTAGCTTGAAGGGCCATCCTTGAAAATAGAGGAAACTCCGCTGGCGAAAAGCCGGAGGTTCCGCTTGTCAAAGGCAAAACGTTCAAATTCCTTGACGGAAAACAGGGTGATGGGGTCCGTATTATAGGCTTTGAACTCCATGATGCCGGCATCCGTGCGCGTGTCCACAAGACGCCCTTCAATACCCACGTCCCCGCTCATGCAGCTGCCCAGCAGCAGGGATGTTCCCGGCAGGGGGGAAACCAGGGAAACCAGGTCCGACATGATGTTGCCGCCCACGTCCGTAGCTTTCAGCTTCACCATGGCCACGTCCAGAATGATGCAGCCTTCCGTGGGGCGGGAAACCAGTTTCCAGTTGATTTTGCCGCCGGTCTGTCTGTTCTTTTCTTCCAGGACTTTGGCGATGTCCTTCTGGAGTTCCGTTCTGAACTGTTCCGCCAGCGCCGGGGCTTCCTTCGGGAACTGTGTCTTGATGTAATTGATATTGACGGGCGCTACATACACGTTCAATTTTGGGGTGCTCCAAATGGCCTGTTCCGTGGGATTGTACCATACCCCTTCAAAGCAGCTTTGCCTGGAATCCGGGTGCAGGGGATGGGTGATCAGGGGTGAGGAAGGCAGCTTCTGGGAATTGGAGCAGGAAAGCGCCAGTCCGGCGCCCAGCAGCAGAAAAAATCGTGAAACCGTTCCGGACATGCAGGGTGTGACGGAATTCGAAAGACTCCTGTTAGGGGGTATGACCCGATTCCTTCCGAACGCTCTTCTTTTCTTGCGGAAGGCCGCTGAATCCATGCAATGCGCCTGTCCCGATGCATGATTGACAAGCCGGAAAAGCGGAGCATGCTGTCGGTATGAGATACGAGCCGCTTCCCTCCTCCTTCTATTCCGGCAACCGTAAGGAACTGGCCTCCCGGCTGCCTGCCGGCAGCATGCTGATCCTGCACGCCAACGACGTATTCCCTACCAATGCCGACGGCACCTTCGCCCTGCATCAGAATGCCAACCTTTTTTATCTCACCGGCATCGACCAGGAGGAATCCGTGCTGATCATGACCATCCGGGAAAACGGGTGGGATGAAATCCTGCTGCTGAGGGAGACGAACGAACAGATCGCCATCTGGGAAGGCGCGCGGCTCTCCCAGCAACAGGCCCAGGAACTGAGCGGCATTCAGGACGTGCGCTGGACGAAGGAATACGACTCCCTGCTGGACCGCCTGGTACCGTCCGCCGGAATGGTTTTTGTGGAGGCCAACCAGCATCCCCGCTGCACCTGCCCGGTGGAAACGCGCAATGCCCGCATGACCAAGGAGCTGAAGGAAAAATTCCCGGACGTGGTTTTGAAAAACGTCTATGAAATCCTTTCCCTGATGCGCCAGATCAAGAAGCCGGAGGAAATTGAAGCGCTCAAAAAAGCCTGTGAAATCACCAATGAAGGATTCCGTGCGCTACTCGGCTTCATCCGGCCGGGACGGGGGGAATGGCAGATAGAAGGCTTCCTCTCCAACGAATTCATCGGCAGGGGCGCCCGCAAATTCTCCTTCCTGCCCATCATCGCCTCCGGCAAGGACACCTGCGTGCTGCACTACATCCAGAACAGCAAGCGGTGTGAAGACGGCGCCCTGGTGCTCATGGACATAGGCACGGAATACGGCAACTACAACTCCGACATGACCCGTACCGTTCCCGTGAACGGGAAGTTCACGCCCCGCCAGCGCGCCGTATATGAAAGCGTGCTGAACATGATGACCTACGCCAAAAGCATCCTGAGGCCCGGAATCCTCAAATCCGAGTACGAACGCCTGGTGCGCGTCTTCGCCGCAGGGGAACTCGTCAAGCTCGGCCTCATTACTCCGGCCCAGGTGGCGGAGAACCCGGCTGATCCCCCCATCGTCCGCAAATATTATATGCACGGATGTTCCCACTTTTTAGGACTGGACGTGCACGACGTCGGGGAAAGCAACCCCGTCGTGCTGCCGGGCATGGTTTTTACCGTGGAGCCGGGCATCTACATCGCGGAGGAATCCATCGGCATCCGCCTGGAAAACGACATCTTGATCGGCGAGACGGAAAACACGGACCTGCTGGGGGACGTGCCCCTGCTGCCGGATGACATAGAACGGCTCATGGCCCGTTAAATTAACCGGGATGAGGTTCTGAACTTGACAATGAGGCCCGCGTGGGTTTTCATTTTCGTCCCATCATGTTGAAGAAACTCAAAATAGCACTTCCCAAAGGCAGTTTGCAGGACTCCACCGTGGAATTGTTCCGCAAGGCTGGCTACAACATCTATGTATCCAGCCGTGGCTACCGCCCGACTTCCGATGACGACGATCTGGAGCTCTTCCTGATCCGCGCCCAGGAAATCGGCCGCTACGTCAACGACGGTTTCATCGACTGCGGCATCACCGGACGCGACTGGATCTATGAAAACCGCGCGGATGTGGAAGTGCTGACGGACCTCCAATACTCCAAGGCCACCTCCAGACCCACCCGCTGGGTGCTGGTGGTTCCGGAAGACTCTCCCATCACCTGTGTGGAAGACCTGCAGGGCAAGCGCATCGCCACGGAAGGCGTGGGCATTACGGAACGCTGGCTTCAGGAAAAAGGCATCAAGGCCCATGTGGAATTCTCCTGGGGCGCCACGGAAGTGAAGGTGCCGGAACTTGTGGACGCCATCGTGGACATCACGGAAACGGGCAGCTCCATCAAGGCCAACAAGCTCCGCATCGTGGACACCCTGATGACCTCCTATCCTCAGTTCATCGCCAACAAGGAAACGATGAAGGACGAATGGAAGAGGCAGAAGCTGGAAGCCATGGTGCTCATGCTCAAGGGGGCTCTGGAAGCCCGCCGGAAGGTGGGCTTGAAGATGAACCTTCCCGCCGCCGCCCTGAACGGCTTGGTGGAGGCCCTGCCGTCCCTGCGGCGCCCCACCATCTCCCATCTGGCGGAAGAAGGATGGCTGGCCGTGGAAACGGTCATTGACGAATCCGCCGTACGGGATATCATTCCCCGGCTCAAGGCCCTGGGCGCGGAAGGCATCATTGAATACCCGCTCAACAAACTGGTTTATTAACCTTTTCTCACCACAGTAAAACAACAAACGAACCACAATCATGGGATCGCTCAAAAAACGCCGTAAAGCAAAAATCAACAAGCATAAGCGCAGCAAGCGCATGCGTCAGAACCGTCACAAGAAGCGTTTGCGTTACAAGTCCTAAGGTTTGTGCGCTTCGCTGCTCAAACTGGCAGTCAATCCGATTTCCGGAAAATCCCGGCGTCCTCCGTATTACGGAAGGACGCCGTTTTTTATGTAAAGGAAGAGTGGAGATGAGAAGACTTACCAATAAAACGGGAAAATTCTTAAGAATTTAGGTATGAAAAGAAAATTTAGCTATCCGTGAAAAGGTATAGTCCTATAATTTTGAGAACATTTTTTGAAATAACTTGACTTTTTTATAATACATGGTTCTGTATTGATATATTACCGTATCTATTAGCTATGAAACAATTATTCATATGGGGAAATCTTTTTTGTATAACGATTGGAGTATTTTCTTTTGGGTGGGCTGGAGATGAAAGTTCGGAAGAAGTAAAAGATTTATATATCAGTTCCAAGACACGTAATATTTCTGCCGAATGTGAAATTTTTGATTTAGACGAAAATGAAGATCGAAAACGAGAAAATATAGGAATTGGAGAAGTGGTGGATTTGAAGTTAGAAGGGAAATGGCTTTCTCTAGTAGATAAGGACAAAATAGAATGGAAGCTTTCCGAAGGAAGTGAAAAATGGGCAACATTGACTGTTAACAACAAGGATAAATATAAAGCAGTTTTAACGGCTAAAAATGATCCTGTTATCAAAGGTGAAGTATGTGTGGATGTCAAAACTAATTTGGAAGATAAGCCCAAGCCTAAAAAATTTAATGTTTTAGTGCCAAATAAGATTGAGGGGATAAATCTTTCTGAGCGAAGTCCTGATGGCCCTCGTGATGGAAAAGTGAATGAAGTTGGGGCTTCAACAAAATTAGCTTTATCATTTTTTCCTCGTACGGTCAGTTTTTCAAATGTAGATTTCATAGAAAAATCATTGGATGGATCAGGAGATGTACCTGACTGGGTAAATCCTCATACACCGAGCCCAGTTCCTCTAAGAATTGATGAGTATAATGGACATATGAGTGACTTAATTGGGAGTTATCCACCCAAGGAGTATAGAGAAAACTCAATATTATTATTTCAGAATCTTCCATTGCCGGTATTTTATTTTTATCGATGTGGATATTATACTGTTGCCAATGGAAAAGAATGTTGCTTGATAGGTGATGTAGTATATCTACAGACATTTGATCTAAGTTATGATGGGAAACGGATTGATGGATTGGAAAATTTCAAAGTTAAAATTCGTAAATTTAGATGTTCCGTTGAAAGAAGTACAGCTGGGGAAGCGATCCATATAGATACTGGAACTAGAGAAAATGATTGATCTAAAAGTGCATTGATAAATTAATTAAATAAATAATCATGGCATGAAAATAATATATATAACATCATTTTTAATTTTAGTTTTATTGTCGATTAGTAGAGCTGAAATGTTTGATAAAGCTTTAAGGAAACCCCCTCTTCATAGAACTGGCGAGTCTCTGGATACTGTAATATCACAGGCGGAAAAAATGGCAGTAGAAGGAAATATTTTTCAATTTTATGAACAAGTTTCAAAAATATTGCCGGATGCAATTAATGATTTACAAAAAGGAATGCGGCTTTTTTATCTGGTTGCTGCCGTACCTCTTGTTAATGATACTGTAGAAAGTAATGGAGAATGGTTGAGAGCCAATTCGGATCTGGATTATTGGGTGAAGGAAAAAATGATTCTATCATTTTTTCCGAAAGAGTTCATACAGTCCAATGAGGTTAAAATTCAACCGGAATTGCTGATGCTGAGGGAATTGTTTTTAATATACTCTTCCAAAATATTAAAACAATTTCGACAGGAATCAAATCCTCTTTTTCTTTATACTTATAAATATAATAGATTTTTATATTTATATAATATGGATCTTAGGCAAAATAGAGATAAATTTACAAAATATTGTAATTACATGAATGTTAGAATTGGGAGGCAAAGAAAATTGAATTCAATCATCAATAATATGGAAGAGGATTTTGTAGGGATATTAGTCAAATTTTATCCGACTAAAGCTGTACATGTGAAAAGATATCTTAAATTGGCAGGGTATGGGGATGATGAAATTCCTGATTTATTGGATAGAACAATTGGACGAGTTCCTCAAGCTTCCTACTTGTACAAGGGTTTTTCCAAGCGCAGAAAATAATTGGAAAAAATATTCTCATAGATAGCTTTCTTATTTAGCCTATTTATGTTTAAGCTCTTATTCCTCTATTTGTTTTTCTTGCCAGCAATTGTTGCTGGAGATCTGTCTCCCCAGCGTCTGGCGTGGCGAATGGAAACAGGGGATGTGCGGAATATTGCCGGGCTGTGCCGGGAATATGTTCAAAAGAAACTGGAGGCGGAAAAAACGTTTTCCGTAGAATCCTTGTTGAAGGACCGGGAGCTGGCGCAGGCTTGCTATATGGCCCATTTCTTTGCGTTGGTCGGGAAGGAGAGGACTTATATCCTTCATGAATTGAAGGACAGGGGATTCGTGAAATGGCTCCTGGATCATCCGGAGGTATTTGAGAAACTGACGTTTGCCAAGTCATCAGGAAAGGATACGCTGGCTGTATTGAGAAATATTTGGGTGAGGGAAGGGAAGGAACTTTCCGGAGTCGGTTTCAATATGGCGTTGGGAGCAGCGCTGGTTTCCACATCTCGGGAACCGGAAGCATGTGAGGCCCGGTATGATTTTTACAAAAAGTCTTTTGCGGAAAAGAAATTGTTTCCGCAGTTCATTACACTGGAGCCATGGGAATTCGGCATTCTCTTCCGTGGGAGGGAAAGCCTGGAGGAACTTGCATGGGCTCAGGATTATCTGGCTGGTAAAAAGAAGATTAAGGCGGGGAATGCAGGGTATGCCAGTTGCAGCCTGATCCCCTACCGGATGAAGAACAAGCAGGGAATCAGCGTGCATGCGGGTGGAGCGTTTTACGACCACAAACCGATTTCCTTACAGATTTATGTAGAGTATGGAGGCGTGTGCGGCGCCGTTTCCAAGGGGGCGGCCGGGTTTGTGAAGGCGAAGGGGATTCCTTCCTACACGATCGGGCAGCCAGGGCATTGCGCCTTTGTGTGGAAAGGGGCAGACGGAGAATGGAAGATAGGTAATAATATTTATGGCTGGATATGGTCGGAGGGCGGTTCCGGGGGGCCGTGGAAGGGTGCTGTTTCCACCATCACGGAGCTTCCACGTTTTTGGAAAGGAGAGGATGCCTCCGCTTCCAATTTATGTTATTATTTATCTCTTCTGGCTGCCGATCCCCAGAAGGCGGAAGCTCTGTTGAGGGAAGCGCTGAAACGGAATGCTTCCAATTATCCCGCATGGCAGGCCTTAATGAGGAGGAATGGCCGTTTGGCGGAGAAAGACAAGCTGGCTTTGTTGGAAGAGTTCAAAGAGGCCTTTCCCGGAAATCCCACTTTGTGGGAGTATTTTTTGAAAAAAGAACTGGGGCTTGATTGGAAAAAGGCGAATGGTTATGCCATTTATCCCGGATTGCTGGCAGAAAATGAATCGTGGGATTCCGTGGATGCCTATATGCGTAATTTTTGTGCTTTAGCCCGGAAGGATATTCCGGACATGGCTGGAAAGTTGCCTTATGAAGTGAAAACCAAGAGAATCTTTTTCAAGAACTGGCTGAAATTTTACCAGCAGAATAAGGTAGACCGGAAGGTGAGAGTTCAGACTTGCGCCGTATTGGAAAAGGCGCTTCCTCCGTTATTGAACCATGAAAAAACGGCTCTTCAATTTCTTGAATTTTATGGTCAGGTGCTTGACTTGTGGAAAGACAAACAGCTTTCGGCGCGGGCCAACGCTTGCCTGACTGCATGGCTGAAAGAGGCGGACAAGGCTTCCGTACGCAAGAAAATGGCGGAAATAGGTTTGAAAGTGGCCGACCAGCTGGGAAACAAAAAATCGCTGGTACGTTATGCGGAAGTCCATGCTGAACATTAAATAGAGAAATTGGTGGACGATAGTCTATTCTCTCTTAGACTAGAAAATGGATCAAAGATTTTGTAATTATTAACTTGTCTTCCGGAGTTGGAGTCAAATATTTTTGACTGTGCTTTTATTATGCCTTTGCTTCTTCCCGGAACCGTTTCAGAGGAATGGTGATGGTGAAGGCGGTTTCCCGATGGGGGACGCTGGTGACGGTGATGGTGCCGTCATGGGCTTCCACAGCCCGTTTGACGATGGAGAGGCCCAGTCCCGTTCCCTTGATTTCCGAGGAATGGTGGGTTTCCACCCGGTAGAATCTGTTGAAGAGGAAGGGAAGGCTTTCCGCGGGAATGCCCACGCCCGTGTCCGTCACGGTGATCACGCAGGCTTCCGGCGTTTTGGCGGCTGCCACAGTGACGGAAAGGCCCGGCTCCGTGTTCTGCTTGAGGGCGTTTTCCACCAGGTTGAACAGGACTTGCGTCCAGTAGAAGGGGTCCCCGTAGAGTTCCCAGTCCGGCGGAATGTCCATGTGCAGGGCGGCCTGTTTTTTCTCCCGGATGGAGTCCAGGCGGGAGAAGACGTCGTCCACGCAGGAGGTGATATGGAACCACTGCTCTTTCAGGATGGCCTTGTGGCCTGATTCCAGCTTGGAGATCATGAGCATGTCTTCAATGATGTTCATGAGCCGCTGGCTGTTCTGGTGCATGATGCCGATGAATTTGCGGGCCAGGGCCGGGCTTTCCTCCACCAAGTCGTCCTCCATCAGATTTTCCAGGTATCCCACGATGATGGTGAGCGGCGTGCGCAGTTCGTGGGAGGCGTTGGCCACGAAGTCCCGGCGCATCTGGTTGGTGAGGTAGTTCTGCGTGACGTTGCGCAGCAGGATGCGCTTTTCCCTGATGGGGGAGTCCGTGACGGCGCTGTCCAGATGCCAGGCGGTGATGCCGTTCTGCACTCCGCCTGGGGAGTTGACGGCGCTGAGGGTGAATTCCTTGGCGACGGGGCCGTCCGTGTCAAAGGCTTCCTGCACGTGGCCCAGAAGTTCCTGGTTGCACACCAGGGAGCCGACTTTGCGGCCTTCCAGGCGTTCTTCCTGGAAAAGTTCGCGCGCCAGCGTATTGGCCAGCACGATGTGTCCGGAAGGGCCGATGAGCAGGAAGGCCTCCCCCAGCGCTTCCAGAAAGCGCCGTTTGTCCGCAATGGCCTGTTCCTGGGCCTCCTCCCCGCGCTTCAGCAGGCGCTGGGCGTCCCTCAGGGCTTTTTTCCTGGCTTTCATGGCTGACCGGCATGTTTGCGCCAGGTGCCAGTTCAGGTACAGGGAGGCCAGCAGCAGGAGGATGAGGATGTAGTCAACGGCCGACATGGCGTGAAGACGTTAGGCAGGCTCCTGCGGAGGGCGGCGTCCGGGCAGGAGGAAGCGGTAGCCGATGCTGCGGACGGTTTCAATGCAGTCCGCATAGAGGGCCAGCTTCTGGCGCAGCCGCTTCATGTGCGTGTCCAGCGTGCGGCTCTGGGCCTGGTGGCTGTACCCCCACACGCAGCTGAGCAGATCATTGCGGTTCAGGATCTGCCCCTCGCGCTCAATCATGTAGATCATGAGCTTGAATTCCGTGGCCGTCAGGTCCACTTCTTCCTTGTCGATGTAGAATTTCAGGGCGTTTTTGTCAAAAGTGAAGGGGCCGTATTCCGCGATGACGCTGCCCGGCGTGTGTTCGCACCGCTTCAGCACGCTGGCCACGCGCAGCACGAGTTCCTTGGGGCTGAACGGTTTGGTTACATAGTCGTCCGCGCCCAGTTCCAGCCCCTGAATGCGGTCTTCCGCCTGTGCCTTGGCAGTCAGGAAGATGACGGGAATGCCCTGGGTGCGGCTGTCGCGGCGCAGTTCCCGGAGCACGCCGTGCCCGTCCATGCCCGGCATCATCTGGTCCAGCAGGATGAGGTCCGGCTTGTCCCTGCGGGCCACTTCCAGAGCGGTCAGGCCGTCGTAGGCCGTCACCGGGGCATGTCCGGCACGTTCCAGGTTGTAGGCGACGAGGTCCGAAATGGCGTGATCGTCTTCAGCGATAAGGATGGTTGCCATGGCTGTTTTTTTAGGATGAAGGCGCTGCCGTGTCTTGAGAATAGGTGTGACGATTTGTTCACATTTCCCTGCCGCGGACGGGAATCGGAGCAGGGCGCCCGCTCCTTCCGTGAACGGATTGTAACGGAAGCGCTTCCGTTTTGCAAGACTGGCCTAGATTCAACTTCTCTTCCCGCCGTCATGTGGTACACTTGCCCCGCACCACAATATATTGCCATGCGAAGCGATAAAGTTAAAGCAGGTTTCGAGCGTGCGCCGCACCGCAGTCTGATGCGCGCCACGGGGATGACGGATGAGGATTTGAGCCGCCCGTTCATCGCCATTTGCAATTCCTTCAATGAAGTGATTCCCGGCCATGTTCACCTGAATAAGGTAGCCGCGCTGATCAAGGAAGAAGTGCGCAAGGCGGGGGGCACCCCCGTGGAATTCAATCTGCCCGGCGTCTGTGACGGTATTGCCATGGGGCACGGCGGCATGAAGTTTTCCCTGGCCAGCCGAGAATTGATTGCGGACAGCGTGGAGACGATGCTCAGCGCTCATGCGTTTGACGCCATGATCTGCATTCCGAATTGTGACAAAATCGTTCCCGGCATGATCATGGGCGCCCTGCGCTGCAATATCCCCACCATTTTCTGCAGCGGCGGCCCGATGGCCGCAGGCATGGCGGAAGACGGCACCGTGCTGGACCTGAACAGCGTATTCGAAGCCGTGGCCCGCTTCAAGGCAGGCAAGATCAATGAGGCGGAACTCCATTCCCTGGAATGCCGCGCATGTCCGGGCGCAGGTTCCTGTTCCGGCATGTTCACGGCCAATTCCATGAATTGCCTGAGCGAAGTGATCGGGCTGGCTCTCCCCGGCAACGGCTCCCTGCTGGCGACGTCCGAGGAGCGCAAGGAGTTCTGGAAGCAGACCGCGCGCCGCGCCGTGGAAATGGCGAAGGCGGACGGCCCCCTGCCGAGGGACATCGTGACCCGTGACGCCATTGACAACGCCTTTGCGATCGACATGGCCATGGGCGGCAGTTCCAACACCGTGCTTCACACGCTGGCCATCGCCCGGGAAGCGGGAGTGGAGTATGACCTCCAGCGCATCAACGACATTTCCCGCCGCACCCCGAACATCTGCAAGGTGGCGCCTTCCTCCCGCTTCCATATGCAGGACGTGCTGCGCGCCGGCGGCGTGAGCGCCATCATCCATGAAATTTCCAGGATTCCCGGCTCCCTTCATCTGGATGCCATGACTGTCAGCGGCAAGACGCTGGGAGAAACCGTGGAAGGATGCGGAATCACGGATGAAACCGTGATTCATCCGCTGGAAAACGCCTATTCCAAAGACGGCGGCCTGGCTATCCTGTTCGGCAATCTGGCGGAGGAGGGCGCGGTTGTGAAGAAAGCCGGGGTGCACCCGGACATGATGAGTTTCCGCGGACCTGCCGTGATTTTCGAGTCCCAGGAAGATGCCTGTGAAGGCATCCTTGCCGGGAAGGTAAAGTCCGGCGACGTGGTCGTCATCCGCAATGAAGGGCCCAAGGGCGGCCCTGGCATGCAGGAAATGCTGGCTCCCACCTCCTACATCATGGGGCAGGGCCTGGGCGCGGAAGTGGCGCTCATCACGGACGGCCGTTTTTCCGGAGCCACGCACGGCGCCTGCATCGGCCATATCTCCCCGGAAGCTGCGGAAGGCGGCCTCATCGGCCTGCTGAAGGACGGGGATATCATTGAGTATTCCATTCCGGACCGCACGCTGAACGCCTGTCTGACGGAGGATGAGATCGCACGCCGCCGTGCGGAGTGGAAGCCCACGTACAACAAGGTTTCCTCCTCCTGGCTCAGCCGGTACCGCAAGCTGGCTACCAACGCCAGCCGCGGCGCCGTTCTCCAGAGCGGTGAATAAATGCCATCCGTTTTATTTCCGGCCGCTTTCCTCCTCCGGGGAAAGCGGTTTTTTATTTCCGCCCGGCTTTGTATTTGCACGGAATTCTCCTCACAAAGAGAGCCGCTCCCTTTCGGGGGGAGCGGCTCCGCTATCAACATAATACCGAAAAAGCATGCATTACCTGGTGATCCTGAAGGGGCCGCCCAGGCCTACCGGAGACATGGCGGAGGAATCATAGTCTGTTACCTTGTAAGTTCCTTCCGTGGCGGAGGTAAAGGTCATTTCTCCGGAACTTTTAACGGTCCGGGGATGTTCGCGGTCTTTCTCGGTCAGTGTCATGGAAAACCGGGCGGAAGCGGCGCCGGGCGCATACGTGTATGTTCCGGAAAAGATGCCGTCACCCGTTTCCAGGGTGCTGGACGAGGTGATTTTGTAGGATACGCCGTGGCCGTCCGTCATCACGATGGTGCTGTCTGTTTCCAGCGTCTGCGGAGGGGCCACGGCGGATGAGTCCGATTTGCCGGCACCGCCGCCGCAGGAAGCCAGCAGACATGCGCAGCCCAGAAGAATGGCGGGGCGGATTGAGGTTGATGAGTTCATGGAAAAGAATATGTCCAAGTAAAAAATTGCCTTCCCGGCCGGGTAGCAGACCGGGAAGGCGGGAACGGCTTTCCGTTAGAACGAGTAGCTGACGGAGCCGTTGATGCCTTGGGCTGTCAGGCCGGCTCGGCTTTCCAGGGAGTACCCGATGCGGGCGCTCCAGCGGCTGCCGAAGGTGGCGCTGACTCCGGCGTTGACGCGCAGGGCCGTGCGCCCCTTATTGATGCCGCGTGCCGTCCAGGATCCCAGATCGCTGCCGACCGTGCCCTTGGGATTGATGCGGCTGAGGTCCTGTGCCACAGCCACTGTGATTCCGGGTGTCAGGGTGGTCTTGGTACCTACCGCAAAGGTACGGGACACGGTAATGCCTACGGGCAGAGTCCAGTTCTGGGCGCGGGCTCCGCTGAAGGTGCGTGCCAGGTCGCCGCTTTCAGTGAAGCTGTCCGTCTTCCCGGTCATGAATTCCAGCCCGGCAAAGGGTGCGATAACCAGCTTGTTCTCCAGCTCTTCCGTCCAGGTGGCGTAAACAGCCGCTCCGAAAGAGTCCGCGTCAAACTCCCCATGGGCGGAGGTATCTGCTACGCGGGCGTTTCCGTCAAAGGAGGTGGTGCCGAAGGCGGCGTATCCGTCCAGGGTCAGTTTCTTGTTGCGGGAGGGAGTATAGCGGCCGTAGGCCATGGCCATGAAGGAATCCGCATCATAGCTGGAGAAGCCTCCCTTGTCCTGGAAAGTGCCGAAAGACTGGCCGACGGCCACCCCCGCCAGGGCGGAAGAGGAGAGCTTGAAGTCCGCGCCGACGGCATAGCCGCCCGCATCGTACTTGTACCCGTCAATGCCGTGGCGGGCGTTCTGGTCCGTCCAGGAGCCCAGTCCGCCAACCCATACGGAGCCGCGGCCGGAGGCTACGGGAGCCATGGCGATGGGGGAACCCTTGGCATCCACGGCCTGCATGGGCCTGGCAGCCGGGCTGTTCAGACCCTGGGCTGCGGAAAGTGCCCCCTGCGTCCGGACGAGGGACGCAAAGCCCTTGAGGGCGTCATTGGAGGCCCAGGCCGCATTGACTACGGTTTCTCCGCTGACGGACTGGATCATGGCTGCCGCGGCATCCGCGCTGGAGGTTCCCAGCAGGTTTTCAAAGAACCTGTGGGCGGCGGAGCCGTCCCGCACGTTCATCCGGACCTGCTCCATGCCTGCCGCCACTCCGGAAACGTTGCCGGAATATCCCTGCATGGGAGAAGCCACGCCTTTCATGTTCTGGGACAGCCGGATGGTGCCGTCCTCATTGGCGGCGGCCGTTGTGGAAACGAAGGCGGAGTTGAACAGGGGCAGCCCGGCCGCATCCGCCCCGGTAATGGTAACGTTGTCCACGGATGAGATGCCGGAGGCCGTGTGGGTAAGATCCCGTCCATTGCCCGCTTCGTCAGTGTGCCAGAGCTTGACGGAGGAATTGCCGTTGAACGTGATGTCGTTGAGCAGCAGGGAGGAGCCTTCCCCCACTTCCACCACGGCATTCCCGTTGAGTTCCAGCGTATCGCCGGCCAGGGTGGAATTGTCCGTCAGGATGATGCCCTTGCCGTTGATTTCATAGTCCGTCAGGTCTTCAACGCCCAGTTGGGCGCCTTCCACGACAAGTTCGTTGTCAATTTCGGCCACATGGCCCACGATCAGGGAACCGGCTCCGGAATACTGGAGGAAGTCGCCGCCGAATCCGTTGTCTTCCTGGTCTCTGCCGCCATAGAGCAGGTTGCCGCCTCCCAGCTGGACCAGGCTGGCGGATCCGCGGACCCATTCCGGATCGTCATCCAGGGTGAAATAGTCGGCGTCGGAAATGCCGCTGTTGATGACGGTGGTTGCGTCCGCGTCGGTATTGACTACGATGGCAGCTCCATCTTCGGCAAAAATGTCATTGGCTTCACCTCCCGCCATGTTGCCGTCGAAGAAGGAACCGGAGTCGATGACCAGAAGGCGGTCTTCCATCAGGTGAATGGCGCCGCCAAGGCTGCCCGCGGTATTATCCGTGAAAACCGTGTTTTTACCGAGCCAGATATTGGCTCCTTCGTTTTCGAAAAGGTCGTCCACATTGTCGCCTTCCTGCCAGGCCAGGTTGGCCGTCAGTTCGGAGGCGATGGCGCCTCCGTTGACTCCGGCCCGGTTGCCGGAGAAGACGGAACCGTTGCCTACGACGATGTCCAGAACTTCCGTGGTCAGTTTGGAGGTCCGTTCCCCGTCAACGTAGGTCATTGTCTCGGCAATGTTGTTCTGGGCAAAAACGGCGCCCCCGGACCCGGAGGCCGAGTTGTCAATGAAACGGTTGTTTTCTCCGATCACGATGTCTCCATGCGCATACAGGGCTCCCCCTCTGGAAATATCCATGGCGGCGGACCTGCCCGGAGCCGTGCTGTTCATGAACGTATTGTTGCGGCCCGTGGTGATTTTGTTCTCACGCTCCGTAATGGTGACGGTCCCGTTGAGGATGTTTCCATTTTCATCCGTGTCCCTGATGCTGGCCTGGATGAGGCTGTTGTCCGAGTCGCTGAAGGCGCTCATGTGGTAAACGGAGGCATCTTCCGTTCCCTGGTAGGTGACGTTGTCACCCAGCGTGATGGTATTTTCCGCCGCGACGGTGGTCATGGTCAGGGTGACGTTGTTGCCGATGACGATGCTGCCCCCGTAGGTGCCTTCGCTGTATTCTCCGGAGGCCAGAACGTAGTCGCCCTCCGCATCCTGCTTGAGCGTTCCTTCAAAGGAAATGGTCCCGCGGGTGGAAACGCCTTCATCGTCGATATCTCCCACCGTATCCGCCGCCCAGATGTCGGCCATCTGGCTGCCGGAAAGGTCGTTGTCCCCGGTGATGGTGGTGTTGCTGCCAATGTAGATGTCTCCGCCCTCTGCGTAAATGTCCACGTCATTCAGCGTGGAATGGTCGCCGATGGAAACAGTGGCCTGGTCGCCCACGGCAGTGGTCATGTGTACGGTTCGGGAGCCGTCTTCCTTTTCAAAGATGGAGACGGAATCCAGTTCCACGGAAATGGCGTCCAGCGTGACAGAGGTCAGTTCCGCGCCATTTCCTATGAAGATGGAGCCTTCGGCATCCAGATCATAATTTTCGATGGAGCTGTTGCTGCCGATGAATATGTCGCCGGACAGCCCCATGGATTCCTGAATGCTGGTTCCGGGCTGGTAGCGGCCCTGGTTGTCCTGGATGGAAATGCCGGACGCGAGCACCAGGGCTCCCGTGGTGATTTCCGCCCGGTCCGTGGCGGAAATGTCGCTGCCGTCTCCCAGGAGAATGTCGCCGCCGGTATAGAGGTCGCCGTCTCCTGCCGTACTCAGATCGGTATCAGTCATCGTAACGGCGCCGGCACTGAAATCGATGCCCCCCGTGGCTCCCACGGATTCCGACTTGCCGATCAGGATCTTGGAATCTTCGTCTTCATAAACGGATGTCGTGTTGACGGCCCCAGTGGAGATGAGAGTGGAATCGGACAGGGAAATATCTCCATGGGAGACAATTTTACCGCGGACGCCGTCGTCCATGGACAAGTCCATTTCATCAATCCAGACATCCTTTCCCAGTTCCATGGCAATTTCTCCCGGAGTATTGGTGACAACCGTGGAGATGAAGGCTCCCGTTTCGGGGTCGATTCTTGTCTCTATGGAGGTGGAATGTCCGGTGGTGACATTGTTGCCGTCAAGAAAGACGCCGTCTCCCGCTACCAGCTTGTTGTTTTCCAGCAACAACCATGTGCCGTCCAGGGTGGAGCCGCTTTCTATGGAAAGGATGATTCCACTTTCATCCGTTCCGCTGAGCATGCCGTCCGTCATGTTGCCGACCCGGACGGTTCCCGTCCCTGCTACATTCACATTCTGCATGGAGACTGAGGACATGTCCCCGTAGTTGAAATTGGAGACGGTGCCATGGCCGTCCGAGGCAAGGGTGATGCGGGCGTCTGCGGGCAATGCCGTCAGGTCCGTTCCCTGGAAGTCAATGGCTCCGGTGATCTTGAGCGTATCTCCATCAGCAAGCTGGTTCCAGGCTTCCTTGAATTCTTCCAGATTGGAAGCGGTGTATTCGGCTGCGAAAGCCTGGCAGCCAAGGGCGCACATGGCTGTCAGTAAAGCCCGGCGCAGAGGTAGTGGTAAACGAGGATTCATGATTTGGTATGTTTGTGTTCATCGGGAAGAAAAAGGATAGAAATGCCTTTTTCTTCCCAACACCTACATACAGGATTGCCAATCCTGTGTTCGTGAATGCATTTGTCTCGTTTACATATTGTTAGAAAGTCCTCTTTCCTTTTTCCCGGACGGGAGCGTCGATGTTTTTAATCTAACAAATAGATTGAAATTTGTACATGATGAATTAATTCTAAAACCGCCATAAAATATGAAATATTGTAGTTTTTTTACTTGCTATCAGGATTGGCAATCCTGTGAGGCATAAAACATTATTTTACAATTACATTACTCGAATGAGGGAACATATCGAAAATCGCGCCGAATATTTGGCGGCGGAAATGTTGTTGAAAGAGAGCGGGCTGAATATAGTGGAGGCGGCTACCCTGGCTCTGGAGCTGGTGCAGCTCTGCGGCGGTTCCCGATGCAGCATGCGCCGTGCCAGAAAGGCCATTGAGCTGGGAGCGGAGGAACTGAAAAACGGAGAACAGACGGTATCCTTTGCGGCCGCCGTGGATGAAACGCTGAAAGTGAAGTGCGGGCGGCGCCCCGCCACCCTGCGGGATATCAGGTACTTTACCGGCGCGCTGATGCGCAGATGCCCGGAATTAAAGAACTTCCCGGTCAGGAAACTGACTCCGGAGCATTGTTCGCGTTTTCTGGAATCCGCCTTTTCTTCAGGGAGGCAGCGTTACAAGGCGAGGGCTGTAATGAGCGGGGTTTTGAGTCTTTCACTGCGGCGCGGGTGGTGCGGAGAAAATCCTCTGGCCCGGGTGGATGTTCCTTCCTTCCGTGAGCAGGTCATTGCCGTACTGAATCCTGAGGAGATAAAATGCCTGAGGAACGCAGCGGAATCTCCCGAATTCCGTGATTGCGCTCCTGCTGTCTGGATCATGATGTATGCCGGAATCCGTCCGGGAGAGGTGGCGCGCCTCCGGTGGCGGGATGTGGATTTGGAAGAAAGGGTGATTTCCGTAAGACCGTTGGCAAGCAAGACGGGCGGCGCGCGCCATGTTACCGTTCAGCCCGTGCTGGAACGGCTTTTGACGGGGTATGGCATTCCGGAAGGGAACAGGATTTTATGTCCATCGAACTGGCTTCTGCGCTGGAGGCAGCTCAGGAAAAAAGCAGGGTGGGGAAGCGGCGGCAGGTTCGGGGCATGGAGGCCGGATGTCCTGAGGCATACCTACGCTTCCTTCCATGCCAAATGGTTCAGGGATTTCCCCCTGCTTCAGATGGAAATGGGGCACCGTTCCTCCGCCCTGCTGCGCGCACGGTACTTGAATATGGAGGGAGTAAGCCGTGAGAGGGCGGCTCTGTTCTGGGAAGTGCCGGAAAAGGAGGAACTCCATGGATAGGGAAGCCTGACTGTTCCGGACGCTTTTGCCGTTTCTTCATGGTACCCGGCTCGGACACGGCGCGGGAGGGAATATGAAAGCCGGGGCGCATGGCGTCTTGCGGTGGAATTCCCACGGTTTCTGCAAATGGCGCTCGGCACGCTGACGCGCATCAGGGGCAGGCCGCCGGGTTCTTCCGGTTTGGCTGCGGCATGTGTAAAAGGGAGCAGGGAGTTTATTCCCTGGGCAGGAAATAGCCGCGCTGCTTTTCGGAGACTGGCATGCCCATCCGTTCCATCACGGCCAGCATGTCTTCCCATACCTTGCGCTTTTCCCGCGGATTGTCCGACCTCAGCAGGTAGCTTGGGTGGTAGGTGACGCGCACGGGAATGCCGTTGAGATCGTGGAACCTGCCGCGCATGGAACTGACGGAACCCTGTTCCCCCAGCAGGCCGACTGCGGCAGTGCCTCCCAGGGCAATGATCATCTTCGGCTGGATGACCTGGATTTCATGCATGATGATGGGAAGGCAGGCTTCTATTTCCTCCGGCGTGGGGGCGCGGTTGTTGGTTCTCTGGTTCGGCAGGGAAGGCCGGAATTTGACGATGTTGGAAATATAAACCATGTCCCTGGAAAGCCCCATGGCTTTCAGAATCTGGTTGAGTTTTTCCCCGGCCCGTCCCACGAAAGGTTCCCGCTGCACTTCTTCATAGTACCCCGGAGCTTCGCCGATCAGCATGAGCTGCGTATGGGGATTGCCCGTGGCAAAGACCATGGTATCCCGCAGGGAGTTGAGGTCCCGTGCAGGCTTCCAGTTTTGGGCCAGGTCCCTGAGGTATTGCAGCTTGTCTTCCATTGTTCCCTCCGGCAGCGTGATGGAGGAAGACGGTTTCCGCTCTTCCGGGAAAAGCTCCGGATTTGTACTTGGGGGCGGTGTTTTTGTGGGTTGCGGTTCTGGTCGCGGAGACGGGGAAGACGGGGAAGACGGGGAATGTGCGCGGCTTCCCTTTTTGGCGGTTACATACCATGTTCTCAGGACGTCCCGGGCCTCCTCCGTCAGGCTGGCGCGTGTGGTTCCCCTTTGGATCAGGGAATCAAGGTAATGGCGGAAAAGGCTGTTCGGCGTGGAGGTCATGGGAGGATAAGGCCAGATTAGTCCACGGAAGGCCGTCTGTCACGACGATTTGCAGCTTCCCTTTTTCTCCCGGAATCCCGCCGTACCGGGAAATGACACGGTAAAGGATGGAATCCCCGGTGCAGAAAGGAGCAAATTGGCTCTCCCGGCGACGGTGCGGAGATTCCGCACAGGGATCGGTCCTCTCTCATTCCTGATTAGTTATCCTTATGCCCTTCTCTGAAGAATTAAGCACACTGACGGCCCATCCCTCTCCCCTCGTGCGCCGTTTCATGTCCCTGCTGGAACCTGTGGACGACGCCCGGCTGGAGGCGATGGCGCAGGAGAGCCGGCGGCTGACCCGGTTGCATTTCGGCAGGACGATCCGGCTGTTCGCCCCCATCTACTTGTCCAACGAGTGCATCAATAATTGCAAGTATTGCGGCTTTTCCCGGGACAATCCCATCATCCGCACCACCCTGACGGTGGATGAAGTGGTGCAGGAGGCCCGCTACCTGTACGGGCTGGGCCTGCGCAGCATCCTGCTGGTGGCTGGGGAGCATCCCAAGTTCGTTTCAGACGGGTACATGCAGGAATGCCTGGACGCGCTGCATTCCTTTATCCCCTCGCTGGGGCTGGAAATAGGACCGCTTCCGGACGACCGCTATGCGGAAATCGTCCACCATGGGGCGGAACAACTGGCCGTGTACCAGGAGACCTACAACCGGGAGGTGTATGAAACCCTGCATACGGCGGGCATGAAGAAGAATTTCAACTGGCGGCTGGATTGCCCGGAACGCGCCTACCAGGGCGGCTTCCGCCGCATTCAGATAGGTGCCCTGTTCGGCCTGTCCCCCTGGCGGCGGGAGGCCATGGCGCTCGCCGCCCATCTGGACTATTTGCAGAAGCATTGCTGGAAGTCCGCGCTTTCCGTGGCGTTCCCGCGCATGCGTCCCTACGCCGGGAATTACGAGTATGAACCCGATCCGGAATTGATGCTGGACGACCGCCATTTTGTCCAGCTTATGGCCGCCCTGCGCATCTGCTTCCCCAGGATAGGCATGTCCGTCAGCACCCGTGAGCCGGAGCCCATGAGAAACGCGCTGATGCATCTGGGCATGACCCACATGTCCGCCATTGCCCGGACGGAGCCGGGCGGCTACACGGGGGTGGGAACGGCCACGGCCCACCTGACGGTGCGGGGGAACAGGGTGGATTTGCCCGAAGAAAAGAAGGGCCGCTGCAAGGCGACGGAACAGTTTGAAATTTCAGACCAGCGTTCTCCGGAACAGGTGGTCTGCGCCATCCGGGGCGCCGGGCTGGAACCCGTCTGGAAGGATTGGGATTCAGGGCTGGACGTGGTTTGATCCCGGAATTTTCTAGACGCCTGCCGGACGTTCCTCCCTGCCGGGAGGGGAGACGCGTTCCGCTCAAAAACCGGATGACAGCCTTGTTGTCCTGATGCTGTAATGTGACATTGACGACTTGTTTCCTCCACTATATTTCATGGAGGCCATGATTCGTTATTATTGGGGCAGGTTTTGGCCGTTTCTCCTGTTTGCGTTCGGGATTGAAGTGGTGGAAAACCTGTTTACGGTGTTTTTTGAATACCGCAACATGGATTTCGGTTTTCTGCCTTTGCTGAAAACGGGGTATATTTTCATAACGGAGTTCCTGATCACGATGTGCTACTGGCTTCTGCCCTATGCCATTTACCTGTGGCTTCTGCCCCGCAGCAAGGCCGGAGGCAGGGCGGACCGCTGGATTACCCTGGCGTGGTTTTTCCTGTTTGCGCTGGCCAACCTGTTTGAAGATGTGGCGGAAGCCTTTTTCTGGAACGAGTTCGAGGCCAGTTTCAATTTCATTGCGGTCGACTACCTTATTTACACCAAGGAGGTGATCGGGAACATTTACGAATCCTACCCCATTGTTCCTATTCTGCTGGGCATTCTGGCCGTCTCCGTGCTCGCGGCCTGGACCATGCGCCGCTTCCTGGTTCCCGGGAATGCGGAGGCCCCCCGCGGATGGAAGCGAGGCTGCGTGGTGGCCGCTTTGCTGGCTTGCGTCACAGGCGGTTATTGGCTGGTGGACATTAAGGACGCGGATTCCGTAGGCAACCGCTATAATTCGGAAATGGCCAAGGACGGCCTTTACAGCCTTTTCAGTGCCTTTATCAAGAATGAACTGGATTACCGGACCTATTACAAGACCCTGCCGGACCAGGACGCCGCGGAATTTCTGGCCGCGGAATTCACGGCAGACGATACTTCCGTGCCGGATGCCGCCGCCGGAAGCGTGAAGAGGCTGGTACGCCCCGCCGGGGAGGCCATCCGCCCCAATGTGGTGGTGGTCATTATGGAGAGCATGGGCGCGGAATTCCTGAATGAATGCCGGAAGGACGGGGAGGACATCACCCCATGCCTGAGCCGTCTGGGCCGGGAGGGAATCTTTTTCCCGAACACGTATGCTACGGGCACCCGCTCCGTGCGGGGGCTGGAGGCGGTGAGCACCTCCATTCCGCCGCTGCCAGGCATGTCCATCGTGCGGCGGGAGGGCAATGAAAACCTCCGGACAATCGGTTCCATTTTCAAGGAAAAGGGATATGACCTCAAATGGATTTACGGGGGGTACGGCTATTTTGACAACATGAATTATTTCTTCGGGAACAACGGGTTCCAGGTAATGGACCGCAACTCCATGGATGATTCCGAGGTGACCCATTCCACCATCTGGGGTGTCTGTGATGAAGACCTGTTCCGCCGCGCCATCCGTGAGGCGGATGAGTCCTGCGGACGCGGAGTGCCGTTCCTGCAGGTGGTGTTCACGACATCCAACCACCGGCCTTATACGTATCCGGAGGGCCGCATTGACATTCCCTCCCACACCGGACGCCTGGGAGCCGTGAAATACGCGGATTATTCCGTGGGGGCCTTTGTGGAGGAAGCCAGGAGCAAGCCCTGGTTTGACAACACGCTGTTCGTTTTTGTGGCCGACCACGGCGCCGGGAGCGCCGGGAAAAAATCGCTCAATCCGGAAACGCACCGCATCTTTTCCATTTTTTACGCTCCGGCCCTGCTGAAGCCGGAACGGCGGGAGACGGCGATCAGCCAGATAGACGTGCTTCCCACGCTTCTGGGCCTGTTGAAATGGCCTTATGACGCCTCCTTCTACGGCAAGGATGCCTTGAAACCCTCGTACCGTTCCCGTTACTTCGTGAGCAATTACCAGTACATCGGCTACCTGCGGGGGGACGACATGGTGGTGCTCAAGCCCCAGCGCGGCGCGGAATTCTACCGGGACGGGAATGAAGTGGCCCCGGACGACCGCATGAAGGAGCTTGAAAAGGAAGCGATTTATTATTATCAGAACGCTTCCGACTGGCGGAAGCACCTGAAGGAATAATTATTGATTCCCCTGATGTGTGCCGGGATGACCGCTTGGCTTTCCGGAGATGGATGGTTTCTGATAACGTTCCTCCCCGCCGGGTGCATATGCCTGTCTGGTGAAAGGATGAGACGGGTATCCGGAGTCCGCCGGGGAGAATGAGTGCCCGGAGAAGGAATCTTTTTCTTTGATTCAGCTTGCCGTCCGCCCATACGGAGGGCGCAGGAACCAGGATTTAATCAGGATTTGTCCGTGTCCTTGTAGTCCTGGAGGGCGTCCCGCAGGAACTTGAAGTGCTTCTGTATTTGCTGGCCGTTGGCAAGCACGAACATGAGGGAAATGCGGAATTCGTTGTCTTTCAGCCCATCCAGTTCCTTTCTGTCGATCTTCATGGAGAACTTTCCGCTCTTTTTCCCGAGGCGTTCGGAGAAGGAGACAGCATCGTAATCCTGGTTGACGGCGTAGGGAGGGTCCTGTACGTAAACGTTCAGGGCCTTGACGGTCTGCGGGCTCTTGTAGTTTCCGGAAATCAGGATCTGGTCCCCCTTGAAGGAGATGGAAATGCCCTTGGCTTCCACTTCCGGTTTGCCCTGGTAGTATTGCTGGCCGGGCGTGACGGAAAACACCTCGCAGGCGTCCAGCAGGGCGCAGCTGGCGGGGGTCAGGAACGTGGGGCTGGTGCCGAACGTGTAGTTGCCCGCTCCCATCAGGGCGGTGCCGTACTTCTTGCCGTCGGACGTGGTCTGGTGGTTGTGGGGCAGGTTGAGACCGTGGCCCAGTTCATGAGCCAGGCCGCCATACCATTTGGTCAGCAGCCTCCCTTCCTTGGTCGGCTGTCCCAGGTGCTTGATGTCGAAGGCGGGGTAGTCCAGGGCGAAGCAATAGCGGCCCATGCCGTAAAAGGGAACGCCTCCGGGATTGTCCGGGCCGTTCTTGTCGTCGTTCCATGTGGGCATGATGATCAGGGTGTGCTGGCTTTTCTTTTTGTCCGGATTGGCCTTGAAAAACTTTTCAATTTCCTGGGCCGCCTTCCATCCGCCGCCGTTTTCGTAGGGGTAATGGCTGGCCGGATTCTCGGCCTTGTATTCAATGATGTTGACGCGGCCGGGCGACTTGATGTCCATCCCGAAGGCCCTGGCTCCGTAGCCGTGCCTCTGCATCTCCTTTCCGTAAAACTGCTGGAGGTAAAGCATCAGTTCGCTGATGCGGCGTTCGTAGTCCGGCACGGGGTCCGTATCGCTGCCCAGGAAATAAACGATGTTGAGTTGATGCTCCGTTTTTTTCAACGGAATGCGGTTTTTCAAAATATCCGGGACTGTGACCTTGCTATCGGCCAGTCCGGCGGAAGCTCCGAGAAAGAGAAGGGAGAGAAGAATGGAAGCAAACCGTTTCAACATGATGAAAACGGTATGAAGCCTCCGGGGAAAGGCAAGGAAATTTATTGTCCTCCTTTTTGAAGGGCAGGCGCGTTTGAAGATGCCGGAGACTGGATATTGCTTCCCGCTGCGGTCCTGGTCTTTTTTGGATGGATAATAAAGAAGACTGAAAGATAGAGATTGCAGGAGGGGTATTTTTATGAGAGTCTTATTAAAGCAATGCATCTTCAATCCCTTCTTTTCTCCGCTTTATCCGTAAGTGCGGTATCGCTTGGCTGGAGCGCTCTGGACAAGCCTTCCGCCTCCAACCTGATCTGGAACGACAAGCCTGCCGTGGTCGTCTATCCACAGGCGGACAAAAACCCTGACGGCAGCTTGGGCAAATACAAGAAGCCCTCCGCCGTATGGGAAGCGGAAGGCTATCCCATCGGCAACGGCCGCGTGGGCGCGATGATTTTCAGCGCCCCCAACCGTGAACGTTTTGCCCTGAACGAGATCAGCCTCTGGTCCGGCGGTCCCAATCCGGGGGGCGGCTACGGCTACGGTCCGAATGCGGGGACCAACCAGTTCGGCAACTACATGCCTTTCGGCGACCTGTTCGTGGACTTCAAGAAAGGGGACCAGCCCGCCTCCGTGTCCGTGGAGGACTTCACCCGCGCCCTGGACCTGCGCGACGGCATTTACAAGGTGAATTACAAATCCGACGGCGTGACCTACGACCGTGAAGCTTTTGCCAGTACCCCCGCCAATGTCCTGGTGATCAACTACCGCGCCAGCAAGCCCGGCAGTTTCAACGCGGACTTTTCCGTGAATTGCCAGGTGGATGCGGACATCTCCGCCAAAGGCCCCGTACTTACGTGGAAAGGTACCCTGAAGAACGGCATGAATTTTGAAGGCCGCGTCCTGGTACGCGCGAAGGGGGGCACCGTTTCCGCCTCCGGGGACAGGATTTCCGTGAAAGACGCAGATTCCTGCACGGTTGTCGTCGCCATGGAGACGGACTACCTGATGGACTACAAGAAAGACTGGAAGGGGGAGGCCCCTTCCAAGAAGCTGGACCGTTATGCGGCCAAATCCGCCTCTACGGATTATGCCGCGCTGAAACAGGCGCACATCGCCCAGTACAAGTCCATGTTTGACCGCGTGAAAGTGGACTTCGGCAAGACTGAGCCGGAAGTGGCCAAACTTCCCATTCCGGAACGCCTGAAATCCTACAAAAATAAGCCGTCCGATCCCGACCTGGAGGAGACCATGTTCCAGTTCGGCCGCTATCTGCTGCTTTCCAGCTCCCGGCCCGGAACCCTTCCCGCAAACCTCCAGGGCCTTTGGAACGAATACGTGAGTCCGCCGTGGGCCTGCGACTATCACAACAACATCAATGTCCAGATGGCCTACTGGGGCGCGGAACCCGCCAATCTTTCCGAATGCCACCAGGCGCTGATTGATTACGTGGAAGCCATGGCTCCCGGCTGCCGGGACGCCTCCCAGGCCAATAAAAAATTCAATACCAAGGACGGCAAGCCGGTGCGCGGCTGGACGGTGCGCACTTCCCAGAACATCTTCGGCGGCAACGGGTGGGCCTGGAACATTCCGGGCAATGCCTGGTATGCCCTGCACATATGGGAGCATTATGCCTTCACCGGAGACAGGAAGTATCTGGAAAAACAGGCCTATCCCCTGATGAAGGAGATCTGCCATTTCTGGGAAGACCATTTAAAGGAACTGGGCGCGAAAGGCGAAGGCTTCCTGTCCGGCGGCAAGCCCCTGAAGGAAGAGCAGCAGAAGGAACTGGCCGACATCAAGGCCGGCACCCTGGTGGCTCCGGACGGATGGTCCCCGGAACACGGCCCCCGTGAAGACGGCGTGATGCATGACCAGCAGCTGATTGCGGAACTTTTCACCAACACGATCAAGGCCGCCCGCATTCTGGGCAAGGATGCCGCCTGGGCCAAGAGTCTGGAGGGCAAGCTGAAGAGGCTGGCCGGCAACAAGATCGGCAAGGAGGGCAACCTTCAGGAATGGATGATCGACCGCATTCCCAAGACGGACCACCGCCATACGTCCCACCTCTTTGCCGTTTTTCCCGGCAACCAGATCACCAAGCTCAAGACGCCCAAGCTGGCGGAGGCCGCCCGCCTGTCCCTGGAATGGCGCGGCACGACCGGCGACAGCCGCCGTTCCTGGACGTGGCCCTGGCGCACGGCCCTCTGGGCGCGCTTCGGGGACGGAAACAAGGCTCATGAAATGTTTGAGGGCCTGCTCAAGTACAATACTCTTCCGAACATGCTGACGACGCACCCACCCATGCAGATGGACGGCAACTTCGGCATCGTGGGTGGCGTGTGTGAAATCCTGCTGCAATCCCACGCAGGCGGCATTGAAATCATGCCTTCCCCCGTGGATGCGTGGCCGTCCGGTTCTGTGAAGGGGTTGAAGGCCCGCGGCAACATTACCGTGGATTTCTCCTGGAAAAACGGCAAGGTGGGCAACGTGAAGCTTTATTCCGAGCAGCCCAGGGTGGTGCCCGTGCGCGTCAACGGAAGCGTAACCCGCATGAAGACCCTGCCGCTGCAACCCAAGGCGGCAGCAGCGCCCGCCGCAGACAGGAAGGGCTAAAATCTGGGATTTCAGCAAAGGCCGAAGCGGCGCGTGGAGAATTGACGGCGCGGTGCGCCGGGGATTTCCTTGTCCGGTTTCCGGTTCTCATCATTACCCTGCGGGTTGGCCCGCAGGGTATTTCTTTCCGGGTCATTCATTAAGGGCATCAAGAAGACGCGGCCTCAAACCGGGATGATGGGAAGCGCTCCATCCGGAAGCAGGAGGATGGATTCTGCGGTGCGGCCGGATCAGGGACGGGTCAATTTTCCGTACCTGCGGATAGGGGCAATGGGCGCGCCTTCAGGATTTTTTCCCCGGGATTCGCTGGGGACTCATCCTGCCGGTTTGCGGCAGAGCACGGGAACTCAACTGATGCAGCGGTTATAGTAGTCCACGCGGGAGATGAACCAGGACCATTTGAAGCCGGGTTTGCCGTTGTCCAGCAGCAGATGGGGGCAGCGCTTGCCCGTCCAGTAGTAGTGCGGCACCACGTTGCGCAGCGGGATGTTCTGGGAGTACATCGTGTAGGCGGCCAGCTTGGCGGCGCGGTCGAAGGTTTTGACGATGCTTTGTCCGCGCTTTTCGCACATTTCAATGCCGATGGAGTACATGTCTCCGGGGCCGCCGCGGTCCGCATGGCGGCCGGTTTCGTTCAAAGGGAGGTGCTGCATGGCCACGTACGGGTCCACCGTGTAGTGCCAGTTGCACCGCAGGGCTCCGTTGTTCAGGGCGCGGGCGTGCTGCATGGCGTCTGCGGACGGGTTTTCCGTGTTGTGCATGGTGATGAAGCGGGGCTTCATGCGGGAGGAACGCCGGCGTAGGGGGGAGGTTTTGGGCATGAACAACGGCTGCACGTTGCATTCCGCGAGGAGCTGGCGCGGGGAACGCTTCACCAGTGGAACGCTGGAGGGTGTGAAGGAGATCATGGGCGCCGGGCCGGCCTTGCCGGAGGTTTCAGCGCAGCTTGTCAGGGCGAGCAGGGCGGCGGCTTCCAGCAGGAATGTCCTGCGGTCCATGCCCTGGACTTTTTCCAGCATGGGCTGGAGCTGGCCGGAAACACGGGAAAGATACGTGGCGATGGTGAAAAGGTTGTTCATACGACAGTCGAAGGGCAAGGAATGGGAGACTGGTACAGGAAAAAGTTTAGTCCAAACTAAGAGCCGCCCTGTTTCTTTGCAACGAAAAAGTGTGAAAGCCCCGGCTTTGTGCGGAATTCTTTACCCTTTTTGTCATATTGACCTGTTCAAACCGTTGTTGAGAGGAGAACCGTGTCCGGTTCGGTGGCTGTTACGGCCGCCGACCGGACGGGAGAAAGAATGAATTCCCCCTGCGTGGCTTTCCTCCCGTCCCAGCCCACGCCACCCTGGAGCACCGTCAGGACGGCAAAGCGGGAAGCATCCTGCGGGATGAACCGTTCCCCTCTGTCCAGGCGGTATTCCCGGGAGGTGAAGTGGGGCGTGTCTGACAGATAGCGTGGATCGCGGCTGAGTTCCCTGAATTCACGGATGGAGTCCAGGGCCTGTTTCAGATGCAGTTCTCTTCCCCGTCCGGAGTCGTCCGTCCGGTTCCAGTCGTAGAGGCGGTAGGTGGTATCGCTGTTTTGCTGGATTTCCGCGATGAGATGGCCCGCGCCGATGGCGTGAACCAGCCCGGCGGGAATGTACAGGTGTTCCCCGGCGTTCAGATGGGCGGAGCGGATAAGCTGTTCCATCCGGCCCGCGTCCGCCGCACGGTATATGTCCTGCTCCGTGGCGGATTCCTCCATGCCTCCGTAGATTAGAGCGTCCGGTTCCGCGTGGAGGACGTACCAGACTTCATTTTTCACTTCTCCTCCCCATGCCTGCGCCGTACGTTCCGGAGGATGCACCTGGACGGAAAGGTTTTCGCGCGCGTCCAGTATCTTGCACAACAGGGGGAAACGCGGGAAGTGTTCATAACCGGGGCCAAAGATTTCCTCCCGGTGTTCCTCCCACAGCCGGTGCAAGGGCATGCCTTCCCATTCGCCTTCCTTCACGATGCTCATGGCTTCCGGCCTGTCGCTGATTTCCCAGGCTTCCCCGTAGGCCGTTTCCCGGTCGGGAAGTTCCCGTCCCAAGAGGGTTCTCATGTGCTGTCCGCCCCAGATGCGGGGCTGGTAGATCGGATGGAAGCGGAAAGGCTGCATCATGTCCGGAGGCTAGGATATCTTTGTTTCCCAGGCAAGCAAAATGCCCGCAGGAGGCCTGCGGGCATGAATGTGGGGGAAAGAAAGGTTTTCCGTGCGTTATTTCACGGATTCCCAGACGATGCCGATTTCGTCGAAAGGTACGTGTTCCTTGTTTTTGTCCGGCTTGGGCACGCCGTAATTGGTTCGGAACAGCGGCAGGATGGGGGCGCCCGTCTTGGGATCCTTGCTCATGGGTTCCATGCCTACTTCTTCCAGCAGCAGGGTCATGCCGAATTCCCCGCCGGGGATTTCACTGATCAGGATTTCAATGGGATAGACATCCCCCTGCTTGACTGTGAACGTTTTCCCGGCGACCACACCGCCCATGGTGTCATTCCAGTGCTTGGTGGTGGAGTATTTGTAGAAGGTGGAGGGCGGCACGTTGATTCCGGCGTCCCGGAGTTCCTTTTTCAGGGCGTCGTTGCCGGGCTTGTTCTGCATGGCATTGATCCATTTCATGTCCTGCGCCGCCGTCATCTTGCCCAGGGAGGCCTGGAACCAGCCGTAGTCGAATACGTTCTGGTTGTTGAAGCGGACGGCGATCACGTCGTCCCCGGCACCCACAAAGCGGAACGTTCCGGATTTGGGTGCGCGCACCTTCCCCCGGTAGATGGCGATCCACCGGCTGGGCTTCACCTTGTCCGCGCAGCCGTAGGCTTTGGGCGCCTCACTGGCGGAGGTTCTGGGAACGTAGAACTGCGCCGCGTAAAGCTGCTGCGGGGATTTGTAAAACCGGTTCAGGTCGGCTTCATTCCAGCCCCGGTTCACGAAGCGGGAAAGAATGGAGCAGAATTGTTCCTGTGACAGGTCGGTGGGACGGCCGCCCTGCGTCTGCTTGGTATCGTAAAAGGTGCCTACCAGCGTGCTGCCGGCGGGTTCCTTGGAGCCGAAGGCGGATGTGGAGTCTCCCAGGTCCGGTCCGAATCCGTTCCCCATGCCGAGCATGTTCCCTTCTTCCAGCATGACGGGTTCGTCGGGAGGGTCAATGTCGATCTTGGGCAGGTTCACCGGGGCTGCCGCAGCGGCCACCACTACCTTGACGGGAGTTTCCGCATGGGAGGGGGAGGAGGTTTCCCTCTGCACTTCCGGCGGGGGCGGCGTATCTGACGGCGGCGCGTCGTCAGGCGTGATGTAGCCTACGACCTTGGGTTCTTCTGGCGCGGCGATGATGATGGTCAGGGAGTAGAGGATGGCCCCGGCAAGGACTACGGAGAGAATGGATGTTGCCAGTGCGGCAATGTAATTTTTTCGCCTTTCCTTGCGCAGGGTTTCTACTGCTTCTTCTGTGGGTTCTATATGAAGGCTCATGCATGTATGATAACATGTTTGCCCCATATGTTGAGTAACATGCGGATAACAAGAGTAACATGTCGGTAACAAAGACCCTATTCCCTCTCGTTTCAAGAAGGAAGGCCCTCCGAATGCCTAGGCCGGATTTTCCGGACCGGAGGCATGTTTCCGGTTTGCCCTTCCGCCGAGGACAATGGCCGCCGCGGAGCACACTCCCAGAATCAGGGGGTAATACAAGTATTTCATGATCTGCAGGGGGGAGATCTGGGCGATTCCCGCGGCCATCAGCATCTGGGCACCGTAGGGAATGACTCCCTGTACCAGGCAGGAGAAGGTGTCCAGGATGCTGGCGCTGCGCCTGGGCGGAATGTTGAAGCGGTCGCTGATGTCCTTGGCAATAGGACCCGCCGTGATGATGGCGATGGTGTTGTTCGCCGTGCATAGGTTGGCGAGGGAGACCAGTGCGGCAATGCTGAATTCCGCTCCGCGCCTTCCCCGGATATGGCACGTGATTTTTTCAATAATATAGGCGATGCCGCCGTTGAAGCGGATCATGGCAAGCACGCCGCCCGCCAATAGCGTGACGATGATAAGTTCCCCCATCCCGGTCATGCCGTCGCCCATGGAACGGAACCAGTCCATGCAGGAGAAGTAGCCCATGCCCATGCCCACCATTCCCGCGGCCAGCAGACCCAGAGTCAGCACGGCCATCACGTGGATGCCCGCCAGGGCTGCGGCCAGCACCAGCAGGTAAGGAAGCACCTTGAGCCATTCTATCTGCACGTCCGCGCCTGCCGCCGGCGCCTGGACGCTCCACCCCGCTGCCATGTAGCAGGCCAGGGCGAGCAGGGCGGCGGGCAGGACCACCTTGACGTTGGCCCGGAATTTATCCCGCATGGCGCAGCCCTGCGTGCGGGTGGCGGCAATGGTGGTGTCTGAAATGAAGGAGAGGTTGTCGCCGAAGAAGGCGCCTCCCACCACAATGGCCGTCATCATGCCCGTGTTGACGTTTGTGGCTTCCGCCAGTCCCACGGCTACCGGGGCCAGGGCCACGATGGTTCCCACGGACGTTCCGACGGAGAGCGAGATGAAGCAGGAAGCGATGAAAACGCTGGCCAGAAGAAGGTTGTCCGGCAGGAGGTGCAGCGTGAGCCGGACTGTGGCGTCTATGGCCCCCATGTCCCGCGCGGACTGGGCGAAGGCCCCCGCGAGCACGAAGATCCAGACCATCATCAGGATGTTCCGGTTGGCCACTCCGGCGGAGAACAGGTCCACGCGTTCCGTGATGCTTTTCCCTTTCGTGATGGCTACGGACCAGATGGCCGCCGCCGTAAACGCCACGGTGACCGGCACGGCGTAAAAGTCCTGCACCGCCACGGAAATAACCAGGTAGAGCAGGAAGAACACCAGCAGAGGGCTCAGCGCCCACAGGCTGGGTTTGGCGGGGGGCGTATCCTGGCTGTTCGGAAGGCGGGTCATGGGCTGCGCGGAGCTGGCGGAAGGGTCAGTTGCCGGCTTCTGCCGTCCGGCCCAGATACCACCTGTAAATGCGTTCCACGCCCTCTTCCAGTTCCACGCGGTGTTGCCAGCCCAGGGAGTGCAGCTTGGAGACGTCCGTCAGCTTGCGCATGGTGCCGTCCGGCTTGTCCGCGTTGAACACCAGTTTTCCTCGGTAGTCTTCCGTAGCGGCAATGAGCCGCGCCAGATCGCCTATGGAGATTTCCTTCCCGGTGCCGATGTTGATATGGCAGTTCCGCACGTTCCTATCCTCTCCCTTCAACTGGCTGAAATCTACCTGTTCCATCACATGGACGCAGGCGTCCGCCATATCCTCGCTCCACAGGAATTCGCGCAGGGGAGTTCCCGTTCCCCACAGTTCCACGGAACCGGGGGAGATGCCGTATTTGCCCAGCACGGCCAGAATGGCCTCTTCCGCCGCCGTTCCGTCCACCTGTTCCACAGGGCGGGCGTCCAGGTCTCTCCGGACAGCGGCCCAGTTCCCTTCCATCAGGCACTTGGCCAGATGAATCTTGCGCACCATGGCGGGTAGCACATGGCTGTTTTCCAGGTGGAAGTTGTCGTTGGGTCCGTACAGGTTCGTGGGCATGACGGCGATGTAGTTGGTGCCGTATTGAAGGTTGAAGCTTTCGCACATTTTCAGCCCAGCTATTTTGGCGATGGCGTAGGGTTCGTTGGTGTATTCCAGCGGGGAGGTAAGCAGGGCGTCCTCCTTCATGGGCTGAGGCGCCTCCCGCGGATAAATGCAGGTGCTTCCCAGGAAAAGAAGCTTGGATACGCCGTGCCGGAAACTTTCCCCGATGACGTTCTGCTGGATCTGGAGGTTGCGGAAGATGAAGTCCGCCCGGTAGAGGGAGTTGGCGATGATGCCGCCCACGAACGCCGCCGCCAGAAAGACGTATTCCGGCTTTTCCCGGTCAAAGAATTCCCGGACGGCTGCGGGGTCCTCCAGGTCCAGTTCCCGGTGCGTCCGGCCGATCAGGTTGGAATAGCCCTTATTTTCCAGCGCTTTCCAGATAGCGGACCCCACCAGCCCGCGGTGCCCGGCCACAAATATCCTGCTGTCGTTGTCCATGGTCAGCGGATATCAACGTGTTTGACGTATTCCATATCATGGCGGACCATGATGCGCACCAGTTCTTCAAACGGCGTGGAGGTGGGATTCCAGCCGAGCAGGGTTCTGGCCTTGGTGGGATCGCCCAGGAGCTGTTCCACTTCCGCAGGACGGAAATACTTGGGGTCCACTTCCACCAGGATTTTGCCCGTTTTTGTGTCCCGGCCTCGTTCTTCCGCGCCTTCCCCTTCCCATTCCAGCTCGATTCCCGCTTCCCGGAAGGCCAGCGTGCAGAATTCGCGGACGGTGTGCATTTCCCCCGTGGCGATGACGAAGTCTTCCGGAACGTCGTGCTGGAGAATCAGCCACATGCATTCCACATAGTCTTTGGCGTAGCCCCAGTCGCGCAGGGCGTTCAGGTTGCCCAGGTAGAGCTTGTCCTGCATCCCCTGGGCGATGCGGGCTGCCGCCAGCGTAATCTTGCGGGTGACGAAGTTTTCCCCGCGGCGTTCGCTTTCATGGTTGAACAGGATGCCGTTGACGGCGAACATGCCGTAGGATTCCCGGTAATTTTTCGTGATCCAGAATCCGTACTGCTTGGCTACGCCGTAGGGGGAGCGCGGATAGAAGGGGGTGGTTTCCTTCTGGGGGACTTCCTGCACCAGGCCGAAGAGTTCCGACGTGGAGGCCTGGTAAATGCGGCATTTTTTCTCCATGCCCAAGATGCGGACGGCTTCCAGCATGCGGAGGGTACCCACGGCATCCGTTTCCGCCGTGTATTCCGGCACGTCAAAGCTGACCTTCACGTGGCTTTGAGCAGCCAGGTTGTAGATTTCATCCGGTTGGACAGTCTGGATGATGCGGATCAGGGAGCTTGAGTCCGTCATGTCTCCGTAATGCAGGTTGACCAGACGGCTTTTTTTCATGTCCCTCACCCATTCGTCCAGGTACAGGTGTTCTATGCGGCCCGTATTGAAGGAAGAGGAGCGACGCAGGATGCCGTGCACCTCATAGCCCTTGTCAATCAGGAATTCAGCCAGAAAGGAGCCGTCCTGCCCCGTGATGCCGGAGATCAATGCAATTTTACTCATGAATGGAAGTAAGTGTATGTTCAGGGTACGTTCGCCGGAACGTTTATGAACCGGAAAACCGGCTCCGTTCATTCAGAGCCGCAGGAAGAAATAGCGCATTTTTCCAGAAGTGACGAGGAAAAATGCGGCGGCATGAAAGGCGTTCGTTTTTTTTGTGCTCCGCCTACAGCCCGCGTGAGGCAATCATCTGCTTGAAGTCCTGGAACAGGTACTGGGGATCCCTGGGGCCGGGCGCGGCTTCCGGGTGGTACTGCACGCTGAAAATGGGGAGCGTTTTGTGAGCGATGCCCTCCACGGTATTGTCATTCAGATTCATCAGCGTGATTTCCACGTCGTCCGGCACGGTGTCCGGATCCACGGCAAAACCGTGGTTCTGGGACGTGATGCTGATTTTACCCGTGCGGAGGTCCTTCACCGGATGGTTGGCGCCGCGGTGGCCGAACTTCAGCTTGAAGGTCTTCGCCCCCAGCGCGTGGGAAATGATCTGGTGCCCCAGGCAGATGCCGAACATGGGAACCTTCCCGATCAGGGCGGCTACTTCACGGTGGATGTCCGTCAGCGTGGCGGGGTCCCCCGGACCGTTGGAAAGAAAAACGCCGTCCGGCTTCATGCCAAGCACTTCCTCCGCCGTCGTGTGGGCGGGAACCACGGTCACACGGAAGCCGTTTTCCCTCAGTTGGCGCAGGATGTTGTACTTGATGCCGAAGTCGAAGGCTACGATGTCGTACTCCGTGGGGGGGCAGTTCCCCTTCCGTCACCAGCGCGTCCACTTCCTCCGGCGTCATGGGGTGGGAGCCGATCTTGTCCACGATGTTGCAGCCTTCCATGAAGGGGGCATTTCTGGCGGCTTCCACGGCTTCCTCCGGCGTCAGCTCCGTGGTGAGGCAGGCGCGCATGGCGCCCGCGGAGCGCAGGTGCTTGGCGATCTTGCGGGTGTCCACCCCTTCAATGCCGATGACGCCCTGCTTTTCCAGCCACGGGCCCAGGGCTTCCGTGGCGCGCCAGTTGGAAGGAACCTTCGCCAGCTCCGCCACCACGAAGCCGCTGACCTGCGCCTTGCCGGACTCGTAATCTTCCGGGTTGACGCCGTAATTGCCGATCAGGGGGTAGGTCATCGTGACAATCTGGCCGCTGTAGGACGGGTCCGTCAGGACTTCCTGGTAGCCGGTCATGGACGTGTTGAAGCAGGCTTCCCCCACTTCCGTGCCCGTGGCTCCGAAGTGTGAACCGATGAAGACGCTGCCGTCTTCCAGTGCGAGAATGGCTCTCATGATATGGGTATTCTGTATGGTGCGGGGTTAAAGGGTTTCAGCGTGGTATTCCTGAATGATCCGGACCTGGAGGGTCCTGTTTTTCAGCGCCTCGATGGCGTTTACGCAGGCCTGGGCGGAGGCCAGGTTCGTGCAGTAGGACGTCTTGGTGGCGATGGCGGAGGAGCGGATGATGATGTCGTCCGCACGGGCGTCATGGGAGCCGGGGGTGTTGATGATGAAATTGATCTCCCCGTTCTTGATGTGGTCCACGATGTTGGGGCGGCGCTCCTCGTTCACCTTGTAGGCGCGTTCGCACTCAATGTCGTGCTGGAGCAGGTGGATCATCGTGCCGCGCGTGGCGCACAGGATGAAGCCCATGTCCGCCAGCTGGCGGGCCATGTGGAGCACCCGTTCCTTGTCCCGGTCATTCACGGAGATGAATACCTTGCCCTCCGTGGGCAGCGGGTTGAAGGCGCTGACCTGTGACTTGGCAAAGGCGATGTCCGGGTCCGGGTCAATCCCCATGACTTCCCCGGTGGACTTCATTTCCGGTCCCAGCACCACGTCGATGCCCGGGAAGCGGCCCCATGGGAAGACGGCCTCCTTCACGCAATGGTATTCCGGCGTGATTTCCCGGGTGAAGCCCAGTTCCGCCAGCGTCTTTCCGGCCATAATCTGGGCGGCCAGCTTGGCGAGCGGCTTGCCGATGGCCTTGGAGACAAAGGGCACCGTGCGGGAAGCGCGCGGATTGACCTCAATCACGTAAAGCTGTTCGTCCTTCACGGCAAACTGGATGTTCATCAGGCCGCAGACGTTCAGGCGGCTCGCCAGCTCCTTGGAGGCGCGCGTGATTTCCTTGTGCATTTTCATGGAGATGCCCATGGCCGGGATCATGCTGGCGGAGTCTCCGGAGTGGATACCCGCGGGTTCCACGTGCTGCATGATGGCGCCGATGACGGCGCGCTCCCGGTCCGCGATGACGTCCACGTCAATCTCCACGGCATTTTCCAGAAAGCGGTCGATCAGCACGGGGCGTTCCTCGGAGGCCTCCACGGCTTCGTTCATGTACCGGCGCAGCTCCTGCTCCTCATACACGATGATCATGCCGCGTCCGCCCAGCACGAAGGACGGGCGCAGCAGCACCGGATAGCCGATGCGGGCGGCAATGGCGGCGGCGTCCTCCACGTTGGTGGCCGTCCCCGCGTCCGCCTGCTTCAGCCCCAGCTCCTTCAGCAGGGCGGAGAAATGTTCGCGGTCCTCCGCCAGGTCAATGGCCTTCGGGCTGGTGCCGATGACGGGCACGCCGTGGGCTTCCAGGGCGTTGGCCAGGTTCAGCGGCGTCTGGCCGCCGAACTGGACGATGACGCCGTCCGGCTTCTCCTGCTCGCAGATGTGGAGCACGTCTTCCAGCGTCAGGGGTTCAAAGAAAAGCTTGTCTGAGGAATCGTAGTCCGTGGAGACGGTCTCAGGGTTGGAATTGACGATGATGGTTTCATACCCCATTTCCCGCAGGGCCATGGAGGCGTGCACGCAACAGTAGTCGAACTCGATGCCCTGGCCGATGCGGTTCGGGCCGCCTCCCAGGATGAGGATCTTCTTCCGGCCCGTGTCGCGCGCCTCGTTTTCGTCCCCGTAAGTGGAATAGAAATAAGGCGTGTACGCTTCAAACTCCGCCGCGCAGGTGTCCACCAGGCGGTAGCCGGGAATGATGCCCTGTTCCACGCGTTCCTTCCGGATATGTTCTTCCGTGGTTCCGCGGGCCAGCGCGATCTGCCTGTCTGAAAAGCCCAGTTTCTTGGCTTCCCGCAGGTCCAGCGTATCCAGGCGGTCGCCCGCCTTCGCCAGGTCCTGCATCTGGGCCAGGAACCAGGGGTCAATCTGGGTGAGCTGGTGCACCTCGTCCAGGGAGAAGCCGCTGCTGAACGCCGTCTGAATCCAGAAAATGCGTTCCGCCGTGGGGACGGCAAGCTTCCGCGTGATTTCCTCCGCGGTGGGCTTCTGCGGCGCCTTCGCGTCGAATCCCCAGCCCCAGCGGCCCGTTTCCAGGGAGCGCAGGGCCTTTTGCAGGGATTCCTTGAACGTGCGGCCTATGGCCATGGCTTCCCCCACGGATTTCATGGAGGTGGTCAGGTGCTCGTCCGCCTGCTTGAACTTTTCAAACGTGAAGCGGGGGACCTTGGTCACCACGTAGTCAATGGTGGGCTCAAAGCAGGCGGGCGTTTCCCTCGTGATGTCGTTGCGCAGTTCGTCCAGCGTGTAGCCCACGGCCAGCTTGGCGGCCAGCTTGGCGATGGGGAACCCCGTGGCCTTGGAGGCCAGAGCGGAGGAACGTGAAACGCGGGGGTTCATCTCAATGACGATCATGCGGCCGTTGGCCGGGTTGATGGCGAACTGGATGTTGGAACCGCCCGTTTCCACGCCGATTTCCCGGATGACGGCGAAAGAGGCGTCCCTCATGACCTGGTATTCCCTGTCCGTCAGGGTCTGGATGGGAGCCACGGTGATGGAATCCCCGGTATGCACGCCCATCGCGTCAATATTCTCAATGGAGCAGATCACCACGCAATTGTCCGCGCGGTCCCGCATGACTTCCATTTCAAACTCCTTCCAGCCGATGAGGGATTCTTCAATCAGGATTTCCGAGACGGGGGAGAGGTCCAGCCCGCGGGCGCAGATTTCCTCAAACTCCGTCTTGTTGTACGCCACGCCGCCGCCCATGCCGCCCAGCGTGAAGGCGGGGCGGATAATCAGGGGAAAGGTGCCTATGTCCCCGGCTACCCGGCGCGCCTCCTCCATCGTGTGGGCGATGCCGGAGCGCGGCACGTCCAGGCCGATGCGGATCATGGCCTCCTTGAACAGGTTGCGGTCCTCCCCGCGGTCAATGGCGTCCGCGTTGGCGCCGATCATGCGCACGTTCTCCCTCTCCAGCACGCCGCTGCGGTGGAGTTCCATGGCGCAGTTCAGGGCCGTCTGGCCGCCCAGGGTGGGGAGCAGAGCGTCCGGCTTCTCCCGGATGATGATCTTCTCCACAAACTCCGGAGTGATCGGTTCAATGTAGGTGCGCGGGGCGGTCTCCGGGTCCGTCATAATGGTGGCGGGATTGGAGTTTACCAGCACTACTTCATAACCTTCTTCCCGGAGGGCCTTGCAGGCCTGGGTGCCGGAGTAGTCGAATTCGCAGCCCTGGCCGATGACGATCGGGCCGGAGCCGATCACGAGAATCTTTTTGATAGAGGTATCTTTAGGCATAATGGCGATGGAAGAATCCTGTGGTTCTGGACCGTGGATTTCCGCCGGGGGAATTAAGTGCCCGCAGGGCTCCGGAGGAAAGTTTTTTTACAGCCAATGACGCGGATTTTTCAGGGGGTGGTGGTCGGTGGAAAACAGTGGGAAAAGGGCGGCCGGGACAGGGGCGCCAAGGCCCCGGAGCCGTGCCTTTTCCTCTGCGGGCAGAGGCTTGCCCCGCAAGGGGCCGGCAAAGCTCCGGAGCTCGTCGGTGCACCCTAATAGATGAACAGCATTTCCCGGTACTTGGGGAGAGGCCAGGACCGGTCGTTCACCAGGGTTTCTGCGGCATCGACGCTGGTTCTCAATCGGGACATCGCGGCAAGGATGTCTTCATGGCAGCTCGTGAGCGCGGTTTCCAGAGTATCCAGGTCGGACACGACGGAATCCAGGGCGTCGCCCAGCTTGTCCGCCAGCTTTTGTAGGGCGGCGGTCCCGTTGGTCCGCTTGGCGTCCAGCGCCCTGGAGAGCGCGGAAACGGTTTGCTTGTATTCGTTGCGCAGGGCAGGGAGGATGATGGTGGCCGCCATTTCCCAGGACAGGCGCCCTTCAATGCGGATGCGCCTGTGGTATTCCTCCAGGAAAATCTCAAACCGGGATTCCAGTTCCCTGCGGGAGAACACCCCGTACTTCTCGAACAGGGCCACATTCTTCTCATTCACCAGGCTGTGGAGGGCGGTCATCGTGTTTTTCAGGTTGGGAAGGCCGCGGCGTTCCGCTTCCTTCACCCATTCCTCCGAATAATTGTCTCCGTTGAAGATGATTCTCTTGTGTTCGGAAATCCTGCGCTTGAGCGTCTCCTGGAGCTGGGACAGGAAGGTTTCCGGCGCGAAGGAGGAGAGTTCCTCCGCCAGGGAGTCGAAGGCTTCCGCCACGATGGTGTTCAGCGTCATCATCGGTCCGGCGCAGGACTGGGCCGAGCCGGGGGCGCGGAACTCGAATTTGTTGCCGGTGAAGGCGAACGGGCTGGTGCGGTTGCGGTCCGTGGCGTCCCTGGGCAGGACGGGCAGCGTATCCACGCCGATCTTGAGCGTGTCGTTCCGTCTGCCGCATCCGGCCTCCCCATTGATGATATTCTCAATCACCTCATTAAGCTGGTCGCCCAGGAAAATGGAGATAATGGCGGGAGGCGCCTCGTTCGCGCCCAGGCGGTGGTCGTTGCCCGCGCTGGCTACGGAGTTGCGGAGCAGGTCGCTGTGTTTGTCCACGGCCTCAATGATGGCGGTCAGCACAGTCAGGAAGATGGCGTTCTGCTGCGGGTCGTTTCCGGGGTCCAGCAGGTTCTTTTCCCCGTAGGAAATGGACCAGTTGTTGTGCTTGCCGGAGCCGTTAACGCCCACGAAGGGCTTCTCGTGGAGCAGGCATACCAGCCCGTGCCTGCTGGCCTGCTGGCGCAGGATTTCCATCACCAGCATATTGTGGTCGATCGCCAGGTTCACGTCCTCAAACAGGGGGGCCAGTTCAAACTGGGCCGGGGCCACTTCATTGTGGCGCGTCTTGGCCGGAATGCCCAGCCGCCAGAGTTCCTTTTCCACATCATTCATGAAATTGAGGATGCGCGGCTTGATGGAGCCGAAATAATGGTCTTCCAGCTGCTGGTGCTTGGCGGGCGGCGAGCCGAAAAGGGTGCGGCCCGTCTGGACCAGGTCCGGGCGGTTCAGATAGAAATTCTTGTCAATCAGGAAATACTCCTGTTCCGGCCCCAGCGTGATGGTCACGCGTTCGTCCGGCAGCCCGAAGCACTTCATCAGCCTCTTGACGGCGTTGCCCAATGCCTGCCGGGAGCGGAGCAGAGGGGTTTTCTTGTCCAGAGCGTCTCCCGTATAGGAACAATAGGCGGTGGGAATGCAGAGGGTGGCTCCGTTCCCGTGCCTCTTGATGAAGGCGGGGCTGGTGGGGTCCCACGCGGTGTAGCCGCGGGCCTCAAACGTGCAGCGCAGGCCGCCGGAGGGGAAACTGGAAGCGTCCGGCTCGCTCACGATCAGGTTCTTGCCGGAAAAGCTCATGATCGGCTCCATGTCCTTGGGGTCCAGGAAAGAATCATGCTTCTCCGCCGTGGAACCCGTCATGGGCTGGAACCAGTGCGTGTAGTGAGTGGCTCCCCGTTCCAGCGCCCACTGCTTCATGGCGTGGGCTACATCCGCGGCAATGTCCGCGTTCAGCGGCAGGCCGTCCTGGATGGTGGACAGGAGAGTTTTTGCCGTGTCCCTGGGCAGGTACTTCTTCATCACCTCCGTACTGAAAACGTCGGCGCCGTAATAATCAATGCGGACAGGAGCGCTCTCGCTCACCCCGCTCACGGGAAGGGAGGCGATGGCGCTGATGGCTTGTGTTCTTGTCGAGTCACTCATCATGGTTAACTGTTGTATCTTTTTCCTAGCAAGAACCGTGCCAGCTTTTTGAATCAACTTGTGCCAGAGTGGTGTGGTGTTTTAAAAATTTGACTATAAATATATTATATAAATTGTGAAAGGAAGCCGTGGAAAGAAGAGGGATGAAAAAGGTGAAAGCATTGATTACAAAAATGTAAAATCACGGTAAAGGGGTAATTACGAAAATGTAAAAATATCTGCTTGGGAGAGGGAAGTCCCTTTGCCGCCATGGGGCCTCTGCCGTGCCGGAAGGCCTGTCAAATCATATAAAACCGGGGCAGCGGCGTTCGAAAAACAGGGAGGGTGGAAGGAGTGCATAATGTTGGCACGGTTTTTGCTATAAGGAAATCAGCTTAACTCAAATAAAACAGCAAACTGATGAATAGTGATCAATTCGAGACAGGCATTCCTGCGCCGCAGGGATTGTATGACTTTGAACAGGAGAGGGACGCCTGCGGCGTGGGGCTGGTGGCGGACCTGAAGAATGAACCGAGCCACAAAATCATTGAAATGGGTGTCACCGTTCTCAAGAGGCTGATGCACCGTGGTGCCGTGGGAAGCGATCCCGATACCGGGGACGGAGCGGGCATTCTGCTGGCCCTGCCGGATGAATTCTTCCGCCTGCTCCTTCCCAACAAACTCCCCGCCAGAGGAAAATACGGAGTCGCCATGATGTTCGGCGGCTGCGGCCATGAAGAGGAACTGGAGGCCGCCGTCACGGAAAACGGCGGCAGGGTGATTGCCTGGAGAGAGGTTCCCGTGGACCGGAACAGCATCGGCGAGAACGCCCGGCGCACCTGCCCCCTGATTCGCCAGCTCTTCATCGACGGCAGCGGCTTTGCGGACCAGGCGGCACTGGAACGCAAGCTCTTCGTGATGCGCCGGGAAATGGAGCGGCGCGTGGAAGGATGCTACGTGTGCAGTTGTTCCAGCCGCAGCATCGTGTATAAGGGATTGTTCCTCGGCACGCAAATTGACGGATTTTACGAAGACCTGCGCCATGAGCGTTTCAAATCTCCGCTGGCCCTCGTCCACCAGCGCTACAGCACGAACACCTTCCCCACGTGGAGCCTGGCCCATCCCTTCCGGTACCTGGCCCACAACGGGGAAATCAACACCCTGCGCGGAAACCTGAACCACCTGAGCGTGCGGGAACCGCACCTGTCCTCCGCCCTGCTGGGGGATGACTTGCAGAAGCTCCTGCCCCTCATTCCTCCCGGACAGAGCGATTCCGCCTGCCTGGACAACATGGTGGAACTGCTCGCCGCCGCCGGGCGCGACCTGCGCCACGCCATGCTCATGCTCATGCCGCAGGCCTGGGGCGTCAACTACCATCTGGGGCCGGACGTGCGCGGCTTCTTTGAATACCATTCCGCCCTGATGGAGCCGTGGGACGGCCCGACCGCCGTCGTCTTCTCCGACGGCGTCAACGCGGGCGCCATGCTGGACCGCAACGGCCTGCGCCCCGCCCGCTACACGCTGACCACGGACGATATCTTCATCCTGGCCTCGGAAACGGGCGTAGCGGACATTCCCGCGGAAAAAGTGGCCCGCAAGGGCCGCCTGCGCCCCGGAGAGATGATCTACTGCGACCTGGTGAATCACCGTCTGGTGTCCGATGCGGAAACCAAGAATGAAATGGCCCGGCGCATGCCCTACCGCCGCTGGGTGGAACAAAACAAGATTTCCGTCCGCTCCCTGTTCGACTCTGTTTCCGCCTCCGCGGAAATGCCGGACCTGGCGGTTCATCAGCGCCAGTTTGGCTTCACGCAGGAGGATGTGGAACTCATCCTCCGCCCGATGATGATGAAGGGCACGGAACCCCTCGGCTCCATGGGGAACGACGCGCCGCTGGCCGTCCTCTCCGGAAAGGCGCCGCTCCTGTTCAACTACTTCAAGCAATTGTTCGCGCAGGTGACCAACCCGCCCATCGACCCCATCCGGGAGGAACTCGTCATGAGTCTGACCACGTACATCGGCAACCATCCCAACATTCTGGAGGAAACGCCGGAGCACGCCCGGCTCATCAAGATGGCGCGCCCCGTCATTACGGACGAGGAGCTCAACCGCCTCTGCAACATCCGGGAAGCCGGCTTCCCCTCCGCCAGGCTCCCCCTCCAGTTCCCGGAAGGCGGGGACGGAAAGGCTCTGCGGGAGACGCTGGACAGCCTGGCGGAATCCGCCGTGGGGCTGGTCAGGTCTGGCGTGCGCATCCTGGTGCTGACGGACCGCAACATAGGCCGCGGCTATCTTCCCGTTCCCAGCCTGCTGGCCTGCTCCGTGGTGCACCGCGCCCTGGCGGCCGCCGGACTGCGTTCCGACGTGGGCCTGATCCTGGAAACGGGGGAGGCGCGGGAAACGATGCACTTCGCCCTGTTGCTGGGTTTCGGGGCCACGGCGGTCAATCCGTACCTGGCTCTGGCGACGGTCACCTCCCTGGCCGCGCCTCAGGACTGCCCGCTGGACGTGGTGAAGGCCTCCGGCAACTACATCAACGCCATTGACAAGGGGCTGCTTAAAATCATGTCCAAGATGGGCATTTCCACCCTGCGTAGCTACCGCTCCTCCCAATTGTTCGAGGCTGTGGGGCTGAACCGGGAACTGATTGACGAATTCTTCCCCGGCACCGTCAGCCGCGTGGGCGGCATCGGGCTGGAGGAAATAGCTGCGGAATGCAACCAGCGCGCCGCGCAAAACGCCGGGAAGGAAGGCTGCCTGGATGCGGGCGGCCAGTACAAGTACAGGAAGGGCGGAGAAAACCACCTCTGGAACCCGCAGACGCTCCAGGCCTTCCGCGCCGCCGTTCGCGACAATGACGAACGGAAATACCGGGAATTTGCGGACTACAGCAACCACCAGGCGCAGCACCTCTGCACCCTGCGCGGCCTGTTTGAATTCGCTCCCGCGGACGCCGTCCCGCTGGAGGAAGTGGAAAGCGCGGATTCCATCCTGCGCCGCTTCGTCTCCGGGGCCATGTCCCTGGGTTCCCTCAGTCCGGAGGCCCATGAAACCATCGCCATTGCGATGAATAAAATCGGAGCCAAAAGCAACTCCGGGGAAGGGGGCGAGGATGAAGCCCGCTACAAACCCAACGCCAGGGGCGAGGTGCGCTACAGCGCGATCAAGCAGGTGGCGAGCGGACGCTTCGGCGTGACCATCAACTATCTGCGCCACGCCTCCGAGCTCCAGATCAAGATGGCCCAGGGCGCCAAGCCCGGAGAGGGCGGCCAGCTCCCGGCGCACAAGGTGGACCCGTACATCGCCCGGCTGCGCCATTCCATGCCGAATGTCAGCCTCATCTCTCCCCCGCCGCACCATGACATTTACTCCATTGAAGACCTGGCCCAATTGATCTACGACCTGCGGAACTCCAACCCAGACGCCCGCGTCTCTGTCAAGCTCGTCTCCGAGGTAGGCATCGGCGCCGTGGCCGCCGGAGTGGTGAAGGCCCACGCGGACGTGGTTGTGGTCAGCGGCCACGACGGCGGTACGGGCGCTTCCCCGCTCACCAGCGTCAAGCACGCCGGACTGCCGTGGGAACTGGGACTGGCGGAAACACAGCAGACGCTTGTACTCAACAAGCTCCGCTCCCGCGTGCGGCTCCAGGTGGACGGCCAGCTGCGCACCGGGAGGGACGTCGTCATGGCGGCCCTGCTGGGAGCGGAGGAGTTCGGCTTCGGCACTGCCGTTCTGGTCGCCATCGGCTGCGCCATGCTCCGCAGGTGCCATGAAAACACGTGCCCGGTGGGCGTCGCCACGCAGGACCCGGCTCTGAGGGCCAAGTTCAGCGGCAAGCCGGAATACGTTATCAACTACCTTCGTTTCGTGGCGCAGGAAACGCGGGAAATCCTGGCTTCCCTGGGCCTTCGCTCCCTGGATGAAGCCGTCGGCAGGGCGGACCTGCTCTCCGTGAACCGCGCCATTGACTTCTACAAGGCTCAGCATCTGGACTTCTCCTCCATTCTGCATGCGGCGGAGGGGGACGGACGCAGGTTTGACCCCTCCTTTGAAAAGGAACCTCTGGACAACTACGATCGGAACCGCCTGCTCCCGGACTTGAAGGGCCTGCTGGAAAAAGGGGAAAAGACAGAACTCTTCCGCGACGTCCGCAATGTGGACCGGACGGTGGGCACGGAGCTATCCGGAGAGCTGGTGATGAAATTCGGCCCGCGCGGCCTGGCGGAGGATACGCTCACGGTGCACTTCACCGGATGCGCGGGGCAGAGTTTCGGGGCCTTTCTTGCGCCGGGCATTACCTTTGAACTCGCCGGGGAGGCGAACGACTTCGTAGGGAAGGGGCTTTCCGGGGGCAAAATCATCGTGAGGCCTCCGGAAAACATCTCCTACGCTCCGTCGGACAACGTCATTGCCGGCAACGTCATCGGCTATGGGGCCACGTCCGGCAGCATCTTCCTGCACGGGCAGGCCGGGGAGCGTTTCGCCATCCGCAACAGCGGAGCCAAGATGGTGGTGGAAGGCATCGGCGACCACGGCTGCGAATACATGACCGGAGGCCGTGTGGCGGTGCTCGGCAAGGTGGGCGTCAACTTCGCCGCGGGAATGACCGGTGGCCTGGCCTACGTGTATGATGCGGACAACGACTTCGATCAGAAATGCAACCTGGGCAGCGTGGACCTGGAAACGGTCCTGCCGCACTCCGCCGACGAGGCGGAACTGCTCCAGCTCATTTACGAGCACTACATGGCTACGAAAAGCCGCCGGGCCTGCGACCTGTTAAACAACTGGCCGGAGGAACGCGGCAAATTCATCAAGGTCTTCCCGGTGGAATACCGGCATGCTCTGGCCATGCATTCCTGAAAGAATGCATGCAGCAATTTTCTGTTGTTTGGGTAAGCTGGGGCCTCCGCGGGTGCGGAGGCCCCGTTTTTTGACCCTCCTGAAAGAAAGTGCGAAAAAGGAATATTCCGGGGCTTACTCTTCAACGGAACGTGAAGATGTGGCTTTGCGGAGTTTTTCCTCTAGCTCCTTGGTTAACAGCAAAAGCGCTTCCTCATTGAGGTACGATTCAGAGCTGATGATTTCTGCATGGAATTGTCCGATACCCGTCAGCTGTGACGGAAGTTTTTCCTGGAGCTTATAAAGTTCAGCAAGTTTTTTTATTACTTTTTGATAGGTTGAATTGGCCTCCCTTGACGCGGGAGCCAGAAAAAAGTATTGGCTGAAAGCCGTGTCGTAGAAAAACTTACCAACTCGTTGCTGGGCATCTTCTTCATTTGGCGGGAGCATTCTCATCACGGCTTTTGCTTTTTGAGCAGCGTTTTCCCAGGCTTGATTGACTCGGGCGATATCCTCCGTTCCTTTCATTTCAAGAAGGACGGTGCATGCTGCGTCCCATGCCTGGCGCAACTCCTTGACAGCTTTTATTTGTTGTTGTTCGTTCTCCCCCCATTTTTTGAATTGAGGGGCATATCCTCCCCTTCCCAGGTGATTTGGTATACGAAGTTCACCATGCGTAAAGGCATTGTATATCATATTTTTATACAATTCTCCATCAAGGATGGAAGAAATTGTTTTCTGATGTGGACTTTCAGATGAAAGTTTCTTTTTCAGAGTAAAGCAGAGATCTCTAACGTGCTGGTCTCTCCAATTCATTGCCAGCAGATTATCGCGTTCTCCCTCAAAGGGTTCGAAAATAACGCTTTCTAGAAATTGACGTTGTGCCGGATTCCTCAGGTTTGCGTGCCTAACCAGTTGCATGACCATCTTTAAGTAATCTTCATCCGGGAGTTTACGGAGATAACTAACAAGAGAAATTTCTTCGTTGTGGGAAATACTTTCTAATTCTTTAATAATTTCAGGAATAGTTCTGAGAATAATCCGGCGGAGTTTAGCATCGGTTTCCGCCGCTTTTTCCAGGTTCCCCTGTCTGGCGTATTGATATCGAAGCTTCTGATATTCCTGAATATGGTCTATATTTCGAATTTCCCCGGCATATCCTGATAGAGAGCACTCAATGAAAAGAAGGCAGAAAATGGATTTATTCATATTTTCTAAAGGATGAAGGGAAGGTAAGATAAAGCACTTTATTGACGTCGGTGGTACCTGCACTGATGCCGGCCCCACCGTAGTCTATGATGGCCGCATGAGCTTTGTCGAATTCAAACCATCCCGGTTCCGGTAGAGTGTTGGTTGGATTCATTCATTTCCAGGATCCTATTTTTTTGTCGGGATCTATCCAATCTTTTACTAAGGGAGCGCATGCTTTCCCAAGAGGAGGCGTTAAAGTACCGTAGATAATTGTTGGAATTTACATGCCGCAGGAATGGGCTTGATAGTAGATAAATAAATTTCATTTGCTCAAATCTTTCAGGTTATTGAAAAATCGCTATGACCGTAATTTTTTATTTGTCTTCTCAGGAGGGAACTCCTGATAGGTTTTTTTGTGGAGGAGTGAGGGGTGGAGAGGAAGTTTGAAAAATAAATTCCAGGTCTTCCACGGCGTACCACGGCGTTGCCTTGGCAAAATGCTTTTTGGTCATGTATTCCATAGCGCTATTGATAAGGTTTTTTTCATATTGGCTGTTGACTACTCCTATGCAGTCGGGATGTCCTTTTTGTAGAAGCTTGGTCTCTTTTGCTTCAAAGGCTTTTTCCCTTCTGGTATATGTAAAAATTTTACCATTGACGTTAGCACGTACACGATAAATTCCCGGAGTATTGCACTGGTAAGTGCATGTGGTTCCATTCCCGACTTTAGCCCATTGAGTTTCGTAATTTCCTTCTCCTGTCGTATCACACTCCAACCGGCATATTTCCCAAGTGGTCCGGTCTTCAAATTTGCTTTTTTGTCCCAGCATATCCTTGTTCAGCGCCATTTCTACGGATTCTCCCTTGATCAGAAGTACCCGATGATTTTCCGTGGGAGCATTTTGTTTGCGTACGGAAATGTCAACAGCAATAGGAGTGACGAAAAGGGTGATGCCATCCAGATCTTTTCCCCGGTGCCGGATTGTAGTAGGTCTGGGAATATTCAATGTTCAATGTATGTGTGCCGGGCATCAGGACATTGGGATAATCCCTTCTGCCTTTGGAAATGTCGTGACCTTTGCCGCTCTCTTTCAGCCATTCCTGTTTTTTCCCCTTGTCGCCTGTAATGGAAATGGTACAGCCGTCATCCGATACCAAGGTCACCAACCCAATGCCGCAAGGCTGCCCTGAGAAATCCAGGTTGGTGTCGTCGTCAGGATATTTGGGGCGTGTACGGGCATGGGGAGATTCCTTGAATGTAAAAGAGACGGAATAATTTTCCTTGTGAGGTTGGTGAGGATCTGTGACGATGGTCGAATTGGATTTTTTGACATGTCCTTGTAGAGCGCGTTGAATGAGGGGCGCTGCAACTTCATCCGCGGGATGCTCAATAATGTGGACAATTTTCTGCTGATCCTGTTTAGAGAAGATGTCGTCAACCTTGATATCGTCCTTGGCGGAAGCTTCTTGAAATGCTGCCGCTGATGCGGCAATGAGGATAAAGAAAAGTGTTTTGGATAGGGTAGTCATGGGTGGACCTACGGTTCATTTCTTTTTTTTCTGCTTGGACTTTCCTTGTCTGGCCCATTGTTGCAGCCTGGCGGGTGCCTCCGTCATACCTTCGCACAGCGGCATTTTTTTTTGCCCAGGTAATGGCTTCATCATATTGTTTCAATTGGAGATATCCCCATGAAATCCAGTAAACGTATTGGCTTTGCTCGGACATAGTCGTTCCGTACGCCTTTAAAAGACGCTTGTATGCCTCAATGCCGAGGGGATAGAACTTCTTTCCCATATCAAAAAAGTCGGCAGCATGGAAAGAACCGATGCGCAGCATGCGTTCCGGAAGATAGGACTCGGTGCGGATCTCCTTGAAATAAAGGCTAGGGAAAAAGTAGAAATGGCCAAGCAAGAGCCTTAAAGCCTTGTTTTGTTTCTTCTCCGGGGTGGTGGTAATTTCAAAGGCCAGCATCAGGTTGGTGAGATCGTCAAGGCCTTCCAGGCGGATGGAAGAGTCCTGGCTCTGGAGTTTTGGAAGGGTTTCCTTGAGGACGGCAAGGGACCGTTTGTTGATGACGGACCAATCCTTTTCAAAGCCTACGTAGGTGATGACGTTCTTGTTGCGTCCGGCTTCCGGAGTGTATCTAGTGACATTATCCTCGGTTTTTCCTGCTTCCTTCTTCATGTATTCGAGGAGGGCTGTTTTAAGTTGCGCCTTGGTTCTGGTGCCGTTTTTCAAATCCTGAAGCAGGGACATCGGGGTAATGTCCGTTCGGGATCTATGGGGAAGCGGTCCTGCAATTCCTTTATTCACAGTAATGAAACATGTAGAAACAGCGATTCCAAGGAAGCACAAATGAATAAAACCCTTCATAAAGAGATACTTTATCATCTAAAATTTAATGTGTGTTGTCTATATATTTTTTGACGTTCCGGGAAAGATGAAGGAAAATTTAGAACATGATGGCCTGTTGCTGATTACCCTCTAAAAGAGAAGAGAGGCGGATTTCTAGAGCAATGGCCGTTCGCCCATTAAAATTTAAAAGGGGAATGAGACGGCCTGATGCACTACGGGCCGGAGGAGCGGAACAAGCTGGTCAGGGGCTTTCCCGGTAAAACGCCTGCCTGCTCCGGTCATGCATTTTTAAAAGAAGAATGCAGGGCTCTCTGCTGTTTGGAATAACGCCCGGACCATTCCATGCATGGGAATGCCCGGTTCTTTTGCCAACACCCTGTTCATGGCTTCAAACCGGGCGCTTTTGGAGAAGCTTGGCCGGAACGGTGCCTTGGGAAAGCAAGTATTGTTCCTTCCCCGTCGCCTATTCCGAATTTAAAGGGGTGCGTTTGCCTGTCCGATTGGTTTTTGAACTTTGGAACCCCGTCGTCAAATATTTGTATCCCGGTTAGGGAATATGTTGAAAACTGGACAGGCGGTCTTTTTCGGTAAGATGAAAAGCTGGAGTTTCCGTATGTGCAGAAACTCCGGCGGCTCCAGGAGGAATGCCCTAGTGAAAATATTTGTTCTAAACAACTGCCAACGGCACGTCAACGGGCCTCGCAAGCCATGAACATCCAGACGAGTTGTTCCTGGTCCTGAAGGAAGGCGGTGAGCAGGTCGGCCGTGCCTTCGTCTTCCGCCCGTTCGGCCACGTCAATGGCGTTGCGTTCCATTTCAATGAAGTGGTTCAGGCTTTCCAGGATAGTCTGGATAGCTTTCTTGGCGTCGGAGATTTCTCCCGTTTCCTTAAGATGGGCCTGGGAAAGGTACTTGCTGAATCTGCTTTCCGGCGTTCCACCCAGGGCCAGAATGCGTTCTGCAAGCTGGTCGACTTTTTTGGCGGCGTCCAGATAGAGTTTTTCAAACTGGAGGTGAAGGACAAAGAAATTCGGTCCTTTGACGTTCCAGTGCAGTCCGCGGACATTGGCGTAGTAAACCTGATAGTCCGCCAGGAGTTCCTGCAGGGACTCGATTACTTTGTTGAGGTCTGATTTTTTCAGGCCGATGTGTTTATTGCTCGTCGTCATTGGTTTCATGAGTTTGGTTGACGGCCGGCGTGAACCGGCCGGGAGAGATGGTTCTCTCTTGAACAGGTTATGGCAATTTCCAGAAGGGCGATGCTCATATTATTCCCGTCATGGGAACCGTTTTCAACAAGCGGAACGACGGTTGCGGTATGTTCCCGGAACCGCGCGAAGGGAAGGGGAAAATGTTTTTTCATCCCCCTTTCAGCAAGCAGGGGCTGTTCCGCATACTCTTGTAACGGAACAGCCCCGGGAGAGTCGTGCTATAAGCTGGCTTTAAGAGTTTTTCCGCTGTCTCATCAGTAGGGACGTAAGGCCCAGCAGGCTAGATGCGGCCGTGCCGGGTTCCGGTACGGCGAGACCGGTGAAGGTCAGGCTGCCATTGTTGTAGGTGACGCCGTCCCAGATCAGGTTCTGGCCGTTTTGGGTGAGCGTCAGAAGGGCGTCCCAGTCGATGTAATGCTCCAGGGAAGTGCCTGAGCCCAAGGTGACCAAGTCGATCGTCTGGGAGGCGGAATCAAACATTAGAGCGCTGTCCAGGTTCAGCGTCAGGCCGCCGGTCACGTCCATCGTGGACGATCGATCAGCGCCGTGTTGAAGCTGGAGAGGTTCAGTGTGGCTGGCCGCTATCCTTCGAAAGGGAAGAATTCACGGCGGGGCGAATGGGGAAGGGAGCGCGGTTCCGGCTGCTTGGGAAAAGTGAAGAAAACGTGAGGTTTAGCATGGAATCGGTACGTGGAAGGTGTTGGAGGAATTTATTTCATCTCAGAAATAGGTAGATTTTTCTTGGAAATATCAGTTTTTGAGTAGGCGGAAAGGTGGGGAATGATTATTTGATGAGTTTTATAATTTGTTGATTATTAGTATTATATAATATATATAAAGCTATTCTTTCGAGATGTGGAATTAATAATGAAAAATAATGATTTATATATTTTTTATAAAATAATGAGAATAAATAAAGAAATGATGGGGAAATGGAAGAGGCAATTCTGATGCCGTTCACGGTATTGATGGGGTTCGTGCACTTCGATCTGGACATGAAGGATTTTTCGTATAGCTTATCGGAACTGACAGACAGTAAATTTATTATATTTTTAGATAGGGATAAATTGCTGTATTTGTTTGGAAATAAGTTGAATATTATTCGTCTTAATGAAAAATACCTTATATCATTAGAAATCATAATAAACTTAATGTATGTTATTGAGCATTATTCGTTTTATCGGAATGGCGGCAGTTGTTTTTTCTTTTTTTGGAATGCATGTGCAGGCCGCCTCTGTCAATGTACCGGAAAAATTACCCGAATGTCCGGTCAAGTTCATCCGGGGAATATTGGCGGACAGCCAGGGAGCCATCTGGGCGGTGGGGGAGCGCGAGAGCATCTACCGTCTGGATGTTAAAAACGGGGCTTATGAGAAGTCATGGGTGAACGTGAATTATTCTTCCAGCTTTCCGCGGAAAGCCAATTTCACCTGCATTGCGGAAGACCGGCAGGGCCGGGTCTGGGTGGGGACGGACGATTGCGGCGTGGCCGTTTTCAATGGGCAGGGATGGAAAATGTATGACCGCAGCAACGCCCTGAATGGAGAGCATGTGTATGCCATTGCCGTTTCCCCTGTTTCCGGGGAAGTGGCCGTGGCCACTTCCGGAGGCGTGGCCTTGTACGATCCCGCCGGCGATTCATGGCAAATGCTGGACCGCTCCACCGGAATGACGGAAGACCAGGCGGCTTCCGCCGGTTTTGATTCCAGAGGGAACCTGTGGCTGGCGTACGGGTTTGGCGGTGTAGCCTGCGCTTCCCGCAAGTCCGGATATTCCCAATGGAAGGTGGTGCAGGCTCCATGGTTCTGGGACAAGAACCAGTTTGTCAGCCAGCCGTATCAGCCGCTTGGCGACGGGCTGCCTTCCAATGCCTGCAATGTTCTGGTTTGCATGGATAAGGACCGGATACTGACGGGAACCTGCTCCGGGCTGGCTTTCAGCAACGGCATCAGTTCCTGGAATTTTGTGCGCGGCAGGGATTATGCCCGCAAGAACAACAGCCTGTATGGAGCCGCTGCAAGAAAGACCGCCATTCCTCCCCAGGGAGATACGCGCCTGTTGTCGGAGGACTTTGTGTCGGCCCTTGCCGGAAACGGAAAGGAAATCTTCGTCGGTTTCCGGACACAGGGGGTGGATGTGCTGGATGCCGATACGATGAAGGTTAGAAAGAGACTGCGGAAAGGACTGGAAGGGACCCATATTTCCGATTTGCTGGTCCTGGGGGACGGCAGCGTGCTGGCGGGGACCTATGGGGGCGGTCTGGTTATGGTGCAGGCGGGCGCCTCATCCTACAACCTGGATGCGCCGGAGCGGGAAAAGGAGCCCGGCTTTCCCGCGGAGGCGCGGATGGAAGAGTCCGCAAAAGTGTTGAAAAGCCTGGAGGATCTGGGACGCCGCGGCGACAAGGGGAAAAGTATTGTTTTCAAGGGAGAGGACTGGTCCACCAAGGGTGACTGGGGCGGCAAGTATGGAATGACGCGCGCCACGCTGTGCGCCACGAATGCCCCCATGAGCAATTCCGAGTTCATGGCCAAGACGGTTCCCTTCCGCACGCTGACGTCGGTTCCGGGATTTCCAGGCGTTACCGGAGCGGTGTCTACCTATTGGATTCAGGGAATCATGGGCCTGAACCGCAACAAGAACGATGCGCTGCGGTGGTGGGTGGAGAAGGTGAAGGACGACGGGAACCGGAATGTTCTTTTTGATCCGACCGATTCCGTCCGGACTGAAGCGGAATGGGACGACCACGGAGAAGTGTATCCGCATTATGTAGACGGGCCGGATATCTGGGTGGCTGTGGAAGTGCCGGAAGGGGTTCATGAAATAGCCCTGTATTTTTATAATCCCAACGGCTACCTTCGGAACGAGTCCAGGCGGGATTACCTGATTGAAGCCAGGCGGCACCCAACCACCTCCTTCATCCAGTTTCAGTTCAACAATATAGGAGATATTGAAATAGGGAGGAAGAGCAAAAATGGGCTGGCGCTTGCCAAGTCCATGGAGCAGTGGCAGTCCTTTCCTGTGGAGGCGCGCGCGCGCGTTTCACGCTTTGCCGGGTCCGGCGTTTACGAGCGGTTCATGTGCAGGCGGGGTGGCCTGTATCTGTTCCATGTCCGCAGGAACGGATCGTTCAATACTATCTTGAACGGAGTGTTTGTGAGTGAAAAAATTCCGTGGGAAACGCGGCAACCGGAAGAACTGCCCTATTATGTGCCCGGAGAATTTGCCGGCATCATTCCTACTCCGGGGAAAGTCAACTCATCCATTCCGGGGGAAAAGCACAAGGCCCTGTTCAAGCCGCTGTATGAGTTGCAGTATGATCGCAAGTACCTGACTCCGGAAGGGTGCAGTCTGCAGAACAGGTATCTTCTTGCCCTGTGGCGGGAGGCTTCCCGGCAGGAGGAACAGGATAAATACACGGTGGACGGCCTGCAGTGGGAGGCCAGGATCAGCGACGAACAGGTGCGGAAGTCATTTGACGAGACGATGAAGCGCTCATGGCACCAGAGCCAGATTTACTATCCGTGCAACCGGTCCAGGGAATTTATGCCGAATGCACCGGGAACCATTCCCTTCTCGCTCCAGGAGGTCATGCTCATGGCGAGACTGCGCATCGACTGGAGGCAATACCGGGACGATGCCAAAACCCTTCCTGAAAAATCCGTCCAAGAGATGAAGGAATACCTGAAACAGGAATTGTTGAAACAACAAAAATCAAGAAGAGAACGATGAATAAAATTGCATGTATACTAATGCTGATCTTGTCGGGGACATGCCTGCTGAACGCGGAGCTGGCTCCGCCAAAAACTTCGTGGTATGGCAAATACCTTGATTACACGGGCGTTTCCATCGTGAATAAAGTCCCTCTTCCGCAAGCGGGTATCAGGCGCCATGACGTGGATAGTACGGCATACGACATCACCCCCGTGAAGTTCAAGATGAGCACCACCCTTTCCAAGAAGCCCAAGACGAAGGAGGAGTGGTATTACAAGGGTATCTATTACATCATCGTCAAGTATTGCGGTCCGATTTCCGATCCCGATGACGGAGGAACCATCTATTTTGAGCAGAATTACGAGCACCGTGTCGTATTCGATCCCAAACATTACGGAGAATGGGGCATCATTTATACCTGGGTACACGTGATAGCGCGCTTTACCAATACGGACATTGATGCGGAAGGGGACCGTGGCATCAGCGGAGAGGATGGAAGCATCTTCTTCCAGTATCTTGAAAAATTGCTGGTGGAATTTTAACTTTCCGCCTTCTTTCCGTCCGGCTGCGGGGCATGGCATGTTCATGCTCCCTGCCGGACGCGTTTATTTCTTGGGTGCATGGCGTGGGTCCGCGGAGGGGGCGGGAGGATAGGGAAGATAGGGAATGTGTTTTTTGATGCGGGAAAGACCTGCAAAAAGAGGCATTCCCCGGCGTGCGGGGAATGCCTCTTGAATAGAACAAGGTAAAGGTCAGGCGCGGCGTTTGCGGCGCATCAGCAAGGATGCCAGCCCCAGAAGGCCCAGCGTGGCTGTACCGGGTTCTGGCACGGCAAGACCGGTGAAAGTCAGGCTGCCGTCGTTGAAGGTGACGCCGTCCCAGACAAGCCGATGCCCGTCCTGGGTGAGGGTCAGCAGGGAGTCCCAGTCGGCGGGTTCCGTGAAGGAGGTTCCCGTTCCCAGCGTGAAGAGGTCAATGGTCTGGGAGAGGGAATCGAAAACCAGGTCGCTGCCCAGGTTGAGCGTCAGGCCTCCGGTCAGGGTGAGGGATGACGTGCCCTGCAGGTCGACCAGCGCCGTATTGAAGCTGGTGAGATTCAGGGAAGCGTTGTTCAGCGTGGCCGTCGTGGCTCCCGTCATCGTCAGGACCTGCCCGGTGGTGATCATGGGAGCATTGCCCGCGTTGTTCAGGACAACCGTGGAGTTGTTGATGGTTGCGTTCCCCGTCAGGCTGACGGAGATGTCCTTCGGAGCGGATGCATTGCCGAAGTTCTGCACGGCGCCCTGCTGAAGGGTGATGGCGTTTGCCAGAGACTGGCTGTTGGCGTTCAGCGTGCCGCCATTGATGATAACGGAGCCCTGGCCCAGCGCCGTGGCGGAGTTGGTCTGGACCGTGCCGCCTGTGATGGTGGTGCCGCCGCTGTATGTATTGTTGCCGGACAGGGTGACAGACCCCGTCTTGTTGACTCTTACGCTCAGTTTGTGGTCGGCGTCCTTGTCGGAGATGACGGAAGAGACCGTGTAGCCGTTGGTGCCTGACGAACTGTGAGTGAACAGGATTTCTCCTTCTCCCGTGATGGTGCCTCCCAGCTCGGTGCCATCCCCGTACAGAGAGCCTGCGACCGTGATGCCTGAGTCTGCGGCGTCAACGGTGATGTTGGCGTTGACCAGGGTGTTGTTCCAGCTTTTGCTGTTAAGCATTTCAAACATGGAACCGCTTTTCATCAGGATGGAGGGGGTATTCTCGAATACAGTTCCATAAGCCGCCAAGCTCAACTTTGCATTTTGGCCGATAGTGATGGTCTGGAATGTATAGCTCGTGTTTTCCTCCGTCAGGTTGACCGTGCCGGCATCAATCATCAGGTGGGCGATGTCAGAGACGTGGTTGGCACCAATGGAGCCTGTACTGTCCGTGGTCTTGCGGACCGTCAGTGTGCTGTCCGCATGCGTGATGGGGATGAGCGTGCCGCCTTCAAACGTGTATTCCACGTCCCCGGCGCCGGTAAGGGTAAGGGAGGAGGCGTTGTGGGCCCAGGAGTCATTGGCATTGTAGTTGGCGGCGGCCATGGTCAGGGCGCCTCCGAAGGTCCAGTTGGGGTTGGATGCCGTGATCGTAGCGTTTTCTCCCAGAGTCAGGGACCCCGTATAGCGGGAGACCGCATCTCCCGTGATGGAAAGGGAGGCATTGTCGCCCAGCATCAGGTTGCCGCCTCCCGACAGGCTTGTCAGGGAATTGGTCCCGTTCATGATGACGGTGCCTGCTCCGTCCAGGGCGGCGTTCCCCGTCAGGCTAGTGGACAGGGTGAGCGTTGTTCCCTCCGCCACGCGGAGAATGCCCGGGCCGGTCAAATTCAGGCTGCCGCCGGAGATGGTCAAATTGCCGCCGGAAACGACAAGGGCGTCCGTGCTGCGGGTTTCCCCGCCGGCAATGGTGAGCGTGGATGGGCCGTTGGTGACGTCTATGGAGGCATAAGTGCCGTCAGAGGCCGTGGAGTCCGTCCAGGCGGCCGTTCCGAGCAGGGAATCCGTCCAGGCGGAAGTTCCTCCGTCAAGCGTGGCGGCAATTTTGGCGCCGTCATAGGTATTGACGATTTGGATGCCGGAAATGCATCCGCGCGTTCCGGTGCCGGAACTGTTGCCCGTGCTGCCGATCGTGAGACTGGATGCAGTTTGTCCATCAACGTAGAGGACGTTTGTCCCTTCGATCAGCTGGTCCGTGGTGCCGGTGGCGCCCCAGCCCGAGGAGCCGGTTACTGTGGAAGAGCCGTTCCATGTGTAGGAGATGCCGTTGACGGTTTTGGCGGAAAAGTCAGTGCCGTTGTCGGTGTTGCAGTAAATGTAGACACCGTAGGTAAGAAAATCGAGGCCGCTGACCGTGATATTGATGCCGTTGCCGTCGTCCAGATAGCCTTTAAGCAACTGGCCGTCCCCGGTAGTGGGGGCGGCGCTGGTCTGCCAGATGTTTTTGCTGGACCAGGTGACGTCGGCTCCCGTGGCGGCTCCGTTGTTGTCTTTCAGGGCCTGTCTGGTTGACTGGGAAGCGTCGCTGAACTGATTCCAGTTGGAACCCGTAACGGAGGAAAGTCCGGCGGTTGAAGAATCCGGGATGGTTCCTTCATTGGAGCCGAAGTTGATGCTGATGCTTTCTCCGGCGGCCTGAGACTGGGAGGCCATGGCCCCGAAGACGGAGGCTGCAAGAACCCATGCGGCGAGTTTATGCGGTAAATGAGGTTGCATAAATTGTTTTGTTAATTTGGATGGATGAAATTGAACCGGCTCCAGAATACGGAATGAATCGTTCGTAGCGGATTATGAATTCGGATTATATGGAAAAATGGAGAATACTAAGAAAATGAATTGATTATAGTTATCATCACTTTCGCTTTTATTTTTTATTTATTAAATTTCATTTAATTAAAGTTCTCTTAACCTGTTTTTATTTAGACTTTCGGATTGACTCCGAATTCATAATCCGCTAAATTTTGCCTTTTCAGTCGGGCTTTCCGGAGTGACAGAGGAAGGGTGGAAGACAACGCCATGACGGCGGACGTTGTTGACAGGGGAAGGATAATTCCGATAGATACCGCCGAAGGTATGAAGATTGTTGTTTGCTGAATGCGGTATTTTTCAGGGAAAGGCCCCCTGAAGATACCCGTGCCTTGATTTTCCGGCGTTTCCTGTTCTCTTCAGGAACGTTCCAGGTACGACTTGCTCCATTTGCTCAAGCCGGATTTTCCCTGCCGCCCCGTCCGGGCAACATTTGATTGAATGAAAAGGGCCTTTTGCGCCCTCTAATATAAATGCATTACATACCTTGAAAGGAAATAAGACATTGAAAACATACCTTGAACAGCAATATTTGAAGGAGAACATGATGGGGCCCAACGCCATCACTCTTCTCAGGGAGTTGAGCTGCCAGATCCCCCTTGAGCCTTCCATGCGCGTGCTTGACCTGGGATGCGGCCGCGGGCTGACGTCCGCGTATCTGGCAGATACGTTCGGAGTCCAGGTTTTTGCCCTGGATTTGTGGATTCCGGCCACGGAGAATTATCTCCGTTTCCGGGAGCTTGGACTGGATTCCCGCATCATTCCCCTGCATGGGGATGCCTGGAACATGCCTTTTGCGGAAGAGTATTTTGACGCCGTGGTGAGCATCGATTCCTACCACTACTTCGGACGCGACGAGAAGTATATGGATTCCCGCCTGGCTCCGCTGGTGAAGCGCGGCGGCCTGATTGCCCTGGCTTTGCCCGGATTGAAGAAGGAACTGACGGGCGGGCTTCCTCCGGAAATGGTCCTTTCCTGGACGGAAGAGGACATGGAAACCATCCGCAGCGCCGGCTGGTGGGCGGAGCTCCTTTCCAAATCCCGTGAGGTGGAACTCCTGTCCGTGCGGGAAATGGACTCTTTTGACGAGTGCTGGGCGGACTGGCTTGCCTGTGATAATTCCTATGCCGTCGGCGACCGCCGGGCCATGGAGGCCGGGGCAGGGAAGTACATGAACTTCATCTCCGTCGTCTGCCGCCGCAAGTAAGGAGCAGGGTTCATTCTGAAATAGGGAGGCCGGCGGAACGTCAGGTTCCGTCGGCTTTTGTTCCGGAAGGATAACGGGATTTTAGGGAGCCTCAAGGTAAACTGTGCCGTGTGAGTCATTGCCTCCAGTGCCCTTGAATCTGGCTTTGACCGTGTAGGAAGCCCCCTGCCTGGCTTCCGGAACATTCAGGATGTACTGGATGTTTTCCTGCTTGGAGCCGCTCCTGCCTACATGAGCGTCCCGGACAATTTCCTTCTCGCCTTCATACAGGGCCACGGATTTGATTTCAATGGCGTGGGCGCCCTTGTCATACAGCAGGGTGACGGTGTATTTTCCGGGAGTCTTGACCAGTTTGGTGACGTCGAATGAGTGTTCCTGCCCATGCAGGGTGTCAGGCGTCCATGTGCCGATGTGCGGCGTATTGAAAAAGTCGGACTTGTCTATTCGGGTGATGGCATCTCCAGCGTACTTGACGCCCATCAGGTCCATGCGCCTGCTATATTCCTTCAAGCGTTTTTTAAAGTCCCGGAAGTCTTTCTTACCGGAAGGTGTCCAGCCTACCTCCGCGAAGGCGCAGGTCCGGGGGAATGCCTGGTAGTGCAGGCGTTCGGGATTGGCAATCCATTCCGTCCATACCTGTGTCCCCAGTCCCTTGACCCTGGAATGGTATTCTTCCTCCAGGCCGGGGAAAATAGGCTCGAAGCCGTATGCCTTTTGCAGGGAAATTCTGCCGTAGCTGTAATCAAGGTAAGTGGAGCTGTGGAGGGAATTGACGACTTCATGCCCGTCTTTGATGGCGTTTTTAGCCAGGTCTGTATTGCCTTTCCAGAAGTGGATGACGGCGTTTGTGTTCAGCTTGGAGCTGGCTTTGCCTCCGCCGTCCCCGTTGACGTCATGACCGTAGATTTCATTCCAGCCCATCATGCGGCGTCCTTTGCTGGCAATGATGCCGGACATGCGGTTGGTGAAGTGCATCTGGACGTCGGAAAGGCTTTTCAACTTGTTTTTCTTCATGAACGCCTCAATTTCCGGCACTCCTTTCCACTGCTTGTCGTAGCGCACTTCATCCCCGCCGATGTGGATGATTTTACCGGGAAACATGGAGACGACTTCGTCCAGTACGTCGGACAGGAAGGCATAGGTTTTTTCCGAGGTTGGGTCAAAAGCCGTGTTGACGATGAAGGTGGTGGGCACTTCCGCGGGAGTTTTCAGGCTCAGGAAGGGATAGGCGACGGCAGCCGCGCTGGCATGCCCCGGCATTTCGATTTCCGGAACGATGGTGATGTTGCGCCGGGCCGCATACTGCACGATGTCCCTGATCTGCTTCTGGGTGTAAAATCCTTCATGCGGCGTACCGTCCGATTTGCCGCTGTTCCACGTTCCTGTTTCCGTTTCCCTGCGTTTGGAACCGACGGAGGTAAGGCGCGGGTATTTTTTGATTTCAATGCGCCATCCAGCATCGTCTGTCAGGTGCCAGTGCAGAATGTTCATTTTCAGCAGGGCCATCTGGTCAATGATTTGCTTGATGGCTTTTTCACCGAAGAAATGGCGGGCCTCGTCGATCATCAGCGCACGCCAGGAGAAGCGGGGATAGTCCACGATTCCGAACGGCGTCCGGGAAATGTTCCATTGCACGGAGGATTTGTCCGCATTCCGGTCGTGGAAAATGACGGGCATCATCTGGACCAGGCTTTGGGTGGCGTAGAAAATGCCTTTCGGATCTGCCGCAGAAAGAATGATTCCACGGGGGGAGGATTGGATGGAATAGGCTTCCTCTCCTTTCGATGCCAGGGAGGAGTCTTTTTTAATGATGATATTGGCGGCGTTTTTTGGCGCGTCCTGCGGCGTTTTCAGAGGAAGGGGAAGTTCTGTTCCTTCGCTCAATATTTGTTGCAGCTGCATGGCCCTGTTCAGGAACGCCTTGTCCCGGACGTCGGGTACGATTGCGGAATTCCGGGTCAGCATGGCCGGGGAACCCTTTTGAAGCGTGATTTCCGCCGGTTTCGGGATGATCTGCTCCTGCGCAAAGACGGAGGGAAGACAGAAGAGCAGAATGCAGGCCGGCAGGGTTAATTTCATTTGTTTTTGCATGAAAATCTACAGGTACATACCGGAATGAGGTCCGCAATCTTTCACGGCTTCCCTTTTTGGCATTTCTCCGCATGGATGACTCTTTTTTCCTCCGGTGCCCGTCTTTTCGGGAGGGGCTCCCTGATTATTGACTTGCAGGGGAAAAGAAGATGGACGTATAACTTGAAGGAGTGCGGTTCCCGTCCGGGCCTGCCGCCCTGGAAACGCTTTTTCAATACCGGAATGATATGAAGACGAGAACTGGAACAGGAGTGTTGCTGGCGGCCTGCGCCGTTTTTTCATGGAGCGGCGCCCTGGCGTCCACGACGAATTGCCTGAATCCGGCGCATTACTTGAAGACTGGATGTTCTCATCCCCTGTCCCTGGCGGAACCTGCGGAAGACAGGGTATACCTGCGCTTCCAGACAGGATGGGCCAGCAAGTACGAGTGCGAGGGCCTGGACCTCTGGGACGGCAGCCTGTGCACGTTCGTGCCGGAAATTCAGTACAGGGAGTGGGTAGGGAAGATATGGTACGGAGTTTCCACGGACCACCAGAACCATGCGGAACTGAAGTACCGGCTGGATTACGTGAAGGAACTGGGGAATTGGACGGTCATGCCGTGGTATGAGCACAGCTTCGTTTTTCCCGGAGACAAGGGGATTCCGCGTCCGGGACTGAAAACGACGTATCGTTTTTCCGACCGCTGGTTTGCTGGAACGGATCTGTACTGGCAGTACAACAATCATACGTTCCGCGGCTATTATGCGGCGTTTGCCGGACTGCATGAAGAGATAGCGGACTGCGTCCGTGTGGACGCCACAATCCGCTACGGCTATAACGGCGGGTATGTGGGACCGGTGGTTCATCACGGTTCCAATGCGCTGGATTACAATTTGAGTTTTACGTTCCGGGCCACTTCCCGGCTGACGGTGGAGCTGTTTACCAATTTCAGCCAGGCGCTGACTGTCATCAGCCAGAAAGGCCTGGGGAACGATTTTTATTACGGCATCAACCTGAAGTATACATTCTGACGCCTTTTACGGGTTTTCAACCCAGAGCGCCTTACGGGCGGACGAACTGGATGTGCATCCAGTCATATCCCAGTTCCCGACCCAGGGAGAATGCTCCCTCCCCTTCCACAATGGACCAGAACTCATCGTATTCCGGACCGGAGAATGCAGCCTCCGGAGCGCGCATGTGCATGGCGTTGCGCAAAGGGTCCAGATCCACGGCAATTCCCCAGGCGTGCAGGGAAGGCCTGCTGCCTCCCCTGACGGGCCGGTTGTTGAAGCAGCCGCCGTAAACGTCCAGGTGCAGTTCCCTGATGCGTTCCAGACCGTAGTGATCCAGCGTTTTCTGAAAGATATTGATGAGGGCGCCGGCAACCAGCCTGTGGCAGGTAATGGAGAAGATTTCCGTATCGGGAGCCCAGGAGGGCCTCAAGGGGTAGGGAAGGCTGACCGTGACCAGAGAACCCGCGTCTCCCGGTTTTCCGAAGATGGATCTGCCGGAGAGTACTTCCCGTTCCGAGGGCCATGCCGAAGCGGGATGTTTCACATCATGCGCCAGTACGGCGAATACTGTGCAGGCAATCAGCAGGAATGCCAGCCTCCGGAGGCGGGTGGAGACTTGTTTTTGCGGCTGGGGGGAAGAAGGCATGTCCGTTTTCGTATAGAGGGTGACAATACCGGTGTATCAGGTTTCCCTTCCGGTGCAAGGTATTTGACGGGGAGGTCTTTTCAAGTCGTTCTTTTCCGGGCTTCTTTTGTCCGCAGAGTACGGAATGCGGCGGACGGGGAAACATAAGGCTGCGGAGGTATCTGCGCCTGCTTCGAACGTCCGGGCGGAATTTCATGTCTTAACGGGACAGTCTTGTTTTCCTGCCCATGAAACCGTCTTCCTCCGATCCTCAGGCTCCTCCCGGTACAGTCTGGTATGGATGGATTTTAAACTTGTTCCATCACTTGAAGGTGGGGGAGAGCCAGGTGACTTTCATGTGGGCGGTGCTGGTAGGGATCGTCGGCGCCAGCATGTCCATGTGCTTTGAATGGCTGGTGGAGTTTATTCAATGGCTTCTCACGGGCATTTGGTCGGATTCCAGGGTGGGCGTTTTTTCCCTTCTGGAACCGGAATGGAGGATTGCCGTTCCGGCCATCGGTGGTCTGGTAGCCGGGTTCATTCTTTTGTTCGTGAAGAGAAGAATGCCGGGACAGGCCATGGAATACATGGAGGCCCTGGCCATAGGAAACGGGCTGATCAAGGTCAGGGCTTCTTCCCTGAAAGTTCTGTCCGCCGCATGGAGCATTGCTTCCGGAGCGGCTATCGGCAAGGAAGGTCCCATTATCCAGTCTTCCGCCCTGATCGCCTCCGCTGTGGGACAGAAGCTCCATGTTTCCATTCCCCGTCTGCGCCTGTTGGTGGGGTGCGGCGCGGCGGCTGGTTTCACCACGGCGTTCCACGCTCCTTTTTCCGGCTGCCTGTTCGTGAGCGAGATCATCATTGGAACGGTGAGCATGGATATTCTGGCCCCTCTTCTGATTGCCTCCTGCACCGGTTTCCTGATGCTGCACCTGCTGGGAGATCCCTCGCCCCTTTACAGTTCTCCGTTTGAGAGCTTCACGATGTTTTCCCAGTCCCTGTGGTGCGTGGCGCTGGGAGTGCTGGCCGCCGTGGCGGCCAAGGGCTGGGTGGCCCTGCTGGATGTGTCCAACAAGTATTTGAACGGACGCCAGTCCCTGCTGCCCGTGCGTCTGCTGGCCGCCGGGCTGCTGGTGGGCGTTCTGGCCTGCTTTTACCCGGAAGTGGTGGGCAACGGGCAGGCTCTGATTACGGGACTGGTGCATGAGGATTACGGGACGCAGGAGGCGCTGATTCTGCTGGCGGTGAAGGTGAGCGCCGTGGCGGTGGTGTTTGGCTGCGGTACCGTGGGCGGGGCGATGACGCCCACCCTGTTTGTCGGGAGCATGGTAGGGTTTATTTTCAGCACCCTGATGAATCTCATGGGCATGGAGGGCAATCACGCTGTGGCGTATGCCATGGTGGGCATGGCTGCCTTTTTTGCCACGGCGGCCCAGGCCCCGCTGACGGCGCTGGTAATGGTGGTGGAGTTTTCCATGAGCGGCCAGATGATTTACCCGCTGCTGATTGGCGTGGTGAGCGCCTACGGAACCAGCAAACTGATCCGGGCGCGTTCCATGTACGCCGCCAGCCTGTCCGGAAGCACCGCCTCCGTGGTGAACCTGCCCATGGCGCAGGTTCATGTGCATGATCTGGCGCGGCATGTGGTGCCGCAGGTGCTTCCGGAAGCTTCTCTGGAAGAAGTTTCCTCCCTGATGCTGAAGAATCCGGGGGATTTGATTTTCGTGGTGAAGCAGGACGGTACCTACCTGGGGACCATTTATCCGGGCGATGTGCCGGGTATCCGGAAGAAGTGGAACCCCGGTCCTGGCGGGAATCTTCCGTCCGCGGGGAACCTGATCCGTCCGGGCGCTCCCGTGCTGGACGGGAATACACACCTGACGGATGCCCTCAAGCTGTTTGAGCAGGACCATCTGTCCGCTGCCGCCGTCGTGTGCCAGGCGGACGGCCATCTGGATGGCGTGCTGTACCGTACGGCCCTGTTCCAGGTGATTACGGAAATGATGAAACGGGAGTCTTCCGGGGCGGAACCTATTTGACACGGGGTGGTGCCGGAGCGCAATATTACAATTTTGTAATTATGTTGTCATGCTTGTGACGGTATTATTCCATGTTGATGTTCAATAATGAATGTGATAATTGATTTTATTTTTCCCTTTCACGGGAAACCCGTTGCACGAAAAAAGGTTGGTTGAACGCATGCGCCCGGTTAATATCCGGACAGCTACGGGCTGCATGAATGGCATGAACAAGTCTCCCGATTTGGAAATGATCGTGTTGCAGGAGATCAGTTCTGCAATCGTCAACGAGCGCAACGGAACGGTTCTGTTGCAGCATATCCTTGATATTCTTTACCGCCGCATGAAGATGCTGCGCGGCACCTTCACCATCCGCCACGGGAACAACCTGATGATCGAAGCTTCCCACGGGCTGGACGAACAGGAAATGAAGCGTGGCCACTACCACGTGGGCGAAGGCATTACGGGCCATGTAGCGGAAACGGGCCGCCCCCACGTGATCGAGGATATTTCCCGGGACCGCAGGTTCCTGAACCGCACACGCACCCGCAAAAGCGGGGAAAAGGTGGCGTTCATCTGCGTGCCCATTATTCATTTGCAGCAGGTGATCGGTACCTTGAGCATTGACCGTTCCGTTGATGCGGAGACGGATCTGGAGCGGGACTTGAAGCTGATGCAGATTGTGGGGAACATTGTAGGGGATGCCCTGGCGGCATGCCTCCAGGCCCACGAGGAAAGGGAGGCCCTGATGGCGGAAAACGAAAAGCTGCGCGAATTGCTGACGAGCAATCCCGGCGAGCTGATAGGGAATTGCCGCCCCATGCTCCAGGTGTATGAGCAGATACGGCAGGTGGCCCCCAGCGACGCCACGGTATTGATCCGCGGCAGTTCCGGAACGGGGAAGGAACTGGTGGCACGCGCCGTGGTGAATCTGAGCGCCAGGAAGGACAAGCCGCTGATTACGATGAATTGCGCCGCCATGCCGGAGAATCTGCTGGAAAGCGAATTGTTCGGGCATGAAAAAGGGTCTTTCACAGGAGCCACCAGCCGCCGCATTGGCCGCGCGGAGGCCGCGGATGGAGGAACCCTCTTCCTGGATGAAATCGGGGATTTGAGCCTGCAAATGCAGGTGAAGCTACTGCGCTTTTTGCAGGAGAAGACTTTTTCCCGCGTGGGCAGCAACCGGGAACTGCATTCCGACGTGCGCTTCATTGCCGCAACCAGCCGGAATTTGGAAGAGCTGATGACGGAAAACAAATTCCGTGAAGACTTGTATTACCGCCTGAATATTTTCCCCATCGTGATGCCGGACCTGGTCCAGCGCAAGGGGGACATCATGCTGCTTGCGGAGCATTTCCTTTCCAAGTTCAACCTCAAGTACGGCAAGCATATCACGCGCCTTTCCACCCCGGCAATCAACATGCTCATGGCCTACCACTGGCCGGGCAACGTCCGGGAGCTGGAGAATTGCGTGGAGCGCGCCGTCATCACGGCGCAGGACGACTGCATTTACGGCTACAATCTGCCCGCCTCCCTCCAGATGCCCAGCAGCGACGCTCCGAATTCCCGCGGAGGGGAGGAACAGGCTGATTTGCCTACGATGGTAGATTCCTTTGAACGGGAATTGATTGTGGCCGCGCTGAAGCGCTCCCCGGGCAACATGTCCGCGGCGGCCCGGGAACTGGGCATTTCTCCGCGGGTACTCCATTACAAGATGCACAGGCTGGGCCTGCAAAAGTTATGAAGGGCCTCCATCAGCTTTTATCCGCCGTTTCCCGGTCCTTTTACCTGAGCATGCGCTTTCTGCCCTGCGAAATGCGGCCCGGCGTGGCCGTGGGCTATTTGCTGGCGCGCGCCACGGATACGGTGGCGGACACGGTGGATATGGATTTGAAGGAGAGGCTGGCCCTGCTGAAGATGATGGGCGCGGCTGTGGCAGGGGATGCCTCCCACGAGGCGGCCGCAACCTGCTTCGGCCGGCTGGGCGTGCTGTCTTCCGTGCAGAAGCACCGGGGGGAGGGGGAACTTCTAGCGCGCTTTCCCGAATGTCTGGCCCTGCTGGAAGCCCTGCCGCCGCGGGAGCAGATGCTGGTGCGGAACGTTCTGGCTACGATTGTGGAGGGACAGGCGTGGGACCTGGAATATTTTGTGGAGCATCCCTCCGTCATTTGTCCGGAACAATTGGAACATTACGCCTACATGGTGGCCGGATGCGTGGGCGAGTTCTGGACCAGGCTGGGCCTCCTTGTCCTTGGCGATGCGTTCAGCACCCAGCCGGAAGAGGTGCTTTTGCGGTGGGGAGTCCATTACGGAATGGGGCTGCAGCTGGTGAATATTCTCCGCGACCGGGAGGAGGATTTCTCCCGCGGGAGAAGCTATCTGCCCGGAGACGATGCGGAAACGTGGCTGGAAAAGGCGGAGCTGTGGCTGAAGGAAGGCGTGTTTTATGCGGAGTCCCTGCATAACGGACGATTGCGTTTTTCCACGGTGCTTCCGGCGTGGCTGGGGCTGGATACGCTGGATTTGTTGAAACACCGGGAAATTCCCTCTTCCGGAAAGGTGAAGATTACGCGCGGCAGGGTGTATTCCCGGATGTGGAAGGCGTTTCTGTTTTCCTGGAAGGAAGCCTTGTAGTCCGGGCGGCCTGCACGTCAGGGGGCCGCAGGTGCGGATGTGGAGGAAGGCGTGGGGGAAGATGTGGAAGAAGGAGTTTCCGACGGTTTGTCCGCAGCCGTTTTTCCGTCTTTTGCCGTGGTTTCCGGTTCCTTGTCGGAAGCGGAGGGAGAGGGAGAAGAGGGAGGCGGCTTGGGAGCAAGCAGGTCTTCCCACTGGTGGAGTTTGAAGGCGTCTCCCATGCCGCCTATGTCGTTGAGCAGTTCCCGGCATTTCGCCGTGAGTTTTTCATAGTCGGGCGGTCCGGCTTCCGGCTCCGCGGTGCCGGGGAAGATCAGGTAGCTCACCACCAGATCGGAGACGGGGCGGCTGTAAGGTCCGGATTTGGGGTTGATTTCCCGGCTCAGGCGCAGGGAGCCTTCCCCCGTCTTGTACCGGGGGCCGGCGTCCCCCACCAGGGCCGGGTATAATTTGCCGTCCACAATGACGACGGCGTAATCGCCGAATTGCGGGGAGAACGGGGAAGACTGGTTGACGACGCCCAGAGGGACTACGATGAAGGGATCGTATTCCGAGATCAGGAAGCTGTACCTTTTCAGTTCCGCAATGACCCGTTCCGCATGGTCTATTTTGCTGCGCAGGGCGGCTTTTTCCGCGGCGGGGGCCTTGGCCAGGCTTGCCTTGTAGGCAGCCAGCCTCTGCTGCCAGGGCTTGAGCAGGGGATTGGGCTTGTCCGTGCGCTTTTTCCAGCGGTAGGAGGTGCTGGGCTGGTAGAAGGAACTTTTCAGGATTTTGTCCGGCATGGTGGACAGCCGGTCACCGTCCGACCCGTCGGAAACGACGTCCATTTCACTTTGAAGCCACAGCAGTTTTCTACGGGTTTCCGGGTGGGTTATTTCCAGGATGGTTTCCGTATCATAGAAGTTGTGGCGGTCAAACAGCTTGGTCAGGGAGGCCAGGTTTTTGCGGATTTCCGTTTGTTTGCGGGCGTAGATCTGCCCGTAGTAGGGAGAGATGCGAGCGTGGCTGAACAGGGTGGACAGATCCGGGAGGATGGCCTCCAGTTTGGGGTTGAGCTTCAGGATATCTTCCTTTTTCGTCAGGGCTTGGGGCTGTTTGACGTTCAGGGTGAGCGTCATCTGGTAATTGCTTTTGATTTCCTTGTCGCTGGAAGCCAGCGTGCCGGGCAGGAAGTTGGCCTGGGTTTTCAAGTTCAGGCCACGGGCCAGCTCGTAAATGTTCGTGAGCGCTCCTGTGGACGGCCTGGTGGGCAGAACTGGTGGAAACGGCGGATACTGCACGGGGGGCAGGGCGATGGTGCGCTCCGGCGTCCAGGGAGACAGCAGGCGCGCATCTTCCGTGGCCGTGCCGGGGCGTCCGGCAGTATCCGGGGCGGCCGTTTGCGTCTGGTCCGGCTGTTCCGGGGGCAGGGAAGTGTGGGGCGGGTAGGCGTCCGGGGCATCCGTCGCCGGTTCCGGCTCTCCTTTCAGGGCGCGGATAATCTGGGCCGGATACGGCGTGAAGAGGGAAGCCGCCATGGCGGCCAGGCAGGCGCAGACCGTAAGCTTGAACCAGGTGATGCGGGTGATTCCGCGGCGGTGGGGTTTCATGGCGCGGGAGGGAGGGTTTCGGTTGGAGACGGCTGGACTTTCCGGGGGCGTTTGCCCATGAAGAAGCGGATCAGCCCCAGGGGAGCCGCATTCAGCAGCAGGGCCGCCAAACGTATTTTCACGCCGGGGAAGACTCTGGCGCGTCCGCGGGACAGGGCGTGCAGGCTGTCTTTCACGACGGTTTCCGTGGGGGTGTCAAAGGCGTTTCTGCCCGGCATCATGTTGCCGGTGAAGCCGGGGCGGCGCGCCGCTTTCCCGAATCCCGTGGAGACGGGGCCGGGACAAACGGCCAGGACTCGTATGCCGTGTTCCTTCAGTTCCAACCGCAGGGCTTCCGACAGGCTGGAAACGTATGCCTTGGTGGCCGCATAAACGGCAAAGTCCGGGATGGGGAGCAGAGCCGCCAGGGAGCTGATGTTGATGATGTCCCCGCCGTTTTTTTTCAATCCCGGTATCATGGCGTGGCACAGGCGCGTGAGGCTTTCCACGTTCAGGCGCAGCAGGGTGCGAATTCTGTCCCAGGAGCCTTCCGAGAATTCTCCGTAGTCTCCTGCTCCGGCGTTGTTGATCAGAAGGGTTTTTGCCGCAGGCAGTTCCAGAAGGCGGCCAGCCAGGTCGCCCAAGGCGGATTCGTCCGCCAGGTCGCAGGGAAGGGCGGCGGCGTTCAGTCCGGGATGTTTTTCTTCCAGCCCGGCGGCAAGTTGTTGAAGCGCCTCTTCATTCCGGGCGACGAGAATCAGTTCACCGGTGCAGGAGGCCAGCATCTGGGCAAAAGCCTTCCCGAATCCGGACGATGCGCCCGTGATGATAATTCTTTCGTACTGGAAGCGTTGGTTCTGCATGAGGGAGCCGGGTAGCCCGTATCATGGTCAATACGCAGCAGGACCGCAATGAAAAAGGGGGCCGCTGGACGCAAAAAATTGAGGGAATTGTTTTTCCGCCTTTCCGTGAAGGCGGCAGGGTATCGTGAGTTTCCGGTTTTGTTTTATCGTTCTGTACCGTTGCTGGAATTGGGGCGCCTTTTCCTGCATGCAGAGGGCTGTGGGGGATAATATTAAAGCAGAGAGGCAGGGTACCATTCCCGGTACACGGTGTCTCCGGCAGGCTATGCCGATTTTTTCTGTGGGGATTTTCCGGAAAAATCGCCGTATCATTCTCTGTCCCGAACGGAAAACTCCGTACCTCGTATAAGGAGATACGGAGTTTTTGTTTCTCGGAAAATGGGATGAACCAGAGTCAGTTTCTGCGGCGGCGCAGAAGCAGGGCGGAAAGCCCCAGAAGGCTCAGGGATGCCGTAGCCGGTTCCGGAACGGAGGTTAGCGCCAGAGTGTTGATGCTGCCGCTACCGCCCTCGGAGAGGATGTCAAGCCGGGTATTGTCGGCCGTCACGTCAAACGTGTAAGTCATCAGCACCCAGTCTCCGGTATGTGTATTGGCTGTGACGGTGGAGCCGTTCAGCGTGGCGCCGGAACCAGTGGAATAATCGTCAAGAATGGCCGAAATGTTGGCTATGCCATCGCCGCTGAGGCTGAAGGAAGAAGTATTGCCTGCCCCGTAATCGTTTCCGCGGCCTACCAGCATTGTCAGCGTGTAGGTACCTGCGGACAGATTGTTCAGGGACATGGTGAAGTTGCCATTGGCAGAACCGGCAGTGTTGACAACGCCCCCCATGGGATTGCCTATGGACATGTCCTGGCCAAAGACATCATAGAACTTGTTGTCATGGCCCGCCAGGGCGGATTCTTTTGCGGTAACGTCCGTCAGCACGCCACCTGATCCACAGCAAACACCGCCGGTCGTGACGGTGATGGCGGTAGTTTCCCCTCCGGTGGTTGACAATGCTCCGGAAGTGTAGGAATTTGAGCTTCCTGTTGAAATTTTATTTACTTTTTGCCCGGTTTCTCCGCGGTAGGTTCCGTTCACAACGGAGGTGTCATTGCCTGAATTGATGCCGAACGATATCAGGACTGTAGATGCTTCCGCAACGGCAGTTGCCGCAGCCATGGCAGTCAAAATAAATAATGTCTTCTTCACAGTATGCAGGGGATAATCAATGAAAAACAACAAATAAGCTACTTGCTGTACATCCCTATAACGAATTTGGAATCCGGCAGGTTTTCTTTGGAGAGGCAATCCAGTTTCTCCCGGCTGATCCAGTATTCCATATCCTGGTGAAGCAACGAAATCATTTTCTTCTGCCGATAAGCACAATCTTCTGGAAATAGGTCATTAGCATCACTTGTGAAAACCGCGGTGATAAAAAAAGGAAGAGGGATTTCCCTTCTCCATGCTTCAGGAATAACTCTATTTGTGGAAGCCGGGAAACATACACTCCCCCGCCTGCGAGGCTCGCAGAAGCGGCAGAAATCTATTCAATAGCCTTCCCCTTAAAATTGTAGATTGACTTCGGATTCCAAATTCGCGCCAACTTTTTTCTTCAGCCCAACTTTTTTATTTTCAATATATAATTCAAAATATCACAAAAAATCCTCCATGAAACATGGAGGATTGAAGGAGAAAATTGGCGAATGACCGTTCTTAAAAGGCGGCTTCAATGGCGGTGATCGTGAACACCTTCTTTTTGTCGCCGTCCATGGGAACGATTTTAACCTGATCGCCCACTTTCTTGCCGGTCAGTTCCTTGCCAACCTGGGAAAGGTAGGAGACGATGTGTTTTTCCGGGTTTGTGTCCCACGCTCCCAGAATGGTGTATATCACGAGGTCTCCGCCGCCGAGTGGCTGGAGCGTCACTTTTGTTCCCATGGCCGCCCTGGAGGTGTCCGTTACGGTAAAGTCCGTGCCGCGGGCCAGGGACAGAGCATGTTCCAGCTCCGCGCGGCGGCGGTTGAGGACTTTTTCCACTTCCTTGGCGTCCTGGTAGCCGCCGTTTTCACGAAGGTCGCCTTCCGCACGGGAAATTTTCTTGTTGTGCAGGTTTTCCGGAATTTTCACATTCACCAGTTCTTCCAGTTCCTTCTTGCGCGCTTCCAGGCTTTCCCAGGAGACGAAGATCGGTTCCGGTTTGTCGGAGGTGTCCACCATTGCATCCAGTACGATGGAGTGAAGGTCCGGGAACACGCTGATCACACGGGCCATCAGTGCGCCGCGGTCCTGTTCGGAGAAGGCAGATGTGTTGTACAGCATTTTGGCGAACTGGCGCACTTCCGCCACGTCCTGCTTCCTGATCATTTCCTGAATCATGTTTTTGTCTTCCATGAACAGGTTTTTCAGACGCAACATGCGGTTGGGGCCGCCATCCATGTGGTCCTGCTCAATCAGGGAGAGCATGGCAATGCCTACCGGAAGGCCGAAGAGGGGTTTGGAGGCATCATTGCGCTGGCGGCAAATCCAGATGAGGGATTCCGCGGGAAGGGTCTGCCGCAGCAGGGAATGCTTCAAGTGCTTGATGAAAGTTTTTTCCTGTCCCTGTTCAATGAGGAATTTGGCGATTTCCCCCACGGCGCGGGCTCCGCTGGCGTCAAATAGTTCCAAGGCCTTTTCCGTCCATGAGTCGCCAAAGATTTCCGGAAGCACGGCATACACGCGCTTTTGGCGCACCGCGGGCATGGAATTGAGCACTTCCGCGAAGCGCTCCACGTCTTCAATGCCGGTTTCCACAAGGGAGCGAAGGGAGCAGGCAGTTTCCGCCGCTTCCGCGTTCTTGACGGCGGCGATCAGGTCGTCCCGCAGAATGGCCAGTTCCAGCACCTGCTGGAGGGCCAGGCTGCCGCCGTTGCATACGTCGGCGTTTACGGCCTGGATCAGGGTATTCACCGCATCCGGTTCGGAGACCACGTTTTCCATTTTGACGCTATCCAGCACGCGCACTTTCGCTTTCAGGTCGGCGGCCTTGCCGTAATCTTCCAGGGCGGCTTGGGCGCGGGAAAGCGTGTTGGTGCGCAGGGTGATGCGTTCCCCCTTGCGGGTCGGCATCATGAACTGCACGTTGGTGCGCAGCATGGCGCGCACCTTGTCCCACCAGTTTTTCCATTTGTCTTCCGCAATAACGGTGCCTTTCAGGGCGGCTTCCAGCTTTTCCGGGGTGAGGGAATTGCCGTAGCCCTTCAGCGTCAGGCGGACCAGTTCCACAGGATCGTCTGCTGCCAGGGAGATCAGGAATTCCGGGTCTTCATAGCGCTTGGCCAGGAAGTGGTCGTCACCGATGAATTCCAGAATGCGGGGAGCAAACTCCAGCGCGATTTCATGTTCCGGATTTTCTTCAAAATCAATGACCAGCTTTTTGGCCGGCAGGTTCCAGGAAATGACTTTTCCGGCTCCCCAGGTAGAGTGGAAGCAGTAATGGCCAGGTGAGATACAATCAAGTTTTTCAGCGAGAGCGGGGGTAATTCTCCCCAGAGACAACAATTTCTCCAAGTCGGCGTGCATACTGAAGCACATGATACGCCAGCCCCTACGGGTATCAAGACTAATATTCCCGGTGTATGCACAGAAGAGAGTGAACCGGCTGAATACGCGCGCCAGTGCGGAATCAATTCCACAGAAAACGGTTATTCCAACTGTTCCAGATGCCGCTTGCCCTGGGACATTCAGCCGCTCTGTCCCGGGCTGTTTTTCCCTGCAGGACGGCGCGCGTCTCAAAAATCCCCTGCAGATAGTCTTCGTCGATGAACAGGAGATCCGCCGTGTACCACAGTTCCATCAATTCGACTACAGTTTTCAAGTCCGCATCGGCAGAAGACATGATTCTTTCCGTTCCGTCAGCCCCGCGCACGATGCAGAAGGGAGCGAAGTACATCCCGTTCGTTTCCTCCACCTCGTTGTTGTTTCCTTTTCCGCCGGCCATTTTCCCTTTGGCAATGTCCGTAAGCGTTTCTTCCAGCAAACGGCTCAAGTCCCTTCCCAGGGAGATCCATTCCCGCCTTACTCTGGGTTCGCCATATCCTGCAGGCTCCCGAATGCCGTCGTAGGGGAACAATGCCCTTTCCGGGACTTGATTGTAAAACCACTCGTCATAAATGTCCAGGGGGGTATTGATCAGGGTTTCCGCACGTCCCATGAGTGTTCCGTCCAGGTAAAGACCGCTGATTCCCCTGCTTCCCACCCAGCATGCTCCCGGTTTTCCCTGAGTTCCGTTCGGGAATAAATCCCTCCAAAGCGGATTCCGGTCCAGAGGCTTCAAAAAACGCTCCCGGAATCCCCGTACATATTCTTCTTTCGTACGATGGGCAGGAGAATCGGCCTCCGGTTCTTTTTCCTTTTCCTCTTTCGCCTGCTCTTTCAAAGAGGCCTCTTTCTCCTTCCGTATTTTTTCTTCTGCACGTTCCTTTTCCATTTGATCATCAAGCCGTCGATAGAAGTCTTTCACCCAGGATTCGGAAACCATGGGGGGCGGGGCTTCTCCCAAATCCGAGGCATGGCACCGGATTTTGGCGCATTGATTCATAAGCCATTGCTCCGTTTCCGCATTCCAATCCTCCATCATGGCCATGTCCACGATTCCAAAAGCCAGCTCCCTCATCGCGGGCCTCAGCATTCCTTCTCCTTCACACAGGTCTTCCCCTACCGGACCGGAAGCTCCGCGGAAATAGAAATAATCCCCGTCAAGCCTGGTTAAAAGCTGCCTGTACATGTCCATGGCGAAAGTTTTCCGTTCAACCGCCTCATCCCAGGTTTTCCGCAAAGCATCGGCCAAGGCCGGATTCAAGGTTATTTTCCCTCTTTTGACGTACAGATGCCGGTAGAGAAACGGGTTGATCATGGATTCCATCCATCGGGCCGCGAACATGCGCCATTCCCCGTATTGGGGCAATTTGGAAAGCAAGCCCTTCCTTTCGGAAGAGGTGCTGAATATATCTTCCTCCCTTCCGCCTGTCATGCCGTCCCACCCTTCCAGCATGTTCCCCAGAATTGGAAATTGCAGGCACATCAGCAGAACGGCGCAGCGGTCCGCTCCCTGGCTTTGCAAGTCCACAATGGGCGTTTGGGAGAGCATTTGCACACTGGAGGGCCCGACTGCCCTGGCCCAGATCAAATCGTTTCCCTCCAGATAAAAACCAAATTCGCGATTAAACGAGGGAAGATAGATACACGCATAGGAAAATGAAGGATTGTCCGGAAACAGGACTGTCCAATAGTAGGAATCATGATATCCCGCTGCAAAATACTGGGCGGGACTCCGCAGGACGACATAGGTTTCATCTTCGGGTTCCTCCCCCAGTCCGAAAAATGGAATTGCCAATACCAGCCAGGCGCATGCAAATATCCTGAACATCAATAGGCTTCCTAACAAGAAGAAAAGAGCGCGTCAAGATGATTAAGAATAGTCAAGCCATGTTGCGGCGCCCCGGTGATTCATAGGTTCATGAGCTGTTTTCAAACCTCATTGGGAAAGGTTCCGCATCTGTACCTGTCGTTCATTCCCGGGAGTTCCGTGTTTTCCGGTTTTCCACCCTGCAGTTGTCTTGCGGCAGGCTGTTTTCAAATGACTTTCTTCAAATGACTTCCCGCTGCGCCCGTCCGCATTTTTGCGCGGCCTTTCCCCGGCCGGGCCGGAGGGGTGTTCTTCAGCCAGTTGCGGCTTGACCCTGCGTACCGTCTGGCGTAACATCCCCGCACGCATTCAACCCCGCGTAAAACGTATCATGGAACCTATCTACGAAGGCAAGGCCAAAAGACTTTATATGACCGATACTCCCAATGTCCTCCGCATGGAGTACAAGGATGACGCCACTGCCGGAAACGGCGCCAAGAAAGCCCAGTTCGAGAACAAGGGCAAGCTGAACAAGGCCATCACCCTGCTCATTTACAGAATGCTTGAGGGAAAGGGTGTGAAGACTCATCTGGTCGCCGACGTGGATGACATCAACATCGACGTCAAGAAGGTTTCCATTCTTCCGCTGGAAGTGATCGTGCGCAACATTGCCGCCGGTTCCTTCAGCCGCCGCATGGGTGTCAAGGAAGGCACCCCCTTCAAGAAACCCATCGTGGAGTTTTCCTACAAGGACGACGATCTGGGAGACCCCTTCATCAATGACGATTATGCCCGGGAACTGGGCGCCGCCACGGAAGAGGAGTGCGCCTTCCTCAAGAAGCAGGCGCTGATCGTGAACGACGTGCTGATCGACTTTTTCAAGCAGGTAGGCCTGACGCTGGTGGATTACAAGATTGAGTTCGGCCGCCTGGCGGAAGATCCCTCCCAGATCGTGCTGGCGGACGAGATTTCCCCGGACACCTGCCGCCTGTGGGACATCAAGACCGGCGAGAAGATGGACAAGGACCGCTTCCGCCAGGATCTGGGCAATGTGATGGAAGCGTATGAGGAAGTCCTTTCCCGCCTCCAGCACAAGGCCTGATCCGCAAGCCTTTCCCCATGGGAGCCGGCCGGCCAGCCGGCCCCCATTTTTCATTTTACCACATTTCTGAGCCATATGACCCTCCATTTTGAAGTTATCAGCCGATTCCAGGCCGCAGCCAATGCAGACGCCCTGCTTTACACCCCTCTGAATGCCGGCCTCACTTTCCGCCGCAGCCGCGTGTACACGGTGGAAATCACCGGAGACGAGCAGAAAGCCCGCGACTACCTCCTGAGCGTGCTGGTTGACCCCATTGCCCAGGAATGCAGCGAGCAGGACGCCCCCATTCTGACGGGAGCCCTTTTCACCATCGACTACGGCATGAAGGCCGGGGCCCTGGATCTGGAGAAGGAGGCCATCCTGCAGAATTACCGTGGCCGCAAGAATATGGGCTTTACCCTGGACGGGCTGAAGATCACGCAGCGCGTGTATGTTTTCGGCCAGGGGGACCGGGAGAGCCTTTCCAAACGCTTCGCCAAGGACGTTTGCAATCCCGCCATCCACAACTGGACCATCGCCTGATTTTTCCCCCTCACGCCTACTTTTTCCCAGCAATATGTCCGCCAAAACCTACCGCACCGTTCCCGTGAGAGACCTGAGCAGCGACGAGCTGCTTGAGCTCAGCAAGCAGCAGAAGCTTTCCCTGTCCCGCGAGGACATGGAAGTCGTCCAGCAGATTTTCCGCGAAGTGGACCGCGACCCCACCGACGTGGAACTGGAAGTAATCGCCCAGACCTGGTCGGAACACTGCAAGCACCGCATTTTCTCCGCCTCCATCAGCCACAGCGTAAACGGAGGCGCGCCGGAGACCGTGGACAGCCTGTTCAAGACTTACATCAAGAAGCCTTCCGAGAAGATCATGGAACGCAAGCCGGGCTTCGTGCTCAGCGCGTTTGATGACAACGCCGGCTTCATCGCCCTGGACGACAAGCTGGCCGTCTGCCTGAAGGCGGAGACGCACAACCACCCCTCCGCCATTGAACCCTATGCAGGGGCCAATACCGGCCTGGGCGGCGTCATCCGCGACATTCTGGGCGCAGGGAAGGGGGCCAAGCCCATCGCCTCCCTGGATGTGTTCTGCTTCGGCGCTCCGGACACGGACCCCGCCTCCATCACCGCCCCGGATGTCATTCATCCGCTGGGCATCATGCGCGGCGTGGTGCGCGGCGTGCGCGATTACGGCAACCGCATGGGCATTCCGACGGTGAACGGGGCTATCCAGTTCGACCCCACTTACATTTACAATCCGCTCGTGTTCTGCGGAACCGCCGGCGTCATTCCCCGCGGGGACATCCTCAAGGAAATGCGCCCCGGCCTGAAGGTGATCGTCATCGGCGGCCGGACCGGGCGCGACGGCCTGAAGGGCGCCACCTTTTCTTCCGCCGCGCTGGATGAGGCCTCCCATGAGGAGGATTTCACCGCCGTGCAGATCGGCAACCCGATTGAAGAGAAGAAGACGCTGGATTTCATTCTGGAAGCGCGCGAACGCGGCCTGATCGTGTTCATCACGGACTGCGGCGCGGGCGGTTTTTCCTCCGCCGCCGGGGAAATGCTTTCCGTCACGGGCGGAGAGATTTTCCTGGACAACGCCCCCCTGAAGGAGCCGGGCCTGATTTCCTGGGAGATTTTCCTTTCCGAGTCCCAGGAACGCATGGTGATGGCCGTGGAGGAAAAAGACCTGCCGGAACTCCAGAAGCTGGCGGATACTTTCCAGACGGAGCTGACCGTCCTGGGCCATTCGGACAATACGGGCATCCTCAAGGTCTGGCACAAGGGGGAACTGGTGTGCTGCCTGGACAATTCCAAGCTGCATGAAGCCCCAGTCAAGAAGCTTTCTTCCGTGTTCACCAGCGGGCAGGGACTCACCGGGCAGCCGATGCCGGACGAGGACCTCGGCAAGTCCCTGGAAACCGTCATGAGCGATTTCGCCATCGTTTCCCGCGAACCCATCATCCGGGAATACGACCATGAAGTGCAGGGCAACACGATTCTGAAGCCCCTCGCGGGCGCCACGGCGGACGCACCGCAGGACGGTTCCGTGGTGGACATCGACGGCTCGGACAAGTGCATGGCCATGGCCTGCGCCATTCTTCCGGAATGGGGCAAGACGGATCCTTACGCCATGGGTACCGGCACCGTGGACGAGTGTGTGCGCCAGCTTATCCTGGTAGGCTCCAACCCGGACAAGATCGGCCTGCTGGACAATTTCTGCATGGGCAATCCGGAAGATCCGGAGGAGCTCGGCCGCCTGGTGGAGTGCGTAAAAGCCATCGCCAGGGCCGCGGACGCCTACAACGCCCCGTTCATTTCCGGCAAGGATTCCTTCTACAATTATTTTGAGACGGAAGACGGCCCCATCAACGTGCCCGTCACGTTCCTCTGTTCCGGTTTCGGCGTGGTGGAAAGCCCGGACCACGCCATCGGCTCCTCCATGCGCCGGGACGACAGCCTGCTGTACCTCATCGGCAATACGGAAGATGAAATGGGCGGCTCCGTCTTTGCACGCACGCACGGCGTGAACGACTGCAAGGTGCCGCAGACGGACTGCGCGAAAAACATGCAGCTGTACAAGGCGTACTACAATGCCCTGACTTCCGGCCTGGTTCTTTCCGCCCACGACGTTTCCGAAGGCGGCCTGGCCGTCACGGCGGCTGAAATGGCCTTTTCCGGCAAGGGCGGCGTCCAGCTTGACCTGACGAAGATTCCTACCGTGAACGGCTGGAAGTCCCCGGCCATTCCCCTGTTCAGTGAAAGCACGGGCCGCATCCTGGTGGAGGTGGACCCCGAGTTCGCCGCGGATTTTGAGGCGGCCATGGAGGGCTTCCCCTGTGCCTGCATCGGGCGCGCAACTCCGGAAAAACGCCTTGCAGTTACCTGTTGCGGCGGGGAAAAGGTTCTGGACTGCGAACTTGCCAGACTCAAGAAACTCTGGAAGGACGGACTCACCCCCTACTATTGATTTCAACAGTCCCGCATTCAACCTACAACGATTTGACACTTACTCACATGCCTCACGCACTTTTACTCAAATACCCCGGCACCAACTGCGATGTGGAAACGGAACGCGCCCTGCGCACGGTCGGCTTTTCCACCCAGGTCCAGCCCATCGCCACCGCCGCGCCGGAACACGTGGCCAAGTCCCAGCTTGTCGTCATCAGCGGCGGTTTCAGCTACGGGGATTACGTTACCAGCGGACGCCTGGCGCAGCTGGAAACGGAACGTTTCCTGGGAGACGCCCTGCACAGGCACCACGCCGGCGGGGGCCTTATCCTGGGCATCTGCAACGGGTTCCAGATTCTGACCAAGCTCGGCATCCTTCCTTCCTCCAGCCTGATTGACAACAAGAGCGAACGCTTTGAATGCCTGTGGGCCAAGCTGGTGAAGGTGGCAAAGGATTCCCCGTTCCTGCAGGGGCTTCCGGACGAGTTTGAATTGCCCTCCGCCCACGCGGAAGGCCGCCTGGTCACCAGGCCCGGAGATGCGGAAAAGTATCTGGCCGCCGGGTATGTGGCCCTGCAGTATGCGGACAACCGCGACGGCTGCGCCTGCAGCATTGCCGGGCTCCAGGACGCCACCGGCCGTGCCATGGGCCTGATGCCCCACCCGGAACGCTTCCTGCTTCCCCGCCACCATTACGACAAGGACTGGGCGGCCCATGAAGACTGGGGCTGGGGTTATTTCCTTTTCAAATCCGCCTTTGACGCCCTGAAATAAGTTCCGGGAGTCTGCAACAACCTAGCACCCTTCCTCCTCAACATGACAGATACGGTATTCATCAGCTCCTCGAACGCCCTGGGTTCTTTCTGGACCTCAAAACGGTATTTCGACTACCTGATTGACGAAACGAATCTGCCGCTCCTGCGCGGCCGGGAATTCGGCCAGGCTGTTCTCATTTGTCCGTCCCTGTGGGAAGGCCGCCGTGCCATCCGAAGGAATGAGGAGGCATTCATTTCCCATGTCCGGCAGTTGATAGACATTCTGCACGAGGTGAAAATCGAACGCCTGACTTACGTCACCAGCATCGATACCCAGCCGGAGACGGGGAATGAAGATTCCCCGCTGGTTCATGAGTTTGAAGATGCCTTCCTCTCAGCCCTGGCGGAATTGAGGGATTACGTCAACCTCAAATTCGGCCGCGTGCTCAACGTGTACCTGCCGGAAGTCACCGGAACGGGTGCGGATATGAGCGTGGCGGATCTGCTGGCAAATGCGCCGGAAGGAAAGGACGAACTGGACGTGGCCCTGCTGGAACGCCACCAGCTCTACCCCATGTGCCGCATCGTAAATGATGTGGAAAAAGCATGGGAATGCGGCCTTTTTGCCGTCAATCTGGTTCCGGAACCCGTCACTGCCTTTGAACTGGCGGAAGCATGCTTTCCTTCCCTCGTGGGGCGCCTTCCGATAGCGAAGGAGGCGGATCCTTACGGAAGCGGCAGAATTTCCGTGCATTCCACGCAGTACCATGATCCGGACACCGGATACATCATGGGGAAGGCTGACGTTCTGGAGGGTATTTCCCGGGGGCTTCAGGCCTGATTTTTGCCCATTTATGAGAGCCCGCGTGCCCTGCCCGGCATGCGGGCTTTTCTGTGTGTACATTCCCCTGCTGAAGATGCAGCATCCATCCTTCTTTCCGGTTGAGCGGCATCCGGAACGGTGCTATAAACGGGGATATGAAGATCAGCGACGACAGCCTTGAGTTTTTAACGGAACTTCTGGAGACTCCCAGTCCTTCCGGTTTTGAGATAGACGCCCAGCGCATTTGGGCGGATGAGATGCGGAAGTACACGGAGGATGTCCAGTGCGACACTTACGGGAATACGTGGGCCACCTTCCATGCGGACAAGGAGAACGCTCCCACCCTGATGATTGAGGCCCATGCCGATGAGATCGGCTTCATGATCCGCCACATTACGCCGGAGGGCTTCCTGTACGTGGAACGCGTGGGCGGAACGGATACGGCCATCGCGCGCGGGCGCCGCGTGCGCTTCCTGGGCAGCCAGGGGGAAGTGATGGGCATTACGGGGAATACGGCCATCCACCTGCGCGAAGGTGGGGAGAAGGAGCCCAAGATCTGGGAAATTTACATTGACGTGGGCGCTTCCTCCGACAAGGAGGTGGCCGACCTGGGGCTGCGCGTGGGGCACGTGGGCGTTTATTGCGACGGCCCCATGCTGATGAATGAGAACAAGCTGGTTTGCCGCGCGCTGGACAACCGCCTCAGCGGCTTCGTTCTTTCGGAGATAGCCAAACGCCTGTGCAAGCAGAAGAAGCCCCTGGCCTGGAACGTAGCCTTGGTCAACGCCGTCCAGGAAGAAGTGGGCTGCATCGGTGCCGGGATGATTACCCACCGCATCCAGCCGGAGGCCGCCATCTGCATAGACGTGACGCACGCTACGGATTCTCCCGGCCTGGACAAGGGGAAGTTCGGGGATATCAAGCTGGGGAAGGGCCCCGCCGTCATTCACGGAACCGCCAACCATCCCAATCTGGTGGCCCGCCTGGAAATCGTGGCTGACAAGAATAAGATCAATCTCCAGCATGAAGCTGCGGGCCGCCGCACCGGGACGGATACGGACAGCATTTACGTTTCCCGCAACGGGGTGGCGTCCGCGCTGGTTTCCCTGCCGCTGCGCTACATGCATTCCCCGGTGGAAACCGCCGCCCTCAGCGATGTGGAAGATACCATCAAGCTGCTGGTGGAGCTGATCAAGTCCCTGAAGCCCGGCGATTCCTTCGGGCACAAGCTGTAAGCGGCACAAGGCTTTTCATGCGGCGCATTTCCGCCTTCCGTGAAAGTGTTTCTCCGTTGCGGTTCCGGCCACGGAAGGCTGGAGCTTTTCAAAGCGGGGCGGCGAGACGGAACCGTTGCGAATGGCGCGGGAGGCTGCCTTGTTTGCTCGCATGGGCCGGATGGATGAAGAGAAGGCTGCCCTGCATCGGCAGGACAGCCTTTGACAATTGCATTCGGAAGCAATTCCGTCCGTCTTATCTGGCAAGCACGTTTTGAATGGCGTTGACGACGTTGTCCACGTTCATGCCGAGTTCGTCCAGGACCTGATTGCCCGGGGCGGAGAAGCCGAAGCGGTTGATGCCCACGGCTTCACCCTGGCAGCCCAGGTATTTCCACCACAGTCCCGTTACGCCGGCTTCCACGGAGACCCTCTTCATGCAGGAGGGGGGCAACACGCTTTCCCGGTATTCGGCAGGCTGGGCATCAAAGCGGAAGAAGCTGGGCATGGAGACCACGCGGATTCCGCTGCCGAGGCGTTCCGCGGCCTTCAGGGCCAGTTCCAGTTCGGAACCGGACGCAAGGATGACGGCTTCCAGCTTGTCCTGTTCCCGGCGGGCTACGTAGCCGCCTTTCAGCACGCCCTGGCGGCGCGTTTCCACGGGGATGTCGTTTAACGTGGCCACTTTCTGGCGGGTAAGGATCAGGGCGGTGGGGCCGTCGGCCCTTTGCAGGGCGGCCATCCAGGCTCCGGCCGTTTCTTCCGGATCCGCCGGGCGAATGACGTCCAGATTGGGGATCACGCGCAGGCCGGAGACGGTTTCCACCGGCTGGTGGGTGGGGCCGTCTTCACCCACGGCCACGGAGTCGTGCGTCAGGATGTAGGTGACGGGCAGTCCGCTCAGGGCGGCCACGCGGATAGCGGCGCGCATGTAGTCCACGAATACGCAGAAGGTGGCGGCGCTCACGCGGAACAGGCCGTCGTACGCGATGCCGTTGCAGATGGAGGCCATGGCGTGTTCCCGGATGCCGAACCAGAAGTTGCGGCCTTCCGGATTTTCCGCGGAGAAGTCTCCGCCGCCGTTGAGGTAGTTTTTATTGGAGCTGTACAGGTCCGCGCTGGTAGTCAGGAACCAGGGGTCGGCCTTCGCGATGGCGTTGATGGCCACGGAGCCGGAGGAACGGGTGGCGTCGCTGTAGTCCGGGGAGAAGGCGGGGATGTCCTTGTCGGAAACGGAGGGGTCCACGCCCCTGGCGCAGGCGTCCATTCCGGCGTCCAGTTCCGCGGCAAGTTCCGGGAAGGATTGGCGCCATTCCCGGTACATGGCGTTCCAGGCGGAGAAGGCGGCTTCCCGCCGGGCCTTGAGGTCGTTGAAGTAGGCGCGGACGTCTTCGGAAACATAGTAGCGTTCCCCGGCGGGGATGCCCCAGTTGGCATGCGCTTCTTCCAGAAGCCTGGCCCCGCCTTCGCCGTGGCCCTTGGTGGTGCCTTCAATGCCGGGGATGCCCTTGCCGATGACGGTTTTGGCGACGATGAGCTGGGGTTTGCCATTTTTGGCCGCTTTGGCGGCTTCCACCGCTTCCGCAACGGCTTTCAAGTCGTGCCCGTCAATTTGGCGCACCTCCCAGCCCAGGGCTTCATACACCGCGCGCGGGTCGGCAAGCTGGGTGCGTTCCGCAGGGGCATCCAGCGTGATGTCGTTGGAGTCATAAATGAGGATGAGGTTGTCCAGCTTCAGCACGGCGGCCAGGGCGAGCGCTTCGCGGGCCACCCCTTCCTGCAGGCAGCCGTCTCCCGCCAGGCAGAAGATGTTCTGGGTGAAGATGTCCATGCCGGGCTTGTTGAACCGCGCGGAGGCGCGCCTGGCGGAGAGGGCGAATCCGACGGCGTTCGCAATACCCTGGCCGAGCGGTCCCGTGGTGCATTCCACGCCTTCGGTATCCCGAAATTCCGGGTGGCCGGGCGTAATGGAGCCCTTGTGACGGAAGTTTTTGAGGTCCTCAACGCCGACGTTGAATCCTGACAGGTGCAGCCAGCCGTAAAGGAACATGGAGCCGTGGCCCGCGGAGAGAATGAACCGGTCGCGGTTGAGCCAGCGGGGCTGGGACGGGCAGACGTTGAGCAGATCACCGAACAGGACGGCCCCGATTTCGGCGCACCCCAGGGGAAGGCCCAGGTGGCCGGATGCGCAGTCGTGAACGGCATCCATGGCAAGGCCCCGCGCCTGGTTGGCGGCTTTTTGGAGAAGGTCAAGATTCATGCCAGGGCAATATGACGAGAACCGCCCTGCATGGAAAGTCTAAAATGCGTCTCCGGCAAGGGTTTCCGGATGATCCGGCAGCCCGGAAAAAGGGAAATTGGGGACTGTGGTTTTTTCTTTCCAGTTTCCCGGGGATTCGGTCATTGACATGGTTTGGAAATTTGTTTTAATTATTCTAAATAAAAAATATTGCATGAGTGATTCGAAAAATTTAACTACCGAAGCCGGAGCTCCTGTTCCGGACAACCAGAACGTTTTAACGGCCGGTCCGCGCGGCCCCATGCTGCTGCAGGACGTCTGGTTTCTGGAGAAGCTGGCCCATTTCGACCGCGAGGTGATTCCGGAGAGGCGCATGCACGCCAAAGGTTCCGGAGCTTTCGGCACCTTTACCGTAACGCATGATATCACCCGGTACACGAAGGCGGCCCTGTTTTCAGAGGTGGGCAAGAAGACCGATCTCCTGGTCCGCTTTTCCACGGTAGCGGGGGAACGGGGCGCGGCGGATGCGGAACGGGATATCCGCGGTTTTGCCATCAAGTTTTATACGGAGGAGGGCAACTGGGACCTGGTAGGAAACAATACGCCCGTGTTTTTCCTGAGGGACCCGCTCAAGTTTCCGGACTTGAACCACGCCATCAAGCGCGATCCGCGCACCAATTTGCGGAGCGCCCGGAACAACTGGGATTTCTGGTCCTCCCTTCCGGAGGCTTTCCACCAGGTGACCGTGGTTATGAGCGACCGCGGCATTCCAGCTTCCTACCGGCACATGCACGGTTTCGGCAGCCATGCGTTCAGCATGTTGAACGCGGATAACGAGAGATTCTGGGTGAAGTTCCACCTGAAGACCCAGCAGGGCATCAGGAACCTCACGGATGAAGAGGCGGAGGCTATTGTCGCGAAGGACCGTGAAAGCCACCAGCGCGATTTGTATGAAAGCATTGAAAAGGGGGATTTCCCGCGTTGGACGATGTACATTCAGGTCATGACCCAGGAGCAGGCGAAGGCGTGTTCCTTCAATCCGTTTGACCTGACCAAGGTATGGCCGCATGGAGATTATCCGCTCATGGAAGTGGGCGTGCTGGAGCTCAACAGGAATCCGGACAATTATTTCGCCCAGATCGAACAGGCGGCGTTCAATCCGGCCAATATTGTGCCCGGCATCGGCTTTTCTCCGGACAAAATGCTTCAGGGTCGTCTGTTTTCTTATGGTGATGCGCAGCGTTACAGGCTGGGCGTGAATCATAACCAGATTCCCGTGAACGCACCCCGGTGCCCATTCCATAGCTACCACCGTGACGGCATGATGCGTGTGGACGACAACGCAGGCGGTACGCTGGGTTATGAACCGAACAGCTACGGAGAGTGGAAGCAGCAGCCGGAGTTCCGGGAGCCGCCGCTTGAGTTGGACGGAGCGGCCTGGCACTGGGATTTCCATGAAGACGACCACGATTATTATTCCCAGCCGCGCGCCCTGTTCCGCCTGATGACGCCGGAACAGAGGGAAGCTTTGTACGGCAATACCGCGCGGGCCATGGGTGATGCGCCGGATTTCATCAAGCAGCGCCATATTGACCACTGCATGGAGTGCGATCCCGAGTACGGGGAGGGCGTCGCCAGGGCCCTGGGCATGTTCAAGGGGTAGTCGGTTGGCCTTTTCCGGGCGGAAGTTCCTCAGATGCGGAGCTTCCGCCCGGTTTTTGGTATTGGGGCGCCGGATCCGGCAATGCCGGGAGGATGTTGACGGGGTGTTCCGGACGCTGGATGTGCATTTCCTTCCGCGGTTCCGGTTGATAGGGGGCCAGCGTGATTCTGCTCTGCGTAAGCCCCGCCAGATGGCTGAACCTGTCCCGGACGAAGCTCATGAAGGCTTGTGGAGGAATGCAGATGTTCACGCATTTTTTCTTTTTCCCTTCTTCAGGCTTCAGGACATCGTACATTTCCTGTTCCGTGCCCTTTGGATAAAAACGGCCGGCCATCCATGTTCCACTGGGGAATAGAATGACCGGAAAGAGGATGTAGCGGGGATTTTCCTGCATTCCGCGGGGATCGTCCTGGTCCTGCCACGGAGCATGGAAAAGCCAGGGCTGGCATGCGGGCAATTCCCAGTAAAAGCTTTCTCCCCGGAATCGAGGCTGCATCCGGAAGGGGAGGACGTCGCGATGCCGTTCCATGAACGAGATCATGCTGTTCTCCAACTGGCCGTACGTGTCGTCTTGACCGACGGCCAGGGTTCTCGTTCTTTCCTGTTTGTCGTAGTCCGCCGGGGCGGCGCCCTCCTCCGCGAAGACGGGGGAGAGTCCGGCTATGCCCAGGCACAGGAGAAGAAGGACGAATCTGATCATATGGCCACTATGGCGCGGCATGCGTCACGGGTCAATGAAAGTCCGTTTTCAAAAGGCGTTGTTACTCAAAAGTTATTTTAGATTGTCCTGCGTGTTCCGGTGAAAGGATGCTGCCGCTTCCCTGAGTCCGGATGCGGAGGAGGGCGCGGTTTTCCTCTTTTGCCACAGCGTATCATTTGGAGGGAGAGACGATCCGGGGGGAGTTTTTTTCTTCCTTTCTCGGGAAGACCGTCTGGTGTACAGTGGCGGCAGACGCATGAAGATCGTAGTGAAAGTAGGAACGGGCGTGCTGACCCGTGAGAACGGAACGTTGGACGGCTCTTCCATCGTGCATTTGGTGAGCGCCCTGGCGGATTTGATGCAGCAGGGCCACCAGGTGGTGCTGGTGAGTTCCGGCGCGGTCGGGGCGGGGGTTTCCGTACTGGGGCTTCCGTCCTATCCGCAGGAGCTGTCCCTCAAGCAGGCCTGTGCCGCGGTGGGGCAGACGCGGCTGATGCAGACGTATGAGAATCTTTTCAACCATTTTGACGTGGATGTGGCCCAGCTTTTGCTGACGGCGGACGATTTAAAGAGCCGCCGCCACCATGTTCAGGCCACGGTGATGCGCCTGTTTGAGCACGGAGGGATTATTCCCATCGTGAACGAGAATGACACCGTGTCCGTGGAGGAATTGAAGTTCGGGGACAACGATATTCTTTCCGTGCACATTGTCCGCATGCTGGAAGCGGACGCCCTGTTCATCCTGACGAGCGTGGACGGCCTGTATCCGCCGGGGGAAAGCCGGGAGGCCATCATCCACAGGGTGGAGGATGTGGATGCCGTTCTGGCGTTTGCGGAGGAGGACCGGGGCCGTTTTTCCATGGGCGGCATGAGCGCCAAGCTCCAGGCCATTCGGGAAGCTGTGAATGCCGGGGTAGGCACCTACATGATGAATGGCCGTCATCCGGAACGCATCGGGTTGCTGTTGGAAGGCGGCAGGGAGGGCGCAGGAACGTTTTTTGCACCTGCCAGGAAGGGATGAAGTGATGAATATGGAGAATCCTCTTGAAGCCTTGGGACGCGCGGCAGTGGCCGCTTCCCGTGAAATGGCAGCCCTGAGTCCGCAGGAGAAGACGGCTGCCCTGCTCCTGATGGCCGCAGGCGTCCGGGGAGCCGCGGAGAGAATTATCCGGGAGAATTCCCTGGATATGGAAGAGGCGGGAAAGAACGGGCGGAATGCCGCGTTTCTGGACAGGCTGCTGCTGACTCCGGAGCGCGTGGAACATATGGCGCGCGGCATGGAGCAGGTAGCGGCCCTTCCCGATCCGGTGGGCGAGTGCATCCGGGAATGGACGCGCCCCAATGGACTGCATATTCGCCAGGTGCGCGTTCCTCTGGGGGCCATCGGGTTTATTTACGAGAGCAGGGGCTCCGTCACCTGTGATGCCGCCTCCCTGTGCCTGAAATCCGGGAATGCCGTTATTCTGCGCGGCGGCAGCGAGTCTCTGCGGACCAACAGGGTTCTTGTGGCAGTGCTGCGGAAAGCCCTTGCGGAGTCTGCCGTTCCGGCGGACGCCCTCCAACTTCTTGATTCGGGTAGCCGGGAGGAGGTGAAGCAGTTGTGCGAGCTGGATTCCTGCCTGAACGTGATTATTCCCAGGGGAGGGAAGGGGCTGATACGCACCGTAATGGAGTATGCCAGGGTTCCGGTGCTGAAGCATCTGGACGGCATTTGCCATGTGTATGTGGACGCCGCCGCGGATTTGAAGATGGCCCTCAATATTTTGGACGATGCCAAGACCCAGCGGCCGGGAGTCTGCAACGCGGCAGAAACCCTGCTGGTGGACGCTGCCGTGGCGGAACGGTTCCTCCCGATGGTGGCGGAGCGCATGCGCCAGCGTGGTGTGGAGTGCCGCGTGTGCGGGCGGAGCATGCCGTTTTTCGGGCCGGAAGCCGTTCCCGCGTCAGAGGAGGACTGGTCCACGGAGTATGAAGACCTCATCCTGTCCGTGAAGGTGGCAGACGGCGTCCGGGAGGCCGTGGAGCATATCAACCGCTACGGTTCCCACCACAGCGATTCCATTGTGACGGAGGACGGGAAGGCCCGCGATTATTTCATGAGCCGCGTGGACAGCGCGTGCGTGTACCACAATTGCTCCACGAGGTTCAGCGACGGGGAAGAGTTTGGATTCGGCGCGGAAATAGGCATCGGCACGGACAAGTTTCATGCCCGGGGGCCGATGGCCCTGCGGGAGCTGACCTCCTACAAATACGTGATTGAAGGCACCGGGCAGGTGAAGGACCCTTCCCGGATGCCGGATGAAGTCCGCTCCGGCCCGGAGGAGATTTCCTGATGCAGAGGGGGGCACCGCAGCAAGACTGCGATGCCCCCGGTTGCAATTACACCCCGAAGATTTTTAAATTAGAAGGTCAGTCTGTAACCGATGCTTCCGTTGAGGCTGTTGGCACGGCTGCGCAAGTCGGCGTTGACATCCGCAAAGAGCGAGCCGGTGTAACCCACCGGAATGGTGAGGCCGGCTCCTATCTGCACGCCGGTGGAGCCTTCCCTGGCCCCGTTCACACGGAAGCCGGCTCCCGGCGCGCCGACGGGCGCCAGCGCGGCGGTGGTTTTCCGGTCGCCCAGGTTCTGGACAACCTGCACCCGCAGTTCGCCCATAGAGGCTCTTCCCATCAGACTTTCCGAGAGTTCCCCGCGGAGCCTGGCGCCCAGCCCCACCGTGCCGTAGGTGGAGTCCATGTCCTCCACGCTCATGCCCAGGCCTCCGGTTTCCGTAAAGCCGTCCATCCGGCTCTTGTAGATGGAGCCATTCACCAGGGGCTGGAAGACGGAAGTCCTGTTTTCGTTCAGGTACAGGTCATACGTGCCTTCATAGAACGCGCCCCAGCTGCTGCCGCTGGTACTGCCGTGCATGGAGTACATGTCGGTTCCCGCCACGCCCGCCGTGCGGTTGAGGGTGGCGTCATTCCATCCGTAGGTGAGAATGAGGTTGTGGGCCCAGCGGCCGGATTGGAGGCGCAAGAACAGGTTGCCGTAGTAGGAGTCCAGGTTTCCGTTGGCCCTGTAGGCGTCCAGATCCCCGTAGCTGGCGGAGAAGGCCGCGCCCCACACGAAGCTGTCGCTGCACGTGACGTCAAAGCCGAAGGTGCCCCCCCAGGTGTTGAGCTTGTAGCCTGATTCGTCCATTCGGTCATCCAGCTTGCGGTAGCCGCCCTCCCCTTCAATCCAGGTGTTGAAGCGGGGAAGGTCGTCGTTGACGTATTGCAGGGAGGCTCCCATGTGCGTGATTCTGTTTCTCAGGTGCAGCACCTGGTCCTTCAGGGCTCCCTTCTGGGCGGAGTGCAGGGCGGTAATCCCGCTGCCCGCATAGGAGGAGAGGGCGGACTGAATGGTTCCCGTGTCACCGGCGGCCTGGGCGTTCCCCACGGCATTGAGGAATTCCATCATGGCGGGGCTGATGTCCTGCGGGGCGGAGGTGACGGCCCACAGGCTGTCCACGGCGGTTTTCTGGTTGTCCGTGGAGGCGTAGCCCTTCAGCGGGCTGTCCCCCAGTTTGGTGAATTGGACCTGGAAGAGCTTGCCGTCGCCGGAGAGCACTTTGCCGATGTCATAGACGAGGTTGGCAAAGCCGGCATAGGTCAGGTTCACCATGTCCGCCGTCCAGCTGGCCCCGTCCGCCGTGACCAGGCCGTTTTCCGCATAGAGGGCGTTGATGGTGAATTGAGGCAGGATAGCCCAGTCCCCCGCGGAGCCGAGGCCGTAAATGTTGACGTTGATGGACGGGGAGGTTCCGTTGATGCGGATGGAGCCGTTTTCCGCCTGGATGGCCGCCCAGCGGGCATCGGCGCTGTGCGAGACGGTTTCCGTGTTGACGGTGAGGTCCAGCGATGCGCCGGAGGCCAGGTCCGCCGCCACGCCGCCGTTGCTGCCGGTCAGCACGAGCCGGACCGCCCTCTGGCTGGGGTTGCCGCCCAGGTAGAGTTTGCCGTTGGAGGCCATGGAGAGCGTGTTGGCCGTGGTGTTGTTCATCAGGGAGAGGTCCGCCGTGGCGTCCAGTCCGGAGGCGTCCCGGGTGTTGCTGCCTATGGAGATGTCCCTGTAGGCGATGGTGCCCTCCGCCGCCAGATCCTTGTCTCCCAGCACGAGGTGGCCGCCCACTTGGGTATGGCTGACGTCCACATTGCCGTTCCCGGAGGAGAGGATGATCTGCGTGCCTTCCCCACGGTGGGCGATGGCGCCCGTACCGGTGATGTTTCCCTTGAAGGAGTAGGTTTTCCCGTCGTTGGAGGCCAGTTCCAGACGTCCGTTTGCCCCCAGGTGGAGCGTGCCGTTTTCCTGCTCCTGGTGCAGGCCTTCCAGGGCGATCGTGGAGCCGTCCTGCAGGCGCAGGCCGCCGCCGCCCAGATGGAGCAGCACGTTTTCTCCCAGATTGCTGCCCGTGCCTAGAACCAGATTGCAGTTGTCCAGCTTCAGGGTGCCTGTCCCGGAGATGGCCGCGTTGAGCGTCAGGTCCGAAAGCGTGTCCCTGGCGATGGTGAGCAGGGCCCCCCCCGGCCAGGGTGATGGAGCCCGAGCCCGTCAGGTCCGCGGCGGCCAGGGAGGCTGAGTTGAGCGTCAGAGCGGCATCCTGCTCCACGTTCAGGGCGCCGGAGATGATGGAGCTTTCCTTTGTGTTCTGGAGCACGAGTTCCCCCTGCTGCACGTTCAGAGCGGAGGCGGTGATTCTGCCGTCAATGGTCAGCCTCCGTTCTCCGTCCTTGACCAGTTGGGCGCTTCCCAGAATGGAGCCTGCGTAAGCGGTGTTGCCGGGTTTGTCCGGGTCTGCGGAGGTTTCATTGAGCAGCGTGATGATTACATCATGGTCCGTGCCCGTGTTGAGAAGGGCAGCGGCTTCCGTGCCGGCCAGGTAGCGGATGGTGGTTGCCTTGTCCTGGGGAGCAGTCCCCTGGGACAAGTCAATGTTGAGCGTTCCGTTGTTGGTGACGCTGGGCGTTGCTCCCAGGGTGGCGGCGGAGGTGACGTTTTTGACGGTGTTGCTGTCAATGACCATGGCGTCCAGCTGACCAAAGGAGATGATCACCCGGCCGCCTTCCGTCCGGGTAATGTCCCAGGCCATGCCGTTGTATTCGCTCAGCGTGATGTTGTTGGGGTCTGCATGAAGAGCGGCGTTGGTGATGTGGAAGGCATAGTCTCCGGGAGCGGTGAGCCGGGCCACGGCATCCGCCGTCAGCGTCAGGGTGAGTTCTCCCAGCGTGAGGCTGGAACCGTCCGCGTTATTGAATTGGATGATTCCCGTGCCCTCCGCGCCCATGTTGGCGGCGGAAAGCCTCAATTGGGTGTCCGAGCCGGAGAGGTCCGCATGGCCCGTCAGGCCGGAGATGGTGCCGGTGCCGCTGCCCATGTTGATGGAGCCCAGCTTGCCGCCCTCCAGCCCGCCCAGGCTTATGTTTCCGGTGATGCCGGAGATGGAGACGCTGCCGGCTCCCAGACCTGCCGTGTTGGCCAGAGCGCCCTCGCAGATGGATATGTTTCCGGAGACGGCCTGTCCGGCCAGGTCCAGCGTGCCTCCTTCCACCCGGTAGGTGCCGGCCCCGGTGTCTGCGGATTTGAGGGTCAGGTTGTGCGAGGTGCGAATCGTGCCGTTGTTGGTAATCTCCAGCGTAGCCCCCTGGTCCTGGTTGAACCGGAGGGTGGAGCCTGCATCCACCGTCAGGGAGGCGACCGTATCGCCCAGCGCCTTGTCCAGAGCGAGATCCGAGTTGCCGGTGACCTGCACCTTGTCAAAGTTCTGGAGCGTTCCCAGGAAGCCGGCGGTGTAGTGGTCAAAGACGAGCTTCTTTTCCCCGTTCACCGTCCCGCCACCCTTGCCGTCAATCGTGCCGGCGTATTTGTCAAATTTGTGTTCGGATCCGTCTCCGGCAGTGGCGGCAATGTCCTTCAGGGTGATGGTGGTGCCTCCGTTGATGGTGCCGCTGGTTTTGTTGCCGCCGCACAGGAGCGTCCACGCCCAGTTGTCTCCGTCAGCCTTGCCCAGAATGGCGTTCGTGCCCGTGATGGTCAGGCTGGTTCCCTGGGCAATCGTTCCCTGCGTCTTGTTCCCGGCATAAATTTCATTCATGAACGTGCCGCCGTTGATGTAAAGGGAGGTGGAGCCGGAGATGGTTTTGCTCCCCGTGTAAACCCCGCCGAAGATGCGGTGGGAGAAAATGCCGTCATTGAACACCATGGTAATGTCTCCGTTCACGGCGGTGGCATAGGCTCCCGCTACGGAGGTGCGGTCCGCCTCCCCGGCAGTGAAGGAGGTATCAAAGTTTCCGGTGGAAGAGGAGAATTCCAGGTAAATGTCCCCGTGGACGGTTCCGGCGTTAACCGTGCCGAAGACGGTCGATTTGCCGATGGAACCTTCCGCAAAGCGCAAGTTGATGTCCCCGTACAGGTCGTCTGACGTGTGGCCGCCTATCCAGCCGTTATCGCTTATGACGCCTTCCCCCAGCGTTACCCACAGGTCCTGGCGGTTTTCCGCAGTACCGTACGCGCCGCTGTTGGCATGAATGAGTCTGGTACTTCCCGTTCCCGTAATGACGGCAATGTTGGAGTTGGCGCTGTTGCGGACATTGTACGTGTTGTCGGCTCCCGCCGGCGCTACGGCTGTGGCGCCGGTGTCCGTGGTCCATTCAATCATGCCCGGTTTCAGGGCGGAGGCTCCCCCATGAGCCAGGTAAATGGCTTCCGGCCCGGTAATGCCGCTGGAGGAGGGAGCGTAGGAGAGAGAGCCGTCCAATGCCAGATTGGACAGGATGGCATCCAGCGTGCCGGAATAGCTGAAGGTGAGGCCGGAGGAGCTGCCCCCTGCCGCCGTCTGCGCTTCCCCGATCAGGACGTCTCCCAGCCAGACGTAGTAGCCCGCGCTGAGTCCGTGAGCGTTGTCCCCCGCTACGTAGGCTACGCGGATGGAGTCCGCGTTGGCGGACATGTCCTTGGAGTACAGGATGGTGCTGCCCCACTGGATGTACGCTTCATTGACGTTCAGCGTTCCGTTGCCCAGATTCAGGGAAAAGTTGTTTGTGGTGTCCCAGCCGCCTGTGGCACCGTTGCCCAGGCGCAGGGTGAAATCCACCGTGTAGCCTTTGTCCTGCCCCTGGGAGGCACCCCAGTTGTAGGTCAGGGTGCTGCTGCCGGACTTGTTGAAGTTGATCGTGTTATTAGAGATGGTGACGTTATTGGCAGTAAAGCCCTTGGCCGTCAGCTCCTGCTGGGTGATAGCCGGCGTCTGGCCAAAGTTGACGCCCAGCTCGTGGGCGGCTTTCCTTTCCTGTCCGGCTGACCGTCCCGCGTAGCCCATGCCTTTGGCCAGGTTTCCCGCCATCAGCAAATCGCCCTGGGCGTTTGGATGCAGGCCGTCCCCCGCAGGATTGTTGAACATGGACCTGACTCCGTAGAAGGGGGTGGATGAGGCCACGTCAATGATGCCCTGGTTGACGTCAATGACCGTAACGCCGTCCTTGTCCCGGCCCCAGTTTTTAAGGGATTCATTGTAGTCGGCCACGGCCTGGTGGGTCGCATTGGAATTGCCATTGGAGTGCTGGGTCCAGCACGGGATGGAAAGGACGATGATTTCCGCGTTGCTATTGGCGGTTTTCATGGCTCCCACTATGGAATCCATGTCTCCAAGCAGGTTTTGTGTGACGGTGGAGAGGCGGTCGTTGAGCGTGCCGTTGTTGCCGTCGGAAAGAAGATCGTTGGTGCCGGCCAGGATGAAGAAGGTGCCTGGGGCGGCGGTGCCGGTGAACGTTTGTCCGGTGTAAGTACCTCCTTTTGTTTTTTCCGTGCTAAGGCCCAGCCAGTTGTTAATGTTGGAACCGTTGAAGCGTCCGTAATTGGCACCATCTGCGCGTCCTGCGATTTCATAGGCGCGGGCGCTTGCCTGGGAGGAATGGGCGTTGTTGAATACGCGGCCGCCGTAGGAGATACCCGCCGCCACGCCGCCGGAGTAGTTGCCGGTGTTGATGCCCGCCGCACTGTAGGAAATGCCGTTGTCCGCGAAGATTTTGTGCAGAGCCCAGCGGTAGGAGCCGCTGTTGATGCCGTGTGTGATGGAGTCCCCCACATACATGACGTTGCCGAGGCTGCCGTCAGATACGGAAGCGGAGGTGATGAAGGGGCAGAAAATGCAGGAAGCCAGAAGCGCGGCTTTCAGGGAAAGGGGTAATCTTGGATGCATATTTTATGAATATGCGAATTACGAATCCGGCCTCAATCCAAAATTCTTACGTTCAAAGTATTACAAATTTTAATATATTGAAATGAAGGATGTTGCGTTACGGCTGGTCTTTTTTTGAGTCATATATCTCTCTCCTCCATTATCAAGGAACAGGGGCACTTTCGCGTTGGTTCGGAGAGATGCTGCGAATTCGTAATCCGTTAGCCGTCAGTCGCAAAGACACTGGTTCATTTCCAGCGCGGGATTATCCGGAACGGAGTCATTGACAATGACGGCCGGAACGCCTGCCACGGTGGTGTGCGGCGGGACATCTTCCAGCACGACGGAGCAGGCCGCGATTTTTGCGCATTGGCCGATGGTGACACGGCCCAGAATTTTTGCTCCGGCGCCGATCAAAACGCCGGATTCCACGATGGGGTGGCGGTCCCCTTCCTCTTTCCCGGTGCCTCCCAGCGTGACTTCATGCAGGATGGAGACGTTGTCGCGGATGATGGCGGTTTCCCCCACCACGAAGCTGGTGGCGTGGTCCAGCAGGATGCCGCACCCGATGGAGGCGGCGGGGTGGATGTCCACGGCAAATACTTCGCTGGCAAGGCTTTGGAATTGCAGGGCCATGATCGTGCGGCCGTGTTTCCACAGCCAGTGGGAAATGCGGTAGGTGGTGATGGCGTGGAACCCCTTGTAGAACAGCAGGGGTTCCAGCGGGGTGCGGCAGGCCGGATCACGGTCCACGATGGCGATCAGATCGTGGGCGATCTGGCTCAGAATGCTTTCTTCATCCGCCAGGGCTTCCCTGATGAGGGGCTCGATCAGTTCCCGCGGCATGTCCCGGCGGGAGAGCTTGCGGGCCAGCCGTGCGGAGATGGAGGTGGCCAGGGAGTTGCGGGAGAGGCAGACGTCGTCCAGAATGCCGCGCATGGCGGGTTCCTCGTCCGCCGCTTCCCGGGCGCATTCCTCCACCCATTCCCAGACGCCGTTGATAACGCATAGGCAGTTGGTGCATTGCCGGAGTTTGGTTCTTTTCAGGCTGGTCATGAGCGGGCGGGGATGGAAGGCAAAAAAGGAAGGGCCTCCCGCAAATGGGCGGCCTCTCCCTTATGAGTACCAGAGTGCGGCGGCGTTGAGAACAGGAAAGTATGTCCTATGCTTCCCGGAGGGGACATGCCCGTCAGCCGAAGATGGCGTGCACGATGTTCATGAACCACGCGTCTATGGACCAGGGTCCGGGTCCGGTCAGCAGAAGAGCCAGTGCCGCTCCGGCGTAAAGAACATGGAATTCAATTCCTTCCCCAGCCTTTTTGCCGGACCAGTTGGCAAAGTAGCCGTTTTTGAGGTGCTTGGTCATGGCAACGATCATCATGATCATGACTCCCAGCGCCGCTACCCGTGTGAACAGCCCCAGGACCAGGCAGATGGGGGCGCAGAATTCCGTGAGCATGGCCACCTTGGTGAGGAACGGCGGAATGCCCATTTTTTCCGTAAATGTCCGGTAGGTTCCGTCCCATCCCGCGCCGCCGAACCAGCCCAGCACTTTCTGGGCGCCGTGGGGCCACAGGATCAGGGCCAGGGTGAGGCGGAGGACCAGCAGGCCCCAGCCTGCCGCGGCGATGGTGATGGAATCAATGCTGTTCATGAAAGGGGAATGATTCAGTAAAGACCCTTTTGTTGTTTTAGGCGTTCATTTCCAGAAATGAAAAAGGCCGGAAGGAATGGAATTCCTCCCGGCTCTTGAAGCCGTCAAGGGACGTCTATTTGGGGATGGAGTGGTACAATTGCTCCAGGGAAAGGACGCAGTATGCCGTGACCAGGACGGGGTCCGCCTCCCACCAGCGGTTGTTGGTGTTCACCCAGGAGCCGTCGCTTTTCTGGATGGAGATGAGCTTGTTGGCCAGTTCGTCGCGCCAGTCCACCTTGCGGCCGTCTTCCAGGGTCAGGTAGTCGATGCCCAGGGCGCTGAGGGCCTTGGACATGGCCTGGTAGTAGTAGTAAAGGCCCTGGACGCCCATGCCGGGGTTTTCATCCAGGTTGTAGCTGTTTTCCAGCCATTTGAGGGCCAGCTTGACACGGGGATCGTTTTTGTCCACGTTGGCGTAGATAAGGGACTGCATGCCCGCATAGGTCATGCTGCCGTAGGCCTTGGGCGGTTCCGCCTTGTCAAAGGCGGCGCTTTTCGCATCCTTGGCGCTTGCTACGCCGGGGCGGTACACGAAGCCGCCGAGCTGGGATTTGTCATCCGATACCCAGGGTTCCTTGTTGACGGCGGGGTTTTGCTGGCAGCGGTTGATGAATTCCGTGGCCGCGTTCCAGTCCAGGTCGGGCTGTTCGCCGTATTTGCCGTCCTTGGCGAGTTTCTGGGAGTAGTAGATGGCTTCCAGGGCCAGGGAGGTGTTGGAGAGGTCCGCAATGGGGGGAGCCTTTTTGTCCCCGTAGCCGATGCCGCCGTTGTAGGGGTTGTCCGGAGCGAAGTGGTTCTGCTGCTTGATGAGGTAGGCGCGCGCCTTGAGGATGGCGGGGGCGTATTCCTCCTTGTTGGCGGCCAGCAGGGCCATCATGCACACGGCCGTGTTGTAGGAGGACATGCCGCGGTTGAAGATGGAGCCGTCCTCTTTCTGGGATTTCAGGATGAAGTCGTATCCCTTCCGGATGTATTCTGGGAGGGGCTTGCCCTGGTTTTCCGGATCGCGCATATAGGCGGTGACCGCCAGGGCCGTCAGGGCCGGGTAGGAGGGCTGGGCCCAGTAGCCTTCCGGATTCTGTTTGTTTTTCAGGTATTCATTCCCTTTTTCAATGGCGCGCAGGATTTCCTGCTTGATGGAGGCGTATTTGGCGGAGGCCGCTTCTCCCGGAACTGCCGTGAGAGTGGTTTGCCCCAATGCCGCCGTGCCCAGCGCGGCGGCCAGAGTTAATGAAAGTACGGATTTAAACATGATGGTTATTGTTTGGGTTGGACCGTTTTTTGAGAGATGGTGACGGTGACGTTGGTGCCGACGGGCAGGTTTTTCCGGGGATTGACGATCCAGCCCGTGTCATTGACGCCGTCGTGAAAGTCCCCGATGTAGTTGATGGGGGAGGTGCGGCTGGCAAAGATGGAGATGATTTCCCCGCTCAGGCTGGCCTGGTAGGCCCCTTCGTAGAAGAAGGAGTTGGTGTAGAGCCAGTCCTTGGGATCAATCCCCTTGCGGGTTTGGGAGTTGACGACGAAGTCGGAAAAGTCGCTTTTCTGTTCCTTGCCGTCCTGCGTGTAGGTCATGACAATCTGGACATAGGCGTCCGCATAGTCCGCCGGTTTGGGCTCCGTGAAAGGAAGCCATTCAAAGTTTTCATCCCGGACCGGGAAGAATTTTTCAAAACGGTGAAATTTGAGAAGGGTCATGCCCAGACTGATGTGCAGGGGGTCCGCCTCGGACACCAGCAGCGATTCATGAAGCTTGCCGTTGGGCATGCAGCAGACGTATTCCAGAATGCCCTCTTTCATGTTGACCTGGGCATTGAAGCTGACGGTGCGCTCCTTGTGGTTGACGATGACGTTACCTATCTTGATGCGGTGGTCGTCCAGCGGTTCGAATTTGGGTACCGTCTTGCCGTCCGGCAGGGGGACTTCCGGGGAGGTTTCCTCCTGTTTCTGCTGTGCCGGGGTTTCCTGGGCAACGGAGATGTCCTGGGCATGGGAGAAGCCCCAGGCGCAGGTGATGAGGGGTATAAGGAATTTGAGAGACATGCCGATTTTTTTTAGATTGGAGAAGGAACGGGTTCCGTTCAATGAAAAAGGCATCCGTGATGGATTTGTTACTTTTCTACCACGGATGCCGGAGAGTGTCGGACGGATGCGGAGGTTAGACCAGCTTCATCCGTGCCAGGTCCTGGAGGTCGATGATGCCGACGGGCGCCATGTCCTTGTTGAGTACCACCAGGTCGTCAATGTGGCGGTTGCTGACGGCTTTCACGGCTTCCGCCGCCAGGTCGTCTTCCATCACGTAGATGGGGTTGCGGGTCATGAGGCCGCCGACGGGCTGCTGGCCGATGAGAGGGTTGGCGCCGTAGGCCCTGACGAAGTCGCCGTGGGTGAAGATGCCGGCCAGTTTGCCGTCCGCCGTGAGCAGGATGCAGGCTCCCGTGTGGGCGGTGGTCATTGCTTTCAGGCAGTCGTTGACGGTGGCCGTTTCCGGAAGAATGGCCATTTCATCCCCCTGGCGCATGATGTCGCTCACCCTGGTAAGGAGGGCGCGGCCCAGGGAGCCGCCCGGGTGGCGTTTGGCAAAGTCTCTTGCGGTGAAGTGGCGCGCTTCCACCAGGGCCATGGCGAGGGCGTCCCCCATGACGAGCATGGCCGTGGTGCTGGATGTGGGGGCCAGGTTCAGCGGGCAGGCCTCGCGAGAAACTCCCGTGTCCAGGACGACGTCCGAGTATTTGGCCAGAGAAGAATGGATGTTTCCCGTCATGGAGATGACGGGAAGTTCAAAGCGCTTGATGAAGGGAAGGAGGGTCAGGAGTTCCGTGGTTTCCCCGGAGAAGGACATGGCGATGCAGACGTCTCCGTCCTGGACGATGCCCAGGTCCCCGTGCAGGGCGTTCAGGGAGTCCAGCATGACGGTGGGCGTGCCCGTGGAGTTCAGGGTGGCTACGATTTTGGCCCCGACGTTGCCGGATTTTCCGACGCCGGCGATGACGATCTTGTTGCCGCGGTCCAGGGCCCGGGACATGAGGTCCACGGCCTTGTTGAAGTTTTCATCCAGCCGGGACAGGACGCCACGCAGTTCTTCAATCTCCATTTCAAAAACGGATCTGGCGCGTGTTAAATGGTTCATATCTGGCGGGAATGATGCCAGAGGCCCCTTCTTCCGTCAATTTTTCATTGCGGCTCCTCCTCCCCTCCGTTCCTGCATTTGCAGGTGGGGCTGGGATGCAGGGGAATGACCGTGAATCGCATGCGCAGGGTGTCCGCGGAGAGCAGCCCTCCCCTGAGCGGAGAGGGGATGCCGGCAAGGGCTTTCAGGGCTTCCAGCGCCTGGATGCACCCGATGATTCCCGCATGCGCGCCCAGGATGCCTGCCGCGGAGGCGATGTCTTCCTCCTGCATGGGCGTTTCCTCCGGAAAGAGGCAGCGGTAGCAGGCCGTGCCTTCGTGGGGGGCGAACACGGTCGCCTGGCCGATGAAGCCTTTCACGGCGCCGTGCACCAGCGGGATGCGGAGGGCGGCGCAGGCATCCGCCAGGGCAAAGCGTGCCGCGTAGTTGTCTGAAGCGTCCACGGCCAAGTCGCATTTTTCCAGCAGGGCCAGGGCATTGTCCGGCGTGAGGCGTTCCGTGGCCGTGGTGATTTCCACGGCGGGGTTCAGGGCTTTCAGGCGGCAGGACGCGCTGTCCGTCTTGGCGGTTCCGGCGGAGTCCGTGGCGTGCAGGATCTGGCGCTGGAGATTGGAGAGGGTGACCGCGTCCGGATCAATGAGGGTGAGCCTGCCCACTCCGGCGGCGGCAAGGTAAAGGGCCGCGGGGGAACCAAGCCCCCCGAGGCCCACCAGGGCGATGTGCGCCCGTTTGAGTTTTTGCTGCCCTTCCTCGCCCAGTTCCGGCAGGGAAAGATGCCTTGCGTAGCGTTCCGTTTCTTCCTGGGTGAGGGGCATGAATGATTAAAGTGATTCGCGGAGACGGCCGGAGCGGCCGCTGAAGGCGTACAGGAGCAGCGTCCATCCGGAGAAGATGAGTTCCACTGCAACCAGCGTGCCGATGAACCAGGCGGAGGATTCCGGCCAGCCGAAGATGACCATGAGACCAAGAATCAGCGTAATGATTACATTGAACAGGCGCCATCCGCTGGCAGGAAGGGAGCGGGTCTGGAGCCATAAGGCGCCCTGGAAGACGGCTGCGATGACCAGGCCCCATCCGATGATGAGCGTGGTGATGGCCAGGGAGATGTTCGGGTCACGGAACAGGAACCAGCCGACGATGGCGTACAGGATGGCCATCACTAGGTTCCACCCTCTGGAGGCCGGTACGGTAAATACCTGCACCAGCCGGATGACGGCCAGTACCATCAGCATGATGCCGATGACCCAGATGAAGCTGGCTCCTACGAGCCAAGGGGACGCCAGAGCAATAAATCCAAGAAATAGCTCAATGACGCCAAGGATGCCCATCCACCATGAACCGCCGGACACCGAGGTGCTGTTGACTTGAGGTTGAGTTGTCATATGGCGGTATGACCGGACCCGCGCAGGAAACGTTGAAGAATGACGATTTTATTTAGCGGCGCCCGGTACGGCGGGTGCGCTTTTAGGGGCCATGGTCTTTAATAATTCCGGGGTGACGTTGATCAGCGAAGGCCCGTTTCTTGGGAGTTCCTTGGGCGGAACGAAGTAGGAGAAGGCGCGTGCGGGGAGGTGGCCTGGAATTTCCGGCATGATGTACACTTCCACCAGCACGGCTCCTTTTTCGCCGCTGGGGCTGTCTGCAAAGTTCAGCGTGATGGAGTTGCCCCCGTCTCTGAGGCCGCCGGAGATGACTTCCGCCTGCCTGGTGTTGTCAAATTCATGCTGGGAGATGTTGTTGATATTGGCCTTTACGGTGCGGCCGGGGCAGTCCACCAGGATTTTGGCGATGTATTTGGCCGGAGGGCAGAGAGGAGGCACGGGCGGGATTTTTCCAAGAGGCTGGAATCCGTCCTGCTCCATGAGCACGGTGGCGTCTCCGCGCTTCAGGCGGTCCCTGACGGCGGGGAGGCGGGAGAGGTTGAAGAAGCGGGCCTGGTCGTATTTCCATTTGCCGCGTTCATTGGTGAACAGCAGGACCAGAGCATTGGCGTCTGTGGGCTCCTCGCCCAGTCCCAGGTCCACTTTTCCGTAATAGGTGGCCGCCGCCGTAGGGCCGTCCACCACGGAACCCACGTACATGAGCGGAGACAGGGCCGGAGGCGCCATGGGCTGCCTGAACAGGGAGGCGGGGAAAGGGCGCTTTTCGGAAACGGCCAGATTGCGGACTTTTACCTGGCGGTAGGCGGAGGTAGTGGCCCTCCATCCGTCATAGTTGCCGCGGAGCATGTGCAGGCGCCAGGTGTTGTAGGCCACGTCCAGATCGTCCCTCAATTGGGAGTCTCCAGGGCGCGGTGCCGCGAGAGCGGAATTCACGAGGGCTGCGGTGCAGCAGGCAAGGGCAAGGAAGGAGCGGAAGGTCATTACACGATTATTTAGACATCAAACTTGCGCGGAGTGCAACACAATTGCATCATGAAGCCGTTCTCATGGAATTGTTCACGGAAGCCGATCATCTGGCGGAAGCCCGCTACAGGAAACTGTTGCGGGAACAGCCCGGCTTTGCATGGAGGCGCTTTTCCGACGGAGAGGAACTGATGGCCTACGTGTTTTTTCCTCCGGGCCATGAGGCGTCCGCTTCCATTCCCTCCGTCCTGTTTTTTCATGGCGGCATGTGGGTGGGCAAGAGCCTGGGGGATTTTGTGCCGTGGGCCCTTCATCTGGCCCAGCAGGGCATTGCGGGCATTATTCCAATGTTCCGCACGCGCGGCGCGTATGAAGTGGAGCCGCTGGATATTCTGGAAGAAGCGCGCGAGGCTTGGGCCTGGGTGTATGAGAATGCCTCCCTGCTGGGGCTGGACCCGGCCCGCATTACCGTAGCGGGCAGCGACGCCGGTGGGCTGATGGCCCTGCATGCGGCGCTGCCGGACCAGCCCGCCCGCTGGTCCCTTTTCCGTAAAAAAGCTCCTTTGCCGCCCGGACCTGCGGCGGTGGCCCTGTTCCGGGGCGTATGCGACCTTTCTGCGGATTCCGTGTTCAAGCTGACGGACACGATGACTCCGGAACAAAGGGATTCCCTGAATCCGCTGAAGCGTCTGCAAAAGGGGCTTCCCCCCTTGTTCGCCAGTCATGGGGGACGGGACAGGTTGCTGCCGTGGCGGACCAGCGAACGCTTGGCGGAATTGTGGATGAAGAAGAGGAATAAGGCCAGGTTCGAGCTTCTGGACGTGGCCGATCACACGTTTTACCATTTTAATGTGAATGCCGCCTATTTTGAGCAGCTTCTCAACAGTTGGAGCTCTTTCATGGTGGAGCAGGGCCTGTGGGAGTATAACGAGGGGATGGATGCGGGCCTGCTGGGCTGAGCCCGGCGCGTGGAAGGACCGTTTTTGCGGGTACGGAGGGCGTTATTTCCTGCCGCCCAGCATGTTTTCCCTGATTTCCTGCATGTCGCGGCGGAATTCGGCCTGCGTCCGGGGCGTGGGAGGCTTGACATCCCATTCCGCCAGTTTTTTACGCACGCGGAGGAGCAGTTCCTGTTCGTCCACGCCGTATTTTTTACACAGGGGGGACAGGGCCAGTTCGCTACCCGTAAAGCGGCCCTTCAGAAAGAACGGCAGGTCATGCCGCCATGCGCGGCGGAAGTCTTCCGGGCATTGTTCCGTATTGATGGGGGAAAAGAGCTCCCGGACCTGGCTTTCCCTGATGCCTCCGGTGTTCATGCAGATGGAGGTTTCCACGTAGGCGAGCGTGAATTCCAGCATGACCCGTTCAATTGATCGGGCGGCTTTTTCCAACTGGGCTGGTGTGAGGCCCATGACCTGGGCCCGCAGAGCCGCCAGCGCCTTCAGGATGTCTTTGGGATTTCCGCAGGTACGGGGGTCCATGCGGGGGATTTTTTCCTCTTCGTCGTAAAGCGGGATGGGGGGACGGACGCTGGGATTTATTTTGAACAGGCTTCCCTGGAGCCGTTCCCGCAGATCTTTCAGGCTGATGCCGTATTTGCGCAGCACCGGGGCGGCGTAGTTGCGGCCCGGTTTGGCCGCCTGCTTGAGCCAAGCCTCCTGGAAGTCCGCAGGGCAGTCTTGCAAGCCCGCGGCCAGCATGGCCTTACGGAAGTCTTCCGCCTTGGGCGTCTTGTTGACATAGGCGTGAGTCCATTCCAGTTCCAGCATCCAGATGGCGGTCAGACTCAGGAATTGTTCAATGGCTTTTTTCGGTTCCTGGGCATTTGGCGTCGCCACGGGCTGCGCCGCCGTGTTTCCGGATGCCGCAGGGGGCAGCGAGCACGTCAGCAGGACCACGGAAACCAGCGTGATACGGAGAATGCACATGGGTTTATCATGACAGGCCCGTTTTCCGGTGGCGAGCAAATTCATTCCGCCGTTACCGTGACGTCCAAGGGCCGGGAGGAGACGGGGAATTGAAGTTCATAGAATCCGTTCCCCAGGTTTTTGACGGGCGTGCCGCCTGCCTTGACCGGGCCTTTTCCATGCCAGATGACGACCGGTCCCGATTCCCTGATGCGGAAGCGAAGAGAGGTTTCCGCATATTCCGTGCTGCCTTCGACGGCACAGGGGGAGAGGAATTTGTCCCCTCTGCCGATGACGGCCCAGCCGCCGACAATCGGAGCCAGGATGAACAGGCGGTCCTGGAAGCCCGTGATCTCCACGTCCAGCTCCGGCCGGGATGCCGTGAGGGCGCGTCCCCCTTCCGCCGAATAGGCGGCGATGCCTTCCACGGGTGTCCCGTAGTAGTTTAGCGCCTGCTTTCCTTTCAGCAGGGCGGCGGCGTAACGGTAGTCGTTCAGGGAGATTTTTCCGCGGACGGCCGCTTCCGGGGAGGGGTGTTTCAGATTGTACAGAACTATGGCGGCGCTTTGGCCGGGCAACGGGGCGATGACCCGGTAAAGGCGGTTTTCATTCAGGGCGTCCAGAAAGACGGAGTCCGGCAGGGGGACGGCGGGGGCCAGGGGCCGAAGCAGCAGTCCGTCCGACCAGACGAGGGGCATGATGTGTTCCGGGTTGAGCTTGTCCGCCGGGTCCGAGAGATAGACGGGGCCGCCGGATACGGCCTTGGAGACGGCCATCAGGCGGGCGCTGGCGGGGTCCGTGGAATGGAACATGTCGTGGTCCGGCCATGCAGTCTGCCCCAGCCACAGCGTGTTGGCGTAGGACTGGAGTAGGTGGGATTTGCCCATGGCCTCGTCTCCCATCTTGTAGTCGATGCTGCACCGGGTGACGGCGCTGTGCCGCGTGTTCTGGATGTTGACGGTTCCCTGGGCCATGCAGTTGATCAGTTCTAGGCCCGTCTGGCGGCATGCCTTTTCCAGCGCTTCGGAGCATTTGGTGTTGTGGTGGACCGGATTGTCCAGGCCGTCCGCCTGTTTCAGGTATTCCGCCTGGACGTCGATCTTCACGAAATCGAATCCGGCATCCCTGACTGACTGGAGAAAGGGCTTGTAGAATGCCCCGGCTCCGCCGGGACCATCGCCGGGCAGGATGCAGCCCTTGGGGGTGGAGACCAGTCCGCGCGCGGCCTGAGGGCCGAGCCGGTGTTCGGGGTGGATGCCCTTCCAAAGGCCATAATAGCAGTGCCACAGGCCCATCCATTTCAGCTTGGCGCTTTTGTGCTTCATGAGGGGTTTCCAGCCCTCCGGGAATTTATCCTGCCGGGGCTGAAAGCTGATCAGCTTGAGCCCTTCCTGGACCTGGAAGCCGTCGTCCACCAGCAGCCACCGGACGGGTACGGGGGATTCCTCCAGATGGCGCGCCGTTTTTTCAAGAAGGGCGGAAGTGATGTTTTTCTTGTATTGTTCCCAACTGCACCAGCCGAGATATTTGAAGGGTTCCGGGTAGGCCTTTTTTTCACGGGGAAGGGTTCTGCCTTTCAAAAAGGGGAGGGACAGGGCTTTTTCCCATACGGCGGAGCAGGTGTTGTAAATATTGCCGTCCACGGCCATGACGGCGAGGACGGACTGGGGTTTGGCGAGGTTTTTCCCCAGGGTGCCGTATTCCACCATGAAGTTTCCCTTTCCGTCAATGTTCAGCCAGGCCAGGGAATCCGGTTCGGCAACGGGCAGTACGGCCATGTACCGGCCGTCCTTGAGATGGAACAGGGCAAACATGGCGTGCACGCCCGGCTTCGCGACGGTGGGGTTCGGCTTGTCGTCCATCAGCTTGCCGGGGTCCGTTTTGCCAAACCAGGGCAGCACGCGGTTGCCGTCGCCGGGCCATCGGCCCCGGTCCGCCGCAAACCAGCAGAAGGATTGGTAGGGCGGTACGGGAAGGGGGAGTGCGGTTTTTCCCGGTACGGGACGCAGCAGGGAGGTTTGCGGCTGGGCAACGGCCGTCCAGGCAGTGAGTGCCATCAGCAATGGCATGATCAGGCGTGCGGTTGTCATCATGTTCAGTAGGCTACAGTTTGATAAAAATGCTGCGTTTGTAGAAGAAAAAAAGAATCAGCCATTGCAGCAGGAGCAGGGTGACGGCCAGAAAAACGGGCTGGAAGGGCGGGAACAGGTCTGCCGCCCCGCTGAAGATGCGCTGGTTGAGGGAGTGGATGTTGAGAAGCTGGTAAATCAGGTAGGCCGCCAGCGCGTTCAGGCCGATAATGCGCAGGGGGAACGACCATATCCGAAATTTCCAGACGTCTATGACCAGATGGAAAAAAGCCAGCAGTATCAGGGAGACGCCTGCCGCGGCCAGCACGAATGTACCGGTCCACATTTTCTTGATGATGGGGTAGATGCCGTCCAGTCCCCACGCCATTCCGAACAGGCATGTTCCCGCGGCCAGCATCAGCAGGATGCGGCGGACTGGCGGCACGCGCCCGTCCTGCAGGAAGGTTCCGGCCAGCCAGCCTCCCAGGCACAGGGCGGCTGCAGAGATGATGCAGAGGGGGCCTTCCGGATCAAATGTCCCGCCGTGCAGGCTCCCCGGAAGCATGTGCGCGTCCAGCCATGAATTGACGGAGCCGGAAGGAGTGAAGTCCCCTCCGAAGAATTGGAGCAGGGCGACCAGGGCCAGAATGCCGCCTGTCGCGGCGGCTATGGCTTTCCGGCACCTGAGCAGGAGCACGCAGGTGCCCCCCATGGCGCAGGAAAGGCCGATGAGCCCCAGCACGGACGCATACCTCATGTCTTCCGTCCAGGTAAGGGGGCCGTTGACAAGCATTCCCAGGAGGACCAGGAGAGAGGCCCTCTTCCAGATTTTGAGCAGGCCCGGCCCCGGTCCGGTTTTTTCATCCTCATGCCGTGACAGTGAGAAAGACATGGAAACGCCCGCAATGAAGACGAAGACGGGGAAGACGAGGTCATACAGGCGCAGTCCCTGCCAACCGGCATGAGTCATCTGGATGGCGGCGATTTTGAGCAGTTCGTTGTCCGGCGCTTTGGAAGCCAGTAGCAGGATAAGCGCGTCCAGCCCCAGAATGACGAACATGTCCAAACCCCGCAGGGCATCCAGGGATGCCAGTCTGGGGGGACGTTCGGAAGTGGGAGAGAGATGATTCACGGCAGGCCGGGAGAGAGGTGGAACAGGGATATATACGCGAGAAAGGGCTTTTCTTTATCATTCCGTGAAAACATGCCGGAGCGGGAGGGAATCGTGCTTGATTTCCGCAGTTGGAGAGGGTAAGCAAGCCGCATGCCGCGCGCGCCCATTACCCTCCTCCTTTTCCTGTGTGTGTCCGTGCTGCTGGCGGGGTGCTCCTCCTCCACGAAGGCTCCCAACGGCAGGCCGCTGATGAAGGACGGCAGGTATGCCTCTTCCTACAATGCCTTTGTGGCGGACCCGAATTACCGCCATACGCGGGACGTCTGGTATCACGACGCCCGCATCAGCCGGGCCGGGACGAAGAACAGCAAAATTGTCATTCATCTGAAGAACCAGCGCGGCGTGCTGTGGGTCGATGACCAGGTGGCCATGGATTTCCCCGTCTGCACCGGAAGGTCCACCCATGAAACGCCGCGGGGCAGGTTCACCATCATCCAGAAGGATGAGGATTACCGTTCCCGGTCCTACGGCAGCGTATTTGACGTGAGCGGCAAGTGCGTGAATTCGGACGCGACTTCCTCCTCTCCCGTTCCGCGCGGCGGCAAGTTCATCGGAGCCAAAATGCCGCTGTGGATGCGCATTCACGGAGGAATCGGCCTGCATGTGGGGACCGTGTACCGGGATGCCAATTCCCACGGGTGCATCCGGGTGCCTGTGGAGGCATGCCGCATTTTGTTTGACAAATGCGGCCTGGGAACGGCCGTAGTAGTTCAGGAGTAAGTGCAAGCGCGAATAATCGTTGATTCCTGCCCGTACATTTGACACACTTCCGCAAGTTCATGAAAATGATGGCTTTGATACGTTCCCTGGTATTGCTGGCAAGTTTGGGCGCCTTTGCTGCGGACACGGCCTGCGGCCAGGGCACCCGCAGGGGCAGTTCTTCACGCAGGGCGGTCTCCGCGGCGGCTCCGGCACAGGTGTCTGGAGAGGATGACACCGTAAAAACCGTTGACCTGGGTGGCAGGAAGACTTCTGAGGGCACCGCTTCCGGGGAGAGGGAAGGGCTGGGTGATGTTCCGGAAATGCCCAGGGAAACGGACACGGAGCAGAGCGGGCTGGATTCCCTTTCCCTGATTCCTTCCTTGAACGGCGGCCGCCTGGATGCCGCGCGCGAGGCCCACACCAGTACGCGGCCTTCCGCTAGGACGATGGCTCTCCTGATTCCCGCTCCTCGCGGTCCCATTCTGGACCGCCATGGAGAGCCGCTGGCCGTAACGCAGGTGGCCTACCAGCTGGCCTTGAGGTTTGAGATTTTTGAGAATCCGGACAGGTCCCGCGTCGTGGAGTTTGCGCGCAACTGCCTGGAGCAGGCAGAGAAAATATCCGGGAAGGCATGGACTTTTTCCGATGACCAGTTCTGGAAGCATTATGAACACCGCCGCTGGCTCCCCCTGCCGCTGACCAACGTGATCCGCGCGGAAGATGCGGAGAAGCTGAAGGACAAGGTGAAGAACATTCGCGGCCTTCAACTGATGCCCATTTACATCCGGTATTATCCGGAAAAGTCCGTTGCAGTACATATTGGCGGCTATGTAGGTTCCCGCGACAAGCTGCCTACGGGGCCTATCAACCACATGGATCCCCTGTTTCAGCAGGTGGAGGGGCGCGCCGGACTGGAGAAGGAATTCAACAAGGCCCTGACCGGAACGCCGGGCGTATGGCGCCTGATGTTTGACGAGGACGGCAACAAGATTCTGGACGAACTGCAGATACGCCCCAAACCGGGCGGCGCCGTGGTGACCACCCTGAACCTGAAATGGCAGCGGGATGCGGAACGCATCCTTTCCCGCGGCAAGAGACGCGGCGCCATGGTGGTTCTGGATTGCGTGACGGGTGAAATACTGGTGATGGCCTCTACTCCCTCCTACGATCCGAACCTGTTTATTCCGAATATTTCCCAGAAGGATTACGATGCCCTGCGCAATGACCCTGCCGGTCCGCTGGGCGCTCGTGCATTCCAGGGACGCTACCCTCCCGCTTCCACGTTCAAGGTGCTGACTGTCGCCAGTGCTCTCAAAAACGGGAAAATTACGGAGAATGACGTGATTGACTGTCCCGCTTCCGTTACGATCGGCAACCACGTGTTCAAGAACTGGAGCAAGGTGCCTCTGGGGCCCGCCAATTGTGTCCGTGCCCTGGCGATGTCCAACAATCCGTTCATGTACCAGATGGGACTGAGGCTGGGAGCGGAAGCGCTGATGGATACCGCACGGGCTTTCGGCCTGGGCGAGCGCACGGGGCTTCCTCTTCCGGATGATCCCGGCCTTGTTCCTACCAGCGAGTACATGATCCGCAATTACAAGCGCGATTTCATGCCGGGGGATGCCGCCAACCTGTCCATAGGCCAGGGTCCCCTGCTGGCGACGCCTCTCCAGGTGGCCCACATGATGGCGGGCGTGGCCAACGGCTATCTCCCCAGGCTTCAATTGATCAAGCAGATCCAGGACGGCAATTCCAATGTGGTTTACGCTCCCAGGCCCCAGGAGGTGCAGCGGCCGCTGCCCGACTATGAAAAAGCCTTGGCCAGCGTGCGCAAGGGGATGAAGGCCGTCATTGAAGGCGGTACGGGCGGCCGCGCCCGCCTCTCCTATTCCAGCATTGCGGGCAAGTCCGGAACGGCCCAGTGGGGGCCGGAGCGGGAAGACAAGCGCCTGGCCTGGTTTGCCGGGTTCATGCCCTATGAAAATCCCCGTTTTGCGTATGTGGTGCTGCACGAAGGGCGGCCGCATGAAACCCTGGGCGGGGGAGCTGTTGCCGCGCCCATCGTGAAAGAGTTTTTTGAACTGGAAAAGAAGGATATCAAGGCCATCATCGACCCGCCCAAGGATGACATTCCGGTAGCGGAACCGGTGGAGGAAACTTCCGCTACGGAAGCGGCCGCCATCCGTGAGCAGGGCCGCGTTCCCGCCGTAGTCCCGGACAACCTGCCTCCCGGCCTGTATGATCCGGAAGGAATGGAGCCTATCAAGGTTCATGAAATTCCCGCTGATCTGGACGATTCTTCCGATGCCGAAATCAAGGCGACTCCCGTGGGCGGCGTTCAGCGGAGTGCCCGGCGGACGGCTCCTCCGCTTTCGGAGGACCCTTCTGCGGCTCCGCTGGCTCCGCGGCGCGGGGATTCCGACTACATACCGGGTTTGCCCCGCCAGATTCCGCGTCATCTCAATCATACCGTTCCCGTGACGTCTCCCGCTCCGCGGGCCCCTATGCCGGCGGATGATATACCGATGGCGGAAACTCTTTAAGAATAATTGACTGTGACTGCGAATGCATTGTGACTTCCCTGTACGGAAGGGAATGACACGCAGGCTGCCGCGGCTACGAGTGTGAGGGAGGGGAGAGGTGTTGTCCCGTGGTGGCAGAGGGTGAGGCGCCTCGTTGATGCCGCTGCTGTTCCTCATTATGCTTGCGTCACACGGGGAGAATGCCTATATACTGTCAATGTTGCATGTCGATAAGGCTGTTGTGGCCGGATATCCGGCTGCCCTGAGAGGTGCATTAAGACCCCATGTTGCAAGACAATGAAAACCCATTATCTTTACTCGATACCCTGTGTGGCGCTGACTTGTGCCCTTGCCGGATGTTCCGACGACAATAAGAATTCTTCCGGTAAGCCGGGCCAGGATGCCGCGGCGTCCGCCCCGGCTGCCGCGATTGACCTGAGCAAGCCGGTCACTGCCGATCTGGTGGCGAAACGCGCCGAACGCCTGGGCATAGCCGCCCTGTTTCCCAGGGAAATGAGCATGGTGACGGGTGTTTATGATATTCCCGGCATGATCAAAGGCTTCCAGGGCCTGAATATGTTCAAGACATGGGGAGCGTGCGAAGTGGATGTGGAAGAGGAGGATGAAAGTATCGCTATTTCTGGAGAGGACGGGGACGAGGTTGTCGTGAAGGAAGATCTTTCCGAAATTACCGTCAAAAAGGTGGACAGTCCGGTTATTGACGCCATGGTCGGCTTCGGACCCGGATGGGCGGCCTGGCTGGACAGCGCCCAGGGGGCCTTTGGCAGTATGGGGCAGAACCAGATGGAGTCGATGCTGGACATGTACACCCTCTTTTCCTCCGTCAGTTCCGGAGTGCAAGGAACTCCTGAGGCTCTGTCCGCCAGAACTTCGGTAATGATGAACAGGACTTTCAAAACGCTCGCTCAATGGGCTGCTCTGGTCGATCTGCGGCCTTCACAGGACAAGACGGCTCCGGTGATGGTCGCCGCCAAGCTGACTCCCGATGCCCTGGCCCAGGTCCAGTCTGCCCTGAAGGATGCCAATCTGCCGGAAGATATGGAGCTGCACGGCATTGTGTCTCTGTATGACAAGACATACAACGGCCTTGCGTGCAAGGTGGCGGAAGTGGACTGCAAGAAATTGCGCGCCAAGATAGAAGAACACCTGAAGGATGTTTACTCAGAGAATTCCATTACTCCCGAAACCAGGGAGCAGATCAACGAGGCATTGAAGCGCCTTGATGATTCCAAGCTGTATGCGGTCGTCGGTTTCGTCAATGACACGCTTGTAGGCTTTGTGACCGCGAATCCCGAATTGCAGGTGCATGTGGCCGCTTCTCCGCAAGATTCCGTCGTTGCCCGTCCGGATTTCAACATGGCGGACGGCCAGCTTCAGTATCCCGCCTACGGATTGTGCTTTGTGGACAAGGCTTTGATGCAGGCCACGCTGAAGTCCGATATAGCCATGTACAAGGGCTATCTGACCGGCTTGAAGCAGGTGATGGAATTCCTCGGCAAGGAATGGAAGGTTGCGGATATGGCTCCGGCCCTGTCCTCTCTGGATTCCATTCAGGGAAATATTCTCGGCTTCTATGATAAGATAGCGCGTAACGCCACGCCCGTTTCCTGGTATTCCTGGCAGAACCAGGGGGTTCATCTGGAAATAGCCATGTACCCGATGGACTGCTACAAGCTGGATGCCCCCACGGCCATGAATTCCGTGCGTCCGGGGGCGGATACCGTTCTTTACTGGTCCGGCGCCGTCAACCATGAGACGGTGGACATGTATTATTCCCTGATTGGGGATGTTTCCCAGATCGTGTGGGACTACGCCAACGCCTACATTGCCGATCCCAAGAATAAGGTGAGCGACCAGGTGCGCATGGCTGCTCCTATGATCCAGATGGCCCGTCCCACTATTGAAGAACTCTGGAAGGCCCAGAAACTGGCCTGGAACGGGATGACCGGCGCAGGGGCTTATGTGGTGGACATGAAGGGAGCTCCCAATCCCATGCTTCAGAATGTTCCGTCCCCGCGCTTCTCCCTGGTGTATGAGATCAAGGACCGCGCCGCTCTGGCGCAGGCCTGGCAAAAGGTGATCGATGCTTCCAAGACGATTGTTCCGCTGGTCAGCCAGGGCAAGATGACGGAACTGCCCGCTCCCAAAGCCACTACGGAGGGAGATGTTACGACGTACGATTATCAATGCCCGATGGGTCCTGATCTGAATCCGGTGGTGAGCGTGTCCGATAGCCGCTGGGCTCTCAGCATGCCCAAGGCGTTCGGTGACGAAGTCCTCAAGGAGTCCATGAAGGCTCCCGGTCAGGTGGCTCCGATGGAGTTCCAGTTGAACTTGGTTCCGGTCCGGGATGCCTTGAAGAGCGCCGCTGACGGAAACAAGGACATCCAGAAAGCCACCAAGGCCCTGGACGTGATCACCTCCGACATTACGGGCATTCATGCTACGGGCTACAAGGCTGGAGACGGCAGGGACGTGTACCACATTCATATTCTTTCCGCCGGCAAGTAAATCTGCCATGACGTTTTGCGGGGGCCGCTTCACCATACGTGGAGCGGCCCTCTTTTTTATGCGGTGCGGAAGAAAGCTCCGCCTTTTCGGAAAGTTCAGGGGTGTTCCCAACCCCTTCTTTCATGGCGGAGAGGGTGCAGGAACAGGACAATTCTCCTGGGGAGTATGAAATTATGAACAAATGTATACATTTTATTCACGTGGCAAGTTTTGGACTTGCCAAGGGTAGGGCGAAAGTCCACAATCATCACTGTCAAATAAAGGAGATACCTTTTATTTGACGGAATGGACACAAGCAATGGCTAGAGAGACAATGAGCAGATTTTTCCAGTTCCTGTGGTTGGCGGTGGCAATGGTGTCCGGAATGCTGGGCGGCACTGCCCAGGCAGCGGAGGAAAGCGGAGGCCATGGGCTGGACCAGGCGGCCCCCCACCTGTTTTCCCTGCCTCTTCCTGGAGGAATCGAGTTGCCGGTTTCCAATTCCATGCTGATGCTTTTCCTGGCTATTCTCCTCATCAGCGTAGTGGTATGGCTGGCTACGCGTGCCATGAAGATTCTTCCCTCCAGGTTCCAGAACATGGTGGAGTATTTTTTTGAAACCCTGTACAATTTTGTGGAGTCCCTTCTGGGGCCGCGGCTCACCCGTAAGTATTTCTGGTACTTCGGCACCATTTTCACCATCATCCTGGTCAGTAATTACATGGGGCTTTTGCCCGGCGTCGGCACCATTACCTATCATGGGGTCCCCCTTTTCCGCGGGGCGAACGCCGACCTGAACGTGACCATGTTCCTGGGACTGTTTTATGCCGTGATGTGGCTGTACTGGAGCATTCGGGAGCAGGGGCTGAAGCATTTCTTCCTCCATCTGTTTGGTCCCAAGGGGGGGATGAAGGGGTTCATGGGGGCGGTGCTGGTGCCCATTTTCATTTTCGTGGGGATTGTGGAGTGCCTCAGCATTGCCATCCGGCCCATTGCGCTGGCCGCCCGTTTGTTCGGAAACATTTACGCTGGTGAGACGATCATTGAAACGATGTCCCACATGTTCGGCCCCCTGGGAAGCGCCTTGTGCGTACTTCCATTCCTGGCCATTGAACTGCTGGTCGGCTTCATCCAGGCACTCGTATTCCTTCTCCTTACCGCCATTTTCCTGAAGCTCCAGATAGGCGATGAAGATTCCCAGAGGCACGACACTCCTCCGGAATCCCTGCCGGAACCCGGAGCCGGGAACAAGCCCTGAACCGGGTGCAGAATTTCCGTTTCCGACCATGGGCAAACCGTGGGGGAACGTTCCAACAACAAAAAACATAACCAACAGACAATATGATTGATCCTACCGCAATGGCTTCCCTTGCCGAACTGTCCGGCAATGTGGGGTTCGGCCTCGTTACCATCGGCGCCGGCCTGGGCATTGGCATGATTGGCGCGAAGGCCGCTGAATCCACCGGGCGCAATCCCGGCGCTTCCTCCTCCATCATGGTGATTGCCATCACGCTGGCGGCCCTGATTGAAGGGGTGGCCCTGATTTCCATTTTCATGTAGTCATGAATTTGCTCCGTTCCCGGGCGGCGTGGCCCGGCCGGGAACGGCCTTCCCCTTTTCCGGAGTATTTTCTCCGGCATGTTCCAACCAATTCATTTTTATGCTGCAAATCATAGCCGACCAGTCCTGGAACCCTTTCGCGCCCTTTGGCGTGACAAGCTGGGAGCCGTTTCTAGCCAACCTGATCGCCTTCATCCTGATGGTGGTGATTCTGCGTTACGTGGCATTCAAGCCCATCCAGAATATTCTGGAAAAAAGGCGCCAGCGCATTGAGGAAGGCGAGGAAATGCGGGAGGAAAGCGAACGCCAGCTGGCGACCGTGAAGGAACAGACGCGGGAAATGCTGGTGGAAGCTGGTGAAAAGGGGCAGGAGAAGATAGACGCCGCCAAGGCCGCGGCCGCCCGTTTGCTGGAAGAGCAGGAAGCCGCCGCTTCCGAAAAGGCGGCGGAAATCATCAAGAAGGCGCATGAGCTTTCCGCTCTGGAACAGCAGAAGGAGCGCGACGCCCTCAAGGAGCAGTTTGGCCAGCTGGTGGCGCTTGCCACGGCCCGGGTTACCGGAAAGGTGTTGACGGAGGAAGACCAGCGGCGCATCAACCGGGAGGCCATTGACAGCCTGGATTCCTGAATGTTTTTATGAAGATCGGCAAGGACACGCAAAACGCCGCGCGCAGGCTTTTCCGGCTCTGCATGGACGGCAATTCCGTGGTGGAAGACCGGGTTCGCCTGGTTGCCCGGAGAATCGTGGAACGCAAGCCCCGCAATTATGAGGCCCTGCTGACCGCTTTTTCCCGCATGGTGGAATACGCCGTGAAAAGCCGGACCGCCACCATCCGGAGCGCCGTGCCCCTGACGGACGAGGAACGCTCCCAAATCCAGCAGAAGCTGGCCGCGAAATACGGCGAGGGCCTTTATTACCACTGGGAGGTTGCCCCGGAACTGCTGGGCGGCATCCGCATCCAGGTGGGCGACGATGTGCGCAACGGTTCCGTACGCTCCAAAATAGACCGGCTGGCCGATCTGGCCCGCTCCCTTTCCAATTAACCAATGAACCATTTTTCCCATGAGCAACATACTTCAAGAACTCGAAGCAGAAATTAAGAAAGCCACGGCTGCCGTCAGCCAGGAAAACGTGGGCGTCATTCGTTCCGTGGGGGACGGCGTCGCCAAGATCGAAGGGCTGAGCGGCGTGATGCTCAATGAAATGCTTGAATTCCCCGGCGGCGTAATGGGCCTGGCGATGAACCTGGAAGAGCACGAAGTGGGCGCCGTCATCCTGGGTGACGATTCCGACCTGAAGGAAGGGGACATCGTCAAATGCACGGGCCGTCTTCTTTCCGTTCCCGTGGGCCGCTCCCTGCTTGGCCGCGTGGTGAATACGCTGGGCGAACCGATTGACGGCAAGGGGCCGATTGAGGCGGAAGCCTATTATCCCGTGGAGAAGATCGCCTCCGGCATTATTTCCCGCCAGTCCGTTTCCGTTCCGGTGCAGACGGGCATTCTCCCCATTGACGCGATGATTCCCATTGGCCGCGGCCAGCGCGAGCTGATCATCGGCGACCGCGCCACGGGCAAGACCGCCATTGCGGTGGACACGATGATCGCCCAGGCGGAACAGAACCGCCTGGCGGAGGAAGGCAAGCTGCCCGATCACCAGCCCCTGTACAATATTTATGTGGCCATCGGCCAGAAGCGTTCCAACATCAGCCGCCTGGTGGCCAAGCTGGAGGAAACCGGGACCATGAAATATTCCATCGTGGTGGCCGCTTCCGCGTCCGATCCCGCCGCCATGCTGTATCTGGCGCCGTACGCCGGGTGCGCGATGGGTGAATATTTCATGGACAAGGGGGAAGACGCCCTGATCGTGTACGACGACCTTTCCAAGCACGCCGTGGCCTACCGCCAGATTTCCCTGATTCTGCGCCGTCCGTCCGGGCGGGAAGCGTATCCCGGCGACGTGTTTTACCTGCACAGCCGCCTTCTGGAGCGCGCCGCCCGCATCAACAAGGAGCACGGCGGCGGTTCCCTGACGGCTCTCCCCATCATCGAGACGCAGGCGGGCGACGTTTCCGCGTATATTCCCACGAACGTCATTTCCATCACGGACGGCCAGATATTCCTGGAGACGGATTTGTTCTACCAGGGGGTGCGGCCTGCCATCAACGTGGGTATTTCCGTATCCCGCGTGGGTTCCTCCGCCCAGACGAAGATCATCAAGAAGCTGGCCGGCTCCGTGAAGCTGGACCTGGCCCAGTTTACGGAATTGCAGGCCTTCGCCCAGTTCGGTTCCGATCTGGACGCGAACACCAAGGCCAAGCTGGCGCGCGGCCAGCGCATCGTGGAGTTGTTCAAGCAGAACCAGTACGAACCCAAGTCCCTGGGGCTGGAGGCCGCCGACCTGTACGCGATGCAGAAGGGATATTTTGACGACGTGCCGGTGGACCGCATCAAGCAGTGCCAGAACGCCTGGGAGGCCTACCTGCAGGACCAGCATCCGGATCTGCTGGAAAGCATCCTGCAAGTGAAGGACCTGACCCCTGAGATAGACGCCGGGCTCAAGGCCGCCATCGAATCCTTCAAGCTCAGCTGGAACTAACGATTACCGGAGCACTGAACCATGGGCAACCTGAGAGACATCAGACGCCGGATCAAGTCCGTCAAAAACACGTCCCAGATCACCAGGGCGATGCAGATGGTGGCTTCCGCCAAGATGCGCCGCGCCCAGGAGCAGGCTGTGAAGGGCCGTGCCTACATCCGCGCTCTGGCGGAAGTGCTCTACCATCTCCAGGATGAAATAGATACCAATTCCAGCCCCCTGATGCAGAGCCACGGCGGCGTGGACCTGGTGCTTCTGGTGAACACGGACCGCGGCTTGTGCGGCGGCCTGAACGCCAACCTCATCAAGGTGACGCGGGAGGCCGCGCCGGAAGGCGCCCATTATGTCACCATCGGCCGCAAGCTGAATGCCACGCTGGCCAGGCTGGGGGATCAATTGGATGCCACCTGGAGCTTGACGGACCCTCTTTCCCTGTTAGAGCTGAAGCCCATCTTTGACTTCCTGCTGAAAAAATTCAAGGAGGGGGAATACAGCCGCGTATTTGTGGCCTTCTCCGGCTTTGTGAACACAATGGTGCAGAAGCCCCTTTTCCGCCAGTTGCTGCCTATTGAGCAGGACCCCCTGATGAAGATGGCCAAGGCCGGGGGCGCCTCTCTGGACGGGGCGGAGGCCCACAAGCAGTTCCTGCTGGAACCGAACCCCACGGACTTGCTGAATACGATTCTGCCGCTGTACGTCTTCCACGGGCTGGTGCAGATCGTGCTGGAGGCCCGCGCTTCCGAGCATTCCGCCCGCATGGTCGCCATGAAGGGCGCCACGGAAAACGCCAAAAACATCATTAACGGACTTACGCTGGATTACAACAAGGCGCGTCAGACGCAGATTACCAACGAATTGCTGGAAATCACCACCGCCATGCGCGCCATGGAATAAGGATACCGCCAGCTTTCACCCATCCCCCAAGCAACTTTTCCCTTCATCATATTTCAATATTAACATTTTCTCATTATGAATAACACAGGCACTCTCGTTCAAATCATCGGCGCCGTGGTCGATGCCGATTTTTCCCGGTCCGAAACGCTTCCCGCCCTGCTCAATGCCCTGGAAGTGGATTATGAGATCAACGGGCAGCGCAAGACCCTGGTGCTGGAAGTCCAGCAGCACATCGGCGACGGCTGGGTGCGCGCCGTGGCCATGAGTTCCACGGACGGCCTGCGCCGCGGCATGCCCGTGCGCGATCTGGGCCACCCCATTGAAGTGCCGGTGGGACCGTGCGTTCTGGGCCGCATTTTCAATGTTCTGGGTGAAGCCGTGGACGAGCGGGGCAAGCCTGACTGCGCCGGGGTGAGAAGCATCCACCGCAGCGCTCCCCCCCTGGACGAACAGTCCACCAGTACGGAGGTACTGGAAACGGGCATCAAGGTGATCGACCTGATCTGCCCCTTCCTGAAAGGCGGCAAGGTCGGCGCGTTCGGCGGTGCCGGCGTGGGCAAGACCGTGCTCATCATGGAGCTGATCAACAACATCGCCAAGGCGCGCAGCGGCCTTTCCGTTTTTGCCGGGGTGGGGGAACGCACCCGCGAAGGGAACGACCTGTACAATGAAATGATTGAATCCGGCGTCATTAATCTGGAAAAGCCGGAGGAGTCCAAGGTGGCCCTGGTGTACGGCCAGATGAACGAGCCGCCGGGGGCGCGCCTGCGCGTGGCCCTTTCCGCCCTGACCATGGCGGAATATTTCCGCGATGAAGAGCATAAGGACGTGCTCCTGTTCATCGACAACATTTTTCGTTTCTCCCAGGCGGGGTCGGAAGTGTCCGCCCTGCTGGGCCGCACCCCGTCGGCCGTGGGCTACCAGCCGAATCTGGCGGAGGAAATGGCGGACCTTCAGGAACGCATCACATCCACCCGGAACGGTTCCATCACGTCCATGCAGGCTGTTTATGTCCCTGCGGACGACTTGACGGACCCCGCTCCCGCCACCACCTTCGCCCACCTGGATTCCACGGTGGTGCTGGAACGTGCGCTGGCCGCCCAGGGCCTGTTCCCCGCGGTGGACCCGCTGGCCTCCACTTCCAAGGCTCTTGCCCCGGAAACCGTGGGCGAGGAGCACTACCAGGTGGCGCGCGGCGTGCAGATGGTCCTGCAGCGCTACAAGGACCTTCAGGACATGATTGCCATTCTGGGCATGGACGAGCTTTCCGAAGAAGACAAGCTCATCGTCAGCCGGGCCCGCAAGATCCAGCGCTTCCTGACCCAGCCCTTCCATGTGGCGGAAGTCTTCTCCAGCATTCCCGGCGCCTATGTGCCCGTGTCCGAAACGGTCCGCGGGTTCAAGGAGATTCTGGAAGGCAAGCTGGACATGGTCTCGGAAGACGCCTTCTTCATGCGCGGCAGCATAGAAGACGTTCTCAAGGAGGCCAAATAACCCTTTTCCCGATCATTCCGTACCATGAGCATGGAGTTCAAAGTCATTACCCCGGATGAAGTGGTGGTCTCCGCCAATGTGGAGTATGTGTACCTGCCCGGCAGCCTTGGTGAAATGGGGGTGCTGGACCACCACACGGCCATGATCACTTCCCTGGAACCGGGGGAACTCCGCTACAAGCCTGTGGACGGACCGGAGGAAAGCATGGTGGTGGGAACCGGATTTGTGCAGATCAACGACGACCATGTACTCATGGTGACGGATTTGGCGCTGGACTCCTCCCAGATTGATGAAAGCAGCGTGGAGCGCGCCATTGAGGAAGCGCAGGAAGTGCTGAAGGCCCGTTCTGAAATGTCCCGCGAGGAACAGGCGCGGTTTGAGGCCAGCCTGACCAAGCAGATCATGATGCTGAATTTCAAACGCAAGCACAGAACCCCCGGACGGTGATGGAGGAAGATTGGAACGATACGTTTTACGACCTTTTCCGCGAAGCGGTGGGGCGCTACCATGAAGGCCACCGGAATGTGGACGGCTTCTTCACGGACCAGGAGATCATGTTTCTGTCTTCCATCGGCTGCCGCACGAGGGAATTGTTTGACTTTGTGGAATCCTATGCCCGCACGGGAGCTCCGTCTCCTACGACGGTACTGCTGATAGCCGCGGCGCGCCGGGATTTTTTCCTGATTATCCAGCATGGCCAGTTTTACCAGGGAAAACCCGTGATCGGGTATGATTTGCCCGGATTCGGAGATGAGCTCAGCGGCCTTCCCTACCTGCCGCGTCTGATTGCCAAGGCGAGAGCCAAGCTGGCCGGGTCCATGGGAGACGATATCATTTACTGCTGTGAAAACGACCGCCGTTTTTTCCGGGACCACGGCCACATTCATCCTGCCGATTTTCTGCGCGTAGTCTGGGCCGCCGGGGACAGCGATCCAAAGATTTACGACTATGTGCGCCAGTGCGCCCTGAGCTCTGCGGCAAAGCCCGTGGAGGAAGAGTAGCTGAGGCAGGTATTCCTTGGTTTCTGTTTTTCAGAAATAGGATTTTTTGAATGGAATAAATTCCTGTTCCGGCAATCGGCTATAATTAAGGCGTTGATTCTAGCGCAATTTTCATTTTTATTCTGGTATTTCTAAGAAATTTATCGGAAGGGATAAGGTCTTTTCTTGTGTATTACCTTCCATTTCAAAAATGAAATGAATCCTAACGTTTCAGGCGTCTTTCATTTGGGTGACAGAAAGTTCTACATTGTCCGCAAATCATTTGAACCAACCTGATTTACAAGACAATGAACAATACCGATAAAACCCTGGAACCCCGCTATCCCTTCGTTCCCATGTTCGCCAACGGCCTCCCGCAGGCCGACTTCTACGTCAACGGCATCACCGCCCCCGTTCTCATCTCCCCACGTTCCGCTTCCGGCGACACACGCCATGAATGGACCGGGTACCTCAAGATCATGAAACGCGGTACCTATTTCCTTTCCCTGGACGCCGATTCCTCCATCTCCCTGGCCATCCCATTCAAGAATGTAGAGTTCACGAAGGAAGCAAAGGACCTTTCCGTGAAGCCGGAGAGCGTCGTGCTGGAACAGGGGTATTACTGGTGCCGAATCGTCCATGAATACCACCCCGCCCTGGGCTCCGGACAGGAGTTCTGCATTGCCGTTCTTTCCGACAAGGCGGAGGCGCCCGATATTAATTCCTATCTCAATTCCAATATAACTCCGCCGGATAGGGAAGGGGAGGAAGTCATCACCCTGGTCAATCTTTATCGGGACGAGGAAGAAGAGACCACCTCCAGCAGCTCTTCGGAAGGGGGAGGGGATGATTTTGAGTTTGATCCCAAGTCAAGCAGTTCCAGTTCCAGCTCCAGTTCCAGCTCCAGCTCCAGCTCCAGCTCCAGTTCCAGCTCCAGTTCCAGTTCCAGTTCCAGTTCCAGTTCCAGCTCCAGTTCCAGTTCCAGTTCCAGTTCCAGTTCCAGCTCCAGCTCCAGCTCCAGCTCCAGTTCCAGTTCCAGTTCCAGTTCCAGTTCCAGTTCCAGTTCCAGTTCCAGTTCCAGTTCCAGTTCCAGTTCCAGCTCCAGCTCCAGCTCCAGCTCCAGCTCCAGTTCCAGTTCCAGTTCCAGTTCCAGTTCCAGTTCCAGTTCCAGTTCCAGTTCCAGCTCCAGCTCCAGCTCCAGCTCCAGCAGCAATTCCTCTTCCTCCTCCAGCGGACCGGAAGAAGAAGGCTGCCCATGCCCCTGTTCCTGCAAATGCGAGGAAGAAAGCGCTCAATCCGAGTGTGACAAGAATGGAGGACCCAACTCTGCCGGAGGCCACTCCTTCGGCGGCAACCCGGATGATGCCGACGACTGTGAAGGCATGCTGGAAGTCGGCGGGGAAAACTCCGGAGGCGGGGGTGAAGGAGGCGGCGCAGCTTCCTTCAGTTTCCGGGCCAATCCTCAATGCTCCATTGGACTGCGCTACAAGCATCCCCTCGAATGGACCTGCTCCTGGGACTCCGCTTCCCGCCAGGCAACTGTCAAGCGCCCAACCGGCAGCTCCATCTCTTTCCGCGCCGCCGCCGGAAGCGCCGACGCTCCCGTTTCCGGAGGCTCACGCAAACTCAACTACAGGGTCCGGCTGCTCAACCGGGACAAGTCTCCCTGCACTGACGGAAATCCCATTTATCTGGACATGGTCCAGAGCAATGGAAGTACCCTGCGCTTCTCGGCTTCCACCGGCAAGGTTGTTTCCCTGATTTCTTCTTCCGGGGTGGAAACCACGGCGGAAGCCTATGCTGCCAAACTCCAGGTCAACCGCCATCCCTCCACCGGCGCCATCCAAAGCATCTGGTCCCAGTCGCAGGGTCTTCTCCAGGCAGTGCCTGAAGGCAACAAACTCACCCTGGAGTGGTACTCCCCCTCCCAGGTGAACAAAACCGCCCGGAGCGTAACTGCTTCCGGGACTCCCTACAAGACGGTCAGCTATGAAAATACTGTCAAGGATGGAGAACCCGTGATGCTCATCACCGAGCAGAGGCAGGGCATGCCCGCCTTCCGCACGGAGCGGAAAGTGGAAGGCAACCATGTAACTATCACCCAGGGTGAAGGGGACGAGCGCATCGTACGGCGGATTGAGCGCAATTTCCTGCCCGGCTCCAAGTGGGAAATGATTGAGAGCTACCGCAAGATCAACGAGGAAACGCCCGTATCCTGCGTACGCACCGTCCAGAAGAGCACGGACGGCGGCTGGCTGACCATCAGCAGCACGGAAGGCTACGATACTCCCCTGGCCCAAACAACACTCTACACGTATAACGACCAGTTCCGCGTGTCATTGGAAATCAAGCCCGACGGAGGCTACACGCGCTATGAGTACGACGACCAGGGCCGGGTGGTTCTGGAAGCAACACCGTGGGCAGGAGGAGGAGAAAAAGGAACACGTACCACCTATGCCGACCTGCGTTTCAATGATTTCAGGCCGGCAACGGAAAGGGAAATCATCATTGCCCAGGACGGAACGGAAACCGTTCTGAACCAAAGGAGCTACACTTATGAAGACAGCCCCGAAGTCAACCGCACGACAGTGACCGAAACAGCTTTGGGCTCCGACCAGGTTCACACAAGCGTCTCGGAGACTTATGGGGAAGCAGCACAGTACCCCTACGCCCGGGGAAGACAGAAGATGAGCCAGGGTATCAACGGCGTTCAGACCGTCTATACCTATGAAGCCACCACGGATCATGGTGCTCTCCACAAGGTGACCTCCACTGTTCAGGCAAAGGGGAGCATTGTTCCCGGTCAAAGTACCCGGAGTGTTGAGTACATTGCTCAAAACGGCACCACCACACGGATGGAACAATATGTCCACACAGGTGAAAATTGGTCTCTGATTTCTTCCGAAGACTACCAATACGACGCCGAGCTCAAACTTGTCAAAACTACGAAGGCCAATGGCAGAACCAGTACCACAGAATGGATGTGCTGCGGGCCCTTGAGAGAAACCGACGAAGATGGCATCACAACCAGCTACGCATACAACTCGGCCAAGCAACTGGTGGAAACCATCCGATCGGCAACCGAAACCACTCCCGAAACCATCACTTCCTACATGAGAGATGCGAAAGGACATATTCTTTCCACGCGCCGAGATGTCGGTTCAATGACCACGGTTGAAAGCACGGAGTACGACGATTTGGGAAGGGTTATTTCTGCAACGGATATCCTTGGACGTGTAACCAGGACTCAATACAGTGATGATCAACTCACCACTACTGTTACCACTCCTTCAGGGTCTACCTTGATTACCAAAACCTATTATGACGACTTTATTCTTCTCCAGACAGGAACCGGTCAGCGAGAAATCGAAACTCAACTTGAGTTGACACAAGAGGGCATCCTCACCACAACCCTGTCCCGGGGAGTCGTTTTTTCCCGAACTCTTCAAAATGGATTCGGTCAAACTATCCGACAGGAACAGCCCAATACTTTGGAAGGATTTATTGTCACCAGTAACACTTATAATAGCAAAGGGCAACTCATATGCACGCGGACAGAAGACATGGCACCTGCCGTAACGGAGTACAATGAATTGGGCCAAACTGTAAAACAGACTGTTCTTCTGGATCAATTGCATCCGGGTGATCCCGCTAAAAACAGGATATCGGAAAGTTCTTCCTGCTACCAGATACGGGAAGACGGTATTTATCAGGTACAAACCTCCATAACTTATAATGCCGAGGGGCTGCCTCTCACCCAAACTGCAGAAACCATGGTTTCGCAGTTGAATCCTGTACTGGAAAGCAAGACTATTGCCACTGATGTGTACGGCCAGCAGAGTGTTCAATGGACGGAATACACAGCTCCCACCAAACGCACCCGGTTCAGCCGTATTCCCACTTCGGATATTGTTGCTGAATCCCTCGTAGTGGACGGATTTGGTGTGAGTCAGACCGATCACGCAGGAATTTGTTCTTCACAGGAGCGTTCCTACACCTCTGCAGGCATGATTCAGCAGGAGGCCGATGCCAGAGGTAATGTTACTGCCATCGAAACCGACCTGGCCGGACGCCCTATCAGGACAACGGACGCACAGGGCAATATCACTTTAACCGCCTACTCTCCCTGCTGTGACGCTCCTTCCTGCATCACGAATGCTCTGGGAGGCACCACCTGCTATTCCTACGATATCCGAGGCAGAAAGATTGCCGAGTACGGTACAGCCGTCCAGCCCTCCTGCTTTGCTTACGATGAAGCAGGCCGCTTGACATCGTTAACCACCTTCAGGGCGAATGAAGGCGATATTACCACCGATCCTTCCAACCGTACCGACGGAGACACCACCACCTGGCTCTACGACACGGCCACGGGACTGGAACTCAAGAAGACCTATGCCGACGGCTCCTGTGTTTCCAAAACCTACGACAGACTCAACCGCCTGAAAACTCTTACCAGAGCCAGGGGTATTGTAACAACTTATCAGTACGCTCCGGCCACCGGGGAATTAGTCTCCGTCTCTCACAGTGACAACACCCAGCCATGGCTCTACTCCTACAACCACCTGGGACAGATGATCACCGTTTCCGACGCTTTAGGTACTCGAGAGTTCTCTTATGACGCCTATGGGAGAAGCCAGCAGGACACTTCCTTTGGAACGGTGGAAAGCAGCATCCAGGAGAAGTACGATTCCTTTGGGCGTCCCTGCGGATACCGCCTGATGATCGGAACCCGCACCGTGCAATACTCCCATCTTGACTATGACCACAAAGATGCCATTATTAGGGTGAATCTGGAAGGCTTGGATACTCCTTTTACGTGGGAGTATGATGAAACCAGCAGCTTCCTCAAGCAATTATCCTATCCCAACGGCATGGTTCGCAGGAACACTTATCATCCCAGGCTCAATCTCCTGGCCTCCATCGGCTATGAGGACGCCGGAACTGGCGACATGTTGGCCGGACATGTGTACCAGTACGATAACCTAATGCGCCCGATCCAGCGCCGGGACTCTTGGGATGATCCTACAGCGGGAGCCACGAGAAACTTCACCTACAACGGCAGAAGTGAATTGACAGGGGATCAGATACAGCAAAGAAACAACTTTGCCTACCAGTACGACAACATCGGCAACCGCAAGATATCCCGTGAGCTGGAAAAAGAAATATCCTACGGAGCCAACGAGCTCAACCAGTACACAAACATAATTCAGGCGGATGTTTCCTTTGACCCTCTCTATGATGCGGACGGCAACCAGACAAGAATTAGAACCTCAATGGGGATTTGGAATGTTTGCTACGATGCCAATGACAGGCCTGTTTCCTTCACCAGCGAAGATGGCCGGATCACCGTCACCTGCGGCTACGACTATCAAGGACGTCGCTTTGAGAAAAAAGTTGCTGTCAGCGGAGCCATTACGAGCCACGTTTATTACTTGTATCGGGGTTATCTGCAAGTTGCCGAGCTAAACATGATGCATCCCATGCCCGTGCTGGAAAAAAGCTATTGGTGGGACCCGACGGAACCGACAGCCACGCGCATCCTGATGATGACACGTTGGAAGCAAAATGGAAAAGAAGTGGAGAAAAATCTTTATTTTACCCATGACGCATTGAAGAATGTCACCTCCATTTTCGATGAACAGCAGGCACAAAGGGCCCGCTATGAGTATGCCCCCTTTGGTGTCCTCATCACGGCACAGGGAGACATGGCTCAGGACAACAGGTTCAGATTTTCCTGTGAATGCATGGACGATGAACTGGGACTTGTCTACTACAATTACCGCCACCTCAACCTTATGGACGGCAGGTGGATTAACAGAGATCCTATTGCGGAACAGGCGGATTATAATTTGTATAGATTTGTTAATAATAGTAATAATGCCATAGATTTTCTTGGAATGAAACCCCAATTTAAATTTGAAAAACGTCAATGCTCTTTAACTATGCAAGTAAAGTTAATTGCGAGAGCAATACCTGGATCGGGATTAACTGTTGATCAAAGTGTAGAAATACGTAATCAAATGGTGGGCCACATCAAGGAAGTGTGGAACCAAGTTTATACCACAGATCCTTATATGATTTTTCCCAAGAAACTCGATCCTGCAAAATGTCCTTGCTGTAATGGAATGAAGCCTCTTGTCAATTTTATTAATGGATCGTTGGATGATTATGATTTATATTTACATATATATAAAGGAGATGGAAGAAGTTCAGCCCGACCTTTCCCTGGGTACGGACATAGAATTTTCCCGTGTGATAATGGTCATATGAAATATTATCCTCAAGACTCTAATTCACATCTTTTTGCTCCTTCGCCAGGTTTTGTCCCAGCTCATGAATTTGGACATGGATTGGGACTTTGTCATCCTGGTGAAGGAAAATCTTCTTATGGTGTTAAAGTACTTTTATGGGGAAACAGAACTGTTCAAGCTCCTTATGTTTATGAAGGGAAAGACTTGAAAGAGCGCTTGGTAAATGGAAGAGAGGATTTAATGGGAGTTGGATTGGGATTACGTGATTTTTATTTTGAAAGGTGGCAACAGTATTTGAATCAAAGATGTCCTGATTGCGAATATTTTATTAAAAAGGCAATTCATTTGGCCTCTTTTATTGGGGCAATGGTGCTAATTTTTTCCGGCATATGTGGCAATGTTATGGCAGAGGAAGACAGTCGGGTTTCTCCATTCAAATCATTAGAAGAGGACGGTTTGTTGCCTCCTATGCAGGAAAATGAAGATGAGGTGATAAAAGAAATAGACAATGATCCTGTGATTTTTGGTTCCAGACCTTCGCCTTTGCCCTTACCTTACAATAAAGGAGTAAAAACGCTGACCGCAAAGCAGGCATCAAAACATGTTTTTTCCATTATTCCCCATTGGACTTCTCTAGTGACGTGGGAATGCGATTCACTTCCCGGAGTATATACCGAAGTTATTTCCCCTCCGGCCCTTTGCTCTCAAACAAGGGTATTATTAAAACGCAATGCTCAATCGGGGTACGCGCATCAATGGCGTGTGGGATATATGAAAGATGGAAAAGAACATGTATTGGATTTGTTCACCACTAAAAATCAGAAAGGCTACTCTATAAAATTGGGAGAAAAAATAATACCATGCAATCTAGCAGTAGGGACAATTCAACAAGGACGCTCAAGCATGCTATCGTTTGGTCTTTATGATATGTATTCCTGGTTTCATGAATATGAAGACGGGCGGACATTGATATTCATCACATACCGTGTAGAAGGCTGGTATGGAGAATTATATTTCAGCAATCGGGAATCACAGGTTTATTACCATGGTTCCTTATATGTGTCTGAAGAAGCTGCAGCGAGCATGTAGCAGATAATTAGAATATCTATCGAGAATTTTTTATATTATACACATTTTCTTATACTGATTAACGGAGTTCTTTATTTTGGTTTCTTATGCTGTGTAGCAACTGTATTTATAATGGAATTACAGTAGAGGAATGGTTTTTTCTCCCTGACTGAGCTTATTCGTTTTCATAAGGTTCCAAAGCCAGTTGTCCCAGCGTTTCCGGGCGGTTTTTCAACGCCAGGCGCTTGAGGTGTTTGGCGAAGGCAGGGCGGCGATGGTATTTGGCTACGATTTCCCCCGTTGTTTTCAGACGAAGAATGTATTTGTACGTGGTGACGCGGATGGCGTCCTGTCTGGCCGCGGCGCGCGGAACGGCTCCTATTTCCCGGCAGATGCGTTTCCACAACGGGCCATGGGTACGTTCCCCATGGCGGACCCACGCCAGGGCATGAGCTATTTCATGCAGGACGGTGTCCCGGATTTCATGAGGCGCCTCCAGGTTGGCACGGACGAAATGGATGGAAAGAGTAATGCTTTTTTCCTGAAGGCGGCATACGCCCAGCCTCCTCCGTGCCCGGTCCCACCCGAATTGCCAGTCATGCAGCCCGTATTCATCCAGTTTCAAACGGGCATAGGCTTCTATCTCCCGGAAGCAGGATGGTCCGCCGGCTTGTTCATTCCCCGTGGTCATGTGAAGTCTATGGTACCACGTTTGTTTCCGGGAAGGATACGCACAAGGAGATCATGACAGAGTTGCTTGGTTTCCGCGGAAAACAGGAAAAGAGAAAGCCGTTTTTTCTTTCCGGAAGAGGGAAAGATTGGACGCCTGATTTCCGTATTGGGAATATTGCCATGGATTCAGCACCTGATACCCGGCCGCAGAGGATCGCCGCCATTGATGCACTGCGAGGTTTCGACATGTTTTTTTTAACCGGGGGGCTGGCTCTTGTCGTTGCCGGCATCAACCTGTTTTATGAGAAGAGCCCCGCATGGCTGCTGAAACATGCCGCGCACGTCCAGTGGGAGGGGTTTGCGGCCTGGGATCTGGTGATGCCGCTTTTCCTGTTCATTGTGGGTACGGCCATGCCGTTTTCCTTTGGTCGGCGCATCGGTTCGGAACCCGTATGGAAGATTTATTTCAAGGTAATTAAACGGGTGGTGGTGCTGTTTTTGCTGGGAATGGTGGTGCAGGGCAACCTGCTGAGTTTTGAGCCGGACAAGATGTCGCTGTACTGCAATACTCTTCAGGCCATTGCTTCAGGCTATCTGATTGCGGCCATCTGCCTGCTGAATTTGTCCATACGCTGGCAGGTGGCGGCCACGGCCATTCTGCTGGCCGCCTACTGGCTGGTGATGAAGTTTGTTCCTTTCTCCGATCCTGCCGTTGGGTCGTGCGCAGCGGGAGTTCTGGAACCCGACAGGAATGTGGCCCTGCTTGTGGACAAGTACCTAATGGGGCCCTGGCAGGACGGCACGAATTACGCGTGGATTCTGGGACAGTTCGGTTTTGGGGCCATGACCATGCTTGGATTGCTGGGCGGCCAGATGTTAAAGCAGATCCAGGGGCACGGGAAAAAGCTGCTCTGTCTGGCTGCCGCCGGGCTGGCCTGTCTGGCGCTGGGGTATTTCTGGAGCCTTGATTTCCCCATGATCAAGAAGTTGTTCACCAGTTCCATGGTTTTGTGGGCCGCCGGCTGGTGCTATCTGTTTCTGGCCCTGTTTTACGTGCTGACGGATGTTCTGAGGCTTAACTGGCTGACGTTCTTTTTCTCCGTTATAGGGAGCAATGCCATTTTCGTGTACATGTGGACGGAGGTGTGCCCGCCCACGCGCAATTTTTCGCGCGTGCTTTTTACCGGATTCAGCGAGTGTTTCGGCGACGGGCGGCAGTTCGTTTTTTATTTATGCAATTACGCCCTGATCTGGGGCGTCCTGTATTATCTGTATAAAAACCGGACGTTCATCAAGGTATAGGCTTGTTTTCAGTCCTTCATCCATAGTAGGGTCTGCTTCATGCGGACGGAGCCGTTCGTCCCGGGGTGAGATGCCCGCAGATTTCTTTTGGAGCCATGAATATTCCTTTTAACCAACCTCATGAGCACGGTCCCGAGCTGGATTATATTCGGGATGCCATCCATTGTGCCCATTTGTCCGGAGATGGCAAATACACCCGGAAGTGCCATGAGTTACTCGTAGAGCGCACAGGCGCCAAAAAAGCGCTTCTCGTCCATTCCGGAACCGCCGCCTTGGAAATGGCCGCCCTGCTGATTGGCTGCAGGCCCGGAGACGAGATCATCATGCCCTCCTATACGTTTGTGTCCACCGCAAACGCCTTCGTTCTGCGCGGCGCGGTGCCGGTGTTCGTGGATATCAGGCCGGATACCCAGAATATTGACGAGACGCTGATTGAAGCGGCCATTACGGAGCGGACGCGGGCCATTTGCGTGGTTCACTACGCGGGCGTGGCGTGCGAGATGGATACCATCATGGATATCGCCCATAGGCATCATCTGTACGTGATTGAAGATGCGGCCCAGGGCGTGGGTTCCTCCTACAAGGGGCGCAAGCTGGGGTCTATCGGACATTTGGGGTGTTATAGCTTCCACGAGACCAAAAACGTCATTTGCGGCGAGGGTGGAGCCCTGCTGGTGAATGATTCCGCATTCATGGAACGGGCGGAGATTATCCGGGAGAAAGGAACGAACCGTTCCAAGTTTTTCCGGGGACAGGTGGACAAGTACACCTGGGTGGACGTAGGGTCCTCCTATCTTCCCGGAGAGATGACGGCCGCCTATCTGTATGCCCAGCTGGAACATGGACGGGAGATCAACGGTGAGCGGCTGAAATGGTGGAACATGTACCATCAGGCCCTGGAGCCGCTGGAAAAGGCGGGTATGCTGAAACGCCCCCGCATTCCGGAGGATTGCGTGCATAACGCTCATATGTATTACGTTCTCCTCAATTCCCTGGAGGAGCGCACCAGCCTGATCGCCAAACTGGCGGAGGGGGGCATCAAGGCCGTGTTCCATTATATTCCGCTTCATTCCGCTCCGGCAGGCGTTAAATTCGGGCGTACCTCCGGCAGCATGGAGTGCACGGACCGTACCAGTGATACCCTGCTCAGGCTGCCCTTGTATTATGACTTGGGCGCGGAGGGCTGCCGCCGCGTGTTGAAAGCCGGTTTCGGCATGGAAGGAGCGCCGGAGTCATGAAGCTGCGCCTGGTCAATGTGTCCGACGTGGACGAAGCCATGCACGCACAACTCCGTGCATGGCGCAATTCCGATGTGGTCAGCCCTTTTTTTCTGCTGGACCAGGTAACAGAAGAACAGCACCATGCATGGCTGAAGAAAAACATCCGCGGGGAGAATGCCTGCGCCTGCGTGATTTATGCGGACCAGGTCCCGCTCGGGTTGGTGTATTTGCCGTGGTTTGACCGGGATTCCCGTCAGGGCGAAATCGGTATTTATATTTATAACCGGGATTTTCAGGAATTGCGGCCTGCTTCCTTTGCCTATGAAGGGATGATTGGGTTTGCCGCAAAAGAACTCGGTTTGAAACGCCTGTGTGCCCGGATTCTGGAGAATAACGCCAAGTCCATTCATTTTCATGAGCGCATGGGTTTTGAGTTTTCCCCGGAAGATACGGGTGAATGCGTCAAGAACGGGGAGAGGAAACATGTTCTGATGTATGTGAAAGATTTATGACTGATCCGCAGATTCAATTGTCCATGGCGGCCACCGTGTACTGCACGGGGGAGTATTTGGCGGAGTTCTGTTCCCGCTGTTTTTCTGCCGCCCGTGCGGCTGGTTACGATCCGGACCGGACGGAAGTGGTGCTGGTGAATGATGGCTGCCCCAGGGACGGGCTGGAACGGGCTCTGGCGGAGCGCGAGAAGGACCGGAGGGTGCGGGTGGTGGATTTGTCCCGCAATTTTGGGCATCATCTGGCCATGTATGTGGCTTGCGAGGAAGCCCGTGGGGAGAGGATATTCCTGATTGACAGCGATCTGGAGGAATCGCCCGAATGGCTGGCGGATTTTTCCAGGGAAATGGACGACACGGGGGCGGATGTAGTGTATGGCGTGCAGGAGAGAAGGAAGGGAGGCTTTTTTGAGGCCGTGTCCGGTGAATTGTTTTATACCTTGTTCAATCTGCTTTCCGACCAGCAGATCACGAAGAATATGGTTACAGCGCGTCTGATGAGTGCCCAGTTCGTGCGTGAGATGTTGAAGTTTCAGGACAGGGAACCTTTCTTTTTCGGTCTGTGCGTTGCCACCGGATTCCGGCAGGTGCCGTGCACGGTGAAGAAGGCTTCCTCCTCCCCTACGACTTATACGTTCCGCAAGAAGATGGCGCTGGCGATCAATTCCGTGGTTTCCTACAGTGCCAAGCCTCTGGTGTATATTTCCTATTTCGGGCTGGCGGTGACTTTGGTAGCCATGCTGTATGTTGCATGGATTCTGGGGCGGCAGTTGCTGTATAATGTGGCGCCAACGGGCTGGGCATCCTCCGTGGCTTCCGTCTGGCTGGTTGGCGGCTTTATTCTGATGAGTCTGGGCGTCATTGGCATCTACATTTCCAAAATTTACACGGAAACCAAGCACAGGCCTTCCGTGATTGTGGCCCGGCGTTATGAATGATCTCCCGTCCATTGTCTTTTTCTCTCTTTCATGATCAATTATCTGGTTTTACATTTTCTTTTCATTGTCTATGCCTTCAATACGATGATGGGGCGCATGGCCGCCCCCTATGGCTGGCTGGATTGGCACAGATATGTCCTGCTGTGCGGCGTGCTGTTTCTGTTGGGCATTTACGCCATAGGATGGCAAGTCATGCTGAAGAGGTTTAATCTGGGCGTGGCGTACGCCAACCGCTCCTCAGTCGTGATATGGGGGATTTTGCTGGCATGGCTGTGCCTGGGGGAACCTCTTTCCTGGACACTGGCTCTGGGCGCGGCCATGATCATCGGTGGAATTATTCTGGTATCCATGGAGGAGGATGCTTCATGAATGAGGGGGGTTATATCGGCCTGACCTTGTTTTCCGTCTTTATGGCGTCCTGTTCCCAGGTGATTTTGAAAAAGTCCGCCATGAATGAGCGGCTGTCCGGTTTTTCCTATTTCGTGAACCGGGCTACTGTGTCTGCGTATGCCATTTTCTTGGCGTGCAGCCTGCTGACATTTTACTGCCTTTCCCATCTGCCGATGGTTACGGTCAATGTGTTGGAATGCTCCGCTTACGTGTATATCCTTTTTTTTGACCGCATTTTTTTCGGAAAGTCGGTGACGCTGCGCAAGGTGGTAGGAAACCTGCTGATCATTACCGGCATTATTGTCTGCCTGAACCGTTGAGGCGCGAGGGCGGTTGATGGACGAAAGGCCAAAGGATGGAACGGATACGGCTCTTGACTTTCGTTTTTCCCGTTTCTAGTATGCGTGCCCCGGCCAGCATCCATGATCGGGCAGTCAGGGAATTTGCTTATGATGAAACAGGTTTGGAGATGGATATCGTTTTTGCCCCTGCTTCATCCGGTATGGTTTAATATCATTCTGCTGGTTCTTGCCTGGAGTATTGCCGGGGTTGCTTATCAGTCCAATGACGATTTGGTGATCGCTTCCGTGCTGGACGGGTGGGGCGATCCTTCCTATGCCGATGCGCACGTCATTTTTGTCAATCCCCTTCTGACGAGGTCCCTTCTGGTGGCCGCCCCCGTTCTGGGTGGATTGTCCGTCTGGCCGGTGTTTCTGGCTGTTGCCACGTTGTCCAGCGGAGCCGCCATTTTCACGATGCTTACGGCGCATGCCCGCAAGGCGCGCAGCTATGATTTCACGACGCTTGTGCTGTTGCTGGTATGGTTGCTGATCATGCCCGGTTTTTATGCCGCCCTGCAGTTCAGCCATGCCGCATTTCTCGTGGGGTTCACCGGTGTGCTTATCTGCCTGAAGCATGGTTCCTCATCTTGGTGGAAGCTGGCTGCAGGTGTCTTTTTGTGTGTCTTGGGGAGCATGATCAGGCTGGATGCTGCTCTGGTGTGTGATGCTTTTTTCGGGGCGGTGCTGGTGGCGGGGAGTATGGACGGGTTCCGTCCCTCCTGGGAAAAGCTGCGTTCCCGGGGACGCCTGTGGGGAGCCCTGGCATGCGTGTTTGCTTTTTCCTACGGGTTGAACGGATACAACAGGCATGCCCACCGCAGCGTGTTTGAGGGATGTGACGTGGCTGCCTGGAATGAGGCCCGCGCCCTGTTGTCCGACACGTCTCCCATCCGTTCCGAGAACGAGTACGAATGCGCTTCCTACAGGGTGTTTGCCAACGATATCAAAATGGTGCAAATGTTCACGAATTGCGACATGGAAGTGTTCAACACCGATTATCTGAGAAGACTCAGGCTGGCGCGGGACGGGAATGATTTCTGGCCCAGGATGTGGATTCGCGGAAAAAAGGCCCTGCATTTGTTTTCCTGGGATTCCATTGTGGATCTCCTGCCTTGCTGGATTCTGTTTGGACTGGCCTGCCGCGCATCTTTCCGCCGTGGGGATTCTCCGGCGCTCCTGTGGTGCGTAGGCGGCCTTTTGGTGCTTGTTTTATTGTACATGGCCAGCATAGACCGCCTGTATTTCCGGGTGGTGTATCCCACATTCCTGATTGCCGGGTTATGCCTGCTCAGACCGGAGCATTTCCAGTCCGTCCACGTCAAGTGGACGGGGAAGGGGGCTTTGACGGGCGGCTTGCCCATATTCTGCGCGTTTGCCGTCTCCCTCTCTCAGGCGTGCGCCGCCGTTTGGGAGGCCAATATGGAGTCGTTTTCGCCGGAGGCCGGACGGCTGCTTTGCGAACGGGTGGACCGGGAGCCGGATTCCCTGTTTTGTGTGCAGATGTCCGGCGGAACTATTGATGACCTGGCTCCCGGGCAATCCGTTTTCCGCAAGGCGTGGAGCTGTTCCCGGAAGAATGTGGTGACGCTGGGCGGATGGAATTTCCCGCTGAAGCCCGTGCAGAAAAAGTTGCAGGAAATGGGCTGGGACGGACAGACTGCCCTGAATCTTTGCCGGGATAACGTCTATATCGTCTGTCTGACGCCCCAGGGAGATCTTTCCGATATGGACAGGAAATTTTTTACGATGCTTTGCCGCCACATATGGGAACACCACGGTATCCGCACGGCGTGGCACCTGGATGAGAATATTGAGGGGGTGCGCATTTACCGCCTTCGGAAGACCTGGTTCCAGCCCGGCAGGGAACGTTCTCCGGTTTTATAAATGGAGTCCGGTCCGGATAATAAAAATCCCCCGGTTGACGGACCGGGGGATGAAAAAAGGAGCAGTCTGTTGGCCCCTTTAGAAGCGCGGACCTCCCGGCGGCATGCGGCGGTTGGTACGGTCTTCACGGAGTTTTTCCTTTTCCGCCGGGCTTAGAAGCAGGTATTCCAGATCCCGGATGGCCCGCTGCTTGTCGTTGGGGTCCTTGATGCCGGGAAGCAGGCTCTTCATCTTGTCCAGAGAAGCAACCTGGTCGCCGAGTTCAAAACAGGCTTTTTCCCGTTCCCACTGCCTTTTAAGGAGGAAGTTGGCCTTTTCCACTTCAGCCGTCTTCTTGTCGCTGGCGGTGTTGTTCATCAGCAGAGCCAGTTCCAGGCTGATGCGTTTGTTCCAGAGCTTGCGGAAGTTTTCCACATCCTTGTTTTCCTTGTACGGGGCCAGAAGCACGCGCTCGAAGATGCCATTGAGGTCCATTAGGTTGTCCGGCAGGGTTTCCGAACGGTAATCACTGATGTTCAGATAAGTGCGGATGACGTCGCTGGCTCCGCCTACCATGGCTAGCTGTTCGCCCACGTCCTTGGCGTTGGCGGCCACTTCATCCAGCATGGACAGCACGTTGGCGGAAACGTTGATCTCGCGCTCATTTTTTTCCGCCTCCGCTTTTTTCAGGCAGAGCAGCATCCATTTGCACTGGAGCTGGAGGGCCTTTTTAAAGCCGGGAGCTACATTGTTGCCCGTGTTTTGCTTCCGCCAGTTGGAGAAGGCGGAGCTTGGGCTTTCATTCTGGCTGCCGTTGCGGCCATTGTTGCCGCCTCTGCCGCCGTTCATGGCGGGCATGCGCATCATCCGGTAACCGCCGCCGCCGCGGTTCAGCATGCGGGACATCATGCTGGTAGGATTCAGGAATCTGTCTTTCATGGCGTCCACGTAAAGTTTCATGGCGGCGTTTTCCGTGGCAATGGCGGTTGTCAGAGCGGCCATGGCTTTTTGAAGACGGGCCGAACTGGTGTTCAGATGCCCGGTTTTGACTTCCTTGAGCCATTCCGTCGCTTCTTTTCTGGCGGAATCGGAAAGCAGTTCCTGGGCCTGGCAAAAGCCGGAACCCATGACAAGGAGGATGAGCGCGGAAAGCGCCGGACGTTTATGCAGGGGATTGAAGTGTATCATAACGGTGCGGAGGGTTTACAGGGTATTTTAACAAACACCGTGCGTGAAAAAAAGTTTCATTTATCCTCAAAAAAAATGACGGGCATATTGTTTTCCCGCGGAGAATGTTTATCCCAGCACTTTCCGGATGCAGCCGGCGCAGATGGAAACAGCCTCCTGCATCTCTTCCGGAGAGATAACGAGGGGCGGGTTGAAGTACAGCACGTCGCCCAGCGGGCGGAGCAGCAGTCCCTGTTTGAGGGCTTCCTTGTAAATCTGGTAACCCAGACGCCGTTCGGACGGGAAGCTTTTCCTGCTTTTCCGGTCTTCCACCAGTTCGATAGCGTTGACGAGCCCCAAGTAGCGGATTTCCCCCACATGGGGATGATCTCCCAGGGCATCCACGATCAATTGATGGAAGAAGGGGGCCTTTTCCTGTGCACGGGGAATAATTTGTTCTTCATCCAGCACCTTCAGAACGGCCAGCGCGGCGGAACAGCCCAACGGGTTGCCGGCATAGGTGTGGCTGTGCATGAAGGCTTTGCCCTCCCGATAGTCCGCATAAAAGGCATCGTAGATTTTTTGCGTGGTGATGGCAATGGACATGGGCATGTAACCGCCCGTCAGCCCCTTGGAGATGCACATGATGTCCGGGGTGATTCCCGCTTGGTCGCATGCGAACATGCTGCCTGTACGGCCAAATCCCGTGGCGATTTCATCCGCAATGAGATGGACGCCGTAGGAATCGCACAGGGTGCGGAGCTTGGCAAGATAGGAAGGGGGGTACATTCTCATGCCGGCCGATCCCTGGAGCAGGGGTTCCACCAGCAGGGCAGCGCATTCTTCACCGTGGCGCGCGAATACTTCCTGCGCCGCGTCAATGCATTCCGCCTGGCAGCATCCGCGTTTTTTTTCTTTGGGACAGCGGTAGCAGTCCGGAGCGGGAATGCGCACGATGTCGAGCAGAAGCGGCTTGTAGAGTTCAGAGTACAGATCCAGGCCACCGACGGACAGGGCGCCCAGGGTTTCCCCGTGGTAGCCGTCGCTCAGGGACATGAAACGCACTTTCCGGCGGTTGCCTGTCTGGTAATGGTACTGGAAGCTCATCTTCATCGCCGATTCAATGGAAGCTGAGCCGTTGTCGGAAAAATTGAATTTGCAAAGTCCTGGCGGAATTTTTTTCATCAATTCCTCGCACAAGGTGATGGCGGGCTTGTGCGAGAAGTTGGCAAAGATGACGTGTTCCAAGGAATCAAGCTGGTTCTTGATGGCCTGGCTGATTTTGGGATGGCAATGGCCCAGCAGGTTGCACCACCAGGAACTGACGACGTCCATGTAGCGTTTGCCGTCTACGTCGTACAGGCTGATTCCCCGGCCGTGGTCGATGACGATGGGGGGCAGCGTTTCATAGTCCTTCATCTGGGAACAGGGGTGCCAGATGTATTCCAGATCTTTTTTTGACCAGTCAGCGTGATTCATGATGAAGGGGGGAGGGGCAGTAAGCCGGGAAAGCTTATTTCATGCGGACTTCGTATCCCAGTTCCGCGAGCATGGCCAGATCCTCCCTGATCGTTACTCCGGAGGTGGTGAGCATGTCGCCGGAAATGGCGGCGTTGGCCCCGGACATGAAGATTTTCCGGCCATGGTCCTGCATGGTGTTCCGCCCCGCGGCAATGCGGACGAACCCGTCCGGCATGATGAAGCGCACAAGTGCCACGATGCGCAATTGTTCTTCTTCCCCCAGCGGAGTCATGTCCGCATAGGGGGTGCCGGGAATGGGGGTCAGGAAGTTGATGGGAGCGGATTTGATGCCCAGGGCGGCAATGTCCATGTACATGTCAATTCTGTCTTCCCATGTTTCTCCCAGCCCCATGATGCCGCCGCTGCATACTTCCAGACCGGCTTCCATGGCCCACTTGATCGTCTGTATCTTGTCGTCGTACGTGTGGGTGGTGCAGATGTTCGGGAAGTTGCGGCGGGAGGTTTCCAGATTGTTATGGTAACGGGTGACGCCCGCCGCTTTCAATTGCTCGCAGTGCTTTTTGGAGAGAAGACCGTGGGAGGCGCACAGGGAAATGCCGCATCGGGCGGCAATGTTTTTGTAGCTGGCGCAGAGCTGGTCCACGTCCGCATCCGTCAGCCTTTTTCCGGAGGTGACAATGGAGTAGCGGAGGATTCCCTTGTTTTCATTATATCTGGCCCCCGCCAGCAACGCTTCGTCGCTCAGCAGGGGGTATTCCTCCACAGCCGTGGAATAGTGCGCAGACTGGGCGCAGTACTTGCAGTTTTCCGAGCATCTGCCGCTGCGTCCGTTGATGATGGTGCAGAGGTCGAAGACGTTTCCGCAGAAATGTTTCCGGATGGTATTGGCTGACCGGCACAATTCTTCCAGCGGTTCCCGGCGCAGGGCTATCAGTTCTTCTCTGGTGCAGGACGCTCCATGGAGCACCCTGGAAAGGAGGGAAGATGTCAGACTCATGCGTGAAAGACTACCTCCGGCGCGTTTCACGTCAAGGGTAGAATGCCAGGGGGTATGGATGGTCGGAACTCCGGCTGTTCTTTCCTGTTGGGCAGGCTGTTTTGGTGCCTTGTAGAGCAAGGCCGGGAAATTCGGAGGCTGGTTTGGATTCGTTGTCCAGAATAGCAGTGGCTTTGTGAATGGGGTTTCTTCTGTCTTTAGGATTTTCGCCCAACCGAGGGCGTTGATGATAATACCACATTAAGCTGCGTTGGCTTTGTCACAGATAGGTCAGGGAAGGGAAAAGGTCAATGGAGAATATGTTTCTGTAAGAAATGACCTGCAATATAATAGCTAAAATTTTTGGCTTATATTTTAAAAAAATTCCGTCTACTTTCATGAACCCCGTCATGAAACGGACGCACCATTAACCTGTGGTTTTCATCATCCTGAAATTTGTCGTCTGGAGAGTTTAGTTCGATTTAATAAGGGAAAACTCAGTATCCTTCTGTATTCGGTAAATTCGGTAAGAGCCCAATGAATCGCATAAGATTGCTTTTGTTTTAATTCCCAGATGATGTTCCAAATAGGGCAGGATTGCGGGAGTTTCCACCCCTTTTTGTATAAATCTGACGTGATCCTGATACAAGGCAAGGTAGGGATCCGTGATGGAATTCCTGTCCAATTGCTCCTGAAAAGTCGGATTCCACATATGCCAGCCCGTGCAATTGATAACATGGTCGGTTCGGAGGAAATTCCGGCGGCTTACGGCAAGCGCCTCCTCAAAGGTGGAAAAGGCGTCAAAAGAGATAAATATTTTTTCAGGATGCATGGTGAGGTAATCGAAAACGACTTTGCTTTCCCTCTGCTCTTTAGTGAATGTCCTTTTAATGACGCCCCCAAGAATTTTCCCCTGACTATTCAGGAACAGTCCTGCCATGATGAGCATGGACAGGAATATGCACACTTTCCCCGGGATTTTTTTCCATTGTATATTATTATTCAGGGAGATGGCCATTAGGACGAAGCACAGCAGAAGTGGAGCGTACAGCACTCTGTTGTAAACTCTTCCCATGAAAAGAAAAAGAATGATGAGGGAGAATGCTATGCATGGATATGACCAAAAGGAATAATTGACCCTGCGGATGCAGATCATTCCAGTCAGCAGCAAGCCGATGATGGGAAAAAGAAGAGGAATGGCGTTTCCGACCGCCGGGAAATGATCTTTTGCATGAATCATTTTTGTTTCCATGGTATTGCCTTCCCGGTGAATAGAGGCCAGCTGGTCAATCATGTTTGTTTGTTGTGCCAGTTGTGGAACGTATTCAAAATTCTTGAGCATATTCCATTCAACGGTGGAAAGACCTGTCTGGGCGGAGATTTCCAGGGATTTATCCATGCCTGAATAATCCGGGTAATCACAGATCAAGGCTCTTTGGTGGTTGAAATGGAGACCGTTTTCCCAACCGGGAGAAAGGTTGTACGCGAGTTTTTCTCCCATGCTCAGTAAAGGAATAGCTGCTAGGGTAATTACCAGAAATAGGCTCCATGAGAAGGAGTGATGGCTGGCACGGTTTTTTTTATGTTGAATCAGCCGGATCCACTCCTGTAAGGCCAGAAAGCCTGTGAACGGGATGATGGCGTAAATCATGTCAAGCCGTACAGTACAGCCCGCAAGAAACCATAGAGTGCAAAATAAACGGTTTTTCCAAGTTTGAGAAACGGTATAAAAACATATTGCAGACGCCATGGCCAGCCCTGCACATTGTGTGAATTGAGGCTGGATATAGTTGTATAAAGCGTAAAAACTGATGGTGAAAATGGTAAAAATGAACAGTATAGGAGGCGTTTTGGCAGACAAATGGTGGATGACGCTTTTCAGAAGAAGGTAGATGGAAACGAAATTAATGAGTGTTTCCATCAGAAAAAGAACGGGGAGTTCTGGAGAAGCCAGGCTGACAGTATGCAGAATCCATGACATTAATGGATGCATGCAGAGAGCAAGATGATGGGAGCCTGAATAGATCAGGTAGGCCAGGATAGGGTCGTCATTGGTTGAAAACCGCGGAATGAACAGAAAAGAGCACCCCAGTAGGAAAATATTTAAAAGAAAAGGGTGCCGGCTTAAAAGTAAAATGAAGCTTCCACAAATGTTTTCTTTCAAAGGAAAAGGCGTTTGCAAGAGAACATTTTACGGATTATCAATCCGAAGTCAATTTAACAATTTTAAGATAAAACCATTTAAGATAAATTTTTTTTCTGGTTTTTGCGAAAACCGGCCCTTGGGAACGAAAGCCGGAAGGCTTTCGTGGATGAATGATTTCCTAAGCGAAGGTTTTTCTTCGCCTTTTTAGCGTCTAATGTTTTGCAAGGAGTGATAGTTGCTTATTATCAGTATATTATGACCTTATAAAAACAAGATGAATGTGCTGATTCTTCGAGATATGAAGTTCCGGTTTAATCGGAAAAGAACCGTTCCTTTGCTAAAATCAGGATGCTCCGGATTGATAATCCGATGATGAATGTTATTTTTTTAGGGTGGATATGATGTCTCCTGCTTGGAATCAGCCCGGCCCGCAAGCATATGGAAGGAGATGGAGGAAGTTGCCTGGGCGTGTTTCATTTAAAACAAAAATGATCATGTCCCGTATTCCTGGAATTCAAATTGGAGTCCCCCCTGCCGCAGTTCTGTGTATATGAGAATGTGGCCATAAAGAAAAACTGTTTGCGGAGAATGGCTGGCCGGATGGGTAGAAGTCCCCTGGCATTATTGACGGGAGACGGCGGAGTTTTCGCTGCCCGAGGCTTTCCTGTCTGGAAAAAACAGGTTGGGCAATAAGCCGCCTTTTTTCAGGCGGCATGAGGAATGAAGAATCAGGACAGGACAATGCCTTCTACGGCGGTGCGTATGGTTTCGTCTCCGAACTGGTTCAGCGCGTGTTTCAGGAAGCCCTGGGCGATCATGCTGCGCGCCGTTTGTTCCGGAATGCCGCGTGAAAGAAGATAGAAGATTTCTTCCGGGGAGATGGACGATGTGGCGGAACCGTGGGAGCATTGCACCCGGTCTGCAAGAATTTCCAGGCCGGGAATGGAGTTGGCTTCCGCCTGCGGGCTGAGGATCAGGTTGCGGTTGCTTTGGTAGGCGCTGGTATCGTGCGCTCCCTCTTCCACCAGGATCATGCCGCTGAAAACGCTGGCGGCGTCGTCGTCCAGCACGCTGGCGTAAAACAGGTTGCTGGAGGCTCCGCGGTAGCGGTGCTTTTGGTAGGTTCTTTGGTCCAGTTCCTTGCGTTCCTTCAGATGATTGGCGGAGAGCAGGCGCACGTTGGCTTCGTCTCCCGTAAGGATGCAGACCGTTTCCTGCCTGGCCCATGCCGCGCCGGGATGGCTGGTGAGGTGTTCCATTTCCGCGGAATCGTCTGCCGTGATGTGGCTGAGTTCCACAACCCGTGACCGGGCATTGAGTTCCTGAACCAGGGCGTATTTGACGGAGGAAACGGAAGAAAGATGGTGTTGTTGCAGGGCGCCGCAGAACTGCATGCCGTGATCCGCGCTGACATGGCGTTCCAGAATGCGGAGGCGGCCGCCGGTTCCCGTGATGACCAGTGTGTAGGGGAAGACAGCCACGTTGTCTCCGGAGATGAAGTGGAAGATTTCCAGAGGCCGGGGGATTTCCCGGTCCGCCATGATGACCAGTCCGTTGTGCTGGAGGGCCATGTTCATGGCCGCCAGGCGGTCGGAGCCGAGCAGTTCCGGCATGTTTTCCAAATGTTTCCGCGCCAGGTCCGGGTATTGGAGAACAAAGTCTTCCAGATCCATCACGGAAAGCCCTTCGGGGAGTTCCTCCGGCATGGAAACGGGCAGTCCGTTGGCATACACCACCCGGAGGGCGTCCGGCATGGAGGCATGGTCCCTGATGATGGCTGCCAGGGTTTCCGGGTCCAGGGGGGATGCCGCTTCAAATCCTTCCAGGGATTCGTTGGCAGGCGCCCCGAACCGCCATGATTCCACGCGGCGGGAAGGTTCGGGTAGCTGTGCGGCCCGTTCCTTCATCTGCGTGTGCCGCGCTTCAAACCATTCGGGGAGGAAGCCTGCCGGAAATTGTTCGTCGTTGAGCAATTGATTCATCATTTCCTCCTTTATCCGATGCTGTCTTCCATTTCCAAGTCAATGAGCCTGCGCAGCTCCACGGAATATTCCATCGGGAATTCCTGTACGAGATCGTTGATGAAGCCGTTGACCGCCAGGGACATGGCCGCCGCTTTCGGAATGCCGCGCTGCTGCATGTAAAAGAGCATTTCCTCCGAGACCTGAGAGACGGACGCTTCATGCTGTACCATGTTCCGGTCTCCCTTCACCGTGATGGCGGGATAGGTATCCGTGCGGCTGTTGGACGCCAGCAGCAGAGCGTCGCATTCCGTATTGTTCTTGCAGCCCTTGAGCCCCTTGCCCATGACGACCTGGCCGCGGTAGCTGGCGCGGCCTTCTCCGATGCTGATGGATTTGGAGACAATGTTGGACGTAGTGTCGTCCGCCGCGTGGATCATTTTGGCGCCGGTGTCCTGGTGCTGGCCCGTATTGGCCAGTGCGATGGAGATGACTTCCCCTCTGGCCCTTTTGCCCTTGAGGACCACGGCGGGGTATTTCATGGTGAGGCCGGAGCCGATGTTGCAGTCAATCCAGCGGATTTCCGCGTCCTCCATGGCAAGGCCGCGCTTGGTAACCATGTTGAATACGTTGGAGGACCAGTTCTGCACGGTGACGTACTGGATTTTCGCTCCTTTCAGGGCCACCAGCTCCACGACGGCGGAGTGGAGGGTTGACGTTTCAAACTGGGGCGCCGTGCAGCCTTCCATATACATGAGCTCCGCGTCTTCGTCCGCGATGATGAGGGTACGTTCGAACTGGCCGAAGTTTTCCGAGTTGATGCGAAAGTATGCCTGAAGAGGGTGCTTGAGTTTTACGCCCTTGGGCACGTAGATGAAGGAACCGCCAGAGAATACCGCGCTGTTCAGGGCAGAGAATTTGTTGTCTCCCGTAGGGATGACTTTTCCGAACCACTGGCGGAAGATTTCTTCATGGTTTTTGAGGCCTTCCGTCGAGTTGACGAAGATGACGCCCTGGCTACGCAATTCCTCCTTCATGTTGGAATAGGCGGATTCGGAGTCGTACTGGGCTTCCACGCCTGCCAGGAATTGCCGCTCCTGTTCCGGCACTCCCAGGCGCTCAAAGGTTCGCTTGACGTCTTCCGGAACGTCTTCCCAGCTTCTTTTGGGCCGCTCTCCGTCAGACAGGTAGTAGCGTATCTGGGAGAAGTCTATTTTTTCAATTTCCGGGGAGGCCCAATGTGTGGGCATGGGCTTGCTTTCAAAGACGGCCAGGGCGTTTTTGCGGAAATGGCGTATCCAGTCCGGCTCGTCCTTGACGTCGGAGATATAGTCAATGGTGGCTTCCGTAAGGCCGTAGCCTGCGTCAAATTTGTGGCGTTCCGGGAAGGAGAAGTTTCCCTTGCTCCTGTCGAAGTCAAACGGGTTTTGCGTGCTGTCGTTCGCAGGTGTGTCAGATGTTTCGCTCATGATGACTGCCGGATTGCCGGGTTATGCGTTGGCTACTCCTTCGGTCTCCTTCAGGAATTCATATCCTCTGCTTTCCAGTTCGTCCACCAGTTCTCCGCCCCCGGTGCGGACAATCCGTCCGCCGGCCAGCACGTGGACCACGTCCGGTTTGATGTAGTCCAGCAGGCGTTTGTAGTGGGTGATTACCAGGAAGCTGCGGAAAGGGGAACGCATGGAGTTGACCCCTTCGGAGACGATGCGGAGGGCGTCGATATCCAGGCCGGAGTCTGTTTCGTCCAGAATGGCGTAAAGGGGATCCAGCAGGAGCATTTGAAGGACTTCGTTGCGTTTTTTCTCCCCGCCGGAAAAGCCTTCATTCACGGCTCGTGAAGTGAATTGGCGGGACATGCCAAGCTGGTCCATCTTCGCGTACAGCGTCTTGTAGAATGTGACGGCGTCAAGTTCCTCTCCCTGAGGCATGCGCGCCTGCATGGCCGCGCGCAGGAAGTTGGCGTTGGACACGCCGGGAACTTCCATGGGGTATTGGAAGGCAAGAAAAAGACCGGCACGGCTGCGTTCGTCAATACTCATGTCCAGCAGGTTCTGTCCGTCCAGCCAGACTTCCCCGCTCGTTACCTCATAATCCGGGTGGCCGCAGAGAACTTTGGAAAGCGTGCTTTTTCCGGAGCCGTTCGGCCCCATGATGGCGTGTACTTCCCCCTTGGGGATTTCAAGATTGATGCCTTTAAGAATTTCCGTGCCTTGCACGCTGGCGTGCAAATTTTTAATGACCAAGCTCATGATGTAAAAGGAGGAATTAACCCTGCGGCGTGATGATGGAGCCCCTCAAGGTGATTTGGGCCTCTTCCACGCATACGTCGTCGGGCAGATTGATGAATTCCCTCAGGTCCACGCCTTCCTTGATGGTAATGTCGTAAATCCGGCCGGTCCGGGTATCCTGGAAGTGGCCGTGGTCGACGAGGTTGGGACAAAAGCGGGAGGAGCTGCGTTCAAAGTTGACCTGATTGACCAAGCCGTGGTTTACCAGGGCCTCCAGGCAGTTGTAGACCGTAGCCAGGGAGATGCTGGGGAGTTTTTTGCGGACCCGGTGGTAGACTTCATTGGCCGTGGGGTGGTCGCGCTGTTCCAGAAGGACCTGGTATACTTCCTGCCGTTGCTTGGTGAGCCTCAAGCCGGAAATGACTGGAAGGGTAGAAGCCGTTTTTACGGCGTCCGAGGTATCTGTTTTGGAACTCGTTTTATATTTCATGCTCTGCGGGGAATAGTGGAGAAGGTACTATCATTTTGCAAGAACAATTCCTGTTCTTTGTTTTGAACGGCAGGGAAAAAGAAGGGCGGTCACCTTGTGGATGGCCGCCCTTGCAGGGAAATAGCTGTGAACCGCAACGATTAGTTGGCGGACTCGGTTTCCGGAGCTACATTGACGCGGCGGCCTTCACGGTCGAAGAATACGCGGCCGTCCACCAGGGAGAAAATGGTGTAGTCACGGCCCATGCCCACGCCCTTGCCGGGGTGCCACTTGGTGCCGCGCTGGCGGATGATGATGTTGCCCGCGATTACTTCCTGGCCGCCGAATTTTTTCACGCCGAGGCGCTTGCTGCGGGAGTCGCGACCGTTCTTGACAGAACCCTGACCTTTCTTGTGAGCCATAAGAGTAAGATGAAATTAGAGGTTGAAATTAGGCTTTAATGTCGGTGATTTCCAGCTTCGTCATGGCGCGGCGGGAACCTTTTTTCTTGTGGAAGCCCTTGCGGCGCTTGAATTTGAAGGCGATAATCTTCTTGTTGCGGAATTGGCTGACTACCTTGGCGGAGACGGTAGCGCCTTCCACCGTCGGGGAGCCGAGGGTCACGTTTCCGTCATTTTCCACCATAAGCACCTGATCGAAGCTTGCTTCGGCACCCTCTTCAAGAGTATTGATGCATTCAACGTCGATCACGTCGCCCTTCTGGACGCGGTACTGCTTGCCACCTGTTTTGAAAATTGCGTATGCCATTACTATCACTGTTAAGGTTCGCCCGCGGTTGCGGGAGCCGCACTAAACCATATCACTTTTCTTTAGACAAGCAAAATTTCATAAAAAAATGAGCGAGTGGCATAAAATTTTTAAAAATGGAGCTGTTTTAACGCATTCTCCGGAAGAAATGCAGGCTCTCGGACGGGAAATAGGTAAAATTTTAATGCCTGGCGAGGTTCTAGGAGTGGTAGGAGAGCTTGGAGCGGGAAAAACGCATCTGACTCAGGGGATTATGGAAGGACTGGGGAGCACGGATGCTGCCGCCAGTCCCACGTTTTCCCTAGTGCATGAGCACCGGGACGGACGGTTGAGGGCCTGCCATTTTGATTTCTACCGGCTGCGGGACGAGTCCGAGCTTTTCGGGATAGGCTGGGATGAGTATCTGGACGGAGACACCGTGCTGGTTGTGGAATGGGCCAACCTGTTTCCGGACGCATTGCCGGAGGACGCTTCCTGGCTGCTGCTGGAGCATGCGGGGGAATGTTTGCGCAGGGTTTCCCTGGCTCCCCATTCATAAGCCGGTTCAGTAATCGATGCTTTTGGCGAACGCCTTGTCAAATCCGGGACTGTGCCAGATGGTGTTGTGCATGGCTCCGGGGAATTCCTGATAGTTGACGGGAGTGGAGAAGCAGTCGCGCAGCCGCTTGGCATGGGCCGGAGGAATGACTTCATCCGATCCCGCCGCCAGGATGCTGACGGGGCAGGAGACTTTGGGGGCCGCCAGGTCGGAACGGAAGTGGTCGGGCAGGATGTGCCTGACAGGCAGATAGGGGAAGAGGTCCCTGGCGGTGTCCAGCAGACTGTCAAATGGGACCAGCAGCACAAGTTTTTTCACGTTCCGGACGGAGGCTATCTGGGTGGCTACTCCGGAGCCGAGGCTCTGGCCTACCAGAATAACGTCGTCCGGGGTTCTTCCCGTTTCCTTCAGCACGTCGTCCAGGATGGCCAAGGAATCTCCCATGATGGCCTGTTCCGTGGGACTGCCGGTACTGAGGCCGTAGCCGCGATAGTTGACAAGAAGCTTGGCGTGGGGGAATTGATCCAGATAGGGCAGCATCATGGAGATGTCCATGGCGTTGCCACCGTAGTAAACAAGAAGGGGCTGTCCTTTTTTTTCAATGAGCCATCCGCTGAGGCTGGCTCCTTCCCGGTGGAAGGTGCGCCTGTGGGGTTCCCACTCGGCGCGTTTTTGCAGATAGGCGGTCTTGTCCTTGGGCTGGGGAGGCAGATAGACCAGGGAACGGACGGAACAATGGGGGCACGCCAGCACCATGCCAGCAGTCAGCAGAACCGTTGTCCAGATTTTCCATCCTTTCCGTCTCATCAGGGGCATGTCTGGCTACCGGGGTGAGTTGTCCGTGATGGCAAGGGAGCCAGCCGCTCCGGTGCGAGGTACCGCACTGGGCTGTTCCTGATAAGTCCAGCCGGACAGCCGTGCTGCGTTTCCATCCGCGGATGAGCGGCGGACTTCATGGAGGCTGATTTCCCGCGAGGGTGTTTTAAAATGAAAGGTGGCACTGATGTTCGCCTCCTGACGGCGCACAGTGGCTGTTTCCGGTGAATTTCCGTTGACACTGAGCACCCCCTGACCGTCCCCGTGGGACGTATAAAGCAGAGTGAATGCGGCGGGGGCGTTCCGGGCCGCTTTATCGGCGCCCGGTTCTGTTTCATTCTCCAGAATAATGGCTGTTCTGCTGCCTTTGGGGAACCATTCCGCCTGTACATTGTCCGTCTCCAGGGTAGCTCCCCCACGGCCGCAGGCTGAGAGAGTGAGAAGGACGCCCGGCAAGATGATGAATCCTAGTCTCATGAAGACAGTGTCCATCAATTCCGGCGGAAAGGCAATCTCCGTTTTCAGGAGGTTCATTCGTAGCGGATTCGTTTTCCAAAAAAATGTTTGATAGGACAGGGGTGATTCGGCAGTATGATAACCGTCATGTCTTACAGAATGTTCTCCTGGTGTTTTGCGGCGGCCTGCATGACCGGCATGTCTTTTGAGACGTGCCGGAGTGCTGAAGAAGTCCCCCCTCCTGCTCGGATGGCCGTGGAAGTGCCTGCCGCCAGCCTGCTGATGGCGCGGCAAGAGACTGGGCAGACCAGGCTGGACAGGTCTTTTAAAGATGCCGAACTGAGCATAGGCGGCAAGAAGTATGCAAGGGGCATTGGCACGCATGCCACTTCCATGATTCCCCTTCCGGTGCCGAGTATTCAGGGAGGAAGAGTGGTGAGCTTTGAAGGCGCGTGCGGCGTGGATGACGGTACTGACGGGGAGGGAAGCGTTGAGTTTCGTGTGATGAGCGGCTCAGAGGTACTGTGGAGTTCCGGAGTCATGAAACGAGGGATGCCTGCCAAGAAATTTTCCGTGAAGGTGGCGGCCAACGGCCTGAAGAACCTGTATTTGATGGCGGACAGGGTGGAGAACAATTCCTATGACCACGCGGATTGGGTGGATCTGGCCTGGAGAATCGGAAAGGAAGGAGGTACCATGCAGGCGGCCGTAGTGAACGCAGCCAAGTTCGGAATGATTTCCGGTGTCAGGAAGGACCAGGGACCGGCTTTGCGCGCCGCCATTTCCGCCCTGAGAAGAAGGGGCGGAGGCGTTTTGAGCATTCCCAGAGGGGTGTATCATTTTTATCCGGATGGAGCACTGGACATGAGTTTTTACATTTCCAATCACGACCAGCCCCTCGTTCATCCGGTGTGCGTGCCTTTGACGGACCTGAACGATGTCAGGGTTGAAGGGAATGGTTCCCTGTTCCTGTTTCACGGGAAGGTGATTCCGCTGCTGATCATGGATAGCGAGAACGTCACTGTGGAGCGCCTGGCGGTCGATTATGAACGCCCCTATTATTCCGAAGGGAGCGTGACCAGTGTGGATGACCAGTTCACGGAAGTGGAGATAGACAAGAAAACCTACCCATACGAAATCAAGAACAACAAATTTGTCTTTATCGGGGAGGGCTGGCGGGAAGGTATGGCCAGCTGCATGGCTTTTGAGAAGGGAACGGGGCATATCATTGCCAATACGGCGGACATCGGATGGAATGGCCATGTGGAGCCCGTGGGAGGAAACCGCCTCAAGCTGAAATGGAACCTCAAGAAAAAAGGGATCAAGCCCGGCGATACGCTGGTATTCCGGAATTACAACCGCCCCCATCCGGGATGCGTGATTTACCGGGCGCGGAAGACGCATTTGAATGACGTGGCCCTGCATCAAAGCACCGGCATGGCGCTGCTGGCGCAGCGATCGGAGGATATCAGCATCAAGGGAGGGGGAGTTTTCATCAGAAAGGGGACGAAACGCGTGCACACGTCCGGAGCGGACGCTACGCATTTTTCCAATACCCGTGGTGAAATCATTGTGGAAAAAGCTTTGTTTGAAGGAATGATGGATGACGCCATCAATGTCCATTCCACCTGCCTGGGAATTCAAGAGGTGGTGGACAGCCACACTCTGAGATGCAGGTATATGCACCGCCAGGCCGTAGGCTTTGAAGTATTCCTTCCCGGTGAAAAAATCCGTTTTATCAACGGCCCCACCTTGGAACCGCGAGAAACGGGCACCGTAAAATCAGCCGTCAAAACGAATGAAAAGGAATTGCTGATCACTCTGGAGGAACCTCTTCCCGGCGGGGTAAAGGCGGGTGATGCCGTTGAAAATGCTGATTTTTATCCGTCTGTCGTGTTCCGGAACAATATTGTCCGCAACAACCGGGCGCGAGGCACCTTGTTCACCACTCCTGAAAAGGTGCTGGTGGAAGGCAATCTGTTTGACCATTCCTCCGGAGCGGCCATTCTGCTGGCCGGAGATGCCCAGGGCTGGTACGAAAGCGGCGCCTGCCACGAGGTGGTGATCCGCAGGAATACGTTCATCAACAACCTGACCTCCCGCTACCAGTTCACCAACGCGATCATTTCCATTTATCCGGAGGTCAAGCAGCTGAACAACCAGAAGGACTATTACCACCGCAACATTCTTATTGAGGACAACGTGTTTAAAACCTTCGATGTTCCCTTGCTGTTTGCCATTTCCGCGGAAAATATCAAGTTCATTAACAACAGGATTATTTACAACAACGATTACAGGGGATGGGGACAGAAGCCCTTCCAGTTCAGAAGATGCGCCAATATTCTGATCAAGGGCAACCGTGTGGAACCGCCGCACACGTGGACCATAGCCGACTGCAAACTGGAGAATACGCCGGCAATCCAGGTGCACATGGATGAGTAATATTCTCCTGCCTGTCTTTACAATACCTACCGGTTTTTTACGGATGGCCGATTCCGGATGTCATGCGTGCGGGGGCCTGCCATGGAGAGGTACCGCAAATGGACGCAAGCAGGGAAGGATTGCGGAGCTGGTCGGAAATGGACTGAAAAGATTTTCATTACTGTTGCCATTCCGGTTGTCGTTGGTTCTCTCTAATTTTTTTGTTTAGTTTGAACCAATTTGGCAATCTACTATGTTCCTTGTGCAATGCAGAAGGAATGTAGCGGCTGGTGGGCAAAGTACAATTGGCTGGTTTTATCTTTCCTGTCGTGCTGTTTTTCATTTCATAACCAGAGTTTTTGGATTGATGAATGCTGTACAGCATTGTGTGCTGTACAGCCGAGCCTGGAAGAATGCTGGCGGCAAATTTGCCGAATTGGGGGAAGTGATGCCCAGATTGCTTTTTATTACTATCTTTTGTTTTTGTGGCATCAGGTGACGGGAGCCGAATCCGAGCTGGCTCTTCGCCTGTTCAATGGGGTCTGGGTTTTTCTGGCAGCTTGGTTCTTCAGAAAGGAGCCGAAAGTCCTGGTCATTCTACTGCTTTCCCCGTTTTTTATTTATTATACTGAAGAACTGCGCCCTTATATTTTACAAATTGCTGCTTCCTGCGGGGGTAACCATGCTGCTTTATCAAGCCAGCAGAGGGCATTCGCCAAGGTTCCATGCCATTTTTGGGTCCTTGTTTTTTCTGTGCCTGACAAGCCTGACGGGGGTTGTATGGGGTTTCGGCTTTATGGCTGCATTTTTCATCTTGTCATTCCGGCAGTTCAAAGGACGGAGTTTTTGGAAGGCCGTATTTTGCTGGATTTTTCCGTTTGCAGGGCTAGCCGCGTATTATGTCTATACCCTTTCCCTCGGGGCCCGTTCCGTTGTGATATCTTCCAGCTGGGTTGTTAATGTGGCCGCATCCTTGTATGAACTCATGGGACTGGCAGGGCTGGGGCCTCCGCGCGCCGAGTTAAGACTGTGTACGACCCTGGATTCCTTATGGAAGATGGAAGGATTGTTTTTTGGAGGTATTGTCGCTCTAGTCATGATTGGCACCCTGATTTATGGAGTTGTATTGTGGAGCAGGCAATCCTCCAGATCATTGCCATGGGCGCTCTTTGCTCTTGTGCTGGTTCCCGGAATTGTGTTTCTTTATGGAACGGAAGCCATGGATTTCCGGTTTTCCGGCAGACATTGCGCTCCTCTGCTGCCTGTATTGTGCCTGATTTGGTCCAAGGTATGGCCCCAGAACTGGAAGTTTTCCGACCGGTGCCGGGTTGTTCTGTTTATCCTGATGATGATTGTCTGGCTGGCAAGCGATTTCCGTATTCGTTTTTGCGGTATTTATAGCCGGGAAAATTACCGGGAGGCTGTTTCCTATTGCAAATCATTGCAGCAGAAAGGAATGAAGGTTCTTCTCCTTTGCAATAAGTTTAGAGGGGAATTTTATGGATGGCGTTTTCAGCCTCTGGCGAATTATTGGTCAGATTATGATGCCATTGTCGTTTCCCGCCCGGGCCGGTATGCTCTCGTATTAAAAGCGATGGAGGATTCGGGTTTGTATCAACGCTCCGCCCTGTGCCAGAGATTTACCGTTTATTTCAATGGAAAGGTTTTGCCGCCGGCAAGGAAGGATTGACGCTTTCCCCGATTGTTTCAACGTCTTGCGTCAGAGAGATGTCTTACAAGGATTATGGAAATTCCTTCCCATTTGATCAAACGCTGCAAGAAGTTCATTGAGCCTTACCGTGTGACGGACGGCAAGGGATTTAAATTGTCCCATCATGATCCGGGGGATTTGGGCAAGCTGGACAAGGACAGCAAGAAGGAAGCCGTTGAGAAGCTTGAAAAAGGCATCGAATTGCTGGGACAGTTGCAGGAGGTGCTTTACGCCAGCGAGTCCTATGCCCTGCTGGTGATTTTGCAGGCGATGGACAGTGCCGGCAAGGACGGGATTGTCAAGCATGTGATGGGAGGCATCAATCCCCAGGGATGTGTGGTGAGCAGTTTCAAGTATCCTTCCACTGTGGAACGGAGCCACGATTTTTTATGGAGGTGTGTGATGCGCCTGCCGCAGAGAGGCATGATCGGCATTTTCAACCGTTCCTATTACGAGGAGGTGCTGAGCGTCCGCGTGCATCCGGAATACCTTGCGGGGGAAGGGTATGATCCGGGCCAGGCAGGCAAGGCTTTCTGGAAGGAGAGATACAGGTCCATCAATAACCTGGAACGCCATTTGCATGCCAATAAAACGCGGTTTGTCAAAATCTTTCTCCATCTTTCCTATGAGGAGCAGAGGAAGCGCCTTCTGGTGCGCCTGGATACTCCCGACAAGAATTGGAAGTTTTCAGAAGGAGATATCCATGAGCGCGAATACTGGGACGGTTATCAGAAGGCTTTTGAAGAGATGATCCGGAATACGGCTACTCCGGATGCTCCCTGGTATGTGGTTCCGGCGGATAACAAGTGGTATTCCCGGCTGGTCTGCCTGTGTGCGATTGCAGGCGCCCTGACGGATATGAAGCTGAAATATCCGCAAGTGTCCGGGGAATTGAAGTCTTTCTTCCCCAGATTCCGGGAAGAACTGGAATATCCCCGCGACAGGAACAAGGAGTGAATGGCGCGTGGCCGGTTCTGTTCCGGGATAATCACCGTGCCTGGGGGCAGGATGAAGGGGATACGCCCGTAATGGGGCCATGGAAGTCAGCGTCTGGGGAAAGAGGGAGCACCCTGTAATCAGCGCCTGCGTTCCCAGGATTTTACCTTGCCGTTGATAAACAGAACGTATCCCGTGTTTACCGGTACGTAGGTTACGTCATTGTAATAAGGATAATACGGGCTATAGAAGCCCGCTCCTCCCCAATAAGGGCCGCCCCAGTACGGACCGTACCAGAAGGAGGGTGGCGGCGTGTAAACGGGCTGCAGGGAAGAGTAGATCCAGCGGGTGGCCGGCTTGCCGTTGAGGTTGCCTTCCGCCACGGCGGAGGGGTCTCCCCATGCCAGGAATACGGCGGGCGGCGTCATACCTTCCACAATTTGGCCGGTTTCCACCAGCGCCTTTTGAGCAGGCGGAAGCGAATTGAATAAAACGGGATTTTTCTGAATACGGGAGGCTGGGGTGGACACGCAGGAAGCAAGGCTCAAAGCAGCGGCCAAGGTGGTGAAAAGTAACTTCCAGTTCATGATATGCATACGGATAACACTCACTTTGACTCTTGCCAAGGGTCTTTTGTTGAGTAAAATGAACTGACAAGTTATGAAAGCGTTCCGCAATCTGGCCTTATTACTGATGGTCCCGGGTCTGGTTTCCTCCCTGTCTGCAGCAGGAAAACCGGAAATTATCAATGAGTATCTTCCGGTCGGCAAGATGGTGGAAGGCTCTGCCGTCAGCGTTTTGCTTGACGAAGGCCTTCAGCCATTCATGGAAAAGATTGACAGCGTTTTCGGCAGCCTGCCTGAAAAAGACAAGAAGGAACTGGTGTCTCAGATTGTCCCCGGACAGCCTGTCCCGTATGACGAACGCCTGGGCTGGACCAAGGAAGATTATGCCAAATATCTGGAGTGCTGGAAAAAGAAGCAGATTCAGGAAGTGGCTCCCGTGGCGATGGGGATTTTCCCGGATGGGGATCAGGGCATCTGGAATCTGGCAACGGTGGTTCAGCAGGGTCCCCTGCCGATGAGCACGCTCAAGTATGATTCTAATACCAAGTCATGGATTTCCCCCAACGGTGCCCTGGCCCTGAAAGGTGACGTATCCTATGACGATATGAACGTGTACGGGGCGTGGAGCGGCAAGGAATGGACGCTGGAAAAGAAGACCATTCTCTCCACACTGACGGAAACCGTCATCCTCGGCAAGACAAAGGATGGAAAGTATGCCTACTTTGTGTACAACATGTCCGAGAAGAATCCGGACAATTTTGTTATTGCCAATCAGTCCATCGTGCTGCGCGTTCCCATGACCAGCATCGTGGGAGATCCCCTTCTGGAGAAGGCCAAGGCCCGCGCCCGTCAGTAATGGCTGATGTTTTTTCTTACTTCCGGTTATAAAGATGCGTATTATCAGTGGATTAGCCGGTGGAATATCCTTGTCCGTTCCCAAGGGGGAGGTTCGGCCCACTACGGACCGGGTGAGGGAAGCCCTTTTTTCCATTCTGCATCCTCTGATCAAGCATGCTGACGTACTGGACCTGTTCACCGGCTCGGGGGCGTTCGGGCTGGAAGCCCTGAGCCGGGGTGCAAGGACCGCGCGCATGGTAGACGCTTCCAGGTCTTCCTGCATCACCGTCAAGGCTAATTTGTCCAAGACCGGGCTTGAGGGCGGCACGGTAATCCAGGGGGATGCCGTCCAGTTTGTGAAGAGGGAATTGACGGCCGGCAGAAAGTACGATGTGGTGTTCGCGGATCCTCCCTATTGCAAGGGGCCCTTGGACCGGGATTTTGTCGTGGAATTGGTGGAAGCCGGGGCGGCCGGTCTGCTGAAGGATGAAGGCGTGTTCATTGCGGAGGTCCAGGAAGGATGGGGAACCGGAAGCGAAGGTTCCGCCGATTTTGACGGACTGCGCCTGGTGGATACCCGCAGATACGGGAAAAATATGCTGCTGTTCTATCGATTGCCGGAGAAGTAAGATGAAAGCCCTTTTATTGTCCTGTTGTTATAATATCCTGTACACCGTCGGCTGGCTGGTGACGCTGCCTTCCTATCTGCTCAAGCAGAAACGTCGGGGGGGATTCGGGACGGGATTGATGGAACGTTTTGGCCTGTACCGCGTTTCCTACAACCGGGAGCCGAAAGGCGTGCTGTATGTGCATGCCGTGAGCGTGGGGGAAGTAGTGATAGCCCTCAAATTCCTGCGTGCATGGCTCCGGGAGCGCGGAGGTTCCGCCGTGCTGGCCACCAGTACAGCTACGGGGCATGCCACGGCCATGAATGCCCAGATGCCCGGAGTACGTGTGATTTACGCCCCCTTTGACTTGCTGGGGCTGCCTGGCAGGTGCTTTGACCGCTTTGAACCGGAAGCCATTGTGCTGGTGGAAGCGGAGCTGTGGCCCAATTTTGCGCGCGCGGCCAAGGTGCGCGGTATTCCCATGGCGATGATTAATGCCCGCATGTCTGCCAGGTCGGAGAGCCGGTACCGCGCGTTCAAGTGGCTTTCCAAATATTATTTTTCCTTTCTGGATGCCATGGGCGTCCAAGATAAGGGGGATGTGCAGCGGTTTGAGTCCGTGGGGGTCCCCCCCTCTGTCATCCATGTGACCGGAAGCATCAAGTTTGACCAGCAGACAGCGGACCGCCGTGATGCAAATCCCGAGTTTTCCGCCATTCTGGAGAAGTTGAAGCGCGGCAAGCCCGTGGTGCTGGCCGCCAGCACTCATGACGGGGAGGAAGTCCTGATTGCGGAGGCTGCCAGGAAAGCTGGAGGTTTTCCCCTGATCGTTCCCCGCCATGCGGAACGCCGCCATGCCGTGGTGAAGGATTTGTCCGCTCGCAGCTGGCAGTGCATTTTGCGGACGGAAGGGGAAATTCCTGAAACCCTCAAGGAGAACGTCTGCTATGTCGTGGATACGACCGGGGAGTTGAGGGACTGGACGGCCCTGGCCGACGTGGCCGTGATCGGCAAGAGTTTTCTGGCGGACGGCGGACAGAATCCGGCAGAAGCCGTTGCCTGCGGCGTGCCCGTGCTGACGGGACCGCACATGGAGAATTTTGATGCTCTTGTCCAGCTTCTGGAAGGGGTGGATGGCATCACCAGATGCGGAGAAGAACAGTTGCCGGACGTCCTCAAGGAAATGCTGGACAACCCCTTGCTGGCGCATGCGCAGGCTTCGCGCGCCCAGGTGGCGTTGAAAGCCCATTATGGCGCTACGGCTCGCACCATCCGCATGATTTGCATCATGCTCAAGATTCCCGTTTGACCGGAGGGGCGTCCGTCGTTTTTTTGTTCTCCTCCGGTATTGAATGGAGAGGCAGGGCATAGACTTCCCCCTGGGGTGCATCAACGATGATGTCGAAGTGCCGGAGGGTGTCCACGCCGATCTGGCATCTGCCGCCGGTTCCCGTCACGACAAATGAAAGGCCCTCCATTTGGAAGTCCGGTCCCATGTGGAGCGTGGACGGAACGCCCAGCTTCATGACGGAATGGCTGCCGCTGCTTCCGTTGATGTCTGATGTCATGGCTTTGACATGACTGCCGTCCGGGGCCGCCGGCCATTGCTCCACAGGGGCCAGAGAGAGCGTGGAACCGGAGTCGAGCGCCAGGAGAAAGGGCGCACCGTCCCGGGTGCACCGGATATAGAGGATGCCAGAGGCATGGCGTTCGACGTCCAGCGGTTTCATGTCTTTAAGGGGGAAGCTGGAACGTTCGAGAAATTGCAGGGTGGCGTTGCTGACGGAGAGCAGGAAGGGGCAGAAGCCCAGATAATTGATGCCCAGGATGCCGTCCACGCGGATGTGAGTGCTTTTTTGAAGAGAGTCCAGGTCCATGGTGCATCCATAAAAGTTTTTGATCAGAAGGCCGCCGATGGAAAAGGATTCCATGGGAAATACCCGGGGCGCGGTATGGACATTGGAACCGGGGGCAATTTGCACTTCCTGCAGGGTCAGGTTTGGAAAGTGCTTCTGGATGAATTTGACGTCGAACGTAGTATGGGAGGCAGCCGTATCCACGATGAGATTGCACGGGATGCCGTTGATGCGGCATTCCGCAATAAGCAGTTTGCTGTTGGGGTCCCTTGCCAGTTTGATCGGCTCCATGCCGGTCAGGAATGCGGTGGCCCTGTCCGGAAGGGAAGCCTCTTCTTCCGCGAAGGAGAGCGGAAGCAAGGACAGCATCAGAAGGCCTGCAGCGGCAAGTGGCAAGCTGTGTACGGAAAGCATCCCTTACAGGTAAGCGAGCATCCGTGGCCTGGCAAGTCAATTTGACGGTGAGTTAGTCATGAGCCCGGTGGTTGGGCCTGTGACGGCGTTCCAGCTCCACGCGGTCTTCGTAATTACGGGCCTGGACTTTTCTATCCCTTTTCCCGGCCCTTTCCACGTTCATCTGCCGTTTTTTCTGGCGCTTGGCAAGCTGGGAAATTTCGTTTTCCAGATTCAGGAAGTTCAGGTAGCGTTCCTTGTCCAGACGTCCCTCTTCCACGGCTTTTCTGATGGCGCACCCGGCGTCCTTGCCGTGGCTGCAGTCCGCAAACCTGCATTCATGCGCCAGTTCCGTGAGGTCCGCAAAACTTTCCCGGAGCGTGTGCTCGTCCGTCCACATCTGGATTTCCCGGATGCCCGGATTGTCGATCAGAAGGCCGCCATGCTTGAGAAGCACCAGTTCTCGCGCCACCGTGGTATGCCTCCCTTTGCCGGTGACCTCGTTTACTTCCCCCGTCCAGAGCCATTCATCCCCCAGCAGGGTGTTGACCAGCGTGGATTTCCCCACTCCCGATGAACCTACAATGGAGATGGTTTTTCCCCGTTCCAGACATTTGCGGAATTCCTTGATGCCCTTGTTGCGGAGGGCGCTGATGCAGATAATGCCGCATTCCGGGCAGAGTTCCCGGAGGATGTGCGTGGCTTCCTCCACTTCTTTCCTGGAGAAGAGGTCCACCTTGTTGAGCAGGATGAGGGGCATGGCCCCGCTACGGCGGATGAGCGTGAAGTAGCGTTCCATGCGCCTGGGGTTGAAGTCGGTTCCCGGTTCCGTGACGACGGCCACGATGTCCACATTGGCGCCCAGCACCTGTTCCGCGCTGCTTTTTCCCGGCGCCTTGCGGGAAAAACAGGTCTGGCGGGGAAGAATGGCGCGTATCACGGCTTCATCCTCCGCTTCTCCGGGAGCGATCGCCACCCAGTCTCCGACGGCGGGCAGTTCCGCGTCTGTAGCGGCGTCATGCCAGAGTTTGCCGCTCACGACCACGTCTATATCCTCCCCTCCGTCCAGCAGGGCTGTGAAGTTGATCTTCGTTTCCCGGATCAGGCGTCCAGGAATCCAGCCGGATTTGGCAATGGCGTCAAAGGCGTTTTGAAAGTGGTCGTTCCAGCCTAGGTCCTGAAGGGTAACGGGCATGAAGGAGGAGAGGTATTGTTTGAGAGAAGCGGTATGCTGCGGCTAATATTTTATGATGGCTCAATTCCAGCTGGGTTCAAGCCCGGAAAAGGTATGCTGGCCGGGATGGCAGGTCTTTCCGGCGTACAAGCGGCACGCGCGTTCTACTATCTGGTGGGCGATGTGGGTTTTGGCGGCTTTTTCCAGCAGGTCCGTCCGATCTGGATAGATGAGTAGCACTTCGTTTTCCGATGCGTCGAAACCGATGTCCCGGCGGGAAACATCATTGGCTATGATCATGTCGCATTGCTTGCGCTCCAGCTTGCCGCGCGCATAGGATTCCACATCGTGGGTTTCCGCCGCAAAGCCGACCAGAATGCCGCGGAAGCCGAATTCCGAGCGCATGGAACCTAGAATGTCTTTCGTGCGCTCCAGTTCCAGAACCATGCGTTCCCCTGTTTTTTTGATCTTGCGGTCCGGTACGGAAACCGGCCTGTAGTCTGCGACGGCGGCACTGAGAATGGCTATGTCCGTATAGGACGCCTGGTTCTGCACGGCGTCATACATTTCCTGCGCGGTCTCCACGGGGAGGAAGTCAACGCCGTGCGGAATGTCGAGGAAAGTGGGGCCGGAGACGAGCAGGACGCGGTGGCCGTCGTGGGCCGCCGCCTCCGCCAGGCAGTATCCCATTTTGCCAGAAGAACGGTTGGTGATGTATCTTACGGGGTCAATGGCTTCTCTGGTGGGACCGGCCGTGATGAGGAAACGCATGGGCAGCATTATGCGGAATCGTGGGGAAAAGTGAAGAGTGATCTTGTTCAGCGGGGTATTATGTTCCGGCTTGACTCCTGTCCGTGATTGGGCGAGTTATGAAGGCGTGATTTATTGGGACAATAACGCCACCACTCCCCTTCTTCCGGAAGTTTACGCCGCCATGGAGCCGTTCCTGAAAGAACGGTTTTTCAATCCTTCCGCCGGGTATGGGGAAGCCCGGCGCGTGCGGGAGGCCGTGGAGGAAGCCCGTGCCGGAGTGGCGGCCCTGCTGGACGTGTCTCCGGCGGAAATTGTGTTTACTTCCGGAGGAACGGAGGCCACCAATGCGGCCTTTCGCCAGATGGCCCGTAAAGGAAAGGGCGTGGCCGTCCTGTCCACGGATCATGATGCTTCCCTGAAAACATCCATTACCCTGGGGAATGGACGCATTTGTTCCGTGGACCGGGAAGGAAGGGCCTTACCGGAAGAATGGGAAGCCCTGTGCGCCGGGGAGGTGAGCGGCGTTTCCTTTGCCTGGGCCAATAATGAGACGGGCGTGCTTCAGGATGCTGCGGCTTTGTGCGCCGCCGCCCGGCGGCATGGGCTGCCCGTGCATCTGGATGCGGTGCAGTGTGCCGGAAAGATTCCCGTATCTCTGCATGGGATGGATGTGGATTATGCATCCGTTTCCGCCCATAAATTGCATGGTCCGAAGGGCATAGGATGCCTGTACAGGCGCTCCGGCGCTCCCCTAGAGCCTGTCCTGTTTGGAGGCGGCCAGGAGTGCGGGCTGAGGTCCGGTACGGAGAATGTGCCGGGAATCATCGGTTTTGGAGCCGCGGCCCGTGTAGCTCTCCGGCATCTGGAGGAAGCAGGGCGCGTGAGACGCCTGCGGGATAGTTTTGAGTCTTCCCTGGCGCAGGCCATAGACGGAGTGACGGTGCATTCCGGCGCTGCGGAGAGGATTCCGAATACGTCCAATCTGGCTTTTTCCGGGTGCACGGCCGAAGCCCTGATGCTTTTGCTGGAACCCGCCGGATTGCTGTGTTCCGCCGGGTCCGCCTGCCATACCGTGCAGCCCATGCCGTCCCACGTGCTGACGGCTATGGGGCTGTCCGACGGGGAGGTGCGTTCCTCCCTGCGTTTTTCCCTGTCTTTCACCACAACAGAGGATGAGGTGCGGGAGGCCGTGCAGCTGGTGGCGGAGGCTGTCGGGAAAGTGCGCTGCGTCCAGTCTTCCCGTACCGGTCCCGTGTTTGTTTACAGGCCGTGAGCGGGAGACCGCCTGATAAGCACTTTATGGCGGTGGATCGTCCGTCAAGACGCCAAGGGCTGGTGCTTTGGGCAAATTGCCCTCTTCTCTTTCATTCTTGCCGCCGTGCATGGTTCATGCTACGGTTTATAGATTGTGGAAAACAGCGGTTTTTCTAGTAGATGCTTATGAATATAGAACATTATCAAAGCAAGGATGAGGCGGCGGTCCTGGATATTTGGCTAAAGGCGTCCGAACAGGCCCACGCGTTTGCCGGGGTTGGTTTCTGGTGCGGCCTGGTGGAGGATATGAGGCAGGTGTATTTGCCTAAGGCGCGGACCTGGATATGCCGTGACGGTGACCGCGTGGTAGGGTTTGCCTGCCTGGTGGGGGAAGGAGAATTAGCCGCCTTGTTCGTGGACCCGGAACGCCAGTGCGAGGGAATAGGGACGGAGTTGCTGAATTGGGCCAAGGATCACAGCAAGGGACTGCTGACCGTAGGAGTTTATGAGGAGAATCCGCGTGCATTGCAGTTTTACAAGCGCAGCGGGTTTGAAGAGATCGGCTCCCTTGAGGATGAACTTACCGGCAGCCGGGAATACCGTCTGGAGTGGAAAAGGCCGCGTCCGTCATAAGAAAGGGCGGAGGCTCCTGAAGAACCTCCGCCCGAGTTGATTTTTAGGATGCCGGCAGACGTTTAGGCGATTTCCACCTTGACGCCGCTCTTTTCGATCTGCTCCACCATTTCCGGAGCAATGGAGTCGTCCGTGATGAGCATGTTCACCAAGTTGGGCGCGACCGTATAGAATGCGGGGCTGTTTGCGATGCTTGTAGAAGGCATGGCGATGATTACCTTGGCATCCTGGGGGATGACGCTTCTGATGAATTCAGATTGAAGCATGTTTTTGTATCCGGCGCCATGTTTGGGGGAGTAGCAGTCCGGGGTGAGTACTACCAGTTCAATGTTCAGGGAACCGGCCGCGTGTGCCGCATCCTGGCCCACGTACACTTGGGCTTCACGGTCGAAACGGCCGCCCGTGCAGTAGAAACTGAGGCTCGGGATGCCTTCCAGCCGGGTCAGAAGGGTGGGGTTGTTGGAGACGATATGCGTATCCCTGGAGTTGACATGGTTGCAGATCTGGTAACCCATGGTGCTGCTGTCAATGAACATGACGACAGAGGTCGGGATGTTCTGAACGGTTTTTTTGGCAATCTGGATGGAGACATGGTCCTGAGTGACAATGTCTTCATGAAGAGATTTGTGAGTGAGCGCCAGTGCGCCGCCGTGAACACGCTTGAGGAATCCCCTTTTTTCAAGATTAATTAAATCGTTGCGGACAGTCTCATCTGTGACCTTCATCTGCTTGGCCAGAGCGATTGTCCTTGCGGCTCCATGTTCGGCCAGGGTTTTCAGAATGAACTCTTTACGTTGGGATGCTAAGTACATTGGGTTCTGTTTTTCTATATAGAATGTTTACACGTTCTACGTGTTAAGTTGTTTTCTAACAGTTTTTCACGGTGTCAGTCAAGCGTTAGAAATATTAACTTTTGACTGTTATTGTGAATAATGCCGATTTTGTAATACTAAGACAGCGTGATAACGATAAATGTACAAAAATATTTACTCAATGCACAAATTAGTTATTATTATGACAGAGATTTGTCAATCGGGTATGGATATGGTGGCCGGATCAAAGTTAGGGGTGGGAAAGGCAAGCTGGAGATGCCGGAGCTTTTCCACGATCAGGCGTGCAATGACAAGGTTTCTGTACCATTTCCGGTCTCCGGGGATAATATACCAGGGGGCTTCCGGAGTGGATGTTTTTTCAATGAGGTCCTGGTAGGCAGCTTGGAATTCATCCCAGCGATTGCGGTCGTCAAGGTCATCCATGCAGAATTTCCAGAGCTTGTCCGGATCCTGAAGCCGTGATTCCAGGCGCTTTTTCTGTTCCGCCTTGGAGATATTCAGGAAGAGCTTGATGATGGTGGTGCCTTCCTCCGCAAGCATGGATTCAAAATCCAGCACGTGTTTATAGCGGCGCTTCCAGACGGGGTCCGGGAAGATTTTCTTTACACGTACGGCGATGATGTCTTCATAATGGGAACGGTTGAAGATGGCAATCTGGCCCTTGGTGGGCACTTCCTTGTGCACGCGCCAGAGGAAGTCATGGTCCAGTTCCTCCGGGGTAGGTTTTTTGAAGGGCACCACATGCAGCCCCTGCGGGTCCACGCGAGAGAAGACGTGCTTGACGCAGCCATCCTTGCCGCCGGCATCCATCGCTTGGAGGATGACAAGTATTTTGTGCTTGTGCTGGGCAAAGAGTTTTTTCTGCAGTTCCTGCAGTTCCTCCCTCAGCTTGTCAAATTCGACCAGTGATTCTTCCTTGGTTCCAGAGAAGAGAGATCTGTCATCCGTGGGGTAGTCCTTTAAACGCAGTTTTTTGCCCGGAGGCACCAGGTAACGGTTCATAGTATGAGAAGTTAGTGTTGAAGAGGAAGCGAGCCGGTCGACTCGCTTTTCCGCAGAGGAGCGGTTGGCGGCAGGGGGGGGGCCGAAAAATTGAGTGAGGGCGTCCTTAATGACTTTTCTTTTGAATTTGGGGAACATTTCCAGCTTGATGTCCTGGAGAAGCACCCATTTTATTTTTGCAAATTCCGGGCTGCGGTGCAGGTCCGTCTTCGGGCGGCTCGTTTTACAGCGCACCAGAAAGTAGGTTTGTTCCTGGCCCACCCAGCGGGTGATTTTACGGTGGTTGGCAGGATATTTGTACCGCAGTCCGGGCAGGCGCGCCACAATGGTGTAGTCCGAGGGGCGCAGTCCCACTTCCTCCCAGACTTCCCGTGCCAGGGCGCGTTCAATGCTTTCATTCTTGATGACGCCTCCCTGGGGGAAATGCCAGTAGGGATTGCGGCCGTGGTCCTTGCCCAGCAGGATGTAGCCGTCGGCATCCATGATGATGGCAGCCGCGTTGATTCTCCATGTTCTGGCTGGTGAAGGAGTGTCCATAACGGGGCAAATCTGCTTACTGGGGGGCCTGTTTTGGTACAGGCTGCATTTCCGGCGGCTGTTCCGTTTCAACCGGGTCTTCCTGCCAGATGAAGTGCTCCAGTTGGATGCGGCGTGCATAGGCCGCCGCTTCTCTGGCCCTGGGGCCGGACGTTTGCGCCAGCTTTCTGGCCAGGGCCAGGGCGCCGTCCCAGTTCTGTGCCTGCCCCATGAGGCGTATGGACGCAAATCCTGCATTATAGAACCAGTGCCAGTCCCGGCGCTTGTTGGCGGAACTGCCGCTGGGCGTATGGACTAGGATGGAGGCATAGTCATCCAGAGCTTTTTCCTGGTCGTTCAGCCGTTCGTAAAATTGGGCCCGCTGGGTAAGGGTTTTGAATTTCCATGCCAGTCCCAGATTGGGAGTATTCAGGATTTCCGTGCACAGGTTGATGGCCTTGCGGAGGGTGTCTGAGTGGGTGTCTTCCTTGGTTACCCACGCATCCGCCTGGATGGAGAGGGCCAGCAGCCGCATGTAGCGCGGCAGCGGCTTGGAAAGCAGTTCGTCAAGCACGGCGATGCACTGGTCCGCTTTTCCCATGCGCAGCAGGACGGAGGCTTCTTCTATTTTGGCGGCCTGGGCAAATTGCGTTGTTCCCGCCCCCAGAGTCTGGAAGATGTTAAGGGCCGCTTCCAGCGTGTTGACAGTGTTGCTTTGCTGCGCCGCCTTTCCTGCCAGGAAGAGAGCCGCCGCTTTCAGGGGGCTGTCCGGATATTTGGAGGGGAAGGGCTGGAGTACGAGCTGGGCTTCGTGGAAGTCGCCGTTTTTGTACAAGAGTTCCCCAAGTTTGAGGTACAGGGCGTCGGCCTGCTTCCCGTCCTTGTTCAGGGCAATGGTTTGCCGGCATGCCTGGATGGCCTCCGTCCATTCCTGGAGGTTTTCCGCCAGCAGGATTTTCAAGCGGCCGAGCTGCATGGACTGGTCCGGGGTGAGCTGTTCCTTTTCCAGCAGAGGGAGGATGGATTGCACGGTCTGGATGTCCGGCGGATTGAGGTTCAGAGCCACTTCCGCCTGGTCCAGCCGCGCCTGGGTTTTCAGAGCCGGGTCTTCCGCCAGGGCTACGAAGGCAGCCAGGAGTTCCGTGGCCTCCGGGTTCATCCTTTTAGCCGCATAATGGGCCTGTTCAAAGAGGATATGTTCCCGCAGCCTTGCAGAGCCTGCGGCTTCCCGGACCAGCGCGGCCGCGCCTTTCGCATCGTTGGCATGCAGGGCGGAGAGGTTTTCATTGAAGAGCGCGGCTTCCGCCGTTTTTTCCGTACCGCGCCGGGAGGCTTCACGGAAGAGTTTTTGAGCCAGGGAGTAATCCCCTTTCTGGAAGGCCAGGGCGCCTTGCTGGAAGACGATGCCGGCAGATGTGCCCGGATATTTGGAGATGAGACGTTCCGCATCTTCCGTGCGTCCTTTGTCAAGGAGGGCCGTGATGACGTTCAGACAGAGAGTCTGGACAGGAACGTTCTGCGGATATTTGGCAAGGCTGTCTCCGGCAAGCTTGATGGCTCCCGCCAGGTCTCCCTTTTCCAGAAGAAGGCTGCCCATGGCGTACATGGCCGCAGGCTGCCGTGTGGCGTCTTTGGAGTTCACCCAGCCTGTGAGTTTTTCCAGTGCCTGAGGGTCGGTACGGAAGGTGTTTTCTCTCAGAAGGATGTTGAAGGCGTCCATCAGCAGGGGGGAGTCCGCCTTTCCGCCGATGAAGGTGATGAGCCGGTCTTCTCCCGTTCCGGCGGTGTGGATGTTTTCCTCTTCCGGCTGCTGCGCGCGCGCTTCTTCCTCCGCCTGCCCCGGATTGCGTTTTTCCCGGAGAATTTCCCCTTCCGCCAGTGCCACCCGTGCCAGATCACGGATTTTTGCAGGGTAGGAGGTGTTGTCCGCAATGGAAGCAAATGTTTTAATGGCCTGATCTACATTGCCCTGGATGACCGATATTTTTCCGTCCACCAGTTCTGCATAGGGAAGCAGGATGGGCGGCTTTTCCGTGCCGGACAGACTGTTTTTTACCTGTTCGAGGATGGATTGCGCCTCCGTATAGTTCTGCATGCCGGCTAGGGTGTCCGCCAGCAGGATGTTGGCGGTGTGTGAAACGGAGGGAGAGTCCGAGCGGCCCAGCCTGGTCAAGGATTCCACGAGAAGCTGCTGGTCTCCGAGCTGCCGGGCCAGCTGGGCTTTCAACTGGAAGGCGTAAACGGAGAGGGGATCGGAGTCCGGGATGGAGGAGAGTTTTTCCAGAGCCCTGGTGAAGTATCCCTTGTTGAACAGGCCCATGGCCGTCCAATAGGATTTCAGAACGGAGTCCGGCAGTTGTTCCCACAGGGCGAGGCCTTCATCCGTCTTGTGGGCGCGGATCAGGGCTTCCGCAAGGAACGGCCTGATGATGGCCTTTTGAGATTCCGGGAGGTTTTTCGTTTTCAGGCTTTCCTGAAAGTTTTTGCTGGCTTCCAGCGGGAGGTGTGCAGCCAGGTCCTTCAGGCCCTGCTGGTATTTTTTGTTTTTCAATAGCGCCTGTTCGTCCTGCGACAGGGCGGAAGCGGGGGGAGGAGTGTTGCCTGACGCCGCAGAGGAGAGGCCCCCCAGGGACAGCAGGAACGCGGCGCATGCCGCCATGGCGGCGGGGATGGTGTGGTGCCTGGTGGAGGGTATTTGCATGATCAATAAGGGGCTTATGGTTCCGTTCCCATGAAAATGAGCCGGATGTAGCGTTTTCCGGAAGCCGTCAGCCTGGGTTCCTTGCTGGAACCGGAAACGCGGTTGCAGGTTCTGTACAGTTGGGAGAAGGGATGGGGAACAGCCCGGATGACGGCAGGTTCACTGCAGGGTTCCGCAGAAGGAGTGACGGAGGTGGGAACTCCGGGTCCGGTGAAACTGATTTCCCAGGATTTGGGCTGTGACGGACCCGGTTTCAGCAGGAAGGGATAGTTTTTGACCAGGCTGGGTATTTTTCCGGTGGAGGGAACGCGCACTACGTATTGCACCGGGAGGGAAGAGATATGGCGGGACAGGGAGAATTCCTCCCCGTCCTTGCAGTGGATGAGGACAGGCGCCGCATCAAAGCCCGCCAGGTTCAGGCCGTTGTAATTGCCGTGGCGGTTGGGCGTGCCCATTTTCAGGCTGTCATACCAGGGTTGAAAGTTGTCCTGGAGCTTGAGACAGAGCTCCAGATGCAGGTGGGCCCGTGTTTTATTCAGCCCTGCGCCGGAATAGCCCAGGCGTCCGATGACGTTTCCGGTGCCTACCTGGTCCCCCTCCCGGCAGTTGACGGAGGCGAGGTGGGCGTAAAGGCTATAGAGCGGTCCGTCTTTCAGCCGGTGTTCAATGACGACGTAGCGGCCGTAGTTGCTGTGCGCAGGGTTTGCGGAAGCATGGACCACGATGCCGCCAGCCACCGGGTGGACATCGTCCAGAGGGACGCCTGCGGCATCCCTTTTGAGGGGCTTGATGTCAATGCCTTCATGAAATTTGGTGGCTACCGGGCCTGCCTGGGTTCTGACTAGGGTGCGGGTAAAGCCGTAGGCACCGGCCTGCCAGGGCTGGGATTTCTGCCCCTCGAAGTTCCGGTCCACGTACATGTAAAAGTCCTGCGGACGGTCGTTCAGAAGGGCCGTGTTTGAGGTGGGGAAGCGCACGGCAATGTCCGCCGCCAGATAAGAGGCGCTCCACAGGAACAGGAAGCATCCGGACAGGAACAGGAGGAACTTGCTGTGCATGTTCATAAAACGTGCGGGATCAGAGCCGTCCGCGGCGGGTGCTGATCACGGTGCGGTCTTTGTGGTCTTCAGGGTCCTTGGCTTCTTTCTTTTCCTTGGTGGGGTCTATTGCAGGAAGCAGAGGCTTGGTGACGGGAGCGAGCTTGTTGATGGCTTCTTCCCTTTTAGGGTCCGCCGGAGGGATGAATTCCGCCATGGCGGCAAGGTCCGCTGGGGAGAAGCCCCCCAGAACGGCCAGTTTGCCTCCCTTGATGGGGTTGTTGTAGAGACGCATGGGCTGCATGCGGTGGCCGTTGACGATGGGCAGTATCTGTTTGCCGAGATTTAATGCGGTTACCCCTTCCACCCTGCTGTGCAGGCCTTTTTTAATGTTGAATACGGCTCCGTAAGTATTGTCCGCCGCCCGGAAGGAGTAGTAGGAGTCAATGTCATTCTGGGAGATGAAGGGTACTTTGGAGTAGTAGTAACCGTCATCTTCATTCCGGAAGGAGAATTTCTGACTGTCGGAGGCGCCTGTCTGCATATGGAAGCTGACGGGATATTTGTCAGACCCGCAGGAACAAAGCAACAGGGTTCCAAGGAAAAGAGTGAGCAGCTTCATGCCCGGAATGATAAAAGATTTATCCCTCCGGGGGCAAACCAATAAAAAGGCATGAGGCGATTTTTCCACAGCCTTTATGGCAGCAGGGAAAGAGTTTTTTTCACAATCAATTCCACGGGCATCAGCTTGCCCGTCCCGGCCGCTCCGCACGCAAGGATGCCGGCCTCGGCAGGGCCGAAGATGTGGTGACGTTCCCGCTGTTTCAGGATTTCCGCGTTTTTCCGGGTGGCGGGATGCTCCCACATGTGGACGTTCATGGCGGGGCAAATTAACACGGGGGCCTTGCAGGCCAGGTAGAGGGAGCTGAGCATGTCCGGCGCCATGCCGTGGGCAAAGTTTGCCATGGTGTTTGCCGTGGCGGGCGCCACAACCAGGAGGTCGGCGTTTTGAGCCAGCTGGATATGGGGGGGAATCCATTCCCCTTTTTCATCGTCAAAGGAGGAGAAAACGGGGTTGCGGGAGATGGTGTGGAGAGTGAGGGGCGTGACGAATTCCAAGGCCTTGGCCGTGCAGACGCAATGCACGTCATGTCCGTGCTTGACGAGGGCGGAAGCGATGTCCGCCGCCTTGTACGCGGCAATGGAGCCGGTGACGCCTAGGATGATGCAGGCCATGGAAAGGGGAGTTCAGGCTTTGGAGGAGTTTTTGCCTTCGTCGATCAGCTTCCAGAAATGCTTGGACTGGCTGAGGATTTCATCTTCTCCCGCCGTAGGAGAGATGTTCGTGCGGAATAAAAAGTCGTTCAGGCTGTTGGCATGCAGTACGCGGTGAACGACCACTTTTCCGTCAATGACTTCAAAATAGATTCGGTAGTCCTTGGCCACGTAACGGTAAAGCGTTTTGCCGTCTTTTTCCATTTTGCCGAAACGGGTGTCATCCAGCGTTTGAAGCATGGATTCGGAAACCTGGAATTCTCCCAGCAGGTCCAGTTGTTCCAGCGTGGGAATACGGGATATTTCCGCGGCACTGATTTTATTGAAGACGATTTGAAGCACGCCCCTTTTTAAGTGGGACGGCAGTCAAGTTCAAGCCTGAAACAAGGCAAGAAGCCGATTTTGGGAGGGAAAGGCGCTCCTTTCATTCCTCCGGGATGCCGGGTCCGTATCAGCGGGGATCCTGCGTGGGGATGATGCCTTTGCTTTCCACAATCTGGGTTCCGCGGATGACCTGGATGGTCAGGGTTTTTTCCCCTGTCAGGTAGTAGGTGGCGTCCAGCATGTCTCCATAGTTGCGGATGGGAACGTTGTTGATGCTCATGAGAATGTCTCCGGTCTGGATGCCGCCGCGTGCCAGTGGGCCACCATTGATAATTCCTTCAATGACGGGGGTGGATGAGTTGATGTCCAGCAGGCAGCCCAGCCGCACCCGTTTGGCTTTGGGATTTTCTGCCAGGAAAGAGATGGCCTGGGCCGGCAGAAGATGGCAGGTGCCTTTGCGGGAGACGCCCAGGACGATGCCGACAAGACGGTTGTCTGCATCATAGCACGGCTGGCCGATCGGCGGTGCTGCCAGTTTGGGGAATTGAGCGCGGATAAGGCGCAAGGGAAAGCTGATGTCCCCTATGGAGTGCTCCATGCCCACATAAATACCTAGCGTGGGTTCATTCTCGCTGTTGGTGAAGGCAAGCCTGGCTCCCCGTCTGAGGGTGGCGTTTGCGGCGATGGAAGGGGATGTGCCGGAGAGAAGGGAGGGATTTACCTTGAACAGCGTCAATCCCGTAAGCTTTTCCTGCGCCCATACTTGGAGGGGCGGTGTCTCCTTGCCGTCCAGGTGATAGGTTACAGCTCCGTTTTTAAAAACCCTGTAAGGGATCAGGGCGGCAATAAAGCCGTTGCTTGTCTGTGCGGCCAGGGTCGTGTATGATTCCCCGTTTGCCTGCTGCGGAACAGCCGTTACTTTAAAAGGAGCAGGCACGGCCGCCGCTTGCTGAATAATGCCTGCGACGGCTATGCCTGCTAATATGGGAACCACCAAGTTCATAATGAGCATTACATCTCAATGAGAACTCGGGATACCGGTTTGTCATCGGTATTGGAATCAGTCTGTAGCTGATTTTCTTTGATCGATGTTTCGTTAGACGGGACCTCCGTGGTGAGCGTTGTTGTCGCTCCGGCCGCTCCGTCAGTTGAGGTTGTTTCTACTTCTTCCTCGCTAACGGGTTGAAGTTTCCCGTCGGGGATACGGGGGGCAGATACGTAAGCGTCCGCCGGTTCCATGTCCCCAGACGCTATGATAACGCCTACGGCCGCCAATGTCACGATGGACATGGACGCGTATATCCACTGCCAACCTCTAAAGTTTTGCAGATAGTTGTCCAGGCGTTCGAGCAACAATTTCCAAGTAGATTGAGTAGCCTGATCGGTTTCCTTTCTCAGATGAAAATTGCGGAGGAAATCTTCTTCAAAATTGTCATGATAACAAGCTTCCTTACGGAAGGACGCCAGCATGGCAACCAGAGTTTCCTCTTTTTGTTCTGTGGATTGTTTATCCATCGTCGTTGATTTTGTGTATGATATGGGTTAGGGTGTTTGGTCCTGATTCTAGGACTAAGCGTTTGACAGGCCAGCAGGATGCAGTGTTCAATATTTTTTAACGCATTAGCTCAGATATTCCGCCAGCAATCCCTGGAGTTCCTTGTGGGCGTAATGCAATCGGGATCTGAGTGTTCCTTCCGAGATGCCGAGAAGGGCGGAAATCTCCGTATGATTAAGGCCTTTGACATCGTGCAGAACCACAACTTCACGGTGTTTCGTGGAGAGCTTTTTGAGTGCTTCATTGATCTTGAGCTGAAGTTCGTTTAAATGAGTGCGGCGTTCGGGGTCCGCCCCGTCCGTTTCATCCGCCATGTTCATATCCTTTTCCGTATGGTCGCCGTATTCGTCGTCGTCCAGACTGTAGGTCATTCTGCGGTTGCGCTTTTTCAGGAAGTTCCTGGCGTGGTTGACGGCAATGGAATGAAGCCATGTGTAAAACGCGCTTTGACCGTTGAAGTAGCGCAAGGCCCTGTAGGCTTTGGAAAACGCTTCTTGCGCGATGTCATAGGCATCGTCGTAGTTATCCGTCATTTGGTACAGCGTGGCATGAAGCTTACGGCTGTGGCGGATCACAAGCTCGTCAAAAGCACGAGAATCTCCTTCCCGAGCTCTGGCGACCAGTTCAGTGTCTTCCAGGGTCGTATAATCAATGGGGCCCGACATATTAGGCGTAGATTACCTAAAAATCGGGGGGGCCTACAAGGGCAAATCGTATGCACGGCCCCCTTTACCCTCAAACCAGCGCATGTATGCCACATTAACTGTGGTGTAGCCGCCCGGCGTGGGATAGTCGCCCGTGAAATACCAGTCTCCGCAAGGGCCTTCAATGGAGGCATGGAGGTTTTCGATGGTCTGGAAGATGACTTCCACCGGGCACGGTGCGTCGTGCGGCGTAACCAGGCGGGTGATTTCCCGTGAGATTTCCGCATCCGTCAGGCCGTCGTAAATGGCTTTGACGCAGTTGCGGCGTTCTTCCCTGGGTTTGGCCAGTTCCGCCTTGCATGCCTGGAACACTTCTTCCAGCAGGCGGGCTTTTCCGTGCTGCTTGATCAGGGAGACTGCGGCCTGGAAGGCGATGAAGTTGCCCAGTTCAGACATGTCGATTCCATAGCAGTCCGGATACCGGATTTGCGGAGCAGTGGAAGCGACGACGATTTTCCGGGGATTGGTGCGTCCCAGGATGCGCAGGATGGACCTTTTCAGCGTGGTACCGCGGACGATGGAGTCGTCAATGGCGACGAGGACGTCTTCCGGCCCTACGGCTCCGTACGTAAGGTCGTATACGTGGGAGACGAGCTGGGCGCGGCTTTTTTCCTGCGTGATAAAGGTACGCATCTTGATGTCCTTGTGCGCGATTTTTTCACCGCGCGGCCAGCGTTTCAGGATGGCGCTGTCCAGCATTTTTTCATCCAGCGTCCCGTTCCGGAGGGCTTCCAGTAGCTGGGCGTGAACGCGCTTGCGGCGGTACACCCGCAATCCTTCCAGCAGTCCGTAGTAGGCGGTTTCCGCCGTGTTGGGGATGTAGGTGATGGCGGATTTGTCAAAACGGTCTTCCAGGGAGTCCACAATTTGCGGTGTCAGGGCTGCGCCAAGAGCCTTGCGTTCCCGGTAAACGATGGGGTCGTTGCCGCGGGAGAAGTAGATTTTTTCAAAGGAGCAGGGAGTGGGGGCCAGCGGCGTGGTGAATTCCGTGATGGCGTGCGTGCCGTCCGCCTTGATGGAAAGCATGTTGGCGGGAGGAAGCTCATGCACTTGTTCGCTTTCCACTTCAAATACGGTCATCAGGGGGACGCGTTCGGAGGCCACGGCGATGAATTCGTCCGTAATCAGGTAGTGGCAGGGACGGATACCGTGGGGGTCGCGCAGGCAGAAGTAGTCTCCGTTGCCAATGGCTCCCATGATGGCATAGCCGCCGTCCCAGCGCTGGGCGGAGTTATGGATGATTTCCTGAATGTTGAGACGGGAGGAGATGGCGTGGGGAATTTCCGGGCCAGGCATGCCGCTGTCACGCAAAGCGCGGTAAAGGTCCGTGTGGGCTTCATCCAGATGGTAGCCGATTTCTTCCAGAACGGTTTGCGTGTCCGTGCCGAAGACGGGATGCTGGCCGCGTTCAATCATGCGCTGGTTGAGTTCCGGCGTATTGGTCATGTTGAAGTTGCCCAGCACCATCAGCGTGCGCGTGGGCCAGTTGGTGCGGCGCAGGTAGGGATGGCAGGAGCCTTCGTCAAAGAGGCCGGAGGTGCCGTAGCGCAGATGCCCCATCAGGATTTCTCCGCCGTAGTCAAAGTTGTTTTTGATGTCTTCCGCATCTTTCAGGTTGACCTGGCCGCGGCGGATTTTCTTGTTGAGCTTCTTGATCTGGCCGTTGAAGATGGTAGTAAGGGCGTCCTTGCTGGCGTCCCGGGTACGGAACAGGTAGGGCTGGCCCAGGGGCATGTTGAGCTTTACGCAGCCGATGCCCGCGCCGTCCTGGCCGCGGTTGTGCTGCTTTTCCATCAGGATGAGCAGTTTGTTGAACGCCCAGAGGGTGCTGCCGTATTTGTCCTGAAAATAAGAGAGAGGCTTAAGCAGGCGAATGGCGGCTACGCCGCACTCGTGTTTAAGAAAATCGCTCATGGGATTGATATGAAAGGATTGTCCTGCAAGTGTGGCGTAACCGACGCGGAAAAATGATGTTCTCTATTCGCCCTCTACTTTTACATGGATCCCGCGGCCTTCTCTCAATGTGCCGATCACTACGCCGCCCGGGCCTGCCTTGAGTGCGGCCTCCACGTCTTCCGGTTTTACGATAGCTACCCAGCCGATGCCCATGTTGAACGTGTTGAAGCGGTCTGCTGCGTCCACGTGCTTCAGTATTTTCTGGGCCGCCTCATTGTCCCAGTACGGAATGGACAGGTCCGCGCCATAGTCTCCCAGGAAGCGTTCCAGGTTTTCCGGAAGGCCGCCTCCGGTGATGTGGGCGTATGCCTTGGGTATGACGTTGGAACGCCGCATGTCTTCCACCACGTCGTGGTACAGGCGGGTGGGTAGCAGCAGGGAGCGGAGTTCCTCTTCGTTGACGACATCCGGGTTTTCTTCCAGAACGCGGCGGATGAGGCTCCAGCCGTTGGCGTGGAAACTGTCGGATTTGTAGCCGATGAAGATATCTCCGGAGCACACGGTCGTGGGATCGATCATCTTGCTTTTTTCACAACACCCGATGCAGAAGCCGGAAAGCTCCACGATGGATTCCGGAACGACTCCGGGCATTTCAGCCGTTTCTCCGCCGGCCAGGATGCAGTTGCAGGATTCCAGATAGTCGCACATGCCGGCGACCAGGCGCGTGATGCGCGTGCGTTCCGCTTCCAGATTGGAGATGCCCAGATAGTCCAGGAAGAGAAGGGGATCGCCTCCGGTAGTAAGGATGTCGTTGACGTTCATGGCCACGAGGTCCTTGCCGGCGGTTTCCACCATGTCCAGTTCAAAAAGGATTTCCGTCTTGGTGCCAACGCCGTCGCATCCGGTGACGATGACGGGTTCTTGATAGGAACTCAGGTCATAAGCGGCGGCAAAGAGACCGAAAGCTTGATGCAGAGAGCGTTTTTTCTGTGTTCTTTTAACGTGAGAACTAATGTCGGATACAAAAGCTGCCGCTTCCTTGGTATCGACCCCCGATTGCTTATAGGTTAATTTGCCGGACATGAACGGATGGACTGGGTGTGGCCACATCCTAAAGGAAGGCTCCTGCCGCGGCGAGTGAAAAAAGAAGTATTTTTGCCATGAGGCCGCGCGGGCCGGAGGCTTTTAAGGGGCGTTTATTCCACCTCTATTTTGCAGTCCTTCCGGAGCCACCATGCATCCAAGGAGAATTTGCCGGGTCCCGTATAAAAGAGGGTCAGGTAAATCAGGAGGTAGATGGCCGCCAGTTCCTGGGCGCCCCATCCGGACAGGCCAAGGTAAAGGAATAGCGCCACGCACATGTTGATGATGAGGATGAGGGAAGACAGGCGCGTCAGGAAGCCGAAGAACAGGAGGACGGAGCACCCTACTTCCGCGCTTACGCAGAGCAGCAGAGAAAGAAAGGAGCCGATGCCCAGCGGATCTTCAAACATGGCCCAGTTTCCGCTGAGGAGCATGTTCAGCTTCGGGATGCCGTGCACCAGCATCATCGCGCCCACGCCCAGACGCAACAGCAGAATGCCGAAGTCCATGCTGGTGTTTGTGGCAAGAGATCCCAGCAGGCAGCATGCGGAAGATTTGCATTGATTCTGTTCCATGCACTATATGACCTTGCCGGAAGCAAAAATGCTCAAATAAAACGCAATATAATTTCCACTCCTCCATTTCCTTTGACGGCCAGTGCCGTCTGGCAAAGAAAAAGACCGTTCCCCTTGGGAATGGCCTTGGAAAAAGAGGATGAAAGACGTTATTTTTTTGGCGGCAGCAATCTAAATACGGAAGGGGATTTGGAGGATTTGATTGTCAGGGGCTTGGTCGGGTCCGTCTGCGTTTCCGTTCCAATGCTGATGATGATCCTGTCTCCGGGATGAACGACCGTGGCGTTTTCAAAGACAAGCGTGCCGGCTCCATCCGTGAGCCTCCATCCGTCCAGCAGGATGCCGGAGTCTCCCTTGTTGTTGATGATGAGACTGTCCGCACCTTCTTCCAACTGGGGAACCGGCTGTTTGATTTTCATGCTTTTCATTAGCTTGGCGAAGGTGATTTCCGCAATGCGCCTGGCGCCTTCCGCCGTGGGGTGCAGACCGTCCACATACCATTCCGGATGGCCGGAAAGGGGAGTGAGGGCATCAAAGAGGGCGATTTTGTGTTTGCGTGCCACGGAGGCGATCAGTTTTTCCGCTTCCGGCCGGTTGGCGGCGGAACCGTTGTCCGATAATGCGTATTTGCGTACGTCCGGATAGCAGTTGCCGGGAAAGGCTTTTTTGCCGAGAGGTCCGCGGTAGTCAGGTCCCAGCATGCCCCAGGCAAAGAATTTAGCTTTCGGGCTGGCGGATTTCCAAGCTTTGAACAGGTCCTCATAGCCCTTGACGAACAGGCCGGAGTTCCACCAGCGGCCCGTATCGTTGATGCCCAGGTTGCTGATATAAATGTCAGCCTTGAAGTCCAGGGCCTGCTTGTGCTGGGGGGTGCTTCCGAACCAGCGGCCTGCCTGCCCCGGGTAGTCTCCCGCCGTTTTTCCCGGATTGCCGAATCCTTTGACGTCATAGCCCGGCCCCATCAGGGTGGCGAGCACCTCGGGATAGCGGGCATCTCCCGGCTTGAGGCCGGAACCGAAGGTGATGCTGTCCCCTACACAGGCTATTTTGGTGGGGGCGGCCTGCACCGCGAATCCCAGGGAAAGGGTTGCTGCGAGGGAGGCGAAGAGAAGATGAAGGTTCATGGTGTGAAGGAGTAAGGCGGGTTATTTTTTAGAGGAAGGTGTATCCGTCCGGAAAGGGCGGGCGGGGAGCTGGTCGCCGTTGACCAGGTTGGGCGTTACAAAACGATTCCAGCAGTACCGGGCATGCTTTGGGGATTTGACTTCCGGGGAGGTGAGGCGGATGACGGCGGTATGGCCTTTCCTGTTCGTGATTTCCGCCGAGGCGGGATGGTAGACGCCGTCCGCTCCGGCAATTTCAAACTGGGCCGGTTCCCTGCCGTCCGTCGTGGTCAGTCCGGCGGCATGTTCCATTTGGATCAGGATGCTGGAGCCAGAGGGCTTGAAGGTCCTGAGGGCGGGGCCTTCACAGGGAACCTTTTTGCCGTAGATCTTGTTCAGAGCCGTGTTGCCCGCGCGTTCCCCTACGGGACGCTTGAACGGGGGATGCACGTCTGCGTTGGTGGATCCCAGGTCAATGGTATTGACGCTATAGACGTGCGGGACGGTTTTGGCTACCGCATCCTGCATTTCACGGAATTCGGGCCATCCGGCCCGGGTTTTTGACGGATCGTTGATGCGGGGGAGCTGAATCATCACAAACGGCATGTCCGGATTCCGGAAGGCCTTTCTCCAGGAAGAGATCATGGTTTTCAGCAGCTTGCCGTTTTGTTCGTTGTCAATGATCTCCGCATCGGATTCCCCCTGATACCAGAGGACACCCGTGATGGGGAGGGCCGTTGTCCACGCGATGCCGGATTCATACAGGAACGCTGGCTTGTAGGGGTGGTTCGGGGAACCCTGGTTGAGCCGCGGGGAGATGTTCTTTCTGGCGCGTCCCTTCACCCAGCCGGAGATGAGAGGGGAATCCAGCCAGTTGTTGCCGCGCAGGGTGCGGAAGCTGCTGTTGGTGTTGATAACCTGCTGGGGAATCCACGCCGCTATTTCCGAGCCGCCCAGGGATGAGTGGATGATGCCTACCGGGATGCTCAGGCCCTCGCGGAGTTTTTTGCCGAAGTAGTAGCCGACGGCCGCCATCGGACCGGAGGTGGAGGGCGAGCTGACGACCCATTTTCCTTGGTAGAACTTGTCCGTGGTGACGGCATTAAAGTCTTTGTCGGAATAGGGGGCGTTATTCGTATGGGCCTGGGGAACGTTGTTGAGCAGCCGGAGCTGTTCGTCGCCGGAGGCGGCTATGTCTTCTTTGGCCGTGGAGGTCTGGTTCAGGCGAAACAGCATGTTGGATTGCCCGGAAGCCAGCCACACTTCGCCCACTAGCAGGTCGTCCAGTTGAGAGGAGTCTCCGTTTTGGGAGGCTGTCAGGGTCCGGCCCGTGGCATTAGGCTGCATGGGAGGCAGTGTGACGCTCCATTTTCCCTGGGGATCAGCTTTTGTTTTCAGGGTGACGCTGCCGAAGGTGACGGTTACTTCCTTGTTGGGATCAGCCGTGCCGGAGACGGGCACGTTTTTTCCATGGGGAATAACCATGTGGGAACCGTAGATGCGGTCGAATTGCGGAGCGGCTGCCCACGCCGCATTCAGAGCAATGACGGCAGCCAGGATGCATGGAGTATGGATGTGCATGGTTTGGAGTTATTTAAGAAGAAGTTCGTCCCGTGTGAGACCGGTCAACTGTCCGAGCCGTTTGATGAGGCGTATCATGATCAAGACGAGGGCGACCAGGATGGGCACCCCGATGATCAGGAAACCCCACCAGGTAATGCTGCCGATGGCTACGTTGTAGGCCACCTGCTGTTCTTCTGCGGGCAGGCGCATGACGGAGGACATGAAGGAGAGACTCAGGAAGAAATTGCCTATGGAGGACGCCACGAGCGTTCCCGCCAGAATCCAGGAGGAGCCGGCCAGCAGGCGCTGATAGTCCCGTTCCCTGCCGCTGGACGCCACTGCCTGTTCTATTCTGGGGACGTCGAACAGCTCCGGTGTGTAAATGAACATGTTGAGCAGGGGGACGCTTGTGGAGCGGGAGACGATGACGGCCGCCGCCAAAATGAGGGGGATCAGCGCTTCCTTGCCGGCAAAGAGCCAGGGAGTGGCGCCGTGGATGCGGCCTCCCGGCCCGATGACGAAGATGCTGATGATGCCGGTGAGAAGCACGCCGGCCATGCCCACGCCGGACATGAGGTCGAATTTTTTGGTGACGACCAGGGAACGGATTCCGTACACTAACGGAAGAGACAGAGCAATTACGAGAGCCCAGACCGGGCCGATATGCCAGAAGCTTTCTCCGGCGGCCCGTTCGAGGGGGTTGGCGGGGCCTGCGCTGCAGTAGTCCAGGATCAACACCGGAAGAAGGATATTGATGAAGATGCCGAGAAGGGAGGAACGGGAGCCGGATTGCGTTTTATCCATGAATTGAGCGATATAAGTTCGTAACATACGTACAGGTTTCCCCGCAAGTTGCAAGCCCGTGTGCGAACGTAAAGACCAGAAGAGGCAGAAGCGGCCTTTTTCCGGGAGAATGGCGCTCTGCGGAAATCGTGGCATGTGGCTGTATGTTTCGTTCTTTTGTCTGGACACGGCGGGTAATAACGTTCAGCTTCTCCCGTGGCCCTGAAAGAGCCTTTTTCCCCATGACTCAGACATCTTCATTTTCGACGCTTGGTATTTCACCGGAAGTTCTGGAGGCCATCGAGGTTCTCGGCTTCGACACGCCGTCCGCCATTCAGGAGCAAGCCATTCCCGCAGCCATAGGAGGGTCTGATATCGTGGGACTTTCCCATACGGGTTCCGGCAAGACGCTTGCGTTTGCCATTCCGGCGTTGGAATGCATTGATCCGGATGAACGCGCCGTCCAGGTGCTGGCCCTGTGCCCCACGCGGGAACTGGCCGTGCAGATTTGCCGGGAGGTGGACAAGCTGGCCCTGTTCATGGACGGCGTTTCCGCGGTACCCATTTACGGCGGCTCTTCCTTCCGCCCCCAGTTGGACGCCCTGCGCCGCGGCGTGCAGTTCGTGGTAGGCACCCCGGGCCGCGTGATGGACCTGATGGAGTCCGGCGCCCTGCGTCTGGACCATCTCCGCATGCTGATCCTGGATGAAGCGGACGAGATGCTGGACATGGGATTCCTGGAGGATATTGAGCGCATTGCGGAGGCCATGCCGGAAACGAAGCAGACCCTGTTTTTCTCCGCCACCATGTCTCCGGAGATCAACCGGCTGGTGAGCCGTTTTATGAAGGATCCCGTTCAGATTACGATTGAACGGCCTACGCTGACGGTACCCACGATCGAGCAGCTTTATTACGAGGTGGTGTTTTCTTCCAGGATTGAGGTGCTCAGCCGCCTGCTGGATACGGGAAAGATCAAGATGGGGCTGGTGTTCGCCAATACCAAGAAAGTGGTGGATGACATCGTGGACGGCCTGACGGCCCGGGGGTATGCCGTTGACCGTCTTCACGGTGACATGCCCCAGATCATGCGGGAGCGTGTGATGGACTCTTTCCGCAAGGGGAGCCTCCGCCTGCTGGTGGCTACGGATATTGCCGCCCGGGGCCTGGACGTGGACGATGTGGATGCCGTGGTGAATTTTGAATTGCCGCGCGATCCTGAGGATTACGTGCACCGCATCGGCCGCACTGCGCGCGCCGGGCGCAAGGGAAAAGCCATTACGTTTGTAGGGCGCCGCGATTTTTCGCTGATGAGCCGGATTGAACGGTTCATAGGCGTCAAGCTGACTCCAGAACCGGTGATGACCGCCGTCCAGGTGGACCAGCTGCGGACGGAATCCCTGGTGGATGATATTCTGGAACGCCTGAAACCGGATGCTATTCTCCCGGAAGAATTGAAGGATGTGGAAGCGGCCCCGGAATCCCTGGCGGCGGCCTTGTTTGATTTGCTCAGGGAGCGTACCCACCGGGAAGTGCAGCCTATTCCGGAAGATAAGCCCGCTCGCCGGCCGCGCCATACGCAGCAGTCCGGAGAGGATGGGGAAAGCCCACAGAAAGGGGATTCCTGGATGAACAAGGATGATACGGTTACGCTGTTCATGAATGGCGGCCGTATGATTGGCCTGCGGCCCAAGGATATTGCCGGGCTGTTTTACAATACGGTGGAGATGGAGAAAGGCGCCGTGGGCGATATACGAATTTTTGCCAAGCATTCCCTGATTGAAGTGGACGCCTCCGTGGCTCCCCAGCTTCTGAACGCTCTGGCGAACGCTACGATTTGCGGCTATGAGGTCAATGTTCGCGAGGACAAGGGCACGCCGGAATATTCCGATGGTCCGCGTCCCCCGCGCAGAAACGGCGGGTTCCGCGGTGGCTACCGTGGTGACCGGGACCGCAATGACCGCGGGGGCTTCAGAGGACCCCGCGGCGGGTTCCGCAGTGACCGGGGAGAGCGCTGGGGCGACCGGCCCCGCAGGGATGACAGGAAGAAGAGGTTCTGACGCCTGTTCCCTTTCTGCAAGGAAGAGTGTTTTCCCCCCTTCACGATCGCCATGGGCCGCCTTCGTGGCGGTTAAATCATCCGTTTTTCCGGCACGGAATGCTGCCGTTTGAATCGCATGGTCATGAAGCCCGGCTGTCTTGTTGCCTGACGCCGTATCTGAAAAAAATCGGGGCTGTTCCGCGTCTGGCGGGACAGCCCCTTCAGTTCCCATTGAAGCCTGAAGAAAACAAAGGGCCGTCAATGGGGAATTGTTCTGCTCCTTCTCCACAGCAGGGCAGCCAGTCCCAGCAGGCTGAGGGTTGCGGTTCCCGGTTCCGGAACCTGGGCGAAGATCATGGCGGTGTTGGCCTGGGGGTCCGTCGTCATCTGCGCGTCATAGAGGACGCCGTTGCTCAGGAATTTGATATTGGCCAGGTTGGCGGGAATTTCCGTCAGGGAAAGCGTGTAGCTGCTTGTTCCGGTGATGTCCACGATGACGGAGCCCGCAGTAAGCGCCTGAAGCGTCAAGGCCGCGTTTTCCCCCAGCACCAGGGATGTCAGGTCCGAAGCTCCGGCCAGCGTCAGGGCGCTTCCGGATTCAATGGTCAGGGTGAGGGCACCGCCCAGGGAATCCAGCGCGGTATTGGTGCGGTTGACCACGGAGACGTGGGTAAAATCACTCAGGGAGGCCTGGAAGCTGTTCACGGTTACGTGGTCCAGAACCAGGGTCCGGTTGCCGCTGACGTTCGTGCCGCCGCTGATGGCTCCCGCGTATTTGTCAAAGCCGTAGGCCGCCGTGCCGGAAGCGAGGTCTTTGATGCGGACCTCGGAATTCCCGCCGACGGTGCCTCCGGAGCCTCCCCCGGAGATGGAGCCCCAGGAAGAACCGTTGTGAAGCACGGCGGAGTTGCCCGTCACGGTGACGGACGTATTGCCCCGTACGGCGCCGCTGGTCCCTCCCGCGTAAACGTTCCCCCTGATGAGGCCGCCCGTCACGTTCACGGAACTTCCCTGCATGATGCTGCCCCCTTTACCCGCCCCGTACACGGAGCCGGAGATGTCGCCGCCCGTAACCGTGGCGTTCGTGCCGCCGTCAATGGTTCCGGTCAGGCCGCCGCCCATTACGTCCCCGTTCACGCTGCCGCCGTTGACGTAGACGTGCACGCCCCCGCCGATGGTTTTATCGTTTCCGGAGAAAATGCCGCCCATGACCTGGCTGGAAAACGTGCCTGAATTGATCACGATGTCCACATTTCCCCCAATGTCGGAGCCGTAGGAACCTGCCACGGAAGAAGCGTTGGTGGTTGTGAAGGTGCCGAAGAATGCCTTTTCCGCGGAGAATTCCAGATAAACGTTTCCGGCCACCCGGGTGGAATTCACGGCGCCGAAGACGGTGCTTCCTCCCTTGGCTGAACCCGTGAAGCGCAGATAGGCGCTGCCGTCGAGCGTGCCTCCGTTCTGCCCGTATTCGGCGCCGTGGGCTCCGTACCAGGATGAGGCCTCCCCTTCTCCGGAGATGGTTAGCCAGACGTCGCCCGTGTAATTGCCTTTATTCGCGAAAATATAGGAGGCGCTGCCGGAAGTGATGGTTGCGGAGACGGAGTTTCCCGCCTTCCCGGTGGAAGAATCCGCCATGGAGCGCGCGTTGAAGCCCCCGGAGCAGGCCAGGCCGTCCTTGACGTGGGTGAAGCCTTTTTCCGGCCAGACGATGTTTCCTTGAGGCGGGCTGGCCGCGTTGCCGGAACCGGAGGAGATGAACGCGTTGTCCTTGTTGACCAGACCGGAGGTGGTGGGGGCGTAGGAGCCGGTCCCGTCCAGGGCCATATCTTTCAGAATGGCGTTTCCGCTGCCGTCATACTGAATGATGACGCCGTTGAGGCCGGAACCGGAGGTGACGGAAAGGGCCTCCCCGATCAGCATGTCCCCAAGCCAGATGTAATAGCCTCCCTTCAGGCCTTCCTGTTCATTGCCGTTCACATAGGCCATGCGCAGGCTGTCCGTGTTGGCGGACATGTCCATGGAATACAGGATGGTGTCCCCCCATTTGATGTAGGCCTCGCAAATATTGAGCGTTCCGTAAAAGGAGCCGTTGCCCAGGCTGACGCTGAACTGGTCGGAGACGTTCCAGCCGCTGGCCGCTCCGTCTCCCAGGCTCAGCGTGAAGTCAAAGGTGAATCCGCCGGACAGGTCGGTCCCTTCCGTCCATGTATGGCTGATCATGCTGCTACCGGGCTGTCCCAGGCTGATGCCGGCGGAAGACACCGTGACGTTGGACACGGCAAAGCCGACATCCGTCAGATCCTGCACCCCGGTCCATGCGGGGGCCTGGCCTCCCTGGTGGAAATTGACGGCCAGATCGGAGACGGCTTTTCTCTGTTGTCCCGCGGAACGCCCTGCGTAGCCCATGGCCTTGGCGATGTTGCCCGCCATGATGAGGTCTCCCTGCGCGTTGGGGTGCAGGCCGTCTTTTCCGGGGGCGTTGAACATGGAGCCGACGCCGTAGAACGGGGTTTTGGAAGCCACGTCGATCATCCCCTTGTTGACGTCGATGACGGAGACTCCCTGCTTGTTCTGTCCCCAGGATTTCAGGGAATCATTATAGGTGTTCACGGCCGCGTGGGTGGCGTCGGAGTTGGCATTGCCGTGTGTCGTCCAGCAGGGAAGAGTCATCACGATGACGTTCGCACTTCTGTTGGCAGTGAGCATGCTGTTCACGATGGAATCCATGTTGCCCAGCAATGCGTTCGTGGCGTTCTCGATGCGGTCGCCCAGGGTTGCGTTGTTCCCGTCGGACAAAAGGTCATTGGTGCCGATCATCAGGAAAAAAGTGTCCGGCGTGTCGGCTCCGGTAAAAGTCGGCCCCGTATAGGCGGCTCCGTTTGTCTTGGTGCCGGAATGGCCCAGCCAGTTGTCGATGTTGGAGCCGTTAAAGCGGCCTCCGTATCTTTGTCCTGAAATTTCCCATGCCCTGGCGCTGGACTGGGAGGAGTGCTTGTTGTTGAAAACCTGACCCCCATAGGAAGTTCCAGCCGTGACGCCGCCGGAGTTGTTGCCGGTGTTCACGCCTTCCGCGTTGCAGGAAATGCCATTGTCCGCAAAGATCTTGTGCAAGGCCCAGCGGTAGGACCCGCTATTGACGCCGTGGGTGATGGAATCCCCCACGAACATGACATTGCCCAAATCCGTTCCCGAGGCGATGGTGGTTGAGGGGGCGGCGACCGCCAGCAGCGCGGCGAGCAGGGAAAGGGGAAGCCTGGTTTTCATGGAAATGGAGAAGAGAATGAAACGGGTATTTGAATTTCAGGTAAAGAACGGCCATCCGGGTCGGGCCGGATGGCCGTGAAAGGTTGTCAGGGATGAATTCCGGTCAGGATCTGCGGCGGCGCAGCATCAGCACGCTCAAGCCCAGCAGGCTAAGGGATGCCGTGGCCGGTTCAGGGACCAGCTGGTTATAGTAATTCTTGAAGGCTTCTTCATCCATGACTCCGCCCGTCACGATTTGCATGCCTTCGAGGGTCAGGTCGCTGGAGGTAGTGAAGCTGTTGGTGATGCTTCCGCTGTTGGTTGTTCCTTTGCCTCCTACGAAAAGATGTTCCAATTGTCTGCTGAAGTTGATTCCTCCGCCATTGGATGTGATGCTTCCAATTTTACCACTGTCCAGGTAGACATCCAGATTGACATTGTTATCAGAGGTTTTTGTCCATACAACAGACAGATTGCCCGTATTTCCCGTTACGGAGATGGTGGGATCTGTTGTCCCGTATTTCCCGTTGGTTTGGCTGGTACCCCAATAGCCGAAATGAACTCCCCCGTCCTTGTACTGGGCTCCGAAAAGGCCGGCGAAGGCGTCAGCGCCAGTTCCAAATTGGGCGGAAAACAGCGTGGAGCCTGTTGCAGAATCAAGAGTGGAGAGATCGAAGGTCAGGGCTACGCTGAAAGACTGGCCTGCATTAACATTCGGGCGATTCGTTGCTCCGGTCATGGTAAAGTCCAGGGAACCGTTGTTCAGGGAAAGGCCTCCGGTACCTGTTGCGGTGGCATTTGTTCCGCTCAGGGAAATACCGTCCTGGCGGGTTCCGCCGAGAAGGCCGGAGAAATCCGTAATGGTGGTGGTTGCCCCCAGGGAGACGGAACATCCCAGGACGGCAAGCAGGGCGGATATAGATTTAATCTTCATGCAGTATAATATGTGAGGGTTGGAAAGGCTGTACGGACAGCGATATGGGTTCTTTACCGGATTGCAAATCCGCAAACAATGCCGAATATTGGAGAACAAATCCTTAATTGACCTCAAGTTATTCTTTTTTAGAAAACTACGTTTGCTCTGGTCTTTCGCTGAAATGTGTTTCCTGCTGACTATGAATCAGTTATCCGGTCATATAAAAAAAGAGGAGAGTAAGCGCGGATTTGCAATCCGCCGCTGGGCCGTGCACAAACATGATTTTTTCTTCTTTTTTTTCTACGCAATGTTCTCCAAATGAAGAAAATATCCATTTATTCCTTCTGCCCGCCAATTTCTTTCCGATGGACCGGAAGAGAAGCCCTGACGGGGCGGAGGGTGGGCTGCGGCGCACCGGAACGATCGGTACGGGGTGATCTTTTGCGGTACCGCAGCCGGTACTGGTCTTTCCGTCCGCCGGTTCTCCTCTTCCTCAAGGGGGTGAAAGAAAACAATTGTTTTTCCGAATATATCGGGGGCTGTCCTGAATCAGCAGGATAAAATGGTTCTTCAAGTATTCTTTGACGCTTTCACATGCAAACATGCTTTCGGAGTACCGTATTGTCCAGGATTTCAGGGATTCCTCTTGTATGTGATAAAGAAGGGCTGAACGGAGGAGGAGAATGCCAATGAGAACAGGGAGGAGGTTTCATGACACTCTCCACAATAATTCGTGTGGCTCCATGGTCAATTCGGCGGCGCTGTTTAATTTGCTTGAGGGGAGTCAGGTTTTCTGTAAGATTGATCGTCCCTGCAACGTTTACATGTTAATCACATTTCCATTTTCAAGATGAAATTGCTGCCTTTCCTGACCGTTTTGCTAACTGCCGCCATTCCCTGCATGGCCGTTCCTGGAAACGCCGTGAACCCTTCCGCCAAACCGGGAAAAACTGCGCGGCCCAATATCATTTTCATTCTGGTGGATGACATGGGGTGGGGCGATCTGGATTCCAACTGGAGCCAGGAGAATTTGAATGGACGCACGGTGGGCAGGAAGAACGAGTTTAAAACTCCGGCCTTGTCAGCCATGGCCCGTGAAGGGATTCAGCTGCGCCGCCATTATTCCGCCGCGCCCGTGTGTGCTCCGGCACGCGCCTCCCTGCTGCTGGGCGTGCACCAGGGAACTTCCCGTGTGGTGAGGAACAACCGGTTTGACCATCCCATTGAAGATTCCCATACGCTGGGTTCCGTCTTGAAGGAAGCCGGATATGATACCGCCGCCATCGGCAAATGGGGCGTAGGCGGGGGCGGGCAGAGCCATGGCCCGGTGACGGGCGGCCCCCACCAGCGCGGATTCAATTATTTTTACGGCATTCTGGACCATTTGGCCGGACATTTCCACTATCCTTCCGAATCCCGCGATCTTTTTGAATACAACGGTTACGCCCCGAATCCGGAATGGAAGAATATCAAGGAGCAGGTTCCCCTGACCGCCTATTCCACGGATTTGTTTGGCGCCCGTGCCAAGCAGTGGATCATGGACCAGCGCAAGTCCGCCCGCAAGACCGGCAAGCCGTTTTTCCTGTATCTGGCTTTTCCGGCTCCCCACGGGAGCCTGACGGTTCCCGGTACGCCCTATCCTTCCGGCGGCGGTGTGAAAGGCGGCCTGCAATGGGTAAAGAAGAACGGCACGGAATCCGCCAATACGGCTTTTGGCCCCAAGGCGGAGAAGGACAAGGATACTTATATTTATCCGGACAATTCCCGTTTTCCGAATGAGGTGGCCAAGCGTCATTCCACCATGATCCGCCGAGTGGATGATGTAGTGGCGGATTTGATTCATTTGCTGAAGGATTTGAAGATAGACAACAATACGATGATTGTTTTCACGTCCGACAATGGCCCCCACAATGAAGGCGGCGCCGATATGAAGCATCAGCACGGAGCGCAGAATCCGCAGTTTTTCAAGAGTTACGGGATGATGGACGGGATCAAGCGGGATTGCTGGGAAGGCGGCATGCGTGTTCCCACGCTGGTACGCTGGCCTGCCCGCATTCCCAAGGGTCAGGTCAGTCTTCAGCCCGGTCAATTCCATGACTGGCTGGCTACCCTGGCGGATGCCGCCGGCGTGCCTGTTCCGGCCCGCAGCGACGGTGTTTCCCTGATGCCGACGCTGACAGGGCACGCGGACAAGCAGAAGCCGGGCATTGTTTACACCGAGTACAACCACGGAAGCAAAACCCCCGGTTACAAGGATTTCCTGGGTGAGCACAAGGGTGCCCAGCGCGGCCAGCAGCAGATCGTCTTTGTGGACGGTTTGAAGGGGCTGCGCATGGGGGTGAAGGATGCGGACAAGGATTTCATGATTTTCGATACCTTGAAGGACCCGCAGGAAAGCAAGGATCTGGCCGCGTCCAAACCGGAACTGCAGGCTCGCATGAAGGCTGCCGCATTGTCCAATCGCCGGGCATCCCATCCTTCCAAGACGGTGTTTGATACGGCTCTGGTGCCTGCCGTGGAAGCCAAGGGAGTTCCCGGCCTGAAGTGGTCCCTGTATGAAGGGGAATTCCCCTGGGTGCCCGATTTCCGCCAGATGAAGGCTCCGGCTGTCTCCCACGGCGTGACGCAAGCCCCGTCCGTCAAGATGAACGGTCCCAGGAAGCGGGGCGTGGAACTGACGGGTTACGTGAATGTTCCCGCAGACGGCGCCTATACCTTTTATCTGACTACGGACGCCAACAAGGGGAGCAAGGCTTTTGTGCGCCTGCACGGGATGGAGCTGATTGATGCGGACAAGGTGTATCATCCCGGAACGGAAGTATCCTCCGACCTGGGGGAAGAAAACAATCCCGTGTATTTGAAGGCGGGCCAGCATCCCATCCGCATCGGCTATGTGGGGACGGCCGGTTCCGGTTCCGCAGTGACTCTGAAGTGGAAAGGGCCCAATCTGCCCAAGCAGGAGATTCCCGTTTCCGCATTCAGCCATTCCCCGGATGGCAAGTAAAGCCAATCCATGAGCGATCTTTACGAGTACCAGGCAATTGACGGTTCTTCCAAAGGACCAGTTGCCCTGGTGCTTCTGTTGCAGGCCAGGAACCAGGGGCGGTTGTCCAACCAGGCTCTGGTGAGAAAGTTGCCCGACGGGGCTTGGAGGCCTTTGTCTTCCTATATTCCGCCCATGACTGTCTTGGACGAGGATGGGGACATGGAGGTGGCGGAAGGAGAGGCAGATACCTGCGAAAGGTCTCTTGCTCCCGACTGGTCACGGCAGAAGTATTGGCGCAGGGTGGCCAGGGAATGGTGCAGTTTCCGGGGGCGTGCAGGCAAGGGTGAGATGCGGGAGGTATATGCCACTCTGGGGTCGGTGTGGTTGGCTGCGGCCTGTCTTCCGGCCCTGGAAAAGTACGGTTTTTTCTCCTATCCGGCACCGTGGATGGAAAGCGTCTTTTTGGGGCTGTTTTATCTGGTTTTGTCCCTCCTGGCCATTCCGCTGGCGGCTACCATGGTACGCCGTCTGCATGATGTGGGGAGAAGCGGTATTTGGCTGGTGTGCCTGGGGCTGCCCGCGCTGGGATGGCTGCTGCTGTGGTATTTGTCCTATGGGGAGAGCCAGCTGGGTGAGAATAAGTACGGAGATCCTCCGTGGAATTGATGTGTTCCCATGTTTAAGACGTCTATTCATGGGGAGAGGCGTCTTAGGGTCAGGAAAGGGTTTCTCCGGAGAGGAAGATATAAGGTGCAGGCGGGAATGTTTTCGATTTGTTCCAGATAAGGTTTATCCATGAAAAGCCGGAATATGGAGAGCTACTTCCTTTCGGGGTCGGCTTGCTTTCACAAAACGCAGAGAAGAGGATTTTTAAGACCGGGGAGAGAGTTTTTCCTGCCTTTTCCTTTTATTCCCGCGTCACTTTCAGACGCAGAAAGCGGCGTTCCGGCGCATTGCTGTCAATCGCCGCCGGGTCTTGATACTCTCCCCGTGAACCCGTCGGAGTTACCACGCCTTCATCATTCCATTTTTTCAGGTCTGTTGAGCTTTCCACATTGAAGACGACGTCTGTGGCATCCGGATTCACCGGCCATTCCAGCACCAGGTGCGGCATGCCATCCACATTCCTGACCGTCAGCGTAGTGACGGTGCCGCAGGGTTGAAGGGGCGGCAGCCCCGTGGCGTATTTCATCAGGTTGGTGATGCCGTCCCCGGCGGGGGCGGCTTCCGGAGCGGTTTGGTCTTCCGGAGTGTCGTCTGTAAAATGGTCATTCTTCCATTTTTCATAGGGAGAAGGAGTGGGAGTCCAGCTTAAGACCAGCGCGCTTTTTCCTATTGTTTCCTCCCGGTGCAGGGAGAAGCTGCCCGCCTGCTGCCACGGAGCGGCTGTTGCCGGGTCATAGGAGACGGAGGGCTGGCTCGTCATGGACAGGGCACTGCCTTCCACGAGTTTCCATGTTTTGCCTTGTTTTGTGTCCGTTATTTCCGGCAGGGTCACGTGGAGTTCCGCCGCTCCGTTCAGGGCAACAGGCCCTTGAGCGCTCCATTTGGCATCCGCCGCCGGTTCTGCGGGCAGCGTGAAGCCCAGCCGTGTTCCTCCGGCTATGCTCAGTTCCGTCATCCCCTGCAGGGAGGCTGTCGCGCCCAGCTTCACCGTGCCGGCTTCCACGCTTACCGGAAAATGGCACCGGGAAATGCCTCCACCGAATCCGAGGGTACCGGGCCCCGTTTTCCGCAGGCTTGAGGTGGAGGAGTATCCCTCAAAGGAGTGGATGGGGTCCTCCATGCTGATCAGGCAGTCCTGCTCCGCCTGCATGACCATGCTGACGTTGCCCATGACCGTAATGGAGTTGGCGCTTCCGCCCGCAGAGGTTCCGACGGCCCTTCCACGGTAGTTGCCGCTGAAGGAGATGGGGCGGGAGGAGTCTGCGGAGTGAAGCGTCAGTTCCGTTTGGCAGGCGGCGCCTTTACCGGCTGCGTAGATGGCTCCCCCCAGTTTGCCCGCACTGTTGTTCGCGAAGGTACTGCCGCTTTCAATGTTTGCGGTGCGGAGAACTTCTCCGTCATTGGCATCCAGGCACAGGGCTCCTCCGTTGTGGGATGCCATGTTGCCGGAAAAAGAGGAGCCAGCCGCAATTTTTACGTTTCCGCGGCAGTAGAGCGCGCCGCCGCTGCCGGATTCCGCCCGGTTGCCGGAGAAGGAAACGGCCTCATTCTGGATGACGGAGCCGGCGTAAACCGCACCGCCCTGGGAAAATCCGCTGACCGTGTTGTTTTCATAGACGGCCGTTCCGGAAATGGTGACTTGGCCGTAGTCCAGCGTGCCTCCTCCATTGCCCGTTTTTTTTACATTACTGACGCCTCCTCCGGCATTGATGACGGTGTCGCCCATGAGGAGAGCCCCTGAAAGGAACATTCCAGTGCAGATGACCAGCCTGCCAAGCCGCATGCGGGCAGGAACGGCGGAATAATGGCGTGGTTGCTTCATGATTCTTGTCCTGTTGGTCGGAGTGTTTATTCCTGAATGGGCACGACGGACGAAGGATCGTCCGGGTCCGTTTCCCCGGGGTCGATGAGCCCGTTTCCATTGGCGTCTTCAATTAGATCCGGTACGCCGTCCCCGTCAGAATCCACATCCGGGAGGTCCGGCATGCGGATATAGGCCGTACCGATGATTTTTCCGTTTCTTTTAAGGAGGGGATATTGGGCGTCGGCTCCGTGGAGTTCCCTCATCAGGGCGCGCGCCATGCGCATCAGGCGTTCTTGCTGCGCCGGATCCCGGGCCTGGTCCTTGCTTTCGCTGATATCGTCCTTCAAGTTGAAAAGTTTCCATGGAAAGCGGCCCGCCGTTTTATACCCTTCGTTATAGGTGGTCCAGAGATCCGTATTAGGGTACTGGTCCAGATAGTCGTAAATGACTTTCCAGTCTCCCTCCCGGTAGGTGGAATAGAAGTGGCCGTAGCCATGGTAGTGGGGGTAATGGTGGTAGATCTTCTGAGTGCGGTGGAAGGAAGCTTCCCCCTTGAAGTAGGGACTGATGTCCTCCCCGTCCACCTGCTGGTCCACCGGAACCTGAAGCTTCAGCATGCTCAAAAGGGTGGGATAGATGTCCCAGATGGCTACGATGTCATGATTGGCGACATTTTGCGGAATGGGGTATTCCTGTTGGATGGGGGCGGAGGCGTTCACCTTCGCCCAGCCCACGATCATCGGTATCCGGGTGCCCCCTTCATAGCGGTTGCCTTTGCGGCCCCTGAGCGGCGCGATAGCGCTGACCTTCTCCACCATGGGCATATTGCGGCTGGATCCTTGCTGGATGGGAGAGTCCCCGCCGTTGTCGGACATAAAGATGACCAGCGTTTTGTCAGCAACGCCCAGTTCCTGGAGGTAATCCATAAGATCGCCCAGGGATTTGTCCATGCCTTGGATCAAGGTGGCGAAGTTGCCTATGTTCTGATTGATGTTTACATTGCCTTCAAAATCGGTACGCCCGGGCTGGAGGGCCTGGTAGTATTCTGTGTCCCCATTGGGGTCCGGCTGGTCGTGCCGCTGGTGAACGGCATAATGGGCCATGTACGCAAAGAAGGGCTTCTGTTCATCCACGGCCGCCTTGATCTGTTTCTTCATTTCCTGAGTCAGGGCATTGGTCAGGAAGTTCCTCTTCCTCTCTTCCGTCGTGGTATATTTGTAATATTCCTCCAGACCGGCAACGTGGTAGACGCCGGACCCGAACTGGGGAGTGTAAGAACCGGGCTGTCCGGCGGAGCTCCCGCCGATATTGACGTCAAACCCGAGGTTGATGGGGTTGGCATAACGCTCTGTGGCCGGGGCGAAGTGGGCTTTCCCTACCATGATAGTCCGGTAGCCGGCTTCCTGTAGCACGCGTGGCAACGGAATTTCCTGCTGGCTCATCCCGCCCATGTTCCATTGCGGAGCCTGCATGAGCACATGCGGGTTGGAATCATTGAGCACAGGGCTGTTCGGAGATGTCCAGTTGGTAACCCGGTGACGGGCGGCATTTTTTCCCGTCATCAGGGACGTACGGCCCGGGGAACATACGGGGCATGAATAGGCGTTCGTGAATTTCAGGCCCTGTGCCGCCAGCCTTTCCATAGATGGGGTTTTGTAGAAGTTGTTCAGGGCCGTTTTAACGGGCTGGCCGTTTTGATAATAGAAAGGAACGGAGGTATCCTGCCAGCCCATGTCGTCTACCAGAAATAGAAGGACATTGGGCGTATTTTCCGACAGAACGGAGATGATGAGTGATTTGCTTTTCTGTGTTCCATCGGCAGCGGTCAACGTCAATGTGTAGAGAGTCGTCTCCGTCGGTTTGACCCGGAGAGTGCCGGCTCCGTTTTCACTGGTGATGGCGATGTTTTTTCCGTTGGCCGTCAGTTCCAGATTTTGTGCCTTGACGGTGCTCCAGGTCAAGGTGGCTTCTTCATCCGCTCCGGGGACAATCCTCTTTTTATCCGATTCAAATATAAGGATTTCCGGTTCTTGCTTCTTGATGGTTACCATTACTTCCGCCGCAGATTCCGTTCCGTCCTCTCCCCGAGCGTTCAGTACATAGGTAGTTGTTTGTTCAGGATTGACCGTAATCGCTCCCGTGCCGTTTTCCGTGGTGACGGGAATGTTTTCACCGTCTTTTGTGCTTAAGGTGACTTCTCCGCATTTCCAGGTTTTCCAGCTTAGTTCCGCGCCCGCGGCGCTTCCTTCCATGATTTCAGGCGGTGTAGCGGTGAAGGAGATGATGCCGGGAGCAGGGGAGATCAGGCGCACGGCGTTGATGGCGGAGCGGGTGGAGTCCGCTCCGTTGCCCGTGATGGTGATGACGCCGTTCACGACCGGAACATACCGCAGGGTGACCTTGTTGGCTCCTTCGTTAAATGTGCCGGAGAAGTTTTCCCTGTCCTGGATGGTTTTCACCATGCCGTTGACCGTATAGAGCATGTCGCGGTCTGTGGTGTTGCAATCCCCGTAGATTTCCACATGGCAGTATTCCGCCATGGAGTCGGGGAGCTGGGAGATGACTACATTTTCCATGCCCCGGATTCCGGCCCAGGAGTCCATGAGCAGGTAGTCACGGTTTTTGTCGGCGGCAAACGTGCCGTTGCTGAAGCAGTAGCCGGGATTGTTGAAGGATATGGAGGCCTGTGTGGCTGTTCCACGAACAGTTTTCAGGCCTGTTGCCGAGGTTTTGGCCGCCGTCGTCGGAGTGATGAAGTTCCATGTTTCCCCTTCCTGCGCCAGTGTTCCGGGCTGGGCATTCAGAAACGCCGCTTCCGTAGCCACGGTTCCGTTCAGGACGCCGATACCTATTTCTTCCGCATTCAGGGAGCCCGTACCGGCCAGGAATAGAAGGAGAGTTGCCGATATGCCGCGGAGGAATTTCATGAGATTCAAGGAGCGCCTGCGTTCCATATTCCTTATTCTAACAAAAAAATGTATATTCTCAATGGGGAATCCCTCCGACCGGATGATTCCGTAAAAAGAAATCAATGGAGACCGTCATTGTTGCGGCCTCCATTGATGAGAGAGCTTGAGTCGCATTAAGCCCGGCGGCGGCGCATCGCCAGGACTGCGAGACCCAGCAAGCCGAGAGAGGCCGTGGCGGGTTCCGGGATGCTGGATAATGCAAGAGCGTTGATGTTGCCGGTACCGTTTGAGGTCAGACTCAGCGTGGTGTTGTCCTCCGTGACCGTAAAGGTGTATTCCACCAGAGCCCATTCTCCTGCTCCAGATTCCGAGAATAACGTCGTGCTGGAAAGTGAGGCATTGGAACCGGCCGAGTAGTCAAGCAGGGTGGCGGAGAGACCTTCTATATTCCCGGTCAAATCATAGGTTGAAGAGGCGGTTCCAAAAGAGTTGCCGCGCCCTACAAGCATGGTCAGCGTATAGCTTCCGGCGGAGAGCCCCCGCATTTGCATGGTGTACGGGCCGGGATTTTTATTGATGCATCCTCCTCCATTGTTGCCCGTTGTGATGTCGGAACCGAATACGTCAAAAAATTTGTTGGAGTTGTCGGGATTGTAGGAATTTTGGATGTTGTCCGCTGTCAGGACGCCTTGGGCACCGCAGGCCCCTGCTCCTGTTACCAGAGTGATACCCGTAGATGAACCATCGAAGTTTTTGAGGGCGCCGCTTGTATAATTGCCCCCTGAACTTCCGGTTTTGATCAGATTTACTTTGCCCTGTTCCCCAAGATAGGTGCCATCCATGGAGGATGTACCTTGAGCCAGGGAATTTACGCCGAATGTTATCACCACCGTGGCCGCTTGAACCGCGATGGAGGAGAGTGTGATGAGGGCCGCCAGGAATAAGGTTTTCTTCATAGACAGACTAAAATATGGGGTTAATGGTGGCGCGAGTTAGCCGCCACTCCATTTGCCAATAGCGGATTATAAATTCGCTGAAAATTCGATAAATCCATTTTAATGTAAAAAAATCATATATCTTTTATAATCAATCATTTCATTTTTTATATAACATCTGCAGCAACTTGAGAAGCAGCAGTAATAGACTGGTCCTCCTTTCTAGGCAGGCTATAAATAATGCCTTGGAAATGAACATGAGAAAAAGAAAATTCTGGCTTTTTATATTGACTTCGAATTTATAATCCGATTCACAGGGAAGAAGTAATATATTCATTAGATTAATCGTTTTTTGTAGAAAGCAGGTTTCATGCGATCAATAACAGCATGAGTTGGAAAAAGTGATTATTCCTGCCGTGGGAGCAATTTGAAGGAACCCCGGATGGTTCCTTTGTGGGCTGATATCCCATGAAGGGAGATGCAGCCTGATCGAATTCATTCTGCCGGAGAAGAATAAAAAAGCCGTCCCGGATCAGGGGACGGCTTTTCGCGGTTAAGGGTGTATTTACTTTATGCTTCCACAGCCTTGGAGAATTCCTCCACCGTGTCACAGGTGCAGATCAGGTTGCGGTCTCCATACACGTTGTCCACGCGGCCAATGTACGGCCAGAATTTGTGGACGCGCAGTCCGGATACCGGATAGGCCGCCTGGCTGCGGGAATAGGGATGCTTCCATTCGTCGGCAGAGACCATTTCCGCCGTGTGCGGGGCATTTTTAAGGATGTTGTCTTCCTTGTCCGCTGTTCCGTTGATAATGGCCGTGATTTCCGCATGAATGTGTTCCATGGCTTCAATGAAACGGTCCAGTTCCTCCTTGGGTTCCGATTCGGTGGGCTCCACCATCAGGGTGCCGGGTACGGGGAAGGACATGGTGGGGCCGTGGAATCCGTAGTCCATGAGCCGCTTGGCGATATCGTCCACGGTGAGGCCGGCGTCATGGGTGAGCTGGCGCGGGTCCAGGATGCATTCATGGGCCACCAGACCCTTGTTGCCGGAGTAGAGAACCGGGAAGAGGCCGTCAAGTTTTTTGGCAATGTAGTTGGCGCTCAGGATGGCTACTTCCGTTGCTTCCTTGAGGCCGTCCGGCCCCATCATGGAGAGGTACATCCAGCAGATGGCGGCGATGGAGGCGCTTCCCCATGCTGCGGAGGCTACGGCTCCTTCTTCACTGTCCAGGCTGAGATGGCCGGGCAGGAAGGGCACGAGATGTTCCGCCACGCCAATGGGGCCGATGCCGGGTCCGCCTCCGCCATGGGGCATGGCAAAGGTTTTATGAAGGTTCAGGTGGCAGACGTCCGCGCCGATGCAGCCGGGGCAGGTGAGGCCCACCTGGGCATTCATGTTGGCACCGTCCATGTACACCTGGCCGCCGTTGGCGTGCACGATGTCGCAGAGTTCCTTGATGGTTTGCTCATAGACGCCGTGTGTGGAGGGGTAGGTGACCATGATGCAGGAGAGGTTGTCCCGGTGGGTTTCTGCCTGGGTTTTCAGGTCGTCCATGTCGATGTTGCCCGCTTCGTCACATTTGACGGGGACTACCTTGAGACCGGCCATTGCGGAGGAGGCGGGGTTCGTGCCGTGGGCGGAGGTGGGGATGAGACAGACGTTCCGGTGGCCTTCTCCCGCATGCTGCTGGTAGCGGCGGATGGCCAGAAGCCCTGCGTATTCTCCTGCCGCGCCCGCGTTGGGCTGGAGGGAGACGGCGGCAAAACCCGTGATTTTAGCCAGACGGTTCGCCAGAATGGAGAGCATTTCCCGGATGCCTTCAGACTGCTCTGCAGGGACGAAGGGATGCAGGGAGCAGGTTTCCGGCCAGGTGATGGGGATCATTTCGGAGGCGGCATTGAGCTTCATCGTGCAGGAACCCAGCGGGATCATGGCTTCGTTGAGAGCCAGGTCGCGGGATTCCAGGCGGCGGATGTAGCGCATCATTTCCGTTTCCGAGTGGTAGGAGTTGAAGGCCGTTTCCGTGCAGAAAGGGGTCCTGCGCGTATGGATGGGCGTCCATGCCGGAGATTCACAGCAGCACGGGGCGGAAGTCTCCGTACCTGTGAGGGCGGAGGCCACGGAGGCCACGTCCGTGCAGGAAGCCGTTTCATCCAGTGAGATGGCGACATGGTCGGCATCCACCTTGCGGATGTTGTATCCCGCATCCAAAGCCTGTTTGACGAGTGCGTCCGCCCGGCCCGGCACCGTCAGGAGCAGGGTGTCGAAGAAGTTTTTGTTTTCTATGGAGATGCCGGCTTCCGTGAGAGCTTTGTACAGGCTTTTCGTTTTCCGGTGGATTTCCGTGCCGATGCACTTGAGGCCTTCCTGTCCGTGGTACACGGCGTAGAAGGCGGCCATGACGGCCAGAAGGACCTGGGCGGTGCAGATGTTGGAAGTGGCCTTGTCCCGGCGAATGTGCTGTTCCCGCGTCTGGAGTGCCAGGCGGTAGGCCGGCCGTCCCTGGGAGTCTATGGACATGCCGATGAGACGGCCGGGCATGCGGCGCTTCAGGGTGTCCGTGCAGGACATGTAGGCTGCGTGCGGCCCCCCGAAGCCCATCGGGACGCCGAAGCGCTGCGTGTTGCCCACGCAGATGTCCGCTCCGAAGGAGCCGGGTTCCCTGATGACAGTGAGCGCCATCAGGTCGGCAGCCACGACGCAGAGGGCTCCGGCAGCATGTACGCGGGAGAAGAAGTCCGTGTAGTCATTGATGCGGCCCAAGGTGTCCGGATACTGGACCAGGACGCCGGCAAGGTCTGCTCCGACGGAAGCAGGATCAAAAGAGGTCCAGTCCCCTACTACGATGTTGACGCCCTGCCATGCGGCACGGGTACGGATGACACTGATGGTTTGGGGATGGCAGGTGTCCGCCACAAAGAAGGTGTTGGCCTTGGGGCGGGTGTTCCGGCACATGGAGACGGCTTCTGCCGCAGCCGTTCCTTCATCCAGCAGGGAGGCATTGGCGACCGGCAACCCCGTCAGGGAGGCTACCATAGTCTGGAAGTTCATAAGCATTTCCAGCCGTCCCTGGGCGATTTCCGGCTGATAGGGCGTATAGGCCGTGTACCAGCCTGGGTTTTCCAGAACGTTGCGCAGGATGACGGACGGAGTAATGGTGCCGTAATATCCCTGGCCAATGAAGGATTTTAGGATCTTGTTTTTTCCAAGGATGGAACGGAGTTCCTCCAATGCTTCCGTTTCCGATTTGGCGGCAGGAAGGTCCAGAGGGGCTTTCATGCGGATGTCTGCAGGGACGATGTCCGCAATGAGTTCTTCAAGCGTTTCATAGCCGAGGCTTCCAAGCATTTCCCGGCGTTTTTCCCCCTGGGGGCCAATGTGCCGGCTGGCAAAGTCTGTGTGGGTGTTCATGTGGTGTTTGGCAGTGTGGCGTCCGGTCCGAAGGGGCCGGGCTAAAGCAAAAAGCCCCGGGACGGAATCACCGGGGCGGAAGAGGAGGAACTGTTCAGGAGCAGTATTCCTCGTAGTCGGTTGCGTTCATCATGTCTTCCGTTTCCGTAGGAACGTCCAGGCGGATCTTGTAGAGCCAGCCCGCGCCGTAGGGATCGGAGTTGATGAGGGAGGGATCATTGGAAAGTTCCTCATTGATTTCCAGGATTTCACCGGAGACGGGAGTGTACACGTCGCTGGCGGCCTTGACGGATTCAACGACGGCCACGGGGTCCCCGGCGGCGACCGTGGCTCCTACTTCGGGGAGGTCTACAAAGACTACATCGGAGAGCTCCGCCTGGGCATGGTCGGAAATACCGATGGTGCCGATGTCTCCGTCAATTTCGATCCATTCATGATCTTTGGAATACAGCAGGTTTTCTGGTACGTCGTGCATAAGATTTGGTTGTATGAGGTAAGAGTGTAGTAATTTACAGGATTTGTCAGTTTATTTTTGCGTTGTAGTGTCAGCCTTTTTTATAAAAGGGTTTTTTGACCACAAGGGCGGGGAATTTTTTCCCCCTGACATCTATTTCCAGCTCTGTGCCGACCTTGGCATGGGCGGCAGGAAGGTACGCCAGAGCGATGCCTGTCATCAGGGAGGGTGAGAGTACGCCGCTGGTGAGTTCTCCAATGGCTTCGCCGCCGGGGAGATGAACTTTGTAATGGGCGCGGGGCGGCGCTCCCTTGCCCGTGTATTCAATGGCTGCCAGACGCTGGGCGAGGCCATTGGCCTTTTGTTCGCGGAGAATGCCGGAGCCGATGAATTCCGTGTCCAGCGCGCAGAAGAAGCCCAGTCCGGCTTCCAGCGGAGTTTTGTCCGGCGCCAGGTCGGAGCCGTTCAGCGGATAACACATTTCCAGGCGCAGGCTGTCGCGGGCGCCGAGTCCGCAGGGTTTGGCTCCGGCGGACAGAAAGGCTTCAAACCATTTGACGCCTTCCGTAGCAGGGCAGAAGAATTCGAAGCCGTCTTCCCCGGTGTAGCCGGTACGGCAGACGATGAGGTCCGCGCCGTCCACCGTGATGCGGGCGATGCCGTTGCGGGGCGGGAGTTCCACTCCGGGAATGACTTTGGCGAAGATTGCCCCGCAAAGAGGTCCCTGAACGGCCAGGCCCACGTATTCGTCGGAATGGTTTTCCAACGTTACGTCTGCGGGTTTGTGCGCGGAGAGCCAGGCGAAGTCTTCACCAATCTTGGAGGCGTTCACCACCACGAAGAAGGTTTCCGGTTCCATGCGGTACAGGATCAGATCGTCGATGACTCCAGCCTGTTCGTTAAGCATGATGGAGTATTGGCCCTGGCCGATGTCCAGCTTGTTGATGTCGTTGGTGAGCATGGAGTTCAGCCATGCCGCCGCGTTCGGGCCGGATACCGTGAACTGGCCCATATGGGAGATGTCAAAGATGCCGCAGGTCTCGCGCACCGCTTTGTGTTCGTCCAGAATGCCGGTGTACTGCACGGGCATGTTCCAGCCGGCGAAGGGAACCATTTTAGCTCCAAGTTCAATGTGTTTGGTTGCCAGGGGTGTGGATTTGACGTCGGAATCAGGCATAAGGTGATGTGAAGTTATGAGCAATCTGCTCTTTGCGTTCTGAAAAGTCAATGGAATTCCGGGGACTTCAGGGCTAGACGTTAAAGCGGAATTCGATGACGTCCCCATCCTTCACGATGTATTCCTTGCCTTCAATGCGCAGCTTTCCGTGTTCGCGCGCTCCGGCCTTGCTGCCGCACGTAACGAGATCGTCATAATGGACGACTTCCGCGGCAATGAATCCGCGCTCAAAGTCCGTATGGATGACGCCCGCCGCCTGGGGGGCCTTGGCTCCGTCCGGGATGGTCCAGGCGCGTGTTTCCTTGACGCCGGTGGTCAGGTAGGTGCGCAGGCCCAGCAGATGGTACACGGCGCGGATGAGGTCGGAGACGCCGGAGTCCTGCACGCCGAGGGATTCCAGGAATTCGGCGGCTTCTTCTTCCGATACGTCGATAAGTTCCTCCTCAATTCTGGCGGAGATGACGATGGCTTCCGCATTGTGGTGTTCCGCCACGTATTTTCTTACCTGGGAGACGTAAGGATGGGAATCCGGGTCATTGATGGCGGCCGCCAGTTCGTCTTCATTGACGTTGCAGGCGAAGATGCTTTTTTTGTCTGAAAGGAGCTGGAAGGAACGGAGCAGTTTGCGTTCGTCGTCATCCAGCTTTTCTTCAAAGGTGATGGCGGGGAGTCCCTCGTTCAAGTGGGGAAGGAGTTTGGTGATGAGGGCTACTTCCGCCTTGGCTTCCTTGTCTCCGCTACGGGCCTTGCGCTCCCGGGAGGAAAGCCGCTTGTCCATGGTGGCTATGTCCGCCAGGATGAGTTCCGAGTTGATGATTTCAATGTCGCGCAGAGGATCCACGGAACCCAGTTCATGGATGATGTCGTCATTGTCAAAGCAGCGCACCACTTGAACGATGGCATCCACTTCACGAATGTTCGCCAGGAATTGGTTGCCCAGTCCGGCTCCTTCCGAGGCTCCCTTGACCAGTCCGGCGATGTCCACGAATTCAATGAGCGTAGGGATGATTTTTTCAGAGCCGGAGATGTTGGAGAGTACCTGCAGGCGCGGGTCCGGCACGGTGACCATACCCACGTTGGGGTCAATGGTGCAGAAGGGGTAGTTGGCCGCCTGGGCCTTGCGGGTCCTGGTGACCGCGTTGAAGAGGGTGGATTTGCCCACGTTGGGGAGACCTACAATACCTGCCTGTAACATAGGCAGGACTGATAGCGGGTCAGGCCGTGAAAGTCAAACCCCAATTCCGGGGAAGCTTCAGGCCGCACCGCTCAGAGCCCATTTGAGCAGATTTTCCGATTCTGTCCAGATGCGGGATGGATGGCAGCCGAGCACGACCACGATGACGTGGCGTCCATTAAATCCGGCGGAAGAGACCAGGCAGCGCCCGGCGGCATTCGTATAGCCGGTTTTCATGCCGGTGACCCAGGAGTGCTGTTCCAGCAGTTTGTTCGTGTTCCGCAGGAGAAGCGTCTTGCCGTTGGCGCGGGTGAAGGCGTATTGGCGTTTGCAGATAATGTTGCGCAGTTCCGGGTTCCGGTAAACGTAATAGGCGCAGCGCGCCATGTCAATGGCCGTGGAGTACTGGTCCGCAGGCAGTCCGTTGGGATTGACGAAACGGGAGTTGTACATGCCCATTTGGCGGGCCTTGGCATTCATCATCTGGGCGAATCTGGGCACGGACCCCGCCGTGTCCCGTGCCAGGGCGAGGGCCACGTCATTGAAACTGCGTATCATCAGGGCATTCAGCAGTTCACGGCGGGAGTAGACTTCCCCGGAACGGAAGCCCAGCTTGGTGGGATCCGCCTTGGTATCGGACGGCTGGATGACTACCTTCCTGTCCAGGTTGCCGTGGTCAAGCACGACCATGGCCGTGACAAGTTTCTGGGTGCTGGCCACCTGGCGGCGCTGCATGCCGTTGTGCGAGAAGAGAACTTTTCCCGTAAGAGCGTCCATGACGCAGGCACTCGCGCAGCGCGGGGTACGCGGAGCACTGGGCGGGATGGCAAGGGGGCGGGTGGGAAAGTTGGCCGGGCGCGGGAGGGCGTTGGATACGGACTGGGAGAGCTGGGGGGGGACAGGCGTCGCCAGGGGGATGTAATCGTTCGAGTCTCCGTATGACTGGCAGCTCGTGGAGCTCAGGCAAAGGGCAATTCCTGCGAGAATGGCGAACAAACGCATGTCTTTTGCTACAGTAAGTTGTTTATTTCATCAAGCCCAAACTCAGTATTGGGCAGGGAGTTGGATAAAAAAAGGCCGCGGGATGGCTGTCCGCGGCCTTTTTTCTCTATTAACTACCTATGGAACCAGAACCACCCTCGACGGTATTGAAGGTATTTTCTTCATGCGCCGGATAGATCTCGTGCAGGTGTGACTTTGACCCGGAAAAAATCGTTCAAAGTATGTCCAAGAATAAACTTTTTTTAATGATTTTTTAAATGGTTTCATTTATTTTAACTGATTAGGAAAGAATGTATTTTCCTTCACGCTTCTTATTCCGACAGGCCCGGAAAATGCTGCCATGAGGGTGGAATGAACGTATTCCGGTTTACTGGCTCGGGCATCCTGATATGCGGAAATTTGTTAGATGGACTCTTTGGGGTGGTTGAAGTGGTTGATAGTGTTTCTTTTGCGTCGTGGATAAAGGGTTTTCAAGGGGAAGAGAAGATGAAAGGGAAGAAAATAGTCATTGCAGTGGATAGGTTATTGTGATTTTTTATTATAAATTTTACACATCATGAAGGTACCTGTTTTATTTCTGTCTCTCGCGGCTGCCTGCATGGCGTGTGCCGAAGTTCTTCCGCTCAAAACACCGTGTTTCGATACCAAGAGATGTACGGACAAGGCGAAGTCTTCCCTTTCCATGGAGCAGAAGGAGGCGAGCGTGGATGTGACGCTGGAGGACGGCGAGGAAAAGATGGAGATAAGTATTCCTTTCCGCGACAAGAACCATTACAGCAATCTTGCCGTTTTTGAAAAGGCGTTTGCCAGAGATAATATTTCCAAGAAAATGGAGGTTCTGAAAAAAGTGGAACCCAGGCTTGTGAAGAGCATCATCCGCGGTAAGGAAGCGGTTTGTCCAGTAGTACCGCTTGGTGTGCTGAAGGGGGAAGACGGGATGGTTCTTAATTTGTGTCTGGGGTCTTATGAGAAAATTGATTTCAAGGCACAAGAGGAAGGCCGCTTTCAAAAAAAGAGGAATCCGGGCGACATCAAGTTTGTGTATGGAGTGATTTTCGAGATTTCCGATCCTGTGTCCAAGAAAAAACTTGCTTCTCCAGTCAAGTGGGAGCAGGCGGAAACCATCTCCGCCTGGATTGATTCCTTGCGGAAGGAAGTTAAGCAATAGGTCCGCACCATTGGTTTTTCGGGCGGCCGGGAAATGTGTGCTGCTGGGGGGAGACTGCGGCCGGTTCCCATTATCGGGGGCGGTTTTTCATGGTTCAGCTGATGGAGAAATAGCCTCCGGAGTCCGGGGTTACCCTGCCGGCGATTTGGAGCCTGGCCAGGTGGACCGTAACGGCGTGGGCCGGCAGCCCGAGAGAGGAACATAGGGAGTCAATGGTGTTGAATCCCTGCCTGATGGCGTACAGGACGTCTTCTTCTTCCCGGGTGATGGGGAAGGTGTCCGCAGGAACGGGGCTGGGGGACGGCGAGAAGAGGGGAAGACCCGCTTCCGGCGCTTGCCATTTCATGTCCTGCAGGATGTCTGCGGCACTGGTGGCAAGTATGGCTCCGTCCCGGATGAGGGCATGGCAGCCGTCGGAAGAATGCCTGTTGACCGGTCCCGGCACGCAAAAAACGTCCCGTCCCTGTTCTCCCGCCATGCGGGCCGTGATGAGGGCGCCGCTATGCGCGGGGGCTTCCACGACGAGCGTGGCGCGGCTCCAGCCGCTGACAATGCGGTTGCGCATGGGAAAGGTGGTGCGGGACGGGGGCATATCCATCGGAAGTTCTGAAACCACGGCGCCGTGTCCGTCTGCAATGCGGCGGGCAAGTCCGCTGTTTTCCCGGGGGTAGAGTTTGTTGAGGCCGGCTCCGATGACCGCAATGGTGCGCCCGCCCGCATCCAGCGCGCCTGCATGGGCTTCCGTGTCCACGCCGCGCGCCAGGCCGGAGATGACGGTGACGCCCGCTTCCGCCAGGTCATGGGATATGGTTTTTGCGCAGAGCCTGCCGTAATGGGTGGCCATGCGCGAACCCACCACGGCGATGGAACGTTCCGAGTCCGCTGGGGTCCAGCTTCCTCGGGAATAAAGAACCACCGGCGCGTCCGGCAGTTCCCGCAGGGATTCCGGGTAATTCCCGTCAAACAGAGTGGTTACGGAAACGCCCGCCCTGGCCGCCAGTTCCAGTTCCCGGTGCGGGTTGACGATGCTTTTCCATGAGGAGATGCACCGGGCCAGTTCCGGCCCGATGCCCGGCACGGCCGCCAGCATGGCGGCGGGGGCTTCCAGAACAAGTTCCGGAGAGGCGAAGGTGCGCATCAGGCGCATGATCCTGACAGGGCCAAGTCCCGGTATCAGGTTCAGGGTGACGGCGGTTTCCTGCGGTGTCATGGCGAAGGACTGATTTCCCGGTATACGTCCAGGTGGGCCTGGATCATGTCGCTCATTTTATAAGGGGAGGGGATTTGCCGGGGAATGGGGGGAGGCTGGGCATGCCAGCGGGCGAGCAGGGCGGTCATGGCGGCGGTGTCTCCAACGGGGATGTTTCCCTCCGGCAGGAAGATGTCCAGCTGTTCCTTGACCCCGCCATGGGCGTATCCGGCTACGGGTTTTCCCAGGGCCAGGGCTTCCAGCGTGGATTTTCCGAAGGCTTCCGGGCTTTGAGTCAGGGAGAGCGTGACGGAACAGGCGGAGAGGATTTCCCGGAGGTCCTTGCGGTGGCCAGTCCACGTGAAGGCATGGGCAAGGCCGGCCTGTTCAATTTCTTGGAGAATTTCATTTTTATATTCGTCCTTGCCCTTTTTTACTTCTCCTACAATGACGGCGTGGGCCGGGATTCCCTGGGCCAGAAGGTCACGGATAATAGGTATCATGTCCAGCTGGCCTTTCAGGCGCGTGATGCGGCCCGGCAGGCAGAGGGTGAATTTGTTTCTGAGTTCCGGATAGGCCATGTACCAGCCCGTGAGCCATTCGCGGGCCGGGGAGTATCCGGAATGGTGCAGTTCCGGGGAAATGGCGTTGGGGATGATCCTGATATGTTCCTCCGGCGTGGAGGGATAATGCCTGAGGATGTAGTCCCGGATGCAGTTGGAGACGGCGATGATCCGCTCACCCCTGCACATGATGGCGGAGTACCAGTTGACGGAGTAAAAGCCGTGCACGCTGGTGACCAGGCCGGGCCTGTCTTCCGGCGGCAGTTTTTTCCAGGCCAGGTAGCCGGCCCACGCGGGCACGCGGGAATGGAGGTGGAGGATGTCCGGCCTGATGGCTTGCAGAAGAGCGCGGAGCGCCCCTATGCGGAAGAAGGTGGAGAGGCTTTTTTTGCCGATTGGCATCAGGATATGGCGGGAACCTTCCTTTTCCAGCTGTTCTACCATGCGTCCTCCGCCGGAAATGACAATGTTTTCCACACCCTGGGCGGAGAATCCCCTGCCGAGCTCCAGAACGACTTGTTCCACGCCTCCGGATTCCATGGAGGGGACGAGATGCACTACTTTCATAAGGTTGTGAGCTGGGGGAAGAGTCTTGAAAGGATGTGGTCCGCGGCGCGGTCCGCCTCAAGGAGAGGAGTACCGGGGGCGGTGAGGCGGAAGCCCTGTTTTTTCCATTCCCGGTAGCTGGTGACGAGTCCGTCCCGTTCCAGCATTTCCAGGCCGGCCAGGATGCGGGATTTCCCGCCGTTGCGGCGGCGGGGGACGGTGATGATGCCTACGGGAGCGCCTGAGCCCAGCGCTTCATATACCATGGAGACGCTGTCCTGGCTCACCCATGCGCCGGAGGCGTGCGCCAGATGTCTGGCTACCCAGCCGGGGCCCGTTTCCTCCACGGGAACGACGATGATTTCCGGCACGGCTTTTCTGATTTTTTCCGCAAAGCCCTGCGGCGTACGGCGCGACGTGGTCAGGACGACGTCGCCGGGCGTATGGATGCTGATGTCCGAGAGCTGGTTGAGCAGGGATTCGTCATCCCAGTCAAAGTCCTTGCTGGGGCCGCCGAGGAGGATGAGGGTGATGTTCTTGGGTATGGAGAAGTCCGGCCTCATGGGATGAAGAGCCCCCCAGGTCGGGAAGATGTTGGTGTCCGCATAGTCGCGGTCCGCGCGGAGATCGTGGCGCGGAATGAGGCAGAGGTCGAAGAAGGAGCAGGGGAGGGTGGGTTTCATGCACAGCACGGTTTTTGTTTTGAAGTGCTGGCGTGCGCAGATGAGCGGAAGATGCGTGGCGTGCCCGGCGGCAATGAACAGATCGGGCCGCGGCTTGTCGTTCCCGGAGACGACCTTGCGGATTTTGCCGAGGGTGGAGAGCCCCTGCAGCTCCACAATTTCCACAGCGCCTCCCGCTTTGGCGACAAGGGCCTGAGCCAGCCCCAAAGACTGGTTGAGGTGGCCCTGTTTGCCGTCGCTCAGAATCCGGATGTTCATATGTGTCTATTATGGGACGGCAAGGATGTTCAGGCAATCCAATTTCCGCGGGAGCGAAGAAAATTCTTGGTGCCAGGAGCGCTCTTCGCCATGATGGCGGCGTGCCGAATCCGGATTCCTCACTTATTAAAGATTCTCTGTCCTCCGTTTCACGGAGTTTGGGCTTTTCCGATTGCAGGGTGGCCCGTGCCGGGAGGGCCCTTTATGCGGAGGAGTTGTTTCTTTGGCTGGAGAGAGGCTGGCATGCAGGCATGGAATGGATGGCCCGTTCTCCGGAACGCCGGGTGAATCCGGTCGAGGTACTCCCCGGATGCCGTTCCGTGATCTGCCTGTCCTATGATTATGACAGTTCCGTGAGCCGTCCTTCCGGGAGCGGTTCCATCTGCCTGTACGCCCACGGCAGGGATTATCACGGCATTTTGGAAGAGAAGCTGGCCGATCTTTCAGAATTGCTTTCCATCTACGGAGGGGAGCAGAAGGGGTATGTAGACGCCGGTCCGGTCATGGAGAGGGATCACGCGGAGGCGTGCGGCCTGGGATGGCGCGGCCGCAGCGGCCTGATCGTACGCCGCAGGGGAGGTTCCCGTTTTTTTATTGCCACGCTGCTGACGACGCTGGAGCTGGAACCGGACGCCCCGGCTTCCGGTACGTGCGGAAGCTGCCGCCGCTGCGTGGAGGCATGCCCGGCAGGGGCCATTATGGAGAATGGCCTGGTGGATGCCAACCGGTGCCTTTCCTATTGGACGATTGAACACCGGGGCGCCATTCCGGAGGATATCCGCCCCCTGATCGGCACGCGCCTGTACGGGTGCGACACCTGCGTGACCGCATGCCCCTGGAATAAAAAGCCTCTGCCGGACGCGGACGAACGCTTCCGCATGCCTCTCCGGCTTGCCTCTATTTCCTTGCGGGACCTTCTTTCCCTGGATGATGCCGGTTTTACCGCCATGTTCCGGAATTCCCCGTTGAAAAGAATCAGGAGGGAGGGCCTTTTACGCAACGGATGCATTGTGCTGGGGAATGCCGGAACACCGGATGATTTTGGTTTGCTGAAGAGACTTTGCAGGGAGTCCTCGCTGGTAGCGGAGCATGCGGAATGGGCCATGGAGCGCATTCTGCACAGGCACGCGGCAGGGGGATGCCCCGACGGCGCGGAAGATGAAAAATAGAAAAAATGAAGTTTTGGTCTTGTCAAAACCTCAATTTATGGTATCCATCTTGCCCCAAGCAATAGCTCTGCGCGAGGCAGAGAAAAATAACAGCTAGCAAATCCAATCCATTATGGCACGCCTTTTCGGTACAGAAATACCCAACGAGAAGCGCATCGAGGCTTCCCTTCCGTATATTTACGGAATCGGCCACTCGACTTCTAAGAGAATCCTGGAACAAGCAGGCATCAATCCCGACATCCGTACGGGACAGCTTACCGACGAACAACTGACGAAGATTGTTCAAGTAATCACCACCGACGGCATTTTGATTGAAGGTGACCTTCGTCGTGAAAAGCAATCCATTCTCAAGCGTCTGACCTCCATCAACTGCTATCGTGGTCAGCGCCACCGCCGCGGCCTTCCCGTTCGCGGTCAGCGTACCCGCACGAATGCCCGCACCCGTAAAGGCAAGAAGAAGACTGTTGGCGCACAGGCCAAGAAGAAGTAATCCGCCAACCTGAACTTATTATATAGCTTTATTATGGCTAGCGAAGAAATTACCAACGAAACCGCTGAACAGCCCGTGGAAGCCGTCGCTCCTGCTCCCGCTCCCGCCGCTGAAGCTCCGGTCGCCGCTGCACCTGCTCCTGAAGAAACCAAGAAGCACGAACCCCGCAAGGATATCTTCGCGGAACTCGGCTTGGGCGGTGATGACGACAAGCCCAAAATCCTGAAGGCCAAGGGCAGCAAGAACGTTTCCTCTGGCGTGGTTCATGTTTCCTCCACGTTCAACAACACCGTTGTGACTGTGACGGATCAGCGCGGCAACGTGATCGGCTGGTCTTCCGCCGGCAAGATGGGCTTCAAGGGGTCCCGCAAGAGCACTGCATACGCCGGCCAGGTGGTATGCCAGGACGCCTGCCGCCAGGCCATGGGCCACGGTCTGCGTGAAGTGGAAGTGCGCGTGAAAGGTCCGGGTTCCGGTCGTGAATCCGCGGTACGTGCCGTGCAGTCGATCGGTATTGAAATCACCTCCATCAAGGATGTGACCCCCATCCCCCACAACGGTTGCCGTCCTCCGAAGGCCCGCCGCGTCTAATTGAACTTTTTTACCTATAGATCTAATATATCATGGCTCGTTATACCGGTCCCCGCGATAAAGTGTCCCGCCGTTTCGGCGTTGCCCTTTTCGGTTCCACCAAGGCTCTTGAAAAGCGCCCCTTCCCTCCCGGCCAGCACGGGATGCGTGCAGGCCGCAAAAAGAAGTCCGACTATGGCGTGATGCTTGCTGAAAAGCAGAAGCTGCGCTTCCAGTACGGCGTGCTTGAAGGCCAGTTCCGCAAGTATTATGCAGAAGCCGCCCGCCGCCGCGGCATTACCGGCGACATCCTGCTTCAGCTCCTTGAACTCCGTTTGGATAACGTCGTGTACCGTCTCGGGTTCAGCAATACCCGCGCCGGCGCCCGCCAGCTCGTTTCCCACGGTCATATTACCGTGAACGGCAAGAAAACTAACGTTGCTTCCTTCTCCTGCCGCCCCGGAGACGTGGTTGCTGTAGGAGGCAAGCCCTCCTCCCAGCAGCTTGTTACCCGCTCCCTTGACCTGACCCAGGCCACGGTGGTGCCGGACTGGCTCGAATGCGACCGCGACAAGCTCACGGGCAAAATTGCCCGCGTGCCTTCCAAGGAAGAGATCGCTCCCATCGTCAACGAGCAGCTTATCGTGGAATTCTATTCCCGTTAATCCCGTCTCTTCTGGATTTGCTTTAAAACCCCGGGTGCCGAAAGGCGGCCGGGGTTTTAGGCGTTCAGGGGAGTTGAGAGTTGAGAGTTGAGAGTTGAGAGTTGAGAGTTGAGAGTATAGGATGGTGGCATGACGGATGGAAGGAAGAAAGGAGGGCTTGCCCTGTTTGACATGGACGGCACACTCCTGCCGTGGGATACGCAGTATGTGTTTTCCTGCTTTGTGGTTCAGCGGCATCCCTGGAGGCGGCTTCTGCTGCTGTTTTATCTGGCCTGTCTTCCGCTGTTTTTTCTGGGGATATGGGATGAAACCCGGATGAAGAGGGCCTTCCTTTGTTATTTGTGGAGGCTGCCCCCGGAAACGGTTCTCCAATACGGACGGGAATTCGCGGAGCTGGCGGATGCATGGGTTTATCCCGAATTGCGTGAACGGCTCCAGAGGCACCGGGACAGGGGAGATGCATGCATTATGGTATCCGCGTCTCCATCCTTTTATGCGGAGCCCCTGGGGAGGTTTCTGGGTTTTGATGCCGTTCTGGGAACGGACGTGGTGCTCGATGACCGCATGCCCTTGATGCCAGAACTTCCATTGGGAAACAACAAGGGGAAGGTCAAGGTGGAGCGTTTGCGGAACATGGGCATTCTGCCGGAGAATGGCATCCCGGAAGATTCCATTGCCTACAGCGACAGCACCGCGGATATTCCCATGCTGCTTGCCTGCCGACGCCAGGTATTGGTAAATCCATCCCGGAAATTGAAGACGAATCCCAGATTGGACGGAGCTGAATGCCTGTATCCCTCCACGCCCTGGAGAAACTCGCTGGAGAAAAAATGGGAAATTGCTTTATTTGTCATGGGGATGATTAGGTTAAGTGATGAATAATCAGCATGTAATGGTGATTTTAGGAGAAAAGTCTTTACTTTTGTGACGAAAATGTTTCACTAAACCTAACAAGGGGGAAAAGAATACTTTAAACCTTTGTTAGCAAATCAACAATTAATACCCTAACCAAATAATAGTCATGCAAACCAAGAACATCATCAGTGTTGCGGCGGTTGTGGCATCCTTTGCCGGCGCCGCTTTTGCGGGAACTCCCGTCAAGGTTGTTGCTCCGACACCGGTACCGCCCGTGCCGACTGTCAGCCCATGGTCCGGCGATCTTTATGCCGGCTACGCCTCCAATTACACCAGCCGCGGCATCGTGGCATCCCACGCCTTGGTGGGAGGGGATAGCGTTATCCCTGCCGGTGTTAATTTGAATTACAAGCTGAACGACGCCAATTCCATCGTCGGAGCCGCTTCCTACACCTCCCTGACTTCCGGCCATGAATTGCTTGGTGAAAAGGATATCGCATTCCATAATGAAACCAATTTCAACCTCGGCTGGAAAAACCAGGACGGCCTTCTGAAGAATCTGTCCACCACCGTCGGTTGGAATCTGATTCACGGCGGCCTGCTCGGCAACTTTGCCAAGTATGATTACAGCGGTGTTTTCACTAATGATTTCGTCGGGAAGCGTCATGCTCATTCCGTAGCCCAGGAATTCTATGTGAACCTGAACTACGACGTGTGCAAGAATTGGTTCGCAGGCGTTACCACAAGCTACGGCTTTCAGGGAATGACCGGATGGTGGTTCCAGCCGTATGTCGGCTACAAGGCCACCATCTGCCCCGCTACGGACATTGTGCTTACTGCCGGGATGTCCGCCACTGCAGGGTACTTTGACAGCAAGTCCGCTTTCATGGCCAACGGCTCCCAAGCCTGGTGGGTGAAGGCCGAATTGCCGATCAAGGTGGGCGTGGAAAACCTCACCGTGGTGCCTTTTGTCAGCTTCAACTGGGCTGGCAATGGCGCTCTGAAGGCCAACAAGCAGTTCGTGGAAGGCTGGAAGCCCTACAAGAACTTCGGCGTGGTAGCCGGGGCCAACCTTGTTTATTCCTTCTAAGCTGACGGCTTGAGATTGAATCATGTTTTCAGTGCGGCGGAGGAATCCGCCGCACTTTTTTGTTTGTTGCCAGTGTGGATGTTTTGATTCAGAATGAACCGCACAGAAATTCCCTGTCCATGAATTATTCCTTTCTTTTTGCCCCCGTGGCGGCTCTGGCTGTTTCCTTTTCCGTTTCACTGGCTGAGTCCCGCATTCCGAACCATCCTTCCGATACTTCCCTCAGGCCGGCAAGCGGCAGACTGAAAGCGGGGTATTCCACCAATTATGAGTTCCGCGGCCTGATTCCCGCCGGCTGCAACCAGACGGCTCCTCTTCGTCTGGATTGGCGAAGTGATGTGAATGAGCATTATTCCTTCATTCTTGCATTGAAGGAGGAGTTGTTTCTGGGGAGGCCGGCCATTGATTTTGATGATGAAACGGTGGTGGATATGGGCTTTCAGCGCAAGCTGGGGAAGGCTGCGTACGCTGCGTTTTCCCTACGGGCCAATGACGGAGGCCTTGCCGGCTTTGCTGCGGAACGCCTCTTTGGCAACAGCGGCACGACTTACGAGGCCGCGCTTGTTCTGCGCCGGGATCTGGACATCCTTCCCGGCTTTTATGTGCAGGGCAGCTCCGCCTATTCCTTTTACGGCATTACCGGATGGTGGTTTGACATGTGCACGGGCTCCGATTCCCGGCTGACGGAGAATTTGTACATGGGGTTCAAGTTCGGAGCCGTGCTGAGTTCCTCCTACTGGCCGTCCGGCAGCAATGGCTGGCAGTCTCTATATTTCAGGGTAACGGCCAGTTACCGCCTTTTCGGGGACGTGTTTGTGGAGCCCTTTGTGGGATTGCACTGGCTGGGGAGAGGGGCGCATGGAGTGAACCGTGCGTATGGAAAAATTTTGGTGAAAGGCAACCGCTGGGTGACCGGAGTCAGCCTGGTTTATTCTTTCTGATCCCTATGGGGAGTATCCGCCCGCATGCGGATCATGTCAATGCACTGGACTCCGTTATCCCAAACCGGTTCCGGATAGTTGTCCGTGAAGTGGTTTTTAATGGTGCCCGTAACGTAAAACCCGCAGCTGCGGTACAATGCCATCGGGCCGGGAGAAGTATCCGACGTTCCCAGTTCCGCATACCGCGCCCCCTTGCTGCCGATCACGTCCAGAACGTGGCGGACCAGGGCCATTCCATATCCCTGGCGCCTGCAGTCCGGAGAGACGGAGCAGTTCATGATTTCCCAGGTGTCCGCCGCCGTCTGGCAGATGACGGCAACCCCTACGGGGATTCCATTTTTGCGGGCTACATGGAGTTCTCCATGCGCCAGGTGGGCGGCCACCTGGCGTTCGTCCGGGTCAGCGTCCAGCAGCAGGGCGAGAATGGATGGGGACGGAGGATAGTCCCCCGCCTCTCGTGATATCTGAATCTGCTCGGGGCTCATTCGGTACGCATGAAGATGATGGAGTCCGCCAGGAGTTCTCCCTGAAGGCTGTCCCCCTGGATGACGACAGGCTGCCCGGAAGCGACCAGCCCCTTTTCCTTCAACAGATCCAGAGCCGTGGATATCATGCGTGACGGGTCCTTGAGGAAGGGGGATTCAAAGGCGGTGACATCGCGGGCCAGGGCCAATTGGCGGACGACGACGGGATCATTGCTGAAAGCGTAGATGGGGGCCCGCTCCGGACGGAGCACGGCCGCCTGTGTGGCCGCCAGCCCGCGGCGGGTGAAGACGATGAGGCAGGCGTTTTCCACGGAGTCCGCCAGGGAGATGGCCGCTTTCGTGGCTTTTTGCCGGTCACCGTTCAGGATAGCCGCCGCCGCAAAGTTGAGGTTTCCGGAGCGTTCCATGCGCTGGGCGATGGAGTCTAGGACTTCCACGCAGCGTACGGGGTAGTGGCCTACGGAGGTTTCTCCGGAGAGCATGACGGCGTCCGCCTGTTCAAAGATGGCGTTGGATACATCCGTTACTTCCGCACGGGTGGGGGTAGGTTGGGTGATCATGGATTCCAGCATGTGCGTGGCGACGATGCAGCGGCGGCCCAGCCTGTGGCAGTGACGGATGATGCGGCGCTGGATGATGGGCAGTTCCTCAATGCTGACTTCAATGCCCAGGTCGCCGCGGGCCACCATAATGACGTCCGCCGCCAGAATGATATCATCGATATGGCGGATGGCCTGCTGGTCTTCAATTTTAGCGATGATCTGGGCGCGCCCTCCCAGGTTGTCTATATGTTCCCGGAGTTCCGCGATATGGGCGGCGTCACGAACGAAGGACATGGCGACGTAGTCCGTTTCACATTCCACGGCTACTTTCAGGTCCTTCAGGTCTTTTTCCGTCAGGGCCGGGAGCCGCAGGGCCACGCCCGGCAGGTTGATGTGGCGGCGGGAGCCGAATACGCCTTCCGTAAGCACCTTGCAGATGAGCCGGTCCGGGCGTACTTCTTCAATGCGCATCAGAATGCCGCCATTGTCCACGACCATGGTATGGCCTGCCTGGACGTCCTGAAGAAGGCCGTCATAGTTGACCGTGGTGGAGAAGGGCAGTTCCGGTTCCGCTGTGCTGAGGCGGATTTCCATGATGTCTCCGGCTTTCAGGTTATAGGGCTCAGAAAGATCACCAGTGCGGATGGACGGTCCCTGGAGGTCGAAGAGAATGGCTACGTTTGCCTGGAGTTCCGCGGCCTTCCGGCGGATGCGGAAGACGACTTCCCGGACCCAGTCGTGCTTGGAATGGCTCATGTTGAGCCGGAAGACGTTGGCTCCGGCCTGGATAAGGCTGCCCAGCATGTCGGAGGTATCCGTTGCCGGTCCAATGGTGCAGATGATTTTTGTGGCGCGAAGCCTGGGAGGCGTACTCATGGTCTATGTCAGTGCCCCTACTTTATCCTACGGAGCGTTCAAATGAAGTTTTTTGTAGTACATGGCAGGATTGTTGCATGCCAGAGTGGGGGGGACGGGCGCATAATGGAGACATGAAGAGTGTGAGGGTTGAGCTGATTAATACCGGTACGGAAATTTTGCTGGGAAGCATTGTGAATACCAATGCGGCATGGCTGGGGAACAGGCTGTTTGAAGCGGGCTTCCGCGTGGAGAGGGAGACTGTGGTTCCCGACGGCTATGCCATTAGCGAGGCGATGAGGGAGAGTGCCCGCAGGGCGGATATCGTGATTGTGAGCGGGGGCTTGGGACCGACGAGCGACGATGTGACCAGGGAGGCCCTATGCGATGTCTGCGGCGTGGACATGCACCGTGACGAGCATGTAGCGGAGGGATTGAGGGATTATTTCAAGCGGAGGGGCATTTCCATTGCGGAGTGCAATTTCAGACAGGCCATGGTGCCTGACGGCGCCGCCGTGCTGGAGAATCCCAACGGCACGGCTCCGGGGCTGGTGATGCCCGCTACCGACCGCCTGCCCATGTTTATTTTGCTGCCCGGACCGCCCCCGGAGCTAAAGCCGATGGTGGAGAGGTCCGTAATGCCCTTGCTGGAGTCCATGGTGGACTGCGATATTCCCCGTTTGCGCGTGTTCCGCCTGGTGGGGATTGGAGAGAGCGATCTTCAGGATCTGGTGGACGATTCCCTGCACCAGGTGCAGGGATTGGAAATGGCTTATTGCGCCCGCATCGGAGAGGTGGATGTAAGGCTGGTTGGCAATGAAGTGGCGCTGAAGCAGGGAGAGGCGCGTCTGCTGACCCTGGCCGGAGCGTATGTGCTGAGGCCCCTGGGAGCTACTCTGGAGCAGGCCGTAGTGCTTCATCTGGCAGGGCTCGGATTGAAAGCGGCTACGGCGGAGAGCTGCACGGGTGGCCTGATTGCCAAGAGGATTACGGATGTTCCCGGTGCTTCAGGAGTGTTTGAGTTTGGCTGGGTGACTTATGCGGACTGGGCGAAGACGGAGATGCTGGGTGTTCCGGCAGAGGTGCTGGAAGAGCACGGAGCGGTGAGCGAACCCGTGGTGAAGGCCATGGCGGAAGGTGCGTTGGAACGTTCCGGCGCGGATGTCGCTGTCGCCGTCAGCGGATTTGCCGGACCGGACGGCGGTACGCCGGAGAAGCCCGTGGGCACCGTGTGGTTTGCCTGGGCGTTCAGGAACGGAGGAACGGTTACGGAGATGATGTTTTATCCCAGGGACCGGGAGTCTTTCCGGCAGATGGTTTCCCAGAAAGCCCTGATCGGGATGCTGGCTGCCAGGAAGCCGCAGGCGGTCACGGAATGAAGAACCATACGGGGAGGATTCCCGCATCATGCAGCCCGCTGATGAATTCAAAGATACCGATGAACCACAGGGCATCAAAGATGTTGTGCGTGAATGTGGCCGGATTGACTGAGTAGGTGGCGGGCGCCGGTTTCAGCAGGGAAAGGGAGGGGATGAAGGAAGGTCCCGTCCGGCAGTAGTCTCGGTAGGCGTTTCCGAATAGGGAGATGAGACGTTCCTGCTCCCTTCTGATGATGGCAGGATAGTAAAATACCGAATGCCAGTGCCGTAAGGAGGGGGATAGGGAAGGTTTCCGTAGCGCACGCCACCCCATGCCCCCGATGAAGCTGAAGAAGTAAAGCGGGTTGCGGAACATGGAGTACGCCCTTCTATCACCAGGGCATTGTTTTTATAGCCTGCGATGTAGAGGGAACACCAGATGCGTCCGAAGGCGCCGATGCCGGCCATAAAGCAGGCAATAAGCATGAGGCTTTCCTCAACGACGGGGTATGTTCCCAGCGCGTTTCCCCGAAGAGTAGGGCACAACCGATAACCAGTCCAAAGATAAGGGAGATGAGCGTGCGCAGACGTTCATTGAGTGATTTGGCATGGGGATTCATAAGCTGGATGAATGGAGATAGGGAAGATGCTATATTTGCATGGAAATGTGGAAAAGCCTTTTCTGTAACGTTTTCGTCACAAAGAAATATCGCGGATATTGAAAAGGGCTGCACGCATGTGCGCGCAGCCCGTGAGATTTGCTGTTTTTCTTTGATTTCACGTACACCGCCAGAGGTGGAGAGGCGCAGGCTGGCAATTCCGGCCTGTGGCATGGTCCGGGGAGAGGGCGGCGGCAGGGCCTCTATTCGTTTTCCTGGTCGTGTTCGTCGGCTTCCCGCGTGGAGAAGCGCATGAGCTCCGCTTCAAAGTGGAGCGGGACGTCGCCTGTGGGGCCGTTGCGGTTTTTTGCCAGATGGAGGTTGGCCCTGCCAGCCATCTGTTGCCGTTTTTCCTCGTCTTCCGCATAGTAGGCAGAGCGGTAGAGCAGGCCGATCATGTCCGCATCCTGTTCAATGGAACCGGATTCGCGCAAATCGGAGATGCGGGGAACGCCCAGGCTGGCCCCCGTGCGGCTTTCCGGGCCGCGGTTGAGCTGGGCGAGAACGATGACAGGCACCTTGAGTTCCTTGGCAAGCGCTTTGAGGCCGGCGGAGATTTCCGCTACTTCTCGTTCGCGGCTGTTGGCCGCCTGCTTGGAGTGGGAGCGCATCAGCTGGAGGTAGTCCACGCCGATGGCGGCCAGGGCGCCCAGGTCCCGCATGACGCGGCGAGCCTTGGCCCGGAGCTCGTTGATGGAGATGGCCGCCGTGTCATCAATGACGAGCTGGGATTCCCCCACTTCTTTTACGGCCTGTTTGAAGTGCTTCATTTCCAATTGGGTGAGATTGCCGCGCTTGATGATTTCCGCACGGCGCACGCCGGAACGGGCAAAGAGGAGGCGTTCCGCGATCTGGACGGCAGGCATTTCACAGGAGAAGAGCAGGGTGGGCTTTTTTTCGTTGAGGGAGATGTGTTCGATGATGTTGAGCAGGAAGGAGGTTTTCCCCATGGAGGGACGCGCCGCAATGATGAACATGTCCCCGGGCTTGAGGCCGTTGCTTTTTTTGTCCAGCTCCTCGAATCCGGTGGTCAAGCCCTGGATTTGACCCTTGCTGGCGATGAATTTTTCAAAGTTGGTGACGGCCTGCTTGAGGATGCTTGCCAGGCTTTGTTCGTCCTTGGCGCTGTTGTAGCGTTCCCGTATCTGGAAGATGTGTGTTTCCACGGAGTCCAGAAGCTCCGCGACATCGTCGGGATTGTCGAAGGCCTGCGTGGTGGATTGGTTGGCAATGTCAATGATGGAGCGCAGGATGAATTTGTCCTTCAGGATGTTGAGGTAGTGCTCAAAGTAGGCTCCCGTGGTGGTGAAGGTGTAGATTTCCGCCAGCCCGGCGCTCCCGCCTACCGCTTCCAGCTGGTGCATGTCTTCCAGCGCCTGGGTGATGGAGACGATGTCGATGGGTTCGTTTTTGTTGTAGCGGGCCTGGAAGAGACGCCAGAGCAGCTTGTGGGCCGGAAGATAGAAGTAGTCTTCCGTCATGCCCAGGGTAACGCATTGGCCCACATAGGTGGCGGGGTCCATGGCCATGAGGGCCAGTACGCCTTTTTCCGGGCCCGGAGCTTGGGGAATGTCCCGGACATCCAGAACCGGAGCTTTCCGGGGAGCCTTGGTAAGTTCCAGAGTGGCAGCGGCGTTGTTGGTATCCGTAGTGTCCATGATGATACTGGCGGATGGCGTCATCCGGCTGGAAAAGAATAGCACAACGAGGGCTTTCGGGCAAAATAATTACTGCAATTTTGCAGTAATTTTAGTAACGATTCAGTTCGTCAGAGGAAGGTTCCGCCGTTGTCTTCCCGTTGCTTCCTGAGCCTCAACTGGCCGCAGGCGGCATTGATGTCATGGCCCTTTTCATACCGCATGGTGACGGGGATGCGGGCCTTGCGGACGGCGTCGCGGAAGGTGCAGCAGCGTTCTTCCGAGGGGCGTTCCCAGGGAAGCCCTTCCACGGTGTTGTACGGGATGAGGTTGACCTTGGCGTGCAGGCGCTTGGCGATTTGCATGAGATGGGACGCGTCTTTCAAGGAGTCGTTCACGTCCCGGATGAGGATGTATTCCAGCGTGGGCATCTGGTTCCGGTCCCTTCCCCATTCCTCCAGAGCGGGGATGAGCTGGGAAAGAGGCCATTTTTTGTTGACCGGCATGATTTGGCTGCGTACCTCGTCCGTGGCTCCGTGCAGGGAGACGGCCAACCGTATCTGCCTGGGGTAGGCGGCCAGTTTTTTCAGACCCGGCACGAATCCGGAGGTGGAGATGGTGATATGGCGCGCGCCTATTTCCAGCCCGCGGTGGGAGGTGATGATTTCCAGAGCGTCATGCAGGTTGTCAAAGTTAGCGAGGGGTTCTCCCATTCCCATGAAGACGAGGTTGTTGATCCTTTTTCCGGCAATGGATTCCGCGGAGAGTATCTGTCCGGTGATTTCTCCCGCGGAGAGGTTGCGCCTGAGCCCCAGCAGGCCGGAAGCGCAGAATTTGCAGCCGAAGGCGCAGCCCACCTGGGAGGAGACGCAGAGGGTGGTCCGGTCCGCCTTTTCTCCGTCCTCCGCAACGGCGGCGGGGATGATGACGGATTCCACCAAACTGCCGTCTTCCATCCGGGTAAGGAATTTGCGCGTGGAACCCGGGGTTCCACTGATTTCCACAATTTCCGGCGTGTGGAAGCGGAAGTTTTCCGCCAGCAGGCTTCTGAGCGCCGGGGAGAGGTTGGTCATGGCGTCAAAGGAGGCGACGCGCTTGCGCCAGACCCAGTCCATGATTTGCTGGACGCGGAATTTGGTGTGGCCGCGCTCCGTGAGGAAGGCCAGCAGCTTTTCCTCCGTTTGCGCGGTGATCAGGGGGGGCGGGTTCATGGCAGGGGAGTTCCCGTTAGAGAAGGGAGTCCACGTAGCGGTCCCGGTTGAAGGTTTCAAAGTCGTCCGCCTGTTCCCCTGTTCCCAGGAAGGCGGGGGAGATTTGCATTTCATCCATGATGGCTACGGCTACGCCGCCTTTGCCGGAGCCGTCCATTTTAGTGATGATGACGGCGTCCAGAGGGGTGGCCTTGTGGAATTCCCTGGCCTGTGCCAAGGCGTTCGCTCCGGTGGTGGCGTCCACCACCAGCATGGTGTAATGGGGGGCGGAGGCGTCCTGCTTGGAGAGGGTCCGGCGGATTTTGGAGAGTTCCTCCATAAGGTTGTGGCGGGTATGGAGCCGTCCGGCGGTGTCGCAGATGAGGTATTGGCAGCCTTCCCGGATGGCCTGGGCATGGGCTTCATAGCAAACGGAGGCGGGGTCCTGGCCGGGCGCTCCCTTGTAAAGGGGCAGGTTCAGCTTTTCCGCCCAGCTTTGGAGCTGTTCCACGGCGGCGGCCCGGAAGGTGTCCGCGGCAGCCAGAAGCACCTTGCCGCCCTGTTTTTGCAGCAAATGGCCCAGTTTGGCGGCGGAGGTGGTTTTTCCTGTGCCGTTGACGCCAACCACGAGGATGACGAGAGGATAACCCTCCGGAGGAGCCGGCAGGGTGGGCGGAGTGGCCGGGAAGGCCTGGCGGATGACTTCACGGGTGGATTCCACCAGGTTTTCCGCATCCAGCCCCCTGCTTTCCCGGAGCTGGTCAACAATGTTCATGGCGCGCCTGATGCCAATGTCCGCGGTCACCAGGTCCGCTTCCAGTTCATCCCAGTCTATCCGGGTGCCGCGGGAGAATTTGGTTAGGAGCTTTTTGAAGAATCCGGCCATGAGTCTGGAGGGAATATGGGTTAGGAGGGGCGCGCCGTTTTGGCAATGCCGGCAAGCACGCCGTTGACAAACCGGGGGGAGTCCGCGGAGGAGAAGCGTTCCGCCAGCCGGATGGCTTCCGAAATGACGACGGGAGCGGGAAGGTTTTTCCGATGGAGCAGTTCGCAGGCACCCAGGCGCAGGATGGCGCGATCCATGGCGCTGACGCGTTCCGGGGAGTAGTTTTCCAGGATGCCGTTGATGACGGAGTCCAGTTCTTCCCGGCGGCGCAGCGTTTCTTCTCCCAGTGTTTTCGCTTCCCGGTAGAGTTCTTCCGCATCCTGGCCCGCTTCCACCACTTTTTTTACTTCCGCCAGGGAGGGGCGGCCGTCCTGATGGATGATGCAGTTGATACGGTCGTTGATTTCCTGAAGTTTGCCGCAGGAGGATATGAGGGGAGACCAGATGCTGTTGTAGGCCGGGAAGTCTCTGAGCGAGTCCAGAAGGCGGCCGCGCATTTGCATGAGGGCCGTGTTGAGTTCCTGCACGGTGTCACATGCGGCGGAGAGGGTTTTCCTGTCGTTGGCGGGGTCGTCATGCAGGGCTTTTTTCAGTTGAAGCAGGGCGGCGTTGAATTCCCCTTCCTTGTTCAGCAGGTCGTGGAGCTGGTCGCGGACGGGCAGCGTGAGGGGGTCATGCTGCAGTTTTTCCGCCGTTTCCCTGGCGCGGGTGACGAAGAGGCGCAGCTTGTCCGGGTAGTCACGCGTAAGGTGGCCGGAAACGGCTTTCGCCCGGAGCTTGCAGTAGTCCGCCCGGAAGGGTTCCATCAGGATGTCCCAGATGCCTTCTTCCTGTTCTTCGGTGATTTCCGGGGATTGGGAGGCGCCGTAAAGGTATTGAAGGGCTGTTTGTCTGATTTGGTTGCGTGAGAGCATGACGGTGGGAGGAAGATAGGTCGGGAGGTGTGGCTTATTGCCGGGAGAGGGAGTTGATGAAGAGTTCCGCCATGCGTGCGGCGGTGCGCGCCGCTTCTCGGCCGCGGTTGAGCTGGGAGGCGATGCAGCGGGCGAATGCCTGTTTTTCATCATTCAGAAGCAGTACTTCATGGATGACGGGAGTGGTGAATTCCAGCGCCAATTGCATCAGGGCCTGCGTGATGGTGGAGCCGATGAGGTCCGCGTGGTCCGTGCTGCCGCGCAGGATGACGCCCAGCGCCACGACGGCGTCCGGCCGTTTTTCCGGGGAGCGGGACAGGATGGATTTGATGGTGACCGGGATTTCAAAGGCGCCCGGAACGCGAATTACTTCCAGCCGGACGGACGGGAGCACGGCGGCCAGTTCTTCCGAGCAGTTGTCCACCAGGGCCTGGGTGTATTGCTCATTGTATTCCGAAGCGACGATGCAAATTTTGGCGCGCGTTCCCGTAGGGCGCTGGCGGCGGGGGAGTTCCGTGGACATGGATGATGGAGGGACGGGTTACAGGGTGTGGCCCAGCTTGCATTTTTTGGTAGCCAGGTATTTGCTGTTTTGTTCGTTGGGTGGGATGACGATGGGTACCTGCTCCGTGATTTTAAGGCCGAAGCCTTCCAGCCCCACGATTTTGCGCGGGTTGTTGGTGAGCAGGCGGAGCTGGTCCGCCCCCAGGTCATGCAGGATTTGGGCGCCGATGCCGTAGTCCCGCAAGTCGTCCGGGTAGCCCAGCTTGAGGTTGGCTTCCACGGTGTCCAGCCCCTGTTCCTGGAGCTTGTAGGCTTGGAGCTTTGCCGCAAGGCCGATGCCGCGGCCTTCCTGTCGCAGATAGAGGAGCACGCCGCCTTCCTGCGCGATGCGGCGCATGGCAGTGTGGAGCTGGCTGCCGCAGTCGCAGCGGCGGGAGCCGAAGACGTCTCCCGTAAGGCATTCACTGTGTACGCGGACCAGAGTGGGCTTGTCCGCGGAGATTTCTCCGTGGACGAGCGCCAGATGCAGAGCTCCGTCCAGATGGGATTCGTAAAGGTGGCAGGTGAAGTCTCCATAGTCGGTCGGCATCTTGACGGTTTCCACCAGGCGGATTTGTTTTTCCTGGGCGCGGCGGTGTTCAATGAGCTGGGCCACCGTGCAGGCTTTCAGACCGTATTTTTTCTGAAAGGGCCCCAGATCGCCAATACGGGCCATGGTGCCGTCGTCCTTCATGATTTCACAGCAGACTCCGGCGGGCTGGAGCCCCGCCATGCGCACGAGGTCGATGGTGGCTTCCGTATGGCCGGCGCGGCGGAGCACCCCGCCGGGAACGGCGCGGAGCGGGAAGACGTGGCCGGGCTGCACGAAGTCGTTGACGGTGGCCTTCGGGTCCGCCAGGGTGCGTATGGTCAGGGAGCGTTCCCCGGCGCTGATGCCGGTGGTGATGTCATGGGCCGCATCCACGGAGACGGTGAAGGCGGTGGACATATTTTCCCGGTTGACGGAGGTCATGAGCGGGAGCTGGAGAGTGTCCGCCCGTTCCGGAGAAAGGGGGGCGCAGATGAGGCCCCTGGCGTGGGTGGCCATGAAGTTGATGGCTTCCGGCGTGGCGAATTCGGCGGCGATGATGAGGTCCGCTTCATTTTCACGGCCGGGATCGTCCGTAACGATGATCATCCGTCCCTGCCGTATTTCTTCCACGGCTTCCTCGACGGAGCAGAATTGGAGTTGATCGTCCATAAGTATGGGGTTGATGAAAGAGGAATTTATTTTTGCTTTTTGGCCCAGGAGTCCTTGAGGGCTACCGTGCGGTTGAAGACAGGGCGCTGTCCGGGCACATGGTCCCTGCGGTCCGCCACAAAGTAGCCCAGGCGCTCAAACTGGCAGTTGAATTCGGGTTCCACCCCGGCCAGGGCGGGTTCCAGCTTGGCTCCGGTGATGACGGTCAGAGAGCCGGGATTCATGACGGAGAGGAATCCGTTTTCCGCCGCGTCCGGGTTTTCCTCCGTGAACAGGCGGTCGTAGATGCGGATTTCCCCGTCCATGGCGTGGCGGGTGCTGACCCAGTGGATGGCGGCGCGGCACTGGATGCCTTCCGGAGGGTTGGAGCCGATAGTGCCCGGAATGTGCTCGCAGAAGATTTCCGTGATGTTGCCGTCTGCGTCCTGCCTGTAGTCGGTGCAGGTGACGCAGTAGCCGCCGCGCAGACGCACCGTGCGGCCGGGGGCCAGGCGGAAGTATTTTTTGGGAGGGTCCAGCATGAAGTCGTCCCGTTCAATCCAGATTTCCCTGGTGAGCGGCACCTGGCGGAAGCCTTCCTCCGGTTTTTCCGGGTTGTTTTGTACTTCCACCATTTCTTCCGCGTCTTCCGGAAGGGTAGTGATGGTGAGCTTGAGGGGATTGAGGACGGCCATGCGGCGCGGGGCGTTGGCGTTGAGGTCTTCCCTGACGCTGTATTCCAGCAGGGCCACGTCCGTGAATCCGTTGAATTTGGTAATGCCGATGGTCTGGCAGAAGTTGCGGATGGCCGCCGGCGTGTAGCCGCGGCGGCGCATGCCGGAGACCGTGGGCATGCGGGGGTCGTCCCAGCCGGTGACGTGCCCTTCCTGGACAAGCTGGAGCAGCTTGCGCTTGCTCATGACGGTGTACGTCAGGTTGAGCCGGGCGAATTCCGTCTGCCGCGGACGGGACGGGACGGGGCAGTGTTCAATGACCCAGTCGTACAGGGGGCGGTGGTTTTCAAATTCCAGCGTGCAGAGGGAGTGCGTGATGTGTTCGTAGGCGTCTTCCAGGGGATGGGCGAAGTCGTACATGGGGTAGATGCACCATTTGTTGCCCGTGTTGTGGTGTTCCGCGAACATGATGCGGTACAGCACCGGGTCACGCATGTTCATGTTGCTGGAGGCCATATCTATTTTGGCGCGCAGAATGGCCTTTCCTTCCGGGATTTCCCCGTTTTTCATGGCCTGGAAGCGCTTCAGGTTTTCTTCCGCGGAGCGGTTGCGGTAGGGGGATTCCTGGCCGGGCACGTTTACGTTGCCGCGCTGGGCGCGTATTTCTTCCACGGTTTGTTCGTCCACGTAGGCCAGCCCCTGGTTGATGAGGGAGACGGCACATTCGTAGAAGAAGTCGAACATGTCGCTGGCGAAGAAGAGGTTGTCCCCCCAGCCGAATCCCAGCCAGTGGATATCCTCCTGGATGCTGTCCACGTATTCCTGGTCTTCCTTGCTGGGGTTGGTGTCATCAAAGCGCAGGTGGCAGCGCGCGCCGGGGAATTCCTGGGCTATACCGAAGTTGAGGCAAATGGATTTGGCGTGTCCGATATGGAGATAACCGTTGGGTTCCGGAGGGAAGCGGGTTACCGGAGCCTGATGCTTGCCGGAGGCAAGGTCATCAGAAATCATATCGCGGATGAAATCTCGGCGTTCGGCAGACTGCAATGACATGGCGAAAATTCTACTACCAAACCTTCCGTTCTGCAAGCGTGTTCACTCGGAATGACGTGGGGTGAGGCATTTGCGGGGTACGGCGTTTTTTATCTTTTGTTTATGTTGCAGATATGAATATTTGAATAGTTATTATACAGGATTCTTTGGGAATGCGTATTTTCATGTTTTAAAACCGGAAACACAGCAGATCTTCCCCTCCGAAGGAGGGGTTTATCCGTGCCTGTAACGTCTTTCTGATTTTTTTAATAATATGTTGGAAATCAATACATGATTTATGTTTTCCTGAGAAGGAGATGCAATGTTTTTGTCCGGGAGCAAGGTTTTCCCGGCGGATGGTATTAACAAGGAACTTTTTTCATATTCATGCACGGAAAACCATGAAGAAAAGATTGCGACACGGGTATTGCAAAAGAATCAAAAATATCATATTGAAAGGGGAGTGAATCTGAACTGTCCCAATTGCAAACAGCATATCAATGTCCCATCTTCCGAGGAGGGGGCCATGGTGAGTTGCAGCAAGTGCGGGCATGAGTTTCTTTGCGACAGGGAAAAGCTGATGTCCAAAAAGCCTTTTGCCAAGGCGAAGGGGATCACCGATGATCATTTCGGGAAGAACCGCGGGGCTGTTTTTCAGAGCGCTGTGATGGAAACGGGGCTGATTCAACTGGTGTGCCTTGGCGTTTCCTTGCTTATAGGAGCCGGTTGCGTATGGATTTTTTACAATGCTTCTACGGAGATGGACGGAACGTCCTTCCTTTCCCTGCTGCTTCAGCCGCAGCAGAAGGCTTTCGCTTTGTTTTTCGCCTGTCTGGCCGGAACGCTGATGGCTTTTTCAGGCCGTCGGCACAAAGCGGTGTTCATTGTACTGGGGCTTTTACTTGCCGGCGGCATCGCCTCGCTGCCTTATGTTTATCCTGTCAAGGTGCATCCTTCCCTGCTTGGCGGGAGCGGTTCCGGACAAGTCCAGAAGGGTGAAGTTTCTCAAGACCATGCCGACAGCATGGCCCTGCCTTCCGATGCCGTACAGAAAGCCTCCGTTCAGAATTACGGGGAAGGGGACCTGAGGCCCCTGTTTGCCGCCATTGCCCGCAAACAGGACCAGGGTGTCCTGGGTCTGTGGGTAGTGGGTGTTAATGCGGCCAACCGGGACATGGTGAAAAGTTATCTGAAACGGATGACGCAGTCCGGAGACGAGCCGATGTTTTACGACCGGAAGGGTACAGGAGGCGGTCTGTTTGTCATTACGCCCACGCCGATTACGTTCAAGGAGTTTGTAGATGTCGTCTCCAGGCTGGGAGAGGTGACGCTGGAGGACAAGGAACGTTCTTTTGTGGAAGTGATCCTGAACCGGGACAAGTTTGAGGCTCGTCCGGCTTCCGCCGCCCTTCAGGATGAACGTCACCAGTATTTCGTGCTGGCGAATTTGAAGGAGCTGTCCTCTCTGGATATCCGACGCATTATTGCGGCGGCAAAGCGGCTTGCCGCCGTGAAGCCCGACAAGCTGCGCCATGAAGTTTCCTCCAGGCTGGTGGAATTGCTCAAGGAACCTTGGGGGCGCGATGCCGAGTATGTGACTGCCCTGGCTTCCGCCCTGGTCGTATGGGCGGAGGAACAGGATGCGGAAGCCCAGCGCGTGGTGTATTATGTTACGGAAGAGTTGAAGAAGGCTGATTGCGAGGTTCCTTCCTCCCTGTTGAGATTTTTGCTGCGCGGTCCGGAAAAGGAGAGCGCATTCGGGATGCTTTTGAGTGAGTGGAAGAAAGACCCCCAGAGGTGGGAGGATGAATGCAAGTCCATCGGCCCCACAGGGGAAACCGCTGTCATCCAGGTACTGAATGAGGCGGACGATTTCGTGCTGAAACGTTCCGCCGCGCGCATTCTTGGGGAAATTGGGACGGAACCGTCTCTCGCCGCGCTCAAGGAGCTCATTCATGATGCCGACAATGAATTGCGGCTGTGCGCAGAACTGTCCGTGAGCCTGATTGAAAAACGGCTGGGGAAGGGAGCTTCTCCCGCCATACAGTAACCATGCGGCCGTGGATCATCCGGGAGGGGCACTCCTTAGAAAACGTGTTTTTCCGTAACCATGGCCCTGTGGCAGGGGGGGGAGAAAGCGGGCTGTCCATTACACGGAGAGTGCCGGGAGCCAGTTTTTTGTGGAAATGGCCTCTTTTTGGTTGCGGAGCAAAGTCATTTTACTAGAATGCAACGACCATGACAGACCAAGAAAACATGAAGGCCGCCGTCCCGGATGCGGCCAAGCGGTACATGCGCTACCTCCTCATCATGGCCGGTTTGGGCGGCCTTCTCTACGGTGTGGACGTCGGCGTCATTGCTGCTGCGCTCCCTTACATTGAGCAGACGGCCGGGTTTAATCCCTCCCAGCTTTCCCAGGTGGTGGCCGCCGTGCTTTTCGGCAGCGTGCTTTCCTCCCTGTTTGCGGGTTATCTGGCCGACAAGATGGGACGCAAAGCTTTGATTACGATCGCTGCCGCCCTGTTTACGCTGAGTATTCCCGTGATCTGCCTGTCTCAGGAAGTGTTCGGCATCATGCTGCTGGGCCGCATTTTGCAGGGCGCCAGCGCCGGTATCGTCGGCGTGGTGGTTCCGCTGTATCTGGCGGAATGTCTGAGTGCGGAGTCCCGGGGCAAGGGCACGGGGATGTTCCAGTTCCTGCTGACGGTTGGCTTGGTGTTTGCCGCTGTGATAGGTCTGTTTGCCGCCAAATACGTGGGTGGCGTGGAGGATTCCGGCGTGAGCGAAGAAGAACTGGCTTCCGCAAAGGTGTTTGCCTGGCAGGCCATTTTCTGGGTGTGCGCCATTCCCGGCCTGTTCCTGTTTTTCGGCTCCTTCCGTTTGAGCGAATCCCCCCGTTATTTGTTCCGACGTGGCCGCAAGGATAAGGCCATGGCCGTACTCGTCCGCAGTTATGGGGAAGTGCGCGCCCAGGAGGTGTTTGATGAAATGGTTCACATTGAAGAGGAAGAGAAGCTGAAGGCGGAAGAGCTGAAGAAGCAGAGTTCCTCCGGCGAGTCCCTTCTTCAGCGCAAGTATGTATATCCCTTTATTCTGGCGGTTCTTGTTCTGGCATTCACGCAGGCTACGGGTATCAACTCCGTGCTGAACTATTCCGTGAAGGTATTCCAGCAGGCCGGCCTGGAAGGCACGACCGCCAACTGGGCGGATTTCACCATCAAGGTGGTGAACTGCCTGATGACCATCGTCGCCATGATGCTGGTGGACCGCAAGGGCCGCAAGTTCCTGCTCAAGATCGGCACGGCCGGTATTGTGGTGGGCCTGCTTGGCACCGGTTTCCTGTTCAATAATGTGGAAGAGGCCCGCAAGGACGTGACTTCCGACGTGGCTGCCCTGCTGGCGCAGCAGAGCCCCTCCGTCCAGAAGCAGTTTGAAGAAGGCAAGGAAGTGGACAGCATCCGTACGCTGCAGCTGGAACGTACGCCCGATTCCACATTCGTCAAGGATCTGCTTTCCAAGAATGGCATGGCGGACAAGGATATCAACAGGATGCAGCTGATCATCACTTACGACCAGCTGGAAGCCAATCCTGCATGGTATCAGTTCCTGATGGGTTCTTCCACGCAGCTTTCCGTCGTGGAGTTTTCCGAATTGACGAAGGATCCCAAGGATATCAAGAAGGAAGAGGACAAAGCCTCCCTGGCCGTCATCAAGGCGGTGCCGGATTCCACCAACAAGATGGTCGTAGCCGGCAAGGACGGCTATGCCATGAAGCCCGTTTCCATCCTGAAGGCGGAGTTGGGTGAAAAGCCGGATTCCTCGGTGGGCTGGGGCGTCACTGCCTTCTTCATCATCTTCATCGCCTTTTATGCGACGGGTCCGGGCGTTTGTGTCTGGCTGGCCCTGTCCGAGCTGATGCCTGCCCGCATCCGTTCCAACGGCATGGCGATTGCTCTGCTGATCAACCAGCTTGTGTCCACGGTGATTGCCGGTTCCTTCCTCCCGTGGGTGGGAAGCTGCGGCTATTCCGGCGTGTTCTTTACGCTGGGCGGCATTACGGTGCTGTACTTCATCACGGTGGCTTTCTTCCTGCCTGAAACCAAGGGCCGTTCTCTTGAAGAAATTGAAGGTTATTTTGCTACAGGCAAGATGCCGGAAGATCTCAAGATGATCGGTGAAGGGATTGAAGCGGAAGAATAAAGAACCGCTTTTCCTTTTCAAAGCCGTCTCCCGTCCGGGGAGGCGGCTTTTTTTGGGCTGTTCAAGCAGCCGTCCGCCGGGGCATCATGGACATTGTGGATGGGGCCGTTATATGTTTTCTTAAATTTTTCTGGAAATATTTGAATTTTCCGGAAAGTTGCTTCAAGGATTGCCTGTTTACAGCCAGGTCCGCATGGGGATGGGTATTTGTCCTGTTTTTGGATGTTTCCCTGTAAACGGAAGGGAAGAAGGACAGGCGGTTTGAATGTTGTCTGCGGGAGCTTTTCCGTTTGGGAGATTACGGCTTCATTTTCTGCGGTATGAGCGAATGAGCGCGAAATGCCGTGTTTTACTGGTCCTGTGCAGTTTTTTTCTGTGCCGACTGCCATTTCTTGATGGCTTCCGCAATTTCCCGATACCCGTTTTTCATGTGGAAGTCATAGGTCGTCTGGCCATCTTCGTTGCGGAGAGAGGGATTGGCGCCGTTGTTCATGAGGCGGACGGCTATTTCCGGGGAATTGCATGCCATCAGCGGCGTCAGACCGTCCACATCCAGTTGGTTGGGGTCCGCACCCGCCTTGATGAGGAGTTCAATGAGAGGAATCAGTCGTTCCGGAGGTTCTTCCCTGGCGCAGACCAAGTGGAGTGGAGATTGCTTGCTGGCAAAGAAACGTTCGTTCACATCGCAGCCTGCCTGGATCAGCCGTTTGAAAATGGCGGTGGAAAGGCTGGAGAACCCTACTCCGCGCGTATGGGCGTTTAGCCTGCGCTTGAGGTCTGGGCTGCCGGCATCCAGCAGGGCCAAGGCGATTTTTTCCTGTTCAGGGTCGGAGTTGGTCAGGGCGGCGGCCCACATGAAGGGGGTAGTGCCTCCCGGTCCCGGGAGATCGGGGTCTGCCCCGTGATTGAGGAGGGCTCGGACTACGGGAAGCCTGTCCACGGCTGATGAGTCCTGGTAAATGCCCGCCGAACATGCCCAGATGAGGGGCGTATCCCCGGGTTCCTTCGTGCCGTTATGCGGAAAAACGGTCTGGGCATTGACTGGGGCTCCCGCTTCTATCATCCGGACGGCCAGCTTGTTCAGGCCCATGGCGATGCAGAGATGCAAGGGCGTGTTGCGGTCGGGAGCCTGAAGAAGGAGCCTGCCCGTTTCCCGGAATTGCTCCATCATTTGGTAGCATTGCAGGATGGAGTTGAATTCCTCCTGCATTTTTCCGGGAGACATGATGTCCAGAGGCCAGGAGTCATACAGGAAGCGGAAAGTGAGGGAAAGCAAGCGTCCGTTCGCTTCCCTCAGTTCCTGTTTTTCTTCTTCTGTAAGTCGCATCGTTCTCTCCTCCGCGTTTGCCAGCGGAACCGCCATGAGGGCCGTCACGGACGCGAGCAGAACAGAACCTGCCATCTGTCTCATGCCATTCTTATAAGGGAAGGGACGACATCTGTCACTCCAAATCATGGACTGCGGCCGTCGGGCGACGGCGCATTCCGCGGAGAATGAGGCAGTTGTGGCCCGCTAGACGAGCCTGGAGAGGCTGGCATGCACGGCTTCCACCGTGCGGTCAATGTCTTCTTCCGTATGGGCCAGGGAGATGAATCCCGTTTCATAGGGAGAAGGGGCAAAGTAGACGCCCTGTTCCAGCATGTTCCAGAAGAAGGGCTTGAAGAGAGCCTTGGAGGCTTTCTGGGCGGTGTCCAGGTCATAGACTTTCTCTTCCGTGAAGAAGAGGCAGAACATGGAGCCTGCGCGGTGGAAGGTGTAGTTCCTGCCGTGTTTCCGGATGGCTTCCCGGATACCTGCCTCCAGCCGTGCCCCCAGCTGCTCCAGGCGGTCATAGGCATTTCCTTCCAGAAGTTCCCGGAGCTGCGCCAGCCCTGCCGCCATGGCCACGGGGTTTCCGGAGAGTGTACCGGCCTGGTACACAGGCCCCAGTGGGGAAAGGCAGTCCATGATTTCAGCCCGGCCTCCGAATGCGCCTACGGGAAGTCCGCCGCCGATGACTTTCCCCATACAGGTGAGGTCCGGCATGATTCCATGAAGCTGCTGGACGCCGCCGGGGGCAACGCGGAACCCTGTCATGACTTCGTCGAAGATGAGCAGGGAGTCATACTGGCGGGTGATTTTCCTCAGGAAGTGGAGAAAACCATTTTGAGGGAAGTAGAGGCCGGCGTTGGCGGGGAAGGGTTCCATGATGACGGCGGCAATGTCCCGGCCATGCAATTCAAAGGCTTTTTTGACGGCTTCCCGGTCATTGTACGGCAGGGTGATGGTGAGCTGCGTCATTTCCCGGGGAACGCCCGCACTGTCCGGTTCCCCGAAGGTAAGTGCGCCGGAACCCGCCGCGACGAGCAGGGAGTCCACATGCCCGTGGTAGCAGCCGATGAATTTGATGATTTTACGGCGTCCGGTATAGCCGCGGGCCAGCCTGATGGCAGACATGGTGGCTTCCGTACCGGAGTTGACCATGCGCACTTTTTCCACGGAGGGCACCATGCGGACAATCATTTCCGCCATGTCCACCTCCGACGGCGCAGGGATGCCATAGCCCAGCCCCCGGTTCACGGCGGCATGTACGGCGTTCAGGACGGATTCCGGGGCGTGTCCCAGAATGGCGGGGCCCCATGTGCCGATGTAGTCGATGAGCTGGCGACCGTCCGCGTCCGTGATGTAGGCGCCTTTGGCGGATTGGACGAAGAAGGGATCGCCGTCCACATTGCGGAAGGCCCTGACGGGGGAGTTGACGCCGCCCGGTATGACGGCGCGTGCACGTGAGAAGAGCTGGGCGGATTGAATCATGTTGCTGAGGTAAGCAAAAAGGGCAAACCTTGGAGAAGGGTTGCCCTTATGGAAAGAGGTTCTATTCCCGAACCAATGGAGATTTAAGCTTCAGGAGCGGAAACGGGAGCTGCTTCGGCGGTTTCGGCGGCGGCTTCTTCGCTCTTGTTGTTGAAGCGCCATTTCACCTTGTTGCGCTTGCTGGCGGAACGGGCCTTGCGGCGGCGTTCGTCCATTGGGGTTTCAAAGGCACGGCGGCGGCGCATTTCGTCCAGAATGCCTTCGACGTCCAGCTTGGTTTTGAGGCGCTTGAGAGCGCGGTCGATAGGTTCACCTTTTCTTACGGTAACTTCACGCATGATTTATTTTCCTTTTTCTATTCGTCCGGGAACGGGAGACAATAGGTAGTGCTTTCCCGCCTGGAGGTCAAGATTTTTATCGTGACTGACCCATTTTTTGCGGTCCGGAGGGGGCAGGGAGATGCCGCAGGAAGCCCGGGGAGACGGGGATTTTGCCTTTTTCCCGTATTCCCGGCGGTTTTCAACTGTCCTTGCCTTATCAGGCGGGGCATGGTAGAAAGAAACGTCTCCATGAACCGGCTGCATACATTGATTGATGGATTTCCCCAGGTGAGCATTCTCTGCATCGGGGACGTGATGCTGGACAAGTTTCTGTACGGCAGCGTCACCCGGATTTCTCCGGAGGCACCCGTTCCAATCATGAGGATGGACAGGGAAACGCGCATGCTGGGCGGCGCGGGGAACGTGGTGTCCAATTTGTGCGCTCTGGGGTGCCGGACCACTTTTGTCAGCGTGGTGGGAGACGATGCGAACGGACGGCAGGTGAAGGCTTTTCTGGAAGATACGTGCTGCACCCCTGAGTTGGTGGAGTGCCGGGATTACGAGACGACGGTGAAGATCCGTTTTGTGGCGGGAAAACATCATTTGCTGAGGGCGGACCAGGAGCAGGAGTTGAATATGGCGCCGGAATTGGCCGCGAGGTTTCTGGAACGGGTGGACGCCTGCCTGCCGGACGCCGATCTTGTCCTTTTGTCTGATTATGGCAAGGGCCTGTTTGACGGGGAAACCGCTCCCGCCGTGATTGCCCGGTGCCGTGCGGCCGGAAAGCCCGTCATCGTGGACCCCAAGGGAGCGGATTATTCCCGTTACGGCGGGGCTACTTTGGTGAAGCCGAATATGAAGGAGTTTCAGGAGGCCACGGGAGTCCGTTTGAATCCCTCCGCTCCGGGGTGGGAGAAGGCGGCTCTGGAAGGCGCCGCGAAGTTGTTTGACGAGTTCGGCATTGAGAATTTGCTCGTGACTTTGAGCGAGCACGGGATGATTTTCATTCCTTCTTCCAATCCCGCCGATTTTGTATGCATTCCCACGGAGGCGCGCGAGGTGTTTGACGTATCCGGCGCCGGGGACACGTCCCTGGCCAGCCTGGGAGCGGCCCTGGCGGCGGGCGCCACGGTGCCGGAGGCGCTGGTCGTGTCCAACGTGGCCGCCGGAATCGTGGTGGGCAAGTTCGGCACGGCGAGCGTGACCGGAGGGGAGTTGAAAGAAGCGCTGGAGGAGAAAGCCCGCAAGGTTTCCTCCTGGCATCACCGGAACAATATCCTGACGGCGGAAGCCGCTGCGGAATTGGCGGAACGCTTCCGGAAGGAAAAGAAGGTGGTGGGGTTTACGAATGGCTGTTTCGATCTTCTGCATCTGGGCCACCTGCATTCGTTCATGAAGGCTCGCGAGGCCTGCGACGTGCTTTTTGTGGGGCTGAATACGGATGCGTCCATCAAGCGGCTGAAGGGGGAGGACAGGCCCGTCAATAACGAGGAACTTCGTTCCCTGCTGCTGGCATCTTTGGATTTCATTGATTACGTGGTTCTTTTCGACGAGGATACCGCGCTTCCGCTGATCGAGAAGCTGCGCCCGGACGTGATCGCCAAGGAGGGGTATCCTCTGGAACGCTGGCCGGAAGGGCAGTATGTGGTGTCCTATGGGGGCAGGGCCGTTGAGTTGCCCCGGCTGGAGGGCTTTTCCTCCACCGATATTATCAACCGAATGAAGAAGAGACCGGAATGAGCGATTACATCAAGGAACAGATTTTAGGGATAGCGGACAATTTCAGGGCGCTGGCCGTTTTGTCCGGGGATATTGAAACGGTGGCGCGCGTCTGTACGGACACCCTCCGGGCCGGGAACAAGATCATGTTCTGCGGCAATGGAGGGTCTGCCGCGGATTCCCAGCACCTGGCCGCGGAACTGGTGGGACGCTACAAGTTGAACCGTCCGGCCATGAACGCCCTGGCCCTGACGGTGGATACGTCCATTCTGACCGCCGTCGGGAATGATTACGGGTATGATACCGTGTTTGCCCGGCAACTCGAAGGCGTGGGACGTGCGGGAGATCTGCTGGTGGGGCTTTCTACCAGCGGCAACAGCCGGAATATCGTGCTGGCGATGGAATTGGCGCGGAGCATGGGTATTCGGACCGTAGCCCTTACGGGGCGGGGCGGAGGCGCCATGAAGGAGCAGGCGGATTTCTGCATTGCCGTTCCTTCCGATGCCACGAATAATATTCAGGAGATGCACATTGCCGTGGGCCATCTGGTCTGCGAGCTGGTTGAACAGGAAATGTATGGACGGTAAAGCCCTGTTTCTGGACCGGGACGGTGTGGTGAACGTGGACGGGGGGTATGTGCACCGCATTGAGGATTTCCAACTGGTGCCGGGAATTTTGGAGCTTTGCCGCCGGGCGAAGGAGAAGGGGTATTTGGTGATCGTGGCGACCAACCAGTCCGGCATAGGCCGCGGCATGTTTACGGAAGAGGATTTTTCACGGCTGACGGATTACATGAAGGGGGTGTTCCGCAACGCCGGGGCGGAGATCGCGGACGTGTTCCACTGCCCCAGCGTGGATGACGGGCATCCCGACCGGAAGCCGAATCCGGGCCTGTTTTTGAAAGCCTGTACCGCGCACGGTCTGGATATGGCATCCTGCGTGTCCGTCGGCGACCGGGAACGGGATATTCGGGCAGCCCTTTCCGCCGGCGTGGGACGGAATTTTCTGTTTTCCTCCGGAAATGGGCCGACTTGCGCCACGGCCCGTGTCGGGACTTTAAACGAAGTGGCGGCGTGGTTGTAGTCGGGAATGGTTCCGCAGGTGAAAGGATGCAGGGATTTGTTGCTATGTTTTCCCGTATGCCGTTTCCTGATGCGGCCATGCGGATGTTCTTGTCTTAAAAAACTTTACATGGGAATGAGTACTTTTTATATTTCATAGAGTATGAAAGCCTTGCTGCCCGTTTTATTTTTTGCGCTGGTTTCCGGCCTGTGCGCCGTTGCCAAAACCGAAGATCCAGCCATGCCCGCGAAGGTAGGGAAAAAAGAGGCAGCCTCCCGTATTACTTATAAAGGCGGAGACGGTTCCAGCTTTGAAAAGGCCGTCGTGATCGTTGGCGCAACAAGTTCGATGGATGGTGTCCCTGCCGAAGGGAAATGGCTTAAGAAAAAATACGGGAGTTATGAAAAGCTTCAGCAGGGGCTCGTCCAGCATGAAGGGAAGTCCTATGATGTGATTACGATCAGGACGAAAAAAGGCAAGGAAGTGGTCATCTATTTCGATATTTCCGGATTTTTCCCTGCCAGGGGTTGAAGAAGAACAATTTCTGAGTTCATTTTCAGTATTCCTTTCCGGGGCGGCTGCCTGCCTGGTTCGTTTCCCTCGAATGTGTTTTCGTTTTTTCCGTTTCGGGAATTGACTCCTTCTGCGGCGTGTATGGCGGTACGGACCGGAGTACGCATGGAGGGGACGGGGCCGCAGGAGCGATGCCCGCAGGAATGGGTTCTGTCTTCATGGCACAGTCGTTACGATGGGCAGCTTTCCGTACCGGGGCGAAGTAATTTGACATGCAGGGGTCATCCTGCTAGAAGTGAGGCGATTGGTCCGTATTTACATGGACTTGTCCTGTACAGGCTTTTTTTTACACTTATGAACTTGATTCCCTTCCGATCCATGATGGCGGTCACGGCGCTTGGAGCCGGGCTTGCCCTGCCTCTGTTCGCCCAGTCCTCCTCCTCCACTTCATCCGCGGCCACATCCGGTCACGCGAAAAAAGCGTCCAGGATGCCAGTGTATCCCATTCCCCAGAAGATGACCAGAAGCGGCGGTTCCGTAACGGTTCCCGCGCTGAAGCTGATCGGCGTCAAGGATGCCCCCACCATGAACGCGTTGAAGAGCATGTTCGCGCTGTCTCCGAACGGGTTTCCTGTTCAGATGTCCATCATCAAGGGGAGCAAGAAACCTGCCGGGAATATTCCGCAGAAGGCGGGCGCCTATTCCCTGAGCGTGACGCCGCAGGGAATCCGGATGACGGGGTATGATGACGAGGGCCTGTTTTATGCGGCCCAGACCCTGCTTCAGCTCGCGGAGAAGACGCCTTCCGGCGTGACGGTTCCGCAGGTGGAGGTACTGGACTGGCCGGATGTTCCGTTCCGCGGCACCATTGAAGGCTTTTACGGGCTGCCGTGGGGGCAGGAAGGCCGCATCAGCCAGTTCAAGTTTTACGGGAAGTACAAGATGAATACCTACATCTACGGCCCGAAGGACGACGTGTTCCACGGTTTTTCCAAGAGATGGCGGGAGCCTTATCCGGCGGACATGGCCAAGGATTTGAAAGAACTGGTGAAGATTGCAAAGGAAAACAAGGTGAATTTCGTCTGGGCCGTGCACCCCGGTGCGGATATCCATTGGGGAGAGGCGGACCGGAAGGCGGCAGTGAAGAAGTTTGAGATGATGTATGATTTGGGGTTCCGCTCCTTTGCCGTGTTTTTTGACGACATCGGCGGAGAGGGGGCCAAGCCTGAAGGTCAGGTGGAGTTCCTGAATTATTTGAACAAGGAGTTTATCCACAAGAAGCCGGACGTAACCCCGCTCATCGTGTGTCCCACGGCGTATGCCGGCAACGGCGGCCGTTATCACGAGGTGATGGGGGAACATTTGGATAAGGATATCGGCATTATGTGGACGGGGTCCGGCATCGTAAGCGATATCCGCACCCCGGCCCTGAAGGGCATCAACAAGTTTTTGCAGAGGCCCGCTTTCATCTGGTGGAATTTCCCGGTGACGGATTACGTCCGCCACGCGCTGTTCCTGGGGCGCACCTACGGTGTGGATGCGGACGCGATGCCGTACATGCAGGGGTTCGCCTCCAATCCGATGGACAAGCCGGAGGCCTCCAAGATTTCCCTGTTCAGCGTGGCGAACATGACCTGGAACGCCAAGGCGTATGATTCCGACAAGACGTGGAAGGACAGTATCCGCATTTTGTTCCCCGGCTGCGCCTCCGCCATGCAGACGTTTGCCAACCACAATAGCGACGGCGGTCCGAGCGGGCACAATTACCGCAAGGAGGAGTCCGTGGAGATCGCTCCCGTGGTGGAACAGGTTCTGGACCTGTGCCGCCGCGGCGCGAAGGTGGCGGACAACAAGGCATTTGAACGCCTGAAAGCCGAGTTTGCGAAGATGGCCCAGGCTCCGGACATCATCCGGGCCAAGGCGAACAATCCCGCTTTTGTCGCGGAAGTGGAGCCCTGGCTGATCCAGTTTGAATCGCTCGGCAAGGCGGGGATGAACAGCATGCAGATGCTGGAGGCCACGGAGGCGGGGAATTCCTCCGCGGCATTGAATTACGCCATGGAGGCCGCCTGCCTGCTGGCGGAGATGCAGCGCTACAGCAAGGAGATCAGCAAGGCCATCAATAAACACGTGACGGAGGTGACCAAGAAGAATTCCCCGTGGCAGACGGCTGTCAAGCCGTCCGAACTGGTAATGGCTCCCGCCGTCCGCGAGTTGCTGGACCTGGGGTCCACTCCGGTGCTTTCCCGCGTGAGCGGGCGGGCCGTGGGGCGGGTGAAGCCGTATGTTTCCACCAAGCTAAAGAACGGTATTGAAAAGATGCTGGATGACGATCCCGAGTCCTATTTTTACTGCAAGGAAGTTCAGAAGAAGGGCGACTTTTTCGGCGTGGACCTGGGTGTCCCCCGCGAGATACGCACCGTTTCCATCGTGATGGGCCGGAATGATTCAGACAAGGATGCCGTGAACAAGGGGCAGCTGGAAGTGTCCATGGACGGACAGTCATGGTCGCCCCTGATGCCGGAAACGAGCGGTGTGCGCGTGGAGTACCAGGGCAGCGGGAAAAAAGGCCGCTTTGTGCGCTACCGCGCCACGGTGCAGGGCGTTCCCGGCGGCAAGCCCGACGTGTGGACGGCCATTCGTGATTTCAAGGTGAATGCCCCCGCCGCTCCTTCCGTTCTGACGGACGCTCCTGCTTTCAAGGGAGCCGTGGCCGAGACAGGCGACACGGATATTTCCCTGAAGCGCATCATGGAGGTGCATCCGTTGCCCCCCAGGAAGTCTCTGGGGCTTCAAATTCCTGCCGGCGCGGCTGTGGAGTCCGCGTCCATCAATTTGAAGACGCCGGACATGAAGTGGGCTAAATTGTTTATTTCCATGGACGGGAAGGGCTGGACGGAAGTGCCGCTGAAAGCAGACGGCTCCGCAGAGATCGGCGGTGTGGTGAAAGGTGTGAAACTGGTGAATGCCGGATCATCCCCGCAGGAGGTAACGCTGGAAGAGTTCAAGCTCAACCTTGCCAACAAGGGCAAGAAAGACGGCAACAGCGGTGCGGCCGGCGATTTCAACCTGGCTACGTTTTTGTCTGTGGATTTGTCCCCGGAACGGGTGGAGATTCCCTGTACTTCTCCCCGCGCTAATTCAGCCATTGTTCTGTCGGACGGCAGGGAAGCAACCGTCCAGGCCTGCGGAGCGGACGGCCGCTGGGTTCCCGTTGGCAGCCTGGGCAAGGGCAAGAAAGTGACCACCTTGAATTTGAAGTCCGTCAGGAAGCCGGTCAAGGCTATCGGCCTTACCGGCAAGAAGGATACTTCCGTGAACATTTTTGAGGTGATCTGGAAGTAGTTCAGACTTGGAATGAATTTGGAAAAGAGCTGTTTCACCGGGTGTGAAACAGCTCTTTGACGTTGAGCCGTCCGTGCCATGGCCGCTCCCGTCTTCTCGGCATGGAAGTGACGATGAGGGCAGTGTTCCCCTTTGCCGGGCTGCGGAAGAGTTTTTCCATCGGAAACGGCAAGCATTGTCAGGAGCCGTTTTTGTTTGCCAGGTGCATGCAGGCCAGGATGGCGGCGATGATGGCCAGGGGGCCCAGAAGGTCCGCGTATCCAATTATTCCGGTGTTGATGGGGGCCAAGCAGAGCAGGAACCACCAGGCGAGCGCCAGCAGACGCAGGATGGGTGAAATTCCGGCGCTGGAAAGGGATACATAGATGAGCAGGCTCCAGAAGGTGGAGAAGCGGGGCAGCGTAATGAGCCATTCGCAGTGGCCGTCTGCGGGCCATGCAAGCGTGCCATAGTGCCCTGTCAGGGGAAGGTCTCCCCATGAACCGTCCGCAGGAAGCGACAGGTCCAGCAGCAGGCACAGCGCCAGTCCCGCATACGCGGCAATCATCAGAGCCCTCCATTGGGACCCCGTACGAGGGACGAGGCACAGGAATGCCGGAACAAGGATGAAGGGGGTAAGCTCCAGAGCCGCTATCCAGGGGGAGAAGGAGGGGCCGACTTCCACCACATTGTTTCCTGCCTGCGGCACAGCAGACAGAATACCCCAGTAAAGGAGCAGCAGAAGGGTGCATCTGTATTTGACGGCGGGGCGCACCCGTCCGTCCCCGGGCGGAGGCAGGTTGAGCCATGCTCCGAAATGCGGCTGGTGCGTTTTGTTCGGCATAGAGGGGCAAATAGCGCTTTTTTGTAGCGGGAACGCACGTCCTTGTCAATAGACCGGATTTTGCGGGTTGCAGAATGGGGGAGTTTTTCAACAGAATCGGCAATCCGGCTGTCCATTGTGAAAAAGTCGTCACATGCGGAAACTTGCCGCAGATGTCTTTTTCTGCTAGTCGGAGCCTGAAAGGGTGCGGCCAAGATGCCGTGAGCCTGCAACCATTTTTTTGATATCCCATGTTTTTTTCAAGATTTCCTTTGTTGTTTCTGGCCGCCTCCCTCTGCCTGCCTCTCGTTTCCTGCCGGGACGGGAAGGAGGAGGATGCGAATGTGATTGAATTGAATTTCGGTCATTTCCCGAATGTGACCCACGTGCAGGGTCTGGTGGCCCATCATTTTTCCCGACAGGGGAACGGGTGGTTTGAAGAGCGCGTGAAGAAGGCTACCGGGAAAGATGTCAGGATCAACTGGTATGTGTACAACGCAGGACCCAGCGCCATGGAGGCGGTATTTGCCCGGTCCATTGAGCTGACGTATGTGGGACCCAGTCCAGCCATCAACGCGTTTGTCCGCTCCCGCGGCCAGGATATCAGGATGATCGCCGGAGCTGTAGAAGGAGGAGCCTCCCTGGTGGTGCCGGAGGATTCCTCCCTGAAGGAACCGCAGGATTTCCGCGGCAAGGTGATAGCCACGCCCCAGCTTGGCAATACGCAGGATGTTTCCGCCCGCGCTTGGTTTTCCCGAGGCGGCCTGCACGTGACGCAGCGCGGTGGAGACGTGAAGATTCTTCCTACGCCTAATCCGGAACAGTTGAGCCTGTTCCGCCAGGGGAAGCTGGACGGTGTCTGGACGGTGGAGCCCTGGGTGAGCCGTTTAGTGATGATGGCCAAAGGAAGGGTGCTGGTGAACGAGGAGGATTCCATAGCAACGGTATTGGTGTGCGGGGCTGATTTTTTGAAGGAGAAGCCCGAAGTAGCGCAGGCCGTCGTGAAGGCGCATGAAGAGCTGAACCAGTGGATACGGGAGAATCCGGAGGAGGCCCAGGCCATTGTGGTGAAGGAATTGGAGGAGCTTACCCATTCCAAGGTTGAACCGGAATTGATTGCCCGGGCATGGAAGAGCATTCATATGAAGGACAAGATTTTCATCCCCAAGTTGCAGCAGTTTGTGCAGGACGCCTATCATGCCGGATTCATGAAGGAGGTTCCCGACGTTTCCGGCCTGGTGACACCGGAGGCGGTAGAGGAGAAACAGTTGGCCATGAAGGAGGAAACGCAGGGATGATTATGGGAGAAGAGCATTGCGGGCCGGGCGGATGCAAGCTGCGCATCGCCGGAGTGTCCAAGGTGTTTGAAGGACGGCGGGGGAAGGTGGAGGCCCTGGAGGGCATCAACCTGAATATCAAGGCCGGGGAGTTCGTTTGCCTGGTAGGCCCCAGCGGCTGCGGAAAGACTACTTTGCTGAATATTATCGCCGGGCTTGAGTTCCCCTCTTCCGGCACGGTGGAACTGGACGGTGTTCCCGTGAGCGGGCCGGGCCGGGACCGTACTGTGATGTTTCAGGAGTCCGCCCTGTTTCCGTGGCTGGACGTGCTGGGGAATGTGATGTTCGGCCTGAAGCTGGTGCCCGGTTTGACGCGCGGCGCGCGCATGGCCATTGCAGAGAAGAATCTGGAGCTGGTGGGGCTCCAGGATTGCATGCACGCCCACATTCACGAGCTTTCCGGGGGAATGAAGCAGCGCGTGGCCCTGGCCCGTGCTCTGGCGACGAATCCACGCATTTTGCTGATGGACGAACCGTTCGGCGCGTTGGACGCCATGACCCGGGAACAGCTTTATCAGGATATTCAGGATATTCACCTCAGGTGGGGCATGACGATCATTTTTGTTACCCACAATATGCGGGAAGCCGTGTGCCTGGGAGACCGCGTGATTTTGTTCACTCCGCATCCGGGACGAATCTGCGAGGAGTATTCCGTGGATCTGCCTCATCCCAGGGATATCAACAGCCAGGATCTGGCCTTGCTGTCGTCCCGCATCACCCGTGATTTGAAAGGAGCTGCGAAATGAACAGGAACAGATGGTCAAAATGGGGAGCCCACGCATGTTCTCTCGTGTTTTTCATTGTCGTCATCTGGGTATGGCAGTATTTGAGTGACGAGCAGGTTTGGAAACCTTATTTGTTTCCCTCTCCGCTGGAGGTGTGGGAATATCTGCGCTCGTCCTTTGCGGACGGAGCTCTGGAAGAAGCTTCCTGGATTACGGTGAAGCGGCTGGGACTGGGGTACGGCATTGGCCTGGTGATGGGGATTCCCCTCGGCATGCTGTGTTCCCGATTCCAGTTGATGCAGAATACGCTGGGTCTGGTTTCCCTGGGGTTTCAGGCTCTGCCCAGCGTATGCTGGGTTCCTCTGGCTACCCTGTGGTTCGGGCAGACGGAGTCCGCCATGCTGTTTGTGGTGATTATGGGAACCCTGTGGTCCGTCATTCTAGCTACGGCCAACGGCATGCGGAACGTGCCGCCCATTTATGCCAGGGCCGCCCGCACGATGGGCGCCGGGCCCATTTACTGCCTGATCCACGTCACCTTGCCCGCTTCCGCCCCGTTTGTGGTGAGCGGCATGAAGCAGGGCTGGGCCTTTGCGTGGCGTTCCCTGATGGCTGCGGAAATTTTCGTGCCCATTCTGACCGGGTTCGGCCTGGGTCAGCTTCTGCATTATGGGCGTGAGCTGAACGCGATGGATCAGGTAGTGGGCATTATGTTCGTGATTGTGGTGATAGGACTCCTGTCGGACAAGATTCTGTTTTCTCCCTTGGAACGGTTTCTTCACCGCCGCTGGGGAACGGGCCAGGCCTGAAGTGTTGTTTTCAGAGACGTTTTTCTGAGGCTCCGTCCCCGGGCTGTCCTGTTCCCTGCTAGTTTCCGGATGAGTCCAGTTTCCTTTTGAGGGAATGGACTTCCTTGACGAGGGCCGGGAGCTTCCTGAGGGCCGCAAATTGGCGGCAAGCGTCCTTGAAGGGGGAGGCGGGAGTACCCCAGTAGGCAGCGTTTTCCGGAATGTTCGCCGTAACACCCGTTTGTGCCGCCAGCGTGGATCTGGAACCAACCTTGAGATGGCCGGCAATGCCTACCTGGGCTGCGATGGTGACGTAGTCCCCCACATGCGTGCTGCCGGCAATTCCGGACAGTGCGACAATGATGCAATGCTTGCCCACCACGACGTTGTGTCCGATCTGGACGAGATTGTCTATTTTAGTCCCTTCCCCGATGACGGTGCGGCCGAACCGGGCGCGGTCAATCGTTGTGTTGGCTCCTATGTCCACATCGTCCTCCAGTTCCACAATGCCTACCTGGTCGATGCCCACATAGCGGCCATTATCTCCCATTAGGAAGCCGAAGCCGTCGGAACCGATGACGGCGCCAGGCTGGATGGTGACGCGACTGCCGAGCTTGCAGCGTTCGCGGATGGTGACATTGGCGTGCAAGCGGCAGTTTTCCCCCATCGTGACACCGTCACCGATCTGACATCCGTTGCCTATGTCCGTGCCGTCGCCGATTTCGCAGTGTGCGCCGATGCAGGTGTAAGCCCCCACGCGGACCTTGTCCGGATTGATTTTCGCTGAAGGGTCGATGACGGCCGAGGGATGGATGCCGGGCACGAATTTATAGGATGAAGCCTTGAAGTATTTGACCAGGGCGTTGAAGGCCATGGAAGGATTGGCTACTTCCACAAATGCGACGTTTTCAGGATATTTGGGCAGTCCCGGAGGCACCAGGACAATTCCCGCGGAAGTATGCAGAAAATCTTCAAAGTATTTCTCGTTGCCCAGGAAGGAGGCTTCCTCCGGGGTGGCGTCGAGAAGAGAAGCGACCCCGAACACATTCAGTTCGGGATCGCCGGAGAGGATTGTTCCCCCGGTGAGGGCGGCCACGGCTTCAAGTGAAAGCTTCATGCGGATATGATTCCGCCTTCCCGGGGGCAATGTCAAGGGTTACTTGGCCGGAGCCGCAGGCGCGGCGGGAACGGCCGGTGTCTTTTTCTTGGTAGGATCAAAGCCCGCGGGCGCATCCTTGTTGAGTTCCTTCATCACGGTGGGGGTGATGTCCATGCTGGGCTTGGTGTAAACGAAGACGTTGTTGGAACGGAGAGCCTGGGCGCTCTTGTCCAGAACAAGGTCATAGTTGCTCTTGGTGGCGATGCCTTCCGCAACCTTGGTGATTTCACCCATGATGTTGGTGGAACGCAGTTTCATTTGTTCCTGAAGGGATTTGAGCTGGCGCTCCACAAAAGTGCGGCGTTCCTGTTCCAGGGCAATCGCCTGCTGGCGCGTGATCTGGGCTTTCTGTTCCAGGTCTTTTTTGTCCTTTTCATTCAGGGAAGGGTCCTGGAGCTTTTTGACCATTTCGGTGAAATCGGCTTCCATCTTCTTGATGCTTTCCGCACGGGTGTTGTTATCCTGCTGGACCGCCTGCGCCGCCTTGTCCACTTCCGCCTGGGCTTCATGCGTTTTGTAGTAGTCGGCAAAGAGTTTCTGCACGTCCACTGTAGCTACTTTCAGTTCGGCGTTGGCAGTGGCGCTGAATGCCATTGCAGCGGATACACATAATGCTGTTTTGAAGAATCTCATAATTTTTAGCGTCTTCTGACTTTGCCAGTTTACATGTGGAATGGCATGCGTCAATCTTCTAGCCATATTTCAGGATTGAACTTTTGTCATCATGAGGCCACTTTATGCGCATGCAAACTTTTTCGACCAAGGCTCAGTTGAAGGGAGCCCTGTCCAAACACCGCCGGCAGAATGATCCCGTTGTTCTCGTTCCCACGATGGGGGCTCTCCACAGCGGCCACCGTTCCCTGCTGGAGCAGGCCAGGAAGCTGGCCGGGGAGGACGGCGTAGTGGTAGCCAGCATTTTCGTCAACCCCATCCAGTTCAATAACACTTCCGACTTGCTGACCTACCCCCGCACTCCGGAGAAGGACCTGGAGTTGTGCGAAGCCGCCGGAGTGGATTACGTGTTTTCCCCGGCTCCGGAAGAGATGTATGCTGGAGAGCGCAGCATCAGCGTGGAGGAAGGTTTTTTGTCCACTACGCTGTGCGGGGCGTCACGGCCGGGACATTTTTCCGGAGTTTGCACGGTTTTGGCCAAACTTTTCAACCTGGTGCAGCCTACGGACGCCATCTTCGGGAAGAAGGATTACCAGCAACTGGCAATTATCCGCCGCATGGTGCGCGACCTGGATATTCCGGTGCGCATCCACGGTGCGGAGATCGTGCGGCATGAGAACGGCCTTGCCTATTCTTCCCGGAACGCCCGGCTGTCTCCGGAGCAGAAGGAACAGGCCGTCGTGATACGGAAGGCCATGCTCCAGGCCAGGGACGAGTTCAGGTACGGGACGGGAGTCCGGGAAGTGAAGGATCATGCCGCCGCGGTGATTGAAGCCGTTCCCGGCACGCGGATCGACTACCTGGAGATTGTGGACGCGGAGACCATGCAGCCCCTGGAGGGGAACCGGGAGCCGGCCCTGATGGCCGCCGCCGTGTATTTCGGCGACGTGCGTCTTATCGACAATATAGAACTTTAATCCGGCAGCCATTTCGTTATACTGAATTCCGTGATTACCGCCGCCAACCTCCACCGCAGCTATTCCATCGGCAAGAAGTCCATTGAGATTCTGCACGGGGTGAACCTGCACATTGCCGCCGGGGAAAAGGTGTTCCTGTGCGGTCCCAGCGGTGCCGGGAAGACGACGCTGATGTATACGCTCGCCGGTCTGGAAACACCCCAGGAGGGCAAAGTGACGATCAACGGCACGGATATTTACTCCCTGTCTGCCACGGGGCGCTCCATTTTCCGCAACAGGAACATGGGGTTCATTTTCCAGAACTATTTGCTCATGCCGGAATTGACGGCCCTGGAAAACGCCTGCCTGGCTTCCTCCATCGGTAAAAGGCCGCGCATGGAGTATGTCACGGAACTGATGGACCGTGTGGGCCTGTCCCACCGCCTGAATCATCTGCCGGGCGAATTGAGCGGCGGAGAACAACAGCGTGTAGCCATTGCACGTGCGCTCGCGAATGACGCCCCCATCATTTTTGCGGATGAACCTACCGGGAATCTGGACAGGAAGAATGGCGCGGAAGTCCTTGATCTTTTGTTCGGTCTGGCGGACGAGTCCCGCAAAACACTGGTGATCGTGACTCATGACGAACACCTGGCCCGGCGGGGCGACCGCATCATCACGATTATGGACGGCCAGGCCGTTTGACGCCGAGCACGGCGCGGGGACTTTATTTTTCTTCCGCCGCCAGATGCAGAACGGCCTGGTGGACGCCGCAGACCACTTGGGCCATGCGGCGGTAGTCCAGCGTTTCCGGAAGGTCTCCGGGCTGGTGGTAGTTCGGGTTGCGGAAGAAGGACGTGTCCGTGATCATCACGGCAGGCATGTCTTTAGCCCAGAAGTTGCGGTGGTCGGAGAAGTCCATGCACATGCCCTTGATCTGCGGCAGGTTGAGTCGGACGGTGGGAAGGAAGGGACGCATGCTTTTCTGGATGTCGCGGCCCAGCCTGACGCTGTTCCAGTTGCCTACGATGGCGATGAAGTTTCCCTTGTCCGGATACAGCGTCCCCATGCCGGGCCCCGGATAGGTCTGGCTGTTTTCCTTGTCGGAGAAGTAGCCGATCATTTCCAGGCAGATCATGGCTTTGACGCCTATTTGTTCCGTGTAAAGCTTCCGGGCGTGCTGCGCGCTTCCCATGTGTTCCGTGGCAAAGTACGGGGGTTCCTCGTTGGCGTAGGCGATGAGCTCAATGGTGTATTGGGGGGGATATGCCTTTAAGCATGCGCCCCAGGGCCAGCAGCCCGGCCACGCCGCTGGCATTGTCGTCCGCCCCGGGCGTGTCCCCGCAGGTATCATAGTGTGCTCCTACGATGACTCTTTTGGCTGATTTTCCGGGGAAGACGGCACTGACGTTGACGAAGGGACGCTTGTCCGCGGAGAAAGGCTGATAGGTGACTTTGGCTCCGGAGTCCGCCAGGGAACGGGCAATGTATTCTACGGCTTTGGCCTGGTTTTTTTCATAGCCGGCCGGACGGGGATGGCAGGTTTTCGCCAGGTAACGGACGTCTTTTTTCAGTTCTCTTTCCAGTCCGGGCCGCACGGTGGAGGCTGGTGCCGTTTCGTCCCCGGGCGTGGTGCAGTGGGAGATGATGCAACCCGTGGAGATGGAGAGGATGAGCGCAGCGGATAGCAGAGAGGGAAATATCCGGAATTTCATGGTGCGCTTATAGCAGTTTTCATTTTGCGTAGCAACAGGGAAGGAAAGGATCGGTGTTGCAATCATCTGGGTTGTTGTGTAGCTTGTGCCCATGTGGGACTGGATTGTGATCAAGGATGCGCTCAGGGCGATCGTTGAAATTTTCATCCTGTGGGTGTTCCTGTATCAGATTTACCGTGCCTTCCATGCGACGCGCGGCGCCCGCATTATGGTAGGGCTGTTCGCCTGTTTCCTGGCCCTGGTGGTACTGGCCTTTTTCTTCCAGTTGAACGTCATTTCATGGATCCTGACGCGCATTTTCGCTCCGGGCCTGGCGCTGGCGCTGGTGGTGATTTTCCAGCCGGAATTGCGCGTAGGGCTGGCGAAGCTGGGTAGCCATCCGTTTTTCTCCTCCTTCGCCAAGCTTCAGAGGGTGGACTTCCTGGACAATTTCTGCAAGGCAGTGAGCAAGCTTTCCAATCAGCGGTTCGGCGCCCTGTTCGCCTTTGAGCGGAGTATCAGCATGAAGCCCATTGAAGATTCCGGCGTGAAGCTGGACGCCATTTTTTCCCCGGAACTGGCCCTGACTATTTTTCATACGAAAACCGCTCTTCACGATGGAGGAGTGGTTATTTCCGGCGACCGGATTTCTGCTGCCGCCTGCGTGTTCCCTGTTTCCCAGAAGGAGATGAGCGACCGTACCCTGGGGCTGCGGCACCGTGCCGGCGTAGGCATGTCTGAGGAAAGCGATTGTGTGGTGGTGGTGGTTTCCGAAGAAACGGGAGCCATTGCCCTGGCCGTGGGCGGCAAGCTGGAGCGCAACCTGACTCCGGAACAGTTGAAGGCCCGTCTTGAAGAGCTTCTGAATATTTCTCCTTCCAATGAAAAAACTGCTATTGCTTAACTGGCCTGCCAAGTTGTTCTGCCTGGTGTTGGCCGTCATCATCTGGTCTTTCATCAACCATTGGGTGACTACTAATGATGCCGCACCGTCCCGCGCGCAACTGGAGGAGATCAGAAGATCCCATCCCTGAAGCTTACCGTCATGAGGAATTTTATCGTTACCGGAACTGATACGGAGATAGGCAAAACTTATGTAAGCTGCCTGATTGTGAAGGCCCTGAGAGAACGGGGCGTGAACGCCGCAGGATTCAAGCCCGTGGCCTGCGGAGACAGGCAGGATGCCCGGCTTCTGCGGGAGGCAGGGCCGGAAGGCCTGACGCTGGATGAGTTGAATCCCGTGTTTTTGAAGAATGCCACCTGCCCCTATGTGGCTGCCAAGCTGGAGAATACACAGGTGGATGAAGACGCTATCCGCCGCGCTTATGAGGCTTTGGCCGCCGCGCATGAGTGTGTGCTGGTGGAAGGCGTGGGCGGTTGGGAGGTGCCGATCGCGGCAGGCCGGAATTTCAGCGACATGGCTGCGGATTTCCATCTTCCCATTCTTCTGGTGATCGGCAACAAGCTGGGAGCCATCAATCATGCTCTGCTGACGCTGAATGCGATCAAGGCGCGCGGTCTGGAATGCCTGGGTATTGTGTTTAATAACGTGAAGGATGAGTGGGATACCGCTTGCGTTACGAACAGGAGCATGGTGGAGGAGTTTTCCGACGCGCCCATTCTCGGGGAACTGATCCACGGGCAGGATTTCATGGATATTGACGCCCTTCTGGAACGTTTGCGCTAGGCATGGCTGCGGTTTTACGGGATGGAGGGAATGCTCTTTCCTTTCCGTCCGTTTCAAGCGTTGAAATGCAGCGTGGAGTATCCGGCATGCAGTGTTAAAAGACCAGAAGAAAGGGGTATTTTTTACTCCACAAGGCCTGTTTTGACAAGAGTTGAGACAGGATGCCGTATATAAGGAGATGTTTTTGTTCAGAGTTTTCAGCATTCCTGTACGGTTTTTTGCCGCCCTGCTGGTTTGTTCCCCGTGGGGGTTGATGGGCGGGGAGGTCGTGACCGCGCCTGTGCCGGAGTTTTCCTCCCCTGCGTTGATTCCTTATCCTTCCAAAGTCGTCAGGGGTAAGGGCGGGGTGCGTTTTAAAAGCGTTCATGTGCATTTAGACCGGGATGTTCCCCGCAGGGATGACCTGGTGAGGGAAATGAAGGATGTATTCGGGATGTTCGGCATTCCGGCTTCCGTGAGCAAGGATGTTTTTGAGGAAGGTTCCCTGACATGGGAGTTGAGCCTGGACGCCGGAATTGAGGGGGAAGCATATATCCTGTCCGTCGCACCGGAAAAGGCAACTGTCAGAGCAGGGAGCTTTGGCGGTTTTTTTAATGCCCTGCAAACGCTGAGGCAGCTGGTTTCCAAAGGAAAGGGAGGTTTTTTCATGCCCTCCGTGCAGATCAGCGACGAACCCGCCTTCGCCCTGCGGGGCATGATGCTGGACGTGGGGCGTTATTATATGTCTCCCGCGTTTATCAAGGAGCTGATGCGCCGGGTTTCCCGCTACAAGATTAATACGCTCCATCTGCATTTGACGGATGATCCCGCGTGGAGGCTGGAAGTGAAGAAGTTTCCGGCTTTGACGGACCGCGTCTTTCACTGGAAGTCACGGCTGCCGGGCAAGTTTTATACGCAGGAGCAGTTGAAGGAGCTGGTGGATTATTGCGCCGGGCTGAATATCCAGGTGATTCCGGAGATCGACATGCCGGGGCACAGCCAGCCGTTCGCCAAGGCCATGAAGACCGGCATGCAGACGGAGAAAGGCGTTTCCATATTGAAGGAGGTGCTGGACGAGGTTGTTCCCCTTTTTCCCGGGAGGTATTTCCATATGGGGTCCGACGAGGTGCATATTACCATGAAGGATTTTATTCCGCGCATGGCAGAGTATCTCCGAGGGAAGGGGAAGGAGGTGGTTGTATGGTCGCCGGGCGGTCCTCACGACAAGGATTCCGTGCTGATGTGCTGGGGAGAGAGCGAGGCTGGAGCCCGAATGGACAAAGGAATGAAGCGAATTGACAGCAATGGCTTTTACATTGACTGGGCGGATTCCCAGTCCGGCGTATACCAGGTGTTTTTCCAGCAGCCGTGCGAAGTTCCCCGAGGGGATGAAAAGGCGTTGGGCGCTATCCTGCCTGTGTGGTGTGACGGGAATCTGAGCAGTGAGAAGAGGGTGCTGGAACAGTATCCTCTTTACCCCTGCGTGTTGACGTTTGCGGAACGCGTCTGGCGCGGAGGCGCCACCAAGAGGAAGGATTACATGGCTCAGCTTCCCCCCAAAGGAACGGCCGGATGGGCGGAGTTCCGGGAGTTTGAACGTCGTCTTGTCTCCCACCGTGACAGGTTTTTCCGGGGCGTTCCCTTTGCGTACGTAAAACAGGCGGATATGGCCTGGAGCCTGGTAGGCCCGTTTGACCACCGGGGAAAGAATGATACGTCCTTTGAACCGGAACGGAAGATTGCCGCCTCCTACCGGGACGGGGACAGGACGCTGGAATGGAAGAGTACGCCCGTTTACGGCGGGGCCGTGCATATCAGGCACCTTTTTGCGATGTTCAATATGCACCGGAACCAGTACCGGCTGGCCCACTGGCCCACGCTGATGTCAGAGGATGTGGGGAAGGGAGGCGGGACTTGTTACGCGCTGACTTCCATCCGTAGCCCGAAGGATCAGGAAGTGTGGCTGATGGTTGGCCTGAATGGCATGTGGGGGCATTCAGGAGGGTACCGCAGCGCGCGCGCTCCGGAGCAGGGGAGCTGGGATTTTTCCGGAGGGGACGTGTGGCTGAACGGAAAGCGCGTGGATCCTCCCAAGTGGCCGTTCAAGAGCCTGCCCTGGACGGATTGGGGCAAGGGGCGCATTGAGGAGGCTCCCCTGACCTGGGAGGGGTATTTTTTCCGCCCTCCCGTGAAGGTAAAGCTCCGCAAGGGGGTGAACCGTGTCCTGGTACGCAGCGTATTCGGCCACTGGAAGGGGGACAACGGGCAGAGAAGCTGGTTTTTCTGCTGCATGCCCGTCCTGTGGGACGGCACCCATTACCGGGAGGTTCCTGGTCTGGAGTACGATCCCAGGCCGGACGTCCGCTGACGGGGCCGCTCCCGGATTCAGCTTTCCGCAAAGACGGAGAGGATGGCCTCATGCACGTCCTGCGCGGAACGGATTTCCGGCAGGGATGCCGGGCCGATGAATACGGGCTGCTGGTTTGCGGGCACCCGGTCCCTGCCGTGGGAGCCTTTCACCTGGTCTCCGTTGAGGGGGATGACTTTCATCAGGGCGCGGAAGCCCAGCTTTTTTTTCAGCAGGAAGGAGGCGGCATGCAGCATGGGGAAGGCAAGGGCCGGGTCAAAGAACATTTCCGCAGGGTCATAGCCGGGCTTGCGGTGGATGTCCACGCAGCGGGCGAAGTCCGGGGCCTTGGCGTCGTCCGTCCAGTAGTAGTAGGTAAACCAAGTGTCCGGGGCCGCCACGGCGGTGAAGTCCGGAAGGCGCTCGCAGGCGGCAGGGTTCAGGCCGGAAAAGTCCGTCTCCCGGATTTCCTCCACGCCGGGGGTAGCGGAGAGCAGGGCTTTTACTTCTTCCCGGACGGAGGGATCGTTAACGTAAATCTGGGCCACTTGGTGGTCGGCTACGGCAAAGGCTCTGGAGGCTCCCCCGTCCAGCATTTCCGTTCCCAGTTCCGGTTTGACAGTGATCCAGCCGCGTTTCCGGAAGAGGCGGTTCAGGGCTACCGTGCGCGAGACGTCGGAAATGCCGTATTCGCTCACGACAATCGGCGTGACTCCCTCCCGTTCCAGGAAGTCGATCAGATCGCAGAGAAGATCGTCCATGGCCCGGGCCGCCTTGGCCGCCTCCCCGGAGGAGGGACCAAATTTCTGGAGGTCGTAGTCCAGGTAGGGCAGATAGACCAGGTTGAGATTGGGGCGGTATTTTTGCTCAATCCACCGGACGGAGTCCGCAATCCATTGCGTGGCGCCGATGCCCGCCATGGGGCCCCAGAACGTGGGGAAGGGGAATTCACCCAGGTCCCGCTTGATGATTTCCCGCAGGTCCATGGGCTGTGTATAGATGTCAAAGATTTTGCGGCCGTCCGCCGGGTACATGGGGCGCGGCGTGATGCTCCAGTCCGCGGTGGAGTACATGTTGTACCACCAGAAGAGCTTGGCGCAGGTGAAGGAGGGACCGTACAGGTTTTTCAGCTTCTCCCAGACGCGCGGCCCCTGTACCAGTTTGTTGGATTGCTTCCAGAACTGTACTTCGCTCATGTTCCTGTTGTACCAGCCGTTGCCGGGAATGGCGTGCTCCTCCGGGGAGAGCCCGGTGATGTAGGAGCTCTGCGCCGTGCAGGTGACCGCCGGAAAGGCCGGAGGGAAGGAGGAAACGCGCTGGCGCTCCGCCCAGGAGGAAAGCCTGGGCATATGTTCCATCATCTGGCGAGAAAGGGCTACTGCATCAAGGACGGCTACGCGGGTGGCGGGAAGTTTCATGGGAGAAATATTACCGGTTCGGCGGAGGAAATCCATCTTTCCATTTGAAAAAAAGCTCCGCATCCGTCATGATTCCCCGCATGGAACGTCAGGATAAACGACTTGTGGACCAGTTGCGCCCGATCAGCTTTGAAACGGGCATTGCTCCGAACGCCACGGCCTCCGTGCTGGTGACTTTCGGACGGACGAAGGTGATTTGCGCCGTCACGATTGAAGAGGATGTGCCGCGCTGGATGAAGGTGCAGCGCGTGGAGGGCGGCTGGCTGACGGCGGAGTATTCCATGCTCCCTTATTCCACGCTGGACCGCAAGCGCCGCGACATCACGGCGGGCAAGCTGGACGGACGTTCCAGCGAGATTCAGCGTCTGATTGGCCGTTCCCTCCGGGCCGCCGTGGACCTGGGCAAGATCGGCGCGCGCACCATCTGGGTGGACTGCGATGTTCTCCAGGCTGACGGCGGAACGCGGACCGCTTCTATCACCGGGGCTTCCGTGGCTCTGGCGATTGCCGTGAACAAGCTGGTGGCTGCGGGCAAGCTGGCGGAATCCCCCCTCAAGAGGCTCGTTTCCGCCGTGTCCGTAGGCATGCTGGAAGGGGAAGCCCTGCTGGACCTTTGCTACGTGGAAGACAAGGACGCGGAAGTGGACATGAACCTGGTGATGACCGACCAGGGCGAGTTTGTGGAAGTGCAGGGTTCCGGAGAAGAAGCCGTCTTCACTGCGGACCAGATGAACAGGATGCTGGAGCTGGGGCGCAAGGGTCTGGACGAGATCGCGGAACTCCAGCGCCGCGTCATTGCGGAGGCGGACAAACCGGACGCCGGAGCGCTGGAAGATTTGAGCGCCTTTTTCGGCCGGGGCAAGTAAAGACGTTTTCCATATTTCTCCGGGCAGGGAAACGTCCTGCATTTCCGGGAATGCGGAACCGCCTTTCCAGACCCGAGAATTTTGTGAGAATATGCTTGTCCTGACTAGGAAATGACGTTAATAGTAGAAACGAACATAGATAACCACATGCGGTTTTCTTAAACTGTAAACATTCCATTAGATTCAACAATGAAAGTATCTTTTGCAACACGCCAGTTACGCCGGGGTTTCACCCTGATCGAACTTTTGGTCGTTATCGCCATTATCGCGCTGCTCGCGTCCGTGGCGTATGGTCCCATCATCAACCAGATCAACAAGGGAGACCAGATGCAGGCCCTGACCAACATGAAGAACGTGGGCGTGGCGATGAACGAATTCAAGTCCAACAGCAAGCTGGGCAATTTCCCGGACGACATCACCGCTGACCGCGTGGTGGCCCAGCACAGCTACATGGCTGGCCTGGGACCGTTGCAGGGCGACACCTCCAATGACTATTTCCGCCAGCTTCTGGCCAATGAGTCCGTGTCTGAAAGCAACTTCTACGCCAAGGTCCAGACTGCTTCCGGCGGTTCCACCGTCACTCCCGACGGTGAAATCTATGACGGCAAGGCCCTGACTCCCGGTGAAGTGGGCATTTCCTACGTGATGCGCAAGGGTGAGAACAACAAGAAGGTGGGTATCGGCAGCTCCGTTGGCGAATATCCTCTGATGGTTACCTCCGTGCTTCCCGGCGATGGCGGCTCTACAGTGGTTGCCGGCAATGCTGTCCGCTTTGACCCGGAAAGTTTCCGCGGCAAGGTACTGATCTTCACGACCGCCCAGAGTGCCAAAACTCTGGAACTGAACGACAACGACGACCTTCAGGATACTTTCATTCCCAAGAGAAGGGGCAAGGATATCAGTGACCAGTTCCTGATTCTCACTCCTGATTTCAGCGGCCAGGAATAAGTCTTTTCCCAAGTCGGCATGATTTTGTGTGGCGCGTCCTTCGGGACGCGCCTTTTTTGTATGCGCGTATTGCGGGAGAAAGGCCCCTACTCAGACGGGTAAAAAGCGAGCGGGAGACTGGAAAACAGCTTCGGAATGGCAGAATGGGAAAGATGATAACGCCAGGTAATTTCATCTAGAAAAGGTTTCTTTGGCGTTCCTTTCTTTCCGGAAGAACTTGGCGGGATTCTTCCATCTGCCCCGCTGAGAGAGGCCTTGGAGAATGCGAAGGATTCAATGCGGTGGCTTCGGAACGTGCCTGTTCTCTGGTGGACTCTTCCGGTTTGGGCTCCCTCCTGATGCGCCTCAGAAGAAGGATGAAGAACGCATTAAGGTGATAGAATCAGGGTGGGAGCCTCCATTATCCGGAACTTTTTTCAAGGAGCCATGGCCTTGTCTGGAAGTCTTGAAACGGAGATATTCTTGGCGGCAGATAAATGAGCCTGTTTTTTGTAACCATGAAAAAACGTCCCGGTCCTTTCGGGCCGGGACGTTCAAACAAGCGGCGCTGTATTCGCTAGCCCTGGGCGGGAGTGCCGAAGACATTGATTTCCGCGGCGGAAGCTCCGCCGCCGTCCAGCGCATTTGTTCCGGTAAAGCGGAAGTAACGCACGGGCTCGTCAACATTCTTGAGGTTGACGTTTTGCTCGATGGGATTGGCGCGGAGATTGGAGAATTCCCCCTCTGCCGCCTTTTTCCAGGTTTTGCCGTCCGCGCTTACTTCAAACTGGTACTTGTCCGTCATGCCTTCCGTTTTTCCATCCTGACGAGGCAGGTAGGAGAAACTGGTGACTTGGTAGGGCTTGCCCATGTCCACCACGAAAGACTGGGGAACGCCGGCATTGGCGGTCCAGGAGGTTTCCGGGTTGTCGTCAATGGCGGCGGCCGCATTGCCGGAGGTGGTGCTTTTCACTTTCCATCCGGTTTTGCTGATGCCGAATTTTGCCTGGCTGACGGGGCCGAGCTTGCCGTTGGCAAACTGGCAGCGTGCCTTGACAACTCCGCTTTCGCTGAATTTGGCTCCCTGCGAATAGACGGAGGACCCGGCCTTGGGTTCGCTTCCGTCCGTCGTGTAGAGGATTTTGTTCTTGCCGTCCGCCAGGATGACCAGGTTGTCGCCGCGGCGGAAGATGGACGGGCGTACGGCTCCCGCAGGCTGGCGGAACAGGGCGAATTCAGAGATGCAGGGCGTGGCCTGACTGCCCGTGATGCGCAGGCGCAGCTTCTGGGCGGTGATGGGACGGTCAAGCCGGCGCATGACCTGGTTGCCAATGGTTTTTCCGCCATTATCAATGCAGACCCATTTGCCCTTGATGAAAGCGTCGATGTTGAAGGAGTCCACGCGCTGGCCCAGGCGGATTTGTTCGCGCAGACGGATGACGTCAAAGGTGGCGGGCTTGGGCAGCGTGATGACGGCGGAGGGTGTCAGGTTGTCGTCTTCCACGGCCCAGTACGTGTCCAGGTTGCCGTCAGTCATGTTGGAAGGGGAGAATTTCTTGTCATTGCCGCGGGTTTGGCTGGCCGTGGCCGTGGCTCCCAGAGCGAAGTTCTTGGCATACAGCTTGTCGCGCAATTCCTTGAATTCCATCAGAGACTTGACATCGGCGGGGTCCAGTTTTCCGGTTTTGTCTGCGGCTACGTTCAGGATGAGGTTGGCCCCGCGGCCTACGGAGTCAAACCAGACCTGCATAAGTTCTTCCGGGGATTTGACGCGGGAAGACTGTCCCTGGTGCCAGAACCAGCCGGAATGGTTGATGGTAGTGTCTCCTTCCGCGGGCACCCAGCGTTCGCCGCCGCGCTTGCCGGTTCCGCCACCGCCGCCATTCAGTCCCACGGTGCTCCAGTGGGGATAATTGACATGTCCCTTTTCAGAGCCGCCCCAGCGGGCATCTCCATAATGGCCGGCGCCCCAAATGATACAGTTGGGCTGGATGGAGCGGATTATTTCCACAATCTTTTCAAAGTCGTAGTACTTCTCCGCATCGCCGATGTTGCGTTTTTCACGGGCTCCGCCGTAGTAGCCGTCGCCGCCGTTGGCCCCGTCAAACCAGATTTCAAATACGGGACCGTAGTTGGTCAGCAGTTCCCGAATTTGCTGGTAGTAGGCTTTCAGGTAGCCTTCCTTGCCGTATTCGGCGTGGTTGCGGTCCCACGGACTGAGGTAGGTGCCGAATTTGATGCCGTGTTTTTTGCAGGCCAGGGCGAATTCCTTGACTACATCCCCCTTGCCGTTTTTCCACGGGGTTTTCGTGATATTGTGCTCCGTGGACTTGGTGGGCCACGCGCAGAAGCCGTCGTGGTGCTTGGCCGTATAGATCATGCCCTTCATGCCGCCTTTCTTGAAGGTTTCCACGATCTCGGAGGCATTGAAGTCCGTGGGGTTGAAAATTTGCGGGTTTTCGTCTCCGTATCCCCATTCCCTGCCGGTAAAGGTGTTCAGGCCGAAGTGGATGAAACCGTAGAATTCCATGCGCTGCCAGTTCACCTGCTGGGGCGTAGGCACGGCGCCGAAAGGTTTGGGCGGGTCTGCGGCCTGTCCGGGCAGCATCAGGGAGGAAAGAGCGGTTCCAACAAAGAGGGGAGCAAGCTTGTTCATGAAGAATATATGTGTTACAGAAATATGCAGAATGCTCCCTCCTTCTTTCATAGAGGGACTTTGCTGTCAAGTTGAAAGGGAAACGTGCTCTTCCGGGCAGGGGAAAGGTCCGGAACCTTCTAACTGGGACATACAGAGAATTCCGCTTGATACGGACATGCGCGCTGTCTAGCATATGGAAACTTTTCCCCCTATGTTCTACTTCCGTTTTTTATTGCTGGCCCTGTTCTTTCTGACCGGAACGGCCTTCATCAGCGAGAGCGCGCCCGTTTACATGGCCAAGCGGGACAGTAAGTTTGCGCTCGTCCCCCTGTGCGACGGCTTTGATTTTCCGGTGGGCAAGCCGGACGGCAAGGGCTATTACCGTTCCCGCGGCCTGCGCCTGAAAAGCCCCCGTCACATGGGCGAGGACTGGAACGGCAACGGCGGAGGCAATACCGACTTGGGAGACCCCGTTTATTCCGTGGGCCACGGTGTGGTCACGTATGCGGCAGACGCACGGGGCGCCTGGGGAAAGGTGGTAATTGTCCGCCATGCCTTCCGGGAGCCCAAGTCCGGCAAGGTCCTCTGCTGCCAGACGCTTTATTCCCATTTGAATGACATCAACGTAGTGCTGGGCCAACTGGTGCTGCGCGGCACCCAGGTGGGCACCATCGGCACGAACCGCGGCATGTACCCTGCCCATCTTCATGTGGAGCTGCATTACAATCCGGACGTAAACTGCGGTCATCAGGGGATTCCCAAGACGGAACGCAATTACGGGCGCCTGACGGATTTTATCAACCGGTTCCGGCGCCTGCCTTTGGAAAAGAGGATGGTGCGCGTTCCCATCGGGGGGTTCCTCCCCTATAAAGGTACGGAGGGGCTCTGATTTCCTGGCCTCATGGAGGTGACGGACAGTGAAGTTGTGCATTTTCGGCGGTTCGTTTGATCCCGTGCACGAAGGCCATGTGCGCGTGGCTTCGCGTGCCAGGGAGTGCTGTGGCCTGGATCGCGTACTGTTCATGCCCTGTTCCCTTTCCCCGCTGAAGGAACAGGCCCCTTCCGTTTCGGATGCCCGGCGCTGCCGGATGATTGAACTGGCCCTGAAAGGGCTGGACTGGGCCGTATTGGACCGTACGGACTTGAATTTGCCCCCGCCTTCCTGGTCATGGCGGGTGGCGGAAAGCGTGGCTGCCTGCCATCCGGGAGCGGAATTGTTCTGGCTGATGGGCAAGGACCAGTGGGATTCCCTGGAGAAATGGGGCCGCTGGAGGCATCTGGCTAACATGGCGACGTTCATCGTGTACCACCGGGGCGGCGCGCCGGATCCCAGGGAGGGAGTTCGGGCCGTTTTTATTGAAGGGGATGAACCAGCATCTTCCACCGGCATCCGGGAAGCCCTGCGCGCGGGCGTATGCCCCGTGCCTCATTTGAATCCGGAAGTGGAAAGCTTCATCAGAAGGGAAGGGCTGTACGGCGTTCCGCGGGGAATGGCGGAAAAGTAACCCCCGGAGGCCGTTTTTTATTGCTCCGGCCTGTTTTCCGGGACGGAATCCGGGTAATGCACCTGCATCAGGGTAAGGCCGTCCGGCGGCGCGCAGAACGGGCTTTTGTCATCCGGGCGCGGGGAACGGATGAGGCGGTTTAATTCCTCCAGTGTGATTTTCCCGCGTGCCGCCTCATGGGCCGCGCCCGCCATGAGGCGCACCATTTTATAAAGGAAGCCCGTGCCCGTGAATGTGATGAAGGTGTGGTTCCCTTCCCGCCTCACGTCCGCACGGGTAATGGTGCGCCGGAAGTAGTCTTCCGGGATGGGGCGGGGCTCGTTGCCCCTCAGGGCGGCAAAGGCCGTAAAGTCGTGTTCCCCCAGAAAGAGCCCGGCGGCTTCCGTCAGGGCGTCCAGGCTCCAGGCCAGCGGACGGTGCCAGGCCAGGCCCGCGTCAAACGGGTTCAGGATGGGTTCGCTGGAAATGCAGTAGCGGTACGTTTTCCCCGTGGCGCTGAAGCGGGCGTGAAAGCCGGGGCCCGTGTACTCCGCATGGATGACCCGGATGGTGCTGGGCAGGCGGGTATTGATGGCAGCAGGCCATTTGTCTGCGGGAATGCGGTGGGTGTCCGGCGCATCCACGTGGAAGACCTGTCCCAGGGCGTGCACTCCGGCGTCCGTCCTGCCGGACCCGTGGATGCGGACGGCTTCCCCGAAAAGGGTTGAAAAGGCACGTTCCAGCTTGTCCTGCACGGTGCGGCCTCCCGGCTGGCTTTGCCAGCCCAGGTAGGGGCGGCCGTCGTAGGCGGTGATGAAACGGATGCGGGGCATGCAGGGGATTGTGTTGGAATGCCTCCGTTTTGGCAAGAGGCAAGTAAGGGAGACAGTGACGGTTTGGAATGGATGACCGGTGTTCCGTCCGCTCCCTAGCTTGAAAGCCATTAGAACATGGCTATACGAATACAGGATTTTGGAATGTCGCGCATGGGGCCGGATCTGTCCGGAATGATCCCGCTGGATGCGCTGGAAGCCCAGGCCGCAGGCGTTCGCCGCCTGTCCGCCGGGGTGGCGGATTTAGCGGGAACGGCAGGGAACATGCTGGCCGGGATGCAGGAGGTGAGGGACGCCGGACAATGGGCCGAGGCCCGGGACGGCCTCTACCGCTTTGAACAGGATGTGATGCGGGAGCTGGATTCCGCTGGCACCGCGGACGATTTGCAAGCCAGGTGGAAGAAGGCTCTGGCGGACAGGTTGCCTTCCTACCTGCCGGAAAAAATGTCCGGCCGGGTGAAGGGGCGTGTGGAGGCGGCGCGGGAAAATCTGGCCGCCGCCGGAAGCATTTACCTGGAAAAGATGTCCCGTCTTGGCCAGGTGGAGCAGGCGCGCCGTTCCTGGACCGGAAGCGTGGAGTCCGCTGTGGAGCAGGGGGATGCCGGACTGGCGGAACGCAGGATTGAAGAGGGGACGGGCGTGTTTGTGACCAGTGAGGAAGCCGGGCGCATGGCGGAGGACGCGCGCGACCGGGTTGCTCTGAACCGGGCCGTGGAAGAGGTACGCCGGGACCCGGCTGCCGCTCTGCCCGTCGTCCGGGCGGAACAGGAGGGAGCCTCCCTGAATGAAATGGAAAGGAAGGTGGCCCGGGAAGCTGAAGCGGCCTACGGGGAATTGAAGCGGCGGTATGCGGATTCCATTTTCCGTACCGTGGCCGGCGGCGGCATGCTGCGCGACGAAGGGCTGGCGAATGCGGAGAAATACGGCCTGGTCAGTTCCGGCCAGTTGAGGCGTTATGCGGATGCCCGCGACCGCATGCGGGAGGCGGAGCTTTCCGGCATCAGCTTCCCGGCGGACGAGGGGCTGCTGTGCCGGATGACCCGCCTGATTGACGAGGACTGCGGCGGTGAAGGGGATACGGACGCCGTGATTGAGGTGGCCACTTCCGGACTTCCCTCCGGACAGGTGAAGATGCTGGCCGAGAGGCGGGAGGCGATGAAGCTGGTGCCGCAGGAGGTGCGCCGGGCGGCTTCCCGCCGCTTGTCCTCCATGTTCCGGAACGGGGCCTGGGGACCGGTGACGGATGCGCGGGCCGTGGAGGAATGGAAGCGGGTGCAGTGGGCCCTGCTGGATGCCGTGAAGAAGAATCCGGCGAATGCCGCCGCGGAAATGGAGCGGGTTTTTGAAGAGGAAAACCGGATGCAGGATGCCGGATGGGTCGGCTTCCGGGACATGAAAAACAGGAAGGAGAAACAGTAATATGAAGGCGGAATGGGAAGAAGGGCAGGGCAGCTCGCTCCTGCAGGAAGAGGCTCTGGCGGAGGAAACCATGAAGACGGAGGCGGTTCCGGCACAGGCCGCGCCTGCCTCAATTGTGGAGGATGCGGGACGCGAGGCGGCGGAGCGGGAAGAGTACTGGAACAGTGTGCTGACGGGGGATGTGGCAACCATCCCCCGGGAGGTGCGGCGTGAGGCGGAGGCCATGTACTCCCCCGGCATGGCGGATGGCGAGCGGGTGGCCGCCTGCGTGATGCAGTCCTGGGTGGCGGACACCGGAGGGATTCCGCGCGAACGCATCCGGAAGGAGTGGGGGCGGATACGGGAACAGGTGGCGCGCCAGTACGGGGCTTCCGGAAAGTCTGACAACGAGTTGTTCGTGGCGGTCTCCCAGCACAACCAGGTGCGCCTTTCCCAGCGGGAAACGCTGTTTGAACTGTACCAGGAGGCTTATGACCGGGTCCTGGCGGGGACTTCGGAAGAGCCGGACGAACGGCGACTGGAGGCCGTTTCCCGCTGGCCGGAGGATTTGCGGTCCGTGGCGGAGAAGATGAGGAGCAGGGCCGTCTCCGACGCGCTGGATGACCGGAACCGCCTGTCGGAAGCCGCAGACATGATACGGAAGGGGCTGGAAGGCCTGGTGGCCAATGAAGCGCCGCCAGAAGGCGGTTTCCCTGCCGTGCAGGTGAATTGGAATCCGGTGAAAGGCATTCCGGACGTCGTGCGCGCCGTGGATTGTCTGGCGGGGCTGGGCGGCGACGATCGGCAGAAGGTGTTTCGCATGATGGCTCCGTACATGCGTTCCCGGCCCGGTTTCAGGACGGCTCTGGAGTCCGCGCTGAAACGCGGGACTGCGGAGACGGCGGAAAATGTTGGCCAGTTTGCCGTTAACGGTGCGGCCTGGGTCATGCCGGACGGAAAAACGAAGGAGGCCCTGGACCGGTATTCCCGGAGTTTTGAAGAGCTGAGGAATTTTGCGCGGTTGGAATTCGCCCCTCTGCGCGGGGGCAAGGATGCGCCATGGTTCCGTGAAATGATGGTGGACATGGCCCAGCAGGGCGCATCCACGGCGCTGGCGTTTGCCGGACCCGCGGGGCTTGGCGTGCTGATGGCCGGGGAAACGGGGCGGCATATGGCGGATGCGCGGCGCATGAATCCGGACGGCGACTTTGACGCCCAGATGGACGGGGCCGTTCTGTCCGGTGGAGCAAACACCCTCCTTTCCTTCGGAATGACGAAGCTGGGCCAGAAAATGCTGGGGCAGGGCATGCGCTCCTTCCAGTCCATGCGTGCCGCGGGAGGTGCCGGGGCCGCCGCCGGAGCGGTTCTTTCCGGAACGGGCGCCCTTGCCGCGGATGCCGTGAAGATGGCCGCGGAGAACAAGCTGATGGAACTGACCCCCATGCTGGCTCAGGAAGGGGTCGGCCTGGCCACCGGAAAGGAATCCGGCGTGGACTGGGAAGGGTGGAAGCAGAGGCAGCTTTCCCCGGAAGACCAGTTGAGGGAGGCCGGCATGATGATGCCTTTCCTGCTGATTGGGGCGGGAAAGGCGGCCCTGCATCACTTCCGACATCCGTCCTCCCTTCTGGGGGATGGGACTCCTCTCAAGGTGTTCGGCATTCCGGACGATGAGGCGGCCCGCATTCTGCGGGAAAAGGACGTGTACCGGGCCGGGGATCTCTTGCAGGAATCCCTGCGCAATTCCCCGCTATGGGGCTCCCTGTATATTTCCGGGAAGGCGTTGGAATGGTCCCGCGCCCTCGGCGAGGGCGGAGAACCGTTTTTAAGGACGGAACGGGAGGTGCGGGATTTTCTGGAGCTGCCTTCCCCCGTGCGTTCCAAACCGTGGAGCATGGCTGACTTTCCGGAATCCGCGGAAGCGTTGAGGAAGCTTTCCCTGCATCCGGACCATGCGGAAGTGCGTTCCCGGTGGCTGCTCCGCGCCGGGCTGCCTCGCGTGGGAGAATCGCTGGACGCGGAGGGAAGGACGGCGTACGGCATGGACCCCGCCCCGGGCTCTCCGCTCAAGCGCGTTTCCGGAAAGTCTTCCGCGGAGGAGGCCCTTTCCTCCTGGTATGAATTCCTGTGCCGAAAGGAGGCGGAGGACCTGGGCCTGATCCGCAACAGGAACGGCCTGGAAATTCCGTGGCGTCTGCGCAATGAGACGGATTACGACATGCGGGCGGAAGACGTGCGCCGCTCCTTTGTGGCGGAAAGGCTGAAACAGGGCGCCGCCCGTCCTTACAAAATGCTTCTGCTGGCTTATCCGGAGGAAGCGGGCGCCGCGGTGAAGTTTTCCCGGCAGGACTGGGACGCCGTGACGCGGGAAATGGACGGAAGAGCCCGTGCGAATGTATATGAGGGCGTCATGGAGCGCGTGCACGGCGCTTCCCAGGAGGAAGTAGCCGGCCACGTGGCCGGAAGGCTGTGGCAGTCCTTTTGCCGGGATGAATACAGTTCTGGCAGAGCGCGCCTCTGGCTGGAGGAGGGGAGCTCCCTGCTGAACGCTCCGGAGCTGCTGGAGAATTCCTCCACTCCGGAGGGGCTCGTCTCCTCCCTGTCCCGGATGAGTGCGATGATGTCCCGGCTGGGAGACAGGGAGCGCCAGTCCGTCAGCCCCGAATTGCAGGAGATGAACCGCTGCGTATGGGGAGCCCAGGCGGACGTGAACAGCCTGTTCCACGTGCTGCCGAACATGGCGGACTTTGATGTCTGCGTGGGGCGCGGCTATACGCCGGTGGAAAGTTACTCCCGCCTGCTGTCCCGCTATCTGGAAACTTCTCCCGGACGGACGGCGGAATTTGCCTCCGTGCTGGATGCGGACCGGCTGTCCGCCGGGCCGGAAGAGCCTGCCCCCCGTATCTATCCCGGTACGGACAAGGCCGTGGAAAACCTGTCCTGCCTGACGCCCAGCCTGTTCCAGTCCTCGGGCGTCCGCGGGAACGGATTGTGGAGAGTTCGCTATCCCTCGGGAACATGGTCGGCGTGGCATTCCTCGCGGGAGGGAGCCGCGGCGGACCTGATGGCGAATGTCTCCATGATGTTTTCCCCGGCCTGCGTTGCCAAGAAGGATTTGATCCGCGGGTGGCGGTGGCATGCCGTCAACGGACATCCGGAATGGGACCCCACGCATTTGAGGCTGTCCGGCGGTCTGGAAAATGCGCGCGGCGAGCGTCTCCCCTACCTGTATGACGGTCTGACGGCCCTGGCTGTCTCCGACATGCTGAGGGCGGGCTACGGCTTCCGCGGAGCCTCCGGGTCCGGAGACCTGCTGGAAGTGACGGGCGCAGGCCGAGTGGCCGCGGAAAAGTTGATGAGCCCTGACGCCCTGCGGGAGCGCATGGACATCCACGGCAAATACGTGGGCGGCGTGCAAAGGCTGGGCGTGGATGCGGACAACCAGCCCGTGCCCACTGCCAAGGGTTTGGTCATGCACCGCCTGCGCCTGCATAACACGGCCAATCCCCTGGCCCTGATTGAGGATAAGGCGGAAGTCGTCTGGGACCGTCTGATGCGTACGGAACAGCTTTCCCCGGAAGCGGCCTGGGAAATGCTCAAGCGCATGGGCCGTGTCCCGCGCCGCAAGACGTTCCCCGGAGAAACGGAGCTGATCGAGGAGCTGTCCCAGCTTTCCAAGGAATATTTCTTTGCCAGTCTGGACCATGAAGCCGTGCCGGAAACGGTGGCCGCATGGGCGCGTTACGGCGCGGCCAGTCCGGAAAGGGCCCCGCAGCCCCTCGCGGAACTGAGCCGCCGCGCGGCTGCATTGAACAGGATGCTGAAAGATGGAAAGGGTGCGGATACCGGATTTTTGGATATGCTGCGGGAAACCGTGGGAATGAACGGGCGGATACGGGCGGAACGTGCCTGGAGCGGGAACGGGGGTGAGGAAGTCCGCCTTCCGATGATGGAGCGGTACGCTCACAGTTTGATGGCGGGACATGTTCTGTCCTCCGTGCCCGTCCATGTGCGGACGGACCTGGAAAGGGCTCTGGCTTCCCTGGATGGTTATGAAGGCGGTTCCCTCCGCCGGGCGGAGCGTCTGGCGGCGGCGCGCATGGCGGAACTGGCCGGCGTCTTGCGGGAATTCCCGGATTTGAACTCATGGCGGCCGGACCCGGACCGTCCCGGCCTGTACCTGCATTTGGTGCGCAAACCGTTCAGAGGCGCGAAAAACGCCTTTCCGCGGACGGTGAACGATTCTCTGCCCACTCCGGTTCTGGAGGCTCCCTCCTACGTGGAGGATGACTTTTCCGTACGGCGCGGCGTTTCCGCCCCCGCCGCCTGGCGCGGTCGTCCGGATGTGGCCAGGGCGGTAGAGACGCTGGAGACAGTGAGGCGTGACTTTGCCGGCCGTCCGGAAGCGGCGGAATCCGGCATCGTCTGGCAGGGAAGGAAATACCGCGTGGATTCGGAAGCGGCTCCGGAGGGAGTGACGTCCGCATGGACGCGGGAGGTGCCGCTGGATGAAGCGGCGGTGCTGATTGACATGCTGGACCGGAGGCAGCAGGAAGTACGTGGAGGCATGCTCCCCTTCCTGCCTGACCCGGAAGAGGCGCATGCGATGTACGCCACCTGTGTTCTTTACCGTGATCCGGATGATCCGGGGCATACCGTCCGCCTGATGCCGGGCGTTCCGGAAAGCCCCATGAAGGAGGCGCGTGCGCCGTACGTGGTGCATGCCTGGAACGGAGTCTATCTGGACGGGAACGGCCGCCCCGCCGTCTCTGAACGGGAATCCTACATTCCTCTGGAATGCTTTACGGGGGCGGGTGAAGAACCTTCCGCCGCCGTGGCGCGGGAAAGCCGCGGCCGTTTCCTGGGCAGGATTCTGGAGACCTTCGGTGATGCCGCCGCACAGGAACGGTACTGGTGGAATGCGGACCAGGCCGTGGGATGCTTCATGGAAGACGTAATCAGGCTGTATGAGGAACAGGGCGTGAGGGAAGACTATCTGCGCGGCAGGCTGGACCTGTTCCATCCCGTGATGGTGCAGGGGCTGCGCTTCGTTTCCCATGTGCTGAATGATCCCCTGGCATTCCGGCTGCCGCTGGACAGGGGAACGGATGCCCTGAGGGCGATGACGCGGGAGGGCGTGTTATTGAAGGAATTGATGCAGGAATATGAAAAACCATGAACATTTGACGGAATCGTGGAGTCTGCCGTGGCAGTCTGTTCTGTCCAGCCAGCTCTGGCGGCTGGAACACCTGTACTGGATAGAAAACAAGGCGGGCCAGCTCCAGCGCTTCTCCATGAACAAGGCCCAGAGGCGGTTGCATGAAGGGCTGTGGTATCGGAACGACATTCTGAAGGCGCGCCAGCTCGGCATCTCCACGTATGTGGCCCTCCTGATGCTGGACATGAGCCTGTTCCGTTCCAACTTCCACTGCGGCATTATTGATAAAAGCCTGCCTGACGCCCAGGCAAAGCTGGCCAAGCTCCACTTCGCGTGGGACCACTTGGACTACCTGCCGCCGGAACCCTCCGCCATGGATGTAGCGCTGGCGCGCCTGGGGGAAAGAATCAAGCGCATGTCCGGCGTGGAAAAAAAGGGGGAATGGCGTCCCTGTACGGCGGCTCTCACCCGGCTGGCTTTCTCCAACGGCAGCGATGTCCGGGTGGGCACCAACCTGCGCGGCGGCACGATGCAGTTCCTGCATGTTTCCGAGCTGGCGCATGTCTCCGTGCATGCCCCGTGGCGGGCGCGGGAAATCCGTTCCGGAGCCATCAATACCGTGCCGCCCGGCGGTTTTATCCTGAAGGAAAGCACCCATGAAGGCGGCCGCTATGGCGTGAACTACGAACTGACGCGGCAGGCCATGGAAAACATGGGCAAGAGCGAGCTGTCCCCGCTGGACTTCCGGTTCTTCTTCTTCAGCTGGTTTGACCAGGAAGAATACTCCCTGCCGGGGCGCGGCAGGTGGAGCAGGGAACTGGATGCCTACTTCCTTTCCCTGGAGCGGGAAACGGGCGTGAAGCTGGACGCGGGGCAGAAGCGGTGGTATGCCCGCATGGCGCGCGTGATGGGCGCGGCCATGAAGCAGGAATATCCGGGAACTCCCCAGGAGGCATTCTCCATCGGCGAGGAGGGAAGCATTTACGGCAGCCGCATCATGGCCCTGCGGGAGCGGGGACGCGTGGGGATGGAATTCCCGGCGGATCCGGAGGCTCCCACATTCACGGCGTGGGACTTGGGCCTGAGCGACCATACGGCTATCTGGCTGGTCCAGGTCATGGGGGACAGCATCCACTGGCTGGACCATTACGCCGCCAACCAGCAGCCCCTGGCCCACTATGCGGAAAAAATAAAGGAATGGGAAAAGGAATACGGCCTGACGGCAACAGCCCACCTGCTGCCCCATGACGCCGCACGCCGGGACGCCCACGGTGTTTCCTACGTGGAAAACATGGCGAGGCTGGGGCTGGCCAACGTGCGCGTGGTGCCCCGGACAACGGATGTATGGCGCGGCATCAACACGTTCCGGGAACTGCTGGAGCGCAGTTTCTTCCATGCCCGCACCCAGGAGCGGGCGCGCAATCTGCGCGGGGAGGAGGAGCCGGGAGGTGTGGAGCATCTGGAATTGTACCGGTCCAGACTGCCCGGAACGGGCGGCTCCCTGGCGGAAAGTCCCGTGCATGACGCCCATTCCCACACGGCGGACGCCGCCCGCACTTTTGCGGAAGCCTGGTCCCATGGACTGCTTCACGGACCCGGAGACGTCCGGCCGCGCCACAGGAGGGCCAAAATGTGGTGAAGGGAAGGAAAAGAACCGTTTTTTTGATTGATGGTTGACAGTTTCGTCAAAAAACGGTTCTTTTTTCCGGCGTTCCGTTGTCTAACGGAGTGATGCTGCCGCACGAGATGATGAAATTGCCCTGTTTTTCCCTGTCTGCCCTGTTGTTCTGTATCCCGGTTCTGGTAACCTCCTGCGGTACTGGCGGGCGGAATGCCCCTCTTCCTCCGGCTTCCTCCACACCTGTGGAGGAACTGACCGGGTATTTTGAGGGGAAGGGAACCATCCCCGGCCATCTGCTCAAGTGGGAGGATGATCCTTCCCTGCCCGGAAAGCTTCTGATCGTGGTGGACAAGAAAAAGCAGATGATGTACGTTTACCGCGGCACGCACCGCATAGCCTATGCTCCCATCAGCTCCGGAAAAAGCCACGGCATGACGCCGGACGGCTATTTCCGCATCTCCTCCAAGGACAGGGACCATCATTCCTATTACGGGACCTTTGTCGCAAGTGACGGAAGCCAGCGGGACGGCGACATCAGAAAGGAATCCCCGAGGGCGGGCGAAAGGTTTGAGCCGGCCAAAATGCCCTACTTCATGAGGGTGAACGGGGCGGTAGGCATTCATGAAGGGTATCTGCCCGGCCATCCTTCCTCGCACGGGTGCATACGCATTCCCCATCTGATTGCCGCAAATCTCTTTGAGGTCGCCCCGGTGGGGACGCGCGTCATTGTCAAATACGGCAGCTGGAACGTTCATGACCTGCAGAAGAAACCGGACTCCCATTTCAAAACGGTGCACAGGCCCTCTCCGGGCAAGTCGGGAGGAACCGCGGTGGCCGGGACTGGCGGGAATTCTTCTTCCCCCGGACTGGAAGTTCCTTTAAAATCGGGACAATCCGCGGGAAAAAATGAAGAGACTTCCGCGTCTTCGGGCGCTTCGTCCGTGGCGGAAGCCGCTCTCCCTTCCTTTTCTCCGGCGGAGGCGGCATCCCCCTCTTCCGGCCATGGACTCAAACCAGTTGAATAATATGCTCTCCGGGCGTCTGTACGACGCCCGCGATCCGGAACTGGCCGCGCGGCGCCTCAGGGCCCGCAGGCTGACGGCCCGTTATAACGGTGCGGACCCGGAGGATGATGAATTGCGCCGGGAAACGGCCCGCGAACTCCTGGGAAGCGTTGGGGAGGGGTGCTATCTGGAGCCTCCGTTCAGGTGCGACTACGGTTCCAACATCAGCCTGGGGGACCGCGTTTACGCCAATTTCAATCTGGTCATTCTGGATTGCGCCCGGGTGGAAATTGGAAACGACGTGCTGATAGGCCCGAATGTAGGCATTTATACTGCGGGCCATCCCGTGGACCCCGGCCTCAGGCAGGAATGCCTGGAATTCGCACTGCCGATCGCCATTGAAGACGGCGTCTGGATAGGCGGCCACGTGGCGGTGGCTCCTGGCGTGCGCATCGGCAGGAACTCCGTGATAGGAGCCGGAAGCGTGGTGACCCGGGACATTCCCCCCGGCGTGGTGGCCGCGGGCAATCCCTGCCGCGTTCTGCGGCCCATTGCGGAAAGAGACCGCGAATTTTATGCCGGAAACAGGCGCGTGGACGGCCGGGCGGAGACAAATTCCCGGATGCCGTGAAATTTGAATTGCCTTTAAAGGGCGATCGTGCATAGTTAACGCCCTCACAGTGTCGATTAGCCGCTGCCACGAGCTAAACACATTCAAGAAAAACACTCATGAGTAACGAAATCAATCTGCAGGAATTCAAGATGCACGAAAAGGACTCCGGTAGCTCCAGCTTCCAGATCGCCCTTCTGACCAAGCGCATCGCCCACCTGACCGCCCACCTGGGAGAAAACAAGCACGACGTTTCCTCCCGCCGCGGGCTGCTGAAAATGGTGGCTCTGCGCCGCAAGCTTCTTGACTACGTCAAGCGTGAAGATCTGGCCCAATACCAGAGCCTGATTCAGCGTCTTGGACTGCGCCGCTAAGCGGAGGAGCATATTCCCGTTTGATACGGCCGTTGCGTTTTTCGCGGCGGCCGTTTTTTGTGGCCTGGTGTACGGGTTTTCCTGCCTCCGCCAGGAGGGAAAGGAAGGCTTGACTGGCTGAAAATGTCTGTTAGCCTGACAGACATCTATGGAACAGATGACAAGAATCCAGCAAAATACGCTGCGGAGGATTGTGGAGGCGGCCATTGAATTGATGAGCGAGCGGGGATTCCACCGGGTCAGTGTGCAGGAGGTCGGTAAAAAGGCAGGCATTTGTGAAAAAACCGTATTTCGCTACTTTGCGACGAAAAAATCCCTGCTGGATGAAATCATCCGGTACAGGGCATACGCCAGCGAACTGAAAAGGGAATTTGAAAACGGCAGGACCTGGAATCTGGAGCATGACCTGAAACTGGCGGTGCGGCTCTACTTTCAGGAAACGAAGGCCAAGAGGAACGCGTTCCGGGCCTATCTGAGCGCCCTGGATTCCGTGGACACGAACGGAGAGGATTTTCTGCGCGATCCGCGGGAGCTTCACGCCTTCCTGTGCGACTACATGACCGCCATGCAGGAAAAGGGAAAGGTCAGGGCGGGGGATGTGCGCCTCATGGTGCGCGCCTTCGTCAACACGCTGCACGGGTACATGCTCATGTACTGCCTGAATGACGACGGCAAATCATGGGGGGACAAGGTGGCTTCCATGAAGCTGACCATAGACCTGTTCATCCAGGGATTCTCTCAAACCGGCAATTCCGTCACTGCATGAGCAAGCATCTGAAGGCCGTTTCCCTGGGAAGCATGGCTCTGGCGGCTGCGGGCGGCATCATCTGGGGAGTCTGGCATATCCGGGAAAGCCGTTCCATGAGTACGGACGACTGCCGCGTGGAGGCGAGCATCGTGTCCGTGGGCACCAAGCTGGCGGAACGGGTGGTTGCTGTGGAGGTGGAGGAAGGAGACACGGTGAAGAAGGGACAGACGCTCGCCCATCTGGACGGCCGGGCCGTCCAGGCGCGCCTGCTGGCCGCGCGTTCCAGGGTCAAGCTCATGCAGGCCAGGTATGATGAGATGCTGGCGGGATTCCGCCCTCAGGAAATCGAATCCCAGCGGGCAAAAACCGCCCAGGCGGCCGCCAATCTGGAACACGCGCGGCGTGATTACGAGCGCATTGAAAAACTGGTGCGTGACCAGGCGGGTATCAGCTCCGCAGACCGCGATGCCGTCCGGGCCTCCTATTTGGCGGCTCAGGCCGTGGAAAAGGCGGAGCGGGAAAATCTGGCCCTTCGCCTGGAAGGCTACCGCGAAGAGGAAAAAAGGTCGGCCCAGGCCCAGCTGGAGGCGGCCAGGGCGGAACAGGATGAACTGGAAGTGCTGTGCGAGGAATGCGTGATCAAGTCCCCCGTGGACGGAATCATTGCCCGCAAGCTGGTGAATGGCGGGGAAATGGTCAGCGCCGGTCAGAAACTCTTTTCCATCGTGGACAGCCATGACATCTGGCTCAATGTCCGGGTGGAGGAAACGAAAATAGGCCGCATCAGAACGGGGCAGGAAGTGCGGTTCACGCTGGACGGCTATGACGGCCGGGTGTTTTACGGAAAGGTGTATGAAATAGGCGCCGCCTCCTGTGCCATGTTCTCCCTCATCTCCACGGAAAACGTCAGCGGCTACTTCACCAAGGTCATGCAGCGCTTCCCCATCAAGGTAAGCCTGCCGGAAAGCGGGGACGGCGTGGTGTTTAGGCCCGGCATGCAGGGCACGGTTTCCATCGGTTTCTGATCAGGGACGTTATGGGTGGAAATGCGGATGAAAAGGAAATGACCGGAGGGCGGCGGTGGCTGCTGCTGGGAATGGCCTGCGTCTGCACCATGCTCACGTTCCTGAACATGGGGTGCATCACGGCCGCCACGCCCGATCTCTCCGGCACCTTTGTCGTGGGTACCCTGGACGTTTCCTGGTCCGGAGCGGCGTGTCCGCTGGGAACGGCCCTGTCCTTCACCGTGGCGGCGTACCTGTGGGCGCGCCTTGGATTGAGAAGATCGCTGCGGACGGCACTGCTCCTGATGCTGGCCGGGACGCTGGCGGGACTGGCGGCGGACCATTTCTTCATCATGGTTCTGGCCCGTTTCCTTCAGGGGACGGGAGGCGGCCTGGCCCTGGTTTACGGAACGGGCCTGGTCAATGCCGCGCTGCCGCCGGAGCGCCGCAGCCCGGCGATGGGAGTGAAGCTGTGTTCCATCGGGCTGGCTTCCTGTGCAAGCCCGGTGGCTGGATGCCTGCTGGTCCAGTATTGGCACTGGAAGGGGCTGTTTGTGATCGTGGGCGCGGCGGCCGCCCTGCTGGCGGTTTTGACGACCTTGTACGTCCCCAACACGAAGATTCCCAAAAACGGGAAATTTGACTGGTTCTCCTTCCTGGCGCTGGCGGCGGGGTGCGTGTGCATCCTGATGGTGCTCATTTACGGGGAAACGGACGGCTGGACGGCTCCCGGAGTCCTGTGCTGGATGTATGGCGGATTCTGTTCCTTGGTGCTGGCCGCCATCTCCTGCATGACCCACCGGACGCCTCTGCTGGACGTCCGTGTGCTGGGAAACTGGCGGTTTCTGTTCGGGCTGCTGGCCTCCCTGTGCAACATCTTCTGTATTTGCTGGGTGCGCGTGGGAACGGTGCAATTCATGCGCAACGTCATGAACTACGAGCCCGCGGGAATTGCATGGGTATTCCTGGTGCTGGTGGCGGGGTTCTGCGCCGGTGCGGCCATCGTCCTGCCGCTGATGCAGAAAGGCAGGCTGGCCCTGCGGGTGGGCATGATGGCGGGACTGCTGGGGCTGGGTTCCTCCGCCTTCTTTCTGTCCCGGCTGGACGCCGGCCGCTCCTGGCTGGACGTGGCGTGGCCCCTGGGCCTTCTCGGTGTCGGGTACGCCTTCTGCCTGAATGTAGCCACGCCGCTCGCGTTGCGGGGGGTGGAGGCTAAATCCGCCGCGGCCTCCTCCCGGACGCTGAACACGGTGCGCTACGTCTTCATTTCCATGTATGTCGGCAGCGTGAGCACCGTGCTGGCCCACATGAAGACGGGATACCGTTTCGACATGGCGGAACAGGTCCGGGACGACTCTCCCGGTACGGTGCAGACGCTCGACATGTGGCAGCGGCATTTTTCGGAAACGGGAGGGACGGCGGCGGACATCCATGCCTCCGTGAACGCCATGCTGAACCATGCCGTAGCCTTGCAGAGCCAGATATTTTCCGTGGATGCCTTTTACCTTTGCACCGTGATCGTGGGGGGCGCCGGAGTCCTCTTTGCGCTGCTTTGCCTGAAATCCGGAAAGGAACGAAACACAGCTTCATGAATACTCTGATCTCCCTTGCTTCCGTATCGGCGGCCGCAGCCCTTCTGCTGGCGGCATGCGGCGGCCCGGCTGCATTTGAAAGGCCCGCGATGGACATTCCGGACGGAACGGCCCGGTCTTCCCCCGTAGGGAAAAACTGGTGGTTCGTCTTCCACGACGGAACCCTGAACCGGCTGGAGGAAAAAGCCGTGGAATACAACCGCGATCTTGTGCGCGCTTCCGCGCTCGTGGACCGTGCCGCGGCCATGGCGGCGGAGACGGGGGCTTCCCTGAAGCCGCAGGCCGGATTTCAGGCGGAGGGGAAAAGGCAGGAACTGTCCGAGGGTGAGTGCTACATGAACAATTTGCCGGACCGCGCCAGGGATCTGTGGGGCATGTCCGGGGTGCTCTCCTACGAAGTTGACCTGTGGGGAAGGCTGAGAGCCCTCACGGAAGAGGCCCGTGCGGACCTGCTGGCCTCCGCCGCGGCGCGGGATGCCGTTTATCTGAGACTCACCGCGGAAGTGGCTTCCGCCTACATCAATGTTCGGACGTGGGAGGAAAAATGCCTCATCATCCGGCATGTCCACGCCTCTTACGAACAGACGTGCTCCATGTATGAAAAGCGGTTTGTTCAGGGACAGTATCCGGAACTTGCCTTGCGGCGCGTTCAGGCGGAGCGGGCCAAAACCCTGGCTCAGCTGAAGCTGGCGGAAAACGAGCTGTCCCGCGCGGAAAGCGCTCTGGCCGTGCTGGTGGGGGACAGCCCCCGGCAGATCATGGCGGGAAGACGCCTTTCCGGGGGCCGGGAGGATCTGCTGGCGTCCCCTCCTTCCATTCCGGCAGGAATACCGGGGGATATGATCGAACGGCGTCCGGACATCTGTGAACTGGAAGCCCGGTTGAAGGCGGCCTTTTACGGAAAGGAGGCGGCGCGTGCGGACAGGCTCCCTTCCCTGGTGCTGACGGGCAGGCTGGGGCAGGTCAGCACCCGGCTGGAAGACCTGCTGTCGCGCCCGTCCAGGAACTACGATATGGGCGCGGGCATCCTGCAAACCTTGTTTGATGGAGGCAGAAAGCGCGCCGCGGTGCGGGCCGCCTCCGCCGAATGTGCGGCTGCGCAGGCCGCCTATGAACAGGCCGTGCTGAACGCCTTCCGGGAAATACGGGATGCCCTGGTGGAGCGCCGGAAAAGCGCGGAAGCCTATGAGGCTTCCCGGGACGAGGTAACCTGCCTGCGCCGGAGCTGGGACATTGCCTCCAAGCAATATGAAGCCGGGTACCTGGGGCTGATGGACGCCCTGGACACGCACCGGAACCTGCTGAGCGGGGAGCTGGACATGGCGGACGCGGCGCAGATGCGTTTGAATGCCATTGTCAAATTCTGCAAGGCTCTGGGCGGCGGGTGGCAGAGGGGGCCGGATTCCGCATGAGGGAAAACTGCGGAAAGGCGCGTTATCGAACTATTTGCTTGCATTATCCTTGACAGGGACTATGCTGGCATCCGACGTTCGGGGACTGCGTTCCCGCTCGTTTTTCATCGGGCATGCCTTGAGAAATTTTCGGATTTTCACGGGCTGTCAGGCCGGTAAGACTGGCATGGAACGCTTGATCCGCATGGGATGTGCGTCCTGCCGCGCGAGTCCTTTTTCCATTCCGGGAAGCGAGGGCCGCGAATAAGTTCTTCCTGAGGCACTGCCCGTACCTAACGTCATTCAGGTTTTCCGCCCGGAGCCGGCCTGGATGAGCAGATGAGGCTGCGGGTGATTGAAAGACAATAATATAATGAGCATACATTCAGTTGAATGCAACGTTGGTACAAATCCCGTTACGATTGAAACCGGTAAAATGGCACGTCTTGCGGACGGCGCCGTGACAGTGCGTTGCGGAGACACCGTGGTTCTGGTCACGGCTGTCAGCGCCACCAAGGTGAAGGAAGGCCAGACCTTCTTCCCCCTGTCCGTGGAATACAAGGAAAAAGCCGCTGCGGCGGGCATGTTCCCCGGCGGCTACTTCAAGCGCGAAGGCCGTCCCACGGAAAAGGAAATCCTGACCTGCCGCATGACGGACCGTCCGCTGCGCCCCCTTTTCCCCAAAGGCTATCTTTACGATACCCAGGTGATCGCCATCCTGCTCTCCGCGGACGGTGAAAACGATTCCGACATTCTCAGCATCAACGGCGCTTCCGCCGCCCTCTGCGTGTCCGACATTCCTTTCCAGGGCCCCGTGGGCGCCGTGCGCGTCGGTAAAATCGATGGCCAGTTCGTCATCAACCCCACCAATACCCAGCGCAAGGAAAGCACCCTGGACTTGGTGTACGTGGGCAACAAGAAAGACGTGATCATGATTGAAGGCTCCGCGAATGAGCTGCCGGAAGAAGAATTCGTGCAGGCTCTCCGCTTTGCCCAGGAAAACGTTACCAAGCTTTGCGAAGCGCAGGAAGAACTGGCCCGCGTGGCCGGCAAGCCCAAGCGCTCCTATGAACTGATTGTCGCCAAGCCGGAACTTCTGGAAATCGGCTATGAAATCGCCGGAGACCGCATTGAAGACGCCATTTACGCCGACAGCAAGGTTGAACGCCAGAAAAAGGTGGGCGCCCTGCGCGACGAAGTGGAAGCCGCCATCAAGGAACGCCATCCGGAAGCCACGGACTTTGACGTGGAGCAGGTATTTGAATACATCCAGAAAAAGGCCTTCCGCATTTCCATCATGGAAAAGAACAAGCGTGCCGACGGCCGCGAACTCAAGCAACTCCGTCCCCTGACGGCGGAAATCAACTGCCTGCCTTCCGTCGTTCACGGTTCCGCCCTCTTCGCCCGCGGCGAAACCATGGCCATGGCCCTTGCCACGCTGGCTCCGCTGGAAGAAAGACAGTACTTTGACTCCTACACCGGCGGTGAAGACACCAAGCGCTTCATTCTGCACTACAACTTCCCGCCCTTCTCCGTGGGCGATACGGGCCGTTTCGGCGGCCAGAACCGCCGTGAAATTGGCCATGGCGCCCTTGCGGAACGTTCCATCGCTCCCGTCATTCCGGCGGATGCGGACTTCCCCTATGCCATCCGCGTTTCCTCGGAAGTCATGGAATCCAACGGCTCCACCTCCATGGCCACCGTCTGCGCGGGCACCATGTCCCTGCTGGCCGCCGGGGTTCCGCTGATCCGTCCGGTAGCCGGCATCTCCGTAGGCCTGGTGACCGAATTCAACGGCGACCAGATGGAACGCTACGTGACCCTTCTGGATATCATCGGTTCCGAAGACTTCTACGGCGACATGGACTTCAAGCTTTGCGGCACGGATGCGGGCGTCACCGGCTACCAGCTGGACCTCAAGCTCCCCGGCATCCCGCTGGACATTTTGGAAGAAGCCATCTATGTGGCCAAGAAGGGCCGTTCCGACGTACTGAACGTGATGCATGAAGCCATTGCCGCCCCGGCGGAAATGAGCCCGAACGCTCCCCGCATTGAATCCACCAAGATTCCCGCCGACCGCATTGGCGAACTGATTGGCCCCGGCGGCAAGAACATCAAGGCCATCCAGGCGGAATCCGGTGCTGACATCAACATTGAGGAAGACGGCACCGTGCACATCTACGCCTCCAAGCAGGAAGGCCTGGACCGCGCCATGGAACTGGTCACCCGCATGTTCAAGACCATTGAAATCGGTGAGCTGTACACCGGCAAGATCGTTTCCACGACCACCTTTGGGGCGTTCATGGAAGTGCTGCCCGGCAAGGATGGCCTCATTCACATCTCCGAACTGGCCGAAGGCCGCACGGTGAAGACGGAAGACGTCGTCAGCGTGGGAGACGTGGTGACTGCCAAGTGCATCGGTATCGACGACAAGGGCCGCGTGAAAATGTCCATCCGTGCCGCTCTGCGCGACGCCAAGGCTGCCGAAGCCGAAGCCGCCGGCATCACGGAATAACGGTTCTCCGTTGAGCCTGTAATCATAGGGGCCGCCTCTCCCGGGTAATTCAACCGGGGAAGGGCGGCCTCTTTTTTGTCTGGGGGCTGCCGTTGGGCAGGCCTTCCTTGATTCCCGTCAGACTTGCGCGGATTGCAGCATTTTAATATCCGTGCGGGGCGGATTTCCGAACATGCGCTTGTACTCCCGGTTGAACTGGGTGGGGCTTTCATAGCCCACCCGGAAGGCGGCATTCCCCGCGTCCATGTTTTCCAGAAGCATGAGGCGCCTGGCCTCATTCAGGCGGATTCTCTTTTGAAACTGGAGCGGACTGATGGCCGTCAGGGCGCGGAAATGCTGATGAAAGCCGGAAGGGCTCATTCCTGCGTGTTTCGCCAGTTCGCTGATATGCAGGGGCTGGTCGAAATGCCGTTTCATCCAGTCAATGGCCCGTGCGATCTGGTTGCTGCGGCTCTCCGCCATGATGATCTGCCTCAACCGGGTTCCCTGGCCTTCGTCCATCAGCAGGCGGTAGTAAATTTCCTGTTCCACCAGGCGCTGGAAAACGGGAATTTCCTCCGGAGTATCCAGCAATGCCAGCAGGCGTTCCACGGCGTTGAGCAGAGGCGGCGTCAGCTTGCTGACGCCTATTCCCCGGTCCGTCGGGCTGGAACTGGCCGGGGGGAGGCTGCCGTGGAGCATGAGCCGGGATATCTCTTTCAAATCAAGTTCCAGCGTCAACCCCAGGTAGGGCTTTTCCGGAGTGGCTTCCAGGACGTGGGAAACGATCGGGAGCTCCACGGAAGAAACCACGAACGTTTGCGCGTCATAGACATAGGCCTCATCCCCCAGCAGGATGCGCTTGACCCCTTGTGCAATCAGGCAAAGATGGGGAGCGAACATATAGCTGCTCGGCTCCGTGGGGGACGACCAGCGGTGAAGCACCAGTCCGGGAATAGCCGTCTCTGTCCGGTGCTTCCCTTCCGTCCATTTGGCAATCATACCGGCAAGCCGTAACGGTTCATGTGCGGCAGGAAAGGAAGGAACTTCGGGAAACCCCTTCTTCATTTCATTCGTCCATTTCATGATGTCCCCATTGTATTCAAGGAATGGCCGGGAGCAATCCCATTCATCTCCATTTTGCAGGATTGGGCAATAATGCAAAAGTATCGGGCTAACTGATTTCCGGATATTCTGTTATATTGCCATTATTCGGTTGGAAGACCGGACAGGACCGTAAAGGGGAAAGGTGGGAGAGGTGAAGCACATCCCGTTTCCCGCCACCCCCCCCGGCGGCCTGGGGCAAGGAAGCTGCGCTGAAACATGCCGGAAACCCTCCCTCCGCCCCATGAAAAACATCAATCAAGCAAACAGAAAGAAACAGGCAATGAACTCGAAATCCATCATCAACCGCAAGGTAAAAAACCTCACGGCAACGGCCCTGGGCGCGCTCGTCATGTCCGGTGGCATTGCCTGCGCGGCGGACAAGCCCGCGGACGCGGACAACTTCTACAAGAGCGGCAAGGTCGCCTCTCAGAAAGTTGAATTCAACAACCAGTATAAAATGAAGGTGGCGGGAAACCTGTTCCTGCCCGGAGATATGGACAAGGATGCGAAATACCCCGCCATCGTCGTGGGGCATCCCATGGGCGCCGTCAAGGAACAGAGTGCGAACCTGTACGCCGCGAAAATGGCTGAACGGGGATTCGTGACGCTGGCCATTGATCTCCCCTTCTGGGGTGAAAGTGCGGGAGAACCCCGCAACGCCGTCTCTCCGGACATGTATGCCGAAGCTTTCAGCGCGGCCGTGGACTTTTTGGGCACGCGCCCGTTTGTCGACCGCGGCCGCATCGGGGCCATCGGGATTTGCGGCAGCGGAAGCTTTGCCGTTAGCGCCGCCAAAATCGACCCGCGGCTGAAAGCCGTCGCCACCGTTAGCATGTATGACATGGGTGCGGCCAACCGCAATGGGCTCTGGAAATCGCAGACTCTTGAACAAAGGAAGAAGATTCTCGCGGAAGCGGCGAAACAGCGTTATGTGGAATTCACCGGCGGGGCAGCCAAATACACCAGCGGAACAGTGCATGAACTCAACGAAAATTCCCACCCCATTGAAAGGGAATTCTATGAATTCTACCGTACTCCGAGAGGCGAATTCACCCCCAGCGGCCAGTCGCCGGAACTGACCACGCATCCCACACTGACCAGCAACGTAAAATTCATGAACTTCCATCCGTTTGTGGACATTGAAACCATCTCCCCCCGCGCCCTGTTGTTCATCACGGGCGAGGAGGCACATTCACGGGAATTCAGCGAAGACGCGTACCGGAGGGCTGCCGAACCCAAGGAACTGTACTGGGTGCCCAAGGCTGGACATGTGGACCTCTATGACCGGGTAAACCTGATTCCGTTCGACAAGCTGACGGACTTCTTCACTAAAAACCTGAAATAATCCTCCCGCGTTAAAAGAACGGGCCGGGAGCATTGGTCACGGACCTTCCCGCGGCGATGCTCCCGGCGGTTCACGAATAAAACAGGGACAAACAGGAAAACCTGCATGGCTTTCTCCTGATAAGTCCTCCGCAGAAATCGACACCGGAACATGACGACAATGACGGAAAGCACGACAAAAAAAGAACCGGGATACCTGGCCGTTATCCTTGCGTATTTTCTGATCTACGTCGTTTGGGGGTCCACTTACTATTTCATTGGCGTGGCCCTCAGGGGATTTCCACCCTTCCTGTTGGGAGGCCTGCGTTTCAGTGCGGCGGGAATACTGCTGCTGACCTTTAGCCGCATCCGGGGGGAGGGCATCTTCCGGGGCGGCCTGATCCGGAAATCCGCCGTCAGTGGAATTATCCTGCTTTTCATTGACATGGCGGTCATCATGCTCGCCCAGCAATACTTGAGCAGCAGCCTGGTGGCCATCCTTGCATCGTCAACCGTCATCTGGATCATGGCTCTGGACATCCCCATGTGGAAAACAAATTTCAGGCTTCCTGCCGTTTCCATAGGCATTGTCACGGGATTCCTGGGGGTGGGGCTTCTGTTCCTGGAACAGCTCTTCCACGGCGGGAAAAACGTCCATCACGAATATGGCGTGGTTCTCCTGGTCGTAGGCTGCATCTCCTGGGCTCTCGGAACACTGTATGCAAAATACAAATCGTCTTCCGAAGAGGAAGTGAACGATTTTGCCGGTGCGGCGTGGCAAATGCTTTTTGCCGGCGGCATGTTCTGGGTCTGTTCGTTCCTGGGCCGTGAAACGGATGCCGTCAGTTGGGAAGCGATTCCGTCCGCCGCATGGCTTTCCCTGGTCTATTTGATCCTGTTCGGTTCCATCCTTGCTTACACCAGCTACATCTGGCTCCTCAAGGTGCGCCCGGCAACGGAAGTAGGCACCCATGCCTACGCAAACCCGCTTGTGGCGGTGGTTCTGGGTACGATGCTAGGTGGGGAGGAGATAAGCTGGATTCAAATAATGGGTCTCTGCATCATCCTTTTCAGCATCTCCCTGATCAGAAAACCTTCCGGCAGCCACATCCGGAAAGGAATTCCATGACTACCCTTTCTCCTAATCTTTTCCTACCTTATTGTATTAACAACGTTTAATAGATGTTTTCTGTCGGAGCTTCCTTGAGCCAACACCAATCAGCCTGCCGCCGGAAACAATCCTTCATACCGCTGCGGAAAAACGATCCGTTCTTATTACAGTTATTCTAACTTTAACCCTGAATACAAACAGCAAAAATTACAAACCCTGAAGAACAGGCGCATCACAAGCGTCCTTTCAAAAAATCTCCTGCCCCGGCAGACATTAACGATACTTTCAACAACACACATCATCATGAAAAAAGAATACATCAGCAACGCATCGTACGGAGGCGAACGCCCCCTCTTTGCCACCCGCAACCTGAGACTCCGCAATGTGACGATCCTCCCCGGAGAATCGGCCTTGAAGGAATGCTTCGGAATTGAAGCCGTTCAATGTGAATTCACGGGGAAATACCCCTTCTGGCACAATGAAGACCTTCTCGTCAGGAACTGCATCTTCCGGGAAGGGGCCCGGGCCGCCATCTGGTATTGCAGGAATTTGCACATGGTGGACACCCTTGTTGAAGCCCCGAAAATGTTCCGCGACATGGACGGGCTGAAGCTGGAGCGCGTCCGGCTGCCCAATGCCCAGGAAACCCTCTGGCATTGCCGCCATGTGGAACTGGACCAAGTGGCGGCGGGCAAGGGCGACTACATATTCATGCACGGTTCCGATATACGGATCAATCAATTCCGGCTTCAGGGGAACTATTCCTTCCAGTACTGTAAAAACGTGGAAATACGCAATGCGGAAATCCATTCCAAGGATGCCTTCTGGAACACGGAAAACGTAACGGTATATGATTCCGTGCTGGACGGCGAATATCTGGGCTGGCACTCGAAGAACCTGCGCCTGGTCAATTGCCGGATTTCAGGGACCCAGCCCTTGTGCTACGCCACGGATCTGGTCATGGAAAACTGTTCCATGACGGAGGATGCCGATCTGGCCTTTGAGTACGCCAGCGTGCAGGCGGAAATCAGCGGAACGGTCCGTAGCGTCAAAAATCCGCGCAGCGGCCGCATTGTGGCGAACGGGTACGGGGAAATCATTCTGGACAGCCACTGCAAGGCGCCGGGCTGCTGTTCCGTGGAAACCCGTGGAGCGTGGAGCGGTCCCGGGCAGGTTGCGTGACGCCCGGCTTCCTCCGGCAAGATAACCTCTGAAATGGAGTACACGGAATGAACAGGGAAAAAGGGACCGGACACGATTAAACGATGAAACGGGAAAATAACCAGCATGCGGGGAATGCAGGAGGTCTGCTTGTCTTTATTCTCACCGCAGGCGTATTCGGCATCATCAATACGGAAATGGGAGTCGTAGGGATTCTTCCCCAGATAGCGCAGAGGTTTCAGATAAGCGTGCCGGATGCCGGCTGGACGGTCGGCCTGTTTGCGCTGATTGTGGCTTTGTCCGCTCCCGTCATGCCGGTGCTGTTTTCCAGGGTCAACCGCAGGACAGTCATGCTGCTGGCCCTGGGAACCTTTACGCTGAGCAATCTCGTTTCAGCATTTACCGACAGTTTTACAGTCATGTTGATAGTCCGGGCCATTCCCGCCTTTCTTCACCCGGTTTACATTTCCATGGCCTTCACGGTGGCTGCGGCGTCGGCAGGAAAGGCGAAGGCTCCGAAGGCGGTTGCCAGAGTGTTCATCGGTGTATCGGCTGGAATGGTTCTGGGCGTTCCGGTCACCAGCTTCATTGCAAGTATGGCATCATTCTCCATGGCCATGCTGTTCTTTGCCGCCGTGAATGCCCTGGTGCTTGTGGCTACGCTACTCTTTGTTCCCTCTCTGCCCGTCCGGAAGCGGCTTTCCTATGGAGCGCAGCTCGGCGTACTGAAAAAGGCAGTCACCTGGCAGGCCATTCTGGCCGTTACAATGATCAACGCGGCCATGTTCGGCTTTTTCAGCTACCTGTCGGACTATCTGAAAACGGTAACGGAAATATCCTACACGCTCATTGGCACGGTATTGCTGGTGTACGGACTGGCCAATATCGTCGGCAACGTCCTGGCGGGTCGGCTGCTTTCCATGAATGCCGCGCGGTGTGTAACCCTTATCCCGTTTGTCCTCGTTGCGGTTTACGCGTCCTTGTTCCTGCTGGGGGGCTGGCTTATCCCGGTAGTAGCCATCATCTTTGTTCTGGGAATTCTGGCGGGCATTGCCAGCAACAACATGCAATACATCATCACGGATGCCGCGCCGGAAGCTCCCGACTTTGCCAATGGCCTGTTTCTGGCGTCCGCCAACCTTGGAACGACGGTGGGGACGGCCGTTTGCGGATTGTTCATCACCTTCTTGAACACGCGCTATTCCGTATTGGGGGCGCTGTTGTTTCTTATGGCGGGCATCGTCTTCATCTTCCTCAGGAACCGTTCCTCAAATCCTATAACATCTTGAAAAACAACCATGAACAACCATCCTTCAGAACACATTGACCCGGTCCGTTCGAAAGAACGCCATATCATCCTTGATGCTTTAAGGGGACTGGCGCTCTTCGGGATATGCCTGGCCAACTTCCCGGAATTCTCCCTCTATACCTTTCTGAAAAGCGACGCCGTGTCGGCAATGCCCACAGCTGGAATCGACAGGATCATCAAATACATCCAGTACATCCTGATAGACGGAAAATTCTACACCATGTTTTCACTCCTCTTCGGGATAGGATTTTCAATCATCATCTCCAACGCCATGCGGAGGCATGCGGACGGGCTCCGCATCTTCTATCGGAGGATGGGAATCCTGCTGGTCATCGGCTTCCTGCACCTGATGTTCCTTTGGAGCGGTGACATCCTGATGCTTTATGCCCTGCTGGGCCTGCTTCTGCCTCTCTTCCGGAATGTCTCCAACAAGGGGCTGCTCCTTGCTTCCGCGTTCCTGCTGCTGGTCCCCATAGCGGCGGATGCCGCGAGAGCCGTCTTCGGCATGGACCCATCCGCCCTGGCCGTCCGCATGCAGCAGTATTTCTGTGCAAAATATGGCATTACGGAAGACAACTTCGCCTTCTGGCTGAGGGATGCCGCAAGCTACACGGACGTTTTCAAATTCCTGGTGCAGGGGGCCTTCGTCAGAATGCAGGAATTCATTGACGGCAACCGTTTCTTTAAGGTGATGGGATTGTTCCTGCTGGGATTCTACGTTGGCAGAAACCGCCTGTATGCCAAGCTGGAAGGCAACAAAAAGCTCTTGAAAAAAGTATCCATGTACGGCTTTGCGATCGGACTTCCCGTCTCTGTATTCTATGCGTGGAGCTCTTTGAACGGCCACCCGTGGGGCATGACGGCCCATTCGGCCTTGTACACGTTTGGGGTTTTCCCTGTGGGGCTGGCATATATGGCGTCCGTCAGCCTGTGGTACCTCCATCACAGGGAATGCCGGATATTCAAAATGCTGGCGGCTCCGGGGCAAATGGCTCTGACCAATTACATCGGACAGTCCGTGCTGGGGATGATTATTTTTTATGGCATCGGCTTTGGCTTTGGTGCGGATACCGGGCTTTCTGCCGTCATGCTGGTGGCGGCCGGCGTCTATCTCTGTGAGACGGTATTCAGCCGCATCTGGCTGCATTATTGTCTGTTCGGTCCTCTGGAATGGATATGGCGGATGCTGACTTACGGAAAATGGCTCCCGCTCCTTAAATAAACCATGACGAATATGAAAAAAATACACTTCTCCCGGAGAACGGCGGGAATAAGAAACTCTTTTTCCGTTTTGGCGCTTCTGTTCTGCATGGCATCCTGTGATGTGGAAGGAACCGCCGGACATTCCGGGGCCGATGCTCCCCACAGTGATATGGCTGCCGGCCCTCACCCGCAAAACAACAAACCCATGAACAACGTGATCAAAATAACCGTTGGCTCCTCAACATTTACGGCCACCCTTTCAGATAACGCTGCCGCTGCCGCATTCCAGGCGCTGCTGCCTTTGACGCTCAAGATGGAGGACGTCAACGGAAACGAAAAATTTTACCGCCTGTCACGGCCCCTGCCCGTTGCCGCGGCCAATCCGGGAATCGTGCATGAGGGGGATTTGATGTTGTGGGGTGCCGGGGGACTGGTTCTCTTCTACAAGACTTTTTCCACATCCTACAACTATACGCGGCTGGGACGCATCGATAATGCCGCCGGGCTTGCCGGGGCTCTTGGTTCCGGGGACGTGGAAGTCACTTTTGAACTGAAACAGAATTAACGGAATACCGCGGAAAACGGGAAGCATTGCAGTGGGGTGGGCCATCCGTGGCAGATGGAAGAACCTTGAATGGGCACGGCGGAAAAGGCTTTTTCATGGCGTAAATTTATGCAGGGAAATCTTGACAGGCCTTTTGCGGTTTCTATGATGCGGATGCCCGTTGCGTTTTACGGACACCCCAGGAATTCATGATTCTTTTCATCATTTTTGTTATTCTCCTTTTGATTCTGGTCAACGCCTTTTACGTTGCCGCAGAGTTCGCCGCCGTGAGCGTGCGCCGCAACATGATCCGGGAAATGGCGGAGGGCGGCAGCAAGGTGGCCGCGCATTTGCTGAAAATCCTGGAGAATACCCGCGAGCTTGACCGCTACATTGCGGCCTGCCAGTTCGGCATTACCATTTCCAGTCTGATTCTTGGTGCGTACGGGCAGGTACAATTGTCTTCCTACCTGCTTCCGTTATTTGAGCGGTTTGGCGGAATGGACTCCGTGATGGCCGCCTCCGTTTCCGCCTTGGTCGTTCTGGTGGGATTGACGGTGTTTCAGGTGATTCTGGGAGAATTGATGCCCAAGTCGCTGGCTCTCCAGTTTCCGCGGCAGGCGGCCCTGTACACGTATTACCCCATGCGCTGGACGCTCACTTTCTGCGCGTGGTTCATTGATTTTCTGAACGGGAGCGGCCTGCTGCTGCTCAAGCTTTTCAAATTGCCGCCGGGCGGGCACCAGCACGTCCACTCCCAGCAGGAGATCAACATGTTGCTGGATGAAAGTCATGAGGGAGGCATGCTGGAGGAGGACGAGCACGAACGGCTGCACAGTGCGCTCTCCCTGGCGGAACGCACCGTGGAACAGATCATGATTCCACGTTTCCAGTTGGTCTGCCTGGATGTAGACGCTACGCAGGAGGATATCCTGGACATGATTTCCGGCAGGCCCCACACCCATATCCCTGTGTATGAGGGTAACCGCGAATCCGTGATCGGCATGCTGCACATCAAGGACATGGTGGCCGCTTACACGGAAAAAGGCGTTCTTCCCCCCTTGCGCTCCATGCTGCGCCAGGTTCCGTGCGTGATGGAAATGCAGACAGTGGAAATGCTTATGTCTCAGTTGCGCGAGGAAAAGGCCAAGGAAGCCTTCGTACTGAATGAATACGGAAAATTCGTAGGACTGGTGACTCTGGAGCGCCTGCTGGGTGAAATGGTGGGCGACATCGACGATGAATTTATCCGCTCCGGTGAAAAAGTGGAATACCTGCCTGACGGCTCCGTCAGAATTCCCGGCATGATGCGCGCCCACAAAGCGGAATGCCTGGTTCCCTTCCTGATGAACGGAGCCACGACGGTGGGCGGCTGTGTGATCAAGCACATGTCCTGCATCCCTAAGGAAGGAGACCGCCTGATTATTGCCGGACGCGTGCTGGTGGTGGAGAAAATGGACCACAACCGCGTATCTTCCGTCCTGTTGCTTCCTCCTGAAAAAAAGGAGGATGATAAACCTGCCATGGAAAGTGGGGTGAGCATATGATGACGATTCTCATCATTTTGCTGCTGATTATCCTTAACGGCCTGTTCGTGGCCGCGGAATTCGCCCTGCTCGGCGCGCCCCGTGCGTCCCTGGAGCAGATGGCGGCCTCCGGCAACATGGTGGCGCGCCACATCACCCAGGTGCTGAAAACACCCAGGCTCCAGGACCGTTACATTGCCACGGCCCAGCTCGGCATTACGTTCGCCAGCCTGGGGCTGGGCATGTACGGGGAGCACACCATGGCCGTATGGATTCAGGAATGGCTGGCCCAGTACGGTTGGGCCTCCTGGCTGGTGGCGCACGGCGCGGCCAGTGTCCTGTCCGTGGGAATGCTGACGTATCTGCACATTGTTCTGGGGGAAATGGTGCCCAAGGCCCTGGCTCTTCAATACGCCACGAAGCTTTGCCTCATCATCACCATGCCCATGTATGTCATTCAGCTCTGCCTGTATCCCCTTGTGGTGGGCATGAACATGCTGGGCAATTTCTTCCTGGGTCTTCTGGGAGTGGACAGGAATGAATCCAAATCACACTACCATTCCGCGGAGGAACTCCAGTACATCATTGAGGAAAGCCATGAAAACGGCGCCCTGCCGGAAGAATCCGGACGTATCATGGACTGCCTGTTTGACCTGGATGATTTATACGTGCACCAGGTGATGACGCCGCGCGTCCGGATTGACGCCATTCCGGAAGGAGCGGACCATGAGCAGATCCGGGAAATCGTGCGCCGCACGCGCCGCACGCGCTACCCCGTTTACCGCGGAGACCTGGACCATGTGGTCGGGATGGTTCATGCCCGCGACCTGTTCCGGATCATGCTCCGTGGAGAATCTTTGGGTGCCGCATACATTCATTCCATTCCGAAGGTTCCCAAGACCGTCAAATTTGACAATGTAGTGGAAATCATGCGGGGGGATAACGTGCGGCTGGCCATTATTCTGGACGAGCACGGCGGCACCTCTGGCCTGCTCACCCTGACGGATGTATTTTCCGAGGTAATGGGCTGGGACCGCGGCCGCATTCGCGTGTTGACGGATCTGCCGCCGGATGCCGTGGGATTTTCCTGCGACGTGTCCGGGCTGGCCCGCATCGGCGAACTGGGCGAGGCCCTGGACATGGACTTGCAGAATGAGGAAATAGACACCGTGGGCGGTCTGGTCCTCAACCTGCTCCAGGCTCCGGCGCGGGAAGGCGATATTGTCGGTTACCTCGGTTTGGAATTCAAGGTGACCCGGACGGACAACGGTGGGGTGGAGAGGTGCATCGTCACCCGGATTACCCCGTTGATGCGGGAAGAGGCGCTGGAAGACGAGGAATAGCCGTTCTCCGTCACTTTCTCAGGGTTTCCGGGGGACTTTGCGTAAAAGTTCCTTGGAGGGGGGCCTATAATGTGGCAAGATATTCCCCGCCATGTCCGAACCTGAACCTTCCCGTGTTTCCAGCAGAAAACCGTCCGTGAAAAAATGGGTGGTTCTTATTGTCGTGTTGGGAGCGCTCGTGGGGCTGGGGACCATGATGAAGGCATGGATGGAAAGGCGGGCGGCTGCCGACGCCCAGCCGGCCGTATTTGCGGGCGGCAGCGAGCACTGGGACCAGAATGAAGTTCCCGTTTCCATGCAGTGCGGCGCTTGCCATGAAAAGGAATTCAGGCAGTGGGCCGGTTCCGACCATGCCTGGGCGTTCCGCAAGCTGGGTGACCAGTGGGAATCCGAGGCTTTCCACAACATGAAGCTGAGCGCCCATGGCAGCGTTCTCCAATTTTCCACGGACGGGCAGGGACGTACGGTTCACGACGAGCAGGCCAACACCTCCTGGCGGGCGGAATGGGCCACGGGCCGCATCCCGCTGGTGCAGTACTTGGTCCCCGCCAAGGACGGCGGCTACCATACCCTCAGTGCTGCATGGGACGTGAACCGCAAGGAATGGTTCGATATTTTCGGCAAGGAAGTCCGCCAGCCTGGCGACTGGGGCCACTGGACGGGCCGTGGCATGAACTGGAACACCCAGTGCGCCTGGTGCCACATGTCCCTGTTTCATAAAAATTATGATCCCGTCAAGGACCGCTACGCCTCCACTTGGAAGGAACCCGGGGTTACCTGCATCCAGTGCCACGGCCCCCTGCTGGATAAGCCGGAGGCGGGAACGGGCTGCATGATCTCCACGAAGAACAAGCTGACTCCTCAGCAGATTCACGACAACTGCGCTTCCTGCCATGCCCGGCGTGACGAATTCGATCATGATTTTGCCGTGGGCGACCGTTTTGACGACCACTTTCAACTGGTGCTCCCCGTCCAGCCCGGCGTGTTCTGGCCCAACGGCATGCAGAGGGACGAGGACTATTGTGAAACGGGGCTGCGCCTGAGCCGCATGGGCAAGGCGGGCGTCACCTGTCTGGACTGCCATGACCCGCATACCGGTACGCTCAAGCTTCCCCAGGAGGACAATACGCTCTGCATGAGGTGCCACGGTACGGGAGAGGCTGTTAACGGAGTAAAGGCCCCCATCATTGATATCTCCAAACATACCCCCTGCCCGCAGTCCAGCATGGGCGCGCGGTGCGTGGAATGCCACATGCCGGAAAGCCTGTACATGGCGCGCGACCCGCGCCGCGACCATTCGTTCAATTCTCCGGACCCGCTGCTGAGTGTAGAACTGGGCATCCCGAATGCCTGTACCATGTGCCACCGGGACAAGAGCAATGAATGGGCTGCTGAAGCAGTGAAAAAATATTACGGGCCAGACCCCAAAATGGGAAAATACAGGGACCGCACCAGGGCCGTGCAGCATGCCTATGAAGGCAAAGAGGATGTTCTTCCCCTGTTGATGGAATGTTTCAGGAAGGAGGAAGTGGGGGCATGGCGCGCCACGCTGCTGGACCTGATGGACTCCTGGGCTCATGAACCCGCCGTGCAGGAACTGGCTGCCGGAGCGGTGAACGATCCGGATGCCCTGACCCGTGCCGCCGCCGCCAAGGTAATGGGCCGCGCCAACAACCCCTCTGCCGGAAAACTTCTCAATGACCCGCTCAAAGTTGTGCGCCTGCAGGCAGAATGGGCCCTCCGGGATTCCCTGCCGTCAGGCAGCCCCGGTATGAAGGAACTGACGGCCGCCGCACTGCACCAGGCGGACCAGCCCTCCGGGGCCATGAAGCTGGCGCAGATCGCCATCAGCCGGAAAGACGCCAAGGCGGCGGAGCAGTGGTTTGCCAAGGCGTTGAAATGGGATGCCACCTCCTCCGTCGTGCACCGGGACTACGCCGTATTCCTGGCATCCCAGGGCCGCAGCCGGGAAGCCGAGGAACAGATGAGGGAGGCAGTGCGGCTGGCCCCCCGGGACGCCAACCTGTGGTACCTGCTGGGCCTGGGCCAGATTGAGAACAATGATGAGCCGGGAGCTCTCCAATCCTTTGACGAGGCGCTGAAAATAGAGCCTGCCTTCATCCGCGCCCTGTTCAACCGGGCTCTGCTTAATGAAAAGGTAGGGCATTTGGAACAGGCGATTCAGGATCTGGAAAACTGTTCGTCTCTGGACAAGGAAAATCCGGATATTCCTTTCACCCTGGCGGTCATGCTGTACCGCAACGGCCGTTACCGGGATGCCGCCGCCGCCGCCGCAGAAACCCTGCGCCGCGAGCCGAGGCACGCCCAGGCCAGGCAAATTCTGGAATCAGCTTCTCGACACGGAAAATAAGATGTAGTATATCAATGTCATGTGTTTAAATTCCCCTTCTATTCGGACTCTATTAGCGGGAGCGTTCCTATTGGGCGCTTCCGTCGGTTTTGCGGAATCCCAGGACTCCGCGGCGGATCCCTCCCTACGTACCTGGACGAACAAGTCTACAGGCACCACGGTGGAAGCGCGCCCCATAGCCCTGAACATGAAAACCGTCAAGCTGGTAACCACGGCCAAAAAGCCCATCACCATGCCGCTGGAAAAACTTTCGGATGAAGACCGCACATGGCTGGAGGAACACAAGGACGTTATAGGCAAACCACTTTCCGAATGGTCTTCCACGCCATCCGGCCCGCTGGCTAAGGAAATGAAGGGGCAGACCTACATGCTGGAGGACGGCAAGCTCAAGAAGAAGGACGGCAAGCTGAACGCCAAATACTTCATCCTGTATTTCAGCGCGAGCTGGTGCGGTCCGTGCTGCCGGAACGCTCCACACAGCGTGGAATCCTACAACAAGGTGGTGAAGGAAAACCCGGATGTGGAAGTCATCATGTGCAATCTGGATCAGAACCTGGAAGCTGCCCAGAAATGGGCTGCGGCCAACAATATGCCGTGGCCCGTCCTGCTACGGAAGGATTTGACGGAAATGGCCAAAAAGGTATCTCCGCGCGGCATTCCCACGATGATTTTGATGGACAAGGATGGGAAAGTGATTCAGTCCTCCCAGAACATGGAGCAGCTGGTGAAGGCTGCCGGCTCCTCACGCCCCTCACGCTAGGCGTAAAAGCTTTCCCGTGTTTTTGAAACGATGCCCGCAGTCCGTAAATCCCAGGCCGACCGTTCCGCGGAAACCAGCGGCAAAATTCTTCGCGCCGCACAAAAGCTCTTTGCTCATAGTGGCTTTGACGGCGTGACCATGCGTGCCATAGCGTCGGAGGCCGGGGTAAACCTGGCTTCCATCGTCTATTACTTTGAAAACAAGGAAGGGCTTTATCTCTCCGTCTTCCGCCATTATGCGGAACCTTTGATGGAAGAGCGCATGAAGTTGCTGAAGGAGGCGGACAGGGAACCGTCCCTCAGGGCATATGCCCGTGCATTCATTGAGCCTGCCTTCCGCATGCTTCTGGACGAAAGTCTGGGCGGCCCCGACCATATGCGTCTGCTGTGGCGTCTGCCGCAGGAACCGGAATGCCTCGTTCAGAAAATCTATGGTGAATTCTACGCTCCGGTCATCCGGGAAATGACGGAGAGGGTTCGTCAGATTTGTCCTTGGGGAGATGAACTCTCTCTTTCCTGGCATGTTCATATCATGAGCTCCATTTTTCATGCCACACTGGGGAAATACGCCACGCGCCCCGATCTTCACGACAAGGAACCCTGGATGAAAGACCAGGACCGTATCCTGAAAATGATCGTGGATACGGCCGTGCTGCTCATTTCCCGTCCGGCTCTTTCTCCGGATGGCGAGGGGAACGCATAAAAACTTTTTTAGATCTCTCCAAGCCGTTTCCTCACCGCCTCAACAGTTCCCGTAATGTCGGGATGCGTAAGCAGCCAGGAAACGATCACGGCCCTTCTCGCCCCGGCATCCAGAACGGCAGGAAGAGTTGCCTGATTGATGCCGCCGATGCAGAAGACGGGAAAATCCTCCGGAAGCTGCGCCTGCATGCCGGCAATGTGCTCCAGGCCGATCGCCTGCCTCCCCGGCTTGGTGTCCGTAGGAAACAGGGGGCCGAATCCTATGTAGTCCGCCCCCTCCCGGAAGCCGCCCAGCGCCTGTTCCGGGCTGTGGGTGGAGCGGCCTATGAGGGCGTCCGGCCCCAGCAGGCTCCGCGCGGCCTCCAGCTTCCCGTCTTCCTGCCCCAGATGCACCCCGTCCGCGCCGATGCTCCGGGCAACTTCCGGATAGTCGTTGATGATGAAAAGACAGCCGTATTCCCGGCACAGAGGGGCAAGTTGGCGGCCCATGCGCTCTATGTGCTCCGGGGCGTGGTTCTTCGCCCTGAGCTGAAGAATGCCCAGTCCTCCCTCCAGCAGTTTTTTTGTGACATGTATCAGTTGATATTCAGGCGTGTATCCCAAATCCACAATGCCGTACAGGCGGCAGGCGGTGAGGCGTTCCATCCGGTTCATGCACGGGAATTGTACCGGATAAAATCATCCGGGCAAGACGCTTCCCAATCTTGACCGTAAAGGGCTGTGTGGTACACTCCCCCCCATCGTGTCCCCCGCATTATATTCTGCTGCCAAAAGTTTGTTGTTCCAGTTGAATCCGGAAACTGCCCACAATTTGACTCTGTTCGGGTTGCGTATGGCTGAAAGGATGCGCGTTCTCCCGCTGATGATGGGTGACGTGCCTTCTGATCCGGTGGAAATCCTGGGCATGAAATTTCCCAACAGGGTAGGCCTTGCCGCCGGGATGGACAAGGAGGCGGATACGGTCAACGCCTTCGGCCAGGTGGGATTCGGCTTTGTGGAGGTGGGAACACTGACGCCGCGCCCCCAGCCCGGCAATGACAAGCCGCGCCTGTTCCGTCTCATTCCCCAGCGTGCCATCATCAACAGAATGGGCTTCAACAACCATGGCATTGCTGCCGGCGTGGAAAACATCCAGGAGGCCACCCGCTTCGGCGGAGTGCTCGGCGTCAACATTGGCAAAAACAAACTGACGCCGAACGAGGATGCCGCCCAGGACTACCTGGCCTGCCTGAGAGCGGCGTGGCCCGTGGCGGATTATATTGCCATCAACTTCTCCTCCCCCAATACGCCAGGCCTGCGCGATCTCCAGGCGGCTGAACCCGCCGCACGCCTGCTGGCTTCCCTGAAATCGGAACAGGCGAACATGGCGGCGGAAACCGGACGGCAGGTTCCCATCTTCATGAAGGTGGCCCCGGATGTTACGGACGAACAAATCACGGAACTTAGCCGGGTTTTTCTGGATGAAGGGCTGGATGGCCTGATTGCCACGAACACTACACTTTCCCGTACCGGTGCGGAAAACAGCCCGCGCAGGGAGGAAGCGGGCGGCCTTTCCGGCGCACCCCTCACGGCACGCTCCACGGAAGTGATCGGGGCTTTTGCCGCGGAACTGAAAGGCCGTATTCCGATCATCGGCGTGGGCGGCATCATGAGCGGAGCGGATGCCGTGGCCAAAATCAAGGCGGGCGCGAGTCTGGTCCAACTGTACACGGGCTTCATCTACCGGGGGCCCAACCTGATCCGTGAATGTGTGGAAGCCATGAAGGCGGAATGCCCCGTAAACTCCTGAACCCCTCACCCCTGCGCAGACCCTGATTCATGGCTGACACCTTCGTACACCTTCACAACCACACGGAATATTCTCTTCTGGACGGCGCCGTCCACATCAAGGATCTCATTGCTGAATGTTCCCGGATGGGAATGCCCGCTGTCGCCGTCACGGATCACGGCAACCTTTTCGGAGCTATTGAACTGGTCATGGAGGCCAACAGTCTCAATAAATCCGTGGAGGCCTGGAACAAGGAACACCCGGAAGGACCGCGGAAGCAGACCGTCAAGCCTATCTTCGGCTGTGAGGTGTATCTCTCCCCCACGCCCATTAGCGTGAAAAAGCAGCTTCCCGGGCGCCGCAAATACACGCACCTTCTTCTTCTGGCGGAAAATGAAACGGGCTGGAGGAACCTGGTCAAGATGGTGTCCCGTTCCCATCTTGAAGGCTTTTACTACAAGCCGCGTGTGGACATGGAAACCCTTCGGGAATTCCATGAGGGCCTCATCTGCTGCACGGCGTGCCTTGCCGGTCCCCTTAATGAATGGCTGCTCAACGATCAGCCGGAAAAGGCGGAGGAAGCCCTGATGGCCCTGAAAGACGTCTTCGGGGAGAACAACATCTTTGTGGAATTGCAGGACCACGGCATGGAAGAGCAGAAAAAGTGTCTTCCGGAGCTGGTGCGCATCGCCCGCAAAACCGGAACGCCCATCGTGGCCACCAATGACGTGCACTTCCTGAAAAGGGAGGACCATGACATGCATGATGCGCTCATCTGCATCGGCACCAACGAAAAACTGGCCTCCCCCAAGCGCATGCGCTACTCCACGGAAGTTTACCTCAAATCCCCGGAGGAAATGAGGAAGGTGTTCAAGGACTATCCGGATGCTCTGGAAAACACGCTGAAAATCGCAGAGCGCTGCAATGTCACGATCAAGCTGGACTCCACCAGCACGGAAAAATACCCGGAATTCGGCACGCCGGACGGTTCTACGCGTGAGGAATACCTGCGCAAGGTGTGCTACAAGGGTCTGGAAGAACGGTACGGCAAAGAGCGCGTAGCCGCGGACAAGGAACTGTGCGCCCGCCTGGATTATGAACTGGGCATCATCAACCAGTTGAAATTCGCTTCCTACTTCCTGATTACGGCAGACTTCATCAATTGGGCGAAGGATCACGACATTCCCGTAGGCCCCGGCCGAGGTTCCGCCGCCGGCTCCCTGGTGGCATATGCCATGAAGATCACGAACATTGACCCGTTGCGCTTCGGCCTGATCTTTGAACGCTTCCTGAATCCGGAACGCGTGAGTCCGCCGGATATTGACATCGACTTCTGCCAGACGCGCCGCCCGGAGGTGATTGACTACGTACGGCAGAAATACGGGGAACGCGCCGTGTCCCATATCATCACGTACGGCACTATGGGCGCCAAATCCGTTCTCAGGGACGTGGCGCGCGTGATGGACATGTCCTATGCCGACGGCGACCGCATTTCCAAGCTGATTGAAACGGGACCCAAGGTAACCCTGCAATCCAGCTATAAAAGCAATGAGGAACTGCGGGATCTCATCGCATCCGATGAAGCATACACGGAACTCTGGGGATACGCGACCCGCCTGGAAGGCCTGATACGCAACGTGGGCGTGCACGCGGCGGGTGTCGTCATCGGCGACCGTCCCCTGGACGAACACGTGGCGCTGACCCGTGATGATCTTTCCGACCCCCACGCCGCCGTTGTCGCCCAGTGCGACATGAGCGCCATTTATGAAGTGGGGCTGTTGAAAATGGATTTTCTGGGACTGAAAACCCTCACCGTCATGCACGATGCGGAGGAATACGCCCGCTGGCGCGTTCCGGAATTTAGGCTGGACGACGTGCCCCTGGACGACCGTGAAACGCTGGACCTGCTCAACCGGGGAGACACGATGGGCGTGTTCCAGCTGGAATCCGGCGGCATGGTGGATACCTGCCGGAGATACGGCATCCAGAAAATTGAAGACATCATTGACTTGTTGGCCTTGTACCGTCCGGGAGCCATGCAGTTCATGGATGAAATGATCGAGGTCAAGAAGGGCATCCGGAAGGTGGAATATGAACACCCTCTGCTGGAACAGGTCAGTGGAGAGACTTACGGCGTGATGATCTACCAGGAACAAGTGCAGGCCGCTGCCAAGCTGCTGGCGGGCTACACGCTCGGCGGCGCCGACCTTCTGCGGCGCGCCATGGGTAAGAAAGACCCGGCGAAGATGGCCAAGGAAAAGGCGCACTTTGTGGAAGGTTGCTGGAAAACCAACCAGATTGATGAAAAGACGGCTACGGCCATCTTTGACAAGATTGAAAAATTCGCCGGGTACGGATTCAACAAATCCCACTCCGCCTGCTACGGTCACATTTCCTATTGGACTGCCTATCTCAAAGCCCACTTCCCGGTGGAATTTCTCTGCGGCCTGATGTCCAATGAAGTGAATAACGACAAAATTGGCGTGTTCATCCAGGAGGCCAACCGCATGGGCATTGAAATACTGCCTCCCAATGTGAACAAATCCATGCTTAAATTTACTCCGGAAGAAACGCCTTCCGGCAAGCTGGCCGTGCGCTACGGCCTGGCCGCCATCAAGAACGTGGGTGAAGGTGCCATGCAGATTCTTCTGGAAGAGCGGGACAGGAACGGGGTATTCACCAGCATGGAAGATATTTGCAACAGGCTGGACTCCAAATCCGTCAACAAGAAAATTCTGGAATCCCTGATTCGCGCGGGTGCGCTGGACTGGACGCTCGAACCGCGTTCCGCCATGTTCGAGCGCGTGGACCTGGCCCTCAGCGGCGCTTCCCAGGTGCACAAGGACAAGGCGCTGGGGCAGGGTTCCCTGTTTGACATGACTTTTGAAGCTCCCAGAGTGAAGGATGAGCCTCCCGTTCCGGAATGGCCCAAGGAACAGCGTATGACTGATGAAAAGGACTTGCTGGGCGCATACTTCTGTGGGCATCCCCTGGACTCCATGCGCGGCGTCATTGATGCGGAAAAATACACGCGCATCGGCCTTATAGACTCCCTGGAATCCCATGAACTCAAGCAGAAGCATCAGATTGCCGGCATGGTGCGTTCAGTCATTCCCAAAATCAGCAAGGCGGGAAGGAAATTCGCCATCCTGACCCTGGAAGACTTTACCGGAAGCGTGGAAGTGCTTCTGTGGTCGGACGTTTATGAAAAAGCCCTGGAAATGGAAGGCGGTCTGGAACCCGGCGTTTTCGTGGCTGTGCGCGCCAACATCCGGGAGGATGACCGCACTTCCTCCAAGAGCGTGGCCGCCCAGGGCATTGACCCTCTGGGCGGGAAAAGGCGCAGGGCCAAATCCGGGGACCAGGGGCCGCTGAACATCATTGTCAGCCCCCTGCGGCACACCAGGGAAAATCTGGAGCATATCCGGAACATCCTGAAAAAATATCCCGGCCGCAGCAAGGTCAACCTCACCATCAAGGACAGCCTGGGGCACAGCCGGATTCTGGAGCTGGACGAGCAATTCCGCGTCAACCGCTGTGCCGCGTTGGAAACGGAACTCTCCATGTACAACTAAAAATCTGGATGCGTGAAAAAGGAACCGCAGGTATTTCCGGAATCGTCCCGTTTGAGATTCCGGGAGTGGAAGCAAGCGGATTGGCCTTTTTTTGCGGCAATGAACGCCAACCCCCTGGTGATGCGCTTCTTCCCTTCCGTGTTGACGGAGGAGGAATCCCGCTCCATGTGGGACCGCATGCGGACGGAGCTGGATGAAAAGGGCTACGGCCTGTATGCCGTGGAACTTAAATCCTCCGGTACCCTCATCGGTCTTCTGGGTTTCCACTGGGCGGACTTTAAGGCGGAATTCACCCCCTGCGTGGAAATAGGCTGGCGCCTGGTGCCGGAAGCCTGGGGATATGGTTATGCCGTGGAAGGTGCGAAGGCATGCCTGGAACATGGATTTTCCCGGCTGGGCTTTGACCGGGTGTACTCCTTCACCGCCTGCGTGAACCATCCTTCGCAAGCCGTGATGCAGCGTGCCGGAATGAAAAAAACGGCGGAATTCAACCATCCGGAAGTGTCTGCGGACTCCCCCCTCCATCCGCACGTTTTATACGTGTTGGAGGTTCCATGCAAATAATGGGGAAAGACGGTTTATTCCCGGGGAAGACCCTCCGGAAATAAAAAAGGCAGCCGTGGGGGCATGGCGGCCATCCGAGTGCAAGAGGACCTCCGGTGGCTTTGACTTCCCAGTCTGCCGGGCGTGAACGGGGCATTCCTCCATGTGAAAAAGACGGATTCCCTTTTCGCGTTTCTTCCGGCCATTCCCTCCGGAGGAATGAAAACTCCACCGTTTTTCAGAGCAAACCTGTTAAACCAGTCTCATGTATAAAACAGGGTACGGATTACCTTGTTCGTCGTGATCCGTTCTTTTGTAAACCTGGAATCCCATGCGTTCGTAAAATTCCTTGGCCTGCGGATTCTGTTCGTTGACTCCCAGTGTATTGATAGAGAAATTCTGCATACCGTACTGAAGCAGCTTCCTTCCCAATCCCCGCCCCGTTTCTTCAGGAGAAATAAACAGCATTTCCAGCTTTTGCCCCTCTATTCCCATGAATGCTGCGGGAACGCCCTGGCCATTCTCTGCGACAATCAAATGAGAAATATCTCTCAATGCTTGAGGAACATATTTTTTGATATCTTCCATATCCGCCTCTGCCAGAAACAAATGCGTTGCCCTGACCGAGTTTTCCCAGACGTTCAGGAGCTGTTCCAGCAACAGGGAATCCCTGTCTTCCATGTCGGCTATCCTTATGTTCATACCGCGTCCAGTTTTGATTAATTAAGTACCCTCATTTGCCAAAGGCGCAACTGCAGAATTTTCCCCCATTCTAATTTCCGCATATAACCATGTCAAACGGACTCTGCCGCGCCATGGTTTCATGCTGCTATTCATAAACGTTCTGACAATATTTGTGGAACTGGCGGTTTTGCTTGCGGGGCGCATGGAAAATCAAACGGGATGCAGTTCCGCAGGAGCTGCATCCCGGTGATTCGGGTTGGGGCTGTGGGCTTGGGAGAAAGCATTCTCCCAGCCCCGTTGTTTGCGACTTAGAAGGCGTAGCTTACCCCGGCGTTGACCCGGTGGTAGGTTGACTTGCTTCTGCCTTCAAATTCATAACCGCCGTAGGCCGTCCACCGCGGATTGATGACCACGGTGCTGTTGTAATTGACACGCACGGCGTTGCGGTCCGGCCGGGACCCCCTGGCAGTCCAGGAAAAGTCGTTCATCAGGCGTCTGGCGCGGGTTTCCGGGTTGTCGCGGACCACGTCGGGAACGTAGCTCACGGCCAGGCTGTTCACCCACAGGACTCCATTGCTGAATTGCACGGATTTGCTGATTCCCACGCCCACGGGGAGGCTCAGGTTCTTCAGATCTCCCCTGTCGAAATGGCGGGGATCATATCCCGTTTCCGTGAAGGAATTCTGGTTCACCTGGGTGTACTCGATTCCCAGGAACGGGGACAGCGTCCATCCCTTGTTCAGGTTGTGGTCCCAGGTAGCCTGCAGAGTGGCGAAGCCCATCCTGTTTTCCCACTTGCCGTTGGACGAGCCGCCGGAATAATAGGAATCCAGCTTGTTGCGTGTCCAGCCATAGCCCAGGGTTCCCTGGATGTTCAGCATGTTGCCGGGAGACATCTGCCTCCTCCATGCTCCGTAGAGCAGGGCCACGTAGGACGTCTGGTCCACCTCGCTGATCCACGTGCGGCTTTTGTTCTTGCCGTACAGGTTGCCGAAGGCGGCGCCCAGGATAGTGTTCGGCGTGAACCTGCGGTCGGCGCCCACGGCGTAGCCGCCGCCGTTGTAATCGTAGCCGTCAATGCCGTTTCTGGTGGCGTGGTAGGTGAAATCACCCAGTCCGTTGACCCAGAAGTTATTCTTGGGTCCCAGCAGGAAGCGGGTGATGCCCACTTTGCCCAGGGCCGCGTTGGAGACGGACTTCATGTTGGAAGCGGAGCTCCACATGGAGTTGCCTATATCCGCGCCGGCCAGTTCCGGAAGAATATCTTCAATGCCGCTGGTGGGGTTCCAGACTGCGTACAGTTGGTCGTCAATGCCGTCGCCGTCCGTGTCTTCCCATTCCTTGGTCCAGTAGCCTTCATACGTGTAGGGGGAGTCGACTACGTTCGTTCCAGTAGCAGTGGAATAAATGTTGTCGAAATCGCCCGTTCTGTTGCCTTCGGTGCCATCGGTGTAGGAAAGCGCCAGGAATCTCTGCTTGGTGGCCCAGCGTTCGTGGGCGTAGTCGTCCAGAGTGTCCGCCACGCCCATCAGGCCGCCGAGCGTGTGGGAATTGGCCTGTTCAATGCTCAGTCCGGAACTGTAATCGTCCATGAAGGGGCGCAGGTCGAAGATGACGCCTTTGCTGAAGTCGATCGTGTCTCCGCGGAAAGTCGCGCCGCGGCCGGCCCTCAGGGTTACTCCCTCGTTGAAGACGATGGCCTTGCTGTTCACGGAACTGTTGCCCGTAATTTCCAAAACGCCTTTGTCGATGGTGAAGGAGGAATCCTTGGTCAGATCGCTGCTGCCGTACGTGACGCCGTCTTCCAGAATCAGGGTGCCGTCATACAGCGTGGTTTTTCCGGAGACATTAAAGTACTTGGATTCCGCCAGGCGGTTCTGCCAGTCCTGCTCCGATTCTCCCGCGGCCTGGGTGATCAGCCTGTCCGCCTCCGCTCCGGAAAAGCGGATGGTTCCGGTGAATTCGGGAGCCGTTCCTCCATAAGGAGTGGTGTCCACGCCTTCGGATTTATTGAAGTCATAGACGATGTTGTCGTACTCCGCTCCGTCCTCTTCATTGCGGAAGGGGTCATAAAAAGTTACTGTTCTTCCTTCCTGGGCGCGGAGTACCACGCTGTCCATGGAAGAGGTTCCGTTGGTTGCGAATACAAGGGAGTTCAGGATGGGGTTGTTCCCTCCGCGTTTTTCCGTGTTTCCTTTTACGATGATGTCTCCCTGGTCTGCGGAGAAGACGGCATCCTTGTAATAAAGAAGCATGGCCCCTGCGGTACCGTCAACGGCGTTGTTCTCAATGAGCACGCCGCCGCGGTTGTTGATGAATTCCAGCCCGTTGGCTGCCTGAAGCGCACCCACGTCCCACTTGGCCGAGTTTCCGGAGATGGTGACCTTTCCTGTATTGACGAAGGATGTCCGTCCGTCCACTAGCAGGGCTCCGTAGCCGTAATCCGTGGATTTGTTTCCGGAAATGGAAACGTCTCCCGTGTTGGAAAAGGCGAGGTTTCCGTGGAACTGTCCCACGCCGTAATGATAGCCCGCCGTATTATTGTCCAGATTGATGTTTCCGGTACGGGTGAAGGACGCATCGCCGTCCACCTCTATGGCTCCATTGTAGTTGCCCGCGCTGTTCCCGGAAATGGAAATGTTCCCTGCATCTGTGACGCTGAACGTTCCGTAAAGGCGGAGCGCTCCGTTGGAGCCGGCTGTGGAGTTGCCTTCCACGGTGATGTTGCCGTTGTTGGAAAATGTGGTGTTGCCGAAGACGGCCACGCCGCCCATCTGTACATCTGAACTGTTGCCGGAAATGGTGATGTCTCCCGTACGGGTGACGTTCCAATCCTCGGAAATCCAGCCCACGGCATAGGTGCTGTCCGCGTGGTTGTCGATGAAGGTGATGGAGCCGATATTGTCGAGGTTGAGGCTTCCGCTGACGCCGAACGCCCCGGCGCTGTTGCTGGCGTGATTGCCTTCAAAGCGCAGGTCTCCTTGAACGTTGAAAATGTCCAGGTCCTGGCCGCTGTAAACGGCCCCGAAGCCACCGTTCCAGTCGGAGGTCTTGTCTCCGGCGTCCGCCCGGTTGTTTCTGAAAATAACGTCTCCTGTGACGCCGTTGATCGTCATGCCGCCTCCGGTGCCTTCTTGGCCGTCCACGGTGCCCGCATAGGCATAAATGGCTCCGGCCATCCAGGCGGAATTATCTTCAAAGATGATATCTCCATCAATACCCCGGAAGGTAATGGCATCTTCACCTTCGGGAATATAATTCTTAGTATTCGGGGAGGAGGAATCACTGGCCCCGGCATAGATGGCTCCCCCGATGTTGGCGTGGGCGCTTGTCGGAGAATGCCCGGTCGTATTCCCGCTGAACAGAATGGACTTGGTATTCTCAAAGGTGATTGTTCCCCTCGCAAACAGGGCGCCGCCCAGGGCCTGCCCTTGTGCGTCGCTGTCTCCCAGCTCGTTGTTGGTGAAGGAGATGTTGCCCATGCTGGAAAAGGTGGCATCTCCGCGCACATTCACGGCTCCCCCGGCATTGGTATCGGCATTGACGATGGACTTGCTCCCGTTGAAGGAAAGATCTCCCATGTCCGTGAAGACGAGCATTTCCGCGCGGATGGCGCCTCCGCCTTCATTGTCGTTGGTCCAGCGGTTGCTGTGGATGGAGGAACAATTTTCAAAACTCATGGACAATCCCGTGCCGGTAAACGTCATGACAGACGTATTGGGCGCCGTACCAGAGTCTGTGGTCTGGTTGAAGAAAACGCTGCCTGCGTAAACGCCGTCGTTTGTCTGGAAGTTTTCAAAAGACAGGTTTTCCTTCAGGTTGTAGGTAATATTTCCGTTTGTTTCCTGCCGGGCAGTGACGGTGCCTTGGTAAAGATCTTCGCTCTGCTGGGCTGCCCCCGTTTGCACCAGGGAAGAAGCCATGAGGAACAGGATGGCGGATACTGCTAATTTTGGTTTCATTAATATGCGGTATAAGGTTCTTTGTTTGATGTCCAGATTGGTCCGGCTCACGAGCGCCCGGGTGGGTGGGCTTTTGTGCGTGGTACATCCGGCGTCTGGAATTGTAAGAGTCTTTAAAACGTGAATTTTCTCACGCAATGACGCGTGTTTCTGGAGAGAAAGTTGCCATTCATTTCCAGTTGGCCGTTGAAAGTGAAAACATCGCGGTATATTTTTTGTTAGATGAAAGTTTGTGTCATACATAGGGTTTAGTAAGAATTTATATAAGAAATAATAACAAAATTTGTAATTATATGAAATTTAGTAAGAAATGATAAATAAATAAATCATTGTTACTGTATTTTAATTAAAAAGTTATGACAAAGGGAATGACATTGGAAATATGAACGCTTCCCGGCTTGCGGGCTTCTATCCATGTATGCGGGAAGCCTGACCGGGCTTTCCGGTAACGATGAAATAAATACATACCGTCATGTTTGCTCCAAATCAGAAACCCGATACCGCTCGTGCCGAGAACTCCATTTTCGGTTCTCCGGAGGCGGACAATATTTTGCCCAAGACTCAATTTCCCGACTATGCGATGCGTCCCGAAGACGCCTACCAGCTTGTGTCCGATGAATTGATGCTGGACGGCAATGCCCGCCAGAACCTGGCAACCTTCTGCCAGACCTGGGATGAAAAGCAGGTGAGGATGCTGATGAACATCAGCATCAACAAAAACATGATTGACAAGGATGAATATCCGCAGACGGCGGCCATTGAAATGCGCTGCGCCGCCATTCTTGCCAATCTGTGGAATGTAAACCAGGATGAAAAGCCCATCGGTTGCTCCACCATCGGTTCCAGTGAAGCGTGCATGCTTGGCGGCATGGCTGCCCTCTGGAGATGGCGCGCCCGCCGCAAGGCTGCCGGCAAGCCGATCGACAAGCCCAACCTCGTATGCGGTCCCGTGCAGATCTGCTGGCACAAATTCTGCCGTTACTGGGACATTGAAATGCGTGAAATCCCCATGGCTCCCGGAAAATGGAAAATGGATGTTGAACGCATGCTGGAACAGGTGGATGAAAACACCATCGTGGTGGTGCCCACCTTTGGCGTGACCTACACGGGCGCTTATGAATTCCCGGCGGACATTGCCAAGGCCCTGGATGACTATGAAGCCAAGACCGGCATTAACATTGACATCCATGTGGACGGCGCCAGCGGTGCGTTCCTGGCTCCCTTCTGCGCTCCGGACATTGCCTTTGACTTCCGCGTCCCCCGCGTGAAATCCATCAGCACGTCCGGACACAAGTACGGCCTGGCCCCCCTCGGCTGCGGCTGGGTAGTGTGGAGAGATACTTCCGAACTGCCGGAAGGCCTGATCTTCAACGTGAACTATCTGGGCGGGGAAATCCCCAACTTTGCCATCAACTTCTCCCGCCCTGCCGGCCAGATCATCTGTCAGTATTACGACTTCATTCGCCTGGGCAAGGAAGGATACACCAATATCCATACCCAGGCATATGACGTGGCGCAGTACATTTCATCGGAAATAGCCAAGCTGGGACCGTACGAATTCATTTGTACGGGCGATCCCAAGGAAGGCATCCCCGCCGCCTGTTTCTTCATCAAGGACGGGCAAAAGACGAATTACACCCTCTTCGACCTTTCCGACAAGCTCAGGACGCGTGGCTGGCAGGTACCTGCCTTCACGCTGCCCGCGGATTGCCAGGATACGGTCGTGATGCGCGTGATGGTTCGCCAGGGCTTCTCCAAGGACTTGGCGGACCTCTTCCTGGAAGACTACAAGCGCATGATCGATTTCTTCGAGAAACACCCGGTCACCTCGCCGATGACCGCGGAAGAAGGCACCTCCTTCCACCATTCCTGATGGAAGAGGCCTCATAAGGCTTTTGTTGGATGAATAAGTGTGTGTAAGCACGGCTCCGCAGTTGTCAAGGTTTGTGCGTGGACCTGGCGGCTGCGGGGCCTTTTTATATCCGGATGGCGCGAATGTTCTTTGCAGAAAGGTTTTCCTTTTTTCTTCACATGCCGTTCCGTTTATGGGCCGCACTTGAATCTTCGGAATCCGGCCTGTTCCGCACTGGCTGGCCGCTCCGTTTTTCCCTGTGCCGGATTTTACGGAAACCGGGCACAGGGCAGAAGGAAACGGACGCGGGCCGTTCAGGCATTCTTCATATGCTCCAGCAGGGAGCATATGCAGCAGGAATGCCGGAAACACAGGTCTTCATGAATCTGGAGAAGAGCCTGGTGGTGCCATGCCCTCTTGAGGAAGGCGGCCGCATCTTTTCTCTTTCCCAGAAGGCGCTGGTGGATGGAAAGGACTCTGGCGCCCGCATGAACTCCCTGGCGCGTCAGATACAGTTTCCACGCCTTCTCGGAGCCTTCCCCCGGCAGAATGTGGTTGATGATGAATTCCTGAATGCGGTCGTGGCCCATCAGGGCCATGGGGTTTTTGGAAGGAGCGGAAGGCAGCGTGACATGGTTGCTCCAGTATGGATGTTTCAGGGAGGAAAGATAACCCGCCAGATCATCCAGATGGTCGAGGGTGCAAAGCCGCTGGAAGGTGGAAAAATCAGCGGCAATAGTTGCCAGAGCGCCGACGCGCCGCTGGGGATGATTGGCTGGCCTGCTGCCCGACAGTGTCCAGGGAAACAGGCGTTCCGGCGCCAGTTCAAAATGCTCGCGCAGGGGCCACCATTGCGCCCACAGCCTTTTATGGTGGGTTACGGCTTCCGGCGTGCAGGAATCGGAAAGCACGGGAACCAGAAAGCCTGCGGCACCGAAGAGCAGGGCTTCGGGGCAATCCCGGAGCATACGCAGGGGAACCCGCTGTGCCAGATGGCGCATGGCGTTTTTATTGGCGTGGTAACCCAGCGTTTCCGCCAGGTTTTCGTATAAAAGCTGCGAGGGATCCGCCAGTTTGGCTCGTTGCGCGTGCCGGCGGTGCTTGAGTTGGAAGCGGTGAGCGGCCGCGGATTGCAACAGAGTTTCCACCTGTTCGGCAGGCATCGTTTCCAGAATCTCCGCATGGAGGCAGGAGCGTTCCGGTGCAGCGGCCGGTACGGCTCCCGCACCATTCAGCATGGATGCCGGAATGACGGCCAGAGGGATGCGTTCATGCCGGGAATTGCGGGTGAACCATTCCCTGCGGCTCGGGGTGCAGACAAGATGCAGAATGACACCGTCAAATGCGGGATTGGAGCCGTGATTGTGGCGTTCCCAGTCTTCCGGAGCGGAATCCAGTTCCATGTCTCCCGTGTGTGTAACGTCGTCCAGTTGAATGCGGGCATTCAGAAAATCCGGCCCGGCGGACTTGTTCCAGTCTCCGCAGTCCACAATACGGACGGATCTTCCCAGGTCGTCCGTGAAGGAAAAGCCGAACCTGCCTTCCAGCAACAGAAGCTGAAGCGTGCGTTCATCCGGCAATGTGGAATGCCGGGAACCGGCCCGTTCCCTGACGGAATCCGCTTCATTGGAGGAAAGGGCGCTCCTGTACAGGGAGGCCAGGGAACTCATGTCCATATCCGGAGGGGAGGATTTACTGGTCCTTCTGCCTCTTCAGCTCGTCTTTGAGGCAGTCGGTAACATTGCGGAACTTTTCTTCGTTCTCTTCGCTCAGCTCGCTCAGAGTCAGATGGGAGTCGAGAACATGGAGGGTTTGGTCCCTGGCGTCCAGGTGAACGGTGGGGGCGGTTTCCGTACCGAGGTTGGCGCGTATTTGCTCCACCTTGCCCCGCCAGGGAGCGGTGGGCGGTTCAATACTCAGCAGGGCGTCCAGTCCCAGGCTTTCCAGGGCGCAAAGGCAACGTTCGCTTGGGGAAGCTATCTGCACGGCTCCGTCAATGGGCATCAGCCTGCGGGCCAGCCCCGCGAGGGTTCCCATGAAAGTGGAATCAATGCCGGAGCATGTTTCCAGATCAATCACGATCAGGCGCCCTCCGGAGGCGATGTATTCGTCCCCCAGGGACTTCACCGTGGGACTGTTGGAAAAACTGCCGCGGCCGGAGCACCGAATCCAGAGGAATTCGTCAAAACGACCGAAAAGGATGGAAGAATTGTTATTCACGTTATTGGATAATGGAAACCGTATGAATAACAAGAGAAACAGTTCCGGTCAAGTCAGGATTTAAGATGCATGGAGGGATGCAGGAGAGGCTGCCCGCAGGAAGGAGCAGCAGTTGACGGACCGTCACAAAACCGGACGATTGAAGGCCATTCTGGTTCCTTCTCCCGTGCCCGGCAGGAACCTGTAATAAACCTCCAGCATCAGCGTGGCCAGGCACTGGCGGTAAATCTTGTCGTTGATGGTGCCTCCGTTGCTGTTCACCAGGCCGCCGGGGCCGGGGAATCCGTTGGGGGCAAAACTGCCGTCGGAAGCCTGTGCTCCCAGGGTGGCGTCGCGGAACGCCCTGTTGTAAGCCGTCCACACGTCCCCGCCGCGGTTCATGGCCGCCTGCACGCCGTAGTAATGCTGGTAGAGGTTGGAAGAGGTGTTGTTAGCCTTCCAGTTGAAAGGCTTGTTGGTATTCTTGAGCATCCAGTCCAGGCCCTTGCGCGCGGCGCTGTCGGAGCCGCTGCCGCACATCTGCAGGGACAGCACGCCCACGCCAACCAGGGACGGGCGGGCGGTAGCGTCCTCCCTTCCTTCCTGCATGTAGGTAAACAGACCATCCGGTTTGCTGCACTTGCGGCAATACATGGCGGCCTTGCGCAGGGCGGTGCGGATGTCTCCCTTGGTGGGTTTGATGCCGCCGTGTTCCGCGGCCTTCAGGGCCTGCACGTTCCATCCGGTGACGGAAAGGTCCGTGTGGGCGCCGGCCCTGGTGTTGTAATTGTAGGCCCAGCCGCCGTCAGTGTTCTGGTTGTCCAGAATTTTATCCACGGCCTTCACGACGACCCGTTCCAGATTGGAGATGGAGGGAATGTCCATCTGCTTGCAGAACGTGTACGCTTCGCAGAGGGCGTAGGTGGCTACGGCGTGGTCGTAGCTGACCTCGTTTCTTTGCGGAACGAGGGAAAGAACGGGAGCCTTCATGCCCTGGTCAACGAGGAAGGAAATTCCCTTGAGCACATTCTCTCCGAACTCTTCGGAAAGCGGGGTTTCACAGTGGGCCAGGTAGGCCAGCAGGGCGAGCCCCGTCATGGAACATTTGTAATTATGGGGAGTGCCGCCCCAGGAGCCGTCCTTGTTCTGCTGCTTTTTGAGCCAGCGGAGTGACTTGACGACGGCCTCCTCGCACTGCGGGGTACCCCCGTTCTCCGTGATGCGCTTCATGCGGTCATTCAGGTCGCAGCGCTTGGAAAGAGTAATGTTGTCCGGAGTGTATCCGCCTGGTCCCTTTCCGTTGTCAAAGCCGATGTTGTTTCCGAATTCCAGGCCGTCGGAAAAGGAATCGGAGGGAATTTCCACGTCAATTTCCGGATTGTTTATCGGGACGTCCGTGGCGGCGGTGGAGACAACGATTTTTACTTCCGAGTTTCGCTGAGAACTGCTGGGACGTTGTGGCCGGGTTATTTCCGGTTTGATGGGGTCCTCGCCTTTTCTTTCGTCCGTCGGGTACACGGTGACGGCAGGATCTTCCGGAATGGCGGTGATGATATTCACCAGATAGAGCAGGAGTCCCATCAGGGCAACGCCGAGAAAGGAGACGGTAACGGCGGCAGCCAGGGATTTGGCGCGTTGCCTTTTTAATTCCGCCAGGACTTCTTCTGTACTTTCAATATGCAGGCTCATGAATAGATGGGTTGGTTATTGATTTCACCATCTCTCCAAAATATCTCATGAGCAAGATTAAAATTTATAATTAGCTTGTAATTAGTGTGTTGTTACCAAATTGTTACTTATGCGGAGAATATGTTCTGCGCCTGCATGGCTTCAGGGACTGCTTCCGGAAGAGGTCGGCCGCAAAGAAAAAGCCGCCTTTCCCGGAGGAAGGGCGGCTGTGGAAAACTGATGAATCCCGTCAGGAATTCTTGGTTCCTTCACCGGTGCCGGGAAGGAAGCGGTAGTAGGTTTCCAGCATCAATGTGGCCAGGCACTGGCGGTAGATATTCTTGGACTTTCCGCTCAGGCATTCGGCATAGCCCGTATCGTTGTTGCTGAAGCTGCCGTCCGGCTTCTGGCCGCCGAGAACGGCATCGCGGAAAGCCCTGTTGTAGGAGGTCCATACATCCCCGCCGCGGTTCATGGCCGCCTGCACGCAGTAATAGTGCATGTAAAGGTTGCTCTTGACGTTCTCCGTGCCGGAACCCTTGCCCCATTCCAGTGTCTTGACGTTGTTCTTGATCCAGTCCAGCCCTTTGCGCGCGGCGCTGTCGGAACCGTTGCCGGTCATTTGCAGGGAGAGCACGCCCACGCCCACCAGGGAGGAACGGGGACTTTCCCCGTTTTCCTTATAGGAGAATTTCCCGTCGGGCATGACGTTCTTGCGGCAGTACATGGCGGCCTTGCGCAAGGCGGTGCGGATCTCGCCCTTGGTGGGCTTGACGCCGCCGTGTTCCGCGGCCTTCAGGGCCTGCACGTTCCATCCGGTAACGGAAAGGTCGATGTTCGGATTGATCCTGTTATTGTAGCTGTAAGCCCATCCTCCGTTGGGGCACTGGGCATCCAGAATCCTGTCCACAGCCTTCACGACGACCCGTTCCAGATTGGAGATGGAGGGAATGTCCATCTGCTTGCAGAACGTGTACGCTTCGCAGAGGGCGTAAGTCGCTACGGCGTGGTCATAGCAGATTTCCTTCAGGCCGGGTTGTTCGGAAATGACCGGGTTTTTCATGCCCAGGTCTACGAGGAAGGAAATGCCCTTGAGCACGTTCTCTCCGAACTCTTCGGAAAGCGGGGTTTCACAGTGGGCCAGATAGGCCAGCAGGGTAATGCCGGTCATGGATGCCTTGAACTGTCCGTCGCCCCAGGAACCGTTGCCGTTCTGCTGCTTTTTGAGCCAGCGGAGTGACTTGACGACAGCCTCCTCGCACTGCGGGGTGCCCCCGTTCTCCGTGATGCGCTTCATGCGGTCATTCAGGTCGCACCGCTTGGATATGATGCCGGGAATGCCTCCGCCGTCCCCGTTTCCGGTTCCGATGCCGAAGCCGTCGCCGATGTCGATGCCCGTGGAAAGTTCCTCGGTGGGGATTTCCACGTCAATATCCGGATTGACCACGGCCACGTCCGCGGAAGCTACGGCGGCAATGACCTTCACCTGGGCTGCGGCGGAGGAACTGCTGGGCCGCTGGGTGGTCTGGGTGACCTCCGGAGTGTCGATGTCCGGGTTGTCGCCTTCCTGGGTGGCGTAGGCCACCATGGGAGGATCTTCCGGAATGGCGGCGATGATGTGCACCAGATAGAGCAAAAGGCCCATCAGGGCGACGCCGAGGACGGAAACGGAAATGGCGGCGGCCAGGGTCTTGGTGCGCTGCTTTTTCAGTTCTTCAAGGGCTTCGTCGGTACTTTCAATATGAAGGCTCATGGAGAGACGTGTCTGGTTGATGCCACGGCAATTCTCTTTTTATCCTTGAAAAACGGAGAGTTGCCGACAGGCAAAGTGTGCTGCAAGCCCTGCTGTTCACAAGGCTGGCAGCATACTAAAACCAGACACGGCGGTCTGTCAATCAGATTAGGAATTTCTGGTTCCTTCTCCCGTGCCCGGCAGGAACCTGTAATAAACCTCCAGCATCAGCGTGGCCAGGCACTGGCGGTAAATCTTGTCGTTGATGGTGCCTCCGTTGCTGTTCACCAGGCCGCCGGGGCCGGGGAATCCGTTGGGGGCAAAACTGCCGTCGGAAGCCTGTGCTCCCAGGGTGGCGTCGCGGAACGCCCTGTTGTAAGCCGTCCACACGTCCCCGCCGCGGTTCATGGCCGCCTGCACGCCGTAGTAATGCTGGTAGAGGTTGGAAGAGGTGTTGTTAGCCTTCCAGTTGAAAGGCTTGTTGGTATTCTTGAGCATCCAGTCCAGGCCCTTGCGCGCGGCGCTGTCGGAGCCGCTGCCGCACATCTGCAGGGACAGCACGCCCACGCCAACCAGGGACGGGCGGGCGGTAGCGTCCTCCCTTCCTTCCTGCATGTAGGTAAACAGACCATCCGGTTTGCTGCACTTGCGGCAATACATGGCGGCCTTGCGCAGGGCGGTGCGGATGTCTCCCTTGGTGGGTTTGATGCCGCCGTGTTCCGCGGCCTTCAGGGCCTGCACGTTCCATCCGGTGACGGAAAGGTCCGTGTGGGCGCCGGCCCTGGTGTTGTAATTGTAGGCCCAGCCGCCGTCAGTGTTCTGGTTGTCCAGAATTTTATCCACGGCCTTCACGACGACCCGTTCCAGATTGGAGATGGAGGGAATGTCCATCTGCTTGCAGAACGTGTACGCTTCGCAGAGGGCGTAGGTGGCTACGGCGTGGTCGTAGCTGACCTCGTTTCTTTGCGGAACGAGGGAAAGAACGGGAGCCTTCATGCCCTGGTCAACGAGGAAGGAAATTCCCTTGAGCACATTCTCTCCGAACTCTTCGGAAAGCGGGGTTTCACAGTGGGCCAGGTAGGCCAGCAGGGCGAGCCCCGTCATGGAACATTTGTAATTATGGGGAGTGCCGCCCCAGGAGCCGTCCTTGTTCTGCTGCTTTTTGAGCCAGCGGAGTGACTTGACGACGGCCTCCTCGCACTGCGGGGTACCCCCGTTCTCCGTGATGCGCTTCATGCGGTCGTTCAGGTCGCACCGCTTGGACACGATGCCGGGAATGCCTCCGCCGTCCCCGTCTCCGGTTCCGATGCCGAAGCCGTCGCCGATGTCGATGCCCGTGGAAAGTTCCTCGGTGGGGATTTCCACGTCAATATCCGGATTGACCACGGCCACGTCCGCGGAAGCTACGGCGGCAATGACCTTCACCTGGGCTGCGGTAGAGGAACTGCTGGGCCGCTGGGTGGTCTGGGTGACCTCCGGAGTGTCGATGTCCGGGTTGTCGCCTTCCTGGGTGGCGTAGGCCACCATGGGAGGATCTTCCGGAATGGCGGCGATGATGTGCACCAGATAGAGCAAAAGGCCCATCAGGGCGACGCCGAGGACGGAAACGGAAATGGCGGCGGCCAGGGTCTTGGTGCGCTGCTTTTTCAGTTCTTCAAGGGCTTCGTCAGTACTTTCAATGTGAAGACTCATTCAGTGGAAAACTATTCGCCCGAAGTATAGCGGATCTCCCCCGTCGGGGCCGAGCTTAAAAAGCCTGGCTTTGTCATGATTCGCATGATGACCAGATGTGCATGAAAAGCTTCCTTGTAGTAAATGCGTTGCTTTTTCCGGTTTCTTTCCGGAGAAAGCTTTTCCCTTTTCCGGTGCTGCGGTTGTTCCGAATGGCAGCATTTCGTTAAGCGGCCTGCGTATGGATCACCGGGCGTTTTCGTTCGGAATATCCGCAGGAACCGTTATTCATGGGGTTTTAGGGTCGCCGAAATAAATGATGAGTATCACGGGAATGACGACATAGAAGAACGCCATGATGAGGAAAGTGCCAAGCGCTGCCTTCCACGTCTCCTTGCTGCGCTGCTTTTTCTGCTCCTTCAGCGCGTTTTCAGTACTTCCCATGTGCAGGCTCATATGAAGTCTCTCCTTCGGCCATTTTTCGTAAGGATAATGGCTTTCCCCCGGTGGTGGCAAATAAAAAAATCCCCGACATGAAGTACATGGCGGGGGATAGAAAAGAGGAATGTTTGCGGAGCATTTAAATCAATAATGGCCGCCGCGCGGACCGGTCATCCACTTCCAGGCGGTTTCCACGATTTTGTTAGCATCCTTGCACTGGGCTTCCCAACCGAGGATTTCCTTGGCTTTTGCTGGATTGGCGATTAGGCGGGGCGGGTCTCCTTCCCGCCGGGGGCCGTAGCGAACAGGTATCTTTTTACCGGTGACTTTTTCAGCGGTTTCCAGGATTTCCCGGACGGAAAGCCCCAGGCCGGTACCCAGGTTGAAGCACTCCGTGGAGCCTCCCTTCATCAGGTAGTCCACGGCTTTCAGGTGGGCGTCCGCCAGATCGTCCACGTGGATGTAGTCCCGGATGCAGGTGCCATCCGGAGTATCGTAATCCGTTCCGAAAACTTCAATGTATTCCTTTTCCCCTGTCAGCGTAAGCAGGATGTTGGGAATGAGGTGGGTTTCCGGTTCATGGTCTTCCCCGATGAGACCGTCCACACTGCATCCGGAGGCGTTGAAATAGCGCAGGAAAACGCTCTTGAGGCCCCAGGCGCGGTCGCAGTCCTTGCATACCTTTTCCAGCATGTACTTGGAGCTGCCGTAGGGATTGATGGGATCCTGCTTTTCCGTTTCCGGAATCGGAATCTGGGTGGGAACCCCGTATGTGGCGCAAGTGGAGGAAAAGACGAAGCGCTTGACGCCGGCCGCCTGCATGGCGCCCAGAAGAACGAGCGGTCGCGCGATATTATTCATATAGTACTTGAGCGGATTCTGGACGGACTCTCCCACGTTGATGTAGGCGGCGAAGTGGATCACGGCGTCAAAATTGCCTGTCATCAGGAGCGGATACACCACGGAAGCATCGCCCAGGTCCCCTTTGACCAGCTTCACTTCCGGATCCACGATGGCTCCGATATGTCCATATACCATGTTGTCCAGGACGGTTACGTCAGCGCCCGTCTTCACGAGCTGGCGTACCGTGTGGGAGCCAATATATCCGGCGCCGCCGGTTACAAGTACTTTCATGATCTTATCAATGCTGTTAAGCCGGGTTGTCCCTGCCTCCGGCCAGGGCGTCCGCACATTCCAAGGCCTGAAGAACCACCTGGTCCATATTCAGGTAACGGTATTGTGCCAGACGCCCGATAAAAGTGACATGTTTCTCCCGTTTTGTCAATTTGCGATATGCCTCCGCTAATTGGTCGGAAGCCCCGGAAGGGATCGGATAATAGGGTTCTTTTTCAGGGGTCCAGGCATCCGGATATTCCCGGATGACGGTGCTCCCCGCCACCTGCTGCCCCGTGGCGTGCTTGAGTTCCACGATTCTGGTCCACGGAACGGCCGTATCCGGGTAATTCACCTGCATTTCCGGCTGCCAGAATCCTTCCTTGCCGGAGACGGGAAAACGTTCCTTCAGTTGGTCCGCAGAGAAATGCTCCCTCTCGAACCGGAGGCTGCGGTAGGGCAGGCGTCCCAGGGAATAATTGAAATAGGCGTCCAGCGGTCCGGTATAGATAAGATGGTCCCAGGTGACGCGCTCCTTCACCTCTTCAAAGGAAGTGGAAGTGAGAATCCTGATCAGGGGGGAGGAGGACATACGCCGGAACATGGCCGCATACCCGTCCCGGGGCAGGGCCTGGAAAGACTCTTTCAGGTAGGAATCATCCCTGTTGGTGCGGATTGGAATGCGTCCGCAGACAGAAGGGGCCAGCTCCGTGGCGGGAACGCCCCACTGCTTGAGCGTGTAGGGAGCAAAAAACAGGCGGTACAGGGTCTTTCCCGCGGTACGGAGCATGAGTTCCTCCGAATTGGCGGGCGGCCCGTCTTCCGGAGTCCGCTCCCGGTCCAGCCATGCGCGGAACTCCTCCTCCGTGCATTCGCGGCCCATCAATTGTTCAAAAGTGCGCAAATTGACGGGGAAGGACCAGTAACGGCCCTTCGTGCAGCTTTGTACTCTGTAGCGGACGGGATGCCAGTCCGTGAAACGGCTCAGGTAGTTGACGACGCGTTCACTGTCCGTCCTGAAATAATGGGGGCCGTAGGGGTGGACCAGCACTCCGTGTTCGTCCTGCATGTCGTGGCAATTGCCGCCGATGTGGTCCCGGCGGTCGATGACCAGGCAGTCCTTCCCCAGCCGGGCGGCGATCTGCTCTGCGGCGGTCAATCCGGCCAGCCCGGCTCCCACGACTAGAAAGGATGCGTGCATGGAGGCAGTATAACCTATATGCCAAAATGCGGACCAGTCTTTTTCCCTGATATTCCGCTGTTTTCCGGAAGGCTCATCTTCATGCCGGAAACTGCCCCGCTTTTTACTGGTCCCGGATGTATGTTTTTGAGAACATTGCCGCATGAAGCCGGTTGAGATCAGGAATGTTCTGGAAGAACACGACGTGCGCCCCAGCAAATCGCTCGGGCAGAACTTCCTGACGGACGAAAACGTGGCCCGCTGGATTGTGGACCAGCTGGAAATCCAGCCGGAGGACTGTGTCGTGGAAGTGGGGCCGGGAACCGGGGCCCTGACCGAACACGCCGCACCGCTCTGCCGCAGGATGGTCCTGGTGGAATTTGACGCCCGCCTGGCGGAATACCAGAAAAACCGTTGGGCCGGAGATCCCCATGTGGAGGTGCACCACGCGGACGGCGCTTCCTGGGACCCCCGCGGACTCTTTGCGGAAGCTCCTGTCAAATTTCTGGGCAACCTGCCGTATTCCGCCGGAGGGGCCATTCTGCAAAACTTTCTTTCCCGGCCCAGTCCCGTGGAACGGGCCGTCGTGATGCTCCAGAAGGAATTCATCGACCGCATTCTGGCAACTCCGGAGGATGACGCCTTCGGTCTCCTTTCCCTGCGCATCCAGAAAAACTGGATTCCCCGCGCTCTCAAGACCATTCCGCCGGAAGCGTTCCATCCCCGCCCCCGGATTGACTCCACCGTCATGCTCCTGACGCCCCGTCCGGTGCGCGAATTGCCGCCGTATGACGACCGCCTGATGGACGAGCTGATGAGGAAAGCCTTTTCCCAGAGGCGCAAACAATTGAAAAAGCAGCTTCCGCCTTCCCCTCCGTGGGACGAAGTAGCGGCTTCTCTGGGAATCTCTCCGTCCGCCAGGCCGGAGGAACTGAATCTGGCGCAATGGGTGGACCTGGCGCGGGCTTATGACTCTAACCCTCTCAAGGACGTGGCGCAGAGCGGAGACGAACTGTTCGACGTGGTGGACGAACTCAACCAGATGACCGGAACGGGAACGCGCCGGGAAATTCATGAAATGGACCTGCGCCACCGTGCCGTGCACATGTTCCTGGTTAACAAGCATGGAGCCGTGCTGCTCCAGAAAAGGTCCATGTGGAAGGACAGGCAGCCGGGCAGGTGGGACTCTTCCGCCGCCGGTCATCTGGACGCCGGCGAAGATTATGATCAAGCGGCCGTCCGGGAACTGGAAGAGGAACTGGGCGTGACCGGCTGCGAATTACGGCGAATTGCGGACTTTGACGCCGGAGAAAACAACGGCTGGGAATTCGTCGCCCTCTATGAAGGCCGCTATACGGGCAGGGTGCGCTTCCCCGCCGCGGAAGTGGACAGCGTGCAATGGTTCACCCCGGAGCAAATCCAGGCATGGGTGGAACGCCGCCCGCAGGACTTTTCACCCGCATTCATTCCATGCTGGAATGCATGGCTGGCCGCGAACAAAAAAGCATTATCCTGACTCAAACACATATCATGATTAACCCTGATCAATTATCTCCGGAACAGGTCCAGTCCATCAGGGACTGGGCGGAAGAAGGCTTTGACCTGAACGCTATTCAGAAAAATCTGCATGAAAAACTGGGTCTGAAGCTTACATTCATGGATACCCGTTTCCTTTTGCAGGATCTGGACATTCACCTCAGGCAGCCGGAAGCTGCCCCCCAGCCGGAACAGTCTGAAATGGAAGCCGCCCCGGCTCCCTCCCCGCTGCTGGGCAAAACTCAGGTGAGCGTGGATGAGGTGACGCCGCCCCATGCCCTGATAGCGGGCAAGGTTCTGTTTAAAAGCGGGGCCCAGGGCGTGTGGGACATTGACCGGACAGGCCGCATCAACTGGGACGCCACACGTGGGGAACCCACGGCAGATGATCTGCGCGAATTTGAAACGGAGCTCCAGTCCGTCATCCGCAGCCGCATGGGTGCCATATAACCCTTGCCGGGAATGGAAACGATGGAAATACCGGATGAAATGATTCAAGACCTGCTGCCCGCCGTACGGGAGCAGGTTTCCGCTCCGGAAACGGCCTATGTAAAAGCCTGCCTGGAACGGCTTACGGAAAAGCTGGAAGAGCAGGAAGCCCTGGAGCTGATTGCTCAGGCACTGGCTGTCGTCGTCAATGAAATGGTGGTAGGCGGCCGTCCATTTAACCCGGAGAAATACAGGACCCTTCTGAAGGATTTGCCGCTCCTTCCGGACGAGTCTCCGTGATAAATCTCGACAATCTCCGGGATTAATTCATAATCCGTCCTTTCACTTGAAATTTTATGGCTAAAAAACCATCAGAAACAAGTGCTCCGGAAGCGTCCGCCGCCCAAAAGCCGGCTACCCGGAAAACCGCTGCCAGAAAGGCGGCGACTCCGGCTAAAAAGACTGCCGCCAAGGCTGAAGAAAAGCCAGCTGACGCCGCTTCCGTAGAAGCACCCAAAACCAAAATCAAAACGGTTAAATCCGCCGCGAAAACTGCAGCCAGGACGAAAACCGTGAGAGCCGCCAAAAAGACGGCTGCCAAGGAGTCCCCGGCTGCTGAAGAAGCCCCCGCTCCCGCCAAAACCCAGGAATCCGCAGCCCCCTCTTCTCCCCAGGTTGAGAAAAATGCGGTTTCCGAACCGGTAAAACAGCCCGAATCCGGTTCTCCGGTCAAGGTCAAGCGTGAATCCTACCACCCGAACCGCAATCAAGACCAGCAGGAACGCCATGAACAGCACGGAAACGAACCTTTCGCCCAGCCGGAAACCGTGGGAGGAGGTTCCGACACTCCTTTCAACAAGCGCAAGCGCCGCCGCCGCAACAAAAAAGGTAATGGCGGTTCCGACGACCGCCAGCCCGCCATGCAGGATACGGCGTCCCTGAAAAATCTGGACGGCAAGAAAGTCGCCGCCCGTGCATGGAAAATGTTTCTGGCTGAAGTCTCCGAAGAGGGCCTTGCCCTGATGGACGACCAGACTGCCCGCGAAGCCGCACGCCGCGCCTTCCGTTGTGCTGAATTCTTCATGATGGAGGAATCCCGCCGCAAGCAGAGCCAGAAAGCTGTCTCCCAGCAGGGAAGGAACGCTTCTCAGGAAGAAGACCGGGATGCCGAAGAGGCAGTCGGCGAGGAATAAAAATTTCCTGCTCATGTTTTCGCCCTGCGGCCGCGGTCGCAGGGCTTTTTTATGGGGAAAGCCGCAGTAAGCCGGGATTTTGCGACGGCAGGATATGGCTTTCTCGGCTGCATCTTTTCTGGAAAGTCCTGCCGGAAGGACTCTGCCTCCCGCATAAGGGGGAAAGCCATTGAGGGATTCACGAAGATCCGGGCGGGAAAAGTTGCGGAAAAACCTGACAGGATCTCCAGAGCGCGGTAAGGATAAAGCCGGAATCATTCCCCGTGTCGCTGATCATGAAAACGCATTTTGAGCAGAAACAAATGTTTCTCTCCCTCCCCATTGACGGAGGCCACAATACTTCTTGTTCCGAACACATATCCGCGCAAACATACTTGTTCATGCCGGACTTAACAACGGGTTCCCTCACACGAACCTTTATAGGTGAATCCGTAAATCCGCAGCGCTTCCTTTGCCGGAAAGATGTCTTCTCCCGAAAACGGCGGCTTTCAGGAATGTCCATAATGCTCCCGGACAGGATTGCCGGCAGCATACATTGTCACCCAGATGACGAAAGGAATATACATCAGATAAAACAAAATTTGGAAAAACACACACTTCCAGATCGACTTCCTGCCAGGCCTGTGTATGTAAGTCTGACAAGAAGAACTCCCGTACATGCCAGCAACACTTATAGTACAATTTCCCGGAACGTGTAAACATTCATGGAGTTGCTTCCTTGCTCACGAAGGCGGACAACCATCATAAGCAACGGGATTGCCGCCTCCGTCGTCAAAATCCCATTCCTTGTGTTCAGTTGCCCAATCATCGGTGAACACATGGATGCACAGAAAATAGGGAGGATTTTCTGTCGCCCGGAATGCATACGTCACCTGATTTCCGGCGTGCAGGGCAACCCGGAAGTACAAGGAATGCAAACAGGAGCTTAATATCTTGTTATACCCGTTTGAACAGGGCACATCCGTCTTCTATCATTTTCCGGGAATCGAGGAAGCCAGGTTGCCATCAAACCTTTTTGCCGCGCCATCTGCCGCTCTTGAGGTACCACCATGTCAGGGAAATAAGGACGATCCCGTAAATATGTTCGGAAAACCAGCACAGAGCTACATCCGGCTTAAGCACGATAACGCCGTAATAAACGGCAGCCGTATAAACGGCAAGCGTGATCATTTCCATCACGAATCCCGCCCTGGTGTTTCCCGTGCCGGAAACTGCATTGAACAAAATGAAGGCGGGTGCCGAAATCAAGGTGGAAGTAGCCATGACGTACACGGAAGGAATACTTGCTGTGATGAGGGAGGGATTGTCCGTGAAAATCCTGAGGATGGGTTCCGGGAACAGGCACAGGACAATCAGGAGGGGAATCAGCAGGGCATAGGCAAGGTTCAGCGTCATCCTGCAGGTCTTGAACAGAAAGCGCTGTTCCCCGGCCCCGATCTGATTGCTGATCAAAGCCCCCGCTGTAGTGGCGAATGCACTGATAATCATGATGAGCATGGCCGCTATGTTGCGCACGATATTGGTGACGGCCAGGGGCCGTTCCCCCAGGTGCTCAATCGCCAGGAAGAAAATGAACCAGACGGAAACGGAAAGGAAGGACTGCACCATCGTCCAGCCGGAGATGGACAGCATGCCCTTTAGCAACTGGGGACGGAACGTGAACGCCCTGCGGAAACCATACTTCCTCTTGTCCGCCGTGATGCCGGTGTAAATGATAAAAAAGACCAGGGAAACGGCTTCTGCCACGCTGGAGGCGATTGCCGCCCCCGCCACGCCCATCGCCGGAAAACCGCCCTTGCCGAAGATGAGGCAGTAATTCAGGACGACGTTGCTCAACAGCATCACAATGGAATTGACCGTCAGGATCTTCGTCTGGGTGATCCCCACGTAGTAGGAGCGGAACATCACGCACAGGAAGGAGAAGAAAACGCCGTAAGTACGCCAGTGCAGATACTCCATGGTGGCTCCGAACACCTGCGGAGATTCGATGGCATGGCGCAGGATGGATGGGGAAAGATACCGGGAGGCGAAGAAAAGCAGAAGCGCGAGGGCAAGCATGAAATAGCAGCCCTGGATCATCGTGGGCGCGATGCGGTTGTACCTGCGTTCCCCGTTGCGGCGCGCGATGATGATTTGAGCCCCGAATCCAAATCCGAACGCCAGCATGAACATGGCCATGTAATATACGCCGCCGAGGGCGCAGGCTCCCAGGGCCACGTCTCCCACGCGTCCCAGGAAGATGGCGTCCGTCAGCCCGATCATGTGTTCAATGATCAGGCTGATCATGAGTGGATAGGACATGAGCCAGATTTTGCGGTAGGAAACGGTGGAAGGATTATTCATGACAAGAAGGCCTGCCGTTATTGCTGTTTGCCGGGCCAGGCGCGGAGAGTCCGGCATTGTTGATGCAAACCGGGTATTTTCAAGAGGGAACTGCGTTTGTCATCCGTGTATGACGCGGTAAACGGATGTTTGACGGCACGTCAGCTCAGGGGAAGCCTAGTCTCCGGATAACGGATGGGCGACTTGGAGGGTTGCTTCATGAAAGCCAGCACAAAGGCGACCATGCCCACGCGCCCCACGATCATGTTGAACACGATGATCCACTTGCCCACATCGCTGAGTTCCGGAGTGACGTTCCAGGAAAAGCCGACAGTGGCGAAGGAGCTGACCACCTCGAAAAACAGGCGTTCCAGGGAAAGGCCCGGCTCCGCGAAACACATGACCATCGTCATCATGCCCACCCATGCCCCGGCCAGAATGACGGTGATGACGGAGCGTTCCACCACGCTGCGGGCAATGCGGCGCCTGTGCATCACGACGTCCTGCTTCCCTTGCAGGATGCGCGCCACCTCTCCGCAGGAAACGGCAAAGGCGGTGGTATGCACGCCCCCAGTCGTGGAACCGGGATTTCCGCCGATGAACATGAGTGCGGAAAGGAACAGGGCATAGGGCACGCTATTGAGCGCCATATCGGAAATATTGAATCCGGCGGTGCGCGCCGTGGCGTTGAACAGGCTCTCCCACAGAATCCAGTACCAGGGGTCGGAAGAATTGAACACGCTTCCGTCGATTATCTTGATCAGAAACAGGACGAGGCCGCCGCCCAGCACCAGCGCCGCCGTCATGCGCACCACCAGCCAGCTGTACGTGGACCAGTGGCGGCTGACCGTATCCCGGCGGTCCCAACCCAGGGCTACCCTGGCCCTGCGGACAATTTCCAGATACATGGCAAAGCCCAGGCTCCCGCACAACACCATCACCATGATAGTGATCTGCCCTCCCATGTTGTAAGCCACGTCCGGCGTAGCCAGATTGTCGGCAAACAGGCTGAAACCCGCATTACAGAAGCCGGAAACGGAATGGAACACGGCGTACCACCACAGCGTATCCCCTTCCAGTCCGGGAATGCCGCGCCAGGAAAAATAAAGAGCGACGGCTCCCAGGGCTTCCACGCCGAACGTGACGGCAATGATATTCTTGATGAACCGGTCCACCTGGGTGATGCCCTCCTCGTCCAGAAGATTGCTGATGGTTACCTTGGAGCGCAGGGTCAGCCCCTGGCCCACCATCAGGGAGACGAAATAGGTGAATGTCATAATCCCGAACGCGCCGATCTGGAACAGGGCCAGAAGAATGGTCTGGCCGTAATTGGTGAAATGCTCGTGAACGTTCAGGGGAACCAGGCCGGTCACACACACGGCGCTGGTGCTGATGAAATAGGCGTCCGTGGGGGACAGGGAAATGCCTTCCTTCGTGGCGCCCGGAGACATCAGCAGGGTTCCCCCCAGCGCAATGAAAGCAATCAGGGTAATCAGGAAAAGCAGGGCAGGGCGGATGCGCGGCATGCGGAATCCCCTCTTTCTGCGGGCAATGCGGAAAAAATACTCCTTCAGGTTCAGCAGCGGAGCCGCTCCATAGCAGAGGCACAGCGCACGGAAAATATTCTGAAGCTCTATCCTGGAAAAGAAGGCGGAATTCGAATAATTCCCGATCAGCATGACGAGAATGAGAAGCCCCATGCCAAGCTCCACCCAGCGCGGATTCCGAATGGTCTTGGAGAGCCATTTTTCACGGAGAATTCCGATCACTCCCGCCAGCTGCCCGAGGACCAGCAGAGAAAGAATCTCCCGGAAATAGCGCAGGGAAACCTGGTCTTCGTGAATCGCGTCAAACCCGTTCAGCCACAGAAGCCACATCAAGGCGCCCAGCGTGCACATGCCGAACGCCAGTTCCATGATCTCGAAACGGTTTAAAACCGGTTTTTCCCTGTTCTCATTCACAAATCTGAAAATGGTGCCCTCTGAATGCCGTCGGAAGCCTACTGCATACGGAAGGATTTGAGAAGTCCTTATATCGTTTTCCGGGCGCCATGGAAGGGAACGGAAAAAGCCGGCCGTAAAAATATTTTTCCGAATACACGGGAAAATGGTTGCAAAGAAGGCCTTCCTGTGCATAATAACTCCCGTTCTTACCAAACCATGTGCGCTCGTGGCGGAATTGGTAGACGCGCTAGATTCAGGTTCTAGTGGGGGCAACCCCGTGAAGGTTCGAGTCCTTTCGGGCGCACCATATAACCCCTTTTAAGTTAACAGCTTGGAAGGGGTTACTTGTTTCAGGGGGAGTTCGTGCAAATTTCATGAAACGGCCCCAATCTGTGTACAAAGTGTGTACACTTTCGGGCTGTTTTTACCCTTATTCCACAAGGAGTTTTTGTCATAAAGATTGCACAATGAACGGCCCGTATGGCCGTTTTGTAAAACGGAAATCTGGCGAATTATGTATAATTGATACAATATCAATATATTGTGTTGTTTTGCATCTATCTGCATTTTTTCCTATCAGATGAGGTGGCTGGATGAAACACTCTACGGCCATGGCAGGAAGTACTCAACCGGGGATGTTCTATACTCAGGTTGAGGAAAACGAATTGTTCTGCGAAAATCTATTGCAGAAGGCGGTGAAGGATCGAGTGCTTGCGGTCACCACCAACTTATTCTGTAGCGAAACTCTATCATCTAACGCAACTGATGCGATGGTGCGAATAGAAGCTTCGGCTGGTGTGTTCCCGGCCCATTCGTTACCTGTGCATGGCGTGGCCGCACGAAATCCTGTACGATGAACTGCGGTGTTTTGCCGGTTTTGACTGCCAGCTGATGATTGTCTCGATCATTCCTTCAACAGAAATTCTTCCAGATTCATGTGGTGGATGCCCTCCTGATTGTCGCCCAGAATCATATCATTGAGCGTCACCACATACTTGGGATAATTGTCCTGAACGGCCAGCAGATTCCCGAACTCCCGGGCGGCTGTCTTCTCGTCGGCGACATTCAGGCTCACCTGAACATAGAGCTTGTCTCCCGACTTGTCGGCGACAAAATCAATCTCCTGCTCCTTCAGCTGCCCGACATGGACGGAATACCCCTGCTGAATCAGATGCAGGTAAACCGCATTCTCCATCACCTTGTGAACATCCCGGCGGAAATTGAAGCCCCGGATGGCATGGCTGATGCCGATATCCTCGAAGTAAAACTTTTCTCCCGTTTCGAAAATCTTCATGCCGCCCACCTCGGTGCGGGAAACCCGGTGAATCAAATAGGCATTGCTCAGGGCCCGCAGGTAATTCAGCGTCACCTGGGGAGACAGATCCACCCGCTGCGACTTCAGAAACTTGCTGATATTGTTGGCTGAAAACAGATTGCCGATATTGTCGGCCAGATAGGTCACGAGATCTTCCAGAAAATGCACATTGCGTATCTTCTCCCGGGCCACCGTATCCTTCAATAGAATGGTGGAATAAACGGAACGCAAATACTCGAAAGGAACATCGGCTTTCAGCCCGATATGGGCCAGATAAGGCATACCGCCAAACGTCAGATACTTTTTCAGGCTCTCCTGCCCGGTTTCCAGACGATGGAAGGTCAGGAACTCCCGGTAACTCAAGCTGTGAACATCGAAACTTACGGACCGTCCGGCCAGATGAGTCGCCAGTTCCCCCGAAAGCATTTGGGCATTGCTGCCAGTGCAGAAAATATCGCACTTCTCCTCGGCCAGCAGGCTGCGCAGGCAGAACTGGAAGCCCTCAATCTCCTGTACCTCATCGATGAACAGGTAATGGGGGCCCGGTTTGCTCAGCAAAGGTTCCAGATAATGTGACAAATCCTCATAGGTACGGATATCCCGGAATTGCTCCAGCTCCTTGTTGATGGAAATGATGTGCGCCTCCGGCTCCTTCCTGCGAATTTCCTCCATCACCTGACGCAGGATAAAGCTCTTGCCGATACGACGCTGCCCGGTAAGAACCTTGATGATGTTCTTGCCGATAAACGGAGCAATGCGTTCGGTATACTGGGGGCGCGGAATAAGAGTCGTCATTTTTTCTCCTTACGATTGATAAAATATACCAACTAAATAATTTCATCAATCATAATTGAAAAATCTATTCCCTTCGCGTCATCTATATATGACGGCTTATTACCTGCCGTCATGCACCCATGACTCCATTCTATGCACTCCGCCATCAGGTGAGACGGCTGGATGAAGAACTCTGCGGCAATGGCGGGAAGTACTCGACCGGGGATGTCCTGTTTTCAGGTGAGGGGAAACGAATCGTTCTGGAAAAACCCATCGCGGAAGGCGGTGAAGGATCGGTCTTTGCGGTTCATTCAGCATCAGAAACACCACTCGTTGCCAAGCTCTACCATCCGAACCAACGGACACGTTGGCGCGAGCAGAAGCTTCGGCTCATGTGTTCCCGCCCCATTCGTTCACCGTGCGTGGCGTGGCCGCGCGAGATCCTGTACGACGAACTGCGGCGTTTTGTCGGCGTTCTGATGCCCCGGGCGGACGGTGTTCCGCTCGGGGTTTTTGCGTTTCATGCGGAGCTGCTGAAGAAACAATTCCCCTCATGGACTCGTTACGATCTGACCAGGCTATGCCTGAATTTATCGGAAGCTGTCCATACTCTGCACCGTTACGGTGTTATTCTAGGCGATCTTCATCCCGGCAATGTGATGGTTTCTTCTGATGGCTCTGTCCATTGGATTGATGCCGACAGTTTCCAGGTCGAAGACTATCCCTGTTCCGTCGGGACGGAACGTTTCCGGGCTCCTGAATTCCACGGCAATTATGGAGACTTCCTCCGTACCCGTAGTCACGATACCTACTCCCTGTCCGTCCTGCTCTTCATGACATTGACTTTCGGTCTGTCTCCCTTTGCCCGGCAAGGTAGCGAAGAAGAGATGCAGGAGGCAGCCAGAAAGGGAGTACTGCCATACCCGTTTGCTTCGTACAAGCCTCCGGCGGGATTCTACCCGCCCGATACGCCCGGGCGCTATGTCTGGTCGTATCTCCCCCGCAAACTCCGCGATGCCCTCGGTCACAATCTTACCTGTGTCCAGCGTCGCGATTTGCGTCCACGCGTCATGCCGGGGTATCTGGCGCGTTGTTTGCTGCAATACCTCAGGGATATGGAACCGGGAGGAAGAAGGGATCATCCCATTTACCGGGATCTCCTGCATGACCGTCCCTGCCCGCCCCGCAATCTGATGGAACAGATGATGCCCAACATCTGTACGGACTGCGGTATTCGCTTCCGGGAGGCTCCTGACGACATTGTCCGGCGTTTACGGCAATCTCATGCCCGTCCCTTGTGCAAGCTTTGCATCAGGCGTCGAAGTGCGTTGAATCAGGCATCCCGGAATCAAACCACCAACCATTAAATCGAATCATGATGTCCACATCAACAACACACTCAACCAAACAGGAACAGCTCGTCGCCATGCGCGAGTTCAGCAATAACACCAACGCCCGGCTTACCTTGCTCGACCAGGCAGCACACAGGAAGGACCTTTTTCCGAAGACGAGCTAAAAGGGTTCTATCATCAGCGGACTCTTCCTCCCGGGTCTTATGTCTGGACAGAAGGATGGGATTAATGGCGTCCCTGTGAAGACGCTTTTGAATGGTTTATTTCCAGTGCCAAGCTACTGCCTCTTCCTCCACAGTCCGATTCAGGAGAAGAATTGAAGAAACTATATCAGGATAGAAAGCTTCCGCCGGATTCTCTAGTATGGACTACGGCCTACAGCGAAGACGGACTAACGACCACTGTCACGACACCCGCCGGGGCTATTCTCGTCACCGAACTCACGCCGACGGCAGCATCATGCACGAGTACGGCACGGACAGCGCGAAATCCACCACTCCTACGATCTCGACGGCAATTGTCTGAGGGAAACCGTCTATCTGGCTGACCGCTCGACGATTCTCTCCCAGACCCTGACCAACGGTTTCGGGCAAATCGTTGCCCAGGTGACTCCCTCCACTTCCGGCTTTATCTATGACCGCAGTGAATACAACGCGGAAGGTCAGATCGTGCGCACCGGGCGCGACACGGGTTCCGGCGCCGACGCCGTTTCCATGGCTCCTACGCTCTATGAATACGACGCTTTCGGCAACCTTGTGAAGCAAACCCTGGCCTGCGATGACGAGCCTTCCGTCTTGAATTTGCCTGTTCAGGAATACGCCTATGGTGTTGAAAATACCGAAGACGGTGTCTACAACAGCCGCAGTGAACTGATTGGCGACCAGCTTCGTCCCGGTGGCCGATTCGGCTATCAATACGATAACATTGGGAACCGCAAGACCTCCTTTGAATTCGGCGATACTACGGATTATACGACCAATGATCTCAACCAATACGCTGGTATCGTTAAGAATGGCGACGAATCCTTCATCCCTTTCTACGACGAGGACGGCAACCAGACGAAGGTGAAAACCTCCACCGGCATCTGGAACGTCTCCTACAACGCCGAAAACAGGCCTGTGAAGTTCGAAAATGGAGAAGGTACTACTATGTACCTAAATTTAGTAAAAGTGCCCCGCTAGGTCCTATGAGAGATGGCCGATTTTCTTTTGGAGGAAGAGTGAATTTTAGCATGAATCTCATTTTCGCACCTAATACGTCAAAGTTTAATGTTGATGTAAATGGCGAATATGATATAGGGATTAGTGTTTCCAGTATAGATAAACAAATTAATATCAGAGGTATGGAAGCTAGGTTGAGAGCAGGTGCTACTGTAGGAGATACTGCTAAAATCGGTATTGATGGATCTGTTGATATAGCTAAATGCCCTGAATGTTCTATTACGGGACGAGTGTACATTACAGGAAGTGTGGAATCTTATATTATTTAGGGGCCAAAGCTTCCCTAAAAGATAGTTGATTTGACATTTCTGTTGGTGCCGAAGTTAAGGGATCCATTAAATTATCGTATAAGCAATGTCGGATTTTTCAAGGAGGAAAATCTAGATCCTAGACAGCAGAAATAACTTTATCGGCAAGCGCTACTGTGTATATATATTTTTTTCTCTAATTCTTTAAGTGTTAATTTAGGGGAAATTCTTCTAAATTTCCTAATTTCTGGACACCTCAAATTTTATAAAATTGTTATTAAAGGTATGAGTATTTTCAGCTGCGTATTTCAAGATCAAAAAAATGAATTTGTACTTGGTAAAAGAACGCTCAATGGATCATTATTGAAAATGGACGGGTCTGTTTGTGGTCATTATTCCGTAGAAGCATTTCCTCAGAGATGCCGTGTGCATATATCTATAGAATCTTCGGAGCTTCAAGTTGATATACGGAAATCAATGAGTGATTCCATCCAATGGGTAAATAAGCTCTTTATGCCATGGGGCAAAGGGAATATTATTCTCAACGGGAAAAATATTGCACAATATATTTCTTATGGGGAAATTAAATTTGAAGATCCCAAATTGGGGTTTTTAAAGATCATACAGGATGATAGTGCTCGTAGATTTTTGTGGGCTAGAACTCAAGGATGTTCTTATGATGATGCAAATAAATTTAGGAATTACCGGGAAACATTGCTTGTAAGCAATGACGCTGTGTTTGCCTCCTTTTGCGGGTATTACAGACGTTCTCGTCTTTTAAATGAAAATGATGAAAATATAATTGTTAACATGCCTTTAGAAAAACAATGGTGTATTTTTACTTTATGTCTGATATGGAATGCAATGAGACCAATTGAAGGTTTTTTGCAAAATGAAATGACTCCTTCTCATAATTGCATTGGGGATCCTATTCCGGACATTCCTTCGTTTGTATTATTAGAGAAAGACGGAGAAACAATACTTTCCACTGATCCTGAAGATGTTAACGGGAGAATACTGAAACGTGACCAATTTTTTCAATTTATTGCTCGTAATTGCCAATGGTATCTTGGTATTCCTCTTATTCTATTGCTGTATGCCTTCTTAAAAGATTGTTATGGTTTTTTCCTTTTGAAAATGAATGATATTCCTGTCGGAAGGCTTTGGATAACAGGTTTGTTGTGTCTTTCAGTTGCTATTCTGTATTGGAAAGTTGCTTTCAGGCATGGCGTTGCGAAATATTATCGGTTTCCTTTAAAAAACGGGGCCTGTACAATGGAGCAAATACCGCAGGACGATAGTTTCTCATCTTAATGAAAATCGTAATAAGTTTTATCATGGTATTTTTTCTAAATCTTTCCTTGTGAAACTCGATTCTGTGATGAAGGTTCAACGGCAGGAGTTTAAGAACAGGCAATAGGGAGGCGGCCAAGATTTCGTTACAGGAAAGTGTTGCATGAGGTGCCTGTGTCATGTAGGACTCCTATATCACAGATTTATGTAAAAAGGTGGAAACTGTAATTGCCCAGGAAAAAATCTGGGGACATTATTCTATCCCGTCCTACTAAAAATACCGTAAATCACCGTATTCTTTATTAATATGAAATTGGCATGACACGGAGACTTGGTTTGGATAAATGTCTTTCCACTCGTGGAAGCTACTCGCTTTCCTTTTCGTTGGATGGTGGAATTCTAACGGTTGAGAGGTTGTCATATGAACCTTGGTGGAGGAAAATCCTTCTAACAGGATTGTTTTTCATTCCTTTTCTCGGTTTTTTATTGTCAACATTATACTGTATTTACGCAATTTTTGCAGGTTTGGAGTATGCTGCCAATTGTCTGGAGGTTCTTCCTTTGATGATTTTTATAAGTGCTGTTTGTTTTACAGGGATTCCTTCTATAAATAACTTGTATTCAAGCAAAGTCATTTTTGGAAGCGGTCAATTTTCATTTATTGGTGCCTTTATCTCCAGGAAAAGTCGGTTGGCAAATAAAAAAGTAGGACTTGTCTTGGAAATATATGATTCACCCAGAGGAAGTTTTCTGAAAGGTGAAATCATCATACGCCGGAAAGGAAAATTCCCTCCTTGGAATATTCATGTCCCGTTGTTCCAGACGATTACATATCCCTCAAAAGAAATTGCTAATAAGAATGCTTGTATGATAAAAGAATTTATTTCTGAAAACGCTCATTTACTTTTTTCAGAAATAATAATAGAACAATAGAGAAGTTTAAATTTTCTTTTCCTGGAAATTTTAAAAGCCGTATTGATGATAACGACTTTCATGATGACCATTTGATCCCGAATATTTCTGGGCTGGAATCCTCTTCGTTAATAGGGAACCGTCCCATGCGGGCATGAATCCCGGCAATATTTTTATCCGTCTGTAAAACATGGTTCGTATTCAGCGGTTACACGGTTGTTTCCCGCATTTTTTGAGTGGGAGGAGATTTGTACTTTTCTCTTTCCGGGAAGTTGATTTTTGAGTACATGTGTGACTATGCATTCGGCAAAGGGACAGAATGGGATGGTGCGCGCTCTGCGGCTGCGGCGTCTGGTGAATGCCGTGATGGTGGCGGAAGCCTTGTGCATTCCCTGTTTTGTGGCCGGAGTGGTGCTGGGGCTTATCTGGTATGGAGGGCGCCGGATGGGGATGGAGTTGCCGTGGCTGTTTGAGGCGTCCGTTTTAGCGGCTTTGATGTTTCTGGTGTTTTGGGGCTGGCGGGTTCTCCAGGGCCGCATGTTCAGCCTGCGGGATGCGGCTGCGTTGATGGATGAACAGCTTGAACTGAATGCGGCGTTGAGTGCCGGAGTGCAATGGGGGGATGAGGGAATGCCTGCCTGTACGGTGCGGCAGGGTGGTTCCGTGGTGCGGGTGCGTTCCTGGAGTCCGCTGGCGTGGATGGCCGCAGGGCTGGCCCTGGCCTGGTGCGGGGCGCTTCTTCCCTTGCCGCAGATGGAGATCAGGCCGACCCTTCCCGATGTTCCGCCAGCTCTTGTTCAGGCGGAGACCGCGTTGGATGAAATAGAGAAGATGGAGGAAGTGGAAAAAACGTCCGTGGAGCCGTTCCGTGAGCAGTTGGAGGCTTTGAAGCAGATGTCCCGGGAAGAGATGTATTCCCACGCAGGGCTTGAGGCATTGGATGCCTTGAGGAACAAGATCGGAACGGCCATGCAGGAATTGGGCGGCCGTTTGCAGCAGACGAATGAGGCGCTGGCGATGTCCGGCGCCCCCAACGCGCAGAACCGGGAGGGGATGCAGGAGGCTGTACAGGCGTTGCGTGCCGCCATGGAAGGCCTGGATCATTCTGGCTTGCGGATGGATAGTACGATGGAATCCCGGTTGAATGAGCTGGCTTCCGCTTCTTCCCGCCGGATTGATCCGGAAACTCTTCGCCGACTGCAGGAAAGATTGAAGCATGCTTCCTCCCGGTTGAAGGAGATGTGCGAGGAGTGCCGCGTGGCGTCTCCGGATGATGATCCGGTCTGTCGGAACGCGGGAGAAGGGGTATTGCCCGGGCAGATGGGGATTTCCCGCGGCCGTGGAGACGCTCCGCTGGCTTTTCGGACGGAAGAGCGGGAGAAGCTGGGAACCCGGAGACACCGGGTGAATAACGAAGACCTGGAGCATGCCGCCCTGGGCTCTGTGGCGGGAGTAGAGGTTTCTTCCCCTTCTCCGGAAGAGGGCAGCAGCGGCATGGAGAGCGGCGGCCGTGCCGCGCAGCCCGCCCGCGGCGGGGATGCGGTCTGGTCGGAGAACCTGACGCCCCGGGAACAGTCCGCGTTGAAAGGAATTTTCAAGTGACGGGCTTGCCGCCTGGTGTTATTCCGCGGATTCCCGCCCGGCGCGTTTTGTACCCGGTAAAAGCCCCGTCCGCGTGAGCAGGGCGTCCGTGACAAGCAGGACCAGGAGCCCCCACAGCAGGAAGGGCTGAAGGTCAAGGCGGGAGGTGGGCCGCGGTTCGTTCAGGATGGAGGGCAGGTCCAGCCTTTCCCGGCCGCCTGACCTTTGCACCATGTCCAGAAAGGCCTGCCGGGCCGGGCGCGACATGGCCCATTCCGGGTCCAGATTCTGGTTGACGGGGCCGAAAGGCATTGCCTTCCCTCCTATGCGGACGGCTCCGCGCGCCGTAGTTCCGGGAGGCAGGGGGAAGCTGCACCGGAAGGCTCCCGGCTGAAGATGCTCCCAGATGCCCTGAATGGTGCGGGAGCCTTCGCGGCCTGCCAGTTCCAGGGAGATTTCAGGCATTTGGCGCGCTATTTGCGGGATGTTTTCTTCGCAGTAATAGAGGTGGACGAACAGGCGGTCTCCGACGGTTTCCGTACGCACGGAATAGCCCGGCGGCGCGTCCTGTCTGTTGAGCCAGCGGGAGAGGGTCTGGACCAGGTCTCCGTATCCCTCCCAGTTCTGCACGGACTGCCCGAAAGGGCCGCCCAGCGCAAAGGCGACGGCGGCTACGCGTCCCGCCCCCCGGTTCCAGAAGGAGATCAGGGGAGCCTGGTAGCTGTCGGCGGAGATGCAGGCGGCAGTGGCTTCATCCCTCAGGTAGCAGAGGTTGTATCCGTCTATCGTCCGGGGCCAGTCCGGCTGTGCCGCGGCAATCTGGTTCCATCCGGCCGTGCCGTGCAGGGGCGTCTGTTCCTCCAGAAAGGCGGCCCGGGCCACGGAGATGGTTTCCTGCGTGAAGATGTCGGGAATGTCTCCCGGGCGGTCGCAGAAGAAGATGCGGCCTTGTCCCAATTCGGCTATTTCCTTGAGCAGTTCGGCGTCTTGGCTTTTTTCCGTTCCCAGGGCAATGACGCTGACAGTGGCGCCTGCCCGGGTCATTTCGCTCAGCGTGGTTTTATAGTCGTCCGGTTCTTCGGAGTCGCCGGCGTCGGAAAAGAGGATCAGGTGCCTGGTTCCCGCCTGTGTTTTTTGCAGTTCCGCCCATCCGGCCCTGAGCCCTTCCCCCACGAAGATGCCGCCGCCCATGGACTGGATGCGGGAGACGCTGCGGAGCATTTGGTCCCGGTTGGGGCCTATCCGGCTCATATCCACAATGGCGTGCGGAGAGCTGTCGACGGCGTGGACGGAGATGAAGTCTTCATCCGCGAGGTTCAGAATGGTCTGGCAGGCGCCGGCATTCGCCAGGTCCATCTTGGTTTTGCCTCCGGAAGCTGACATGGACATGGACCCCGAACGGTCCAGGACGATGCTCATGGAAGTGAGGAGGCCGGCCCGGTCCTTTTTCAGTTCCATGGAGACGGGGAGCAGTTCGTCCACGGGGGAGGAGAAGTAGCCGCCGGAACCGAAGCTTTGCCTGCCTCCGGCCATGAGCAGGCCGCCGCCCTGTTCCCGCACATAGTAGTTCAGGGCATGGAGGAATTTCCGGGAGACGGCGGAGGCCCTGAGGTTGTTGATGATTACCAGGCCGGCTCCCGACAGGTGGCCGGAGTCCAGCTGCAGGGGATCCGCCGGGCGCTGAACGTCGAATCCCTGTGCGGCAAGGAAGGGGACAAGCGGGTCCCGGTCATAGCCGGAAAGGAGCAGTACCTTGCTGCCTCCCGTTACTTCCACAAGCTGTTCCGCCCGGTTGTTGCCCGTCACGGGATCGCCGGGAGGGGAGATGAATGCTTCATAAGCTGCGCATCCGGGAGTGGAAAGGCGGTCTGTCAGCCGTACGACGGCTTTTCCGTCAACCAGAACCGCCTGTCCCGTCAGGGGTGTTCCGCCGTTTCTGCTTATCCTCCAGGGGACCACGGCCCCGGAACCGGGCGGCCCGGCGATGGCGACCTCCAGCAAAAAGGCTTCCCCCGGACGGATGCGCGCGGGGGCCTTGATATGATCGATGCGGATGTCCGCCTCCCGGTTGACGGAGATCATGCGGTAGTCCACGGGAACCCTGGCGCGGAGGAGCTGTTCCGGCGTGGTGTCCAGAGGACTGGTGGGCCAGCCGTCCGTGACCATCAGGATGCGGTTGACGCGGTCCGGCTCCATTTGTGCCAGGGTATAGGCCAGGGCTTCCGCCATGCATGTATTGGAGGGGCCCCCATTGAAAACAGGGTCCCCCTGTCCCCGGAGTACGGCTTCACGGGCGAAGTCCACCAGCCGGATGCGGTCGCCCGGCCGCTTGCTGCGTTCTAGAATGGACTGGATTTCCGGAGCGTCCGCGGCAGCGGCCCCGTCCGTGGAGCCGGACTGGTCGATCAGCACCCAAAGGTCCATGTCGCTTCCGCCCCTGGTTATCACGGGCTGGGCCAGCGCCAGAACCAGCACGGCCTGGATCAGCAGGCGCACCGGGGAAGCCAGGCGCAGCCGCTTGTATTTCCAGCCTGCCAGAACCAGCAGGGGAACCAGGAAGAACCATTCCGGAGAGAGAAATTGAATCATGGGCGCCGGAGGGTGTTGGGGGTTGACGGTATCCAGGAGGCCATCAGGGCCAGTCCGGCCAGGGTCAGCCACAGGGGGGCAAGAGGGTCGGGCGCGAGATGCCGCCGCGTTTCCTGTTTCAGGTCCTGTAGTCCGCTGTCAAAAGTGGAGCAGTGGGAGAAGTCGCCCATGCGGGCGTCGGAGAACCAGACGGCCCCGTGGAAGTGAGGAGCCGTTTCCGCAGGCGTCCCGGTAATGTCGATGAAGCCGGGTTCTTCCGGCAGGCGCCCGGAGAAGGGCTCTTCTTTCCGCTCCCCGTCCGGCGCCGTGTGGATGATCCGGGAGCCTCCGGGGAGACGGAGGCGCGTTCCTCCGGGAAGGTTGCCCGTGGTGACGCCGGGTGCGCGGGCCTGAACGGCTTCCATGAAACGGCGCACCATCAGCACGGTGGCCGGCAGACGGTCCGCGTTGGAGTCTTCCCATGACCAGTTGAGGAAGAGAGCGCCTTCTTCCAGCCACGCCAGGGGGGTGTTTTCCCGCCAGAGCAGCATCGTAGCGTTTTCCCCCGGAGCCATGCTTCCGGTGCCGGGCACAAGCAGCCCGCTCCAGTTCAGGCCGTCCGTCAGGGGATGCCGTTCCGCCGTCACGGTACGTATTCCTGAGGATTTTTCCGCCGGGCGCCCCAGAATGATGGCCGCGCCGTGAGGCCGGTGGGCGTCTGCCTTGTCTTCAACAAAGATGCGGAGCGTAGCCGTGGAATCCGTGGAAGAGCCGGAGGAGAAGCCGGGCAGGCCGGAATAGATTTTCCGGAAAACATCGGCCGTTTTTTCCGGAACCTGCATTTCCACGGCGACCGGTTTGGGGGCGGGGCGTACCAGCGGCAGAACGTTGTCCAGCGGGAAGGCATCGGGCGCAAGACGGAGCACGGCCGTGCCGCAGCCGGGCGGCAGAGTATATTCAAATTCCGCGACGGCGCCGGGATGGAGCGTCAGTGACTGTTCCTGAGCCACATCTCCCGCGCGGACGGAGACGGTTTTCTGGACAGGGGCGGCAGAGTTGTTTTTTACGGCGATTCTCCAACGCGGCTCTCCCGGCCCTTCCATGTGCGTGATGCCCGCAAATCCGGCGTTGTCAAGCGGCCTGCCCACGCCGCGGGCCGGCTGGCCGGCAGGAACCCGTTCCGGGGTACAGGTAACCAGGCGTGTGAGCCCGCCGGCTCCGGCCATGAAGGCTGCCGTACGCAGGGATTCGGAGAGGTCGTGGGTGGCGGCGTCCGGCATCCACCGGGAAAGGGCCTGGAGGGCGGCGTTCCTGTTGTTCCCGCGGTAGAAGGGCAGGCGCGCCGGGCGGCTTCCCATCAGAACCCAGGTGGTGGGGATGCCCTGTTTTCCGATGTTTTCCATGTCTTCGGCCACGGCCTGAACGGCTTCTTCACGGAAAGGGTACATGTTTGCGGAGTCATCCATGATGAAGACGACCGTCTGCTCCGCATCCTGCCGGACCCAGCACGGCGCGGCAAGCACCCATGCCAGCAACAGGACCGCGAGCAATTGGAGCCACAGGGCGCGGGAGGAGCGCAGCCTGTCCCAGTTCTTTCCCGTGGCTGCCTCCGGGGCCAGGGATTCCAGCAGAAACATGGTGGCCGTAAGGCGTACCCGAGTTCTGTGCTGAAGAAAGTGGATGGCAAGGATGAGGGGTATTCCCAGGAGCGCCCACAGGCCGGCCGTGTTGGTGAGATGAGGGAGCATGGGGAGAAAGAAGGCGGACGTTGGGAATCAGGCGAGCTCCACGGCCCCGCCACTGAAGGCTTCCGCCGCCAGGGCTTTCGTCAGAGGCAGGTTGCAGGGAATGCGGGAGAAGAGGACTTGGTGCCGCCGGCAGGCCGCGGCCCATAGTTCAAAGTGGACGGCATAGGCACGGGCATAACGCCTGGACAGGCCGGAGGATATGTACTGGTTGCGGATGGCGCCGGATTCACAATTCTTCAGGTGGACATTGCCGGTTTCAGGGAGTACGGCTTCTTCCGGCAGAGTGGGGGCCAGGATCAGGGACAGGCCGCCCCGGGAGGTCATCGGAGCCAGCAGGGCGGAGGGTTCCCCCGGATAGAGAAGGTCGGAGATGAATATTTTCAGGCCGTTGGCGCGCCAGAAGGCGGGGACGGGCATGGTTTCATCCGCGGGCAGCTCCGGCAGTCCGGCGCGCCAGCGGCCCGAGTGGACGTCTTCCATTTCCAGCGGAATGCCGTGCCGCCCCTTGACGGCGTGCATCCGCACCTGCGCGCCCGCCTGCAGGGAGGAAAGCATGCAGAATTGCAGCAGGGCCTCCGTTGCCGCGGCCCGTTCTTCGCAAAGAAACATGGATTCGGAAACATCCACGGCAATGTCCACCAGGGGCGACAATTCCGCCTGATAAACCTTCATGGTGAGCTGGCCGGTCCGGGCGTAGGCCGCCCAGTGGATGCCGCGCGGATCGTCCCCCCACTGGTAGGCGCGGTGGTCCTGAAAGTCTATGGAGTTGCCGGTTTCCCGTCCCGCCCAGCCGCCCTGCACCCCTTTCCACGCCTGGCGGGAAAAAGGCAGGCGGAAGCGCCGGGCCGCCTGCTCGGCTTCCTGCCGGATGCCTGTGGAGGAAGGGGATGCGTTTTCCATGAACATGGCGGGGAAAAATTTCGGCGTGGTCGCGGCTCAGGCGGCTTTTGTCAGGGCTGTTCCGCTCCGTCTTCCTGTTTTTCTCCGCCCTGGCGGGAATTCAAGGATTTTTTCAGGGTGGCAAACCATTCTCCGTTGCTCAGTCCCATCATCAGGAAAGCCGCCATCAGTTCCAGCAGGGCAAAGAAGATGAAGAAGCCGGACGTGTCGAATGTAGCTATTTCCTGTTTGCTGAGGAGGGCAAAGAAGGTGCTGCCGGGCAGGAGGGGCAGATAACCTTCCATGGATATCAGAAGAACCAGGAAGAAGGAGGAAATGCTCCAGAAAAGGATATAGACGAGCAGCGTATTGTTTTTCAGCCTTTTCCAGGCCGGTTTCAGCACAAGGGCCGGCATGACGACGGCATACCACCCGAAGATGGTCAGGCAGATCATGAACAGAATCGACTGGATTCCGTTTCCAGAGCTTGTGGGATGTTCCATGAGATGGAAGAGATAGCCGGAAATGCCAATGAGAAAGGCTGTCAGGATGGAGAAGAAGAAGACTCCGGGCATCCCCGGCAGGAAGAACAGGCGCTGGAACCATCTCGCCGGCTTTTCATCCATCTGCTGCACATGAATGGGGAGCAGGGAGGAGGGCGTCGTCAGTTCGATGACGATCAGGAAGATGCTGTAGAGCCACAGGAAAATGAGGTGGACGGTGGCGATGGATTTCACCAGGGAAGGAGAGTCCAGAATCAAGAGCATGAATACGATGGTGGAGGCATAGACAGGCAGGAGCGTCTTGCGCAGGGGGGCGAAGGTGTTTTCCGCAATGGGAGCGAACCAGCGCTGGGCCAGGATGAGCAGGGTGCGGATGACCAGGAATACGTCCGTCAGAATGACGGCTGTCCGCAGCAGCCCCATCCCGAATCCGTCCTTGAACAGATTGATTTCCAGACCGGAGCTGAACAGGGAGAGGCCCGTGCTGCAAATGAGGAAGAGGAGGCCCATGGTAGCCAGGCGCAGGAGCAGCGGCAGTGCGGACGCCCACAGGCAGAATGCCGTCAGAATGCCGCAGGCCAGATAGATGAAGGAGATGGCCGTCAGGTCCTGCACCAGGTTGATTTGTCCGTAATAGTACCTGATGAAGGCGAAGGGCAGGCAGATGAAAATGATGAGCAGGGCCTGCGCCATGAAGGAAGCCCACTTGCCCATGATGATGCGTCCCGAGGTCTGCCTAGTAAGGAGCAGGAGTTCGCTGTTGCGGGATTCCAGCTCCTCCCTGATGGAGAAGAGTGCCCGGAAGGGAATGGCTCCCGCTACGACGAATATCAGGAAGGTCCAGAAAATGCTGTTGCAGACGCCCGAACTGATAAGAGTTCCGTCGCCGGTGGGGTCCGGAATGAAGCTGAACAGGAAGAACAGGGCCAGCGCCGCCGGGAACAGGCTGAGGAGCAGAATGAAGGAAAGCGTGCGCAGTCCTTGCCGCAACTCCTTGACCAGGGCGGAGGGAAACCATGACGGAAAGTCCGGGGAGGGGGTAGTGGGCGTGCTCATGAGGCGGATGAGGAGGGAGAGACGGTTTGTCCGGACGCGGAGTCCGGTTTTTTATTCTTGTTAAGCAGGATATCGACGAAGGCTTCTTCCAGCCGGCGTTCGCTGCGGTGGAACTCGATGACGGGCAGGTCTGCGCAGAGCTGCCTGAGTTCCCTGGCGACCAGCTCCGGCTCACAGGAGGAGAAAGTGGCCGTAACGCCGTTTTCCTGCACGGAACGCACTTTCCAGCCGGGATGAATGGCCATCCATTCTTCCAGAGGAGCGGTGTTTTCTCCGGCGATTTTCACTTCAAAGGGCCAGCCGGTTTCCTCCTGATGGTGCAACAGGGAGCTTTTGTCGCCGTCATGGACGATGGAACCTCCATCCATGAAAATCAGGGAGTCGCACATTTCCCCCAGTTCGGAGAGGATGTGGGAGCTGATGAGCAGGGTTTTTCCCCTGGCCTTGAGCAGATGCACCAGGTTTTTGAATTCCATGCGCGCCTTTGGGTCCAGCCCGGCGGCGGGTTCGTCCAGAATGAGGAGTTCGGGATCGCTGACCAGGGTGCGCGCCAGGCACAGGCGCTGGGTCTGCCCCTTGGAGAGCTTGTTGATGAGCCGCGTTTGCAGTTCTCCCAGTTCCGTAAAGTCCAGCACTTCATCCACGGCGAAAAGCAGGCGGCTGCCCGGAATGTCGTATGCCCTGGCGAAGAAGTCCAGGTATTCCCGGACGCTGGTGTTTTTGTAGGGATGGAAGTAGTCCGGCATCCAGCCGATCAGAGGACGCACCTCGTTGGGATGGTCCACGGCGTTAATGCCGTTGATCAGGATGCTTCCGGAGTCGGCGAGTTCCAGAGTGGCGAGCATGCGCATGGTGGTCGTCTTTCCGGCACCGTTGGCGCCGATCAGGCCTACGACCTGCCCCTTCCTGATTTGGAAGGAGACGCCGCTGACGGCTTTAACCTGGTCAAAGGATTTGGACAGTCCGGAAACTTCAAGCAAAATGGGCTCTGTCATGGCTGTTGGGGGAGGGGCTGGTTTCCGGCGGCGGGGCCGGAGACGGTGATGCGGGTGTTTTCCCACTTGATGGAGTCCAGGGTGGGAATGGGGCCCAATTCTCCTTCCGTGGATATCATTTCCGCGTGGAAATGGCCCGGAGGCGGTGTTTCAGAAGGTATTTTTTCACTCCGGACGGCTGTCTTCCTTTCTCCTGGCGGCAGGTTTGGAATGCGCCAGTACGTTCCGGAGGCGTCGCGGTAAATGAGGTTGGACAGGGCGCCCGGGAAGGTGCTCTGCAAGACCGGCGCTCCGTCCGGCTGCGGCATGGGAATAACGGTAACGGCCGCCCTGGTGGTGATGGGACGCGTCAGCCTGTGCTCAAGGGTGGATCGGCTGGTGAACCAGCCGCCGCTGCACAAATTCCCCTCCCGCAAGTAGTTTTCCAGTTTTTCCCGGGCATATCCGTTTGCATGGAAGGTTTGGAATTTTTCCTTCTCCAGACGGCAGCCCTGGAGGTGGACGTCTTCCGGGAGCGTGAATTCATTATTCGTCAGAATAAGAGTTTGGCAGACCTGGCTCTGGGTGATCAGTCCCGTATGGTCCTGCGGGTTGACCAGGATGTGCACGGCACGGCTCCCGCGTCCTCCCGTTCCGTCCCCGATCAGGATGACGGCCGCCAAAAGAATGGAAATACCCAGGGAAATAGAGGGAATCAGGATGAACAGGCGCTGCCGTTTGCCGACGGGAGCCCACCGCAGCAGGCAGACCGGTCCCACCAGTACGGCAAAGGCCGCCAGAATAAGGCCGAGCAGGAAAGACGGGGTGGTGAAAAAGTAGGGAAAGGCATCCGGCGTCTTCGGATGAAAAGGCGTGTCGTAATATCCGTCAACCTTTACGGGAAAAATATCCTTGGTTTCAGTTTTCAGCTTGAGGAGTGCCGCTTCCTTTTCCTTGTCCGTCATTCCTTCCAGGGAAGGTACGTGAAGAATAAGACCGCGGCCCAGAGGGGCGGCGGTGATTTTCCTCCCCCGGTCCCCAATGAGCCAGAGGCTCCCTCCCCCCAGCACCCACTGGCGGAGAGCTTTCCTGTGGGGCTCGTCCAGATAAGACGCATATAGCTTTTCAGGAATGATGATGCAGTTCTGGGCTGCATACATGCGGTAGTCCGCCGGCCAGTCCATCAGGTCAAAGGTATTCACCTGCGCGTTGAAGGGACTGTGGGACAACATATTCCATTCGGACGGCGTTTTTTCCTGAAGAACGGCGAAGAAGGGCGCGTCTTCACTGACGGCGAACAGGCTGATGGATTCATCCACGGAATTCCGGTATCGGTATAAGAGCTGGATGTCCGTCATGGACGGATAGATGACGGCCTGCCGCGTTTGTCCCGGAGGAACGGAGAAGGAATACCTCTGCCTGCTGTTGTCGTTCCACAAAGTCTGGAATTCAAAGGTATGGGTGTCTTTCCCGTTCGGGACGTTTTCTATCAGGACACGGGCTGGGGAGATGGAATTGCGCGGGAATTTGTCGCAGGGGGAGCTTACTTCAATTCGAGGGGATTTTTCCGCGCTTCCCGCAGGGGCCGCAAGGGCGGACGGCGGAAGCAGAAGAAAGGCGAAGAGCAGTCCACGGCGTTTCAGCAACTGGCGGAACATGGTTGAACAGGGGGTGGGATTAATGGATTTTAGCTGCGGCGAGAGAATGTGGCAGGGGCTTGTCCTGGGCCGGAATTTCTTTCAGGAGCCGTTCCACGACGTCTCCGGGAGTCGCTCCTTCCAGCTTCGCCATGTGGTCCAGCAGGATGCGGTGTTCCAGCACGGGACGGATGACGGCCTGCACGTCTTCAAAGGAGCAGAAGGGGCGTCCCTGGCGCAGGGCGCGTGCCTTGGCGGCGGCGGCCAGGCCCAGGGCGGCGCGGGGGCTGGCCCCGTATTTGACACCGCGGGCCGCTTCCGATTCGCCGGGATGGGTGGCGTTGACGAGCCTCCCGATGTATCCGGCCACGGCATCCGGGATGGCGATCCGCCGGGCAAGTTCCATCAGGCGGAGAAGTTCCTCCGCGTCCAGCACGCGGGGAACGGCTGGTTCCATGCCCATTTCACGGTTGAGGACGATGCGGGTCAGCACCTCCGCGGGATTTCTGCCTACGTTGATCTTGAACAGGAAGCGGTCAAGCTGGGCTTCCGGCAGCGGGTAGGTGCCTTCCAGTTCAATGGGGTTCTGGGTAGCCAGCACGAAGAAAGGCTCCGGAAGAGAATGGGACTGGCCCATGACGGTGACCTTCCTTTCCTGCATGGCTTCCAGCAGGGCGGACTGGGTTTTGGGGGAGGCCCGGTTGATTTCGTCCGCCAGCATGATGTTGGCGAATACGGGGCCTTCCTGGAAGACGAAGGATTTTCTCCCGTCCGCCTCCTGCAGGACGGGGGTGCCCGTGATGTCTCCGGGCAGCAGGTCCGGGGTGAACTGCACACGCCTTGCCGTGATGTCCAGCGCCTTGGAAAGCCCCTTGACCAGTTCCGTTTTGCCCAGTCCGGGCAAGCCCTCCAGCAGGATGTGGCCGCGGGCCAGAACGCCGGTGAGGATGAGTTCAATGAGATTTTCCTTGCCGAACAGAACCTGGTTCATGGCGGAGGCCAGGGCGTCAAGCTTTTGCACGGCAGTGCCGAGTTCTTCCTGAGAGAGAGAGGGAGGAGCGTTCATAGGGGTCAACCCGGCGGCCGTGGAACCTTGGGCGACAGCACCGGGGGTGGTTGGATTCTGATTCGGTTTTATGACATAGATTCCTGTAGTCCGCAAGCAGAAAGGGAAATCCTTGTGCAGCCTCTTCTTTTTCCGCATTGCCGCAAGAGAGAGCTGACCGAGGAAGCGCTCTGTTGTGAGAGTAAGTTGATGGTACGCGGGTTTTTCCAGAGAGGCTTGGGGCGGATTGTCCGGTGGTTCCGGGACCTGCCGGATGGGAAATCCCCGGGATTGCTGCATGACCGGGAAATTCTGCCAGTCCGCTCGCCGTGGACTTGGGATTCAGTGCGGCTCCCTGGGAGCCCTTGATTTCAACCGTGAGGCCGAGCCACTCTGACAGGGCGTTTTTATGGTATCCTCCATTGTTGGGTCAGTTGTCCACGGAGGACTGGAAAATGTCTGAATGGCTGTATCTGTGGGAGTTTTCGGCGGGATGCCGGGGAGGATGCCATGACCAGGCATGGGAGCTCCGCCGGTACTTGATGACGTTGGAAGCCGCCGCGGCCCGGCACAGCAGGTTACCCCGGTCATTGAACCCGTTGTTGACGCCATATCTCGTATCGCCGGTACAGGTGCATTTCAGCAGGAAGAAGACGGCGAAGGACAGGAGGTATGAAAAGGCTGCGACGAGAAGGAATAGCGTTTTTTCATGCTGGATATGGATTTTCCTCAGGAGTGTGCAGGGGGCTTCATACGCACGGGAGGAAGAAAACGGCAGAAGCGGTCCGGAAGAAAATGATGACGCTATCCTGCAAGACGGGAGGAAGGAAGAATATGGAGCTCATTTCGTCTCCACCCGGTCGTAAAAGACGATGGAGGCTTTTTGCAGCGTGTGCTGCCAGAGCTGGAACCCCACCTGGGCGGCCGGGGTATCTTCCGCCACGGGCAGGGAATCCGTGTCCAGCGCGTACACAGTAACCAGGTACAGGTGCCATCCGTGGCCTGCGGGCGGGAAGCTGCCGCTGTATCCTGCAAAACCGGCGTCGTTGCGTATCTGGACAGTCTGTTCCGGCATCAGGCCCAGGGCAGGGTCTCCCGCGCCGGAGGGCAATTCCCGGACGGAGGAAGGCAGATTGACGGCCAGCCAGTGCCAGAAGCCGCTGCCCGTGGGCGCGTCCGGATCATGGATGGTAATGGCAAAGCTTTTTGTCCCTTCCGGAGGATTGATCCAGGAAAGCTGGGGGGAACGGTTTCCGCCGCCCACACTGAAGTGCCGCTGGGGCTGCTGGACTACTCCGCCGAGGTCGTTGCTGTGAAGAGTGAATGTTGATGGCATGGGGGTGATGATTTTGTCTGTGGATGATTCGTTCAAAATGCGGAGGCCGTCTCAGGGGCACCTTTTCCGGGGAACTGCTCCCGCAGCGTGGATTCGGTCCTGTCGCGCATGGACTGTATTCACTCCTTCTTGATCCTGCCTTCCCAGTCATGTTCGGTCAAGCCGGGAATCCAGGAAATGTCCCTCTCCTTTTCGAAATCCGCCAGCAGGGTCAGAATGTTTTTCCGAGAATGCTTAATTTATTTTCTGTTGTTAACGAATAATTTACGTGATTTATGGCGTTTCGAGTACACAAGAACATTGTTCCCTGTCTTCCAGATCGACTTCATCCAGGCACACCGAAATTGTCGCATGATATTCCTGGCCGGGGACAAGTTCCCGATAGTTCAAGGGCCGCTGGAAGGTCATTTTACCAATTTCCTCATTCAGAATACGGATATCTCCACGTTCCGTTCTCAACTCCGTAGTAAAGAAGAAATCCGCCGTCTTGTCGTTGATTTCATCCGGAATCCGGACAGGTTGCTTCCTTCGCAACGGCCATGCTACGGGTTTCCCCTTCGCTGACAGGAGGCAGGAAGCAAGGCGGCTCCATCGTACCGGGTTCCGTGACTTGATCGGTCTTTGCTCCATCCATTGGCCTTCGCTAGGGCGATAATCTGGCGGGTCACCTCATTTAGGACTTTCTGTCCGGCGCAGTAGGGACGGTCGTTTTCCTTATCCGGTAGCTGTTTAGTATATTCCATATACTTTAGTCCAAAGAGATATTGCCGAAGCAAGAGAAAATTTCTCCATGTATTGAATTGCTTCATCAATCTCGAATCCAACACAAGAAATAGATCTCTGCTCCAATTCTTCCTGTATTTTCAATTCTTTCCAGTAGATATGTTATAATAGTAGCTTGGACATTTGAAAAATGGTGCTACGGCCAGCAAGGCAGCGCCCCATGAAGAGCCGAATCTCTTGGAAGCCTTGCAGAAGCTGAAACGGCAGAAAATTGAATGAGGTCCGGCCTTCGTGGTTCATCGGCCGGCGATCCCTGAAACTGCGGCGCTTCCTTTTTGGGATCAAATGCGGTATTGTTCGGTGTGCATGGAAAAGAGCATGGACATAGGCGGGTTTTTCGGGCTGGAATTGCCGGAGTACGGCAATTTCCCGCAATGGCATGCGGGGCGGAGCGTGGCCGTGAATTCCGGGAGGCGGGCTCTGGAATACATTCTGCGCTGTCTGGGCGACGTGCGCCGCATTTATGTCCCCTGGTACACATGCGCCACGATTCTGGAACCAATGGAGCTGCTCCGTATCCCGTATTCCTTTTACCGCATTAACGAAGGGCTGGAACCGGAAAGCCTGCCTGTTCTGGAGGAAGGAGAGTATTTCCTGTACGCCAATTACTTCGGCATTAAGGAGGCATGCGTGAATATGCTGGCGGCCCGGTACGGGGAAAGGCTGATTGTGGACAATGCGCTGGCATTGTATTCTTCGCCGCGCCCCCGAACAGCGGCCCTGTACAGCCCGCGCAAATTTTCCGGCCTGCCGGACGGCGGCGTGGTCGTGATGGACCGTCCGTGCCTGGAACTGGAAGAGCAGGACGAGTCCCTTCCTCATGCCGCTTTTTTGCTGGAATGCGCGGCCTGCGGACCGGAGGCGGCCTCTTGCGCATGTGAACGGAGCGAACGGCGCCTGAAGTCGGCCCCCCTGCGCCGCATGTCCCGTTTGACGGAATGCCTGATCAACGGCATTGATTATGAAAGCGCACGGCGCCGGAGGTTGGAAAATTTCTTGTTCCTGCATGAACGTCTGGGACATTTGAACAGGCTGTCTCCGGATGTAGGCACCATGTCTGCTCCATATTGCTATCCGTTCCGGACGGGATTGCCGGAATTGCGGGATGCGCTGATAGACGCGCATATTCTGATTCCCCTGTTGTGGCCGGAAGTTCTGGAATGGGCTCCGTTTGACGGAGCGGAACGGAAGCTGGCGTTGAACCTGCTGCCCCTGCCTGTAGACCAGCGCTGCGGCAGGGAGGAGATGGAAAGAATTGCCTGTGCGGTGGAGAATTTTTATTCCTGACAGAGTATTGTAAATTTGTTGGAAAATGGATAATAATGCATTGACGATGTAAAGAGAATGTCCTAAGATATTTGTATATGTCCAACTACCTTTCCTCTCTGGGTTATCCTTTCCGGGAACGTCCCATGGTTTTTGTTTTCAGTGTACTGATCGTCTGGGCGATGTACCTGGCCTTGTGGGCTCCCGTGCTCGGCTGGATTGCCAATTTCTGCTTCCTCGGCCCCTTTATGTGCGCCTTCTGTATGAAAATGGTGAGGCAGTCCGCTATGGGCGATGAGGGAATCTGCCATTTCCCCGAGTTGGAGGGCTGGTTTGAGTCTCTTTTTCTGCCTTATGTGAGGACTCTTGTGTGCGCCGTCATTTCCTTTCTCCCCTTTTCCATTTACCTGAATATGGTTGACTGGGAGCCGGACGCTCTTCCGGCATGGTTTTTCATGATAGTGGGGGTTATCTATTTCCCCGGGATATTTATGAGAACGGCTCTCCTGGACAGTTTTGACGGCCTTTCCCCCTCCGGCTGGTGGGATCTCGTCAAGAAGGCGCCCATGACTTATCTGGGACTGGTTTTCAGTGTTTTGGCGGGGGTGGTGATTGTGCTGTACCTTCCTTCCGGAGTATGGATGACTTTCCTTACGCTGTCCGTGATCCTTTACATGATCTGCGTGCTGATGAACGTCTTCGGCCTGTTTCTGCTGAAGCATGAATTTGCTGAGGATGAAGATGATGACGGCTTTTCCGTTTCCAGTGCGGATTGATGCCGGGGCTCCGGACGGTAGAGAAATTCTGGAATGGATGGGAGCGTAAGAGCTTTTCTTTTTTGTTTTTCCGTTTCTGGGAGGAAATTCCGCATGAGTCCTTTCGGGCTGGGTTGCCGGACATGCAGGCTGGGAAAGGGGGCGTGGCGGCACAGCCCCCTTTTAACATGGATTTAGGGTTAAAACGGAGTACAATGTGCAACATTCATGAGTGCTTATTTTATAGTCATGGTTTCCATGGACGAAACTGTGGACCGTGCGCCGTACGATTCTTACATCGACCGGGTGAAGCCGATTGTGGAAAGCTTCGGCGGGGAATATCTCGTACGCACGGAAGTGATTGACTCGCCTTTTCCCGGAGATAGGCCGGACAGGATGATTATCATCCGTTTTCCCAACCGGGAAAAACTGGATGAATGCTTTGCCAGTGAGGAGTATCGCCGGATCATGGCGCTGCGCACGGAAACGGTAAGGGCAAAGGCGTTTATTGCCGAAGGCTTGTGAAAGGCTTCCCTCAGGTTCGCTGCTTGAGGCGCGGTTGCCGGGTGACGGGGAAAATCTGCGGATTCATACATGTTTCCCTGATCCGGGAGAGGAGAAGATATCCGGTGGAATGCCCGTTCAACAGGACCGGGAAAGAAGGTATCCGGCTGTCTTTCTTTCTGCGGGGCAGTCGGGAATGTGGCGGGGATGCGTGAATTTTTTAGTGTGCTATAGGGGAATTCCGTGTTTTTTACTTTTCCGGCGGTTCTCTGGAGCAGGACGGGAATTTCTTTTCGGAATTATGCGGAATAATCTTGTTGGGATACTACATGGTTGCTGATGCTGAAATTCAGTCATCAATCCGCAGAAGAAACAGGCAGGCTGAGGCAAGACCTGCATAAATAGTTCCGTTTCTTTTTCTTCGTATCCTGTCTTCCGTATGTATCGCTCCACCGTGGCAGGCTGTCCCGGGTAGCATTGAAACAGAAGGGGCTGCCATGTTTGTTCCAGTGAATTTTTGAAGAGTCCGGCTCTCATGTTTGTTGTATCTGCGTTGGAGAAAAATATTTTTATGATTTTCCGTGCATTTTGCCGCCTTTCCAGGCGGCAGAAGAGCGAATGATGGCATTCCGTTTAATGAATGGGATAGGTCCGGCCCCACACGGGGCACGATATTCAATATCCCGGGCCGCATGAGGTTTTTGTTAAAGAAAATGCGGGCATTCGCCCTGCGGCAGCGTCATTAGTTGCGTTCTCTGCTGAACGGTGAACGGGAAGGGATATGTCTCATCAGCCAGCGGACGTTCGTTTCCGGCAGCGTTTCCGCCGGCAGAGTTGCCGGAGGGGAAATATGCCGGCGTGGCGTCTTTTTCCGGTAAAAGGTCATGAAAGTAGCCATCACGGGGTCCAGCGGATTCATAGGCAGCCATTTGTCCAAGCGCCTGGCGGTGCTGGGACATGAGGCGGTGCCCTTGTGGCGCTATTTGTTCACACAGGACAGCCTGGATTGTCTGGTGCAGTCGCTGGCGGGATGCGCCGCCGTGGTCAATCTGGCGGGGGCCCCTCTTGACCGCCGCTGGACGGATGCCTACAAGCTGGAATTGATGGAGAGCCGGATCATGACCACGCGCAAGCTGGTGGAGGCGGTCAATCTTCTGCACGAACCTCCGGGAGTGATGATTTCCACGTCCGCCGTGGGATATTACAGTTCGGAAGGCTGCCATGGCGAGCACGACGATCCGGCGGAGGGTTCTTTTCTGGCTGAATTGTGCGAGGCCTGGGAAGCGGAGGCGGAACGCGTGAACGATCACGTTCGCCTGGTCCGTGTTCGGTTTGGCGTGGTGCTTTCCCCGGATGGCGGCGCGCTTCCCAAAATGATCATGCCGACCCGCTTCGGGGTGACGGTTTCCATAGGAAAGCCGGATCATGCCTTTTCCTGGGTGGCCCTGGACGATCTGGTGAATGCGCTGGCGTTTATCCTGGAGCACGGAGATGTTTCCGGACCGGTCAATGTGACGGCCCCCGAACGCACCACCAATGAGGAGTTTTATAAAGCCGTGGCGGAACATTTCCATACCAGGGTATCCGTCCGTGTTCCGGATGCCGCCGTACGGCTGGTGATGGGTGAGGCCTCCCAGGTGGTTACCAGCGGCCAGTGCGCCGAGCCGGAGACTCTCCTGCGCGAAGGCTTTGAATTCCAGTATCCCGGTATCAGTACGTTTTTCAATAAAGCATTTCCCGTCAAGTCATGAGTATGTTGCAAACCATCGTTACGTCCCTGTTTCACGGGCATTCCGTGAAAACCCCTGCCATGCCGGATTTCAATCTGGAACGTTATTTGGGAGAATGGCATGAGATCGCCCGCCTGGAGAATTGGTTTGAGCGCGGCTTGCGCAAGGTGTACGCCCGTTATGACCGTGGAGAAGACGGTACCGTTTCCGTGACTAACGGCGGTTATGACGCCCGTACCGGAGAGCGGCGCGAGGTGCATGCCCGCGCCAGGGTGGCAGATGCCCCGAACCATTTGAAAGTGTACTTCGTGCCAGTTCTGTACGGACGGTATGAGGTGGCTTTTGTGGATGAGTATTACACCCGTGCTGTGGTATCCGGCGGTTCCCTGAATTATTTGTGGCTGCTGTCCCGGAATCCCGACGTGGAAGAAGATCATTTGGAACAGATGCTGCGCTGTGCGCGGGATCTGGGGTATGATACGTCCCGGTTGATTTATTCCCATTCCTTTTGTCCGGCGGAGGCTGGAGTGGGGCAGTGCCGTTAACGGGCTTTCCGGGGCCGGGGCGTTTTTCCTTGGCAGACTTTTTCCTGTTTTCCCATCTTTCCGGGGTGCCCGGGAGCTGTGGAATTTTCCCTTTGCCCCCATTGGCCGATGGTCCTGGGGTATGAAGGTCCGGAATTTTAATTGCCGGAAAACGGCCCCGTTAATTTACGGCAAGGCGGTATTTCAGCCGTATTCCCTCATCACCGTAATACGACTGGGCGCTGGAAATTTTGGTCCCTGAAAGCTGTGTTTTCGGAATAGAAATGCTTTATTTGACGGTAGGGAAAAGAGTTTCTTTCTTCGTCTTTCGAGAGGGTTTTCCAGACGGGGGACGCCAGCCGCACAGGTTGAACGTGGCCGTGAGAGAAGCGGTTTTCAGGTTTACGAGCTTTTCTTTATGTAATTTATTGTTCGTAACGGCAGGGGCCGGAGTTGCAGGCGGACAGCGCCTTGAAGGGAAAGAGCCTGTAAAATAAAAACGGAGGAATGAATCGAATGCGCTTGCAATCGGGGCGGAGAAGTTTATGTTGTCATTCATCCAAACATTGGATGTTTGGATGAATGACCTAAAGAAGGAGTAACAATGGATATTATTCATGACAACGCCGCTGATCTCAGCGCATTGAACGGCAAGACCGTTGCCGTTATCGGATATGGCGCGCAGGGCCGCGCCCAGGCACTTTGCATGCGTGACTCCGGTGTGAACGTGATTATCGGCGTTCGCCCCGGCAAGTCTTTTGACGCCGCCACCCAGGAAGGTTTCCAGGTGATGAGCGTGGCTGAAGCCGCCGAAAAGGCGGACATCATCCACATTCTTCTTCCGGATGAAAGCCACGGTTCCGTGTACGAAGCTGAAATCAAGCCCCACCTGAAAGCCGGCAAGACGCTTTGCTGCTCCCACGGCTTCGCCTATGTGTTCAACACCATCGTTCCCCCCGCGGACGTGGACGTAATCATGGTGGCCCCCAAGGGACCGGGCACGGAAGTGCGCCGCGTGTTTGAAGAAGGCTTCGGCTGCCCCGGCCTCATTGCCGTGCACCAGAATCCCTCCGGCAAGGCCCGCGACGTGGCCCTTGCGATGGCGAAGGCAGAAGGCCTGACCCGCGGCGGCGTGCTGGAATGCACGATGGCCCAGGAAACTTATGAAGACCTGTTCGGCGAACAAAACGTGCTTTGCGGCGGTCTGGTGGACCTGATGAAGTACGGCTTTGAAACGTTGACGGAAGCCGGTTATCCCCCGGAAATGGCCTATTTTGAATGCGTGCATGAAGCCAAGCTGATCGTGGATCTGATCTACAACGGCGGCATCCAGAAGATGAATTCCGTGATTTCCAACACCGCCGAGTTCGGCGAGTACTACAACGGCCCGCAGATTCTGCCCGCCGACGTGAAGGAACGCATGAAGGAATCCCTGAAGCGCATCGAATCCGGCAAGTTCGCCAAGGACTGGCTGGAAGAAGCTGCGAAGGGCGCTCCCAACCTCAAGGCGAAGCGCGAAGCCCTGGGCCAGCACCCGGTGGAAATCGTGGGCGCCAAGATCCGCAGCCTGTTTGAAAGGAACTGACGTTTCTTTTGATTTTTTTCACGGGCCGCTCCTCCGGACGAGACGGAGCGGCCCGGACAATCATCGGGCTTCCCCGCGGAAGCCCTTCTTTTTCTGGATATGGACAATTTTCTGCCGGCCGTCAATGTGGAGAACGCCAGGGTGTACCTGGGCGGCCAGGAAATCCTGCACAATATTTCCTGGCAGGTGCGGCGCGGAGAGCGCTGTTTTATTCTGGGTGCGAACGGGGCCGGAAAGACCACCCTGGTCAAACTGCTGATGGGTTTTGCGTGGCCCCTGTTCGGCGCCAGAGTGCAGGTGTTGGGCAAAACGTTCGGGCACGTGAACCTGCTGGAGTTGCGCAAATCCATTGCGTGGGTGAGCCCGTTCATGCACAAGTGGCTGGAGGACGGGGCCTGGAACGGGCGCGACATGGTGCTTTCCGGGCCGGACGGAACGATCGGCCTTCTGCGCGAGCCGACCTTGGAAGAGGAGGAGAAGGCGGCCGGGATCATGAAGTCTCTGAAGGCGGAGCATTTGATGGACAGGCCCGTGGTGGCCATGTCTTCCGGAGAACAGGTGAAGGTGCTCATTGCCCGTGCGCTGATGACGAATCCGGAGTTGATGATTCTGGACGAGCCGAGCGTTTACCTGGACCTGGCTGGCCGCGAGTTTTTATTGAAGACCATTGAAGAGCTGGCGGCCACTCGGCCGGACCTGACCATGATTTTTATCACCCAGCGCATTGAGGACATTTTGCCGGTATTTGATTGCGGGATGATTCTGAAGTCCGGCGAGATCGTGGCGCGGGGCACCCGGGACGAGGTGCTGACGGAGGAGAATTTGAAGAACGCCTTTGATCTGGACATTCAGTTGATCAGGACGGACAAGGGGCGTCTCTGGACGGTGATTCGCTGAGATTTCCATGAAAAAAGGAAAACAGATGGATTTGAAGAAGCCCGTAAGGCTGTCTCTTTCCCGCCAGGTGCTCAATGCCATGGAGGCCATGATACGGTCCGGCCAATGGCAGGTGGGCGACCGCATTCCGGCGGAACCGGAGCTGGCCCGCGCCTTTTCCGTGAGCCACAATACCATCCGGGAAGCCCTTCAATCCCTGATCCACATGGGAATGCTGGAAGCCCGGCCCGGGGACGGCACATACGTGATGGCCTCCGACCGTTTTGCCGTGGCGGTCAGCAACCGGCTCCGGGAGTCGGAGCTGCCCCAGATTCTGGAAGCGCGTCTGGCGCTGGAAAAGGAAATTGCGCGCCTGGCCGCCGTGAAGAGGACGGAAGAGGATCTGGAGATTTTGGAGGCCGCATTGAAGGACTGCCATGCCAGGGTCAGACCAGGCATTGAAGACGACATGCTGTTCCATGCAGCCGTGGCCCGGGCCACGCACAACCCGGTGCTTGCGGAGCTGTACAATGTGATCATCCGCAACGTGCAGGAGAATCTGGAAAGCCTGCTTGAAGAGAAGCAGTACGATCCCGGAGCGATGAAGCTCCATGACGACCTTCTGGACGCCATCCGCGGCCGGAAAGCGGACGCCGCGGAGAACATTATTGTGAAAATCGTGGAGTTTGATACGGTCAGCATCAGCGGAGAGCCGCCGGAATAGGCCGTTCCGTTTCAGACCGTGTTTTCGATCAAGTGTGCCGCGTTCCTGCCGATGAATGGTTCCATCAATGAATATTATTGTCCCTGGTGCGGTTCCGTGCTGCCGGGGGAGGACGTCAATTTGCGAACCGGGCTTGCCCTGTGCCGTTCCTGCGGTTATACGGGAAAGGCGGATGATGTGAAGAGGGCCGGTTTCCGCGTGGAAAAGCCGTCGTGCATCACGCTGGACAAGTGCAGCATGAACGGGAGAAGGCTGGTTTACCGCCGCTTCGGCTGGGAGGGGCTTGCCCTGATGGTCTTTGCCGCCGTATGGGATTCGGCACTGGTCTCTTTCCTGTCCAATATTTTTTCTTCCTCCATCAGCAATATGCATGCAGCGGTTCTGCTGTTGTTTCTGCTTCCGTTCGTGCTGGCCGGCATAGTTGTTCCCGTCATGGGGCTCCTGCTGTTGTTCGGCAGGATGGTGGTGGAGGTGGGCCGTGGACAAGGTACCGTATTCCGGGGGATAGGACCGGTGGGGTGGAGCTGGCGGTTTTCCTTTTCCGGGAAGGAGACGGCGCGGGTTGTGGAAGTGAAATCACCCAAGGGGGCCGTTCTCCAGCTTGTTGCCGTTCCTCAGCCGGGCGGGAAGGATTTCCGTTTCGGCTGGGGGAACCAGGATGTTCAAGTGGCCGAATACATTTGTGCGTGGCTGAACCGGAAATCCGTTTAGGAATGCCGTCATGGCGGGCGGGCAGTTCCGGTTGTTTCCGGTCGCGCACTGTTGATGTGAAGCGGAGAGGTTGTGCGGGATATGGAAATCGGATTGTTTGAGGGTTAAGGCGTATTTGTACTTTCCAGAACCGGGGAATATGTTAGATTAACCGTCAATGACTGCCCCGGTTGAATTGAGATGCCCGCAGTGCGGCGCTCCGTTGGCGATGGAAGATGTGAATGTGGCTGCGGATGTCATCCTGTGCCGCTCCTGCAATTGCACAGGCAAATTTTCCGATCTGGTTCAGGAGAAGAATGATGAGGAAATTCTGGAGACTCTTCCATGCCGCATGAAGGTGATGAAAACGCCGCGCGGCCTGGAAGTGACGTACAGGAAATCAAAGGCCATCGGATTTTTCTTTTTGTTTTTTGCCCTGTTCTGGAACGGCTTTTTGTGTGTTTTCCTGTTCAGTTCTTCCGGAAAGGAAAGAACCGGAAGTTTGATTGAACAGTTGTTTTTCATTCCTTTTATCCTGGTGGGGATTGGGGTACTGGCCGGCGCCGTTTATGCGTTGTTCGGCCGCATGACGCTGACGTTGAATCCCGGCCGGGGCGAACTGTTCCGCGGGGTGGGGGATATGGGCCGCCGCCAGAAGTTTCTTCTGGCCAAGGATGCCCGCATTACCATTGAAGACAGCAGCATGCGGCAGAATGACAGGGTGCTGCACAAGATCGTGGTGGAGCAGCCGGGCGGCAAGCCGTTCCAGTTTGGCACGGGAATTGCGGAAGAGGAGGCGCAGCAGTATGTAGCGGCCCTGTTGCGGCAGATGAGGGACTAGCTCACGGCATTTCCGGTGCAGTGCCTGATTATCCGGAATATCATGAAACGACTTTCATGGCTGCTTTTTTTCAAGTGAACTGTCCGAAGTGCGGAGCACCTCTGCTGCCGGAGAATGTGAATGTAGCCAGGAACGTGTTCCTGTGCCGCGCCTGTTCCCGCATGGGAAAATTTTCGGAACTGATGCAGACGGAGGAAGAAAAGGGGATTCCGGAAGTCATGCCGCACGGAGTTTCGGTTGCCAAGGACATGCACGGCATCGTACTGCACTTCGGGAAGATGAAGAAGGAGGGCTTTTTCCTGCTGCTGTTTTCCCTGGTCTGGAATGCGATGATCTCCTTTTTCCTGTACGTCATGGCTTCCGGAAAGCCTTATACCTTGAACGGCGTCAAGAAGACCGGCATGGACGAAACTGCGCTGCTGTTCATCATTCCATTTGTGCTGATAGGCGCTGCTACCTTGTTTGGGGCCATGTTCCTTCTGTTCGGTGCCGCAAAACTGGCATTGAGGCCGGGCCGGGGGGAATTGTTCCGGGGATTGTGGGGCGTGGGCAGGAGGCAGCGGTTCCTTTTGGCGAAGGGCGCCCGGATTGCCTTGGAGGATGAGGGCGGTGGAAGGGTGCTTGTTTCTGTGGAACAGCCGTCCGGTAGACCGTTCCTATTCGCTATGACGGCCATGGATACGGAAATGGGGAAGTACCTTGCGGCGGTGCTCAGACAGTGGAGGGAATAGGCTTTTTTGATAGATCCATTCATGGAGATACGTAGATTTAGCCAAATGATCAGGAAATTATACACGGTACTGGCCTTTGCGGGACTTTTTTGTTCCGTGGCTGTAGCGGAAACTCACACGGCCGCCCGGCCGAATATGATTGTCATTCTGGCGGATGATTTGGGATACGGGGATTTGGGATGCACGGGCTCCAAGCAGATTCCGACTCCTTCCATAGACAGGCTGGCAAAAGAGGGCGTGTTCTGTTCCCGCGCGTATGTGACGGCTCCCATGTGCGCCCCCTCCCGCATGGGACTGTTGACCGGACGGTTCCCGAAGCGCTACGGCATCACCACCAACCCCAATTCCAAAGTAGACTATTTGCTGGAATCCCATTACGGGCTGCCCCTGACGGAAAAGCTGATTCCCGAATATTTGAAGCCTTTCGGCTACCGGAGCGCCGTATTCGGCAAATGGCATCTGGGCCATACGAAGGGGTTTACCCCTCCGGAACGGGGATTTACCCATTGGTGGGGATTCCTGGGCGGCTCCCGCGATTATTTCCCCCGGAAAAAGGAGATAGAGGGCTTGAATCCGTCCGCCATTGAGTCTAACTTCACGGACAAGACGGGCATTACCTACCTGACGGACGACATTACGGGCAGGGCCGTGGAGTTTCTGAATGAAGCGAAGCAGGACAAGAAGCCGTTTTTCATGTTCGTCTCCTACAATGCGCCGCACTGGCCCATGCAGGCCAAGCCGGAAGACATAGCCCTGTTCAAGAATATCCAGAACCGGGAGCGCAGATTGTATTGCGCCATGGTGTACGCCATGGACAAGGGCATAGGGCGCATTCTGGACACCCTGAAAAAAGACGGCCTGGACGGAAACACCATGGTGGTTTTCCTTTCCGACAACGGCGGAGCGCCGGAGGCCCCGTCCTGCAACGCTCCCTTCCGTGGTCACAAGAGGCTGCATTTTGAGGGCGGCGTGCGTGTGCCGTTCATCATCAAATACCCGGCGGACAAGAGGCTTGTGCCCGGAAGCGTGTGCAAGCAGCCTGTGTCCACGGTGGACCTGCTTCCGGCCCTGCTGAAAGCCAACGGAGCAGAGATCCCCAAAAATCTGGACGGGATGGATATCCTGTCCCTGGTGGGGAACCGAACGGGCGAGGTGCCGCGAACGATGTTCTGGTGCACGGATTACACTTCCGCCGTGATGGATGGAGACCTGAAGTACCTGCTGGTGCCGGACCGTGCCCCGCAGTGCTACCGCGTCAGCAACGACTATCAGGAACAGAAGGATCTTTATTTCCAGAATCCCGCGCTTGCCGTACCTCTGGCACAGAAGCTGGGTTCCTATCTGACGGAGACTCCAGCCTGCCGTTATCCCGACAGCATTCAGTGGTCCTCCAAGCTGTTGAAGGAATATTCCAGGGCGGCCAGGCCGGAAGTGCAGCCGGGCAAGTAAGCCGGACTGTACCAGGTACGCAAGTTTTTTTCGTCCATGCCTTCCGGGACCAGGGTTACGGAAGGCATGGGGACTTCCCCTCAAAAGATTGCGGGGAAATATGAAATGAGAGGGATTCTGCAGTGTTCAAAATGATATTCATGGAAATGATGCTGTTGATTTATTGAAACCCGGATTTCAGGTTACTGACAATTATGGATAAAAATACTCGATCCCATCAATATTTCGCGAACCTCATGGAGGGAATATATCCTGCATCGCCCCTGCCGAGTGATGAACAATTTAAAATATGTATCAATTTCCTGGATGGTGAATCTTTTGCGCTCCCTGTAATTGAATTTTGCCATTATGCGCATGCCAGAAAAATAAACTGGATTGCATGTTCATGGAAACGGGATCTGCTTCCTCTTAAGTATGATACGACAATTTTACCGTCTTATATTTTTTCAACAACGTTTCTTAGATATTATTTCCCGTCATGCTTAAAATTGACTGTCGAATATTTTTTGGGTGATTATCATGAAGACGACATCGGGAATATCGACTCTTTTGTACAACATTCCATTGACAGTATCATTAATAATTACGATGCATTGAATGCAAGTGAGAAGAAGTTGATATCGGAAATATCAGAGCTGATAGAGAATAACTCATTTTACGATTATAAAAGCGAGTGCATGGAACTGAAAAGAATAATGATGTGCTGAGGATGCGGCGAAGAAAGAACATACGAGATTATGAACGGTTTCTCAGCAGGCAATGAAATGATATAATAAAAATACTGAAACAGACCATTATGAAGGAATGTAGTCTTTTTCGCAAGTCTCTGATTATAATATTTCGATGATTTTCAAAGGTAAATAAATTGCGGTGAAAATATTTTCACCTTTCGAAGGCAAAAATTATCCTGATAGTTATCAATAAATAATAAGTAAAGATTGTTGCTGTCGGCCGCCTTTCCATGTTGCGGTACCCATGATGAGGCTGCTCCTGGTTGTAGTGTTTGAGTCATTCGTTAAAAATCTTCTGGAGTTTTCCCGCGCTGGTATAAAATTTCTGTCCAGGGCTATGTCAAAAAACTCTTCCTCGGACGCCCTGTTGAAATGTCTCGTAAAGCCGTTTGTTTTAGGCGTTGCGGTACATGCTTTACGACGTTCAATACCGTTTAGCTCCGGGTAGATTTCATCATGGTGAGGGGTAAAGCTTGCCGCAGTATTTTCTCCCATGAACCGTCAGGATGGTTTCTATGTTCAAGCCGTGCTTCTCATGGATGGTAACGCGTCGTTATGCAGATGAGAGCTGCATGGTCGGGAAATTTGCCCATGTACAGGCAGACTCTTCTAACTTCCTTGAGTTTTCCCGCATAGAGGATGTCCTGACAGAGCTGGTACTTGGGAGGTTTGCTTTCCACATACCGTTCCTTGGAGTAGGGGATGGCTTTTCCGATGAATTTAATCTGCTCTGCGCTGAGCTGTTTGCCCTGGATAAGGTGCTCTTCTTCCAGCTTCAAGAGCTGTTTTATATGGCTGCCTTCCTTTTGCGGATTTTGATCGACCAGTTCCAGGATGCGTTTTCAACTTCGTCTGATGTGGTTTGAGGGTGCGTCTTATGGATTGGAGGCAGATCTAGTAAATCTTCAAAGCCTTGTTCCTTGAAAACGTTTGCGGTATTCGTAGAATTGGGCAGGTGAGATGTCTCTTTCCCGACATACCCGGCTGGCATTGTCGAGTTCTTCGGCGAGTTTGGGGTCTCAAGGCGCTGGGGCTTGATTGGGTTTCGGCTTTTGTTTCCTTTTTGGTACTGGAGTTGAATCTAGTTGGTAAGATGCCCGACTATGAATTTACAGGACTTGTGTGTAATATATTTGTTCTTTCCAAGACAGGAATTTCAATAATGCAGGGCTCCTGCGGGCAAAGATTCTTCCGGACGGATGAAAGGAACGGTTTTACCTGCCGGAAATGTTGAGTTTGAAACGTGATTTTTTTGCAGTGAAGCATAGTTTCGCTTGATTGGTAACAAGGGCTGCATATTTTTTTTTCGCTCATATTTTTTTTGATTTTTTTTGATGAGTGTAATTTTTAATATATGTTCGTTTTATTTGTGTTGTGATTATTTTCTAACATTTTTTGCTAGGCCCAGTTGATTTTATATATATAGTTTTTGGATATTGTATGAATATTTACATGTCCCTCTCTAGATCAATAGAATTAAGGAAGAATACATCAGGAAGTTACAAGGTCAGATTGACCATTGACCGTGGAAACAAATATTGCGGAGCCAGAAAGTCTCTCGGACTGGGTACTCACCAGGAAGAGTGTGCGTTAAGGCGCGCTTATCTGATACGGTGTTTGCTGTTTCATATGGGGTGGTTTCCCGGAGGAAAGATTGCCGTAAAGAGACAGCCGGGAAAGGATGGCAAGAGGATTTTCTGGTCGGGTGTAGAGCATTCCCAATATGATGAGATTCTAAAGATAGGGAGAAGAGGAGGACACCTGAAGGAGGGCGGGACCATGATGATTTGGTATCAGGTTAACGGCGATGAGGTTGTCCGATGTCATCGGCTGCGCATTTCCGGCTGGAAGACGAACGACCGGGAAGGCGATTTGAAGGTGCTGACGCATGGATTGCAGCATTGTGCGACGGAACAGCGTCAGAATCCCTGCCGGATTTTGAGTATTCAGATTGCTCCGGATCCAGATGCAGCAGGGCAGGAGGAGCATTGACCGGTTTACTGAGGAATAAGGGATGTAGAACAAAGTAGTATTTGGGAAGGGGATTTTGTCCCAAGACCCGGGTATGAGTTCAGCTATAACGGAAATGGCAGTGAATTTTAAAGGGAGATAGGGGAGATAGGGGAGATAGGGGATGGATGGCGGGTCTGACCGTTTTCTCTTTTGTTTTATGCGTGTAAAAAAGGCCCCGGAGGAAAAAATCCGTCCGGGGCCTGAAAAGGGAAGAATAAAGTATGTTATTTTTTAGCGGGCAGTTTCACCTGGATGTGAATGTCACGCAGCTGGCGTTCTTCCGCCGGGGCCGGAGAGTCGCTCATGAGGTCCACGCCGCGGTTGTTTTTCGGGAAAGCAATGACTTCGCGAATGGATTCCGCATCACAGATCATCATGACCAGGCGGTCCAGGCCCAGCGCCAGACCGCCGTGGGGAGGAGCCCCGAAGCTGAAAGCGTCCAGGATATGCCCGAATTGTTCGCGGGCCTGTTCTTCCGTGATGCCGAGCGCCTTGAACATGGCGGATTGCAGGTCGCGTTCGTGAATTCGGATGGAACCGCCACCGAGTTCCGTACCGTTGAGCACCACATCGTAAGCCTGGGCGCGGAGGTCGGCAGAGAGTTCTCCCTTGAGCAGTTTTTCCTCGTCTTCCTTGACGGGACGGGTGAACGGATGGTGGATGGCCGCCCAGCGCTGTTCTTCCTCATCCCAGCCGAGCAGGGGGAATTCGATGACCCACAGGAAGTCGCGCTCCTTGTTGTCCTTGAGAAGTTCCATGAATTCGGCGCATTGCAGGCGCACGCGGCCCAGGATGTCGCAGGAGGGTTCCCACGGACCGGCGGCAAAGAGAATGAGGTCTCCGGTTTCAATGTCCAGGGCTTCCGTGAGTTTCTGCTTTTCTTCTTCAGAAAGGAATTTGGAGATGGGGCTTCTCCAGTCGTCTTCACGCACTTTGATGTAGGCCAGCCCCTTGGCTCCGGCTTCCACGGCGGTTTTCGTGAGGGTGTCTATCTGACCGACGGAGGCGGTTCCGAAGCCCTTGGCGTTGATGGCCTTGACCACGCCGCCATTTTGCACGGCGGAGGCGAATACCTTGAAGCCGCTGTTTTCAAAGATGGAGGAGACGTCCGTGAGTTTCATGCTGAAGCGGCGTTCCGGCTTGTCGGAGCCGTATTGGTCCATGGCTTCCTTCCAGGTCATGCGCGGGAAGGGAGTGGGAATGTCCACGTCCAGGGCTTCCTTGTACACGCGCTTGAGTAGTCCTTCCACCAGGTTGTAGATGTCTTCCGGCGTGATGAAGGAGGCTTCAATGTCCACCTGCGTGAATTCCGGCTGCCGGTCCGCGCGCAGGTCTTCGTCGCGGAAGCAGCGGGCAATCTGAAAGTAGCGTTCCATGCCCGCTACCATGAGAAGCTGTTTGTACTGCTGGGGCGCCTGGGGCAGGGCATAGAATTTGCCGGGGGCCAAACGGGAGGGGACCAGGAAGTCGCGCGCGCCTTCCGGCGTGGATTTGGAGAGGATGGGGGTTTCAATTTCCAGGAAGCCGTGTTCATCCAGATAGTCCCGCGTGGTTTTGGTGACGCGGTGGCGGATCTGCATGTTGCGGGCCATGGAGGGACGGCGCAGGTCCAGAAAGCGGTATTTGAGGCGCAAGTCTTCGTTGGAGAGGGCCCGGTCCAGCTGGAAGGGGAGCACATCCGCCTTGTTGATGACGTTGAGGGCATTGGCGGAGACTTCGATTTCCCCGGTGGGAAGGTCTGCATTGGTGGTGTCCACTGTGTCCGTTTTCAAGCGGGCTTCCACCGTGCCGGAGATTTGGATCATGTCCTCGGAGCGGAGCTGCTGGGATGCCCTGGCCACGTCCTGGCTGACTTCCGGATGGAAGACTGCCTGGGTGATGCCGGTGCGGTCGCGCAAGTCGATAAATATGACGCCGCCGTGGTCGCGGACGGAGTCTACCCAGCCGATGAGGGTGGTCGGCTTGCCAATGTCCGCAGCGCGCAATTCGCTGCAGGTATGAGTGCGGTATGAGTTCATCTTTGTTTGAAATGGATGGTGGTGAAATGCTGGATCAGGCACGGTTCGCCACGGTTGCAATGGAGTCGAACAGGTCTTCCATGGCTATTTGGGCGGAGGTGCGTGCCGTCAGGTCGCGCAGTTCCAGGGTGGGGAATTCATCGCCGACCACCAGGGCAAGACGTGCCCCGGATTTGACGGCTTTCTGCATCTGTCCGTTGAATTTGGTGAAGGTCAGGGGGATGTCCACGCTGTAGCCCTGGTCACGGAGGGCCGAGGCGATGGAGAGTACTTCTGCACGGCGGTTTTCGGACGCTTGTATGATGAAGACGTCACATCCCGCGGCCGCCAGCGCCGCTTCTTTCAATGCCCTGGCACGAGGCGTCTGGTCGATGAGATGGCCGATGACGGCGTCTCCCATGGCGAAGCCTGTTGCGGGCATGTCCACCGCATTGCCGGAGAGGGCGGCCACGAGGGTGTCGTACCGACCTCCGCCGGCTACGGCGCGCAGGCTTCTTTGCGTGTCAAAGATTTCAAAGACCAGGCCGGTGTAGTACGCCAGGCCGCGGACTACGGAGAGGTCCAGCTTGACATAGGTTTCCAGGCCGCGAGCCGTCAGGTCCTTCAGCAGGGTTTCGTAGCGTTCGGAAGCTCCGGCAGGCGGGTTTTCAATGAAGTCCACGAGGTTGTTGCGGCTGATGCCGAAGGCATCCAGCTTGCGCTGGCATTCTTCCGGACGGTCGCGTTCGAATTTGTCTACGATACCAAGGAAAAGGGGGATGTCCTGTTCCTGTACACCGTGTTCCGCAGCGAACCTGATCCAAGCTTCACGGTCGGAGACGCGGACGATGAAGTCATTCTGCGTGAAGCCCAGTTCCCTCATGCAGTCGATAGCCAGGGCAATGAGTTCGGAGTCCGCCCAGGCGGAGCTTTCCCCCAGAATGTCCGCGTTGAACTGGTAGAATTCGCGCAGGCGTCCTTTTTGCGGTTTTTCGTAACGGAAGCAGGAGCCAATTTCAAACCACTTGAGCGGCTTGGTGTATTCCCGCTGGTACGCGGCGGCGATGCGTCCCAGGGAAGCCGTCAGTTCCGGGCGGATGGTGATGTCCCGTTCCCCCTGGTCCATGAAGCGGAAGAGCTGGGTGGGCAGTTCGCCTCCGCTTTTTTTCAGGTACAGTTCCGTGGCTTCCACCGTGGGGCCTTCCCATTCCAGGAATCCGTAGCGGTGCGCCACTCTTTTCCACACGTCAAAGAGGTAGTTGCGCACGGCGCAGTCCGCCGGGGAGAAGTCGCGGAATCCGGGAAGTGGTTGAAAGCGAGCGTCTGGCATAACCTGAGTAAAGGAATGTTAACTGAGGACGAAATAGTTTACAGGATTTTAATGCCTTGGCAAGCCCACATACTTACGATGAAGGAATTTCAAAGGAAAAGACATGAGCGGCCATGGCCGGAGCGGGTGATGAAGAAAGATGCTGATGCAGAAGGGGAACAGCGAGAATTTGAATTGTGTTTCAAGGCAATAAGATTATTCTTTGGAAATAATTGCCTTATTCCAATGATGGTGCGTGTTTTTCCCATTGCCTGTATTCTGGTTGCCGCCTGCATGCCTGAGACTGCTTTGGGCAGGGAGATGGGGCCCGATCCTTTGAAGGATTTACAGTATGATTTGAAGGAGGGCAACAAGATTGCCGAGAAGATAATTCGTTTATTGAAAAGTGTGAGAGAAAGGCAGCGTCTGGGTCCCGATGTACAGAAGAAGTCTGACGAAGATACTGTAAGAGCCCTTACAGTGGATGCCTGGAATGTCATGATCATTACAGGCAGGACGAGTTATTCTCCCGAATTATTGCGTTCCCGGGAAGCGTTGGAAGCAAAGGAGCTTGCATGTGTCCAGAGAGGAATTCTGGATGAAGCTGTGGACAGCTTTTTCCGCGACGGATTGATGGATGATGTGATTTGCAACGGAATCATGGATATATATCAGGCCATGGAAAGATGTTTTTGGGGAAAGACCGTTTTTCATGAGAATGGCCGGAAGGGTGCCTTTTCCCTCCTGCCCCCCTGTCTGTATGAGTATTTGGCCGTGAGCGTTTCCAGGCATGTGGAGGAGGTTAGGTCTATTCTAAAGAAGGCCGGGGCAGGGGAAGGAGACCAGGAGGCTGTGAAAGAATTGTGGAAAAAGGATTTTTCCTTATGGGATATTCAGAATTTGGCTGTATTGGCAAAAGATATGGTTATGCAGGAAGATATAGGGATACCGTGGGCACATGAGATAAGAATGGCGGCCGGAAGGCTTGACGCCGCCGTGAAGGAGCTGGAGGAAGGCGGGTATATGACGGAGCGCCTTGCCCAGGCCGTCGATCTGGTGTACATGCGGCTGGCCCTTCCCCGGCAGAGATATTCCGGAGTGGGAAATTCCCAATAAGGCCCTTTTGTTTATTGGAAAACGCGGCGTTTTTATTTGACCGGGAGACGGTATGACATAGGATAAGTGAGAAAGATTCACTTTTTCTGAATCAAATATCAGTATTGATTATGTGTAAAGATTGCGGATGCGGAGGTGAACACACCCATGAAGGACACGCCCACGGCATGGACGTCCATGTTCCCGTGCTGGATGCCAATGACCGTTTGGCGGAACGCAACAGAGGTTTTTTTGAAGCAAAGAAGCTGCTGGTCATCAATGTATTTTCCTCTCCCGGCTCCGGCAAGACATCCTTGCTGCAAAAGACGGCGGAGATGTTGAGGAACCGTGTCAGAATGGGGGTGATTGTTGGAGACCTGGCTACGGATCATGACGCCGAACGCCTGAGCCGTGCGGATATTCCCGTAGTGCAGATTACCACCGGCACGATGTGCCATTTGGATGCCCGCATGATTGCGGAGGCGATGAAGCGGATGCCGCTGGATGACCTGGATGTGCTGGTGATTGAGAATGTGGGGAACCTGGTGTGTCCCGCTTCCTATGATTTGGGGGAAGGAATGCGCGTGGTCCTGCTTTCCGTCACGGAAGGGGAAGACAAGCCTTTGAAGTATCCCCCCATGTTCCATTCCGCAGACGTGGCCCTGGTGACCAAGTCGGATCTGGCGGATGCCGTAGATTTTGACCGGGATGCCGCGCTGGCGGCTCTGAACAAGGTGGCTCATCACGCGCGCGTGGTTGAGTTGTCTTCCAAGACAGGGGAAGGAATGGATATTTGGTGCGGGGAGATTGAGGAACGGGTGCGCCGCATTCGTTCAGGAAGAGTTCAGGAGCATGTCCACCATCACCATTGAACAGGCTGTTTCAGCCTTGAAGATCGACATTACCGGCATGGTTCAGGGGGTCGGCTTCCGGCCCCACGTGTATCGGCTGGCCTCGCGTTTCGGCCTGAAAGGCTTCGTGCGCAATACGGAGTCCGGCGTGGAGATCCGCGTGGAGGGAGATGCGGGGGATGCCGAACGTTTTTTTGCGGAATTGATGGAAAGCCTGCCGGAACATGCCCGCGTTTACGGAACGGAACAGACCGTTTGCGAGCCTGCCGGGTATGAAGAGTTCCTGATTTTGGAGAGCGATCCCGCTTCCGGCGGCGTGCCGATCATGCTGCCGGACCTGGCTCCGTGCCCGGAGTGCCTCCGGGAGATGCGCGATCCGTCTTCCCGGCGCTATCATTATCCTTTTACCAACTGTACCCATTGCGGTCCCCGTTATTCCATTATCGAGTCCATGCCGTACGACCGCTCCGGAACCAGCATGAAGGGGTTCCGGATGTGTCCGGAATGCATGAAGGAGTACCAGGACGTGGGGGATCGGCGTTTCCATGCCCAGCCCATCGCCTGCCCGGAATGCGGGCCTTCCATGAAGGTGTTGTTTTCAGATGGTTCCGAGCTGGGCTTCGGCCACGGTTTTGATACCCCTGCGGCTCAGGTGGCATGGGTGCTGGCGGACGGCCTGATTGTGGCCCTCATGGGGGTGGGCGGTTTCCAGTTGCTGGCAGATGCCGCGTCCGAAGGAGCCGTCAGACGGCTGAGGAAGCTGAAGGGGAGGGATGCCAAGCCGTTTGCCGTGATGGTGCCGGATATGGCTGCGGCAGAGGCTCTGTGCCATTTGACGGAGGATGAGAAGCGGCTGCTGGCGTCTCCCGAGGCTCCCATCGTACTGGCGGTCAAGAGGAAGAATGTGGATTTGGCGCCTTCCGTATGCATGTTCAGCCGTTTTGCCGGGATTATGCTGCCGTCTTCCCCGGTGCATGCGCTGCTGATGGATATGTGGAGAAAGCCTCTCGTGGTGACCAGCGGCAATTTGAGCGGGGAGCCTTTGTGTATTTCCGTGGAAGAGGCGTTGCAGAAGCTGGAGAATGCGGCGGACGTGTTTTTCGTGCACGACCGGCCGATCGTGCGTCCGGTGGATGATTCCGTGGTGCGCGTGGCGGGCGGCAGAACCATGATGGTGCGCCGGGCCCGCGGTTATGCGCCCCGGCCTGTATGGCGCACCGCGCCGGAGGCGCCTAAGGTGCTGGCTCTCGGCTCCGGGTTGAAGAATACCGTTTGCTGGCTGAAGGATGGCGTGGCCGTGATGAGCCAGCATCTGGGGGATTTGGACAGCGCCGCCGCCCTGCGCGCTTTTGAGCGGACGGTGGAAGTTCTGGGGAGTACCTTGAAGGCCGTGCCGGATGTGATTGCCGTGGACGCCCATCCGGACAATCCGACGGCAGCGCTCGCCCGGCGTTTGGCCAGGGAATGGGGCGTTTCCGTTTTTCCCGTACAGCATCATCAGGCGCATGTGCTTGCCTGCGCCGCAGAGAATGGAACTCCTTTCCCCGCCCTGGGCGTAGCCTGGGACGGAACGGGGTTCGGCACGGATGGAACGGTGTGGGGTGGTGAGTTTTTTATCATGGAGGAGCAGGGTGCTCCCAAACGGGTGGCGCGGATCAGGCCGTTCCTGCTGCCCGGCGGGGATGAAGCGGTGAAGGAGCCAGCCCGCTGCGCCTGCGCCCTGGCCCGGCAAATGGCTGAGTGGGGGACGGATGGACTGTTCCGGCGCCTGGAGCACGGAATTCCTCCCCGGAAGCGGCAGGCTCTGGAAACGATGATGGAGCGGCATGTTCATTGCCCGGCAACGTCTTCCATGGGGAGGCTGTTTGATGCGGTGGCGTTCTGGTGCGGTTTTGACGGTGCGGCGGGGTGCGAAGGCCATGCCGCCATGGTGCTGGAGTCTTGGGCAGCCTCCCTTCCCGAAGACGGCCCGGAGGGCGATTCGTACGAATGGGTGATGCATGAAGAAGGCAGCCTGCTGGAGCTGGACTGGAGACCCGTTCTGAAAGCGTTGAATGATGATTTGCTGGCCGGTGTTTCCCGTTGCCGGATGGCCCGGAAGTTTCATGAAAGCCTCGTGAACCTGGTGTTTGATGTGGCGGAGCGTTTTTCCCAGGACAGGCTGGTGCTGGGAGGCGGCTGCTTTCAAAATGCGTTTTTGCTTGAAGGCCTGATGGGCATGGCGCAGTCTAGGGCGTGCGTTTTGTCGCTGCCGCAGCGCGTCCCCTGCAATGACGGAGGGATTTCCCTGGGGCAGGCGGCCGCCGCCGTGCGTCAATGGAAAGGATAAAGTATGTGTTTGGCCGTTCCCGGAAAAATCGTAAGCGTTCATGAAAAAGATCCTCTGTTCCGCCTGGGCGTGGTGGATTTCGGCGGAGTGACGCGGGAAGTGAATCTGGCCTGCGTGCCGGAAGCGGAGGTGGGGAGTTACGTTATTGTGCATGTGGGAATGGCCCTGAGCGTGCTGGATGAGGAAACCGCCCTTGAGACAAGGAGGGAGATGCGCGAGATCGTGGAGAATTCCGAACCCGTGTGAGGGCCGTTTCATCCGGATAACAGGAAGATTTGCTCGTCGAATTTATGCAGGAGGAAGTTTATCAACTGCTTGATGACCTGAATCATGCCGTTACGCGCCCGTGGGCGGTGATGGAAGTGTGCGGCGGCCAGACGCATGCGATCGCTTCCCTGGGACTGGAAGAATTGCTTCCGCCGGAGCTGCGCCTGATTCACGGCCCCGGCTGCCCGGTCTGCGTCACCTCCGTGGATTTGATTGACCGGGCCGTGGAGCTGAGTCTCAAGCCTGGTGTGGCTGTGTGCAGTTACGGCGATATGATGAGGGTTCCTGGTTCCCACGGGGATTTGCTGTCCGCCAAGGCGTGCGGCGGGGATGTCCGGCTGATGTATTCTCCGCTGGAGGCTGTTGCGCTGGCGGGGGCCAATCCCGGTCTGGACGTGGTGTTTTTTGCCGTGGGTTTTGAGACTACCGCTCCGGCTACGGCGCTGGCCATGCAGCAGGCGCGTGCCCTGGGGTATGCCAATTTTTCCGTGCTTTGCGCCCATGTTCTGGTGCCTCCCGCCCTGGAATGGCTGATGGACCAGCAGGAAGGAAGGCCGGATGGCTTCCTGGCTCCTGGACATGTTTGCGCCGTGACGGGGGAGAAGGATTACGGGCGTCTTGCCGAGCGCTACCGGGTGCCGATGACGGTTACCGGGTTTGAAGGAACGGACCTGCTCCACGGCATTCTAATGTGCGTCCGTCAGCTTGAGGCCGGGGAGCATGGAGTCCGGAATGCCTACCGGCGTTACGCAAGGCCGGAAGGGAATCCAGCCGCCAAAAGGCGGATGGAAGATGTTTTTGAAACGGAGGATCGTCATTGGCGCGGGCTGGGGCTGATACCGGACGGCGGCATGAAGGTGCGATCGGAATGGCGGCATATGGATGCTTCCGTCCGTTTTGACTGCCGCGCCTGTGACGGCACGGCGGATGAGGCTTCCGGCTGCATGGCCGGGCAGGTGCTGCGCGGTTTGCTGAAGCCGGTGGAATGCCCCCATTTCGCTTCTTCTTGTACGCCGCTGAATCCGCTGGGGGCTCCCATGGTGTCCGGGGAAGGGGCCTGTGCGGCCTATTACCGCTATAAAAGGAGCTGATTTTATTTCTTATGTTTGAGTGTCCTGTTCCAGAATCCGTTTCCGACCGCATCCAGATGGCTCACGGCGGCGGTGGCCGCCTGATGAATGACCTGATCCGCTCCGTGTTTCTGGAGGCTTTCGGTTCTCCGTCCGGCAGCGTGCAGAATGATTCCTCCGTGTTGCCTTTTCCTGCAGGGCGTCTGGCGGTGACAACGGATAGCTTCGTGGTGCAGCCCCTGGAGTTTCCCGGCGGCAATATCGGCTCCCTGGCCGTTCACGGGACGGTGAATGATTTGGCCATGAGCGGCGCGGAACCGCTGTACCTGACGGCGGGGTTCATTCTGGAGGAGGGGCTTTCCCTGGATGTCCTGAACAGAGTGGTACGCTCCATGGCTGAGGCTGCCCGTCTGGCGGGCGTTCGTATCGTCACAGGGGATACGAAGGTGGTGGAACGGGGAAAGGGCGATGGTATTTATATCAATACCGCCGGGGTGGGAGCGGTGCCGCATGATTTGGAGATCAGCCCTGCCTCCGTGCGTCCGGGGGATGTCGTTCTGCTGAGCGGGGATTTGGGCAGGCACGGCATGACGATCATGGGCCTGCGGTCGGGGTTGTCCTTTGGCGAAGATTTGTGCAGTGATTCGGCGCCTCTTCATGAGTCCGTAGCCGCGCTGATCCGTGCCGGGATTCCCGTGCATTGCCTGAGGGACGTGACCCGCGGCGGTTTGACGGCCACTCTTTCAGAGATTGCAGAGGCTTCCGGGCTCACAGTGAAGCTGGATGAAATGTCCATTCCGGTCCGGGATGACGTGAGGGCTGCGTGCGGCCTGCTGGGATTGGACCCGCTGCAAGTGGCGTGCGAAGGGCGTTATCTCGCGATTTTGCCCGGAGAATATGAAGATGAGGCGTTGCGCCTGATGCGCAGTTGCAGCGTTTCCTCCGGGGCCTGTCTGGTTGGCCAGGCGGAGGAGTTCGGGGCGGCTCCCCTGCTGATGAAGGGCAGACTGGGCGTGGAGCGGGTACTTGGCATGCCATCCGGCATGCAGCTTCCGAGGATTTGCTGAGGACGGGACGGTTGAAAGCGCCATTCCTGGCGGCAATTTTCCGTTCCGGATTTCAGCAGGGAAGCGGATGACCCGCTTCCCTGCCGGTTCCATGGTTTTCATAGGGAATTGCCGGAGCGGCTGCGTGAGCCGTCAATGATGCGGCAGCCGGCTTTTTATGGGTGTGTTTGTTGGGAAATGATTAGATTAACAATGGTTCTCCTGCCGGAGCTTCCGGAAGTTTTTTCAATGCCGCCTGTGCCTGAACATGGCCCTGGTCCGCCGCTTTCTGCAGCCATTCCCTTGCCGTGTCCAGGTTGCGTTCCACGCCAAATCCATGCTGGTACATGATTCCCACGTTGTACTGTTCGGATGCATAGCCGGCTCTGGCGGCGCGCTTGTTCCGGTTGATCCATTCCGTGGCTTCCGCTTTATTGAAGTCGAGGGCCTTGCAGGCTTTTTCCCATGTGTCTCCATATTTCATGGCTGCACGGGCAAACCCTGCCAGGGCGGCTTTTCTCGTGTATTCCTCGGCAAGTTGCATATTTTTTTCCACTCCGTCCGTTCCTACTCGGTAAAGATGGGCCAGTCCCCAGTAACCGTTGGGGCTGCCGAGGTCGGCGGCTTTCTGGAAATGCTGGAGGGCTTCCGGATGCTTTTTGTGGGACATGGCGAATACGGCATTGGAGAGGAATCTCTCGGCTTTCGCGAATTCGTAGAATTCCGGAATGGCTGCCCATTCGGATTTCAGCTTGTCCCGGTCCTTTTTGGATTTGGGCGGCATGCCGGAGGGCGGGGAAAAGCGGAAGATGGGCATGTAGCCGGAGGCTCCCGCGTTTGCCAGGCCGGACATCAGAAAACAGCCCGGCTGGATGCGCCACATGTGCATGTACATGACCCGCTCAGCCGGGAGGGAATCCTTTTCAATCCAGTCCGGCATGTTCATGGGCGGTCCGTAAAGCCCCGTCAGTCCGTTCAGCATGCGCTTATACAGGGATTTTAGGCGCGTATCGTATTTATCCTTGCTCACTTTTGAGTTGGAATAGAAGGAAACGGATCTCAGCGCCCCCTCTTTGTCGTAGTCAAAGTGAAGGGAAAAGTAGAGTCCGCCGATGGGCTTTTTCGTTTTGAAGGCCCCGTTGAGTCCGGTCCGGCTCAAGTAGGCGTCCGTACCGGGGCCTTCAAGGGATTTGCAGGATTTCAGGGAACTCAGCAATTGGGATTCCTGCATTCCTGCTTCCAAAGGGCCGTAAAGCGGCGAGGCATGGCAGCAGAAGGGTGTGCACAATGCAGCTGCATAGCTGTAATAGGCTATAGGTTTCATTGGGGTGTGATGGGATTGGGATTGTTGTTCATTTCAATAGCGAATTAGTAATCCGGCTGAAATACACAACAGAAGTAAAATAAGACGGACTATGATTATTTTCAAGAAATTATGTTATCATCTAACAGATATGTTCCATTTGGTCTTCATTCGGGATAATAATGGATTGAATTGGAGAAATATACTTGATATGAAAAACTAATATTGACGCCGGATTACTAATCCGGAGTCTGTGGAATGTTTTTGTTATGTGTGATTGGAATGTTATTGTATACAGTCAGTTATTTATTTTGTTAGAAAATCTGTCAGGTCTTTTCCAGAGAATGGAAGTTTTGCATCCTTGTATGAAAACGCTCTAGCCTGCGATTAACGGTGATTGTTTTTTTTCAGAAAAATATTGCCCATTATTCATATATTCGGTTTTTAACGGGTTGGCATGTAGCGGAAGCTTGGCGGATTATAAATCCGCCGCCCGTTCGCAATGGTGGAATGGTTGTCCCATACGACATACTGTCAACGGATAATAGTTGAATCGCCTGTGAGGACGCTGGCCGTTATTTATGAAGATTCGTGTTCTTTTTTGCGCAGGAAATCGTTTTTTCTTAAAATTTTTGATTGACTGCGGATTTATAATGCGCGTTTCCGTCAGACAATCGTTTATGTGGTTTGTTGTCAGATATCAACACGGTTTAAGGCAACTGAATGTTGTGGGAAACGGGAAAAAAGGCGGTCGCCATCAAGTCGTTTTTCAGTTCGGTGTACAGGCCGGACAACGATGGCTGGTGACGATTTTGTTTCGCTGTCCGGCTTGTTTGACCAGGTGCTCCGGTTCATGGTACCGGGGCATGAGAATTGATTTGGTGACGGATACCTATGAGCCGGACGTAAATGGCGTGGCCATGACTCTCGGGCGCCTGGTGAAGGATCTGAAGGCCCGGGGCCATCTGGTGCATGTTCTGAGGGCATCCGAACGAGGGAGCGCATCCATGACGGGCGAGACGGTCATGCCGTCCCTGTCCCTTCCCATTTACCATGAAGTGAAGATAGGGCTGCCTTCCGTCGACAGGTTTCGTTCCCGGTGGTTGAGGAAGAGACCGGATGTGGTGTATGTTGCCACGGAAAGCCCCATGGGCGCGTCTGCGTCCAAGGCGGCGAGGGCGCTGGAAATTCCCGTGGTGATGGGGTTCCACACCAATTTTCACCAGTACATGAAGAATTACAATTTTTCAGGGTTGGAAAATGCCGCTCTGAATTACCTGCGCAAATTGCATAATCGGGCCAGATTGACCGTGGTACCGACGGAAGAAATGCTCATTTCCCTGAGCGGACTTGGTTTTGAACGTCTGGCCGTCATGGGACGCGGTGTAGATACGGTTCTGTTTGACCCCGAAAAGAGGGATATTTCCCTGCGCCAGTCCTGGGGCGTCTGGCGGGATGAAATTGTGTTCGGAGTGGTGGGGCGCCTGGCCCGGGAAAAGAACCTGGTTACGGTTTTGAGCCTTTATACCCGCCTTCAGCGGGAGTTCCCGGACCGCGGAATGAAAATGGTTGTGGTGGGGGACGGCCCCATGATGAACGGCTTGCGCAGCGAATTTCCGGACGCCGTGTTTTGTGGCGTCCGCAGCGGGGAGGACCTGGCACGGCATTACGCGGCAATGGACGTGCTTCTGTTTGCCAGTGAGACGGAAACATTCGGCAACGTGTTGCTGGAAGGAATGGCCAGCGGGCTGGCAACAGTGAGCTACCGTTATGCCGCGTCCGCAGATGTAGTACTCAACGGTGTGAACGGCCTGCAGGCGGAGAAGGGGGATGTGGAGGGCTTTTATGCGGCCATGCGCCGCCTGCTTCAGGAGGCGGAGCTGGTCCGCAGGCTGGGAGAACAGGGGCGGCAGGCCGTCCGTTTCAGAACCTGGGACGCCGTCTGCGACCGGTTTGAGGAAATTCTTGCTTCCGTAGCCTGTGAGGAGAACGGCGCGGGATGCGCGCGTCCCCCATGCGGTGCGGTGCTGGAGTGCCGTACGGTGTTTCTTTCCGATATTCACTTGGGGACCAAGGATTCCAGGGCGGACGAATGCCGCAGGTTCCTGAAGCATATCCGGGCGGAAAAGATCGTGCTGGTGGGGGACATTGTGGATGCCTGGGCTCTTTCCCGCGGCAGCCGCTGGCGCAGGCGGCATACGCGTTTTATCCGCACTCTGTTGAAGAAGATGGAACAGGAGGACATGGAAGTACTGTACCTGCGCGGGAATCACGATGACGTTCTGGAGCGGTTTCTTCCCTTCGCCCTGGGGCGGCTGCACATCGCCAAGGAATATGTTCACGGGGCGGCGGACGGCCGCCGTTACCTGTGCGTGCACGGCGACGGGTTTGACGCCATTTCCACCAATCACCGGTGGCTGGCGGTGCTCGGCTCTCTGGGCTATGACGTGCTGCTGATGGTCAACCGTCTGTACAACAGGTACCGTGCCTGGCGCGGCAAGGAGTATTATTCCGTTTCCCGCGCCATCAAGGGAAAGGTGAAATCCGCCGTCAATTTCATCGGCAAGTATGAGGAACAGCTTCAGAATCTGGCGGTCAAAAGACAGTGCGAAGGGATCATCGCCGGGCATGTGCACCATCCGGCGGACGCCATGGTGGGGGATATACGCTATCTGAATTGCGGAGACTGGGTGGAAACCATGAGTGCGGTGGTGGAATATACCGACGGCCGGATGGAAACGCTGCTTTACAAGGATTTCATGAAGCGCCTGGCGTATGGGGAATGCTGTGGTTCCGTCAATTCCGCCGGAGGAAATGCGGAGTGGGCATCCGCCACACATGGGACAAAGTGACCGGGTGGGACATTTTGTCACTGTTTTGGTGTGACAAAATGTCGCTTTTGGGCATGCCAGCGGAATGTATGAAGAAGTTGTAAAATATATACATATTTGATTTACAGTAGATTATTTTATTTTCTTTCCATTTGGACGGGGCTGGCATGGCATTTGCATCAAGGAAGACAAGAACATGAGTTTACCTGTATGACACTTCAGGTCATAGGGAGATCAAATCTCAACGGAATCCATTTAAAACAATCTAACATAACGATATGGCTAAAATATTAGGAATTGACTTGGGCACGACCAACTCGTGCATGGCTGTGATGGAAGGCGGTCAGGCGACCGTTCTTGAAAACAGCGAAGGTGCGCGCACCACTCCCTCCATTGTGGCCTTCACCAAAAGCGGTGAACGTCTCGTGGGGCAGGCCGCCAAACGCCAGGCGGTAACCAATCCGAAGAACACCGTGTTTTCCTCCAAGCGTCTGATCGGCCGCAAGTACAGCGAGTTGACGGACGAGGATAAAAAGGTTCCTTATGAAATTGTGGAAGCTCCCAACGGGGATGCTTACATCCGCGTGGAAGTGGGCGGTGAAAAGAAAACTTTCTCACCCCAGGAAATCGCTTCCATGGTGCTGGCCAAGCTGAAGGCCGATGCGGAATCCAAACTGGGCGAAACTATCACGGAAGCCGTGATCACCGTCCCCGCCTATTTCAACGACGCCCAGCGCAACGCGACCAAGGCCGCCGGTGAAATCGCCGGGCTGAAGGTGCGCCGCATCATTAACGAACCGACCGCTGCGGCCCTGGCCTACGGCCTGGACAAGAAGTCCAATGAAAACATCGCCGTTTATGACCTTGGCGGCGGCACCTTCGATATTTCCGTGCTGGAAATCGGCGACGGCGTCTTCGAAGTAAAAGCTTCCGACGGCGATACCCACCTGGGCGGCGACGACTGGGACAACGCGATCATTTCCTGGATCATGGATGAGTTCAAGAAGGATTCCGGCATGGATCTTTCCAATCAGCCGGACGCCATCCAGCGTATCAAGGAAGAGGCTGAAAAGGCCAAGATTGCCCTTTCCTCCACCCAGAGCTACGATATCAGCCTGCCGTTCATCACGGCGGACGCTTCCGGCCCCAAGCATATTCAGCTGACGCTGAGCCGTCCCAAACTGGAACAGCTTACGGAAGACCTGCTGGACCGCACCCGCAAGCCCGTGCTGGACTGCATTTCCGCCTCCGGACTGAAGACCGGCGACATTGATGAACTGGTGCTGGTGGGCGGCATGACCCGCATGCCCGCCGTTCAGGAAATGGCCCATACGCTGGCCGGCAAGGAACCCCACAAGGGCGTGAACCCGGACGAAGTGGTGGCTGTAGGCGCCGCTATTCAGGGTGGCGTCCTCCAGGGCGACGTGAATGACGTTCTGCTGCTGGACGTGACTCCCCTGACATTGTCCATTGAAACAATGGGCGGCATCGCCACTCCGATGATCGACCGCAACACGACCATCCCCGTGCGTAAGAGCCAGGTATTCTCCACCGCTGCGGACAACCAGCCCGCCGTGGATATCCGCGTGTGCCAGGGCGAACGCAAAATGTTTGAGGACAACAAGCTTCTCGGCAACTTCAAACTGGACGGCATTTCTCCGGCTCCCCGCGGCGTGCCTCAGATTGAAGTTACCTTCGACATTGACGCCAACGGCATTCTGCACGTTTCCGCCAAGGACAAGGGGACCGGCAAGGAACAGAAGATTTCCATTCAAGGTTCCAGCGGCCTTTCCAAGGATGAAATCGAGCGCGCCAAGCGCGATGCGGAAGCCCATGCGGAAGAAGACAAGAGGCGCGCCGAAGAAATTGACACCGTCAACCAGGCCGACTCCCTTTGCTTCTCCGTGGAACGCCAGCTTAAAGACATGGGCGACAAGCTGCCCGCGGATCTCAAGAGCGACATTGAAGGCAAGGTGACCAAGTTGAAGGAAGCCATTTCCAGGAAGGACTATGAGGCTATCAAGTCCGGCAAGAGCGACCTGGAAGCCAAACTGGAAGCCCTTTACAAGGCAGCGGAAGCCGCCCAGCAGTCCGCCGGTGCGTCCGGCCCCATGCCGGGAGCCGCTCCTGAGGAAGAAGCTTCCGACGGCCCCCGCAAGGCTAAAGGCCGCGTGGTGGACGCCGAAATCGTCGACGACGACAAATAAACCTTTTCCGGAGGGTGGGGAAAATCCTCCTCCCCCCTCCTCCGGAACATTACATCCATATATTCATCTACAATAAAACAAACACAACATACTATGGCTAACATCAAACCCCTCGGACAACGTGTGCTGGTCAAGCGCATTGAAGCTGAAACCAAAACCGCCGGCGGTCTGTTCCTGCCGGACACCGCCAAGGAAAAACCGCAGGAAGCTGAAGTGATCTCCGTAGGTACCGGAGGCCGCGACGAGAAAGGCGCCCTGATCGAATTCACCGTCAAGCCCGGCGACCGGGTTCTCATTTCCAAGTACGGCGGTACGGAAATCAAGCTGGACGGAGAAGATTATCTGATTCTGTCTGAAAACGACATTCTGGCCATCATCGGCTAAACCAACCTTATTTATTCACACACATCTTTAAAAACCTGATATTATGGCTAAACAAATCCAATTTGATGAAACCGCTCGCCAGGCGCTGCTCCGCGGCGTGGAACAGATCGCCAAGGCTGTCAAGAGCACGCTGGGCCCTGCCGGTCGCAACGTGGTGATCGACAAGAAATTCGGCTCTCCCCTCATCACCAAGGACGGTGTGACAGTGGCCAAGGAAATCGAACTGGAAGACCCGTTTGAAAACATGGGCGCCCAGCTTGTCCGCGAAGTCTCTTCCAAGACCAACGACGTGGCCGGTGACGGCACCACCACCGCCACCGTACTGGCTGAAAGCATTTACCGCGAAGGCCTGCGCAACGTCACCGCCGGCGCCAACCCGATTTCCCTTCAGAGGGGCATCATGAAGGCCTCCGACGCCGTGGTGGAAGAACTCAAGAAAATCAGCAAGCCCGTTGACTCCAGCAAGGAGGTGGCCCAGGTCGCTACCGTTTCCGCCAACTGGGACGATGAAATCGGCAATATCATTGCCGAAGCCATGGACAAGGTGGGCAAGGACGGCACCATCACCGTGGAAGAAGCCAAGGGCATTGAAACCACGCTGGACGTGGTGGAAGGCATGCAGTTTGACAAGGGCTACCTGTCTCCCTACTTCGTGACCAACGCGGAAACGATGGAAGCGGTTCTGGAAAACCCCTACATCCTGATTCACGAGAAGAAGATCAACAACTTGAAGGATTTCCTTCCGTTGCTTGAAAAAGTGGCCAAGAGCGGCCGTCCCTTCCTGGTCATTGCCGAAGACATCGAAGGCGAAGCCCTCGCCACCCTCGTGGTCAACCGTCTGCGCGGTGTGCTGAACATCTGTGCCGTGAAGGCCCCCGGCTTCGGCGACCGCCGCAAGGCCATGATGGAAGACATCGCCATCCTGACGGGCGGCAAATGCATCACGGAAGACCTCGGCATCAAGCTGGAAAACGTGGGTATTGAAGACCTCGGTCAGGCCAAGCGCGTCACCGTCTCCAAGGATGAAACCGTCATCGTGGAAGGCGCAGGAAAGTCCGCGGACATTGAAGCCCGCATTTCCCAGATCCGCCATCAGATCAAGGACACCACGTCCGACTACGACCGTGAAAAACTCCAGGAACGCCTGGCCAAGCTGGCCGGCGGCGTGGCCGTCATCCATGTGGGTGCCGCTACGGAGACGGAAATGAAGGAAAAGAAGGCCCGTGTGGACGACGCCCTGCATGCGACCCGTGCGGCCGTGGAAGAAGGCATCGTGCCCGGCGGCGGCGTAGCCCTGATCCGTGCCCAGAAGGCCATTGATGGCCTGAAGCTGGAAGGGGACGAACACACCGGCGCGGAAATCGTGTACCGTGCGGTGGAGGCTCCGCTCCGCCAGCTTGCCTGCAATGCCGGCCGCGAAGGCGCCCTCATCGTCGCCAAGGTGAAAGGCATGAAGAAGGCTGCCGAAGGCTACAACGTGGCCACGGACAAGTACGAAGACCTGCTTTCCGCCGGTGTGGTGGACCCGACGAAGGTGACCCGTTCCGCTCTGCAGAACGCGGCTTCCATCGCCGGCCTCCTGCTTACCACGGAATGCGTCATTGCCGACAAGCCCGAGAAGAAGGGCTGCGGATGCGGCAGCGGCGCTCCCGACATGGGCGGCATGGGAGGAATGGGCGGCATGGGCATGATGTAAGCCCTCCCCGTTTCTTCGGGACAATGCGACGAATCATTCAGGCTCTCCGGTTTTCCGGAGAGCCTTTTTGTATGGAAAAGAAATGGTCTTCCGGATTTGAACGGCATCAGCCTCTTTCCATTTGACCGGAGGAAACCGCGGTTTTCCGGATCTTCCACATGTGCCGTCTCATGCCGGATGAAGATCAGGAGGATAGGCTTTCTATGGAAAATATCTCCATGACGCCCCACAGCAGGCTGACGATGTTCAGGATGAAACTGCCGATGAACGTCAGGTCCAACAGGATCCGTGCGGGAGGCGGTGCCTTTGTGGGGACAAGTTCCCGCATGTCGGCATCTTTTCCCCGGCAGAAGGGGGAAGCCCCCAGGACAGCATCGGGGGATGGTAAGATTTCATCACGGAAGGGAACGAACCTGTTCACGATGCCCGATCATGAAGCGGATATACTGCAAATGTGACGAATTGTTCACGCTTTAAAACGGGAGTGCCGGAAAGGGTTCAGGTAATAGAAGGCCGTTTATTACACATATGGACCCTATCTATTACTTCATCATAGGCTTGCTGCTGGTACTCTCCTGCTTTGACCTCGTGGTTGGCGTCTCGAATGACGCCGCCAACTTCCTGAACTCCGCTGTCGGTTCCAAGGCCGCCCCTCGCCGGACTATTATCCTGGTGGCCGCTCTGGGGATTATCATTGGCTCCCTGTTTTCCAGCGGCATGATGGAAATTGCCAGGAGCGGGGTATTTATGCCGGCCCAATTCACCTTCCATGACATCATGCTGATCTTTTTGGCGGTGATGCTGACGGACGTGATCCTTTTGGATGTGTTCAACACCTTCGGCCTTCCTACATCCACGACGGTTTCCATCGTGTTTGAATTGCTTGGGGGTGCGGTGGCTGTGGCGCTGTTCAAAATATGGTCCGGAGAACCTGGAATGGCCAGCGATCTGGCCAGCTATATCAACTCCTCCAAGGCTCTGGCCATCATTTCCGGCATTTTCTCCTCCGTCTTTGTGGCGTTCATCTGCGGTATATCGGTCATGTGGATTTCCCGCCTCATCTTCTCCTTTAATTACAGGAAATCCTTCAAATACCTGGGTGCCGTCTGGTGCGGTGTGGCCCTGACGGCCATCACCTATTTTGCCGTATTCAAGGGGCTGAAAGGCAGCACGCTGGTCACGAAGGACATGATCCGCCACCTGGACGCACACATCTGGCTGTACGTATGCTACAGCTTTGTTTTCTGGACCGTTCTGATGGCCGTGCTCCAGAACCTCTGCAAAGTCAATATCTTGAAAATAGCGGTGCTTGCCGGTACGATGGCCCTGGCTCTCTCCTTTGCCGGGAATGACCTGGTCAACTTCATCGGCGTTTTTATGGCGGGGCAGTCCTCCATGGAAATCGCTTCCGCCGCCGTTGCACAAGGCATGGACCTTTCCACCCTGACCATGGGCGGCCTGATGGCTCCCGTGACGGCGGACTGGCGTTATTTGCTGGGTGCGGGATTCATCATGGTGCTGGCCCTGATGTTCTCCAAAAAAGCGCAGACCGTGACGGATACGGAAGTCAATCTGGCCCGGCAGGGCGGGGGAGTGGAAAGATTCGGTTCCGTTCCCCCGGCGCGGATGATGGTACGCTATGCGTTGAACGCTTCCCGCGTGGTGGAAAAAATCATGCCCGCAAGCGTAGGAAAATTCATTGAAAAGCGGTTTCAGCCCGTTCCGGAAGGGCCGGACAACGGAGCCTCCTTTGACCTGATCCGTGCGTCCGTAAACCTGACCGTGGCCGCCCTTCTGATTTCCCTGGCCACCTCGCTCAAGCTACCTCTCTCCACCACGTATGTCACGTTCATGGTGGCCATGGGTTCCTCTCTGGCGGACAAGGCCTGGGGGCGGGACAGTGCCGTGTACCGCATCACCGGGGTGATCACGGTCATTTCCGGTTGGTTCTTTACGGCGTTTGCCGCATTTGCCATGTGTTGCATGGTAGCGGCGTGCATTGTGTATGGCGGCGTCTTCGGAATCATCGCCATGTGCGCTCTGGCGGCATACCTGCTGCTGAAAAGCGCCCGCCTGCACAGAAAGCGCACGCAGGCCGCAGAATTGGTGAAAGGCAGGAATTATGCAGATGCTTCCTCCCTGAGCCGTTATAACGAGGAAATCATTGAGTTGATGAAGCGCATGGCGGAAATCTATGAGATGAATCTGGAAGCCCTGAACGTGGAAGACCGGAAACGGTTGAAAAAACTCCGCAAGGAATCTCGCGGGATCCGCCGTTCCCTGGGCGACAAGATGGCGATGGAAGTCATGCCCGTGGTCCGGGAATTGCGGGACGGGGAGGCGGACCGCGGCAAGCGCCATGTGCAGATGGTGGAATACGCCACCTCCGTCTTTGAATCCCTCTCCAACATCACTACGGCCAGCCATGCCTACATTGACAATAACCATGAGGGGCTGGACATGGAATACATAGAAGACTTGCGGAAAATGAACAACCGGGTTTCCTCCCTGTATCCCCGCTTCCGGGACATGATGGAGACCAATGATTACAGCGGTTTGGACGAATGCCTGGACGGCATTGATGCCCTGGACGAAGAATTCGCGGAAGCGGTCAAACGGCAGATCATACTGCGTACGGAGAATGTTTCCGACATGAGAAGAACCCTGCTGTATCTCAACCTTCTTAATGAAACCCGCACGATGATCCGCAAGGTACTCCTTCTGGCGAAGATTCAGAAGAAGTTTGTATTGGGGTGCTGACGGCCTCTCCGCCTGCTATTCCGGCGGTGGTTTTCCGTCCTGGAATAGCAGGCAGATTTTTCTGCCATTCCGCTTGTAAATTTCCCCTCTCTTGCACTTTCAAGAAAGAAAAAACCGCAAACACTGATGAACAGTAACTTGCGGCATGAAAAGGCTGGTACGGGCGATGGGAATCGAACCCACGTCTCAAGCTTGGGAAGCTCGCGTCCTACCATTGAACGACGCCCGCACAATATGTGCGGCATTTATTTACCGGGAGGAGCGGGGAATGTCAAGGCAACAGAATAAACTGCGTCTTATTTTTTTAAATTTGATTTTATAATGAAAAAAAACTTGTCTTATCTGTGGCTCCTGAACATAATGCGGGCGTTGTGCGGGTATAGCTTAATGGTAAAGCTCCAGCCTTCCAAGCTGATCATACGGGTTCGATTCCCGTTACCCGCTCCATTTTTTAATCACCTGCTATAATATTCTTCCAATGAAGGCCAGGTCCATTACGAAGACGGCACTTTCTGTGCTGGTATTTGCGTTTGCGGGCACACTTTCCGGTGTGGCTCAGCAAGTTGCTTCTCCGTCAGCCGCTCCGGCTGTTGATCATGTTAAGGCCTCTGCGGCTGAAAAGGTTTTTATCCAGAGGATGGCTGCTGCCGTTGAAGCGGGTCGCAAATCCGGATCCCTGGATATGAAGGCTGTATCCGCCATATTAGGCAGCGCAGTCAAGGCAGGTGTGTCTGATGCTGTCATGGCACAGATGGTTTCCATGGCTGCCGAAGCTTTCCCGGTCAATGCTCCCCAAGTGGCTTCCGCTGCCGTCAAGAGCTACGGCTCCAGGGTTACGGAAGCCCAGGTGCGCAATATCGTATCTGCCGCCGTTTCCGTTCAGCCCAAGCCTTACGCTTCTGTTTCTCCGATTTGCGCAGCGGTGACCAAGGCTCTGGGTCATTCCCCCGTGGCGATGACAATGCCTTCCATAGCTGTGGAAGTGGCCGCCGGGACTCCCGACAATCCCTTGCAGGGTGTCACTACGCAGACGCGTGGAATTGTACAGCCTGGTGAAGACGCCGCAGGCGGCGCCCTCGTCATGCCCGGCGGTGTTCCTGTGGGGGGCACGCCTACAAGTCCTGCTCCTGTCTCCAATCCTTCTGGCAACTAAAGCTAACTCCTATACCTAAAACGGATTAAAATTTATGAAGAGTCTTTTTTATCTCTCTTTGCTCGCTTCCGGCCTGGTTGGAGCTCACGCTTACGGGCAGTCCCTGTACACGCTTGCCGGACCTGTGGGTCTGGAAGAATCCCTCCCCCTGAAATGGACGTTCAACGTAGCTGGCGGTTATGATGACAACGTAAATGCAAGCAACTTCAATCAGCAGGAAAGTGCGTTTATCAGTACGGACATTGGCGCTTCTCTTGCCAATTACGATGCTGTTACCCAGTATGCCTTTTCTGCGAAACTGGGTGGTATTTTTTACCTGAAAGACCTGGAAGGCGATACGAATGAATCTCTTTCCAATTCCACGCTGACGGCCAGTCTTTCTCATAGTTTTGACCAGACTTTGCGCTACAACGGCAATTTTTCCTTTGCCTGGCAGCCGGAACCCAACTACTCAAACGGCATTGCCAACTCCCGCCGTGATGGCGACTACATTTATGTATACGTTTCCAGTTCCTTGAGCAAGGCATGGACTACCCGTTGGTCCACGACGGTGGGCGCCAGCTACTCCATGATCGACTATCAGGAAGATTCTGCCAAGACTGATAACCGTCAATACGTCAACCTGAATTTCAACAATCGTTACAAGTGGACGGAACGCTTGGCTTTGTCCATTAACTGGAACGGTTCCTACTGCGACCGCGAATATGGCAATGATGAATTCTCCAACTTCGTCCTGGCCGGCGCCGAATACGCCGTGGCCCAGAACACTTCTGCCACGTTGCGTGTCGGTCCCCAGTTTAAGCATGTGGACAATTACGGCACCAAAACCTACCCGTCGGCGGAATTTGGTCTTAACCACCGCATGAGCGACCGTTTTTCCTTGGGTATGTTTGTCCGCTACTCTAACGAAGCAACAAATACCTACATTCCCCAAACGGGCGCCAGCTACTACTCTAATGAGACGTGGCGCGTCGGTCTGAACAGCACGATGAAGGTGACGCACCGGGTCAGCCTGAATGCCGGTGTGAACCTGATTTCCAGCGATTATTCCCGCGCGAGTTCTTCCAGTACTGATACGAACACGCTGACTTTCAACGCGACGGCCGGTGTCAAGATGATGCTGACAAACGCGCTGGCTCTTACGGCCCAGTATTCCTACACCAATGGTTCCTACAGCGGATATAACTTCCCCATGCCGAGCTATAACCGGAATGTATTCTCCTTCGGAATAAATTATATCTTCTAAGCTTGATTGACAATTAATGTTTCTACTCCTCTAATTGCGAATGTTCATTCACAATTAGAGGAGTTTTATCTTACTACCGCACCGTCTCTTCATGAATGCCCCAGATCTGCAGAATGGCGATCCTATCGTACGCAATATTGATTATATACAAGTTCTGAAAAACCGCTGGAAAGAAGTCTTTCTTGTTTTCATGCTGGTTCTGGTTATTTCCCTGGTGGTGACGCTTCTGATGCCCCCTTCGTTCCGTGCGACGAGTAAGTTTCAGATCAAGCGTCCCAGGCCGGTGATGGGGATCGGTACGGGGGAGGATGTCGTGGCATCGTCCAATATGACGGACAACTACATCCCCATGCAGTATTCGGTTCTGACTTCGTCCGAAGTGCTGAAAGTGGTATCCAAAAAACTGAATCTGGCTGCGGAATGGGGCATGACGGATGAGTTGGCTGCTACCAACCTGGCTGGAATGATCAAGGTATCCCCCCGCCGTGCAACGGACTTGGTGGATGTCATTGTCTCCGGGCCTGACCCCAAACTGGTTCAGAACATTGCCAAGGCAGTCCCGGAAGCTTACAAGCAGGACCGTGAAATGCGTGAAAACCGGTTGGTGGAAACGGCTATCAAGAGCCTTCAAGACGTTCTCCGGGAACAGGAGGACATTGTCAATGACAAGATGATGGCTCTCAAGAAGTTGATTGCGGAAAACGACTATTTGCCCTCCACCATGTACAGGAGCGGGGACAATCGTGTGATGACCGGTGCCATGGAAGACGAGGATTTCCGGAATTCCAAGGCACAACTCATGAAATTTGAGAAGGATGAGCAGGAGTTGGCTGCGTATGTTGCAGAAATTCAGCGTCTTCCGGATGACAAACTGATGGATTATGTAACCAATTCCGATCTTTTGAATGCGGAAATTCTGGCGGCGGACTCTTTGCGCAAAACCTATCAGGAATATATGGAGAAGGATAAGGAGAGGGAAACTCTCAAATCCCAGAACCTGGGGCCCAAGCATCCCAAGATGGTGGCTCTCCAGGAAACGGCGAACATCTTGAAGGAAAAGCTGAGCAAGGAACTTGTGGGACTCCGCTCATCCTTGAAAAGCAAGCTGGAAATGGTTGCTGCAAGCCGTATGAAGTGGGAGAAGATTGTAGCTCAAAAGGAAGAGGATCTCCGGCACCATGTGATGAAGATGCCTGTTTATGAACAGACCAGCCGCGAGTATGATACGGCCCTGGATCAGCTCAAAACGCTGGATGCCCGCTACAAGGATGAAATCGCGCGCTTGCGCGTTCCCCGTGAATCGATTGAAATGTATGATAATCCTCTGTTGCCCTCAGCTCCATACAAGCCGGATGTAACGTTGAATCTGGCGGTGGGCGCCGTTGCTGGTTTGCTGTTGGGTGTGGGCCTGGCCCTTCTGCTGGAATTCATGGATACTTCCGTCAAGACCATGGAGGATGTGGAACGGGCTCTACAAGTGCCTGTTCTAGGGATCATTCCCAAAAACGTCCCCATTCTGCATTCCGCCGGTTCTCTGGGGCCGGATGCTGAGGCCTACCGCATTTTGAGGACGAACATAGAATTCAACAAGAAGGGGCTTGAGGAAATATCCCTGACCTTTGTTTCCGGCAGTGCCGGGGAAGGCAAAACCACGACGTTGTGCAACCTGGCCTATATCTGCGCCCAGGGGGCTATGGCCACCTTGATGATTGATGGGGACCTTCGCCGTTCCAAGTTGCACAGATACTATGAGCTGGACAATGAAGTGGGGCTTACGTCCTACCTGCTGGAAGACTATCCTTTGGAGGACGTGATCTTTCAGACGCCTGTGGAAAACCTGTACGTCATGCCTGCGGGGCCGATTCCCTTTGACCCGTCGGGAGCCTTGAACTCACGCAAGTTCAGCGAACTGCTCCAGGAGGTGAAGCAGCGTTTCGATATTGTGCTGGTGGATTCTCCGCCCATTCTCGGCGTCAGTGATTCAGCCGTGATTGTGAGCGAGGTGGATATGACCCTGATGGTTGTCCAGCCGCGCAAGCTTCCGTTGAAAGCCTTGCTGAGGCAGAAACAGGTCATTGAATCCGTCGGCGGCAATCTGGCGGGCGTGGTGATGAATAATGTGGACATTACTTCCGATCACCAGTATCAATATTACACAACCTACTACTCCTATTATTCTGCGGAAAGCGGAGCTTCCGACGGCAATGCTGACGCTTCTTCCCTGAAGAAGGCCGAGCGTTCCGGCAAAGCCAAGGAACTGGCGGCTACGCAGTCCAGTGATAATGAGGATCTGTATTAAGTGATAGTGCCATGAAAAAGTATCTGTATTCCATTGTGTGTTTCATCCTGGCTGCAGGAGGATTTGCGTTCTCGCAGTCCCCGGATGCCGTGCCCGCGCATGGAACCATTGAAATTCAGGTGCGCGGCATCCCTGCCGACGACGCTGCCGCCATTTCCGGTCAATATCTGCTGGATGGCAATGGAACCATCCGCATGCCCCAGCTTCCCCCCGGGCAGGATGTGTTGCGGGTAGTGGGCCGGACGGCGCGGCAGATTGAGGACATGCTTGCCGCTGCCTACAAGAAGGCGGAACTGTACACTTCTCCCACCTTTTTGGTGAAAGTGCAGAGTTCCGACGTGCAGCTGACCCAGCATATCGTTTTGGTGAGCGGAAACGTAGCCATGAAAAAGAATGTTCCATGGCGGCGCGGCATGACGCTGCTGGAAGCGATTGTCGGCGCCGGGGATGTTACGGAATGGGGATCCCGCTATGTCCAGGTGACGCGCGGCGGCAAGACCGTCACGTATGATTATTTTTCCACCAAGGACAGGGCTATACCCATTCAGCCCAATGACCGTGTTTTCGTTCCGCAGCGCGGCATGTTTGAAACACGGCCTTCCAAGCTTCTTCCCTGAAGATTGGAAAATGGTTTTTCATACCCGGCTTTCCGCGAGGAAGCCGGGTTTCTTATTGTTCATTCCGGAAACAAATGAAATGTTAGTTATTGTCCAGCTTTTTTGCCTGAGCTCCTTTCCGGAAAATAACTCTATGACTGCAATGTTGGAGCCGTCCGCCGTCTCTTTCCAGTTTTCCCGCCTTGATGGAAGGGGGTGTTGAACCCGGAAAATACGGAGGCCTGAAGCATTGATGCAGGCTTTCCCTCTTTGGGCAGTTGAATGGAATATTTTTTCTTATTCATGTAGTTGATCATGAATTATTTGTAAATAAAAGGAAAGAAGCCGGGAGAAATTCGCTCATCCAACAAAATTGTTGATGATCTAATTGTTGATATTAGGCCCTTTTGAAGTAATTGTATAATGTAGGAACAGGCATATATTGCGATGAAATGAGTTCAGTATAAAGACGGCCAGCAGAAAAACAAAGAAAATTGTTGATTGTTTTTGGGCTCAGTGCATTTTTGGTATTTTCAAAAATGTTAGAGCTTCATACAAAATGCCTGTATGAAGCCCTGTTTTATCAAAGTGAATTCACATTGCCATGATTTATCGTTTCAAAAAGACATTCATTGGAGTAGGAGGGCGGGAATATATCAATAATCCCAAACTGAGTTTCCCTGAACACGTAAAAATCCGCCGCAAGGGAACGGAACCCAAGTCCGGGCAGCCTTATGCCAGTGCGTCCGGGGCGTTCATGGAAACATCCTCCATAGCGGCGCGGTTGCGCTGCAGTCCTTCCGCCGCCCGGCAATATCTGCACCGTCATGGAGTACGTTTCCGCGTAGTCCGCAAGAGTACTGGCTCTCTCACGCTCTGCTGGCGCCGTCTGGACGTGGAGCGTCTCCTGGCGGCGCGGGAACCGGTCTGCCGCCGCGCCCCATTGTGCTACGTGAATATGGAAGAGGCCGTCCGCTACTTGGGCGTGGTCAGAAGCTACGTTTACAGGCTGGTCAAAAAAGGCCTGCTGCGCGAATACAGGTGTCGCATCAAGACGGTCCGCGGATTCCGCGTACGGTGTTTTTATCACCGGGAAGACCTGGAGCATATCAAGCTGCACGTTCTCCACAAGAGATAGCGGACCGCCCCCCGGGAGGATGCGTTTTAGACTTGTCCGCCGCCGGGATTGTGTCACGTTATGGACATGATAGCTTTTTTGCGCGGTACGGTAGCGGAGTCATACCCCCAGCGGCTGATTCTGGATGTTCACGGCGTGGGGTACGAGGTGATCGTGCCCCTGTCCACATTTGACAGGCTGAATCCTCTGCCGGGCAGGGAGCTGACACTGAAAACCTATCTGCATGTGCGGGAAAACATGCAGGTGTTGTACGGATTTGCGACTGATGCGGAGCGGGACATCTTTCTGCTGCTGATTGACCGGGTTTCTGGAATCGGCCCCGCTACGGCCATCGCCATTCTGGGGTCCTTGTCCGTGGAGCAGTTTAAGCAGGCAGTGGTGAGCGGAGACGTATCCGGCATCGCCAGGGCCAAGGGAGTGGGCAAAAAAACGGCGGAACGCATTGTGCTTGAACTGAAGGACAAAGTAGGTCTGGCCGCCACCTGGGAGGCCCAGGCCCAGGGCTCCACCTCCCAGGCGGCGGGGGATGCGGAACTGGCGCTGATTGCTTTGGGCTTCAAGCAAGTGGAATCCCGCAAGGCCATTGCCGCCCACTTGAAAGAGAACCCGAACGCGGACGCGGACGAGCTGATCCGCGCCGCCCTGCGTTCCATGAACTGACCGTTCCGCGGTGAACCGGAAGACCGTGCAAGTTTTTGACATCCATGCAGGAGCACGGCTGTCGCCTTTGCGCCTTTCTGGGGACGGGAGGGCCGGCACATACTGCCATGATGGGGGAACAATAGTGTTGACGCCCGGCGGAATCGTTTCTAAACTTGCCCCGTCCATGGTACTTGAATAGGTCCGGGACTTGTAATTAATCAAATCTGAAGCCCTCAATCTTATGGCCAAATATGCTATTAACGGTTTTGGACGTATTGGTCGCAACGTGTTGCGCGCCATGTCCAAGGAAGAACGCAACAAGGTTGTTGCCATCAACGACCTGACCCCCATCGAAATGATCGCCCACCTGCTCAAGTATGACTCCACGCAGGGCAAGTTTGACGGCGAAGTTTCCATCGACGGCGAGTATCTGGTCATCGACGGTCACAAGATCCTCATCACGGTGGAACGCGACCCCGCCAATCTTCCCTGGAAGGACCTGGGCGTGGACGTCGTTCTGGAATCTACCGGCCTGTTTACCAAGCGTGACGCCGCCCAGAAGCACATTGACGCTGGCGCCAAGAAGGTGCTCATTTCCGCTCCCGCCACGGATCCGGACCTGACTTTCTGCCTGGGCATCAACGACAGCGAATACGATCCCGCCAAGCACAACATCGTTTCCAACGCTTCCTGCACCACCAACTGCCTTTCCCCGATGGTGAAGGTGCTGAACGACAAGTTCGGCATTGAAAAGGGCATGATGAGCACCATTCATTCCTACACGAATGACCAGCGCATTCTGGACCTGCCGCACAAGGATCCCCGCCGTGCCCGCGCCGCCGCGATCAACATCATCCCGACGACCACCGGCGCTGCCAAGGCCATCGGAGAAGTGATTCCCGAACTCAAGGGAGCCCTGAACGGCGCTTCCTTCCGCGTTCCCACCCCGACCGGTTCCCTGACCGACTTCGTGGCCATCCTCAAGAAGAATGTGACCGTGGAAGAAGTGAACGCCGCCATGAAGGAAGCCGCTGAAGGTCCTCTGAAGGGCATTCTGGCCTACTCCGAAGAAGACCTGGTGCTTCAGGACATCGTTTCCGACCCCCACTCCTGCATCTTTGACTCCGGCTTCACCTACGTGGTCGGCGGCAACCTGGTGAAGGTCTGCGGCTGGTACGACAACGAATGGGGCTACTCCAACCGCGCCGCCGAAGCCATGAAGAAGCTGGGCGACAGCGTGAGCTCCTGCGGCTGCAGCTGCGGCAAGTAAGTTCATTCCTGAACAACGCTTGCTCTTCAGTAGTCACAAGACATTCTTTCCAGCCGCCTGAAACAGATTTCCGGTTCATGAACCGGGTTGGTGCGGGCGGCCGGGATTTTCCGGGAGGGCAGAAATGCCCTCCCTTTTTCATTCCATTGAACCAAACAACATAAACTGATATGGCTAAACTCACTGTTCGTGATCTTGACGTCAAGGGCAAGGAAGTCCTGATGCGCGTTGACTTCAACGTACCCCTCAAGGATGGGGAAATTACCAATGACGCCCGCATTGTGGCCGCCCTTCCCACCATCAAGTTCCTGCTTGACGGCGGCGCCCGTCTCGTCCTCTGTTCCCACCTGGGCCGTCCCAAGAATGAACCCGATCCCGCTTTTTCCCTGAAGCCCGTGGCTGGCCGCCTTTCCGAACTGCTCGGCAAGGAAGTGAAATTCGTTCCCTCCGCCATTGGCCCGGAAGCTGAAGCGGCCCGCGCCGCCATGAAGGACGGCGACGTGGCCCTGCTGGAAAACGTCCGCTTCTATCCCGGTGAAAAGAAAAACGATCCGGAATTCGCCAAGGCTCTGCTGGGCAACGCCACTCTGTTCGTGAACGACGCATTCGGCACCGCCCACCGCGCCCACGCTTCCACGGAAGGCGTTACCCACTTTGCGGAAAAGAGCGCTATGGGCTTCCTGATTGAACGCGAGCTGGAATATCTGGAAGGCAAGCTGGAAAACCCGGAAAAGCCCTTTGTGGTGATCATGGGGGGGGCCAAGGTGTCCGACAAGATCGAAGTGCTTTCCAAGCTGATGGAAAAGGCTGATACGTTCCTGATCGGCGGCGCCATGGCCAACACGTTCCTGGCTGCAGAAGGTTATGACCTGGGCGCTTCCAAGATTGAAGGCGACAAACTGGATCTGGCTCGTGAAATTCTGGCGAACGCCAAGGCCAAGGGTGTCAAGTTCGTGCTTCCGGCCGACGTTCGCGTGACCATGAAGTTCGAAGACGGTGCGGAAACGTTCTGCACGGCTCCCTTCGCGGAGGGCGGCAAGGTGCCGGAAGGCGGCATGGCCATTGACATTGGCGACAAGGCCATCGAAGAATTCTCCGCTATCATCAAGAATGCCAAAACTGTTCTGTGGAACGGCCCGATGGGCGTCTTTGAAATGGACTGTTTTGCCAAGGGCACCAAGGAAATTGCGGAAGCCCTGGCCGATTCTTCAGCCATCTCCATCGTGGGCGGCGGCGATTCCGTAACGGCCGCCAAGAAATTCAAGGTTCAGGACAAGCTTTCCTTCTGCTCCACGGGTGGCGGCGCTTCCCTGGAACTTTTGGAAGGCAAGGTGCTGCCCGGCGTGGGCGCCCTGTCTGACAAATGCTGCTGTAAACAGAAGTAAACCGTCATGTGACGGTTTGCTTCCGGGACGTCAGCTCTGCGCGGCCTGATTCTTCATCCCCCGTTCCCCTGAGGGAACGGGGGATTTTTTATGGTCTCCCGGTATTCCGCATTACCTTCCTGGCAGGGTAAGGAATAGAAGGGACTCTGCGGAAGTTTTTTTGGCTTGCTCTGCGGATGATGGCCGCTAGGCTGGTGGTGTATGAACATATTGCGCGGTATTTTGTTTATCTTCATGCTGTTCTCTTCCGCACTTGTTGCCGTAGCTGGCTCCGGCAGGAATGCGGAAGAATACGGCGGATACCCGGCTACATTCCTGAGGCTGGAGGCGGATTCCCCTGAACAGCAGGATTTGGCAACGCCCGTGGCTTCCTATGTGAATGACGGCGGACAGGAGGTGAGGCTGATCGGGGCGATGCATGTGGCTGAACCGGAGTATTACGACCGTTTGAACAAACTGTTTGGGCAATGTGATTTGCTGCTGTTTGAAATGATCGGCGGGGAGGGGCTCCAGCGGCAGGAGGAATTGCGGAGCAGGATTGACCGGAGTAAGCCGCTGGACGGCCTGACGCAGGAAGAAGCCCGTGAATGGAACCAGCTGGAGGCATGGGAAAAGGAACAGAGGGAAAAGGAGTCTTCCTTTCTGCTGAACTGGCTGGGGAAAGCCTATAAAAGATTCAGTAAGGCCCTGAATTTGCAGGCCCAGATGGATGGAATTGATTACTCTCCGTCCCACTTCGTCCATGCGGACATGACCATGGGGGAATTCAGGAAGGCGCAGGAAGAAAAGAAGGAGAGTTTTATGGGATTGATGGCGAAGGAGATCGTGTCTTCCCTGCAGGAAGAGTACTGCGGCTATCAGCCGAATCAAATCAAGATGGCGATGGATCTGATTACGGGAAATGTTTCCGGGCTGAAGAATGAATTGATGCGCCTGCTGGCCTATACCAGCTCTGATTCTCTGGAGGATACGGTGATTCTGAAAGGCAGGAATGCCAAATGCATGGAGATATTCGACCAGTGGAAAGGCAAGGGTGCGCGCAAGATTGGCATCTTCTACGGGGCGGCACATCTGCCCGGTCTGCATGCGGAGCTGCTGAAGCGCGGCTACCGACTCAGGGAAGTCCAGTGGCTGACTGCCTGGAATACCCGGGAGCAGGCTGACGGCAGGGATGCGGACCAGGATTAGATCTTTTTAAGCATTTCCAGAGTTTCCTGAAGCTTTTCCGCCGGGGTGATTCCCACCAGGCGCGGAAATTTGTTGGACAGGAGGATGAAATCCCCGTTCCGGGTAAGCATCAGGCGCTGGCCGCTGACTTCCACCATGGATATATTGGCCATGGTGGCCAGTATCTTGATTTTGTGCGTGGCAAGCAGATGATGCACCGTTTCCGGTGCAGGTCCGAATCGGTCTTCCCAGGTGCGGAGCAGGGCGTCCGTCTCCTTGATGGTGCGGGCTCCCGCCAAATCCTTATAGGCGGCGATGCGCAGCGGGGCGTCGCTGATGTAGTTCCGCGGAATGAAGGCGCCCAGGTACTCCTTGCGGGATTTGGTCGCAAACTGCGTTTCACTGTTCACGATGAAATCCGCCCGGAGGGCGGCGTCCGCCCTGGGTGCGGAATGTTTGCCCTGCATGTGGGAGATGGACTGCTGGAGAAGCTGGCAGTACAGGTCGAAGCCGATGGCGGCGATGTGGCCGCTTTGCTGGGTGCCGAGCAGGTTGCCCGCTCCGCGGATTTCCAGGTCGCGCATGGCTATTTTGAATCCGGAACCCAGTTCCGTGTACTGTTTGATGGCGGAGACGCGCTTGCGGGCGTCTTCCGTAGTGGATGAGGACCTGGGCAGCATGAGGTAGGCGTACGCGCGGTGTCCTGAGCGGCCCACACGGCCGCGGAGCTGGTACAGATCCGCCAGGCCGAAGCGGTCCGCCCTGTCAATAATGATGGTATTGGCGTTGGGAATGTCTATGCCCGATTCAATGATAGTGGTAGCCAGCAGAATGTCCGCCTCTCCCCGCACGAAGGAGCTCATGACCTTTTCCAGTTCATCCTTGGGCATTTGTCCGTGGCCGATGACGATGCGCGCCTTGGGGACCAGGGCCTGTATTCTGTCCCGGAACAGTTCGATGGTTTTGACGCGGTTGTGCAGCAGGAATATCTGGCCGCCGCGCTCCAATTCGCGCTCCATGGCCTTTTTCATGATGCGTTCGTCATATGGGCAGACGCTGGTCTGCACCGGCTGCCTGTTGACGGGCGGCGTGTCGATGGAACTCATGTCCCTGGCGCCCATCAGGGCAATGTACAGCGTGCGGGGAATAGGGGTGGCCGACAGGGTGAGCACGTCTATTCCCTTGAAGCGCTCCTTGAATTTTTCCTTGTGCTTGACGCCGAAGCGCTGTTCCTCGTCAATGACTACCAGTCCCAGGTTCTTGATGGATACGTCTTCGGAAATGAGCCGGTGGGTGCCGATGACGATGTCCACGGAGCCGTTTTTCAACCCTTCCAGCGTGGATTTGACTTCCGCCGCGCTGTTGAGGCGGCTCAGCATTTCAATCCGCACGGGATATTCGCTCATGCGTGACTTGAAGGTGCGGAAGTGCTGCTCCGCCAGTACGGTGGTGGGCACCAGCACGGCCGCCTGGCGGCCGCCGGTTACGCATTTGAATGCGGCGCGGATGGCTACCTCCGTCTTGCCGAAGCCCACGTCTCCGCAGATCAGGCGGTCCATGGGCCGGGTGGATTCCATGTCCGCCTTCGTCTGGGCGATGGCGCGGAGCTGGTCGGGCGTTTCACGGAACGGGAAGGAGCTTTCAAACTCCCACATCCATTTGCTGTCCGGCGGGTGGCTGTAGCCTTTGCCCGTCTGGCGTTCCGCTTGCACGTTCAGGAGCTGGGCGGCGTAGTCCGCCACGGAGCGTTCCGCGGATTTTTTGGCGCGCTGCCATTTGGAATCCCCCAGTTTGTTGAGTTCCGGCGTCCTGCTGCCCAGGCCGATGTAGCGGGAAACCAGGTGTGCTTGGCTGAGGGGGACATGCAGGATGGTGTTGTCCCGGTAGAGGATGTTCATTTCCTCGTCTCCGGAATCCGGAGAGGTGGAGATGTTGATGAACTTCCCGATGCCGTAGCTGGTATGGACCACCAGGTCCCCCGGATTGATGTCTTTCAGGGAGGCCTGGGCGCGTGCCTTGCGCGCCTTGTCTTCCCGGCTGGCGCGCCGCCGCGCCGTGGCGGACTGGTACCTGCCGAACAGCTCGGAGGAGGAGAGAACCGCCGTCTTCGCACCGGGGATGCTGAATCCGCCGGGCAGGTCTCCCCGCAGGCAGGTGATGGAAAGCAGGGCAGGGGTCCCGGCGCAGATATCCTTGAACCGCTCCTCTTCCGCCTGGTTCGGGAAGAACATGCTGACGTTCCATTTCCGGTCCAGCCATTCCCTTATCTGGCGTTCGGCCAATTCGCGGCGCATTTCCTGCATCACGAAGTCCCCGGCGTCAAAGCTGCCCAGGGGATTGTCATGGATGGCGAGAGAGAAATCCTCCTCTCCCTCCGCACTTTCCGGGGGAGCGGTCAGGATGCACGCGTGTCCGCGCTCCTTGCAGAAGGGGGTGGTGATGACCAAGTCTCCCGGCCTGATCCAGTCGCGCAGGGTTTCCGCGGCGTCCGCCTCCTGCAGAACGAGGTTGACGTGCTCCACCTTCCGGAAGGAGACCTGGGTATCCACGTCGAATTCCCGGATGGACTCGATTTCATCGTCAAAGAATTCCAGGCGCACGGGATTGGCGGATTGGAGGGGGAAAACGTCCAGAATGCCGCCGCGGCGGGACCACTGCCCGCGGGAAATGACCTGCGGAACGCCTTCGAATCCGGCTCCCGTGAACAGCTTTTCCAGCTCGTCCGGCGGCCGTGTTTCCCCCGCTTTCAACACCATGCCCTGATTCTGCATGCCCCTGGTGGAGGGAACCTCGTCATTCAGGGAATTTTCCGTCAGAACAACGGTCTGCCTGCCTATCTGCCCGGAGGCAATACGGTGCAGCACGTTCAGCCGCTCGGCGGTGAGTTCCGGGTCTCCTATTTCTTCGCCCAGTGCCACCTCCTTTTCCGGGACGAACAGGATATTGTGCACGCCCCATGTCTCCAGTTGTGAGGCTACGGATTCCTGGGCCCGCAGATGGGGAGTCACCACCCAGGTGCGGCACGTGTCCGGAACGCTGTTGATGCACAGGGCCGCAACAAACGGCACGCCGGGCAACGCGGTGTGGTCGAAAACGGCCTGTTCCTCCGTGCCCAGCTTCGCGAGTTCCCTGTGGAAGGGGGCGGTGCGGGCCACCCTGTCCAGCAGGGAAGATATGGAAGCGTTTTCTGCCATGCGTGTCTGAAAGCCCCTGTTGAGGGGAGTTTGCCGCCTTTCCCCGCCATGTCAACGGTTTTTCAGGGCACGTGTGTCCCCCGTTCCCGACAGGGAACAGGCAGATTGTATGGAAAGAAAGTGATCAGGAAGAGGCGCGGAAGCGGATCTTGACGCCCGCCTTGCGCCATTTTTGCTCGATCTCCTTGGCCAGTTCCTCGTAGGTCCTGCCGTCCAGAAGGAGTTTCTGCGCCTCCTTTTCACTGGTGCCGGACTGAATGGCCTTCATATAATTCTTGATGCGCTGGGCGTCCCCTTTTCCATCCATGTGGTAGAAGTAATAGGCCATCAGTGCGGCCAGGCCGTAGTGAAGATTGGCGTTTTCACTCGTGAACTGGGTGTAGGGCATGTTCATGAAGGCCTCCAGGCCGGGAGCCTCAAAATCGTCCCCCAGGGCGCGGCCCCCCGTGTTTTTCTTGCCGTACTCCGTAACGCGGGAAACGATGTGGGAGCGGTTGGCGCCGAAGTTGAAGCGGCCCCCGGCATAGGGCGTCATGGCCACATATTCCGCGGACCCCTCGCAGAACCAGCTGGCCTGCTTGGCCTGCGGAGACATGAGCTGGTGCGTCAGTTCGTGAATGAGGGTGGTGGAATCCTTGTCCCGGTCAATGATGTACGTGCTCCCCATGGACTTGACGCCCAGTGACTGGAAAGGCACCAGAATTCTGCCCCGGTCCCCCGGCCGCGTGGTTCCCAGGAAAATGCCCGCCGTTCCTTCGAGCCCCCCGTTTTCCAGATAGGTGCTGAACTTTTCGTACAGGTAGGCCGGGAATTTGGCGGAATCGTCATGGGGCGGAATGTTGCCGATGGGCAGCGTTTTGTTGGCCAGGTGGGTGGCTTCAAACAGGAGGCCCAGCCGCTTGATCATGCCTGCGCCCAGCTTGGCGTCGCAAATAAAGCGGAAATGGGGCGTCTCGTAAATATATTCCCCTTTTTCCTCCTTGATGGTTTCCACCTTGAAATTGTCCGGGCATTTGACGGTTCTGGGCCAGGGCTGCTTGTAATTGTCTGCTGGGTTGGAGGGGGGAGCTCCCGTTCCCTGTTCCGCGATGAAGTTCCGGTCCGCCTCGGAAAGCTGGTTCAGGGGAATGGTTACCGTCTGGCCTCCGGCGCGGGTCAGCACTGCCTTCTGGCCGTCCAGTTTGACGAATTCGGCCTCCAGGGTTTTTCCCTGGGTGTTGGTCCAGGTGCGGCCTTCCGCCGGGGAAAGCAGGGACAGGAAACACAGGGCCCCCGCAGTCAGGCAGTTGCGTGCAGGTGTCTTCATTGGGATAGTCTGGGTGGTGAGTTTGGTGTGTCAGTGCCTGGGCCTCGGCAGCATCAGGAGCAGAAGTCCGCAGAACAGCATGAGGCATCCGGCAGCGGCCAGGGTCGTGGTCAGGGGGATACCCTGGTCCTTGAACCAGCCGCCGAAGAAGGAGATGAGCGCGCCCACCCCGGCGGAGGTAAGGTTCAGGAGACCATAGCCGGTGGCAGAGTAACGCTCGTCAATATGGGAGCGTAACACAGGCATGAGGGTGGCGTCCAGCGATCCTTGCGCCAGCCCCTGCGTGGCCACCAAACCGAGCATGAGCACCAGAGGGACCGCAATGTCCCAGCCGAAGATACCGGGCAGCAGCGCCAGGACGACCAGCGGGCCGGATATGCTGAAGGCAATGCCCGGTACCAGCGCGCGTGCGCGGGTATTGCGCCTGTACCACATATCCGCAAGAATGGCGCCTCCCAGCACCGCGATGTATTTGGCAATGGAACTCCAGAGCGTGGCGGCGGGGCCAGCCTCCGCGGAGGAAAGGTGGTACTGGTCATGCAGCAGGGTGGGGTACCACGTCAGCAGGAACCAGTTGCCCGCTCCCGCAAAGGCTACCACGCAAAGCAGCATCCACATGGGGCGTCCGCTCAGCAGGCTGGAAAGGACGGCACCTGTGGAAAGCTTGGACGCGGGAAGCTTTACTGTCTGTTCGTCGTTGTCCACATTGATCAATACGGTTTCTTCCCCGGGCTTGTCCTTCTTCCGGGCAAGGGCCGTGTCCGCGGGCGCCTTGCCGGGGTCTTTCAGGAACAGGATCAGGACGATGGCGTAAGCCACGCCGATCAGACCGAACAGGGCAAAGGTCATGCGCCAGCCCGTCCAGGAAGCCATGGTAGCGCCGAATCCGGCGATGGCCATGCCCACGTAAATCCCGCTCATGTGCAGGCCCGTGGCGATGGAGCGTGTGCTGCCGCGGTGGTAGTCCGTGATCAGGGCCAGCGCGGCGGGAATGTAGAAGGCCTCACTGATGCCCATGGCCCCGCGGGCGATGAGCAGGGAGGTATAATCCTCCGCGTGCCCGGTCCACCAGGTGACTACGGACCAGACAACCAGGGAACAGAGAATCATCAGGCGGCGGCTGTAGCGGTCCGCCAGAAATCCGCCTACCGGGCTGAGCAGCGCGTAAATCAGCAGGAAGACGGAGGTAACCATGCCGAACTGGGCCTCCGTCTGGGGAATGTCCCGTACAATGGGTTCATGCAGGGCGGAAAGAAGCTGGCGGTCAAAGTAGTTCAGCATCACGACGAACCACAGCACGATGACGGCCACCCAGGCCCACAGACCGGGCCTGGTGTTCGGATCCGTGACGGCGGAGACGTTCCTGACGCCGTTGCGCACGGCGGAAATGATGATGATGGCCAGGACGATGACCGTGAGGATGAGAACGGCATAGTCCACCGTGCTCATCTCAAAATGGTATCCCGCGGTTGCGGACGCGTTCACGGGAGTACGTACGCCGGGAGCGGTTTCTCCGCTGATGGTGATGATCTCATTGCCTCGTGTGACAGCAGGGGCCGTGGCGATGCCTGCGGGCCATTCCCCCAGGCGGCTCCATTCATCCTTTACAATGTCATAGGCCAGGATGTCCCTGGACTGCATCACGGGCCTGGACGGGTCCGGGGAGTTACCGCGCTTGTCCCCGCCAATCAGGATGATGGTGTTCTCCTTGACGGGGGCGGGGCCGGCCGCTGCCGCTACAGGCGTTCCGGGACCGGTGCGCTCCTTCTTCATGCGCCCCCACTCGGCGGGGTTCGTGGAGCCTAGATCGTAGTCGATCAGGTCGGAAAGGTAGGTCCTCTCCGTTTCTCCTGCGGCATTTTTGGAAAGGGAACATCCCCCCACCAGGAAGAGAGTGCTGTCGGAAAAGGCGGCGGTGGCAAGAATGCGCCCCGGACCTTGGAACGGAGGCAGAGTCTTCCACTCCATGCTGGCCGTTTCAGGGGATGTGTCCAGCACGTACACGGTATTCAGGGCCGCTTCCGGTTCGTCCCGGTCCCGTCCGCCGATGACATAGAACTTGTCTCCCGAACCGACGAAAGCGGCTTCCGTCACGGGGCGGGGAAGGGAAGGAAGCTTTTCCACGGACCCGTCCGCCTTGATCAGCAGGGTGCCTTGCCAAATGCCCTCTTCATTGTGGCCGCCGGCCAGCACCACGCCCTTGCCGACGCTGGCGCATGCCGCGTAACCCAGCGGAACGGGCAGGCTGCCGACTTTGTTCCATTGTCCGTTGGTGAGTTTGAAAATATCCCGGTGGTACGCCTTCGGGCCGCGTTCCTCCGGCGTGGCGGCTCCGGGAGCGGCATTCGGGAAATTGGCCCCTCCTGCGGCAATGATGGACTGGGAGCCGTCTTTTTCCGTCACGGTCCCGGCAATCATGCCAGCGCGCCCCACGGGATCGGGCAGGTCAGGAATGCTGCCGGCGGAATGGACATCCACGGAAAAGGATGCGTGGGCGGTCGGGACAGCCGTCAGCATCAGGCAGGCGAGGACCGCGCACCATGTCTTGGTGAACCGATCCAGGTAATGTGAGGAGTGCGTCATATGATTTGTTGTTGGTGCTGGAAAAATCAGGAAAGGGAAATGCTCCAGACTTCGGGGGAGCGTCTGCCGGGCTTAAGTTCGCCGTTGACCGCGATGAAGCGGCCTTCCCAGGCGCAGCAGGGAAGCACCGCCCGCGGTGCTCCGATAGGGCCTCCGTCGTGCCATTCCGCCGTTGCCGTGTCCAGGCACAGGGACTGGTTGTTGAAGCCGGGATTGGTCTGCGGCGTGTATTTCCTGCCAGAGCCGTCGTCCCCGGCCAGCAGGTAGATGACCCCGCTCCGGGAGACTGGGGCCGGAGTGGGCGCGGCTGCAATGGCATAAGGCATGTCCGGTTGCCGCGTCCATCCGCCGGAAGGGGTGAAGCTCCATGCCTCCGTCAGTAGTTCCCGGACCTGGCGGCCGTTCTCTTCTTTCAGGCCGATGCCGCCCAGGACGTACAGAACACCGTTAACCGAAGCCATTTGGTGCAGGAAGCGGCCTCTCCCGGGCAGTGCGGGAAGTTCCTGCCAGCCTTGGCCGGGATTCGCGGAATCCAGCATGAACATCCGGTTGGTGCAGTCCTGCTCTCCGGAGTATTCACAGCCGCCCGTAAGGTACACTTTGCCGTCCAGCACGGCTGCCGCCGTGTAGGCCAGCGCGACTGGGAGGGAGGGAAAAGCGGAGACGATCAAGGTCCCGTCGGAAACTCCCAGCAGGTAAACATCCCTGCGGTGGCCTTTCTGGTCGCATCCGCCGATGCACAACAGGCCGTCTTCCAGGCTGGCGGACGCTCCGTAGGCATACGGCGAAGGCAGTACGCCAGCTTCCCGCCACGCAGGGCTTCCCGGCTCCAGGGTGAAAACACGGTCCGTCCAGGTTTTGACGCCTCCCTCCAGCATGGGCTTGCCGGGGAAATTCGTTCCGCCTGCACAAATAAGAATATTTCTGTGGGTTCCCGCATACATGCCGGCAAACCCTTCCGGATCGGGAAGTGGGGGTAAAGGACTCCAGGATGACGAATGTGAATTCATAAACGTGTAAATGCTTCACAAAACTCTAACGAAAAGGGGGGGCGACGTGCCAGCAATAACATCTGGTCATCTTTTTTTGAATAAATTTCTTTTCTGGCGCCTCTTATCTAGGTAGAACCGTTGAATTGTATGAAACCTGGAGTCTGTCTACTAGTTCTGTGTGTCCTGCTGCCCGCCTCCCTGGCAGATAATATGGCCTTGCGGTCCGGCAGGGTTCTGAAAGATGCCAGCGTGGTATCTTCCGGGGATGACTTCGTCAGCGTCCAATATACGGATGGCGTGGCGAAAGTCCCCTACCAGGAGCTGACGGACGAACAGCAGAAGGCTTACGGGATGACGCCGGATGAGGTGGCCGCACGGCTGGAAAAGCGACGGAGCGAGGAAGCCATCCGCAGGCAAAAGGCGGAAGCGGTCAAAAAAGCGGCTGAGGAAGAGGCCAGGAAATTCCGTGAATCCCTCTCGGAAGCGGAACGCCATCCACGCTACCTGGAGGGGGAGGACGTTGTCCGCATGTTCCTTCTGATGGGGGATCTTTCCCGTGTAGAGGCCGAAGTCATCGCCCTCCAGTGGAATGCGCAGGAAGCGGACCGGGTAGGGCTGCCGCAGGATGCCAAAGTCTTCCGCGCCAGGGCTAGAACCTACCAGGACCAGATCAGTTCCATTCGTAAAAAAAGGGAAGATGCCGAGCTGTATTGGAAGGATCTGGAAAAGAAATACCTGGCCCTGAAAGACGGCACCCAGAAAAAAATCACGGACTTGAACAAGCAGGTCAACCAGTTGCAGGGTGAAATCCGTGAGGTAGCCAGTCAGCCAAAAACGGAGCGCGTCGTGGTCACACCCATCGTCAGGCCCTGGAACTATCCGCCGCCTGTCATTATCCGGCCCAATCCTCCTCCCCCACCGCCCAGGCCCCAGCCCGTTCCTCCTCCCGTGCGCCCGATACAGTCGCCTTACGGGACCACGATTGGAAGGTGACACGACAGGTTGCCGCCCAGGCGGGAAAGGGCGGCCTTGATTTATGCTGCATCAATTCAGAGGATGCAGCAGCATACTCCCTGAATCGAAAGAGGCGAGTTGCCTGAACCCGGCCCGGCGCGCCAGTTCCGCGGCGCGGTCAAAATCCCGGCCGATGTTTTCCGGAGCATGGGCGTCCGAACTGATGGTCAGGGGAATATCCATTTCTGCCGCCAGCCGCAGGAAAAGTTCGTCCGGATACTGTTCGGCGCACTTGTTGTGCCATCCGGCTGTATTGATCTCCAGACAGGCGCCGGACCGGCTTATGGCTTCCAGGGCTGGTTCATAATAGCGGCGCAGGTCTCCGCCGGGCCGGAAGCCGAACTTCTTGATCAGGTCCGCATGGCCCATGATTTGGAACAAGCCTGAGGCTGCCATGTCCCGGAAGCGTTTCCAGTATTGTTCCCAGGCATCCTCCACATCCGTCGTGTTCCAGAAATCCATCTTGTAGGGGTTGTCGAATTCCTCCTTTTCTCCAAGATAATGGACGGAACCGATCAGGTAATCCCAGGCATACAGGCTTTGCAGGTGATCCGTCCAGGGCTCAATGCCCGGGAACCATTCGCATTCCAGTCCGGCCTTCACCGCCAGCCCGTGCGGGGCGGCGAGTTCCGTAGCCTCCCTGATCCAGTCCAGATAGGCTCCCATGTCCGCCTGCTTCATGCGCCAGTCGTCAAACGGCTCCTCCTGCATAGGGGCGTGGTCAGAAATGCCGTATTCCCGCAGTCCGGCGCGAACGGCTGACTGCACATATTCCTGCGGCGTACCGGAGGCGTGCAGGCACAGGGGCGTATGTGTATGGTAATCGCAATACATGAAGAGGAAGGCACATGCTAGCATGGCGGCATGCCTGATTCAATCCGAAGAACGGTTTTTTCCGATTATTTGCGGTCTTTGACTTTATGAGTTGCTTTTATGGACAGGTTTTTTTAGAGTCCCATTGAATAGGACACGTGACATTATGAGTGATTGGCAAGGTTTTTCTCCGTTGAATGACTTCACTGGGCCGCTGCTGGACAACCTGAAGCGGCACCCCAAGCGCATCGTTTTCCCGGAAGGGGAGGATGTGCGTGTGTTGCGTGTTTCCGAACGTTTCGTGAACGAACAGGCTGGTGTTCCCATTTTGCTGGGCCGGAAGGAAATTATCCGGCGCATGGCGGAAATGAATGGAATTTCCCTGAAATTCGTACGCATCATTGAACCGGAAAAAAGCTCTGATCTTCAAATGTTCTGTGACCGTTATGAACGGGCGGAACAGATGTTCGGGAACGGCCTGCCCATGAATACCCGGGAAATTGTCTCCGAACCGGTGCACTTTGCCGCCATGATGGTGCTTTACGGCCAGGCGGACGCCATTGTGGCCGGGAACATGAAAAGAGTGGCTTCCGTATTCCGCGCCGTGAACAAATACCGGCAGGACCCCGTGCCCACGAAGCCCCTGTTTGCCATCTCCATCGTTATGGTTCCGGAATTTGCTGAAAAATTTGGAGGCCGGGGCATTTACTTCCTGGCGGATACGGGCGTGACCGCTGATCCCACGGTGGAGAACATGGCCTACTTTGCCGTGGAAACGGCCAAAATGGCCCGGCACATGCTGGGCAAAAGTGTCCGCGTGGCCATGTTGAGCGCTTCAACGGACGGTTCCGTTCCGGAACTGGCTGCGGACCGTACCCGTGCCGCCACGGCATTGGCCCGGAGCGTTGTGGAAAAGGAATGTCTGGACAATGAGATCACCGTGGAAGGTGAAATTCAGATTGATGCTGCCCTGTCTCCGGACTCCTACAGTGTGCGCGTGCACCGCACCTCCCTGCTCCAGCCCAGCGACGTGTGGGTGTTTCCCACACTGGATGCGGCGGATATCTCCAAAAAACTGATTTGCATGATGCCCTCCGTGTGCAACTACGGCCTGATTCTGGGGGGGCTGCTTTTTCCGATCGCCCAGCTTCCGCGTTTGACGGATGAAGACAGAATGTTCGGCACCGCGCTGGTGGTGGGCAATGAAGCCATCAAATTCCACCTGTTGTATCCGCAGGGCGTGGCTCCCCTTTATTGATCTGCGGCGGTGCGTCTTTGACAAACAGCCGCTTTTCCTTGCGCACGGCTATCTTTCCGCCGGGCAGGGATGTACGGGAAGGGCCTCCGGCATCCAGAATCTTCATGACCCGGAGCACGGCGGCTTCTGTCAGGTCCGGTATGGACTGTTGCCGGAGGTAATGATGCACGGCGCATTGCTTCAACTCCTGCGGAAGGCTGTTGACGCCGGGAAGGTACAGCCGCCCCTGGGGGTCGGTCAGGTCCATGGCTTCCAGAGCCTGGGCCAGGGCGGTGCGGATTTGGTTCTCAATCCGGCAGGCGCGTGAAAAGGAAAGGCTGGTGTCCCTGCGGAATATTTTGTCCAAATGGGGGATGATGTGGTGGCGCAGGGCGTTTCTCGTGTATTCGGTGGACTGGTTGCTGGCGTCTTCCCTCCACGGAATGTTTTTCTCCTCCAGATAGGCGGTGATTTCCTTTCTGGAAAAATTCAGCAGAGGGCGTACGACAGTCAGCCCGTTTTCCCAGATGGATACGGGGGACATGCCGTGAATGCCGGATGCCCCGCGGCACAAATGGAGCAGGGCCGTTTCCTGCTGGTCGTTGCGGTGATGCGCCAGAGCTACGAGCGCCCCGGGATATTCCGCGGCCCATTCCAGAAACAGGTTCTGCCGTGTTTTCCGGGCCGCTTCCTCCGTGGAAATGCCCTGGACGCGGGCCATGCCGGCCACGTCCGCCCGCCTCCAAACGCATGGAACGCCCGTGGATGCGGCATACTCCCGGACGAACTGCGCTTCTTCATCCGCCTCCAGGCGCAGGCCGTGATGCACATGGCAGGCAATGACGCGGCACCCTTCCATTCCGGAAAGCAGGGAAAGCAGGGCCATGGAATCCCGGCCGCCGCTGATGCCAGCCAGCACGGGACGGCCGGAACGGAGGAGTTCCGCAGACTGGCTGTCAAAATGGTCCGGGGTCAGCGACATGATAAGTCCAATGAAGCAGAAAAGCGGGGCAATGAGAAGCCTGCAAATGAAAAACCCCGTTTTCCGGGAAGAAAACGGGGCGGGAAAATGGAAATGAAGCGGCTCTTACTTGTTGAGCTTGGGCTTGCCGCCGCTGCGGCGGACGGAGCCGAAACGCTTTTGGAACTTGTCGATGCGGCCTTCGGTGTCCACAAACTGGTTCTTGCCGGTGAAGAACGGGTGGGAATCGGAGGTGATACCGCAGGAAATCACGAAATGCTCAACCCCGTCGATAACTTCCGTCTTCGGGGAACGGGTGGTGGAACGGGTCACGAAACGGCGGCCGGTGGAGATGTCGACAAAGACAACCGGATTGTACTGGGGATGGATATCTTTCTTCATGATCATGTATTGCGTTTCCAACGCAAGGGAGCACAAGTATAGGGACCTTAACCTCCATGTCAAGCGTGCCTTTGAAAAAAATGGAACTTTGGCGATGACGGTGCCGGAGCTTGATACGAGCCTTGTTATCGGGATGATGTTGCAAAAAATGGAACAATTCTTGAAGAGGCCTCCCTGGTGGGCGTGGTTTTCCCTGATGGGGCTGGAAATCCCTTGTGCCGCCATGGCCTGGGCTTTTGCCGTCAGCCAGTCCCATCTGGTGGTTGTTTCTTCTCCCTGGCTGTACCAGTTCCTATTCGTGGCCGTCTGGTGCGTCAACATGCTGGACAGGGTGCTTAAAGTCTTCCGCGGTGATCCCGCCGTTCATACGGATGAATGCCTGATGTTCGCCAGAAGGCACTGCTTCGTCATCTGCCTGCTGATCGCGGTGGCCGCCGTGACGGGATTGTGGATCATGTTTTTCCAGCTGGGTGTCGTGATCTTTGAATTTGCCCTGCTTCCAGGCGTATTCAGCATCCTTTTCCTGTTCTTTTCCACCAATCCTTACCGGAGGGGAGGGATATCCCCGGGATTCGGCCTGGGGGCTTTCTTTGCCTCCGTAGCCTTTGCTACCGGCGCCGGCATTCCCGCCTATTTTTACGGTAGCCTGGGCGGCGGCTGGGGCTCCCAGCTTTCTACGTCCACCTGGTATCTCGCGGCTCTGGTGGTGCTGGGCATGTTCAGCCGGGAAAGATGGAACGAGGAAGAGCGGGAAAAAGAGGGGGAGGATTCCGTTGCCCGCGACATGGTAGCTCTCGTCTGGATGGGCGTTATCGTGATCTACGTGGTTTTCTGTCTGGCCGCCGCAGCGCAGGAATACACAGCTGATGCCTGGATTTATTACGGCCTGGCCATGGCGGGCGCCTTCATGTTTGTACTGGACAGATTGAAAAAAAACATGCCTCCTCTGATGCTGCACACCTTGTCCTGGGTTGCGCTGATCTTTCCGATGGTGCTGAGCGGGCTGCTGGCACAGGCTTCCTCCTGACGGGTCGGCGGAGATGCAAAAGGGGACAGGGGGATTGGAAAATGTTTTTCCCGTCTCGTGCCGGACATGAAGCCTAGAAAATGAAAAAATGGTATTTTGTTGTTGCAATCCTGAAAGGGCAGTGATAGATTGCGCCCCGCAAGCACGTTCCTCGTGCAAGCAAGTGGCTCGGTAGCTCAGTCGGTAGAGCAGGGGATTGAAAATCCCCGTGTCGGCGGTTCGATCCCGTCCCGAGCCACCATTTTTATCCCAATTCTTTTTAATCCCACCTTTTTATTCGGGAAGTAGCTCAGCCTGGTGGAGCGCCTGCTTTGGGAGCAGGATGTCGCAGGTTCGAATCCTGTCTTCCCGACCATTTCAAAACCTGTAAATCAAATGATTTACGGGTTTTTGTTTTTAGAGTTATTTCTCATTGGTTGTCCGTAAAATAGATTATTCTTGCGGTTGATGGGTCAACCCAAAATTGGAGGGAAGCGTGATTTTGGAGAGACTGCTCATAACGGCCCCGCACGCGGAGGTAGTTCTCGAAATTACGATAATTTAAGGCTTGCTTGATTTTGATAGGGAAGCGTTCATGGATGATGCGCTCCACCGTGCTTGAAGAGAGGCTAAACTTACGAGCAATGGCTAGTCTGTATTGCTCACTGGAACGTTTTTTGGGCAGCAGGCGTTGTCTTTCGGGGTTCTTCTTTCTGTTGTTTTAGTCTTGATAGTACTCATTCACCGATTTTAAAGTAGAACCGAAAATCATGCGGGAGCGCCTTGAAGCGCTCCAACTGGTTCAAATGCTGGGCAATGTCACCAAAGTCTGCCAGGAGCGGGGCATCTCAAGAACACGCTTCTACGAGTATAAGCGTAGATTCCAAACCCTCGGATTTGAAGGGTTTCGAGGCCTGCCTCCCATCCATAAAAGCCACCGTCAAACAACTCCCCAAGTAAGTTGAACGACGAATCTTGGAACTTAGTGTCCAATATCTCACCAAAGGATGCGGATATATTGGGCATCTTCTTCAACTGGAAGCTAAAAGTTGTTCTAAACCAACCATTCAAAAGATACTCGAAAGGCATGGACTGGACTCTCGTTATGAACGATTGCTTGAGTCGCTAGAGATATGAACAACGGCAAGAAAAAACACGGATTAAGGCTTTGGAGCAGCAATAGGAAATGCTGCTGGATAGGGTTCGATCAAAATTCCTCTATGTTAGCAACAGGAATATTGCTTCTTTCACTTTTGACAAGATAGGATGGGAAGATGATATAAAACAGGAAGCAGCAAAATACTTTGGAAACCCCCGGCTTCCGTAAGCGTTGATGCAGATTGTAGTTTTGAGAAAAAAGTGGAAGATCTATTTTTAATAGCAGGGGGTAAGGATAATAAAGCTTTATACGGAGTTAATCTGAATTTATCAATTATGCGTACGTTGGATTTAATATTAATTTATTTTCTCACATTTTTTAATATTAAATATGTCTATGAATTTTTTATTATTGATCTAATAATTATTGTTGACAAATATAATCTTTATGTCGTAATAGGAACGATATAATTGTCCCAACGGCAATTGCACCAATTATCCCATGATTAAAATAAAAAAAATATTCGCAAAATTAATTGTGCTGTCATATGCTTCTGCTTTGTCTTTCGCTCTGGAGCCTATGGTAGTAGTCCCGGAGGAAAATGCATCAACACGTTCTGCTATTCAGAGTATCAGATTGCAGGGATTGAGTAGATTAAAAAATACGGAATTTCATTTTGGAAGCAAGAAGCTCATGGAGAAGGCTCCTGATCTCAAAAAAATCCTCAATGGATTAAAAGTGGAGAATGGAATTTTCTTTCTTACTGCTGATGAGGGAAATACTGTCCTCTATTGCGATCAAAAGGGTCGTATAAATAGTTCACTGGATATCCGATATTCCAAAAGCATTTTCGGTGTACGAACTGATATGGTCATTTTTGAGTGGGTTTCGTTTAATTATTGGACTATGCCTTCCCTTTATAAGGAAATAGTATTGAGTAACGATTGTTGGGTTATGACCAAAGGTGACGATGTTCTTTGTTTTACTTATAAAAATGCGGGATTGGCATTCAAGGGATTTACAGATCCTGCTACTTTTGTTACCCCTGAAACGGTAAAAACAAGATATGCTTCAGTTGGTGAAATGCTGCCTGTTCTGAAAACACTATGTCTTATCCTGCATGGAAAAGCGCCGGCGGTTTATGATCTTGATCTGGCTCAAAGGAAATTAGAGGAATTTAACTATTCTATTACGCAACGCGACCGCAGAGCCAGGGAAGTATCCAACATCCGTTGGCACGAGGAAAGGAAACGGCAAAAAGAATGAAGACAACTTGTTCCACTCTTTAGTATTCTTGTTTTGTGGTTTTCAGCTGGTATTTCTCCGTTGATGCCATCAGGATTCCGAATTTTTTGCTTGAGATTCGCAAGGAGGCTCGCACAGTAGCTATATGAAGCGGAGCCAACGGAAAACAGCCTTCTTTTCCTGGCTGGCGGGGTTAAGGTGGTCGTTTGCCGGGTATGTGGCGGGGACGCTTCTCGCGGCGGGGGCAGGGGCGCTGGATTTTCCCATGCTGGGGCGGGGAATGCTCCTGGTGGCGGTGGTTTGTTTTGTCGTGTCTCTTGTGTGTGCGGGGGCGTGTATCCGGAACAGTAAAGTTGCCCGCTGGTACCTGTTTCTCGTCGCCGTAATGATGATGGTTGCGTTGCTGTTCAGACAGGGGGGATCAATTAATTAGTCATTTGTATATCTTTTGATTGACCGCTTGCACGCGCGCATATATTTTCCCGTCATGTCCATTCGATTTTTGTCGAGTCTCTCTCTTGTGGCCGGCATGTCCCTTGCAGCCCAGGCTGAAACTCTCCCCTACCCGGATTCCGATTCTTCCGATGGCTATGATTCCGCCTATTACGCCGAGTCTTATTCCGGAAGCTACCACAGCGCTCCGGCTCCAGTGTCGGAATCTTCTTCCACCAGATCCATTTTTCCCACCCAGTCTTTTTTCGAGCTGCTGGGGCCGATGGATTCCCGAAACGGGCATGGCCATGTAAATATCCAGAACTGGTTGACGGACGTGAACCTGTGCCGCATGTCCAGCGGTTCCTGGGATTTTTCCGCAATAGCGGCCCTGCGGATGACCTGGTTCAACGGGCAGGGGGCGGATGAAATGGATGTGGACCGCTTGTACACGATCTGGCTGAACATGAATGCCTCCTGCGTTATTTCAGGGAAGACGCGCCTGGTGTTTGGCTTGACGCCGGAGATTTCCACGGATTTTGATACCTGGACGCATAACAATATCTTTTTCGGCGGCCATGCCATGATTGCCGGGCCTTTGAATGATCGGTTCAGCTACGGCATCGGCATCGGTTACTACCCCCAGCTTGGGGAAGCTCCCCTCCTCCCCGTGTTTCAGTTCAAGTGGAAGGCGGGCAACAACTGGAGCCTTCAGCTTGAAGGCGCGCGCCTTTCCTACACCAAGAAGGTGGGAGAAGGGCTGACGTGGGGGCCTTTCGTTTCCATCGTGTCCGGTACCTGGACAATCCATCATGACCGCCGCGTGCGGCAGTTCGAGTGGATTTCCGGCATTGCCGGAGTGGGGGCCAATATCGGTTTGGGCCGCTGGGGAAGCGTGCGTCCCAGGCTGATGACGGACGTAGGCTTTTCTTTCGGGAATTCCGGCACGCTCAAGACCAGCAACGGGAATCATGAACTGGAGAAACGCCATTATGATCCCGGGTTTTATCTGCGCGCGGGTCTTCAGTTTGAGTTTTAAAGAATTGGCAGGATAGCGCATTAATGATGGAAGACCCCGGAGCGGATCAACGCTCTGGGGTCTTTTTTAAATTGCTTGTCCAGGCGCCTGCGCCGGTTGCGGCGGAATCAGGCTTCTTCTATGAAAGGACGGCCCACGGAGTGGTATTCAAATCCCACGGCTGTTATATTGGCTGGGGACAGGATGTTCCTTCCGTCAAAGATGATGCGGTTGCGCATGACTTCCGCCAGTTTTTGCAGGTCCGCATTGGCGTAGTCGCTCCATTCCGTGGCGATGATCAGCACTTCCGCGTCTCGTGCGCATTCGTACATATCCTCCACCGGAGTGATGCCCAGTTCCTCCAGTCTGGAACGTGCCGTGCCGATGGCTTTGGGGTCCGTAGCGGTGACGATGGCCCCTTCTTTGCGGAGTTTTTCACACAGCTTGAGGGAGATGGATTCGCGTATATCGTCCGTGTTCTGTTTAAAGGCCAGGCCCCATACGGCTATTTTCTTGTCTTTGAGCACCCAGAGGCGGTCCCTGATTTGATCCAGGAAGAGCGTGTGCTGGGAGTCGTTGATGCGTTCCACTTCCTCCAGCAGGGTGAAGGGAATGCCCAGCGTACGGCTGATGTTGATGAAGGCTTTCACATCCTTCGGGAAACAGGATCCGCCGTAGCCCAGTCCCGCATTGAGGAAGTGGCGGGAGATGCGCTTGTCCATCCCGATGCCTTCCGCGACGAGCTCCACGTCCGCCCCGGTTTTTTCACATACCTTGGCCACGGCGTTGATGTAGGAAATTTTCAGGGCCAGGAAAGAGTTGGCCGCATGCTTGATGAGTTCCGCGGAATTGACGTCCGTTTCCAGAATGGGGGCATGGATGGGCTGGTAAACGCGTTTGATGACATTCATGGCTCGTTCGGAATTGGCCCCGATGACGATGCGGTCCGGATGGAGAAGGTCGTTCACGGCGCAGCCTTCCCGCAGGAATTCCGGATTGGAGACGATGTCGAATTGAACGTCCGTCCCCGCGTAGCGCTGAATGGTCTGCCTGACTTTTTCCCCTGTTTTGACGGGTACGGTTGATTTGTCCACGATGACCTTGTAGCCCATTTCCGGCTTCAGGACTTCGGCGATTTCCCGCGCCACTTTTTCAATGTAGGTCAGGTCCACGGAGCCGTCCGTATTGGGCGGCGTGGGTACGGCGATGAAGATGACGTCGCTTTGCGGGATGGATGAAGCGATGTCCGGGGAGAATTCCAGCCGCCCCACGGCCACGTTTTTCCTGATGAGGTCTTCCAGTTTGGGCTCGTAAATGGGAATGGACCCGGATTGCAGCGTCCTTATTTTTTCCCTGTTATTGTCTACGCAGATGACATGGTGGCCCATTTCCGCGAAGCAGGTCCCCGTAGTCAGTCCAACATATCCGCTTCCGATAATGGTTAAATTCATGATGAAAGTAAAAAATTAGTAAAAAAAGAATAAATGCGTGCAAGGGCATATTCAAGCATAATGAGGAATGCTTTTTTTTGCCAACATAAAAAGTTACTGATTGAGCACCCTCTCCGGTTGTGTTATACCTGCGGCCAGACAGAGCAAATCTGTCCATTTTTAGTTTAAGTTATGAAAACACCTATCACCGTTACCGTTACAGGAGCCGCCGGACAAATTGCCTATTCCCTGCTGTTCCGCATTGCCTCCGGCAGCATGCTGGGACCGGATCAGCCCATCAATCTGCGCCTGCTGGAAATTCCGCCGGCCATGAATGCCCTGGAAGGCGTTGTGATGGAATTGCGTGATGCCGCGTTCCCGCTTCTCAACGAGATCGTCCCCACCAGTGATCCGGATGAAGCGTTCGCCGGCGCCAACTGGTGCCTTCTGGTAGGTTCCGTACCCCGCAAGGCCGGTATGGAACGCAAGGACCTGCTGGATATCAACGGCAAGGTGTTCATCGGCCAGGGACAGGCCATCGCCCGCAGCGCCGCCAAGGATGTGCGCGTGCTGGTCGTCGGCAACCCGTGCAATACGAACGCCCTGATCGCCATGCATAACGCCAGCGGCGTTCCGTCCGACCGTTTCTTCGCCATGACCCGCCTGGATGAAAACCGCGCCAAAAGCCAGCTTGCTGAAAAGGCTGGGGTTCATGTGACGGAAGTGACCAACGTGGCCATTTGGGGCAACCACTCCTCCACCCAGTATCCGGATTTCACGAATGCCAAGATCGGCGGCAAGCCGGTGACGGAAGTCATCAAGGATACGGAATGGCTCAAGGGCGACTTCATCACCACCGTCCAGCAGCGCGGCGCCGCCATCATCAAGGCTCGCGGAGCTTCCTCCGCCGCTTCCGCCGCTTCCGCCGCCGTAGATACCGTGCGCAGCCTGGCTACCCAGACGCCCGAAGGCGACTGGTATTCCGTGGCCGTCTGTTCCGACGGTTCCTATGGCATTGAAAAGGGCATCATCTGCTCCTTCCCGATCCGCACCACCAAGGACGGCGGCTGGGAAATCGTGCAGGGCCTTCCGATCGATGCGTTCTCCCAGGAAAAGATTGACGTCACTGTCAATGAACTGAAGGAGGAACGCGACGCCGTTACTTCTCTGTTGCAGCACTAAACGTTGATTTGTGTTTTGTAAACCGGGTTCCCTGGCGGGAGCCCGGTTTTTTATTGCGTGCAGAACTCCATAAGCCTCATTTTCAGCGGGACAGGAATTGATTTTCATGTTATAGACAGGGTGATAGACCCGAATGCCGTTTCATTTATGGACCAGGACCGCATATTATACAGGGGAGAAGCGTTTACGCTGACCGGAAGCCGCTTGAACCAGGATGACTTCCATTGGGCGCAAGTGGAAAAGGATGGCCGGGTGAGGACGATGAAGAATGGCCGGTATTCCGAATGGCGCATTGTGCCGGAGACGGAATACGGCCCGCGCTACCGCAGCGGATTTGAGGTTCTGAACAAGGCCTACTGCCTCGCCTTGAACGAGGCAGGAGCCCTGCTCAATGAAGAAGGCACCTTCCGTACCGGAGCCAACTGGCCCTCGGTATGGACCAGGGACATCGCCTATGCCACGCATCTGGGGCTGGGAATGTGGAATGTCCGGGCCTGCATGAAAAGCCTGCAGGCCCGCGTGCGGAACGGGGAGGTGGAGCAGGATACCGGAACGGGCGGTTCCTGGCCCATTTCTTCAGACCGGGTGGTGTGGTGCATCGCCGCGTGGGAGGCGTATTGCCTGACGGGGGACGGGGACTGGCTGCTCCGGGCGTCCCGCGTGCTGGAAAAAACCTGTCTGAAGGATGAAAAGGTGCTGACGATGACAGGCGGCCTGATGAAAGGAGAGTCTTCCTTTTTGGATTGGAGGGAACAGAGTTATCCGGCCTGGATGACTTCGGCGGACATCGGGGATTCTTCCTGCCTTTCCACCATGGTTCTGCACGCCGCGGCCCGGAAAATGCTGGCCCGGATGTTCCGGGAGCTGGGGATGGAAGGAAAGGCACGGGAATGGGACGGAAAGGGAGCGGCTCTTTCCGTAGTGGTTGAAAAATTTTTCCGCATTCCGGGCAACGATTTGTACGGACAGTATCTGTATGGCCGGGGGTACCCCGTTCTGTCGGAAAAGGTGGACAGCCTGGGAAATATGCTTTGCGTGCTCCTGGGCCACGCGCATGGCGCCCATGCGGCGCGCATGGTGGCAGCACTGCCCCATTGCGTTTACGGCATTCCCTGTTTCCATCCCCAGATGCCGGAAGATGTGCCTCCATACCACAACCGGGCCACCTGGCCGTTCCTGGAGGGGTATTATGCGCAGGCCGCCGCGGCCACAGGGAATGAGTGCGGGCTGGCCCTGGCGCTGGCCTGCATGGTGCGCGCGGCACTTCTGTGCGGCACCAACAAGGAGAACCTTCTTCTGGAAACTGGGCTGGACGAGGGACTCCTGCTCAGTTCCGACAGCCAGCTCTGGAGCATTGCCGGCATGCTGGGAGGTTTTTACAAGGGATTGTTCGGACTTCGCGTTTCCCCAGACTCCCTGGAGTTCCGCCCGTGCATTCCGGATTCCTTTGCGGGCGTGCACGAGCTGTCCGGGCTGGAATACCGCGGCATGACGGTGGATGTCAGGGTGAGCGGGCAGGGCAGGCGGATTGTCTGCTGCCGGATCAACGGGCAGGAAGCTGACCCGGTGCTGCCCGCCGGGGGGAAGGGAAGAAAGGCTGTGGAACTGGAACTGGCCTCGGATGGTGAACATCCCGGGCAAGTGAATTTGTCGCATGTAAAACGGAGCCTGGCGTCCCCCGAATGGAAAGCCAGCCGCCACGGGATCTCCTGGACCGCCGTTCCCGGCGCGGATTATTACCGTGTATTTCGGAACGGAATTCCCGTGTCCCAGACGGAATATTGCTACTACATTGCCGCCCCGGCGGAAGGGGAGGCGCATTACCAGGTGATGGCCGTTGCTCTGGATGGGAGGGAATCCTTTCTGAATGAACCCAATGAGTATCCTTCCGCGGATTCGCGCCTGGAGACACGCCCCTGCGGCCTGGCCGGAGACGAGGTCTGGTCCTCCCGCGTCACCAAGTCTCCGGACGCGCTGTTTTACAACGTGAACATTGACCGTCCGGGCGTGTACCGGGTGGATGCGTTTTTTGCCAACGGCACCTATGACGTGTCCGACGGGAATACCTGCGCCATGCGCAGCCTGTATCTGAACGGGCGGCGGGCGGGCACGCTGGCCTTTCCCCATACGTCCCGGTCTGGCAACTGGGACTGCTTCATTTATTCCACTGCCGTGGAGGTCGTGCTGAAGCCGGGGCCATGCCGCGTGGAGCTGGCGTATGATTCATTTTCCGTGAATATGAACCGCCTGGTGAATGATGCAGTGATAAAACATCTCCGTTTCACGCGTATATCCTGACGACTTCATGGATTTTATGTCTAAACGTTTTTTTGTACTCCTGCTGGCCCTGGGAACGGGGATATGGAATGCCCGCGGCATGGACGGAGATGTCTCCCCTGCTGCTCCCGTTCAGTCTGACGCCCCCGCAGGGGCGGAGTTTACCCGCCTGCCCGTGAGTTGGAGGGCGAATCCCCGGGATGTCGCCAACGCAAAAGCGGCCTGGAAGACACTGAGCGTCTACCATCAGGGAAAACCCGCGTCCGGCAGAAAGCTGCATGTGGTTTACGTAACGTTCAAGGACAGGCCGGCCCTGGACAAGTACCGGGAACGGTATGATCATTTGCTGAAAAATATCCAGGCCTATTATGCGGACCAGATGCAGGCCAACGGTTTTCCTCCCCTGACGTTCAAGCTGGACCTGGACGCCCAGGGGCGCCTGATTGTGCATGACGCTTATGTGGACAAGCCCATGAGCGGGATGAATGTGCAGAATTCCGGCCCCGTTTCCCGTGAAGCCGCCAGGAAGGTGCTGGCTTCCAAGGGCATTGACATTGAAAAAGAGCATGTGCTGATCATCTGCCAGCTTCCGGATGGTGTGGGCCCCTATTACGGCGGCGGCTTCAGCCACCAGGGCACTGGCTGGACCTGTGACCAGGAAGGGCTGGACCCCGCCAATTTCCTGGACACTTCCATGATGACGGGCGGCCGCTTCAAAGTTACCAAAGGCAAGAATGCCTCCATTTACATAGGAGGAACGGCTCATGAACTGGGGCACTCCTTCGGCCTTCCCCATACGGGGACGGGATGGGATTATCCCGATGCCGGGGAATCACTGATGGGTTCCGGCAACTATACGTACGGCAACGAATTGCGCAAGGAGGGCAAGGGCTCGTTCCTGGCGCCGACAGATGCCTTGAAGCTGGCCAGCGTTCCCCTCTTCAACGGTGTGGAAACCTCCCTTCCCGCGGATGCCTCCTTCGGCCGCATGATCGGCAAGTACGTTCCGGGTTCCTTTGAACGGCTGGAGGCCATTCCCGTCAAGGACGGCTTGCGCTTGAAAGGAAAAGTCAGGCTTGACCGCCCGGCTTACGGGATTGTGGTCCATCTGGACCCGCCCGGCGGTTCCGACTATGACTCCAATGCCGTGGGCGGCGCCTTGAACGGCAGCGGAGAGTTTGACCTGACCATTTGCAGGCCCGGGTTCAAGGGCGGCTTTATCGAGATGCGCGTGGCCGTTCTGAACTGCGACAGCACGCGCTGCATGACCACGCTGCCCGTGTGGCTGGACGAGCAGGGGGCCAAAGTGCCTTCACTGGCACAGTCCGTTTACTTCGGCGATGTGCAAAACCTGTGGATGCGCGGCCGCACGGATGAAGCGGGGAAGGCCTTGGCGGAAGTGGAACGCAGGCATGGCTCCAGGCCGGAGGTGAAGGAATGGCTTTCTGTCTGGAAGCGCGCCCTGGAACGCAGGGACGTCTCCCAGGAATTCACGCCTGCCGGAATCCCGGCGGACCTTGCCCGCGTCAGCCTGAATGACTGCAAGCCCTCCGTAGCGCAGGTGGGGTGGGCCGTTCCTCTGTGGGATGTCCTCTTCCCGTCGGATCTGGGACCTGTTCCATTCTTCAAGACAATCGGCCGTCCGGAACATTTCATCCTGGCGCATGCCCCGGCGGTTTTCGCCTATGATCTGAATGGCGCCTGGAAGGAATTCCACGCGGATGTGGGACTGCCGTTCGGCTCCGATGGCAGCGTCAGGTTTGGCGTTTATCTGGACGGGAAAAAGCTTTTTGAATCCCCCGTGCTGAAAGACGGCTCTTCCGTGCCGGTCCGGGTAGCGGTGGAAGGCGGGAAAAAGCTGGAAATCCGCGTGGATGACGCCGGAGACGGGAATACGGCGGACTGGGGCATCATTGCCAACGGCGTTCTTACCCGGTAAAATTTGGCGGCCACTGGCGGAGAAATATGACATTAGGCTTGTCTTTTGTCCTTTCTCATAGTGTTCTGTGGACTAGCCATGATTGGGATGAACGCAAAGCTATGGGGCGCGGCGGCGCTGATCGCCTTGAGTGTGCCCTTGGCTGCGGAAACGGCGGCGGAAAACGCTCCGGGCGGACCGCCTGCCGGAGACGAAGGGAAGGATGACCGGACGGAACGCGTCGGAAATCTGTTTTCCGGTTCCATGATGCCGGAGATGCCTTCCTATCTGACAATCTCCAACGAGGGGCCCCTCAGCTATATCCACGACCGCAAGACGTTCATTTTTGAAGGCGCTCCGCAGGTTCACATCATTACGGACACCGGGCTGGAAGTGTTTGCCGACCGGGCAGAGGTGGATGCTGCCGCCGACAAGGTTTTTTTCAAGGGCAACCTGTCCATTTACCAGCATGACAGCCGGACGAATACCAGCAGCCTGACGCGTGCCGGCAGCGCGGAATACGACCGGAAAAGCGATTCCTTCACTTCCGACGCCCTGAAGACGAAGGTGGACGGAATGATTCTGCGCAGCGGCAACTTTGAGTACAGGACGGACGAAAAGGGGCAGTCCTATCTGGAAGCGTTTGATGCTTCCATTACCGCAGAAGATGTGAGCGACCCCCTCACCTGGATTTCCGCGGACAGGATACGCGTATACCCGGAAGACAGGTTTTCCTTCAAGAATCTGACCCTCCATTACGGCGGCGTTCCCTTCTTTTATTTTCCCTATCTCAGCCATTCCCTGAATCCGGAAGTGGGATACCTGCCCATGCCCGGAGTCAGGTCCATATGGGGGCCTTATCTGCTGAACGAGTACGGCTTTCTTCTGGGAAACAGGAGGGTGGAAAACCACATGCCTTCCGCCGATTACCTGGGCACCCTGCATCTGGATTACCGCACCCGGCGCGGTTTTGCGTACGGCCTGGACATCCGGGACGTGCCGCTGGAGGAGAAATGCCCGGACATGACGGGCCTGTCCGTGTACATGACCCATGACCGGGGGGCGAAGATTTCCGCGGGCGACGACGAGTACCGTGAACACCTGGACCCCGACAGGTGGCGCCTGGCGCTCCAGCAGATGTGGTCCCTCCGGGAAAACGCCCTGACGGAATGGCGTCTGAAAGCCAATGTCAACATGTTGAGCGACGAGTACATGCTGCGTGACTTCTACCCGGATATCTACCAGCGCAACTCCTCTCCGGACAACACGGTGCTTCTTTCCCGCACGGACGATACCAATGATTTTTCCCTTCTGCACCGTTTCGTGCCCAACAATTTCTACATGGCGGACCAGCGGACGGAATTGAGCTACGAACGCATCAAATCTCCCATCTTCCGCTCCCCCGTCATGTATGAAAGCCGCACCAGTTTTGCCTTCCTGAAGCAGTATGTGCCGCCTTTCATGCGGACGGATATCCGGGACCTGGTGGACCGCCTGGAGCCGGGAAGCCCTGCCTATGACTACTGGGCCCGCATGCTCATGACGGACGGATACAGCAGGTTCCATACGTTCCATGAATTTTCCGCTTCCCATAAAATCATGGGATTCCTGAACCTTACCCCCAAGGTGGGCGGCGGCTACACGGGTTATTACGATACGGGAGACAACAAGCCGCTCAACCAGGGCATTTTTTACGCGGGGACGGACGCGGACTTCAAATTCTCCCGCCGCTATTCTTCCGTGTACAGCGATTCCATGGGGCTCAACGGCATGAACCACATTGTCCAGCCGCACTTCACGCTGGCGTACGTGAAGACCAATACGCTGCATGAACTTTATCCCCAGATTGACGGAGATACGCCTACTACCAATCCTCCTTCGCTGAGCATGGGAAGATATACGGAGATCGATTCCCTGTCTTCCGGCCTGGTTTTTCGCTACGGGCTCCGCAACATGCTGATGACCAGCCGGGATGCTAATTCCCACCGCTGGTTTTCCTGGGATGTGTTCATGGACGCCTACTTATATGATCCCGTTGACCGGAGGGACTTCTCCAACCTGTTCTCCTTCATGCGCTGGAATCCCGTTCCGTGGATGGAGTACCGTTCGGAAATGCAGGCGCCCCTTTTGGGGAGGGACAGGGTGTCCGGCTGCCGTGAATACAACAACTCCCTGCGCTTCATGCCCTGGCGGTCCACGGAAATCTCTGTGGGGCACCGTTATTTGAACCAGCACGCCTTGTTGGAGGACAACAGCCAGCTGGACCTGCGCATTCTCCAGCGGTTTTCGGAAGCCTGGGCTTTCAGCGGCAAATGGCGCTTCTCCCTATTGGACGGCAAGCTGGATATTCAGGAATACAACATGTACCATAATATGGGGTCATGGTACCTGGGCGTGGGAGTGTTCGTACGCAAAAACGGCGGCAGGAACGAATTCGGCCTGGGAATCAGCTTCACAATTCAGGAGACAGGCGACCATATGCCGGTTAAATTCCTGTAGTCTTGCGCCCGGATACGGCAAATGGAAATGCCGGAGGAACGTGGAGATAGTCCGCGCATTCCGCCATTCCGGTCATATCACGACCCTCCTGTCCTGCCTGCGGCCATTTCTTCCGTATTCCGGCCGGAACCCCTGCCGCCATGATGCCTGCGTGCCGGAACCTTGGCTTGCATTCCGGCAAAGAAGAAGGATGATGAAGAACAAAGGGCGGAAGCGGATGGCATGAAAAGTGCGTTTCTGACGCCATGCATCCGCGGGAAGCTCTGAATCATTGGTCTTATAACGAATATGAATGCTCAGGAATTGATTAAAACGCTGGAATGGCGCTATGCCACCAAGATATTCAACCCGAACCGCCGCATTCCGGAGGCGGACTGGAACGCCCTGCTGGAATCCCTGCATTTGAGCCCTTCCTCCCTGGGATTGCAAATGTGGAAGTTCATTGACGTGCGGGAGCCGTCCGTACGAGCGGAGCTTCGCTCCGTTTCCTGGGACCAGCCGCAGGTGACGGACTCCTCCCATCTGGTGGTGTTCTGCGCGCGCAGGGACTTTTCCACGGAAGACGTGCAGCGTTATCTGGAACGCATTGTGGAAGTGCGCGGCGTGACGATGGAATCCCTGAACCTTTACCGGGACCGGATTGTTGAGCTGGCGGGTTCCAAATCCCCGGACGTGCTCAAGGCATGGCTGGAACGCCAGGTGTACATCGCGCTGGGATTCATGATGAGCTGTGCCGCAAACTTGCGGATAGATACGTGCGCGCTGGAAGGCATGGACCCGGCTGCATATGACCGTATCCTGAAACTGGAAGATTCCCCATATTATACGCTCTGCGCCCTGGCCTTGGGCTACCGGGATGAGGAAGCGGACAAGTACGCCCGTCTGGCCAAGGTCCGGTTTGACCGCGGCGACGTCATCCAGGTCATCTGAGGGCTGTTTTCCTAAAGTGCCAGCAGCCTTGCCATGTCTTCCGGCAGGGGCGATTCCGCGGTGAAGGTTTCTTCATCAAAGGGAAACTCCAGCCGGCAGGCGTGCAGGGCATGGCGGTGCAGGATCAGCTGCTTCTCCAGTTCCCGGTTCCAGCCGTGCTGGATGTATTCCAGGTAGCAATCCTCGGAGGGGCCGTAAATCTTGTCTCCCGCGATGGAATGGCCCAGATGCTCCAGATGCACGCGTATCTGGTGCATGCGGCCTGTTTCCGGAATGCACCGGACCAGGGCCAGAGGGCCGCTGGCCGATTCCAGGGTGCGCTCTACACGGAATGCCGTGATGCATTCCTTTCCGGCGGGATGTACTGTTTGTTTTACCCAGATGCGGCTTTCCCCTACTTCCCCCTGCCGCAGGATGGGGGCCGTGCAGACCGTTTCCTTCCATTCTGGCCATCCCCTGACGATGGCCAGGTATTCCTTGTGCATCAGCCGCCGTTGCATGGCGCGCCCCAGCTGGCGGGCGGCGCTTCTGTTTTTCGCAATCAGGGTCAGGCCGCTGGTTTCCCTGTCCAGCCGGTTGACCAGGGAAAGGGCGGCTCCGTTGACCAGTTCGTAACGCAGCAGCTCCTCCACGCCTTCCAGCAGGTTGGGTTCCCGCTTCCCGTTGGACGGATGGACGATCAGCGGGGCTCCCTTGCTCACCACAATCCAGTCTTCCGACTCCGCCGCCACATCAAAATGAGGGAAACAGGAAATAGGCTCGTCGGAGATGGGAATCCACATGGAAGGAGGGATTAGATCATGTCCGGGCGGATGGGCGTCCAGTCTCCGGGTTCCAGGTTCAGGTCTTCAAGCTTCAGCCTGCCGATGGAAACGCGGCGCAGGGAGGCCACGGGAGCGCCCACGGCGGCCAGCATGCGGCGCACCTGGTGGTACTTTCCTTCCGTCAGCGTCAGCAGTGCGCGGCGCGGTTCCAGGATTTCCAGGCGGGCGGGGGCGCAGGTGTGCCTTTCTCCCTCCAGCGTCAGCGTGCCGGCGGCGAACAGTTCCACGGCCTCCGCCGGGATGTCCTGTTCCGTGGCAGCCTCATACACTTTGGCAACGTGGTGCCTGGGGGAAGTCATGCGGTGGATGAACTTGCCGTCGTCCGTGATCAGGAGCAATCCGGACGTTTCCTTGTCCAGCCGTCCGACGGAGGAAACGGCGGGATTCCGGTGTCTCCACTGGAAGGGCAGGAGGTCGTAAATCACGTCCCCTTCCTCTTCGTCGTGGCTGCATGTGTAGCCGGCTGGCTTGTGGAGGGCCGCATACAGCCCTTCCGGGAATTCCACCGGTTCTCCGTCTATCAGGACGTCTTCCGCCTGAACTTTGTCCGCGGGGTTGGCGCATGCGCTCCCCCCGGACGTAACGGAGTGGCGTTTGATCCATCCCGGCGCTTCCCGCCTGGAACAGTACCCGTAGCGGGATAAAAGAGCGTCCAGTCTCATGCGGCGTATTTTTTCCTAACGGGAACAAAAAACAAGATTGAAATACGCCCCCCTGATTGATAGTATTAAACTATTACATGCGGGAACTCCCTGTTTGGAGTTTTTCCGATGCTTATCATTTACACTCATATAGTTCCATGATTGATACGATTACAGAAGACCAGCTGACCCCCCAGCAGGCCGAATTTTGGGTGCGCGCCCGCCAGGCGGTGGATATGAACAACTTTCCCTATGCTGTCAGCCTTCTCAAGGCGCTGGTAAAGCAGCTGCCGGGCTTTCTGGAAGGGCGGCAGGCCCTGCGCGCCTGTGAAATCAAGCTGAATCCGGAGCCCAAGAAAGGCGGCCTGTTCAGCGGCATGAAAATCAGCACCAGCAAGCTCACCTCATCCAAAAAGGATGCGGCCACCCAGCTCTCCTCCCTGGAGGACGAACTGGAAAACGATCCTTACAGCATTCCGGTGAATGAGGCGCTGTACGCAGCCGCCATGGAGGTGGACTTTCCGGACCTGGCCGCCTTTGCGCTGGAAACCATCCGCCAGGGGCATCCCACCAACAAGAAAATGCTCCATATGCTGGCTTCCCACTATGTCTCCAGAGATCTTCCGGCCAAGGCCGCGGAAGTGTTCCACGACATCGTGAAGCTGGACCCCACGGACAGCGTGGCGGTGAAAAGCGAGAAGGACTGCATGGCCCGCGCCACGATGCAGCAACAGAAGTGGGAAGAGGCCAAGAGTTTCAAGGACGTGATGAAGGATTCCTCCGAAACGAATGCTCTGGACAAGAGCGACAAGAAAGGCCTTACCCGTGCGGAACTGGAAGAACGCCTGGGCCTTCTTTCCGCCCGCTATGCCCAGAACCAGCAGGATCAGGCCGTGGTGCGGGACATCGCCAACGTTTACGAACAGATGGAGGACTGGGCCAACGCCTACTCCTTCTATAGCTACGCCTTCAGTCTCAGCAACAACGACATCTCCCTGGAAAACAAGGCCGGGGAAATGAACGAGCGCCTGCGCAAGGCCCAGGTGGAGGAAATCCGCAAGCGCGCCGCCGCGGACCCGGACAACAAGGAGCTTCAGGAGCAGCTGGCCCAGTTCAGCCGGGAAGCCGCCGAACAGCAGGTGGCCCTGTGCCGCCAGCGCGTGGAAAACAATCCCACGGATCCGCAGACGCGTTTTGAACTCGGGCAGGCCCTCTTTGACTGCGGCAACTATACGGAGGCCATCCCGGAACTCCAGCGCGCCCGCAACAACCCCCATATCCGCATCCGCGCTATGCTGCTGCTCGGCAAATGTTATGACGCCAAGAACATGCACGACATGGCCCTTCGCCAATTGGAAGAGGCCAACAAGGAATTGATTGAAATGAATGACACCAAGAAGGAAATCCTCTACATGATCGGCCTGCTTTATGAAAAGCTCGGCAAGAAGGAGGAATCCCTGGCGGCATTCCAGCAGATTTACGATGCCGAATACGGTTACCGGGATGTAGCCCGGCGCGTAGAATCCTCTTATGGCAGTTAACGGCTGCCTGCCGCAGTTCAGATGGAAACGGGATATCCCTTTGACGGGGTATCCCGTTTTTTATGGAGGCAGGGGGTGGATGCCGCTGGAAACGGCGGAAAAAAGGTCCGGCAGTTTTCAATGCCTCCGGAATGCTGATTTTTTCTCTTGCCCCTTGAACGGGAAATGTTAGCGTTAATCATTCATGAAAAATGGTTTTGTGAAGTTCCTGACTGTATGCGCCTTGTGTCCGTTGGCCGTCCACCTTTCCCGGAGCGGGGATGTCCCGGAGAAGGAAACTCTTTCCGCATCCCTGTGTTCAGCCTATGCCAGAACATGGTGGCAGCCCGGTGTCAAAAATCCGGAAAAGACGTTTCATGTGGATTTGAAAATCATGAAGCCCGCCTTGTGGAGGATGGTGTACTGCAATGAGAAAGATGCCCGTCTGGCTGTTCATGATTCCACGGGCGGCCGTTTCGGCGTCCTTTGTTGCGAAGAATCCCTGTTCATGGAGGACCTGGAACATCCGGTACTGGAAATGGAATGCAGGGACTGGCTTCCTGCGGCCGGGGCGGCATGGGTGGAACTGAAAGGGAAAATTCCGTGCATTATCGGAAAGGAGGAGGCCTTGTCCGAAGGCCTTTCCTTCACCGTGGGGCAGAAAGACCAGAAGAAGCCTTTGCTTCTGAAAGGAGCCGTTCTTGAGGAGGCCGGAAGCGAAAAGGATGGACGGGGCTCCCTGGAGATGTCATTTGTCCGGGACAGGGATTCAGGGGGGCTCAGGATGGAGATGAAGTTGAAATCTTCCCGGTATATGGGGATTCTGCGCCTGGAGCTGACGACGCCGGAAGGCGCTCCTTTTCCGGCGAGAGAAGATTTATTCAGCCGTAGCAGCTCATCCGGGGAATATTCATGGTTCTGGTCTTATTTATTGAATCCGGATGAGAAAGGGAAAGTTCATGTTGCCGTGAATTACATGACCGGGCTGGAATGGGTGGATATGCCTGTGGAAATTAAATTCGGCATGTCCGGACTGGTGCAGGATTCTCAAAAGGGCGAATGATATGAAGATGATGCAGTCCATAGGACACGGCGCGGGAATCTTTCTTCTGTTTTCCGGAGCGGCATTCTCCAGCGAGGGTGGAAAGGATGTTCCCTCAGAAGTGGGGGTGTCATTTACGCAAGTAGGACTGGAACGTGACATGTGGTTTGACGGAGAGAAGAGCCCATTGGAATGGAGGTGCCGTGCCGTTCTTTTTATCCCTGACCGCTGGGGATTCTGGAATCCTTCGAATACGGAGCGGCAATTCATGGAGGCCGTGGATTCCACAGGCCGGGAATTGTCTCCGGTGAGGTTTGACTTGGGAAGGATGGATCAAAGCCGTGACAGGGGAATCTCTTATATGGAGATTGAAGGCTTTGCTCCATCTCTTCCTTCTCCCGGGGCGGAGTGGGTGCGGTTGAAGGGATTGCTGAGGGTCCCCGTGGCGCTCATCATGGATAGCCCTGTTTATGTACTCCCGCTGCGGAAGGGAGCGTCCGTCCTTATTCCCTTGCCGGGGAATGAAAAAGGGAATACGGGGAAGTTGGAGGATGTGGTGGCGTCCGACGACATGCCGATGGGGATGCTTTATTTCAAGGATTTTACGTGGACGAGGAAGGATGGAAAAAAGACCTTTTCCGTAACGGTTTGCCTGGACGTGGATACTCCCTTTTATCTGGATGAATTCCAGTTGCTTGACGAAAAAGGCAAATTGCTGTCCGCCGGCATGGACAGTTATTCTTCATCCGGAAATGATAATTCAATAATATGGGAAACCGCGTTGGAGTTTTCTGTTGCCAAAGAGATGGGGAACATTGGGATACGGTTGCGTTACAGAGGAGAGCCGGAACATGTATCCGTCCCTGTGGACGTCAAGCTGGGCATGGGCGGGGAAATCCGGAAGGAACCGGAGAAGCGGGAGGAAAGGCGGAATGGATAGGAACTCCGCATGAGGGGAATGATCTGGATTTTTGGAAGCCGGAACTGCGTTTTGACCTTGTTTCCGGGAGGGGGGCTGGTATGGTGAAAATTCCCTCGTACCCTCCCTGTTATGTTGTACCGTTTTTTATTCCTTGCCGCCTTCGCCTGCGGCCTGACAACACCGTGTTTTTCTTCTGGAAAAGAATCCGTTCCGGAACCGTCCGTTGACGTCTCCCTTTATCAATGGTCCACGAACACGTCTTTTCGGCAGACGCCTCCTGTGGAGAGCAGGGAATTCCAGCTGGAAATGAAGGTCGCCGGAAATTCTCCCTGGAAGGTAATCTATTGTGAAGATAAAGAACATGAATTGAGCCTGAAGGATTCTACCGGATCCTCCTGTTCCGGGATGGAATGCAGGTATTACGCTTCCCATAAGCCGGAAAGGGACAGGAGAGATGGCATTGTTTACGTAACTGCGGATTCCTGGCTTCCTTCCCCGGATGCTGTGTGGACGGAAGTGAAAGGCGACATTCCTTGCGTGGTGTCTTGTGCCACGGCTGATTCGGAAAGCGTGAAAATCAAGCTGGAGAAGGGATTTTCCATTCCTGTGGTGCTAAAGAACGCCGGAATGGAACAGGAAGGAGGGAAAGGCGGCCATGATGTGGAAGCTGTGCTGGAGGTGGAAAATTATCAGGCCGGGAAAGAGGAAAACTCCGGCAGTTGGCTGGTACTCCAGCTGACTTCATCTGAAAAGATAGGTTTTCTGGATTTTGAATTGAAGGCGGCTGATGATACTGTGTTATCGGTTAGAACCTCCGGGAGAGGATTTGGAACGGCTGAAAACAAGTATGAATGGAATCGATATTTGTCTGTGGAGGGAATAGAAGGCAATGAACTGTCCGTAACTGTCAGGCATGCGGTGAATTTGAAGAGGATCATGGCTTCGGTTGATATCAGAAGCGGCCTGTTCGGGCAGATGGAGAAGATGGAAATGAAGAAAGAGGGAAATGGCCATGAATAGGAAAAGTGTGGTAAACATGCTGCTTGTTCTGGGCGTAGCTGCGGCCGTCTGCCCGGTAGCATGGGGGGAAGAGGAAGTGGAAAAACCTGTAAAGGCCAGATTTACCTCCGTGAAGGTGGCAAGCGAGGAATTATGGATGAACGGGCAGTTGGAGGAAGGTCCCTTGCAACTGGTTTTTGAGATAAGGCTGGATATCAAGCCCCATTTGTCTTTCCAAAGGAATTTCGATTCCATTCAATATCTGGAAATGACGGATTCCTCCGGAAGAAAGCTGTCCCCTGTGGAATTCAATCTGGGCTATCTGTATCAGCAGGGTTATGATGGAGAAGCATATGCATGCGTGTTCGGGAAAGTTGGGGAATTGCCTCTTCCGGATGTGGCATGGCTCCGGCTGAAGGGAATGCTGAAGGTTCCCGTTGCTCGGCTGGTGACGGGGCCTGTTTATGAACTCGTTCCAAAAAAGGGAACGGAAATGCATGTTCCGCTGCCCAGGGAGACGGATGATAAAACTGCCGCTCCCGAAGATATCGTAGTGGCAGGAGATCCCTCTACGGGAAGGCTTTTTCTTGATGAATATGAGGTCGTTGAAAAGGACGGCAAGAAAACGGTTACGGCAGAGATCGGGCTGAAGACGGATTCTCCTTTTGAGCTGGAAGGATTCCAGGTTCTGGATGCCAAAGATGCCGTTTTGAAAACCGACTTGAGGGGCAGTTCTTCCGGAAGGTCGGGAGAATCAAGAAGGTGGACAAGATCTTTCCGGTTTGAGGCTCCGAAAGACTTCTCGAAAATGAGAATAAGAATGGTGTACAGGGTTCCTGTGGAATCCGTGGCCGTTCCCGTGGATGCCAAAATAGGCATGAGGGGTGAGATACCGGAGGAGCCGGAAAAAGGAAAGGGCGGGGGGCGCCGGTAATGCGTGTTTGGGAGTGAAGATACGGCAATTTTGGGAAGTTGCTGGGATGGGCATTGGTATAGGGACATGGATTCGCGGGTGGTTATGTCCTTCCGCAGTCTTTTCATGACCTGACGTTTCCCATTTCCGTCCGGATGTGTGTTGCAGGATGGCCTTTGTTGTTCCATCGTTGAAAAACCGGCTTCCGGAAAGTCTGCCGTATCCGTTTCGAGGCACGGTTGTATGCAGCGTGAAACTGCCGGGAATTCGCGAAAGTGCGGAATCCGTCTTCTTTCCGGGAATGTCGTGGAAGCATTTTCCCGTTGCCGCCGGGCATGATTCTCGTCTTTGGCGGGATGTTTACGTTTTCCCGGCAAAGGTGTATTTTAAAAGTTGATTCAGAAAATAAAAATGTTACTTGTGTGAAATAACAAACTACCTGTGAATGAGATGATACAGTATTTCCATCTGCCCCGGGTGGCAGCCGTTTGCTGTTTTTTGCTTGCTTTCCCTTCCTATGGGGAGAAAGGAACCGAAAATCCGGCTTTTTCCGCTTCGCTGTACAAATGGTCGACAAGGCCTGCCGAATCCGGGGATTTTCCCTTGAAGCGGGAACTTCAAATAGGCCTGAAGATCAAGGAGGAATCCGATTGGAAAATCGCCTATTTCCGGGAAGGCGGGACCGGTGTGACTGTGGTGGATTCAAGGGGTTCCTCCTGCTCCGGCATGAAGAGCGATTATTCCGTTTTTTTCTCTTCCGGATGCCGCATCAGGAATGAAAGAATCCTTCTGTCAACGGAGTCGTGGCTGCCGTCGGCGGAAGCGAAGTGGATTGAGGTAAAGGGAAACTTGCCTTTTGTCGTTTCCCGTGATTCTTCCGTGTCGGAAAATGTCGTGCTGAAGCTGGTCGAGGATTTTTCAGCGCCGCTGGTACTCAAGGGCGCCGCCCTGGATGGGGGAGACGTAAATGTGATGCTGAAAGTGGATTCCCTTAGACCGAATCCCTTGAGAAAGGGAACCCTCAGCGTCACTATCAGCATGAGTTCCGAAGCTCCGGTGGGATTCCTGGATTTTGAAGTGCAAAGAACGGACGGGACAGCTATTCTGGGAAAATGCGGCGGGGAAAAAGATAGAAATTCCGCACGGAAACATGGGTGGCGCCAGTTTCTGGTACTGGACGGCACGCACGATGAAGAAGTGATTGTGGCCGTCAAATATTTGGTCCGCTTGAAAGAAGCCGTGGTTCCCGTTCATGGGCGCAGCGGCCTGTTCGGCACGGTAGCTGAAAAAAGAGGTTCAACCGGGAAGAAAGTGAGATGAAGAAGCATGGCATGATGATGAAGGGCCGGATTTTTCTGTGTACCGTGTTCATGGCATGGGCTGCCGTGATGAATGGCGGACATGCCGCGGAGGAAAATCCCGTGAAAGTTGGAGTGGGTCATGTCGGCTGGGAACCCCATCTGATGTGGCACTGCAGTGGTGAAGAAGATCTGGGGGATTTTAAGGAAACGGAACCGGAGTTGGGAATATCGCTCATGCTGAGCGCCAGGGAACCGTTGTGCTTTCCGAAATATGCCCATGGCGGGAAACAGGTTTTGGAACTTATTGATTCCTCCGGCAGGAAACTTGCTCCGGTCACGTTTGATTTGGAACAATTATTTCAAAGACAGGAACAAGGCGTTACTTATGCGAACGTTGCCGGAACTCTGAAAGAGGCTCCGGGGCCGGATATCTCCTGGCTGCGCCTGAGAGGGGAATTAACCATGCCTCTTGCGCGGTTCCAGCAAAGTCCGGTTTATGAACTGGCCTTCCAGTCCGGCGCGCAGATGGATATTCTTCTGCACAACGACAGTGCGGAGGAAGAGGCGGGAAATGGCGACATTGTCGTGGGTGAAGATGGTTCTGTGGGAAAACTTTCCCTCGGTGAGTGCGGGATTTTTGAAAAGGAGGGGAAAAAGATGGCCCGGGTGGAAATTGTGTTGGAAATAGAGTCTCATTTTGATCTGACCGATTTTCAGATATTGAATGACAGGAATGGAGTTCTGGAATCCACATGCCTGAGCAGGATAGCGTCGGGAGAAGGCTTTTCTTTCTCTCCCTTTTGCTACGTGAAGAGTCTGCTTGAATTGGAAGCGCCGGAAGATCTCCGGAAGCTCAGGATCAGGCTGCTTTACAGGGTGCGGCAGAAGGCGGTCACCGTTCCGGTGGATATTAAATTTGGCATGAGGGGGGAAATCCGGGAGGAACCGGAAAAAGGGAAGGGCGCCCTCCTCCGTTGATTGTTGCACCGCAACCCGGCACTGATTTTCTGGAAATTATCCATGTTGATGATTGTGAATAATAATATATTTATTGGAATGGGACTAACGTTTAACTATTTTATATTTTGCCGTTTTTTATTCTGCCCGGCGGTTTGGGGAATGGCCCTTTGCTCTTCCTCTTTTTCCGGGGAAATACCTGAAGAACCTGTCATAACCGTTTCCCCTTACAACTGGTCCACACAATCTGTACGGATGGGAGACCCTTCACGGAAGAGGCAGCTTGATCTTGAATTGAAAGTCACGATGAAGGCCGCAGAAGAGTCCGGTTGGAAAATTGCCTGCTGCGGGGTCAGTGAAAGTGGATTGAAGCTGGCGGACTCGGAAGGTTCCTCGTGCCCCGGCATGGAGTGTTGTTATGATGACTCCCCCTCGTTGCTGGAGGGGCTGAAGAAGGGAAAGAGGATTACTTTGTCCACGGAGTCCTGGCTGCCGTCGGCAGACGCGAAATGGATGGAGGTGAGCGGAAAGATACCCTTTTTCATCTGCCGGGCTTCTTTCATGTCGGAAAGCGTTTCCCTGAAGATGGGGGAGGGAAACTCCGTTCCCCTGGTCCTCCGGAATGCCGGACCGGATGGAAAGGACGTGAATGCCGTACTGAAGGTGGTTCCCTACAAGGTTATCGGGAGCGAGGGGTGGGTATCTCTTCATCTGCTGGCACCGTCAAAAATAGGTTTTCTGGGAGTTAAAATGGAATCCGAAGCTGGAGCCGTGCTGCCCGTGGATGGTTCGTCGGAATGCATTTCCGGGGAAGCGGATCATCCCGGCGGGAAATACTGCTGGATCGTGAACTTCCGGGAGGAGGACATCAAGGGGGAGGAATGGAAGGTTTCCGTCAACTATGCTGACGAATTGAAAAAAATCATGGTTCCGGTACAGGCACGGTTCGGCCTGTTCGGAGTCATGGAAAACCGGAATATTCAACAAGAAGGGAATGGAGATGAGAATGCACGGCATGATAAGTAACTGGCTGGTTCCGGCGGCGGTGGCCCTCTCATGGGTGGCGGTTCAGACAGGACGCGGAGCGGCGGTGGAAAATGAAGTGGGCATTGGAATGGATAATGTTGGGTGGGATAGTGATCGGAGGTGCCGGAACGGCGTTTGGGAAGAAAGCGCTCTCAAGTTGAAATTCTGCATGATTTTGAGTGTCAGTGAACCACGATGTTTTGGGGAATATGCCGACACCGGGTTGCAATATCTGGATGTAACGGACTCTTCCGGACGAAAACTGGCACCGGCGGAAATCCGTTTGTCAGCAACGATTCAGAACACGGCGGATGGCATGGTGTATTTACGCATTGCCGGGACTGCCGGAGAAGCGCCCGGCCCGGATGCCGCCTGGCTGCGTTTGAAAGGAACGCTGCGGGTGCCTCTTGCCCGGCTGGTGAAGGGAGACGTTTATGAACTGCCTGCGGAGAAAGGAACGGAAGTTTACATTGACGTGCCCGGCAGCAACGGCGGGGAAGGGGAGGCAAGTGAAGATGTGGTGACAGCCCGGACGGCTTCTTCCTCAAGAATTGTTCTGAAAGAATATAAAAAAATTGAGTATGAGGGCAAAAAAATGGTCAAAGCGGAGATTGGCCTGGAGGCAGACGCTCCCATTGAGCTTTCTGCATTTCAAATCTTGAATGACAAGAATGAAGTCCTGGAAACCATGACTGGGGGAATGTCCTATTCTCCAGTGGAATCTTTCTGTAGAGCGGATGCCACGTATTTTTTTGAGGACCTTGGAGACGGGAAAAAACTCAGGATCCGGCCGATTTACAGGGCCTTCCGGAAATTAGTAAAAATTCCGGTAGATATCAAATTTGGCATGAGGGGAGAAATACGGGATGAGCCGGGAAACAGGAAATAATATCCGCACCGGAAACGGTTCTCCGGTCATCGGAAAAAGCTCTTCCGTTTTGAGATCATCGTTGGTAATGTGATTATCATTACAGGAAATCCTGTTTGTTCCCCTACCCATGCTCTACCGAATCATACCCTGGCTGTCCGTGTTTTGCTGCATGGCCGTTTGTTGTTCCGCACTTGCGAAGGAAGCTCCCGGGGAACCAGCCATATCCCTCTCCTTGGACAGATGGGAAATCAGTACGGATCCGGAAAGGATTGACTTGGAACTGTCATTCCTGGAGGAAACTGGCTGGAAGGCAGCCTATTTTGATGAAAGCAACGCCAGTCTGAAATTGGTGGATTCCAGGGGAGATGCCAGTTCCAAAGGCGAGTGCCGGTATATTTCCCGCAATGACTTTGCTTTTAATGAAAAAACCGGTGAGATTTCCCTGTCCTGGGAGGACTGGCTGCCCGCGGAAGATACGGAATGGGTGGAACTGAAGGGGGAAATTCCTTTTTTCATGTACCGGACTGCCGTACTGTCGGAGAAAGTGAAGGTCAAGCTGGTCAACGGATTTTCCGTGCCGCTGACGCTCAAGGGTGCCGGCTCGAACGGCGAAGATGTGAAGGTGCAACTGTCGGTGAGCAGGTTGGGTGCCTGGTGCGGACAGGAAGAGAGTTCTCAGGTCATGTTCTCCCTGGTTTCCCCCGTCAGGCTGGGCCTGCTGGACATGGAGACGCACACGGAGGACGGTACTCCGCTGCCGGTGGCGGAGTACGGTGGAAGCGGCATTGATCCCGGCGGAAAGCATGACTGGTGCCGCTATCTGGAGCTGGGCGACAGGAAGGAGGAGGGACTGGATATTTCCGTCAGGTACGCAACCGGGATGAAAAAGATCGTGGTTCCGGTGAATATCCGCTTCGGCTTGTTCGGCATGGGGGAAAAACAGGAAGGTTCAACGAAAAAAAATTGATATGAAGAGATACGCCATTCCGGGCATCTGCCTGATTCTGGGAGCTTCCCTGGGGGACGCCGCTCCGGAAAAGGATGGGAAGGAAGAAAAGCAGCCGGTAAGAATTGAATTTGTTTCCGTAGGATTATCCAAGAGGGAGCGCAAGGAAAAAATCCCGTTGGAGTTGAATGTAGAAGCAATATTAAGTGTTAAAGAGCCTTTGTCCTTTGCGGTGTGGGAGCATTCCGGAGTCCAGTATCTGGAGGCCGTAGATTCCGCGGGGAGGAAGCTGGCTCCCGTGGAGTTTGACATAAGCCCGTTTCAATCCTCCCGGAAAGGATGGCGCCAAACCGGGATGAGGGGCACGGCGGGGGAGATTCCGCTCCCGGGAGTTTCCTGGATACGGCTGCAAGGGGTATGGCGCATTTCCCTGGCCCGGACATTGAAAAGCCGCGTTTATGAGCTGCCTCTGTCAAAAGGGACGAAGATAGATGTGCCGTTGCCCGGAAACAGTGAAGAAGGGGAGGAAGGCGCCGACGTTGTATCTGTTCAAGGGCCTTCAGCGGGAAAGCTTGTGCTGGAGGATTACAGCACGTATGAAAATCAGGATGGGAAAATGGTCACAGTGATGATCGGTCTGAAGGCTGACTCCGCTTTCCGTCTGGATTCCTTCGAGATACTGAATGAAAAGGATGAATCATTGAAGGCATCCCCTCTTGGTACCAACTATTCTTCTGATGGAGACGATTCTTCCGCCTACTGGGCAAAACGTTTTGTCTTTAAAGAACCGGAAAAGCTGGAAAAACTCAGGTTCCGCATCCTTTACCAAATTCCCCATGAAACGGTAGCTGTCCCCGTGGATGTCAAACTGGGCATGAGGGGGAAAATCAGGAAAGGAAAGTGAACCTGCCCGGGGGCCGAACAGGAAAAACGATGCGGAAGCCGCTTGTATTTATTCATATGTAAGTTACACTGAATGGAGAATTTTTCTTTGACGTAATGTTCCGTGCCTTGTTTTCATCCGTACTGGCATGCGTGCCGGTGTTGCTTCATGCGCAGCCGGTTTCCGAACCTGCCGTGAAGGCGGTTATCCACTCCGTGAATATATGGAGCGGCGAAGGCTGGTTCCATGGAAAAGACACTGTCCCGCATCTGACCATGCACATGCTGTTCCAGTGTACGGCTCCTTGGAAAATCGCCTCTGTGCATTTGGAGAAAACGCGGCTGGATTTATGTGATTCTCTGGGAAGCCGCCCTCCCGGTGTGCAGTTGTTCCATCAAGCTTCCGTGACAGAACGGTGGATGGTAAGCCCTCTCCGGCCGTGGCTTTCCGTGGAGGGAAGGGATTGGACGCCTGGGCGGGATGCCCGCTGGGTGGAAGTTCGGGGAACTGCCGCCGTTATGGTTTCAAGCATGGACAGGGATTCGGAAGTGGTGTCGGTCCCATTGGAAAAGGGGACGGGGGTTCCCGTGGTGCTGGAAAAAGCCGTACTGAACCACGGGAAGGAAGAGGATGTACACACGGAGCTGACCGTGACAAACTGGGGTTTCTCCATTCCCGGCCAGAAAGATAATGTATGGGTGGAGTTGAGTTTGGTTCTTCCGGATGGAAGCGGAGCCCGCGAATTGGAATTAGTGGATCGGGACAATCCGGAAGAGAAGAACAATCAATCTCTGCTGCCGGGAAATTTCAGGAACGGGAAGTCCACATGGGCGGCATTCTTTGTTCTGCAAAGACCGGAAGACAATCGGCTGAATTTCAGGATCCGGTATGCGTCGGGATTGAAGGAAGCGGAAGTTCCCGTTTCATTCAGGATTGGCATGGCGGGAATGGTTCTCCCGGCGGGGGCGGCCGGGGAAAACTGTGAAATAAACGGGAACGGAGAATGATGATGAAGAAAAGTTGCGGAATATTCTGGATGACAGGCTTGGCGATGTTTGCCGGAGCGCAGGATGCGGGCGGCTTAAAAAGTTCCGATGTAAAAGTGGAATTTCCGGTAGTCCAAATAGGGTTGATGGATAGAAAGGGAGAGAGCCTCCCGATTCCGAAATTGATATTTGGAGCCATGCTGAGTGTCCCTGCCCCCCTGAATTTTGAAGCTGACGACAAGGTTCAGGAACAAGTTCTGACGGCGGAGGATTCCACGGGGAAAAAGCTGGGCGATGTGACGTTTAATCTTGCCTTTCTTGGTGGAGCGTCCAGGGAGAGCGTGAACAAGACGCTGGTTTACGGCGAGTGTCCACGCCTGCCGGCTGCGGACGCATCATGGGTGCGTTTGCGGGGAACGCTTCGTGTTCCTGTGGCGCGTGACCGGGAGACGCCCCTTTATGAATTTCCGCTGGAGGAAAAGGAGGTCAAAAAGGATGTGCCTTTGTCGCCGTATGCTGAAAGAGAGCAGAAAGGCGACATCATCGTTGCAGAGGAGGAACCCGCCTGTGAATGGACGGTAAGTCTGGCGGAAAGGAAGGGAGAGCAGTTCACCGTACGTGTGTCACTGGGCAGCGAGCACCGTTTCATGATTGATGAATGGCAGTTGTTTGATGGAAAAGGAAGGAAAATTGATTCTTCGGTGTTATCCTTTTTCGGGAGTGTTTCGGAGAATTTTCTGGAGGATGGCTATGTCCTGCAATTCCCTTATCAGGGAGAGTTGCCGGTATTGAAAGTCAAGCTGCTGTACAAACAGCACGTTGATATCGTCACCGTGCCTGTGGATGTCAGAATAGGATGGGGAGGCCAAAGAAAGTAATGGAGGCCTCCGGGAGCAGAAACTCCATGGCCTCTTGTGGCGGTTTCTCCGGCTGGGGCGGAGGAATGGTTCCGGAAGCATTTTTTGTGTGAATCCATGCTCCGGACGGGCAGGGACGCGGTCTTTCCTGATTCCGGACTGTCCTTCCGTTTAAAGTACCTTGGAGAAGAATTCCTTCAGCCTGGGATGTGACGGGTGGTCGATGACCTGGGAAGGGGAGCCTTCCTCCACAATTTTTCCCCTGTCCATGAATATAATGCGGGTGGCCACTTCCCGGGCGAATCCTATTTCATGGGTGACGACCGCCATCGTCAGGCCGCCTTTAGCCAGCTCCTTCATCAGGGAAAGGACTTCCCCCACCATTTCCGGGTCCAGGGCGGAAGTCGGTTCGTCAAACAGGATGACGTCCGGATTCATGACCAGGGAACGCACGATGGCAATGCGCTGCTTCTGGCCGCCGGAGAGCTGGAGGGGATAGGCATGCCGCTTGTCATACAGGCCGATGCGCTGGAGCAGGGCTTCCGCCTGGGCCGTGGCTTCCTTTCTGGTGGCGCGGCCCGTCTTCACGGGGGCGATCGTGATGTTTTCCAGAATGGTCAGATGAGGGAAAAGGTTGAAATGCTGGAAGACCATGCCTACGTGCTGCCGGAATTTGTTTACATCCGCATGGGGCGCGTTGATAAGTTCCCCCTTGAACCGGATTTCCCCGGAGGTGGGTTCTTCAAGCAGGTTCAGGCAGCGCAGGAAAGTGCTCTTTCCGGAACCGGAGGGGCCTACGATGAACACCACCTCCCCCTGATTGATCTGCGTGGTGACATCGTGCACCGCATGGACGGCATTAAACTCCTTCACCAGATTGCTGATTTGGAACATGGGCATGGGCGTATGTTGGGGCGGCTCATTCATTGTTTTTCAGTCTCCTTTCCAGCTTGCCCAGCAGCCAGCTGAACAGCATGACCATGGCCAGGTAAATCAGGGCCACGGCCATCAGGGGCATGAAGGCGGTGTAGGTCTGGCTGCGGATGATGTCGCCGCCCTTGGTCAGGTCCTGAAGGGCGATGTAGCCGGAGACGCTGGTTTCCTTCAGGAGCACGATGAATTCGTTCCCCAGGGAGGGCAGCACGTTTTTAAATGCTTGCGGAAGAATGATGTAAATCATGGTCTGCGCATATCCCAGGCCCAGGCTGCGGCCTGCTTCGAACTGCCCCTTGTCGATGGCCATGATGCCGCCGCGGATGATTTCCGCCACGTAGGCGCCGGAGTTGAAGCCGAAGGCGACCACAGCCACCAGCACCTTGCTGATATCCACGGAACCGAAGATGATGAAGTAGATGATCAGCAGCTGCACGACAACGGGGGTGCCCCGGATGACCGTGAGGTACAGCTTGCAGAGAGCATTCAGGAAACGGAGCTTTCCCGTCTTGTCGTGGGTGGCGCGGATGACGGCCACCACGAAACCCATCAGAACGCCCAGAAGTACGGAAAAGAAGGAAATCTCCACCGTAACCAGAAAACCGTTGGCCAAGTACTTCCAGCGTCCTTCCTGAATAAAATTGACCTCAAACGACTCTTTCAGGTCCAGCCACTTGCCTTCCAGCCAACCGGTTCCTGCGGCATGGGCGCCGGATGAACCGGGAGGCCTGACCTGCATGGCGGCGTATTTGGCCCGTATCTCTTCCAGCTTCCCGGACGCCTGCATGTCGGCAATGACCTTGTTGACGTGCTGGAGGAGTTCCGTGTTTCCCTTGCGTATGGCAATGGCGTACGTTTCCGAGGTCAGGGGCTCCGGCAGTATTTCCAGCTCATCATGGTTGGCCAGGTACATCCTTGCCGGGTCCCGGTCAATAACCACCAGGTCCACCTTGCCTGCCGCCAGTGCGGCCACGGCCAGCGCCCCGTTGGGAAAGCGTTCCGGCTGCTGGATGTTGCGGGTGACGTAAATGTCCCCCGTAGCTCCGTGCTGAACGCCGATTCTCCGGCCCCGGATATCGTCCCTGCTCCGGATGGAAGAACCTTTGGGAACGATGATCACCTGGGCCGCCTCCACGTAGGGAATGGAAAAATCCACTTGTTTCCGGCGTTCCGGAGTCACCGTGATTCCGGAGGCCGCCACATCCGCCTTGCCGGAAACCACGGCCGTAATCACGGAATCGAAGCTCATGTCTTCAATCACCAGTTCCTTCCCGGCGCGTCTGGCTACTTCCCGCATGATCTCCGGATCAATGCCCATGATGGCGTTTTCCTCCCGGAACTCATAGGGCGGGAACGTGGCCTCCGTCACCATCAGGATTCTGCCGTTATCCGCCGCGGAGGCTCCGGAACACAACAGGCACCAGCTTGTCAACAGGGCTCCGAGGCATTTCAGAAGATGGATCAGCGGCATGGCAGGGTGAATGAGTACATGATGGCGGTTGAACCGCTGGGATATATGACTTACCAGCCAGGAAGGCAATATAAAATTGACGCAAGCCTCTATTCCGGCTGTATGGAAAACGTGAGATGCCCATCCCGTGCCGTAGTTGATTCAGCCGTCCGGCGGATTGCTTGATGAAGCGCATCCTTTTATCCTGTTCCCGGGTTGGCACGGGATGAACAGAATCATACCGCCTTAAGCAGCGTATAGCCCAGCCAGACGGCCAGGAAGCCGCCTGCCAGACTCAGGACGGCATAGAGAAGCAGCGTGAAGAATTGAGCGCCCTGCGCCATCAGGAAATTTTCATTCATGAAGGTGGAAAAGGTGGTAAAGCCTCCGCACAGCCCGATGGTGAGAAAAATGCGCAGTTCCTGATTGATCAATGTGCCCCGGTCAAAAAAGCCGTACAAAATGCCGATCAGAAAACATCCGGCCAGATTGACGGCCAGAGTCCCGAGGGGAAATCCCTTCACGACGGAATCATTCAGGCAGCAGGAAAGAAGGTGCCGGAGTACTCCGCCGATAAAGCTGCCCAAGCCGATTAGGAGGATGCTTTTCACGGCGGAAATATAAGTAATGCTCGTCAGCGTGTACAGACCTTTGATGCGTTTCCGGAATGGAAAATGAAAAGCCAGCCATTGTGGCTCCCCAAAAATCTGTCTTTAATATTTTTAACAAAAAGCTTTTTCCTTTGTAGGTAAAGTAAAAACCGCTGCAAGCCGATAGGTTTGCAGCGGTTAAAAATTAACGGAATTATGTAGAATAACCTTGTTAGAATATTGCATTGTTGCTAACGCTGATATTCGGTAATAAATTGGCGGGAGAGGCAGCCAAAACGACTGATACAAGACTAAAGTAAATAGTTCCGAAAATTAATTTATTTCTATGATGAGTGAACTCCTTCAACTGACAAAGGTAACGATTCTTTCTTTCCCTGAAGAATTTTTTCTCATTTTTTAAGTGAGTATTTTAGGATTTTTATTACATGAAAAAAATTTAAAAGTTTCATGCATTTTCAGAGTATAAGGATATGTCTATAGAAGACATCTATTTTTTAATGTTTTTACAATTAATGATTATTAATATTTAATAAGAGGCAGTAAGGAAATATTTACAGGACGATTTTCGTCTGCTGTAGGTACGGATCGGGAAGCATCAAAATTAAAAGGTATACCGTTGCCTGGAGTCTTACTAGGTGCCCATGCATTGCCGATTTCTGTTCCCCCTTTAAATACTCCTGTATATCCTGGAACTTCGCTAGTATATCCAAATGCATGTACTCCCGCCTTTCCCGTGATATTGCGGATTGCATCACCCTGAACGCTTCCTATTGTCCTGTCTCCAGTTGCTGCGCGGATGAACAGGCCGTTATCCCTTATTAAGTCAGGAATGGCAAAAGTAGTTGCTCCGTCTCCCCCATAAGTGGTGCCGATGGCTGCGTGCAGGGCGGGGTACTGGCTTATCTGCAACAGTGCCCCATTGCATTTCAGCCAGCCCTCCGGCGGTGTGGAGCCGCAAAACCACATGAAGCAGCCCGGAGCAATTCCAGATCCGCCCGGACCTTCCGGACCGGCGGGGCCGGGATCGCCCTTGTCGCCCTTCGGGCCTTGTGCCCCGGCAGGTCCCGGCGTTCCCGGTTCTCCTTTGGGGCCTTGCGGCCCTTGTGGGCCTGTGGCTCCGGGATCGCCTTTATCACCTTTGTCCCCCTTGGGGCCTTGGCCTCCGGCGTTCCATTTTTCTTTTTCCTCCGCTGTGACGTGGATGGTCGTGTCTTCGGCATGCATGAAAAATTCATCCTGCATTACCATCGGAATTCCATTAATGGTTGTGGTTTCTTTCATGATTATTATTTTTTGTAATGGAGTATGGGAAATCTCCGCTGCCGCCTGTGTAGAATAGGGATATATCCATTTGCCAAAGGTATTTTTTATTTTGCCTGGCAAGCGGCAGCGACCGATAACACTTCGATGGGAATTTGCCCCCATTCCGGAAAAACATCATCCCGTGTGGAACGTCAGAGGACTGGAGAAGATTTACTGCTATATAGTGAAACCTGTAATGATGGCGGTTGATATTTTTCTGTAAAATAATACCAGGACATTCGTTGGACAGTTGAGTGCCACGGTTGTTGAAATGTGTATTGAGCCGGTCCGGAGAGCATGTTTGCCTGCAACCTGTTTTTCGGCAGGAAACAGAAGGACACGGTCTAACGTTGGCATATTTCCTGCGGCGAACGACATGTCTTGAGAAACAGGAAACAAAAAACCGCTTTAAGTATTTGATCTTAAAGCGGTTAAAAGTGGTCGGGTTGACAGGATTCGAACCTGCGACCCCCTGCACCCCATGCAGGTGCGCTACCAGACTGCGCTACAACCCGATAAAATCGGACCGACCGGGGCCGTGTCTTGCGACGGCGAGGTGTATATAGGAAAACTTTAGTGTTGGCAAGAGTCTTTTTTCAATGCATACCTTTTTTGTCATGAAGCAAGTTCAAGTAGCAGTTGTCGGGGCCAGTGGCTATACCGGGCAGGAGTTGTTGCGCATTCTGCTGAATCACCGCGGGGTCAGGCTGGTATGCGCTACGTCCCGCCAATATGCCGGACAGCCGCTGTGGGAGGTGTTTCCCCGTTTCCGGCAGGTGCCGGGCTCCGATTTGAGGTTTACGGATTCCGATGTGGAGGCCATTGCCGCCACCGGGGCAGAAGTGGCGTTTCTTGCTCTGCCGCATGGCGTGGCCGCCTCCTATGCCCGCGGGCTGGTGGACCGTGGCGTGCGCGTGATTGATTTGAGTGCGGATTTCCGCCTGAATTGCCCGGATGTGTATGAGGAGTATTACGGGAACGCCCATCCGGATACCGCTCTGATGAAGGAGGCCGTGTACGGACTCCCGGAATGGCGTGCGGCGGAGATTGCCCGGGCGCGCATTGTGGCGTCTCCCGGCTGTTATCCCACCAGCATCCTGCTTCCTCTCATCCCTCTGTTCAAGGCCGGGATTCTGGAACCGGAAGACGTGGTGGTGTGTTCCGGCAGCGGCGTAAGCGGCGCGGGGCGCAAGGCGAGCATCCCCCTGCTGTTTTGCGAATGCAACGAAAGCTTCCATGCCTACGGCGTGCCGAAGCACCGCCATTTGAGCGAGATTGAACAGGAACTCTCCTGGGCTGCCGGGGAAACGGTGGTCATGTCCTTCACCCCGCATTTGATCCCCGTGAATACCGGCATTTGCTCCACCATTACGGCCCGGGTGAAGGAAGGAGCGGATCCCGATTCCGTGGGCCGCCTGCTGGAAGAAGCGTATGCCGGGGCTCCGTTCGTACGTCTGCTGGGCCGCAACCAGCCTGCGGATACCAAGAACGTGACCCGCACGAATTGCGTGGACATTGGCTGGGCCTATGATCCCCGCACAAAACGCGTGATCCTGATGAGTGCTGAGGATAATGTGGTGAAGGGAGCGGGCGGCCAGGCCGTCCAGTCCTTCAACCTCATGTGCGGGTTTGATGAAACGGAAGGCTTGTGGGTATTATAGTTTTTTGTTACGCTGAAAACACTTCAAGACGATGAATGATTCATCCTATATTCCGGTTGACGGGGGCGTTTGCGCGCCCCAGGGCTTTCTGGGCAGCGCGGTGAGCTGCGGCATCAAGAAGCCTGAGGCCACGCGCCTGGACCTGGCCCTGATTTATTCCACGGAACCCTGCGTGTCCGCGGGCGCGTTTACGACGAACCGCGTTCAGGCGGCCTGCGTGAAAGTGAGCCGGGAGCATCTCCGCAAGGGAGATATCCGCGCCATTGTGGCGAACAGCGGCAACGCGAACGCCTGCACCGGAGCCCGGGGGGTGGAAGACGCCAGAGGGGAATGCACGCGCATTGCGGAGATTCTGGGATTGAAGCCCTGCGAAGTAGCTGTCTGTTCCACCGGCGTAATTGGCCTGCCGATGCCCATGATGCGCATTTACCCGAAGTTTCCGGAATTGGCGGAAGGCCTTTCCCGCGAGAAGGGGCATGAAGTGGCGCAGGCCGTGATGACGAGCGACACAAAGGAAAAGATTATCGCCATTGAATTCATGGTGCAAGGCAGGCCCGTGCGCATCGGCGCCTGCTGCAAGGGGGCCGGCATGATCAATCCCTGCATGGCTACCATGCTGTGCTTCATCACGACGGATGCGGGCATTTCCCGCGATGTGCTGGAACTGTGCGTTCAGTCCGGAGTGAAAAATTCTTTCAACTGCATCACGATTGACGGTGACATGAGCACGAACGATACGGTGCTGGTGATGGCGAACGGAGCATCCGGCGTGAAGCTGGAATCCCCGGAAGACATTTACACATTCCAGCAGGCCCTGGCCTACGTGATGCTGGAACTGGCCAAGCACATCGTGCAGGACGGGGAGCGCGTGACGAAATTTGTGACTGTCCGTGTGACCGGAGGCCGTACGGAAGATGAGGCGAGGAAGGCGGCGGAAGCCGTTGCCAAATCCTCCCTGGTGAAGAGTTCCTGGAACGGGAATGACCCCAACTGGGGGCGCATCATTCATGCCGTTGGCTATTGCGGCGCGAAGGTGGATGAAGAGAAGATCGACATTGATATTGCCGGGCTGCCCGCCTGCCGGGGCGGCGTGCAGGCGGATACTCCGTCCGACGATTTGCGGCAGGCCGTGCAGGTCCCTGCGTTCCAGGTGGATATTCATCTGAACCGCGGTGAGTTTTCCCACACGGTGTACACGACGGATTTGTCTCCGGAATACGTGGATTTCAACCGTTCCGAATATGCGTACTGGAACCAGGCGAAGGCCGACGGCCTGACCCGGTAGCGTTTGCTGAACATGGCGTCAGGCAGGTGCCGTCATGGAAGAGCGGAGGGGAATGCCCCCTCCGCCGAGGTGTTGGCGGCTGTGCGGCTGCTGCTGGAGGAAGGCGCCCGGCGCGCTTCCCGTGCGCAGCGTTTCTGCACGGGCACGGCGGACTGCTGCCGCTTCCGCCTGACGGGGGAAACACCCCACGTTACCTTGGGCGAGGCATGGCTGGCCTGGAAGGCATGGCGCGCGGCCGGGCGTACCCGCGTGGAACTGCCGGAGGACGGAAGCTGCCCTTTTCTGAACGAACAGGGGAGATGCATGATTTATGAAGGAAGGCCGCTGGCCTGCCGCACCCATTTTTGCATTTCCGCAGGCGGAACCCTCCCGCGCCGGGATGTGATTGACTTGATTCATGACCTGGAAGACATAGACGCGGCACTGGGCGGCGGCGGCGCCTGCCGCCTGCCTGAAGCTGTGGAACGGCTGTCCAGAAAAGGCGCCGGGAGAGGGAAAAGAGCCGGCCGTTAGCGGGATTTGAATGGGGCGCCCTCAGATGGCACTTTTAAGGAATGCGTTTCCATAAAACGGAGACCACCGCTGTGTTCCGGAATGAGGGGTTGCTACAGAACAGGCACATGTGCAGGAACAGTACCACCTGGTTTCCTGAAGAAGGACTGAATTCGTGCAGGTTGGTTGGGACCTCAGGCTTGGGAGCCGGATTCCTTGTTTTTCTCCTGTTTTGAATGGAGATGGCGCAGGGCGCTTGCCGCCTTTTTATTGCCGTGGGCAATGGCCTTCTGGTACCAGGCTTCTGCTTCTTCGTCATTTTCTTCAATGCCGTAGCCGTGCGCATAGCAGTTGCCTACGTTGAACATGGCGGTAGCGTTGCCTTGGTCGGCTGCTTTCAGGTACCATTTCAGGGCCTCCGCGTGATTGACAGGGGTTCCTTTGCCGTTCAGGTGGCACCATCCCAGGTTGAGCTGGGCCGTATTGTGCCCCTGTTCGGCTGCCTTGGTGTACCAGTAGACGGCTTTGCTCATGTTCATCTCCACGCCGTGTCCGTTGCCGTAGCACCAGCCCAGGGTATATTGGGCCGTGATTTGCCCTTGCAGGGCTGATTTGTGGTACCAGACCAGCGCCTTGTCCAGGTTGGGCTGAACGCCGAATCCGTTTTCATAGCACCATCCCAGGTTGTACTGGGCCGTGGCATGGTTCTGCTGTGCCGCTTCCTCATACCAGTAGGCGGCTTTTTCCGGGTTTTTAGGCGTACCGCTCCCGTTGCCGTAGCACCAGGCCAGGTTGTATTGGGCGCGGGGATCTCCCTGTTCCGCCGCCTGACCGTACCAGTACACGGCCTGTTCCCAGTTCCGCTGGCTGTTGCTGTTTGCATAAATCCAGCCCAGATTGAGCTGTGCGACGGCATGGCCCTGTTCCGCCGCTTTCGTGTACCAGCTGATGGCCTGCTGTTCGTCTTTTTCCACTCCCAGGCCGTTGATGTAGCAGAACCCCAGGTCGAACTGGGCTGTGGGGTGGCCCTGCCGGGCCGCCTTTTGATACCAGTAGAATGCCTTGTCGTTATCCTGCGGGACGCCGATGCCATTGGAATAGGCCCATCCCAGGTTGAGCTGGGCGGTAACGTGGCCCAGTTCCGCCGCCTGATGGTAGCAGTAAAAGGCTTCCTGCTGGTTTTCCGCTACGCCTCGCCCCTGTTCATAATTGATAGCCAGTTGGAACAATGCCTGGGGATCTCCCGCCAGGGCCGCCTGCTGGAGGGTTTCTATATCGACGGAATAGGTAGAGACTGATTTTTCCTGGTCGCCGTGATTGTCGGAAGCGTCGTTCATTTCACAAATGCGCACTGGAGAACATTGGAACAATTGGTGCTCTCCTGAGTTGTGCGTTTGCCTATTCTGCACATTTGCCCGGTAAGAATCAAGGCCCGTTTTTAAGAGAGGCAAGGGTTTGGGACCGGCTCATCACACCGTACGCCTGCGGTGGCACAGAGAAAGGAAGAGCCCGCAGAAGGACAGTACCGCAGCGGATGGTTCGGGAATAACGAGGTCTCCCAGCGGTGCCTTGAAACTCTGTATTTCTCCCAGCTGGCAGCCAGTCAGCCCTACATCGGCATAGGTATTGTCGTATACGTCATCTTCACCGTCCACGCTGGTCAGGTAGATGTTGTTCTCTTTGTCCAGAAGGACTTTCTGCCGGAACATGCCCACAGAGTAATCGTCTGAATCCGTCAGATAGACAATCAAATTTCCATCGGGATCCATATCATAGCCCCACATGGTGATGGCGTGTCCTCTTCCATCTTTCCCAATCGTCAGAGTAGTCCCCCAATTGTTGTTGATGCTTTGCCTTAAGATGCTGTAAACGCCGTTTTTGTCATCGCCGTTCCAGAAGGAATAGAAACCGAATAAAGGAGAGTCGCCGGGAATCCCATCTCCCGGATTGGGATCTACGTAGTTCAGTTTCAGTTCTTTCCAGTACCCTCCTTCATGGGCGGAGGCGCCTTGAATTACGGACTCGGTGGGGAAAAAGACATCCGGGAGAGTGTCGCCATTAAACCACCAGTTCCAAGCCTGTTCCACGGAACCGCCTTTGTTGCTCCAGCTTGTCGTGATGGCTTGGTAAATGCGTAACTGGCAGGCTTCCGGCATGTTGTCGTAAGTGGAGGATTTACCGTTGGGCGTTGTTGGGGGCAGGTCGCTTCTGGTATCCTGCCACCACTGGAGGACGTTGGAAGCTGCTGCTGCCCAGCAGAGTTGGTTATCAAAGGGATTGTCGGAACTATAATATCCGGAGGGACGGGCAAGGATGGAACCGTCGCCCCACGTCCACTTGGTTTTCTTGTTGCAATCGTACCATCCTCCGGATTCCGAGACATTTTCCAGGAATACGGGCGTGGCGCATGACGGTTCAGGCAGAAGGCACCATGCAAGAAGTGCCGCTGGCAGGAGACGAGTGGATAAAGAAAACATAGGTATGAGAATGAAATTCTCCTAGCTTCTAGAGAAAATCCTGTTCAGCGTCAAGATAATGATGAAACCTGTTTTCAAGCGGGATTCAGCCAGCGGGATGTGGGTGCCTCCGGAATGGCCGCCACGGCGGCGGGCGTTCCTTCCGCGACGATGTTTCCGCCGTGCCTTCCGGCGCCCGGTCCCATGTCGATGAGATGGTCCGCCGCATTCAACAGGTCCCGGTGGTGTTCCACGCACAGGACGGTGTGTCCGGCATCCCTCAGCCGGAAAAGGGCCTTCAGGAGAAGTTCCACTTCATTAAAGTGCAGCCCCCCTGTGGGCTCGTCCAGAATGAACAGGGCGCGCTTGTCGTCTTCCGCCAGTTTCCAGGCCGGCGCCTTGGCGAGTTCCGAGGCTATTTTGATGCGCTGTGACTCCCCGCCGGAAAGGGTGTCCGCCCGGCGGTCGAGGTTGAGGTAGCCCAGTCCCACGTCTTTCATGCTTTTCAGAATGGCCGCAGCCTTGGGCAGCGTGGCGAAAAATTCCGCCGCTTCATCCACGGTAAGGGCCAGCGCCTGGGCGATGGATTTTCCCTTCCATGTTACTTCCAGTGTTTCGCGGTTGTAGCATTGGCCCTGGCAGGCGTCGCAGGGCATCGTTACGTTGCCCAGAAAATTCATGTCCACTTCTGTCATGCCGGTTCCCAGGCACCGTTCGCAGCGGCCGCCGCGGACATTGGTGGAGAAGCGCGCCGCCGTGTAGCCCCGTTGCTTGGAGAGGGGCAGTTGGGCGTAAAGGGGCCGCAATATATTGAGCAGTCCCGTGGCGGTGGCCGGCGTGGAGCGCGGGGATTTGCCGATGGGCGCCTGATCGATGATGACCAGGCGACTGAGACGTTCCGAACCCTGTACGAGGGGGGGGAGTCCCTTTTTTCCGCTTAAATCCTTTTTAAGTGCGGGAATGAGGCAGTCCCGCACCAGGGTGGATTTGCCGGACCCGGACGGCCCGGAAATGCAGGTGAGGGTACCCAGCGGAAGACGTAGCGTGATATTGTTCAGGTTGTGCCTGTTCGCATGTGTCAGAACGAGCTGGCCGCTGGGGGCGGCCCTGCGTGGCGGTGCTGGCATTTGCCGCGTTCCGGAAAGCCATGCCCCAGTGGGACTCTCGGCGTTTGCCATGATGTCCTGAAGGGAACCCTGCGCCAGGATATGGCCGCCGTTGGCTCCGGAGCCCGGACCCATGTCCACCAGGTGGTCCGCAGCGCGTAGAATTTGTTCGTCGTGTTCCACGGCAAGCACCGTATTGCCCAGGTTGCGCAGCGTTTGGAGCGCCCGCAGCAGGCGGTCCGTGTCTGAAGGGTGCAGCCCCGTCGTGGGTTCGTCCAGGATGTACAGGACGCCGGAGAGGCCGCCCCCCAATTGGGAAGCCAGCCGTGCGCGCTGCAATTCTCCTCCGGAGAGCGTGTTTGCCTGGCGGTCCAGGGAAAGGTAGGACAGCCCCAATTCATTCAGGAAGTGGGTGCGCTTGTTGACTTCTTCCATCACGGAATTCAAGGCGGGGGCCAAGGTTGCGGGAATTTCCAGCCGTTTGGTCTCTCCGGCCATGTCCTCCAGCGGGAGCGCCGTGAGTTCCGCCAGATTGTAGGCGTGGTCCGGCGTGTGCATGGTAACGGCCAGTGCCAGCGGGGAGAGCCTTTGCCCGCGGCATTCCGGGCATGGACCGTTTTCCTGTTTGTTGAGCCCGGTGCCGTGGCAGGAGGGGCAGGCGCCCAGAGGGGAGTTGAAGGAAAAATGGCGCGGCGTGAGCTGGGGAAGCAGGTATCCCGTTTCCGGATTGCGGTAGCGGGTGTGGAAGGCCTGGACGGCGGGTTCCTCTTCCGGCCTGGTGATGACGGCCCTTACTTCGTCCGGATTGATGCGAAGTGCGGTTTGCAGGGAGTCCGCCAGCCGGGAAGAGGAGCTTTCCCCCCGGATAATGATGCGGTCAATGACCAGCGCCGCGTCCGCCGCCGGAACGTCCGGAACCCCTAATTCCTCAATATCCCGCACTTCCCCGTTCCAGTAGATGCGCAGAAAGCCCTGTCTCTGGAAGTCGCCCAGCGTGGCGGCGGGGTCCTGGGCCAGCAGGGCTTCCGCGGGGGCCGTCAGCACCAGGCGCGTTTGTTCGGGCAGGGTAGCCAGGGCGTTCGCAATCTGGTCCGGGGTTTGCCGGACCAGTTCCTTTCCCGTCTCCGGGTCGTGGGGGCGCCCGGCCGCCGCATACAGGATGCGCAGGTAATCCAGGATTTCCGTGATGCTTCCCAGCAGGGTCCGGGGATGCTGGTGCCGGGCGGACTGCTCCAGGGAAAGAGCGGGGGGAAGTCCCGTGATACTGTCCACGTCCGGCTTGTCCGGCTGTTCGATTCCTTGCCTGGCCCTGGCGGACAGGCAGTCCAGAAAGCGTCTGCGGGATTCGGCAAAAAGCGTGTCGAACGCCAGGGAGGACTTGCCGGAGCCGGAAGGACCGCTGAAGGCGATCAGCTTGCCGGAAGGCAGGTCCAGATTCAGATTCTGCAGGTTGTGCTGGCGGGCGCCGCGGATGGAAATGGGAAGATTCATGTCAGGACAGTCTGGTGAGGGAACCCTGGTGGATTCCCCCTTCTTCAATGACAAGGCGGCGCGCCGTAATGTCACCAAGAAATTTGGCATGCCGGTGGATGGTGACAGTACCTTCCGCCGTGAGGGCGCCTTCCAGGGTTCCCTGTACCCAGGCGTTTTCCACATGTACGCCTCCCGTGACCAGTACGGCCGTCTTTTTTTCCACGGTCAGCCTGCGGGCGCGCAAGGTCCCGGAAATATGCTGATCCGCCTTGATTTTGCAGACGCCGCTGCACAGCAGGTCCCCGGAGGCTTTTCCATTCAGGATCAAATCCCGGCATTCAATATGCAGCCCTTTCAGGTCGGCGTTCGCCTGCACGGTCACGCAGCCGCAGGTCTGTACCTTGGTCCGGTGCGTCCTGCTGTGCAGGGTAATGTCGTCCAGCTTGATATAGGCGGAGCAGTGGCTGCACCTGGCGGAGACGGCGGTAACGGGAACGGCGGTACGCCGTCGGCAGGCAAAACATTCCACGTTCCGGGAAGGAGCGTGGCTGCCGCCCGTTGCCGCCGGGAGCGTCCAGGGCGGGGCGGGGCTTGGCTGGCGGATTTTTCCGGAGGGCCGGGGGCAGATCCGGGGCACGGGATGGAAAGGAGTGTTCATGGGACAAGGAGGGGCGGCAAAAGAACCTGCGTTCCTTTGCCGCCCCTGAAAATGGCTGATGGGTGGAATGTTTATTCCGCATCAATGTCCAGCGTACTCTGGCTGGCCGGAGCGGCGGCTTCCGGTTCCGGAGAGAAAGAGGAAACGGGCAGCGGCTTCTGCGCGGTAGCGCCTACGGTGGGGGCGCCTACGGTGGAATGGCCGATGAAGATGGCTCCCGCTTCAATCGCCAGGGAGGCGGCCTGAATGTCGCCCACAAGTTCCGCCGTGCTTTTCAGTTCCACGCGGTCCGTAACGGTGACGTTGCCGATGACCTTGCCGTGGATGATGACGGACTTGGTATTGATTTCCGCGCGGATGACGGCGTTCTGGCCGACGGAAAGGACGCCTTCGGAAGAAATGTCGCCTTCCACCGTACCGTCAATCAGCAGGTCGTCGGAGAAGCGCAGGGAGCCGACGACTTCCACGTCGGAATTCAGCACGTTGCGTGTCAATTGCTGGACGCGGGTGGTGGGAGCGTATGATTCGGGAGCGGAAACGGGGGGCGCGGCCGGTTCCGGAGCGTCCTGCCCTTTGGCGATGTCCATCCAGCTGGGGGAAGGTTCCGCGTTCTTATTGCCCTTGGGGGCGGGGACGGTAGTGAATGATCCAAACATGGTGTTTAAGAGGGGGGTAAGATTAGGTAGGAGCTCTTGAAACTCGTCGCATCCAATGTACATCACCGCCCCGGAGAAGTGAAACAATTTTCACCGGAAGGGATAAAAAAATGTGTCTGTTTTTTATCGTTGCGTTGCCCCCGCCGTTCCGGTAGTGTTTGGGCATTCTTCCGCAGGGGTTTCTTGCGGATATTCCCGGTTTGCAATGAGTGATTTATCTGAAAATACCCCGGTTACTTCCAGGATGAAGGAGGGGCGCGGGCGTCCAGGCGGAACGTCCGTGAGCCGCATTCTTTCCGTGATCTTTTTCCTGGCGGCGCTGGGCGTGTTTTTAGGAGGAGCCTTTTTCTGGCTCCGCAAGCATCAGGCGGCGAAGGATTCTTCTGAGGCGGCGCGGATTTGCGCCACGCCGGAAATGCTTTCCGGAAAGGTGAATATCGCCTTGAAGGATAAAGTGGATTACAGTTTCTGGCCTCCTCATTACGTTCCTCCCATGGAGCGGCAGGACTTGCTGCGCCAGTGCCTCCAGACGGCCCAGCAATACTTGAGCTCCGGCGACATGGTGCAGAAATCCTCTTTCGTGTGGAATTCCCTGGAAGCGCTGCCCCTCATGGTCAAACATTATGCCGTGACCAAGCCGGAAGTCATGCTGAGCCGTCCCGCAGGCCCTAAAAAATTTGTGCTGCTTGAAGTGGAGGGCTACCCCTGCGCCCAGCTTCTGGTTGCCTTTACCGATTCCCCCGACATGGAATTCTGCTTTTTCCAGGATGAAAAGGACGGGCTCTGGAAGCTGGACTGGCAGCAGTTCGCCCGCTACCAGCCGCAGAACTGGGAGGACTTTGTCCGCGGCAAGGGGGAAGAGATGGGGGAATTCCGGGTCTGGATGATCCGGGACCGCATGTCGGAATCCAGGGATGATTACGCGTACAGGCTGATCGCTCCCGGCATGAACGGCACGAATGACCGCAGCATTGCCCGTCCCATGGTGTACGTACCCAAGAAGTCGGACATGGGCAAGCGCCTGTTCATGCTGTTTAAAATTGACGAGGAAATGCTTAATTCACCATACAAGGTGCTGGACGCAAATGATGACCGTGGCGCCCTCCGTGTCCGCGTCCTGCTTTCCCGCAGCAAGGAGCCCAACCGCAAGGGGAAATATTCCTTCACGCTGGTAAAACTGTTGGGGGAAGGGTGGTATGGACTTTCCGCGGCAAAATAGGCGGAAATGGAAGATCCGGGTGTCTGACAAATGGTGGCGCTTGTAAATGATCCCTCCTTCAGGGTATCAGGGTGAATTTGATTCTGTCGGAGTTGCTTTCTTTCGTCCCGTCCTTGAAGTATAGCGTCACCATGCAAATAACATATCCTCCGGGCCAGGTTTCAGGGTCGTCCGGCATCTTGGCGCCGTTCAGGTCATGCATGGTGACGCTGGCCACGGAACTGCTTTTGTCCGTCTTTTTGGCGGTTACGGCTTCGCCGACGATCGTCCAGTGGTACTCGACTCTTTCCAGATTCTTGTGCCTGTTGGTTTCATCCAGAGTGTAGCTGGCCCTGTAATCATATGTTTCACCCTTCACGGGATACGACGGGCCGCTGAGTGTGACGGACCAGGCAAAGACATTCGCGCTGCAGAGGGAGAACAGGAGGATTAAAATAGAGAACGGTTTCATAGACTAACAAATTTATTATTTTCTAAAGGAATTGATTGTCAACTGTTTTTTCTTGATTCCTATTTCTAGGAATCCCGGATTTTGTAGCGGGAAAACTGTTATTAATCCCTATTTTATGAAGTCAAAGATGCGATGTATTCTTTAATTTCTTCTCTTGTTTTTTTGTCGCTTGAATGAAGAAGTTCATGGAATATGCTTGTAACGTCAAATGATAAAATCAACATCTTGTCGTCTTTGTTGAATGTGGCGCAAACGAGTACGTATTTACCGTTCTCCTTCTCTCTGATCAGGCCGGTCCCCCGGTGTATTTGGCCTTCATGATTTTTCTTGATATAATCATCAATCAAACTTTTCATTTCCTCGCAGGTTTTAACGTTCCTGTAATCCAGCGAGATCGGATTTTCCATATTCTTGACAGACTCCTTCAATTCTTCTTTCACTTGAGGAGTGTCGGAGGTTGCAGTCTGTTCCGAATAGGATGAATGGATGAAGATGCAGGAAGCGCCTGCCGTGATAAGCGTTTTTATGTTTGATGTTTTCATTGGCTTATTATTTTTGTTTTTCTTCTCTCTATTTTTAAATTGGCCTGTTCTTATTTCTTGATGGAATGGATAGGCAGGAAAATGGATGATGGATCATGCGCTCATGGAAGAGGCTGTGCGGATATCGGGAAGCGGAGAAATACCGTTGAAGATTTTTAGGAAGAATATTACCGGTGCCTGTGAAAACGGGATGGAAGCATGATGGGGCGGGGCCTGGGGCTGCGGGAACGGCAGCGGAGCCCGGAAGGAGGAAGCGGCCTTGCATGTCTGCGGCCCGTCGGGAGAAAATACGCGCGGCGCACGTCCATGGGCCAGGAAAGGCCGTGGTAGTGCGGCCGGGGAGCCCATGCCGGAACGAGGCATCCGCTGTAAATGCCGCTGATGAGGAAAATGGGCTTTCCTCCGGGAGAATAGGCGTAAATGGGGCGGCCGCATGGGCTGTAGCCCCAGATGGGGAAGCCTGCAGAATCGTACCGGATGAATATTCTGTTTCCGCAGGGAGTGTGCCATGCCTCTCCGGCATGGATGTCTGCGGCGGCTTGTCCGGCGGAAAAAGAGGCCAGGGTCGCCAGGGCGCTTCCGGCACAATAGGAGAGGATATGGCTTTTGGCTGATTTGTTTTTCATAAGACGTACAGGGTAGGAGCTTTTAATGGAAAGCGGATGAATCCGCCGTTTTTGTTTAAAATATGTTGGAGAAGGGTTTTCACAAGCGGCGGGAATCCCTTCTTGACCTGCCGGGGTGTGCCGGGGCAAAGTGGCCGCGTGACCAGATTCAGACCATGCATTGACCTTCACGACGGCAGGGTGAAGCAGATTGTAGGCGGTTCCCTGACACGGGATGAAGCGGGTTTGCGTACCAATTTTGTTTCCGACCGGGATGCGGCGTGGTATGCGGATCTCTACCGTCGGGACGGCCTGACGGGAGGTCATGTGATCAAACTGGGCCCCGGCAATGAGGAAGCCGCCCTCTCCGCCCTGGCCGCGTGGCCGGGGGGGCTCCAGGTGGGGGGTGGCATTGTTCCGGAAAATGCGGAACAATGGATTGAAGCGGGAGCCAGCCACGTCATCGTCACGTCCTGCCTGTTTAACGCGGAAGGAAAATTTTTGCAGGAAAGGCTGAAGGACCTTGTTTCTGCCGTCGGCGCGGAACGGCTGGTGCTGGATTTGAGCTGCCGCAGGGTTTCCGGCGGCTGGGCCGTAGCCATGAACAAATGGCAGACCCTGACGGAACTCCGGGTGACGGAAGCCACGCTGGACATGCTGGCGGAACATTGCGCGGAATTTCTCGTGCATGCCGCGGACGTGGAGGGACTGTGTTCCGGAATCGACCTGGAATTGGTGGAATTGCTCGGCGCATGGCGGCGCATTCCCATGACTTATGCGGGCGGAATCAGCCGGATACAGGACTTTGAAGAAATAGACGCCTTGAGCGGAGGCGCTCTGGACGCCACCGTGGGGAGCGCCCTGGATTTGTTCGGAGGCCGTTTGATCAGGTATGCGGACCTGGTGGAAAGGCAGCGGGGGGAAACGGAAGCGGAAAAGGCATGAAACTGGCCCTGAAAGTCATCCCCAACGCCAAAAAGAGCGAGGCCGCAGGCTGGGAGGAAGACCCGCGGACGGGTCGCACCCTGAAATTGCGCATTGCCGCTCCCCCCGTGGAAGGGAGGGCAAACAAGGCCGTCATTCTTTTTCTGGCCTCCTGGCTGGGCATTCCCAAAACCTCCGTCATCCTGCTGCGCGGAGAAACGGGGCGGCTGAAGGTGGTGGAACTGCCGGAGGAATGCGCGGAAAAGCTTTCCCGGCTGGTACTCTGAACGCGCCTTCCGGCCATGCGGGCAGCCCGTTCGGAGGGAATGTGTTCCCGTTTCTGCATAGAGGAGTTGCATTGCATGCGCATCATCACGTGTCAAACGTCAGACATGTCTTAGCAGGCCGTTGACGCAAACCGTAAAAATATTTAGAGTGCCCGCATGAGCGACGAAGAACAGAATCAGAACGCGGATGCCGGGGAAAAGGAAATCCTGGAACAGGCGGAAGGAGCGGCCGCAGAGGAACAGGAAGCTGTGTCTTCACTGGAAGAGGAACTGTTGAAATGGCGGGATTCCGCCATGCGCACCGCAGCGGAATACGACAACTACCGCAAGCGCATGGTGAAGGAAAAAGAAGAGTGCGCCAAGTTTGCCAACCAGCGCCTGCTGGAGGAACTCCTGCCCGTCATCGACAATTTTGAAATGGGCATGGCCGCCGCCAGCGCGGATGCCTCCTCCATGATCTACGTGGGCATGAGCATGGTGAAGAAGCAGTTGGACGAATTCCTCGCCTCCAACGGTGTGCAGGCTTTGGACCCGGTTGTGGGCAGCATGTTTGACCACGCCACGGAAGAAGCCATCCAGCGCGAGCCTTCCGACCAGCCGGAGGGAACCGTCCTGCGCGTTATCCGCAAAGGTTACACGTTGAAAGACAGACTTCTGCGCCCGGCAAACGTCGTGGTGGCCCATGCGCCGGAACCCGAGCCCGAAGTTTGACCGTTTTCCAACATTCACGCCACATGGCTAAAAAAGATTATTACGAAATCCTGGGCGTTTCCAAAAGCGCCACAGATGACGAGATTAAAAAGGCCTACCGCAAGCTGGCCCTGAAATACCACCCCGACCGCAACCCGGACGACCCCTCCGCGGAGGAAAAGTTCAAGGAGCTGGGGGAGGCTTATGAAGTGCTTTCCGATGCGGACAAGAGAGCTGCCTACGACCGCTTCGGCCACGCCGCCTTTGAACAGGGCGGAACCGGGGGCGGCGGCTATGCCGGAGGCGGCGGGTTCCAGGACCCGATGGATATCTTCGCCCAGATGTTCTCCGGAATGGGAGGCTTTGCGGACATGTTCGGGGGCGGCGCCCGCGGCGGCCAGAAGCGTTCCAGCAAAAGGCCCGGCTCCGACCTGCGTTATGACCTGGATATCACGCTGGAGGAAGCGGCCCGCGGCTGCACCAAGCAGCTGGAAATCGAACGCTTGGTAACCTGCAAAACCTGCCATGGCTCCGGAGCCAGGGAAGGAAAGGAAGCGTTCAAAACCTGCCCGACCTGCCAGGGGCGCGGCATCATCACCCAGCAGAGTGGATTTTTTGTTCAGCAGTCTACCTGCCCGACGTGCCACGGCACCGGGGAAATCATTTCCGACCCGTGTCCCGTCTGCCACGGAGAAGGCCGCGTGAGGGAGGACTCCCATATCACCATCCGCATTCCAGCGGGCGTCACTACGGGCAGCCAGCTCCGCATTGCCGGGGAAGGGGACGCCGGTGTCCACGGAGGCCCCACGGGGGACCTGCACGTGTTCATCGACGTGAAGCCGCACGACATTTTCCAGCGTGAAGGCAACGACCTGAGTTGCACCGTTCCGGTGCCTCTGGCTCTTGCCGTCACCGGCGGCAAGCTGAAAGTCCCCACTCTGGACGGAGCCGCTACCATCAAGCTGCCGGAAGGCACGCAAAACGGCATGATCTTCCGCCTGCGCGGCAAGGGCGTCAAGGCCCTGCGCAGTTCTGAAGTCGGGGACATGCTGGTGGAGGTGGAAGTGGAAATCCCCACCCAGCTCAGCAAGGACCAGACGGACAAGCTGAACGCTTTTGCGTCCACTCTGGATGAAAAGCGCAACCAGCCCGCCTGCGTGGCGTTTGCCGACAAGGCCGCCCGTTACCTCAAGAACAAATAAAGGCCGGAACAACTTTCCTCGCACATGGCGCGCTTCTTTCTCCCCCCATCGGAATGGTCCGCTCCTGTCTGGGAGCTCCGCGGGGATGAAGCGCACCATGCCGCCAAGGTGCTCCGCCTGAGACAGGGAGACGCCTGTGTGGTCTTTGACGGCCGGGGGCGCGCCGCCCATGCCGTGGTGGCGGAAACCCCGCGCAGTTCCGGCGTACTTCTGACGCCTGGAGCGGAGTGTCCCCCCGCTCCGGCCCTGGCTTCCGTGACGCTTTGCCAGGCAATCCCCAAGGGCGCCAACATGGACCTCATCATCCAGAAGGCGGTGGAACTTGGCGTTTCCGCCATCGTCCCCCTCATCACGGACCGGACCATCGTACGCCTGAACGCCCGCGAGGCGGAGGCCAAAAGGCAGAAATGGCAGCGCATCGCCTTGGAGGCCTGCAAGCAGTGCGGGCAGAACACGCTCCCAGCCGTGGAGCTTCCCGTGCCATTTGCGGAATGGCTTGGCCGCGGTGCGCCGGACGGTCTGAATGTGATTGCCTCCCTGGTACCCGGCGTGCGTCCCGTGCGGGACGTTTTGGAAGAAGCGCGCGGCCGTTCCGTAAAAAAAGTCTCCCTGCTGGTAGGGCCGGAAGGGGATTTCACGGAGCAGGAAACCGCGGCGGCCCTGGAGGCGGGATTCGTTCCCGTGACGCTCGGCCCCATCGTCCTGCGGGTGGAAACGGCCGCCTTTTTCGGTGTGGCCGCCATGCGGTACGCGCTGGATTGAGTCTTCCCCTACACATACTCCCATGTTCAAGAATCTGATTTTCGATTGGTCCGGTACGCTGGTGGACGATCTGGCGCTGACGCTGGACGCCTCCAACTACGTCTTTTCCCAGTACGGCAAGCCCTGCATGAACAGGGACGAATTCCGGGCGGAATTCCAGCTCCCCTATCCGGACTATTACGCGCGTGTCCTGCCCCAGGCGGACCTGAACGAACTGGAAGACCATTTCCGTTACGCCTTCCGCGTTTCCACCGCCACGGTGGAGGTACTCCCCCACGCGCGGGAATTCCTGGAATTCTGCCGCGCGCGTGGCGTGCGCTGCTTCATCCTGACGAGTGTGGACGCCAAGGAATTTGACATCCAGTGCCGGGAACTGGGAATGATGGAATACTTTGAGGCCATTCATGCGGGCATTCGCCACAAGGACACCCACATCCATACCCTTCTGGGCCAGCATGGCCTCCATGCTCATGAAACCGCCTTCATCGGGGATATGCAGCACGACGTGGAGACTGCCCACCATGCCGGAATCACGTCCATTGCCGTTCTGACCGGCTACAATGACGCCGCCCAGCTTTCCCGCGTAAAGCCGGACATCATCGTTCCGGATCTGCTCGTCCTGCGCACCCTGATGCGCCGCTACGCCCTGCCGTCGGACACGCAGGACTCCATCAACATCCACGGCCTGGAACTGGACTCCTTCATCGGCGTGCCGGATGAGGAACGCGCCTCCATGCAGACGCTGAAGGCGGACATTACCTTTTATCCGGATGAAGCCCTGTCCGGATTGAACGATGATTTTTCAAAGACCGTCTGCTACGATTCCATCGCCCAGGCCCTGAGGACGGAAGCTTTGGCGCATCCCCGCAAGCTGGTGGAGACGCTGGCAGAGGATCTCGGCAACGTCTGCCTGGAACAATTCGGCGCGCGTCATGTGGTTGTCACACTGCACAAATTCATCCTGCCGCGCACGGACAGCGTTTCCGTGACGGTGCATGCTTCCCGGCACCGTTAACGGAGTGTTCCCCTCTTTGGGGCATAAAAAACGTGCAAAATTGTTGAGCCTGACCTGCATCATGGCTGGATAAAACGGCATCCTTTTCCGCGTCGCGTACAGAGACTCCCCTCTTCTTCCGGCTGCGGCTTGCCGTCTTGCACAGCCCCGTACAGGCATTTCCCAGCGGCGGATGCCGGACGCAAGCGCTGGAAAATGCGGTCTCTTTTCTGAACAGGAATATGTCCGGAAAAAAGTCCGTGAAAAACGGGTGCGAGCGACAGGGCGCGCTTACTTTTCATCCTTTTTCATCGGCCGGGACAGAAAGCCCACCAGCTTGTCGTAATAAGCCTTGGACTTGTCGTAGTATGACTGCGGGTCGATGTCCAGCTTGGTGCGGAACAGGAGCCAGAGCTTGTGGAAGGTGTTGACGCGGTAGCGGATGTCGAAGATACGGAAGCCGCCCGCCTTCATCTTGTCCAGAATGGTGTGGTAGATGAGCGACATGGCCTGAGCGGGGACGAGGGCCGCCTTGTCCTCCGGGCTGAGCCGGCTGTATTCCTCTTCCGCATCCCGGAAGAACTGTTCCGCCAGGTCCGCCTCATATTGCAGCAAATCCTTTAATTGAGAAGAATATACGCCGTTGCGCAAATTCTCCAGAGTATAACCGAAGCGGTCCATGTCCTCCCTGGGAAGGTAAATGCGGTTGGATTTGTTGCAGTCTTCCGCCACGTCCCGGATGATATTCACCATCTGGAGGGCGTGCCCCAAGGCGATGGCATACGGGTAGGATTCCTCGCTCGCGCCCATGATGCGGGCGGACGTCATTCCTACGCAGCACGCTACGCAGTAGGTATAGTCCAGAAGTTCGTCACGGGTGAGGGGCTGCTGCTGGTGAATATCGGAACGGCAGCCTTCAATCAGGTGGAGCATGGGGGTGGTGTCCAAGTCCAGGTCCTGGATCAGGGCTACGATGTCTTCTTCAAGTTCCGACAGTTCCAGCCCCTGTTCACCGTTGATGACTTTGATCCAGCGGTTGAGGGCATTGTGGCGTTCCTGGGGCGTCATTCCGGGCTCGTCCACAATGTCGTCCACGGTGCGGCAGAAGGCGTAGAATTCCGCCATGTGGCGGCGTTCCTCTTCCGGAAGGTCAATGAGAGCGAAGGCCAGGTTGGATTTGGCCTTGCTGGTAATGGTCTGGGCTTGGGTCATGTCTTGACGGAAAAAACTGCCTGGCGGCGCATGGCGGGGATCAGGGAATGAGTCCCCAGTGGGAAGTAAAGGGCCACAGGCAGAAACTGGCGGGGCCTACGATGTTGTATTGGTGCACGGGGCCCCAGTAGCGGGAGTCGAAGGAATTTTCACGGGTGGAATTGTCCCCCAGCGCCACGTATTCCCGCAGGTAGGGGCGCTTTTTGTCCTTGGACAGGTGCACGGTGGTCCCTTCCGTAATATAAGCCCTGCCGTCCAGCAGGCTCAGCGGGGCGGGAAGCGCCACGTAGCCGCAGGGCTGGTAGGGGGGCTTGCCGGAGGCCACCCGCTGAATGGTCCATTCCGTGGCGGGTTCTCCGTTTACGATTAATTGGGAGTCCTTGATGCTCAGGGAATCCCCCGGTACGCCGCAGAGGCGCTTCACGTAGTGGGTGCCTCCTTCCTGTCCGGTGCTGCTGCCCTTGTTGGCGATGCCTTCAATGCCGCGCGTGTCGAACACGAAGACTTCTCCGCGCTCCGGCTTGCGGAAGTGGTAGGCCATCTTGTTCACCAGAATCAGGTCTCCGGCGTCAAAACGGGCGTTGACGATGGTATCTCCGGGCAGGTAGGTTCTGAAAGGCGTGTTGCGCTCAGCCTCGAACCGGGGCTCCTGATTGAGGAAGTAACGGCGCGTTTCCGCCTCCGCCGCCGGGATTTCAAGCGTGGAGCCGTCGTCGAACTGCACGTTGGTAACGGTCAGCAGAAGATATTTGGTGCCGGGCACGAAGCGGACGATCTTCTTCTCCTTCTGGGCCGTTTCATGGACATAGGAGCCGCCGTAAAGGACCATGTCCCCTATTTTCTTCATCATGGAGGGGGCTCCCTCCTGAGGAATGGCGCGGATGCCGTTCAGAGAAGGCTGCATGGAGCCGGTCGGGATGCGGAAGGGCTGGACCACATAGCAGCGCAGTCCCAGGAAAATGGCCAGAATCACGAACAGGACCTCCACATTCTCCGCCAGGCCGGAGGGCAGCGCGCCGGGAATGGCTTCCAGCGTGGATTCCAGTTTGGCGGTGACGGACTCCGTCTGCTGCCTGTCACCGCGCAACAGGGCGGTTTTCAGCAAATCCCGGTTTTCCTGGAATTCCACCAGCCGTTCGGGCGGCAGGATGTCGCGGTTGTAATTGATGTAGCGGCGCACCGCTTTCAGGGCCATGCAGCCCTTCCTGCGCCATTTGGGCGTGAACCAGGCCAGGGGATGGTCCAGTATAAACACCAGGATGGCATCCGCTACCGGAAAGTGATCGAAAAGGTAGGCTAGTATGGACTTGTGCGGACTGTTCATGAAGTGCTGGTGCCATGATGCCCCGTCCGGGGCCGTCATGGAAGAATAATTTACGCTACGGAAGTCCCATTTTTCCCGGATTGAGCAAATTTCCCGGGTCCAGGGCGGATTTTACGAGCTCGTGCAGGTGGAAGGCGCCTTCCCCCACGGCTTCCCGGAACCATTTGGCTTTCGCCAGGCCGATGCCGTGTTCTCCGGTGATGGAACCTCCGCAGGCCAGAACCCAGTGGAACAGCCTGTCCACGCAGGCGTCCGCCAGGGCCTTTTTTTCCGGGTCCGCGTAATCGTCCACCATGATATTGGTATGGATGTTGCCGTCCCCGGAATGGCCGAAACAGGCGATGTCCAGCCCCGTTTCCCGGTGCATGGACTCGCAGAACTCCACCAGCTCCACCAGGCGGGACCTGGGGATGACGATATCCTCGTTGAGCTTGGTCATGCCGGTGGCTTTCAGGCTGTAGGAAAACTCCCTGCGGAGCTGCCAGACGGCTTCCGCCTCCTCTTCCGTATCGGCTCTCAGAATATCCGTGGCGTTGCATTTTTCCAGCAGGGCGCACAGGGAATCCAGTTCTTCCTTCACGGCGGCCCGCCTGCCGTCCACTTCCACGATCAGGTGCCCGCGGCTGCCGGAAGGGAGGGAACTCTCCCCCAGATAGGCCCGGGCGGCCTGGAGAGTGAAGCTGTCCGTGATCTCCAGCGCGGAGGGAAGATGTCCGCCGGCCAGTATCCGCTGTACAGCGGCGGCGGCCAGCGGAAATTGGGGAAAGCTGACGCTCAGTGCGCCGAAGGTTTCCGGATGGGGAATGATTCTCAGGACGGCACGCGTGATGATGCCCAGCATCCCTTCCGAGCCGATGAAAAGGTCGCCGAGGTCGAAGCCCGTCTTGTTCTTATGGGTGCGTCCCCCGCATTCCACCACTTCCCCGCTGGCAAGCACCACGGTGAGCCCCAGCACGTAGGCTTTGGTGACTCCATATTTCAGGCACCGGGGGCCTCCCGCATTGGTGGCTATGTTGCCGCCTATGCTGCATTCCTTCCTGGAAGCCGGGTCCGGTGGGTAAAACCAGCCCAGGGCGCGGACTTTGCGCTGGAGGTCCGCCGTGATCACGCCGGGCTCCACCACGGCCACGCCGTCTTCCGGAGCTATTTCCAGAATGCGGTTCATCCGTTCCAGCGACAGGCTGATGCCGCCGCGCACGGGCACGCACCCGCCCACGTAGCCCACGCCCCCGCCGCGCGCCGTGACCGGAATGTTCATGGAGGAGGCATAGCGCATCAGCAGGGAGACGTCTTCCGTGCTTTCCGGGAAAACGACCAGTTCCGGCAGCACGAACGCGTACCATTTATCCCCGGCGTGAAGAGCCAGGACTTCCGGGTCCGCGGAGGTTTTTCCGCGGCCCAGAATGCGGGAAATGTCCTCTTCCAAAGACATGAACTATTTCAGAATGGGCGTGGAGAAGCAGTCCGGGCGGTGGAAATCAGGTTCTCCGGAAAGATCGTCCGCGGTGGTCAGGAAAATCTGGTCCGGGGTCTCCAGAATGAACGTAGCCGCCAGCTTGCAGTCGCGGATGTCCACGCCCCGCAATTCATTCAGCGGAATTCTCGCCATGGCACACCAGCCTTCGTCCGTCAGGATGCATTCGGTATCCACGGCCAGTGGAGCGGGAATGTCTTCATTCGCGCGGCGCACATCCGTAAAGGCGCAGGCCCACCAGGCTCCGTTGGGGGCGAGGTTGAATTCCCAGTAATTGGTCCCCTCACCGGAGGCAAGGAACCATTCGGCCAGGTCATACCGCCACAATTCCGGCTGAAACTGGCCGGGCCGGGCGTCCGGATGCACGGTGGCTTCCCTGTTGCGGGCGGCCAGGAACCAGAGGTACTGGCCGTCCGTGGCAAAGGTGAATTCCGCGCTTGGCTCCACATCGTAGCCGAACCAGTCATTGACGAGTTCCTGCCGGGGCAGGGAGACGAGCTGGTCAAAGCTCCCGTTGAAAGCCCATTGATGAATGATTGCTTGCATATCATCACCTTTGGACAGTTTGGCGATTTTATCAAGCCAGATCGTCTTATGGGCTTGGATATTGACGCGAATTCTTCATGATGGGGGCTGTCATGCATTTCCAAAGGACCTTGAACTTGGGTTCCGGCGGCCGGACGCCGGATTACCTGGCCGTATTCATCGGAGGATTTGGGGACGTGATGCTGGGCTGTCTGAGCCGGCTGGAGGCGGCCTTCCCCGGTTTTCTGCCTGCTACGGCGCATGCCACCGCCTATTACCACTGGGACGGCGGCGGATGGGGTGTATTCAGGGACAGGTGCGGACGGATTGCGAAAGACCTGGAACGGATGCGCCGGGAACTGCCGGACGTGCCCATGGTGCTGATAGGCCACAGTTACGGCGGCTCCTGCGCCGTGGAAGTCGCAAGGCGGCAGGCGCCGTGTCCCGCCCCTCTCTGCCTGCTGACCATTGACGCTGTAGCGCGGCGGCAGAAAAACAGCCGTCCGGAATCCGTGGACTGGTGGGGCAACTCCTATCTGGGTGAAGGCGGAGGCTTCATGGATGCCGTTCCCAGGATGGGAGGACGTTGGGGCCATTGCAGCGGGGCGGACGTGAACCTTTCCTTTTCAGGCTTCCGCGCGGATCGTGCAGGCCATCCCTACTGCCACCGCAGGCCGGGTCCCATGCTGTACGAATCCCCGTCCGAAGAGGAGCGCAGCCTGTATGAAGAAGCCGCCTTCTGGCTGAGGGGCGCGCTGGGGCGCTGACCTTCCGGAACTCGGGTTCCTACCGGTCCAGTTCGTCCCACTGCACCAGTTTGGAAAGAAGCTGGCTGATCAGGCGTTCCGTCTGCTTCCGGGCATCCTCTTCCGGCAGGTTGACCAGGTCGCCGTAGGCGGTGGACACCTGGAAATAGGACCAGCGCTGGTCCATGCCATAAAGCACCCTGTCTTTCATGTCCGTCATGGTGCGTTTCAGGTGGTCTTCCGTCATGTGCCCGTGGCCGATGAAAACGTAGTAATGCATGCTGTCCAGGATGGTGGGCTTCGCCTGGCCCGGAGTCACGTTCTGCTGGGACTTGAGCTTGGTCATGGCGATCATGCCGCGGCCTTCCACGGGAACTTGCACCGTGCTTCCCGTCAGGTTGAAATGTCCCTGCGCCGGAAGGCAGCGTTCCGGGCGGTGGATGGAATTGTTCAGGTCATGTCCGGACTTGACGATGGAAACCCGGCACAGGGCCGGAGCCTTTTCCGGGGCCGCGACGCTGATGGGCAACTGCTGGAGGTAGTCCGCTTTGGAAAACTCCGTATCCGCGGCAAGAATGCTGCGCTCGTCTTCCGACTCCTGGCGGCGCGTGCCGTGCCAGCCGTCCGGATTCAGTCCCGTGGGCAGTTCCATGCTGATGGAGGAGTCGAAAACCTCCCCCTTGCGGGGCATCAGGTAAATGCCGGCGAGCATGGCGGCCAGCAGAAAGGGAAGAAGCAGGATGTTGAGCGTTTGGTATTTCATGGCGCGGGGAAAACGCTTATTGGGCCTTGTTCATTTTGACGACTACCTTTTTGCGGCGGAATGGGTTCCAGATCATTTCCCCGGCCAGCAGGGAATGGACGCAGGCCAGCCCCAGCAGGCAGATGGGGAAAAAGAAAAGCAGGCCCGACCAGTCGTGCCAGGTTTTGGCCGCAAACCGGGCGTCTCCGTATTCCGCCATCACCACGATGCTGGCGATGCGCACGCCGTTGCCGATCACCGCCAGCGGAATGGCGCTGAGAAAAAGCACGCACTTTTTCCAGAACTTCAGGTCTGAGAGATAGGCCCATGCGGCGGAAAGCATGATCAGGGCCATCAGGGAGCGCATGCCGCTGCATCCGCCGGCTATGTTGAACGCGTCCCAGTGTCCTTCCGTGGAGCGGATATTGGTGCCCTGGAGGTAGGTGTCCACCCCGAAAAGGCTGCCGCCCAGGTGGCCGAACTGCGTGGCGATGATTTGCAGCTCTACCGTGGCCTGCTGGAAGGAAGGCAGCGGAATGCACAGCCAGAAAAAGAGCAGCGGGAAGGCGCATATCCTGGCCGTCTGGGGGCCGGCTAGGTACCATGCGCCTCCCAGCAGGATCAGGGGCAGGGCGCCCATGGCCACGCGGGGCTGGCCTACGCGGAAGGAAAGCATCAGCAGGATGCAGGCCGGGACAAACAGCAGGAGCCCGCGCCAGTCGATGCGTTTGGGCGCGCGGATGATGCGGTGCCTGGCATGGTACAGCATGAAGGCGATGATGGGGATCACCAGCCAGCCGTGTTCATAATCCGTCTCCGGGTTCCATGCGGAAAAAAGCCACTGGAAGCCGTTCTGGCTGCCGCCGGGGCCGAATTCGGCAATGGCCAGGTAGGGCCACGCGAGGAGCAGGCCGCTCGAAACAAGGGCGGCGAGCATGGGGACGGTCAGAAATTTCTCATGCGCGGCGGGGTTGGAGGAATCCATCATGCAGAAAAATCAAATTGTGAGAATTAAGTATTGCGATTATCCGGTCCTGTGTTCAGAATGCGTCCGCTTTTCAGTTTCCGGTATGAAGATTATCAGCGGTACAGCACACAGAGAACTTGCGGAGCGCATTGCGCAAAGCGTAGGCATTCAGTTGACGGACGTCACGGTGAACACTTTCCCCGATGGAGAAAGTTTTGTAAAGATAAATGAAAACATCCGCGGCAGGGATGTTTTCCTCATTCAGCCCACCTGCCCGCCTACCAACCATAATATCATGGAATTGTGCGTGATGGTGGATGCCGCCCGCCGCGCCAGCGCCGGGCGCATCACGGCCGTGATCCCCTTCTTCGGGTATGCCCGCCAGGACCGCAAGGACCAGCCCCGCGTTCCCATCACCGCCAAGCTGGTGGCCAACCTGCTGACCGCCGCCGGAGTGGACCGCGTGCTGACCATGGACCTGCACGCCGCCCAGATCCAGGGCTTCTTCGACATTCCCGTGGACCATCTGTATGCCGCCCCCGTGCTGATCCGCCACTTGCGCGAACACTATGTAAAGGACCTCAACAACCTCGTCGTCGTTTCCCCGGACGTTGGCGGCGTGAAAATGGCCCGCGCGTATTCCGACGCCCTGGGCGCGGAACTGGCCATCGTCGCCAAGCACCGCTTCAACGCCACGCATGTGGAAGCCATGAACGTGATCGGCGAGGTGGAAGGGCGGGACGTCGTCCTGATTGACGACATGACGGAAACGGCCGGCACCCTGTGCGCCGCGGCCAACATCCTGAAGGAGCGCGGAGCCCAGCGCGTGTTTGCCTGCGTATCCCACGGCGTTCTGGGGGATATGGCCCGCGACCGCATTTCCGGCTCCTCCATCGAACGCGTGCTCACCTCCGACACCGTTCCCATGGCCCACGGCCCCAAGGTGGACTGCGTGAGCGTGGGCGATCTGCTGGGCCACGCCGTGCAGCGCATTCATGACGGAGAATCCGTATCATCATTGTTTGACATTTAGCAAATTTTAGTGCAGAGTCCTGCGCCCTGACCTGAGTATCGGTTTACACGGGTTCAGAAATCCCGGCGGGGCCTCTGCCTGAACCCGATTAGGAAACATTATCAATCAACACTCAATATTGCCTCTATAAGACATGGCTACATCCCATTCCCTCAAGGCCGAAGCGAGAGCCTGCGGCTCCGGTAATCTGAAGCAACTTCGCAGTCAGGGACTCGTTCCCGGCGTGGTGTACGGTCCCGGTTTTGACAATGTCAATATCCAGGTTGACGCCCGCGAATTTTCCCGCATGCTGGCTTCCGCCGTTTCCGAACATATTCTGGTCGCTCTGGACATCGACGGCAAGGTTGTGAAGGTCCTCCTCAAGGAAATCCAGCACAACCCCATCACGAATGCCTGCCTGCATGTTGACTTCCAGGCTGTGAAGGACTCCACCGTCATCCACTCCATCGTTCCCGTGATTCTGGAAGGCGACCCTGCCGGCGTAGCCCTGGGCGGCGTGCTTGACCAGACCATTCATGAACTGTCTGTCACCTGCCAGGTCAAGGATCTGCCTGAATCCATCAAGGCTGACGTTTCCGGCCTGAAAGTCGGAGAAAGCCTGAGCATCGCTGATCTCAAGCTCCCTGCCGGCGTGAACACGGAACTGGCAGGCGACGTGATCGTGGCCATCGTGGAAGCCCCGCGCATTTCTTCTGACGAAGCCGCTCCCGCCGCCGCGGAAGCTGCTGCTGAATAAACGGGCATCAATCCCACTTCCGGGCTCGGAGCCGTTTTTACGGCTCCGGGCTTTTTTTTGTCGCAAACACGGCGTCTTCTGGTAAAGTGCAGGATAAGTATCCGTTAAATCAATTTGAAAAAATCCTCAGATTTATGAACAAGTCTCTTTTACTGGCATTGTCGGCACTGGTTCCGTTCTCCATGGCGGATGAAGTAAAGCTTAAGGATGGAACCGTTTACAAGGATTGCACAGTAGAGGTGGAAACTCCGGAATCCATCAGCGTCATGGTCGTGGTATCCGGGGGAATCAAGGAATCCAAGACCATCAAGAGAGAGCTGATTGAGACCATCACGAAGGCTTCCCCGGCTGAATTGGCCGCGGCCAAGATTGACAAAAACTATGCCAAGCCGGAAATCATGAGCGCCAAGGAGCTGGAAGCAGCCCAGAAAGAGCTGGACGCCGTGATCAAGAAAAATCCCCAGGGAGAGGTCCACGATGCCGCCGTGAAGGCCCGGGCTACGATCGTGGTCCTGCTGGAAGAGAAGAAACTGGTGGAAGAAGCCAAGGCGGTGCAGGAAGCCAAGGAGGCGGCGGAAGTGACGGTCCGTACCAAATACGATCATGAGGCCGGCAAGCTCCTGAAACGGTTCAAGGCGCTGAATACTGCACGCAAGCCCTACCAGGCAATGGCCGTTTATGACCGCTTGCGGCAGAATTACCCCGGTTCCGCCGCCCTGGCGGAGGCTTATCCGGACGCTGTGAGAATTTCCGCGCAGGTCAACCGGACGCTGGATGTCATGATTGCCGCCAAGGAAAAATCCTTGGAAAAGGAACGCCAGATGCTGAGCCGGGAGGAGGAAAAGCGCCGCGCGAATGCCAAGCTCACACAGGAGCAGCGCTCCGCCTTGCTGGATGCCTTCCAGAAAAAGCAGGTTGCTCTCAGGGAACGCGAAAACCAGTTGACGGAAGTGCACCGCGCCCACCGCAAAAAGGTCAGGGAGCGCGGGGACAGATGGTTTGAACCCACCGCCGGTTCCCTGGAAGCCATGCGCGACATCAAGCTGGTGGCCTCTACGGATGCGGAACGCCTGAAGAATCAGGAAAAGGAAACCGGAGCGGGTTCTGCCGCCCTGAAAAAGGCCTGGGAGTTGTGCGACGAGAAAAAATTTGACGAGGCTGAAGAGGTTCTGGCGGACATCCGTTCCGCCCAGGTTCCCAGGGAATATTATGAGGAACTGCGGGAAACGGTGCGCGTGGGGCTCCAGGAACAGCGTGCCCGTGAGCGCGCGGAACGCGCGGAAGCCGCAAGAAAGATCCGTGAAGAACGGGACAAGAAGCGCCAGGAGGAGCGGGAAGCCGCCAAGGCTAAAAAGAAAAAATAATGCGCCGCTTGCGGAAAATGCCCGCAGTCCTGTGAATTTGACGCCGCATGGTCCCTCTGCCTGGGCCGTGCGGCTTTTTGCCGCACGGACGGAGTACAAACTTTCCGCATGCGGTATTTCCTGCTTTCTTCCGCCGCCTCTTCAGTATAGAAGAGGCACATGAGGAATGCTTCTTGCAAACGAGTCACGGGTGAAACGGACATCAGCCTGGAACTGAATCTGGATGGCACGGGATGCGCCGCCGTTGCCACGGGCCACGCGTTTTTTGACCATATGCTGGATTTGCTGGCACGTCATTCCTTGATGGACATGACCCTGCAGGCCAGGGGAGACCTGGAGGTGGACGCCCATCACACGGTGGAGGATGTAGGCATTGTGCTGGGAGAATGCATCAAGAATGCCCTGGGGGACAAGAAGGGCATCGTGCGCTATGGCTGTTCCCATCTCCCCATGGACGAGACCCTTACGCGCGTGGTCATGGACCTGAGCAACCGCCCGTACGTGGTATTCCGCCTTCCGGAAGGCGGCCTTCCGGACGCACCCAACTTCCCGCTGACCCTTTGCGAGGAATTCTGCCGCGCCCTGGCGAACAACCTGCGCTGCAATCTGCATGTGGAAGTGCTTTACGGCAGGGACGGCCACCACATTGCGGAATCTGTCTTCAAGGGAATTGCTCATGCACTGCGGCAGGCCGCCGCCATTGATCCCAGGGCTGCCGGAACCCTCCCGTCAACCAAGGGCATGCTGTAAGCCATGAAACTCGGTGTGATTGATTACGGGGCGGGCAATCTCCGCAGTGTGCTGAATACGTTTGAAGCCGCCGGAGTGCACGGCCATCTGGTCCGCACGCCGGAGGAGGCGGAGGGCATTACACATCTGGTGCTGCCGGGCGTAGGCGCGTTCGGAGACTGCGCTGAAAAGCTCCGCCGCCAGGGGCTGGCCCCCTTGATCCGGGAGTGGATTGAGGCGGACAGGCCTTTTCTGGGCATTTGCGTAGGTTATCAGGTTCTCTTTGAGAGCGGGGAGGAAAATGAAGGAGTGCCCGGACTGGCCCTCTTCAAGGGCCGTGTGGTGCGTTTCCCTGAATCTGAGCTCAAGGTGCCCCACATGGGCTGGAACCGCCTTTCCCTGTCCCATCCGTCGGATTCCGTCTGGCAGGGCATGGGGGAAGATCCCTATTTCTATTTTGTGCATTCCTACCATCCCGTTCCGGAAGACGGTTCCCTGGTTGCGGCCTCCTGTACCTACGGAGTGCGTTTTGCAGCCGCCATCAGGCGCGGAAACCTGGTAGCCACGCAATTCCACCCGGAAAAAAGCCAGAAGCTGGGAGTGCAGCTGCTGAAAAACTTTGTTTCCCTGTAGGCCGTTTTTCCTGCCTTGACGGGTGAAAATCCGTCCGCCGGGGGAGAATATTCCCGCAGGGGTGCCGTTCCCGAATGAACACAATGGAGGGAATCTGGTCTTATATGGAGGCGCCATGAATAATACTTCCTCTTTTGGATGGGGGCTCCTTGCCTGCGTGTGCATGGCAATGGGATACCCGGCCCTTGCGAATAACAATCCTGCGAATATGTCCCAAGATGATTCCATTGCCGTGCAGCTCCCCTCGCGGGGGCGCGGAAATTCCCGTGTGGCCTATCTGGATCGGTCTATTGACCAGTTGATCTACGATTTCATGGAGGAGGAGAAAATTCCCGGCATGACGCTCGCCATTGTCCAGGCTCCCTACATCCCCCGTATTGTGGGCTATGGCGTGTCCAATGCGGAAACCGGACTCCTTGCCTCCACAAATACCCTGTGGCCCGCGGCGGAAATATCCCAGGGGTATGCCGCCATCGCCGCCTTCCAGCTGGTGGAACAGGGCGGCATGGAAATCACGGACAAGGTATCCCGTTTTGTCAAGGACATGCCGGAAGCGTGGAAAAACGTTACGATTCTACAGCTTTTGCAGCATTCCTCCGGAATTCCGGATTACAGGAAGTCCTCCCAGTATGATGCGGCGCGTGATTATGACCCGGCGGAGCTTCTGTCCCTGGTCAGGCTGGCGGATCTGGAATTTCCCTCCGGAACGGACGTACGGCAGAGCGCCACCAATTTTCTTCTTCTTTCCATGGTTGTTGACGCTGTGGCCGGAATGCCCTATGAGGAATTCGTCAGGCAGCGCCAGTTCCTGCCGCTGGGATTGAACCATACCATGTTCGGCAAGGACCTGGGAGCCGTGGAGCAGGATAACGTACGCGAACACGGCAACAGGCATACTCTGTTCAAATCGCGCGAAGCTTATGTAAACCCTGCTGAAACGGCCTCCGGATATGCCGTGAAGGACGGGAAGATTATTCCGGTTCCTGCGCCCTCCCGTTCTTCCCTGCGCGGTTTTGCGGACATCTGGTCCACGCCGGAGGAAATCAGCTTCTGGGATGTCTGTCTGGCAGGCTCCATCCTGGTGAAGGATGAAAAGCACCGGGACATGATTTACAAGCCCGTCCGCCTGGACAACGGGAAAATAGTTCCGGCCATGGCCGGCTGGCAGTTCCCGCACCACAAGGGGCTGATGGACATCAAAGGCGGAATTCCGGGATTTTCCTCTTACATCTGCCGGTTCACAGACCCTGCGGAGCTGGTGTGCGTGACGCTGACCGCCAACAGGGAAGGGGTAGACCTGACCAATCTGGCTCGCCGCATTGCCGGCGCCCTGGACTCCGGGCTCGGTTCCAGCCATCTGAATGACGACTCTCTGTACCTTTACGAAAGCGTATTCGGGGTGGATGAAACGATGGACCGTATTGAAAAGATATTGTCTGCCCGCTCCATTCCCGTTTTTGCCAGGATTGACCATGGAAAAAATGCACGGGAAGCGGGGTTGGAAATGCCGCCCTCCCGGGTTGTCATCTTTGGCTCCCCCAAGGTAGGAACGAACCTGATGCTGAAAAATCCAGGCATTGCCACGGAATTGCCCCTGCACATCGCCGTGTGGGAAGACGGCAGGGGAAGCACCTGGATCAGCTTTCCCCATATGGAGAAAATCGCTAAAGCATACGGTGTGGAAGACATGCCCGCCATTGCCGCCATTCGCCAGCTGCTCCGGGACATTGCCTCCCGGGCAGCCAATGTTTATTGAGAATCCGTCTTCCCGTTGTGAATACAGTAGTTATAAGAAAGGAACCGCCTCCTTTCACGGAGGCGGTTCCTTTTGAAAAAAAGCAAGGAGCGGATGCTTCGTCCGCATGGACTGGATTTAGCCGATCAGCTTGTAGTACTGAAGGTGAATCTGGGGATTCAGGCGAAGACGTTCGCGGATGGTCTTGATGGCGGAGGGGTCCGCCGTGAAGGTGTAGGTCACGTACTGGCCGGCGGCGAGATGGTGGGATTCATAGGCGAATTCACGGCGGCCTACGTTTTCGGTGGCGGTGATGTCGGCACCTTCTTCCTTCATCGTGGCGGCTACGGAATTGATCAGTTCTTCAACTGTGGTTTCCGTACCTTTCATGTTGAATACGATAAGAGCTTCGTAATTTCTCATGGTCTTGTTATAATTAGAAATGTGTCGTGCGAACGGTACGCACCTTGCGGGCAAATAAGGTGCAATGATTGCCATCAGAAAGCAAGCCTATTTTTTACCTTGTCTTCTGAACAGGCCGTTTCCTGCATGCCGCCCCTGCGGATGAAATGCCGGGGCGGTGCGCAGAAAGAGAAAATTGACTTTTGGATATGGAAGGAAGCTGGGGCAGGAAAAAAGAATTGATGCCGCCGACGATTTTATTATTCTGGGCAGTCATGATTTTTTTACGAATTATTTTCCTATGCTGGGCAGTATGCGGAATTCATGCGGTGGCAGGTGTCCGGATAGTGGATGTGATGACCAAAAATGACGTGTTTTCCCAAGCTTTGGAGATGATTGGAACCCGAATCAAGGATTCCACGTCATGCAGGGAAGTAACGGAAGAACTGAGCAGGGAGGCTGACAAGCAGGAAAAACGGTGGAGGGAGGCATTCATGTCCGGCGCGCCGACACCGCAGGAGTGGTGCCAAATAGCTGAATTTGAAGCGGAGAATTTTAAAAAATCTTTGACGGACAAGGGGAAGAAGGACCAGGATAAGCTTGTCTCCCTGGCAAGGCTGGAAGAGGAAGGCGTTATTTCCCATCAAGAAGCGGAAAAGGCAATGGCTGCGCTGCGCAGGCTGTTGTTCGTGTCCAAAACGGCTGTGGATTCCCTGGATGACTTCATTGCCGGGGCTTCATTGCCCCTGCCGGCTTCTCCGGATGGAGATTCCTATGAAAAGCTGGTAGCCTGGAAATTGGACCCTGATAATTCCCTCTCTTATCAAATGAATCATGATCCCATCTGCGGCGGTTGCGTGGAAAAGACGCTGGAATATTGCCTGAATGACCGGGTCATGGAATTTCTGTACGGAACATTGGTCCGTGCCTGCCGGGAGAGGCGTGCTCAATTAATCCGGGAGCATGCGGACAGGAGATTGGAGGAAGCGGAACGATTCTCCAGGCTGCCTCCCCTGACGCCGGAGCAATGGTGCTGGATCGTGAAACAGGGGCACGGACAGGAGTTTCTGGAACGTTCGCTGGCGGATATGATCGTCGCAGCCATCTTCATGATGGGTGAAAGGAAGGAGGGAGAGGACGGGACTCCCGTTATTGATGAAACAAGCCGGTATTACTGGATAGAGACTCCTGAAAAAATCGTCCGGTTGTGGAAGGAAAAGGCGCTCCGGGAAAGCGGACGTTAACGCGCCGAAGCCATCCGGACAGCCAGTTGGAAGGCATGGATGGTGCTGGACGGGTTGGCTTTTCCCGTGCCCGCCAGATTGAAGGCGGTGCCGTGGTCCGGGCTCAGGCGGGGGCTAGGAAGGCCCAGCGTGACGTTGACGGCGGTGTGGAAGTCCACCAGCTTCAGGGGAATCAGACCCTGGTCGTGGTAGGGAGCCAGCACGGCGTCATAAAGTCCTTCCGCCGCCTCCCGGTACACGCAATCGGGAACGGAAGGGCCTTCAAACAGGGCTTCCGGGCATAATTCCTTCAGCCGTTCCACGGCCGGAGAAATGATGGATTCATCCTCATTGCCGAAGGCGCCGTGTTCTCCCGCGTGGGGATTCAGGGCCGCCAGGGCGATGCGCGGCCTTGAAATGCCCTTGCGGCGGCAGAAATCTTTCAGCAGCATTCCGATGCGGACCAGCTCCCCCGTATTCAGCAAGGAGGGCACGCTTTGCAGGGAGGTGTGGATGGTCGCCAGGCCTACCGTCAATTTTTTCCCGGTCAGGCACATGGCGTAATTCTCCGTTTCCAGGCGTTCTGCAAAAAATTCCGTCTGTCCCGGCCAGCGGAAGCCCGCCACGTGCAGCGTTTCCTTGCATACGGGGGCGGTCACGACGGCGTCGATTACTCCTTCCCGGAGAGCTTGGGCCGCCTGTTCCAGATGTTCAAAGGCATAATTGGCGGATTCCGGATTCGGCCTGCCCACGGGAACGTTTTCCCGGCGTCCGATGAGCCGGTATTCCGCTCCCGCCGGAAGTTCTCCGGAGGACAAGGCGGCGGCGACCACTTCCGGGCCTATGCCCGCCTGGTCGCCCAGCGTGTATCCAATGACCGGTTTCATGGGAAAATGGGACGGGATGGAGATTATTCGGGAACGGGAACAGCCTCCGGAATGGACTCTTCCTCCGCCGGGAAAGCGGACGGGGCCGGAACGGCAGCCGGCTGTGGGGGGGCGGAGCGTTTTCCCATCTTGATCACCTTGGTGGTCTTTTCCGGTTCGTCCGGATGGCGGAGTTCGAATTCCAGATGGGAGTTGGTTGACCAGTGATAGTAGATCGTGGCGCCCAGGGCGGCCAGGACCAGAATCAGAAGAATGGAACCGAAGAAGGAACGCATGGCATTACTGTGTGATGCGTGCTGTGGAAATTCAAGAAATTATCGAGACCGTGCGCGCGGGCTGGATAAAAGCCGCAGGCCGCTGCGTCCGCTTTCGCCACAAGGCGCGCATTTTCATGCAGGGGGAGGCTTGCCGTCGCAGTGTATGCAAGCTCCTGGCCCGGAGCATGGGCCGCAGGGAAGAAGTCCCGGGCGGCGTTTGTATGAGCGCGGGATCAGGAAAGGATTTTTACCGCCGTAAACAGGATGATGAGCAGAATGATGAAGCCGATGATTTTCCCGGCCAGGCTAGCGGGCGTTTTTCCATTTTCGCACCCGTGGCATCCGCCGCATTCCATGCCGCAGGGGCCGCAAGAACCGCAGGATGATTTTCCGTCTTCGTCCACATGGTCGGCAAGGAGCAGTTCCAGTTCACGGACGGTAGGTTCCACGCCGGAGACCACGATGCGGCCGTTGACGGCAAGAACGGGTAGCGGGCTGCCGTCATGTTCCGGTCCGGCCTCCACCTGTTCCACCGGAATGTCCCGGTCCAGATTCTCCAGCGCCCGGAGGGCATTGGCGTGCAGGATGTTTCCCGGACAGTCCCGGCTGTGGAATAATTGAATGCAGGCCATGGTCTCTGGGGCGGCGTGGAGGAAGCCGTTTTTAGGGAAACGGCTTCCTCCAACAAATAGGATAGCCGTTGAAAGGTCAATGCGTTTTTCCGTGTCATGACATATAAGTGATGGACGGAAAATATTTTAGACTTTTCAAACAGTGGGGGAACGGGCACTATCCCGCCGGTCCTGCCATGAAAAAGTTATTTGCATTCCTTCTGACGCTGGCCTGCGCGTTCCAGTTTTCCGCCCAGGCGCAGGAGAAGCCCAGCTACATCGCCATTGAAGCCAATTCCGGCAAGCTTCTTTTCAGTTCCAACGCGGAAGCCAGAAGGCCCGTGGCCAGCCTATCCCAGGTGGCTACCGCCATGGTGACCCTGGACTGGGTGGCCCGCACGCGCCTGCCCCTGGATACGTTCATTACCGTTCCCCAGGAAGCGTTTGGCCTCCGCGCCGGGAATCCCATGGACCTTCAGCCTGGCGACCGCCTGACGTTGCGGGATGCCCTGTATTCCACCCTGCTGGGGGCGGACAATGTCTCCGCCCTGACGATAGCCTCCTTTGTGGGCCGTGACCTGGTGTCCCGCCGGGGCAGCGGCACTCCCATTGCCGCCTTTGTGTCGGAAATGAACAATCTGGCCCGTTCCCTCAGAATGACCAAGACGCGCTTCACCGCCCCCCACGGCCTGGATGCCGGCAATGCCGTTTCCACCTCCTGCGCCCTGGACATGGCCCTGCTGGGCATGTACAGCATGCAGAATCCCGCCTTCTGCTATATCGTCTCCCAGGCGAGCCGCCGCATCGGCGTCCAGTCCCAGACCAAGGGAACGACGATGTATGATATTTCCAACAACAACAAGATGATGAGCACTTCCGGCGTGGACGGCATCAAGGCGGGCTCCTCCCGCGCCGCCGGACAATGCCTGCTGCTCAGCGCCACGCGGAACGCCATCGCCCGCCGCAGCCCCCAGACCGGGACGGAAGTGATTTATCCCCAGCGCATGATCATTGCGGTGCTTGGGACCGGAGAACGCTATTCCCTGGCACGCCAGATGCTGAATACCGGCTGGCGCGTGTGGGAAAACTGGCAGGCCTCCGGGATGGACATGAAAGATCCCAAGGAGTTCGTGCAGCTCCCTGTGAAATCTGGTACAGAAAAGCGATAGGAAGTAGACGCCCCCGGAATTTTCTGCTATAAGGGGCACCGCATATGAATATTGGTGTTTTGAATAGCGGCGGGGATTGTCCCGGCCTGAACGCAGTTATTGAGGGCGTTGTCGGTGCGGCATCCCGCCGTGGATGGAATGTCGTGGGTTTTTACGATGGGTTTGAAGGCCTTCTCTCCGAAGAGGGCGATGACCGTTTTGAATGGCTGACCCCTGCCGGGTGCCGCGGTCTGCGTGCCAAGGGAGGCACCATTCTGGGGACCGTGAACAAGGGGAACTTCGCCATCAAGGTGGGCGTGGGGCAGAAGGGGGAAATCGAACCGTCCGTCCTGGAAAAGACGAAAGCTACCGTCAAGCGCCTGGGGCTGGACGCCCTGATCGTGGTGGGCGGCGACGGCTCACAGTCCACGGCTCTTCTTCTCGCTGAAATCGGCCTGCCTGTCGTCGGCGTGCCGAAGACCATTGACAATGACCTGGGCGCTACGGACGTGACCTTCGGCTTCAACAGTGCCGTGGCCATCGTGTCCGAATCCCTGGACCGTTTGGAAACCACCGCCAACGCGCACCAGCGCATGATGGTGGTGGAAGTGATGGGCCGCCATGCCGGATGGATTGCCTTGGAAGGGGGCATCGCGGGCAGTGCGGATGTGATCCTTTTGCCGGAAATCCCGTTCTCCCTGGAGAATGTGGTAGAATGCATCAAGGCCCGCAAGGCCGCGGGACAGCGTGAAATTCTTGTGGTAGTTTCCGAAGGCGCGCGCCTGGCGGACGAACTGGTGCTTCTGAACGAGAAAACCCAGGGGGAAGTGCGTCTGGGGGGCATCGGCAAGGTGATCTCCAAAAAACTGGAGGAGGCGACGGGCATTGAAACCCGCTCCTGCGTCCTGGGACACATCCAGCGCGGCGGTTCTCCCTGCGCTTACGACCGCATTCTGGGCGTGCGCTTCGGCAGTTATGCCGTGGAGCTGGTGGAACGCAAAAAGTTCAGCTACATGGTTGCCCTCAAGGGAACGCAGATGGTTGCCGTTCCCATTGAAGAGGCCGTGAAGACCCTCAAGCTGGTTGACCCGGACTGCCAGATGGTGCGTACGGCTCGCGACCTGGGCGTTTGCTTCGGCGATTGACGCCGCATTTCCCTTGTCTTCTTGTCATTCTTCAACCGTATCCTGGGTTTCAGGATACGGTTATTTTTTGCGGAAGGGTGCCGTACTTGTTCGGCCCGGTTGTTCCTTTGATCAGCATCATGGCCAGGAACAGGATGGAAAGCTGGTCCATCAGGTTGGAGCACAGCGTCAGGTAGGGCAGGTATGGGGTGATGTCACCCGGAATCACGCGCAGCAGGATGATGAGCAGGACGGAGATGATGAAAATGCAGACGGGTATGAGGATGAATTTGCCGCTCAGGTTGCCGTCGTGCAGGCGGCGCATGGCCGCTGCGGCGTTGAACATTATATTGAATCCCGCCACACCGATCAGCAGTTCCAGGGAAAGTGTGCTCAGGTCTCCGGACTGGTAGAAGAAATAAAAAGTGGGATTGACGCAGGCATGGGCCAGCAGGATCAGGGCGTCCTGAGGCTGGGCGATGTAAAGCAGGATTTCACGGGAAGGGGAAAAATACGGATGCAGGACCGTGCTGTCGTAGTCCACCATGTTATACCCCAGTGGCAGGAACAGGAAGAGGGAGAGAAGGAAAAAGGACCAGAATTCCGCTCTGGAAGCCCGTCCCGCCGCCGTAGTCAGCTTCCGCAGGCTGATGAGCCAGTAAAGATAAAAGGGCGTCAACGGTTGCGCGGCTTGTTCCTGAGCCGGCCCCTGTTCCGCAGCGGCCGGAGCGGCGGATGCCCGTACGGAGGCGTTTCCGCAGTATTTATTGTTTTCCGTTTTGCTTTCGCTCAAAGTCAGATAGAAAAAGAGCAGGCGTCCGAAGCCGAAGGGAAGCAGAAGGACGAGTGCCCAGAACCCGCTTCTGCCCGTATCGTGCAGGCGCCTGAACGTGACGGCCACGCAGGGAAGCACCAGCGCAACCCACAGGAGAATGGTCAGGGCATCTCCGTAAACGCTCACCCTCCTGTTGGGAATATGCAGCCAGTCCGTAATGATATAGCCCGCTAGGGCCGGAACCAGGGCCAGAAGAGGGAGTGCCATGAACCACCAGAATTCCGGGCGAGAGGCGCATCCCCTGAATTCTGCGTAATGAAGAAATCCTTTTTTCCAGTATTCAAGGGGGGAAGCTGAAGCTTGCGCAGGGAGGGATGCGGGGGTGGGGGTGGAAATGGAGACGTCCGGCATGGATGAGAGGGGATACTGCCGTTTTTGACCGCCGGAAGCTCCCGAACGCTCAATGCCGGACTTGCAAAGACACGGAAAGGGGAGGAAAACGCGCTGGGTCAGACCAGGACGACGGCCATCAGCAGCATGCCGGCGATGATGCCTATGATGGACATGTGGTGGTGGCCCCAGCGTTCCGCCATGGGCAGCAGTTCGTCAAAGGAAATGAAGACCATGATTCCGGCCACGGAGGCAAACAGGACGGAGAGTACCGTGGGCGTCAGGAAGTGGAACAGGAAGATCATGGCAATCGCCGCGCCGACAGGTTCAGCCAGGCCTGACAGGAAGGAGTAGAACACGGCTTTCTTCCGGCTTCCCGTGCCGTAGTAAAGAGGAACGGCCACGGCGATTCCTTCTGGAATGTTGTGCACGGCCACGGCCAAGGCGATGGACGTCCCCAGAGTCAGCGAGTCCAGCCCCGCGGCAAAGGTGGCGATGCCTTCCGGAAAGTTGTGGATGCCTATGGCCAGAGCGAACAGGACGCCGGACCTTTTGATTTTGGCGGAGGAGAATTCTCCGCTACCGTTGCCGTGGATGTCTTCCGGTCCGCGCGCTTCGTGCGGATTTTCGTCTTCCGGCACCAGGTAGTCAATCAGCGCCGCCACGGCGATTCCTCCGAAGAAGGAGGCAATCGCGATCCAGGACCCTGCCGTGTGGCCTTTAAATTCGATCAGGCGGTGCTGGGCCTCCCCCAGCAGTTCCACCAGGGAAATGTACACCATCACGCCGCCGGAGAAGCCCAGGGAGAAGGTGAGCGCCTTCGTGTCCGTCTTTTTCATGAAGAAGGCGATAAAGCCTCCTATGCCGGTGGCAAGTCCCGCCAGCGTTGTCAGCAGAAAGACGGTGAGAATGTGGTTGGTGGAAAGGTCCATGGAAGGAGCTGCGGGAACGGCGAAACGGTCCGGCGCTCCCGCAGCGGAAATATTACTTCTTGGCGGCGGGCGGAACGATGCATTTGACGGCCGGAATGGCTCCGGGCGGCAGAGGCGGCTGTTCTCCCGGCTTCAAGTTTTCCCGTTCCTTTTTGATGGTAGGCAGGTTGGCCAGGAGCCTGCTGCAAGCGCGGCCGTCGTCGCTGTCCGGAAGAAGGGAGATGGCGCTTTTCAGGGGCTCTTCCACTTCATTCACCCTGTTCTGCTGGATGAGAAGACGCGCCTTTGTCAGCAGAAGGGACTGCCTGATCTCCGGGAGAAGACCGTCCTTTTTCAGGGAATTGTCCAGGATGGCGATGGCTTTGCCGGGCTCTTTGGCAGCCAATGCGTAAAAATTGTTTTCCCTGAGGTTTTGCACCATTTCCGTGGACTGGGTTTTAAGCAGGTCTTTCCGTTCCAGGGCGGCACGGATGCCGGTAGTATCCTGCGGGTCCAGCGTGCCCAGTTCTTCCAGGGCCGGCTTGTAGAAAGTCCGGATGCTGGACTGCGGCACTGTCTTTAAAAGCTGGACAAGCGTGTCCCTGCGCTCCTGGCTGGAGAGCTTCCCTTCCAGTTTGTCCGTCAACTCCTGCTGGGCTTTAAGGGCCTTTTCCGCCTGGGCCGTGTCTTTCATGACCTGTTCCGGACTGCCGTATCCCACGACGGAGTGGACGGGCCTGCCCTGCGCGTCCGTGAAGACCAGGGACGGGAAGCCGGTGATGCCATAGGATTTCTTGTAGGAATCAAAAGATGCCCTGGTCTGTTCGTCCTGTTGTTTTTTACGTGGAAAATCCAATTCTACGGGGATAAAGGCACGCCCGATGGCCTCCTGGACTTGCGGAAGGGAAAAAGCCTGCGTCTTCTGCGAGATGCAGGCGCCGCACCAGTCCGATCCGGTGAATTCCAGCATGACTCCCTTCTTTTGGGCGGCGGCCTGCTGCATGGCTTCCGCAGGGTTGGTGCTCCACGTTTCGGAAGCTACGGCCGCACCGGCAATGAGCGCGGCCACGATAGGCAATGCGAATGTATTCATGATGTTGAAAGAACGTTACATGGGGGGCAGCGGGGAATGAGCCGGGGGCACCCAGATGGCGCCGGAAGAAGGGGCGTCGGAATTTCCCGTGTTGGTGGGCGTTTCAATCCGGGGCGGCCCTGCGGGCGGATCCAGGTCCTTCACCACCACTTTCTTTTTCTCCGGAGCGGGTGCGGGGGTGGGGGGCGCGGGAGAAGGAGAGGCATCCCTGCGGATGATGGGGTTCTCCAGGGCTGCGTCCGACTGGTTCATGGCTGTGATGTTCAGCGGGTCCCCATAAGCCAGCAGTTCCCGGATGTCGTCGGGAAGGTCCCCGGCAGCGATGGACGTGGTGCCCTGTTCATGCAGGATGCGTACGAATTCGTTTTCCACTCGCGTGATTTCCACGTTCAGGTAGGTTTTCCCAGAATGGATGGTTTTCAGAATGTCGAACTTGCGGCCGCGGGCCTTGGCCCTGGCCGCCTGGCGGTAACGGTCGTAATAGGAGCGGATTTCCCCGCGGATGCCGGCAACGCGCATTTTCTCCTTTTCGATGGATTTCAGGGTGTCTTCCAGATCGGTCGCGGTCTTTTCGGAAATATCCAGCAGGCTGAGAAGCTGTTCCTTGGGGGCGGTCCTGTTCCGTATATCCCTGAGCTGTTCCTGCTTTTTCAGAAGCAGGGCATGGCTGGCCTCCAGCGCTTCCCGCGTATCTTTCACCGGGTTCGGAAGATGGGAGAATTTTTCATAAACAATATAGCCCGCACCGATGACGATCAGGGCGAATAGGCCCAGGCACAGGTTCCAGAACAGAGCGTCGCCCTTGGCCTTTTTGATCTCTTCTTCCTGCTGGGCCGTATTTTCTTCCGCGGCGTGTTCCGCAACGACGTCCAGAGAGGTTTTCAGGCGTTTTTTCGGGGTGCGGGGCGCATCCTTTTCCCTCTTTGCTTCATCCCGTTCCGGTTTGGGGGCGAAGCGGACTTCGTCTTCCTGGGAAACGGAGGGATCGGGGGAGGAAGGTTCGTGAGAGGAGGAATCAGTCATGGAGAGGGCAGGGGTTGGGGTTAGTCCACCGGGTGGGATTGCTTGAAGTCGGCCAGTTTGGCGGCGTAGGCGTTATATTGGTATTGCAGGGCGTGGAACTCCTGCTTGCGGTGCGCCAGGGTCTTGCGCATGTCTTCAATGTCAAAGCACAGGTGTTCGAAGTCCCGGCGCTTGGAGGGCAGGATGTCCATATCCTTTACCGTGAATGGCGTTCGGATTTTTCCGGGATTGGAAAGCCGCTTCTGCAGATCGTAATTCACGCGTGCGTCGTGGGATTCTGCCTGCCTGATTTCCTGGTCCATTTGGGCCAGGGCTTCCTTCGTCTGCTGGAGCTGTGCGTGGAGCTGCTGGTGTTCCGTTGTGGACCCGCCCGTAATCAGGGAGGTCAGGGCCGTGTTCGTGCCGTTGTCGCACGCGGAGAGGGTCAGTACAAGCGCCAGTGCCGGAAAGGCTGGCCTGGTGAATCGCACGATATTGAACATGCCGGGGATTATGCCCTTGATCGGGGGGGAAAGTCAAACTGTTCATGCGCCTGCAAAACAATGATTTTGCTCGCATAAAACGCGCGTGCGGCTACAATGCCCCCGGCATGATGCAATTATCGGAGATAGGAGGCCATCTGACGGCCAGGACCGGGATTGATGATTTGATGGAGGATTTGTTCAAGGCCCTCCATTCCGGAGATCCCGGCCTGTGCCAGTTGAACGGGGGGAGCCCCGCCGTGATTCCGGAAGTGACGGAACTGTGGCGGCGCAGCATGATGGAACTGGTCCGGGACGGGCGGTTTGACGTGCTCGTGGGCCATTACGCCCATCCGGGGGGCGACCCTGCCTTTATTCGTGCCCTGGCCCGCTTTCTCAATGACCGCTGCGGCTGGAACCTGAAGCCGGAGAACATCGCCATCACCCAGGGCGGCCAGATGGCCTGCTTCACGCTTTTCAATATGCTTGCCGGCCCCTGTGCGGAAGGCGGCATCCGTGAAATTCTCTTTCCCCTTTGTCCCGATTATGTGGGCTACCAGTCCCAGTCCCTGTGCGGCGGCGTGATGTTCCGCGGCATCCGCCCTGGAATCCGCATGCTGGACGAGCATTTGTTCAAGTACGTGATCGACTTTGACCGTCTGGACGTCCGCCCGGAAACGGCTGCCGTCTGCATGTCCCGCCCCACGAATCCGACGGGCAACGTGGTGACGGACGAGGAGCTGGACCGCCTGCGGGCGTTGACTTCCCGCGCCGGAGTGCCGCTGATGATCGACAACGCGTACGGCGCGCCACTGCCCAATATCTGCTTTGTCCCGGTCAAGCCCGTTTGGGACGAGAACATGATCCTGACCATGAGCCTGTCCAAGATCGGACTGCCAGGCACGCGCACCGGAATCGTGATCGCCCGGCCGGACATCATCCGCGCCGTGGTCAGCATGGTTACGACTTCCTCCCTGTGCCCCAACAATCTGGGGCAGGCGCTGGTGACTCCCTATCTGGAGGATGGCACGCTGGAGCACGTGTGCCGTGAAACACTGACGCCGTTTTACCGGAGCAGGGCTGACTTCGCTCTGTCCCTGTTGCCGGAACTTTTCGGGGAAGAGATTCCCTGGCGCGTGCACAAAAGCGAAGGGGCCATGTTCCTGTGGCTGTGGTTTGAGGGTCTCCCCATCACCTGCCAGGAATTGTATGAACGCTGCAAGGCTCGCGGCTGTTTCGTGAATCCGGGCCATCATTTCTTCTTTGCCCTGCCGGAGGGCCGGGAGCCGTGGCCCCACAGGCATGAGTGCATACGCATCAGCTTCACTCAGACTGAAGAACTGCTGCGCAAGGGGCTTTCCATCGTGGCTGACGAAGTGAAGCGCGCCTATACCCATTCCTAACCCAATCCGAAATCGCAATCCATGAACAGCATGACCGGCTTTGGTAGAGCCGTTGCCCAGACAGACCGTTACAACATTCCAGTTGAAATATCCGGAGTAAACCGCAAGCAGACGGAAATAGCCGTCAACGTGCCGCGCAACTGCGCGGAGTGGGATGCCCCCGTGCGCTCCATCGTGCAGGGAAGCGTTTCCCGTGGCCGCGTAGGTGTTTCCATCTCCCTGGAACGGACGGAGGAAGCGGACGGCTCCCTCCAATTGGACGAAAGGAAGCTGGCCTCCCTAGTGGGGCTGCTGAACCGCGCCTCCGATCTGGCGGCCCGGCCCATGACGTTGCAGGCGTCCGACCTGCTGAGGCTGGACATCATCGCCTCCGAGGCGGAAACCGCGCTTTCCCCGGAGGAAGCATGGCCTGCGGTGGAAGAGGCCCTCAGGGCGGCCCTGAAAGATTTCCTCGCCATGCGCGCGGCGGAGGGCGCCAACCTGAAGGCGGATGTGCTCGGCAAGCTGGAAACCCTGGAAAAGTACCGGAACAAGATCGCGGAACACGCCCCTTCCGTTCCCGTCAGGCTGAGGGAAGCCATGCTCAAGCGCCTGGCGGAAGCGGACCTTTCCGTCTCTGCGGATGACGAGCGCATCATCCGGGAAGTGGCCCTGTTTGCGGACAAATGCGACATTTCCGAGGAGACCACGCGCCTTTCCTCCCACTTTGACCAATTCCGCACCCTGTGCGATTCTTCCGCCCCCGCCGGAAGGCCATTGGACTTCCTTTGCCAGGAGATTTTCCGGGAATTCAACACCATCGGTTCCAAGGCGAACGACTCCACGCTGTCCCATCTGGTGGTGGCCGCCAAGACGGAACTGGAAAAAATCAGGGAACAGGTTCAGAATATCGAATAACAGCCATGAAACAGCATTTGGGAACTTTGCTGGTGGTTTCTGGTCCCTCCGGTTCCGGAAAGACGACTTTATGCCGCCGGGCGACGGAAAACGGACTGTGCGTGTACAGCATTTCCTGCACGACCCGCCAGCCCAGGCCGGGAGAGGTGAACGGCGTGGACTACCACTTCCTGACTCCCTCCGAATTCGCCGCCAGGGTGGAGAAGGGGGATTTTCTGGAATACGCGGAGGTACACGGCAACCGCTACGGCACGCTGAAGGCGGACATTCTGGACCTTCTGGAACAGGGGAAAACCGTGGTGATGGATATTGACGTGCAGGGGGCTGCCCAGGTCCGCGCGTGCCGGGACGGCATTCTTCCCCGGTGTTATGCGGACGTTTACATTCATGTGCCGCAGCAGGAGTTGAAAAAGCGCCTTTGCGGACGGCAGACGGATGGTGATGAAACCATTTCCCTGCGTCTGCGGAACGCCGCGCAGGAAGACGCCTGCCTGCCGCAGTACCAGTACTGCCTGGTTTCCTCCGACCGGGAGGCGGATTACGCCGCTTTTTCCGCCCTGATCAAGTGCCAGTCCATGCGCGTGGGACTGATGCGGGAATAGGAATCCGGAATTCGGCCTTCTTTCCTTCTCCCTTTATTCTTTACCATAGAGAAGGGAGAAGGAAAGTTTTTCCGAATATATTTTACAGCAGCAATGCCTTTTATTGAAACAGGGACGGGTATTCCTTTAATTTCTGAACGGAAAGCTCAAAGCCCTGGTCCGCCGCTTTTTTCCACCATTCCTTTGCCTTGGAAAGGTCCGTTTCCACTCCTATTCCTTTTTCGTAGAAAACCCCGAGGGTATGCTGGGCCTCGGGAGCACCCTGCTGCGCTGACAGAGTAATCCATTTGGCGGCTTCCTTGAGATTTTGATTTACTCCTGTTCCTTTTAAATAACAGACGCCGAGGTTGTTCTGCGCCTGGGGGTTCCCCTGTTTGGCGGCGGCGGTATACCATCTCACGGCTTCTTCAATATCCTGTGGCACTCCTATGCCATCCTGATAAAAAAGTCCTAGGGTATATTGGGCTGAGGCCTGTCCCTGCTTGGCGGCCGGAATAAACCATTTGGCCGCCTCCTTGAAGTCCGCAGGAACGCCCAGCCCCTGAAGATAGCACTGGGCAAGATTCTCCTGAGCCAGGGCATTCCCCTGTTTGGCGGCAGCGGTAAACCATTTGACGGCTTCCCCGGGGTTCTGGTCCACGCCTATTCCCGCCATGCAGCAGGTGCCGAGCTGGTTTTGAGCCTGGGAGTCACCCAGTCTGGCGGCAGTGGTGAACCATTTGACGGCTTCCCCGGGATTTTGGTCCACGCCGTTCCCTTCAAGATAACAAAGGCCCAGATTGTTCTGGGCTTGCGTGTATCCCTGCTTGGCGGCAGCGGTGAACCATTTGACGGCTTCTTTGGGGTCCCGGTCCACGCCGGTTCCGCTTTCATAGCAGAAGGCCAGATTGTTTTGTGCCTGGGCGTTTCCCTGTTCCGCCGCCAGAAGGAACAATTTAATGGCTTTCTGCAGGTCCTGATTTACGCCTGTTCCCCGCATGTAACAGCCGCCGAGGACAGTCTGGGCTTTGGCATTCCCCTGTTCGGCAGACATGGAGAACCATTTGACGGCTGTTTTGAAGTCCTGAGGGACGCCTTGCCCATCCTGGTAAAGCACACCGAGGTTGTGTTGCGCGTCAGCGTTTCCCTGTGCGGCTCCCAGTGCGAACCATTTTGCGGCTTCCTGGAAGTCCTGGTTCACGCCTTTTCCCTGGTAATAGGCTATGCCGAGGCTGTATTGTGCGTCAGCATTTCCCTGCCGGGCAGCCATAGTAAACCATTTGACGGCTTCCCCGGAATTTTGGGCCGTGCCTTTCCCGTGCTCATAATAAGTGCCAACATTATATTGGTCCTCGGCGTTTCCTTGTTCCGCAGCCCGGATTAACCATTGGAGAGCCTCCTTGTCGTCCTGGTTGACGCCTATTCCTGTGGCATAGAAAACGGCAAGGTTTCTCTGTGCCTGGATATCTCCCTGCCGCGCGGCCTTGAGAGTCTTCTGGAAAGCCGGAGAGGTCCCCTTTGCGTTTGTTGAGGAATTTGCGGGGGGAGACGTCCCCTCTGTGGCGAGTACTGCAGGTACGGACAGGCCGCAGCCTGCCAGAAGAACCAGGACCGGCAGAAGTGAACCCTTGCCTGCATGGAGCGTTTTTTCCCCGCAAGGAGGAGAAGTTGAGAGAACAGAAGGATTGGGAGACATTATTTTATGAATATGAAAAGCTTGGAACAGTAAAAATATGTTAATATCAAGAAAGGAAAAGTAAATATATTTTGGATGATGAACGGCTCCGGGTGTTTTCTCGCGGCTGACCGTGGAGTAAGGATAACGGGAGTAGCGGAGAATTTCAGCAGTTTGATTTCCGTATATTTCGGAATAAAAATGTGCCGTATATTGCACATTCCTGTAATGGATGCCGGCAAAATTTCGTGTTTGCCATATCCGTTTCCGGTGCTGAATCTGCGGAGGAACGTTGGAAAAATAAAAGCCTTCAAGGGGATGAAGGCTTGAATGTTTTTGCCGGAATGGCCTTTTTCCTATTTGAGCGGGTACAGCCAGCCGATAGAGCAGGTGAAGATGACCCAGAGCAGGAGGTTGAGGGGGAGGCCGACTTTCACGAAGTCTTTGAATTTATAGCCGCCTGCGTTGTACACGTACGTGTTGGTCTGGTAGCCGATGGGGGTGGAGAAACTGGCGCTGGCGCCGAACATGACGGCCAGGATGAAGGGGAGGGGATTGGCGTCGAATTGCAGGGCCATTTCATAGGACAGGGGGCCCATGACGGCGGCCACGGCGTTGTTGGAGATCATTTCCGTCAGGATGGAGCACAGCAGGTACAGGCCGGAGATGGCGAACAGGCAGCCCAGAGGCCCCATGGTATCCACTACGCCGAAGGCGATGGCCTTGGCAAGCCCCGTCTTGCTCATGGCTTCCCCCACGCAGAGCATGCCCAGAATCAGGAAAATGATGCCCCAGTCCACGGACTGGTAGGCTTCCTTGGGCTTGATGCAGCCGGAGATGACGACGATCAGGGCGCCGATGAAGGCCAGGTAGAAGGGATTGAAGCGCGCGAAGAATTTGAAGAATTCCCCATACTGTTCAAAGGAGCCGAGCAGGCCGATGAAGATGAAGATGCCCATGGCCAGAATGGCCCAGCCCTGCTTGCTGCGGTTGTGGGCGTCCGCCGGACGCTGGCTGAGGGGAATGATGCGCTGTTTGGTGAGGATGCGGTTCATGCCTTCCTGCGGACCTTCCAGCAGCAGGGTGTCCCCGGCAATTAGCTTGGTGTCCGATCCCATGTCCGTGATGTTCCTGCCCTGCCTGTGAATGGCGAGTACGAAGATGTTGAACCGCTGGCGCAGTTTGAGTTCCGCGAGGGACTGCCCGGCGAATTCGGAGTTGTTGGCGATCATGCCTTCCACGATTTGCACGTCGCGCTGTTCCATGGTTTCCAGCCCGCGGCTGTCATCCCAGCCAAGGTCCACGCCTTTGGCCTCCCGGACCTGGTTGACCTTTCTGGCGTTGCACAGGAACAGCACGCGGTCTCCTTCCTCCAGCGTGATGTGCTGCAGTTCCTCCTGCATGGAGAAGCCTCTGCGGCGTACTTCCACGATTTTCGTCCCCAGCAGTTCGGATTGCATCAGGTCCACGGCGGTGGTTCCGATATGGGAGGAGCCGGCGGGAATCCGGACCTGGAGCAGGAAGTCGCGCTGGATGCCGCCGGGAAGCATGGTGGACAGGGTGGGGCGGGAAGGCAGCCATTTGCGGCCTGCCGTCCACAGGTAGAGCAGTCCCGCCGCCGCATAGATGAGGCCCATGGGAGCCACGGTGAACATCTGGATGCCTTCAAAGCCCAGCTTTTGAACCTGCCCCAGCACGACCACGTTCGTGGACGTGCCCACAACGGAGCAGGTGCCGCCCAGGATGGTGGCGTAGGAGAGGGGGATGAGCAGCTTGGAAGCGGCGATGTTGTGGTCGCGGCAGAAGGCCAGGACGATGGGCATCAGGATGACGACCACCGGTGTGTTGTTGACGAAGGGGGATACCGCGAACGCGCCCAGCGTGATGACCAGAAGGGCGGCGAATTCCCTGCCTTTGGCCACCTTGTTGAATAGCTTGGAGAGGTCTCCGATGAGGCCCGTGCGTTCCAGGGAGGCGCTCAGGATGAACATGCACACGACCGTCAGGGGGCCGCTGTTGGCAAAGCTGGACAACACGTCTCCCGTCGTCAGGATTCCCGTGAGCATCAGGACGGCGGTTCCGGCCAGGGCGGTGATTTCCACCGGGAGCCATTCCCTGATAAAGCTGATGAACAGGAAGACGAGAAGAATGCCTACAATCCATTGCTGGGTAGCGGCGGAATCCAGCCAGCCCATGATGGAGGCGAAGTCGATGTTGGGAAATGGCATGTCGTGGCGGGTGGTTTGACGGATAAGGAGCGCAACTCTCCTACTTTTACGGGGCCGTTCTGTCAAGCCGCAATAATTTTCCGGAAAGGGTTTGAAATGGGCCTTGTCCTTCCTTATGGTGAGTGCGCCGCATGGATTCTCCCATAGTAACAAGGTTTGCTCCCAGTCCTACTGGATTCTTGCATTTGGGGCATGCGCTGGCCGCATGGGAGGCCCGCTCCCTGGCGGACCGCTTTTCCGGCAGGTGCGTTTTGAGGATGGAGGATATTGACCAGACTCGCAGCCGTCCTGAGTTTGTGCAGGCCATTCTGGAGGACCTGGACTGGCTGAGAATCCGTTTTGACGGCCCGATGATGGTCCAGTCCTCGCGCTTTAGTTCCTACGACCATGCACTGCAGGTGTTGAAGGACCGCGGAGTGCTGTACCCCTGCTTCTGCACCCGCAGGGAAATTGCTGAGGAAGTGGCCGTCATGGGCGCCGCTCCGCAGGGCAGCGGGGCCGTGGATGTTTATCCCGGCACCTGCCTCAAGCTGGATAAGGCGCGGAGGAAGGAGCTGATGAAGTCCGGCAAGCCGTTTTCATGGCGGCTGGACTGCCGTGCCGCCGCCAGGATTACCGGTCCGCTTGTCTGGCGGGACATGCGTTTCGGAGAGCAGGTCTGCCGTCCGGAGGAACTCGGCGACGTGATTCTGGGGCGCAAGGATTGTCCGGCAAGTTATCATATTGCCGTGGTGGTGGATGACGCGGCCCAGGGGGTGACTCATGTGAGCCGTGGAGAGGATTTGCTCCCTGTAACCGGAATTCACCGCACGCTCCAGGCGCTGCTGGGGCTGCCCGTGCCGCAGTGGTACCACCACCGGCTGGTGAGGGACGCTTCCGGCAGGAGGCTGGCCAAGAGGGACCGGAGCATGAGCCTGCGGGAGATGCGCGCCGCAGGCATGCGCCCGGAAGATATTTTCCGCATGATGCGGGAAAGGTAGGGGCGTTTCAGGAGTTTTTTCCGTGTTTTCCCATGCAGCGCATGCAGGAATACGCCGCCGCCAGAGTCAGCAGCGCCAGGGAGGCCAAATGGACCAGCAGATTTCCCTGAATCAGAGGGACGAGGAAGGAGTGCGGAAGTTTTCCCATGGCCGCCAGCGCCTCGGGAAGAAAGATGAAAAAATTCTGGGAGGCCAGGCAAATGGCCGTGAAGACCAGGGCCGCGCCCAAGGTGAAGCGGATGGACGGAAGGAGAGACTCCAGCATGTCGCGTACGGAGCGTTTGCAAAACGGTGCGGAGCATGCCACTAGGCCGATGACGGCCAGGGGAGCCAGCAGGGCGGCGGAAGGAAGAATTTTCCATTTCATCCACACCGCGAGGGGTGACACGGAGATGAGGATGCCCGCACTTTTCGTGAAAAGAGCGGGAAGAGCAGCGGGGGATGAAAGAGGGCGGCGCATATCTGTCAATCCGGCCAGACATTGCCGGGGGTGCTGCCTTGAGTAATGACTACTTCCTGGCCGATTTTCAATGTGAAATTGGGCGTGACCTCCTGCTGGACTTCCACCAGTTCGTTCGTGTCCTTCAGCTTCACGCGCACACGGATCATTTTGGTGGCTTCCACCCGGCCGTCCACGATGGAGCCTGTAGCGGAGGCCAGCTTGGAGGTGCCCATGCCGATGATGCCGGGGGTCATGGCTTCTGCGGCGGTTCCCGCCATGTTGGCGAAGGTTCCGTCATCCGTAGAGGTAAGCACGTTGATTTCCTTGATGCGGACGACATTGCCCAGCTTGATCGTCGTCACCTTTCCGGTGGCGATTTCCAGAGTGCTTTTTTGCGTGCAGGAGAACAGTACAGGAAGAATGAGAAAAACGGGAACGAGTTTGAGAGGATTCATGATACGTCTTTTACTACGGTGGGGCGGAGCGGCGTTTTTCAGTTTCCGGGTAAAATTGTGTAGGTGGCCAGGTACAGGATCAAATGGACGGAGGAAAGGGCCAGGAGCCTGTTCATGCTCTTGTCCGCCGGCGTTTTGCGGATGAGCAGCATCAGGTAGCCCCCCAGCAGGATGGAGGGAATCCACATCCACCACAGGCGGGACAGGTCCAGATGCAGGGCCCGGCAGGAAGTGGGCAGCGTGATGTAGGCTGCCACGATGAACGCCTGGGCCATGGCGCGCGCCTTTCCTTCCCCCAGTCGTACCGCCAGGGTGCGCTTTCCGGTGGTCTGGTCTTCTTTCCTGTCCCGGATGTTGTTGACGGAGATCATGACGGCGCAGAGCAGGCCGCACTGGATTCCCAGAACGATTCCGGCGTTGTACACCGCCAGCGAGTCCACCAGCGTGCCGGGGACTACCGGGGCCGTGCCTATCTGCACCAGAATGGTGCCCAGGACGGCCACCAGCCCGAAGAAGAGGATAACGAATGCTTCTCCCAGTCCCTTGTATGCCAGAGGCCACGGGCCGCCCGTATAGCCGTAGGAGAAGTAGAGGGAGGGAATGCCGATGGCGACGATGGGCCACCCCCGCAGTTCAATGAGGGGAAGGGCCAGAAGGCATGCCGCCGCCAGGAACAAGCCGCCGAAGAGCATGACCGCCCTGTGGGACAACGCTCCGCTGGCCGTCATGCGGACGGGGCCGGTGCGGCGTTCCGTGTCCGCGTGTTTCGCGTGGTCAATGGCGTCGTTGAAGAAATTGCAGGCTATCTGGATGCACAGGCAGGAAGCGAAGGTCAGCAGCGCCAGACGCACGTCCCAGTGGCCCGTCAGTTTCTGCACGACCATGCAGCCCGCCCATACCGGAATCAGGGATGCGGTGAGCGTTTTTGGGCGTGCCGCCAGAAAAGCGGAAGTAATGATGTTCATGAAAGAGCGGGAAAGGAATCTCCGGTGTTATCTGAGAATGGGGCCGAGGTTGCGGAGGGTTTCCTTGAGGAGGGAGACATGCCACTGGCCGGGAGCCGCCTCCTGGTCCCCCAGGTAGCCGTATACCAGGCAGGAGCCCAATTGGGAGTAAAGCAGGCGGGAGACGGGGCCCATCGGTCCCATGCCCATCACGGCGATGGGGCCTTTCGGCTTTTTGAAAAGTTGCACTCCAGTCTGAATGTCGCCCGCGACGCAGGGGGTGAAGGCGAATTTGACGATGTCGGCCCTGTAGGCGCGGGCCTTCTTTTCCTGTTCACGCAGGTAGTCCACGCCCGGCGTGATTTGAAAGTCATGGGTGGAGCCGATGACGAGGATGCCGCGGTCGGCGGCTTCCATGACCAGTTCCCTGCCGTGGCGCATGGACTTGATTTCAATGTCGATGGCCGTGGCGCAAGGCATGTAGGCGCGGAGCAGGGAGAAGCGCTCTTCTTCCGGAATGCGGCGCAGGCCGCCTTCTTCATGGCAGCGGACGGTGACCAGCAAAGGCATTTCCGGCCTGAATTCCATGACCTGTTCCGGCGCAAGCTCCGGGGGCAGCGCGTCCACGCGCAGTTCCACCCAGTCGCACTGGTCTTTCAAATCCTTGCCTTTAAGCGTTTTCCAGACCTCCCAGGAGGTGATGGACGCCACTATTTTGGGCGGATAGGTTTGATGTTCACGTAAAATCTGCTGCATGCTTCCTACTATCCCAACAAAGAAAGGAAGGTCAATCTTCTATTAGTGACATTCATCCATTTGAAGGGCTTGCCGGAAGCGTTGCCGGGAATGAGCGGAATCCCGTTCTGAAGGAAAGGGAAGCGGCTGTTCTTATAGACGGAATGAACAATTTCCTCCAGAGGCGTTCCGGATGACGTCCGCATTCATGGAGCGGCGGAAGCTGACGCTGCGGGATATGTTCTCAGGGATGTCTTGTCCGGAGGCGGGAAGTCCGCCGGGACACTCCCGTCCACCGGTTTTCCGGCCAGCCAGTCCAGGGCGCGGAAAAGCAGGGTCTGGAATCCGGAGCATTGCACGCCCTTCAGATCCGGATCTCCGGGCCAGACATGCCCCAGCGTGGAGGTGTACACCCTTCCCTTGCCGTACCGTACCGTCCATTCGATCGGAAAATTGAGCCCCGTGGCGGGTTCCCGCGCGTAGGAGAGCACCTGCACCTGTTCGGCGGGGCCGCGCGTGTACCGGTACACTTCTATGTCCGCCGCCCTCCATTGGCGCGGCAGCCCCGCGTGCATGGTGTGGTCCCCCAGGCGCGTCACCAGCGCGTCAATCCGCGCTCCGTGGGAGGTAGGGCCCCCTTCCCCCGGCGGCAGGCGGAGCACGGCGCCGTCATCGGTGACGATCAGGGAGCTGCCGTAATCCCGGGGCCGCCATCCCAGCCCGATCATGCGGTTGTATTCCGGCCATTGGGGAAAGGCGTTATTGGCGGAGTGGAAGGCCAGCATTCCCCCTCCTTCCTTCAGATACTGCTCCAGAGATTTTTTGGCTTTTGATCCCCATTCGGGGCCCTGTGTTCCTCCATTCGTGTTTTGGATCACTACGTCGTAATTCCTGAATTCCGGATTCCATGCTTCGCGTTTCTCCTGCGGAGCGTCTGCGGGGAAAGTGCTGACGTCCACTGAATAGCCTCCGTGTTTTTCCAGCAGGTCGGTCAGGCAGGCCGTCGTGCGTTTCCAGTCGTGGTTGGAAAAGCCGTCCACGATCAGCACGCGTGTCTGCTCCCCTTTTGCCGGGGCAAAAGCCGTCAGGGCCGTCATGAGGATAACCAGGGGAAGAAACTTCCATTTCATCCGGGCAATCTATCCAGCGTGCGGCAAAAGTCAAACTCGCTTTCCTGCAAGAAATAGAAATGCCCCGGACCTTTCGGGAAGGTCCGGGGCGTGGTTCTCAAATGCCGCGGAGGCGGCTTGCAGGGAGGGATTAGTTTGTCCCTTCGTCGCAGAGGATCTTGACGAAGCCTTCCTCCTGAAGGCGCGTGGCGCCGCAGGCAAATTTGGCGCGGATTTGGAGCGCCTCTTCCATGTCGTCGCGCACGGAAAGCTTCACCTTGAAGTCGTTCCAGATGCCGAACTGGGCCTTGCTCTTGACCCAGGCAAGACAGGAACGGGTGCCGTTCTCCGCCTTCGGCAGGCGCTGTGTGCGGATGAACTTGAATCCCATGAAGGAGTCTATCTTGCCTTCCACCAGAGCCTTGACGTTGTTGAAGTCATAACTGCTGACCTCCGTTTCCCGCAACAGACTCATGATTTGGGAGCTGGTTACCGCGATGACCAGCTGGTCGCCGAATTGCGGAGCGTCCTGGTTCCAGGCCTCGTTTTCCTCAAAGAGCTGGAGCGCGGCACGCAGCTTGGCTACGGTGAGGTTGCTGTTGGCCTTGGTGCCGCTGTCCACATGGTCCACAGGAATCTGCTGGCTTTCCTTGAAGGGAACGGCGGTCATGCCGTCCTCGCCCACATAGTTCGTATCCAGGAAGCCGGAGATCATCACGTCGTCCATGCGGCGGCCTGCGGCGGCCTGGAGGCCCTCAATGGTCTTGCTGACCGGGAGGTCCATGTCGCCCAGGCGCGTGGCGTCGAATTCATCGTAGCCGATGGCTTTGGTGAAGGTGCGTGGACGCATGGAACGGCGTGTGGTGGGTGCCTCGTTCAGGACGGTCTGCCCTACGCGGGTCGTCTTTTCCGTGAAGTCCAGAACGCCAAACTGGTCCAGAAAGACCACCTTGCCGCTCAAGTCGCGCATGACGCTGACGTATTTGTCCAGCCGGGAGGCGTGCTGCTGAAGCAGGGTGCCCCATTTTTTGGTGTACTTGACCTGATAATTGTCTGTGATTGTTACTGCCATAATCGTAAATGAAATGATGTTTAAGTGCGGGAGCGGCATTTTGGATTGGCGTGTCCGGTGCGGACGGAGCGGTCCTGCCGCAGAGGGGCGCAGCCTGGTCCCCGTGCGGGGATTGCGCGGCCGGTCCCATCCTGCAAAACGGATATGGCCCATGCAAAAAAACAGCGCACCACGGCGGAATCGTGATGCACTGAAAAGGGAGGCGGGAATCTTCTGATTCCCTGAGGTTAGATGATGATCTGGTGGGGGCGCGTGGCGTGGTCCGGCCCGAACAGGGCCAGCATGCGGCCCGTCTGCCCCTTTTCCATGCGGTAGGAGTAGAAGCGCCTGGTGTCTGCGGCGGTATCCAGCCCGGAGTCATGGATCTGTTCTTCCAGCACTCCTTCATTGAGGAGCTGGTTCTTGATGGCTGTGGGAATGTCCTCCTCATAATGCGGAGGACGTACGCAGGGGGAAATGACGGCGATCAAGTTCGCGGGATCGACACCCAGGAATTTTTTCATGGACCTGATCGTGTTGGCGACGATGTTGCCTGCCGTTCCTGCCTTGCCGGAGTGGATCAGGGCGCGGTGGCAGTTTTCCTTGTCGTACAGCCAGACGGCGGCGCAGTCTGCCACGTAGATGGCGAGCACGCAGTCGGAAACTCCGGAGCACAGGAGGCCGTCCACGCCTTCCACGGGATAGTTGGAGCCGATGTCACCCACCAGCGCCACCCTGGTTCCATGCACCTGCTCTGCGCGGCGCAGGTCCTTCCACCGCCAGCCGAGAGTTTCCACCTCTGCCCTGTGGTACGGTTCCAGCCGTTCCAGGACGGTCTGGCGGTCTCCGGTTACGTCCACTCCCGGGATTCTTTCAATAAACTGGACGATTTCTCCGGGGTAGGACTGGATGGGTTTCAGGAATGCGGGCGTTTCCATCATAGTGGTTGGTAAATGTCGTTGGGCACATCTTGTCTTTTTGTATAACCTAGTCGAGCAAAATCGGAGCAAAATGTCACGGAGGCCTTCCGGTGACTGAGAAAAGGTTTTTTTCTGCGTTTCCGGGATGGTATGAGCAATTCATGTTGAGAAAACACCCTTCACTTTCAGCTTTTTTTACGGGCATGGCCGTCATGGTGCTTTCCCTGGCGCCCATGTGGGGGCAGGGAGCGGTTCCGGATGCCGGGCAGCTTTTGAAAAGGGTCCGCCAGGCGGCCACCTTACAGGAAAACAAGGATGTCAAGGGCCAGATACGCAAGCGCAGCGTGAAAGTGCCTTTCTCCATGAGCCTGCGCGGCAACCTGATTGTCTTCCAGTACCAGCAGGGCGGAGTCTGGAACAGGTTCGACCTGAAGTTCAAGGACCGCGGCCAGGAAATCCTGTCCTGGAAGGACGGCAGGGCAGGAGTTCTGCCTGTGACCCGGTATTCCGTGCCCATTGCGGGAACGGACGTGACGTATGAAGACCTTTCGATGCGCTACCTGTACTGGCCCGCCGCCAAGGTAGTGAAGGACGACGCGGCCAGCACGGTAAAGGGCAGGGATTGCTGGATCGTCCAGATTCCGAATCCCAATCCCAAGGTGGGGCAGTACGCCTGGGTACGCGTCTGGATTGACAAGGAAAACGGGGCCATGTGGCAGATAGACGGCATCGACGGCCGTGGAGAGCTGGCCAAAAGATTCATGATTGATTCCCTGATGAAGCTCAAGGACGGTTCCTGGTTCTTCAAGCGGATGAAGGTGGAGGTGAGAGACCCGTCCAATCCCAGGAAGACGATCTCCGTCAGCTACATTGACATGGAAAATCCGTAACAGGGCCCTGCGCCCTCTTTTCACAACCGTTCTTTATTGGAGTTCATGCCGCATTCATGGATGATTTAGGACGTGACAAGAAGACCCGATCGGCGTACACCGTGCAAAAACCTGTCATGAAGAAACGTTTATTCCTTACATGCGCCGTGATCATCGGTCTTTCCGCCTGTTCCTCCCATCAGGACCAGGCTGGCCGGACGACCGGAAATTCCGTTTCCGCCGGAACGGCGCTGGCTCCCGTCACCGCTCCGGGAAAAAAGCCGGACCGTCCCGTGGTGAAGCTGCCTGAAAAGTCCGTTCCCGTGCCGTCCGTGAGCCCATCTTACAATGATGTCCCCCTGGCTCCGTGCATTCCGGGCGTCACGGTGAACCGCGTGGCCGTTCCGGACAAGGTGGTGGCCCTGACTTTTGACGACGGCCCCCACGGAACGCTCACCCCCAGGGTATTGGATATCCTGCGCAACAATAACGTAAAAGGTACTTTCTTCGTGCAGGGCTGCAACGTGACGGCCCATCCCCAGGTAGTGCGCCGCATGGTCAATGAAGGCCATGAAGTGGGGAATCATACCTGGAACCATGCTTATCTGAGCAAGGTATCCCGCGAGAAGGCGGAAGACCAGCTTCAGCGGACCAATGAAGCCATCCGCAACGCCTGCGGCATGATCCCCGTGGTCATGCGCCCTCCGGGCGGTTATACGAATGCGGGAGTAGCCTCCTGGGCGCGGCAGCGCTTCGGGTTTACCACCATCATGTGGGACGTGGATACGAACGACTGGCGCAAGCCCGGTTCCGCCGTGGTGGCCGCCCGCGCCGTGAACGGGGCCAAGCCCGGCTCCATTATCCTGGTGCATGATATCCATGCTTCCACCGTAGCGGCCGTGGACGCCATCGTGAAGGGGCTGAAAAACCGGGGGTATGAGCTTGTGACCGTTTCCGAACTGCTGCGCCGCGGCCGCGCCGCTTCCCGCCAGGCTTCCCCGGTGCAGCCTCTGTCTCCTGCTGCTCCCATTTCTCCTGTCACACCGGGGATGGAGACCATTCCCAATCCCGTCCCTGCCGCTCCGGCTTCCGTTCCGGTGGAGACAATGGCTGGCATGTAAGGCTTGCCTGCCGCTTCCCTTTTCAACCCGGTCCCCTGAGGGAGACCGGGTTTTTTATTGCGGCGGCGCCGCGCTTTCCGGCATTTGGCGGGCGGAACCGGATCATCCGGCGGTACACGCACAGAAGGCTTGACCTGCTGATGAAATTCTCCAAAATCCCTTGCCGTATTACTCACACCCAATCCGGATTGAAATGTCTATGAATCTCCTGGCATCTGCCGATACTCTCCCCGCGGCCGGCGGCATGTCCGCGTCTCTCGCGTTTATTTACGATCTCTTCAACAACCCTCTGTTTATTTTCGTAGGCGGTCTGGTTCTGCTGGGCGTGTTTTTCTGGTACCTGGGTTCTGACCAGGACAAGGTCAAGCGCAATGCCGGGACCTTCTTTATCATCGGCATTGCGTCCTTTTCCCTCTTTTCCCTTTTCCAGCAGGGATTGAAATACGGCATTGACATTGCCGGAGGTGTTTCCTTCACGCTGAGCGTGGAACCGAACATTGGGGACGACGGCAAGCCGATTCCGCTGACTAACGAGGCCATGGAGCAGGCGTGCACCATCCTGACGGACCGCCTGAACAGCACCGGAGCCAACGACGTCATCATCCGCCCCAAGAAGAAGGATGATCTGAACCTGATTGAAGTCCAAATTCCCGCGGCGGACCCCGCCAAGCGCGAGGAAACCAAGTCCATCCTGACCAAGGTGGCCAAGCTCCAGATTCTGCCTGTCCACCCCCGCAACTATGAACTGGTGGCGGAAGGGCGCGTGCGCGTTCCCGGCTACAGGCTGTATGAATACACGTTCAAGAACGGAAAGGGAGAGGAAGTTACGGAAAAGCTTTTCCTGGAGAAACGTGAATCACTGACGGGCAAGGACATTGTCCATGCGGGCGTGGACCTTTCCCGCCCTACGGAAGTAGCTGTTACGCTGAGCAACGACGGCGCGGACAAGATGTACAACCTGACTTCCCGCATGGAGCTCAAACGTGACCGCATGGCCGTCGTTCTGGATGACGTGGTCAAGAGTGCGCCCACTGTAAACTCCGTTCTTTCCAAGAGCTTCGTGATTACCGGCCTGGACGGCCCCGGTGAGGCGGAAGCCCTGACGAAGGTCCTCTCCAACCCGCTGACCAACAAGCTCAACTTTGAATCCGCCAGTGAAATCTCCGCGTCGCTGGGCCATACGGCCCTGCTTCAGGGGGAATATGCCGGCATCACGGGCCTGATCCTGTGCTTTATCATGATGATCATCTACTACCGCTTTGCCGGTCTGGTGGCCATCGTGGGCCTGACGATCAACGCCCTGCTTCTGCTGGGCGCCATGTCCATCTTCGGCTTTGAACTGACTCTTCCGGGCATTGCGGGTATCGTGCTTACCCTGGGCGTGGCGGTGGACGCCAACGTGCTTATTTACGAACGCCTCCGGGAAGAAAAGGAAGCGGGACGCCCCTTCCGCGTGGCTATCCGCAATTCCTTCGACAAGGCCTTTTCCGCCATTTTCGACTCCAACATTACCTCCCTGATTACGGCCGTCATCCTGTACTGGATGGCTACGGGCACCATCAAAGGCTTTGCCGTTACCCTGACGGTGGGCGTCATTACTTCCATGATCGGGGCCATTCTCGTCACCCGCGTCCTGTTCTACTGGGCGGACACGATCGGCATCATGAAAGATGTCAAATTCCTGAACCTCTTCAAGAGCAAGAGCAACATCAACTTCATGGGCCAGCGCGGCTGGTCCTGCTCCATTTCCGCCATTCTGCTGGTCATCTGCATCGTGGTAGGGGCCATGAAGGGCAAGGACTGCCTGGGCATGGACTTCACCGGCGGTTCCTCCATTTCCTATCTGGTCAACAAGGGGGACATTTCCGTCAAGGAGGCGGAAGATGCCGTCAACAAGCTGGCCCTGACCCAGAAGGCTACCGTGCAGGAAGTGGCGGAATCCACGGACAGCAGCAAGGTGAACATCCTGGTCAACTTTTCCGACAATGCCCAGGACAAGGCGGAAATCACCTCCGCCCTGAAGAAATCCTTCCCGGTGCTGGACAACGCGCCGTTCAGCGAGGAAACCATCGGCCAGTCCATGGGGTACGACACGCTGATTACCTCCGCATGGGCCCTGTTCTTCGGTATTCTGGGCATCATGATCTACCTGACGGTGCGGTTTGAATGGACCTTTGCCATCGGGGCCGTGATCGCCCTGACGCACGACGTCCTGCTGGTGCTGGGCCTGGTGATCATCAGCGGCACGGAATTGAACGTGATTCACATCGGCGCCCTGCTGACGGTGGCGGGCTATTCCATCAACGACAAGATCATCGTGTTCGACCGCATTCGCGAATACATACGCTATGCTGACCCGAACGAAAGTGCAGAGCAAATCATGAATGACGCCATCAATCAAACGCTTTCCCGTACCTTGCTGACGTCCCTTTCCACGCTGGCCGTGCTGGTCTGCCTGTACTTTTTCGGCGGTCCTTCCATGGAAGACTTCGCCTGGACGATTTCCGCCGGTATCCTGATTGGTACGTATTCCTCCATCTTCATCGCTTCTCCGGCGGCGCTCCTCTTCTCCAGAAAGCATGGGCTGCATGCGGAAGTCAAGCAGGCCATGAAGGCCGGAGCCTGATCCGGTATCCTGGATCAGTTGAGTTTATGACGCCGGGGAAAGGCTGTGCCTTCCCCGGCTTTTTAATGTCCGGAAAGGAAGAAGCCGGATTCCGTAGGACATGGGAAAGAACTGGCATGGAAGGAGGACTCTCCCGGTACCTTCCCCGGTTCTGCCATTCCTTCTTTTCAACAACAGGCAGCGGGGTATTTCCCCGTGTTTTTCCGGCTAAAAAGAAACCCCGCCTGCCGTGAGGCAGACGGGGCCGTATCTCTGTTTTCTCTCTTTTGCTGTGCGGGTAGATTATTCGCCTTCTTCAGCCGGAGCCGGAGCGGGCGGAGGCGTGTCATTGCCGCGGGCTGCCTTTCTGGCTTCCCTGCGTGCGGCGCGGCGTGCTTCCAGAGCCTTGTCGGCATCAGCCTTGAGCTGCGTCATTTCAGCTTCATTCAGCTTGCCGTCCTTGTCGGCATCGTATTTTTCTTCGATCAGCATCCAGCCGGCCATCATGATGGGGGCTCGGTTGGGATCAAGCTGGGGACGGGGACCGTCAGGGCGGTTGCCGCGGGGGCCGCGGTCGCCGTCACCGCGGCGTCCTTCCGGAGCTCTGGGTGGACGGGGAGCTTCCGAGCGCGGACCTCCCTGGTGGCGCGGGCCGTCCGCCATTGGGCCGCGGGGACCGCGGCCACGGTCTCCGGCTTCAGGCCCTCTGGGGCCGCGGTTGTTCATCTTTCCCATTCGCTTGGCGGCTCCCGGGTGTTCCTTGGCCCATTCCTCCTGCATGGCTTTCTTTTCCTCGTCGGAGAGTTTGCCATCTCCGTCCTTGTCGAACTTTTTCAGCATTTCCGCCTTGCGGGCTTCCTGACGGGCTTTCATTTCCTCCATGCGCTTGGCGGCTTCCGGATTATCCTTGGCCCATTCCTCCCGCATGGCTTTTCTTTCCTCAGCGGAGAGCTTGCCGTCGCCGTCCTTGTCGAATTTCTTCAGGATGGCGGCCTTCTTGGCTTCCTGGTCCTTTTGCACATCGGCTTTCAGAACGGCTACTTCCTCATCGGAAAGCTTTCCGTCCTTGTCGGTGTCATACCGGGCCATGACAAGTTCTTCCCCGATGATCATCATGCCGGGATTGATCTGCCTGATCTGGAGTTCCCTCTGGCCAGGACGGGGGCCCTGGCGGCGGGGACCGTCGCCCCTGTGGCGCGGGGCCCCCCTCATTTCCGGTGCCGGCTGGCCGTCCGGAGCTCCGGGCATATCCGGAGCGGGCGCATCCTGGGCGAATGCCGAACACGCGGCGAAGGCTGCGGCTAATATCATTTGTTTGGTCATAATTTTTTGAGTGGTGAGGTTAATGCGTTTGGAGAGGGAATCCTTTCCGCACATCTTGCGGCGGTTCGGAATTACCTCCCTTTGTTATGATGAACACCCGAGTCCGGGTTTGGTTTCAAAATAAAAATATGGATGTTCCGTAGATCACGGTGGAAACCCGGTGGGACGGACCCCATGTGCCCACAAGGCGGCGGATAGATAAAATCACTGGCTGTGAATGAAAAACGACAAAAATAAGACCGAGCCTGTTGCAGGTGCGGTCTTGAATGTGTCATGGAAAGGAAATTATTCTCCGGAAATGAACCTGATGTACAGAAACCACCATCGGTCGCCTCCCAGAAGCCAGATAAAGGCGGCGCTGAGCAGGGCAGGGCCGAAGGGGAGGTTTTTACCGAAACCCAGGCGGGAGACGACAGCCTGGGCAATTCCCAGCAAAGAGCCGATAAAAAGGCAGAAAACGGCTCCCTGCCAGCCTCCCACGCAGCCGGCCATCATCAATATCCAGGCGTCCCCGGAGCCCATGGCCTCCCGCCTTGCGTGAATGTCCGTCAGGGCTCCTTCTACACTTTCCACGTTTTCCAGGGGAAAAACGTCTCCGTTTTCCAGCTCTATTCTGTCCCGGTACAAGATAACGTCGCCGGGGGACTGCTCCTCTCCGTCGATGACGACGGAACCGCCGGAAAGCACGGCCCTGTCCGCAGTGCGGTGAAAAAGCATGGACCAGTCATGGCGCTGGCCGTTGACCACAAGCTGCAATTCCTCATGGTCGGATTCCGGCTCTTTCAAGCTCCATGCGGCGGGAGTGTCGAAATGCTCCTTCCATGAACCGAAGAGCAGCTTGCCCAGTTCAATGACCAGTCTGATGATGGCATAGCCTGCGGCTCCGCCCAGGACGGCTCCTTGAAAAGCGTCTGTCCAGGTCATGATATCCTTGTCCGGCAGCAGGAAGGGGAAGAAGCAGCTGGCGCCCACGCCCGCAGCGGCGGCGGCCAGCGCCTGGGAGCGGTAAACGATGAGATGTTCCGCGTCAATGAAGATGATGACAATGGCCAGGGCGCTCCACACGCAGAGCAGAACGGCGGCGGCCAGGGACATATCCGCGTATTTCCAGGCCATGGCCGCGAAGATGAGCGCCGTCAGCAGTTCCACCAGCCAGTAGCGGAAGCTAATGGGTGTCCGGCAGCATGCGGATTTCCCCCTCAGGAACAGCCAGCTGAAGACCGGAATGTTCAGGTACCAGGGAATGGGTTCATCGCATTCCGGGCAGAAGGAGCGCGCCGGATCATTGATGGAAATGCCCAGCGGAACGCGGTAAATGACCACGTTCAGGAAAGAGCCTATGCACGCCCCGGCCATCCCGAAGACCAGGGGGATGAGCCATGCCGGAAACAGTTCAGGCATGGGGGGCGGGGGTGTAGGTCCTGCTGGGGGCCTCGTTGATGCGGTCGATCAGCAGGCGCAGCCTGCCGTAATTGCCGCGCCGGATGGGGAAGGCGATGCGCGGCAGTTTGTCCAGATGGGGTTCGTCCGCTTCGTCCGGCAGGGGGCCGGTCTGGACCATGCGGCCTCCGGGCAGGATCAGGTCTGCAAAATCCCGTTCCAGGTGTTCCACCCACTGGGCTGGAATGGGGGCGTTCAGGCGGATGGCGATCGTGTCCCCGATGAAGCGGTAGGAATGGAAAATGCGGTAGAACCGGTCGATGTGGTCGATGGCTTCCGCCGGATTCTTGGTGACGTGGATCAGATGCAGGTCGTCTTCCGAAATGAGGCCGGCGTCTACCAGCTCCACGCGGATGAAGGCCAGCCAGTTCAGCCAGAAGGTCTTGCCGGGGGAGTCCAGCAGGACGATGGGGTAAATGGTGGCTTTCCCGGTCTGGATCAGCGTGAGGGTCTCAAACACTTCGTCCATGGTGCCGAAGCCGCCGGGGAACGCCACCATGGCGTCGCTTTCCGCCACGAAGTTCAGCTTTCTGACGAAGAAGTAGTAAAAGTTGATCAACTTGTTGCTGTTGGCCACCACATGGTTGGAGGTCTGTTCATAGGGCAGCGTGATGTTCAGGCCGAAGGAGCGTTCCTCCCCGGCCCCTTCATTGGCCGCCTGCATGATGCCGGGACCTCCCCCCGTGATGACCATGTAGCCGTGTTCGTTGGCTTCCCGGGCGAATTCCCGCGCCGTTTCATAGGCCGGCTCATCGTGCCGGATGCGCGCGGAACCGAAGATGGATACCTTGCGGATGTGGCGGTACGGCGCGAACACGCAGTTGGCGCGGTACATCTCCCGCCCGGCGCGGATCAGGACGGTGAAATCGTGGTCGGAAGCGTCCGACTGCGCCATGTTGATGCCCGTTTTGATATATTCCTGCAAATAGCGGGGGTCATGCCGGGTAGAGGCGGTTTCCGAAAGTTTTTTTACGTCCCCTTCCAGGGCCTTGTAGCTGGTGTCCATGTGCAGGGTGGAGGGGCGCTTCTTGTCTTCCCCCGTAAAATCCCTGTTGTCCAGAAAATCAGGATGCTTCATTGGCTTGTGTGTGCGTTTGCCCTGTCACTATGCCAGATGACACACGGTAAGTCACAGAAAAATTGCCGGCATGCGTGAAAAGAGTTGATTGTTGGAAGCAGATCGTTAAATTGCTCCCCGCACGAGCGTTCCCAAAACATGCCGTTGGTCCTTCAGGCGGGTCGCCCCGCCGTGTTCGTGTTGAGGGGAAACCCGGTACATTACATTATATTATGTCGGAAAACGAAACCACTACTGCAGAAGAAACGGCCGTTACCACGCTGGCCCGCTTTGAAGTCCCCAGCCGCCTGGAAAAGATTGAGGATCCGAACGATCCGAACCATCTGACCTTTGTGGCGGAACCGTTTGAAAACGGTTACGGACACACGCTTGGCAACTCCCTGCGCCGCGTTCTTCTGGGCTCCCTTGAAGGGGCTGCCATCACCTCCGTCCGCATCGCCGGCGCCCAGCATGAATTCTCCTCCCTTCCCGGGGTGGTGGAAGATGTCACGGAAATCGTGCTGAACCTGAAAAAGGTCAAGTTCAAGCACCATGGCAAGGAACCGCGCCTGCTTTCCCTGCGCGTACACAAGCAGGGCGTTGTGACCGCCGCCGATATTGCCGACGATACCACTTACCAGGTCGTCAACCCCGACCAGATCATCTGCACCCTGGACCAGGACACCATGTTTGAATGCGAATTCCAGGTGCGCGTCGGCCGCGGCTTTGCCACCGGCGACGAAAACAAGGTGCCGGACATGCCCATCGGCGTGATTCCGATTGACTCCATTTTCTCCCCAGTTACCCGTGTGAAGTATTCCGTGCAGAATACCCGCGTGGGCCAGATGACCGACTATGACAAGCTGACCCTTGAAGTCTGGACGGACGGCCGCATCAGCCCGGCTGACGCCATGCTCCAGGCCTCCGCCATTCTGCGCCACCATCTGGACGTGTTCGTCAACTACGACGACAACCAGGTCAACTTCGAGGAAGCCCCCTCCGCCGTCCAGGACGAGGAAACGGCCCGCCTGCGCAAGCTGCTCAACATGAGCGTCAACGAAATCGAGCTTTCCGTACGCGCCGCCAACTGCCTCAACAACGCCAACATCACCACCGTCGGACAGCTTGCCATGAAGAGCGAAAGCGAAATGCTCAAGTACCGCAACTTTGGCAAGAAGTCCCTCAACGAGATCAAGGACAAGCTGCTGGAACTGGGCCTTTCCCTGGGCGTCCAGGTGGACCCCTCCCTGCTGACCGGCCCCGTGCCGCAGGCCAAGCCGCGCCTGGGCCTGGAAGAGGAAAGCCCCGTGGGCCTGGCGGACCTGATTGCCGCCAACATCGAAGACGACGACGACTAAATCTCACAAAACCAACACACATAGAAAAATATCATCATGAGACACGGTGTAAAAACCTCCAAGCTTCAGCGCAATGCCTCCCATCGCAGGGCTTTGCTCGCCAACCAGGCATGCAGCCTCATCCTCAATGGGCGGATCACCACCACCCTGGCCAAGGCCAAGGCTCTGCGCCCCTATGTGGAAAAGCTCATCACGCTTGCCAAGCGCGGTGACGTGCATTCCCGCCGCCAGGCCATCGCCACTATTCACAACACGACGGCCGTCAAGCGCCTGTTTGATGAAATCGCCCCCCTTTGCGCGGAACGCAAGGGCGGTTATACCCGCATCATCAAGCTTGGTCAGCGCATGACCGACTCCGCTCTCGTGGCCATGATCGAAATCATCGATCTGCCCCGTGAAGCGGCTGAAACGGAAGAAGCTCCCGCGACGACGGAAGCCACTGCCTGAAGGTAGTTCTTTTGTTCCGCGTTTTAAAAAAGCGTCATATCCGGGATTTGACATCCTGGTGATTCTTCCCCCCGCAAACTTCCATTTGCGGGGGGAAGCGCTTTCTTGGGAAGGAGTGTTTTCCTTTTCATCCATCCATTCTGGAATAGAGGAATTCTAGGTAGATGCTGGCTTTGGAGCTGATCTTGTTCATGGCTTGTTATCTCACCGCTTCTGCTCTTTTCCTGGCTTTTGGGCTCGTTTGATAAACTTGTCAATGTTTCCAGGGTGGAGGGAATTGCCTGAAGGGAAAAGAGGGAACATGGCCGCTTATTTTCCCGTCTTGAGGGGAGGAATACCGGGCAATAGGACGGGGGTTAAAATGATGAAGTACTTTATCCCGTTTTAGCTTCTGCAAGCATTATCCGGAAGAGTTCAGGGAATCTTCCCATTAAGTGATTATTCCCATTTTACAGGGAAACTCCATGGGCGCCGTGGTCGGAAAAATGGGCATGTGCCATCGAATTCCAAATTCGCTTAATTGCCTACAGAGGATAAGGCGCCAATTTATTCATTTTGTGGAAAAGCGTGCACTCGAATTATTTCCCATACCGCATATGCTGTAATGCATGAGTAAAAAATATGCTGTTGATGTACAGGCTGTTTTGGTGGAAGAGACGGAGAGGCATATGGTTTGGAAGTTGAAAACCGTTCCTGATGCGTGAATGGCGCATGGCCGGGATTTTTAACGGATAAGGTTTTTTGATCGCTCTTGCTTCTTTCCGTTGCGGGCGGTATACTAGTATCTCAACTATGGACGCAGTATTATTGTTTTCCGGACAGGGTGCCCAGAAGGTGGGCATGGGCAAAGATTTGTATGACAAGTATCCTACCGCCAAAGCCCTGATTGAGCAGGCCGACAAAGCCTTGGGGGAATCTCTCTCCACCGTCATGTTTGAAGGCCCCGGCGAAGAACTCACCCGCACCTGCAATTGCCAGCCGGCCCTGTATGTGCATGGCCTGGCCTGTCTGGCCGTTCTCAAGGAACTGGCGCCGTCCCTGAATCCCGTAGCCGCCGCCGGCCTCTCCCTGGGGGAATTCACGGCTCATGCCGCCGCCGGTACCTATTCCTTTGAAGAAGGGTTGCGCCTGGTTCAGAAACGCGGAGCTTTCATGGAGGAAGCCTGCAACGCCACCAAGGGCACCATGGCCGCGATGATCGGCGGTTCCGATGAGAACGTCATCAAACTGGCGCAGGAATGCGATGTGGACGTAGCCAACTTCAACTGTCCCGGCCAGACCGTCATTTCCGGTACGGAAGAAGGCGTGGACAAGGCCATTGCCGGAGCCAAGGGCGCCGGATGCAAGATCGCCAAAAAGCTCAACGTGGCGGGCGCCTATCACTCCCGCCTGATGCACAGCGCCATGGTGAAGCTGGCGGAAGAGCTCAAAAATGTTTCCTTCGGTACTCCGTCAATGCCCGTGTACTGCAATTATGAAGCGCGCGTGGTGGAAGGTCCCGACGATATCCGCAGCATGCTGGAACATCAGGTGTGCGGTTCCGTACGTTGGACGGCCTCCATGCAGAAGCTTGTGGACCAGGGCCACCGCCTCTTCATTGAGCTGGGGCCGGGCAAGACCCTGGCCGGCATGATGGGCCGCATCTGCAAGGATGCCACTGTTATTTCCATTGAAGACGTGCCCAGTCTGGAAGCCGCCGTTGCGGAACTGGGCAAGTAATGACCGGATTGTTGTTTTTAAACCGCCGGAGCCGTTGGAGGTTCCGGCGGTTTTTCTGTTTCAGGTTTTCCTCCATATTTCCTGCAACGGGGGAGCCGCTGCCGGAGAATGGGTTTTTGACGAGAGGCCGGGCCTGTTATTACTGTTTGCATGGAACATCCGGACGCCCGCATCAACTAGAAGACGGATGGAGGACGGGACGTTCTTCCCCTGAAAGGACTTGATTTTTATCCGGCTTTGCTGGATGGCGATGGAGGTATTCTCCGTGGGGAGCCCTCCTTGCGGTTATGGCCGTGAAAAACGGAATGCCGCAGCTCCTTCCGTGTCCAGGAACATATCCATGCGGACGGGTTGCGCTATTTCTCCATGGCCCGGTAACAGTTCAGTGATGCTCTACGGGGTAGGATATGCAATACATTCTGTTTCAGTAGAAAAAGAACGTTTGGGGTATGAAAATACCGGGGTGTTTTCAGCGGTCCGGGGTGTCTATGGGAATTTTTCTGATTCCTCCGGTGAGCAGGTGCATGTATGCCAGCATTTTGCCCATGAAAAACGCTATGGAAGGCAGAAACACCACTTCCATGTACTGGAAGTAGTTTTCCATCACGGAGTGAACAATACCGCAGGCCATGCTGAACAGGGCAATGGCGTAGAACAGGAAACTGCTTTTCGGAGGACGGCAGGCCAGCAGGGCGGCCGACGTCCGGGGGCGGGCCAGGCGCTCCTGGCGGCGGAATTCCGCCGTGAGGGGCATCCATGTCTGGCAATGTTCTTCACGGATCATGGTGTCCGGAGGAATTTTTTTGGAAGTGAGCAGAACATGAAGGTCGGCCAGGCTGACGGGGCCGACGACCTTGTCCTTGACGCGATAGTGATATAATGGGCAATGTTGGGAGGGCATTCTCCCTACATAAGGCATGAAAGGAATTCCGTCAAGAAACAAGAGCGGGAGAAATCCTGCGGGAAAGAGTTTTCATTTTTGAACGTCCCTGTTGACCGAACGGATATTTTCTGCATGATACAGAAAACTATCCTGTTATGAAATTGTTTTTCTGTTTGTGCGGTTTGCTTGTGGGGGCGTCTGTCTGTAGCATTTCTGCGGCGGCTGATAGTGAGGATCGCCAGGCTGTTCCGCCTGAGTGGGTGCAGATGCGGACCCAGGAACATGTTTTGGCGGAAATTAACCAGGTGGAAGGCTTCAATATGCCTGTGCATATTTTCTTTCTGAAGTGTACCGAAATGGGGCGTCCTGACATGAACCTGATGGAGCCAGGAAATGAAATGTTGCTGCGGTGCAGTATTTGGGTTCAAATGAAAGGGGTATGGCGCTGTATGCTCGGAGTTTGTTTCAAAAGTCCACAGGGAGATCTGGATTACAAGGCTTCCTATGCCGACGGGATGCTTTGTTTGAAAGCGGAAGGTTTCCTTTCAAAAAAGGGAGCAGATATTGCAGCGTGGATAGAAAGCGAGGAAGCTCTTCTTGCCTTGGATGACATTATTCGCATGCGTTTGGAAGAAAAAGGGGACAATCCCGCATCAAAGGAAGAGGATCGTCTGATTCCTGAAGAAAAGCTGCAGCTTGGGAACCGTGTTCATAGGAATACGGGAGAGGTGTTTTCAAAGAACTGATGGTGGGTAACGGAGAAATCCGCTTGATACCTTTCTTGATTTTTTTGGGTGCATTTTTTTCATTTTGCTCCAGCCGCTGCGCCGGATTTCTGGATGCCTTCCTCAAATAAATCTAATGTTTTTCTTTTTGCAAAAATCACTATAAACTTTCTGAAATTATGCAAATTACGGAAAAGGTTTTCTATTTCCAAGAGCCAATGTTGACTAGGCGGCTACTTTCTGCATGATACGGAAAACTATCCTGTTATGAAATTGTTTTTCTGTTTGTGCGGCCTGCTTCTGGGAGTGCTTGTCTGTAGCCTTTCTGAGGCGGTTGATGGCGGGGACCGGAAGGCTGTTCCGCCCGAATGGGTGAAGATGCGTACGCAGGAACATGTTTTGGCGGAAATCAGCCAGGTAATGGGTGCGGGTATTCCCATGCGCATGTTCTTCCTGAAGTGTGATGCGGTGGGTCTGCCGGATATGAAGCCTTTCGTTCCGGGGAAAAAGATGAATGTCTGCTGTGTCATGTGGGGGCTGTTGGATGGCCGGTGGAGCAGGATGGCCACTTTTTCCCTGATTTGCCCCCAGGAGGAGTTGTGTTACGAAGCCTCCTGTGTTGATGGAATCCTGCATATAAGCGCGGAGGGAGTCGGCTCGGAAAATGGCGGGGATATTGCAGTCTGGAAGGCGAAAAGCGAATTCTGTTTGTTATTGCCCAATTATCTTCATGTTTTTCCGTCGGAAAAGGTGGAGTGATGTCCCGTTTGGCGCAGTGGGGCGAGCGGCCCCGACCACATTTCCAAACGTCAAGGTGTGCCGTACCCCGGCCCGCTGTTAAAGGAGTTCCTTCAGGGAACCTATTTTGACGCTTGCATGGGAAAAATCCGCCTGGGCCGTCACCCGGTTCGGGATGGAAATGACGGGCATGCCCGCACGGAAGGCCGCCGTGGTGCCGTTCTGGGAATCTTCCAGCACCAGGCACGCCGAAGGAGGAATTTCGAGGTTTTCCGCCGCTCTGAGGAACAGGGCGGGATCGGGCTTGACGGGCAGATTGTCGTCCCGGCAGACGACGGTTTTGAAATAAGGCATGATGTCCAGCTTGTTCAGCCAGCCGTCCACCCAGCGATGGGAGGAGCTGGAGGCTACGGCCATGGGAATTCCTTTTTCCGCCAGGCTGCGGATGAGTTCGCCGGCTCCGGGCAGCAGCCCGGCATGTTCCAGATCGCGTACGATTTCCTTCTGGCGGAGCGCATTGATTTCGTCCCAGTCGAATGTTCTTCCCGTCAGTTTTTCCAGATGGTCGCCGGGGTTCCAGTGCGTGTAACCGCTTCCCAGGCACTGGTTGAACAGGTCCAGAGGCAGGGGATGGCCGCAGGAGTCAAATACCCGCAGCCATGAAGCGTAAATGGCGTATTCCGTGTCTACCAGCAGACCGTCGAAGTCGAAAATCACGGCGCTTGCCCGGCGCAGCAGGTTCCGCGCCTTTTCTGCATTTGCAGGATCTTCCGGAATTTGGTCAGGAATGGTCATGGGCAGGCGTTTTTTCCAGGCCTTTCAGCATTTCCAGGAAGCCCCTGTGTGCCAGCCTGGTCTGGAACAAACGGATGGCGATGACGGTGTAAATGATGTTGGGCATCCAGGCGCCCAGCCAGGTGGGCAGGTACCCGGCCGATGCCAGGGTGGGGAAGAATTCATACAGGAACAGCATGGCTGCCGCCAGGAACAATGCAATGCCTATGCCGGACATCGTGGAGCGCCTCTGGAACGTGATGGCGGAGGGAATGGCGATGAACGTCAGAATGATGCAGGAAAACATGCGCGCAATTCTCACGTGCCACTCCGTTTCCAGGCTTCTGAGCTGCTTGGCGTTGGTGGAGCCCGCCTTGATGATTTCCTGCAGGGCCGGTGTTCCCTGGGTATCTACCCGGACATTGGGGGAGATGAGCTGCCAAGGAGTTTCGGAATAAGGTTTTTTCCGCGTTTGATACCCGTCTCCGGAGAATAGGGGAACCCCGTTCAGTTCCCTGGGCTGCTGCTGGGGATAGGCTTTCTCAATGGCATGGAGGAAGGTCCACGTTCTGGAATGCGGGTCCCAGGAGGCTTCGTCCGCGAATAGCTCGTATTCCATTTTTCCTGGAGCTCCGAACTGTTCTACGCGCACCTGTCTGAACGGTTCGCCCGGGGAGTCTATGCCGGGAGGATCGCCGATGTACCAGATTCGGGATTCGTCGTCATTCTTGTAAATAATGCTTCGGGAGCTGTCATTTTTGTTCTGGCTCAGGGAGGAGAACATGAGTTTCCGGTACAGCGTGGAGTTCGGCGCCCAGTGGAACCCGAAGATACCGAAGTAAACGGCGGCAAAGACGGCGCCGATGATGACCGGGGAGTTGATCCGGAGGAGGGATCGGCCGGATTGCAGCATTCCAGTGATTTCCGAGGAGGAGGAAAGCTTGGTGAGTGCCCACAGCGTGCCCAGCAGCAGCGTGTAGGGCAGAATAAGGTTCAGGATCATGGGGAGCTGGCTCAGGTAAAAGCGGAAAGTGCCTTCCAGGGGGGATTCCAGATTCATCAGGTCTCCCACGTTGTCCGCGAAGTCTCCGATGATGTAGATCAGGGTCAGAATGGCCGTGCACATCATGAACGCGGTGAACCAGGTGCGCGCCACATACCTGTCCATGATGTCCGAGCAGTTGTAGAGGAACATGCCCGCGGCGGGGAGAAAGCAGCCGAGAAGGATCAGCCACGGACGCAGAAGCTGTGCAAGCGGATATTCGGAGGGCGTGCCGGGTATTTCCCACTGCATCTGGGACCACTCCCGCGGCATCAGGAACCAGGCCGCCACGCCTCCCAGCACAAGCAGGACAAGGAATGTGAACCATTGGCGGAGATGTTGTGCCGGGTTTGCCATGAAAAAGAAGTATGCGCCAAGAATGCCAGATCACGGAAGGGAAATAAAGCGTTATTTCCCTTCCGGAAATTGTGGAAAGCGGCTCAATTCCCTGCGGCGGCAGAGGAACCGGCGCCTGCTGGTGCGTTCATGGTGCGAGAACACGCCTCCGGAAATGCCGCATTTTGCGGGTTCCCGGGAATCTCCCGATAGAAGTTGGTGGTTGTCAACGTAGTCTGGATGGGATAAAATTTTTCCCGTCAACAATTTTCCGGGTGCTTCCTTTTCCATGTTCAAGCGTCTTGTCCAACTATTTTTCCTGCTCGTGCTTGTTGCGGTGGCCGGGCTGGTGTGGTTTTCCTGGTATGCCTCCACCCCGCTGCTGGTTCCGGTGGGGGCGGCGGAAAGTTCCGCTTCCGGAGAGTCCATGATCATGGAGCCTGTGGAGACCGTTTCCGCCGATGGGACGGCGATTGCCGGCTATCTGGTGCGTCCCCGCCTGTCCGGCACTCTGACGCCGCGCCAGAACCGCGTGAGGGACGCCCTGAAACTGCGGGGCAACATGACGCATCTGGATGAAAAGCCGGAACTGGTGGTGATCTGCACTTCCTGGGATAATGGCGTGCAGGGGTCCCTTCCTCTGGCGGAAGGCCTGACCGGAGCCGGATATTCCTGCCTGGTCTGGAATCCCCGCGGCAGGGACAACGCACGGCAATATTGCACGTACGGATTGAAGGAATATGCGGATGTTACCGCCTTGCTTGACGCCGTGGCGGAGAAAACGGGAGGTTTGCCGCCTGTGGCCGCCGTGGGGCAGGGGTTCGGGGCGGCTGTGCTGTTGAAGGCCGCTTCCGAAGATCCCCGCATCCGCTGCATGGTGTCCATGGACTGCTTCCCCTCCCTGAAGACGGTGGCGATGCGGGAGATGGAGCAGGACTGGGGAAAAACCCTGTGCTATCCTGCTTTCTGGCTCATGGATGCCGGGGTGGCGTGGCGTGCTGATTTCAGCACGTTTGACGTGGCTCCGGTGGATTATGCCCTGAAGTTGGATTATCCGGCTATGGTCGTCTGTACCAACCAGTACTTTTTTTCCACTCTGGAAGATTCCCTGAACATTTACGATTCCCTGAAGAACGACAAGAAGCAACTTTATGAATCCATCCGGGAAGGGGAGCCCTACGGAACGAAGGAACGGACCTTTCTCCATGTTATTGAAGGAAAGAAGGGGGAAAAATTTGAGAAAACGTATAAAGTCAACGTGTATGATGGGGATGACGAGCTGCAGGCTGGCATTGCGGAGTGGATTCATGACAATACCCGCATGCCCATGCCCAGGGTGCTGATGAATGAATCCTACCGTTTTCCCGTGACGGCTGCGGCGCCGTCCGGCAGATGAGCCGTGCTCCCCGTTTTGTTTCATGGTGCAGCATAGTGAATATCCCGTGAGTGAGTATCAGGACAACAGCGGAGAACTCCGCGAGAACCGCCGCAGGCGCAGCCGTTTCATTCTGCCTGCGCCGCGCCATTTGGCGGCTGTGGCCGTGGGAGGCGTTCTGGCGGCGCTGCTGGTGCATTATCTGGGGTTTGTCGTCCTGAGCTGGTTCGACCTGGGTATTCATGTCCACAAGACTGTCGCGGAGGAGCCGGCTTCAAAGCCGCTTCCTGAGAAAATCGTTCTGAAGGCGGACGACCGTCCGGCTCCGGACGTGACGGAAATTCCTGAAATGCCGGTGGTTGAGCAGATCAAGGAACTGCCCCCTCCGGAACTGCCCGATCTGGAGGACATGCTTCCGGAACAGGTGGTGATTGCACCGGGAGAAACCAGTTTTTCCGCTGATCCCGTTTCTCCCTCCCCTCCGGAATCTCTCTCCCCCCAAATGCCCCTGGTGGACATGAAATCCATTGCCCAGGGGCTTCCGGAGCTTTCCCCTCCGGAAGCGCTGAAGCCTTCCGCCAGTCCGGCGACCGTCAAGACGGCGGAGCCGGAGATGGTCAATCCGGATGAATGGTACAATAACAAGCTGAAGGGCTCAGGCGGCCAGGACGATTCCCATTTGCCGGACGGCAGCAAGTCCCTGGCCCAGCTGATGGCCCAGTCCAATCTGGGGAAGGACAGCGGGTACAGCAGGCTGGGGGCGGATCTCCTGTTTGAGTACAACAAGGCGGTGATGAAGAATTCCGCCCGTCTCAGCATGCTCCAGCTTGCGGGGCTGATGATGAAGAATCCGGACACGATTTTCATTGTGGAGGGGCATACGGACAGTTTCGGCTCCGAGGAATATAACGCCGTGCTTTCCCTCATGCGGGCGAACGCGGTGCGCCAGTGGCTGCTGGATAACGGCATTTCACTGACGCGGCCCAACGGGGAATGCAGATTGTACATCCGGGCTTGCGGGGCTTCCCGCCCGGTGGTGTCCACCAAGGGGGACCAGAATGCACAGGCTGCCAACCGGCGCGTGGAAATCCACATGCGCAAGCCGGGCGAGGAGATCCCCGCCGGCAGCCTTCCCGTCACCCATGCCGTGGACATGAATACACCCATCGCCCGCCAGGTGCGTGCAAGGATGGGGGCCAAGGCGAAGATTTCCGCCCCGGCGGAAGGCCGTCCCGCCGTTTCCGCTCCGTCCGTCCGTCCTGCTGCTCCTGCCGTGAAGCCTCCGGTAAGTTCCCCACCGCAGAAGGAACGGATTCCCGTGGCGGAGCCCGTGCCTGAAACCATCCCGTCCGCGGAACCGGTGGAGGAAGATATTCCCAATGCCGAACCGCTGGAAGATGACATTCCACTGGCGGAACCCGTGGTGAAAGCGTATGGCTCTGTGGGGATGAAGGGAGGACTGGCCTGACATGGAATTGATGCGTTTTCTTCCGGTCCGGGCACTTCCGCTGCCCGAAGAGTCCCGGTACCTTTTTTCGTTCGATTTTGACGATACCCTGTTCACCCTGGGCGGTCCTGCCGGGGAGCGCCGCAGTTTTTTCCGCCTCATGCGTGCGCTCCGGGCGCGCTATGGCGTGCTTTGGGGCATCAATACGGGGCGTGACCCGGTTTACCTGAGGGAGGGACTGATGGACATGTTTCAGGATGATCCGGAAGCGTTTGCCCCGGATTTTACCGTGACCATGGAACGCAACGTCCATCTGGCGGATGCGGAAGGCCGCCTGATGCCGGGTGTGTGCTGGAACGATGCATGTGCGGTTGCCCATGATTCCCTGTTCAGCCGGTATGGCCGTATGCTGGAGGAGTTGATGGAGCATCTGGAAAAGCAGTTTTCCGGGCTGGAGCTCCAGAGGCAGCAGCATGACGCCTTTTCCCTGGTGGTGAACGATGCGCGGGGGCTGGATGCAGTGTCCGGCGTGATTCATGGAACGGTGGCCCCTTATGAGGAAATCGTCACGCAGAGGGCGGGGCCTTACCTGCGTTTCAGCCACCGGGATTACAACAAGGGAACGGCTCTGGCTTTTATAGCATCCCGGTTCGGCATCCCCTATGCTCGTGCGGCCGTTTTCGGCGACGGGCACAATGACCTGGACGCCATGAGGAATTTGCCGGAAGCGTTCCGTTGCTGTCCGTCTAATGCGGCGGATGAAGTGAAGGCCATGGTCGTTTCCGGCCACGGCTACATCAGTCCAAAAGCGCGAACCATGGGAGTTCTGGACGGCTTGGTGAACGGGGTCCTTCCGCATTTCGGCATGCGGACGGATGTCTTGAAGGCGGCGGAATGGAAACGGGGTGCGGATGAACCGCTTGCCGAATGAGCTTCTTTGCCGGGATTGGGAAGCGGCGCATTATATTGTGCAAGGGACGGAAAGAATCCTGTTGACAACGTCCTTTTCCCATGCAGGAATAATATAAATCTTTATTTCTAATTCCATGCATGTTTCTTCGTTGGCCCGCAAGGCAGGCAGGGGCTCTGCCGTAGGATGGTTCCTGATGCTGCTGTTGATTTGCGGCGTCGGAGCCGGGTATTATCTGTATCAGGACAATCAGGAAAAGAAAAGGGTGGCGCAGGAGTTGACTGCTGAACGCCAGGCAAAGGAAAAAGCCATGAAGGCCGCCGCTGAAAAACAGAGAAAGCAGCGGGAAAAGGAAATAAGGGAACGCCGGGAGAAGGAGCGGGAAGCCGCCGAACTGGCCAGGGAGGAAGCGAGGAAGAAGAAGGAGGCCCTGGAACAGGAGGCGGTGCAAAAACTTCAGGAGCAGGCCAAGAGGGAGGAAGCGGAAAAGAGGAGGAGGGAAGAGCTGGAACGCCGTGAGCGGGAGGAACAGGAGCGCCAGCAGGAAGAACCCGCCGAGGAGGAAGAGCCGGAACCCGAAGGGCGCTTTCCGCAGCCTGTCAAGAATCCCATGCCGGATCTTTCCGTGTACGCCACCGTCTGCAAGGATGAAATACCGATGGATGCCGACAAGCCCCTGGAAACATGGTCATGGGACAAGGCTGAAAAATTGACAGGCATGGAGGAATTCCCTTCCGGAAGTACACCGTGGAAAAGAGGGACGGATGACAAGCGCATGGATGACTTGCTGGAAAGGTGCCGCTCCTGGAAGGACGACAAGCCTTCCACCCTGAAGGCCTGCCCGGCGGCAAAGGATTTTCCCGGAGCTCCGCAGGACGGCGCTCCGCTCGTGAGGCGCACGGTGGAGATAGATTCCAACATCACAGGATGGCACAGCACGGGTCTGTATGCCCCACCGGGAGCGGAAATTTCATGTTCCCTGTCCGGGGCGCCCAAGGAGAGTTCTCTCGGAATCCGCATCGGGTGCCATACGGACAGCCTGCACAAGCTGGATGCCTGGAGAAGGGTTCCGGAAATAACGGTGCAGGTCCCGGCGGACCGGGGGCGCGTGAAGCTGGTGAATCCGATGGGCGGCCTGGTGTATGTGAATGTGGGCAAGCGTTCCAAGAGAGGCCGGACCTTCAAGGTGCAGATTTCCGGAGCTACTCCGGCGCCTCTCTTTATTCTGGGGGTGACTACTCCGGAACAATGGGCGGCGCAGTTGGAAAATTGCAAGGCCCCGTGGGGGGAAATCCGCATGCCGCGCCTGGTGATGACCATGCCGGTGGAGCAGTTGAAACGCTGCCCCGACGTTCAGAAGGTGGCGGAATTCCTGCAAAAAAACATGGCGCTCCAGGATTGGATCATGGGGTGGGATACCAAGCCGGACCGCCTTCATCATCCCATGCGCTTTGTCGTGGACAGACAGATTTCCGCAGGAGCCGGGCACTCCGGCTATCCCGCCATGGCGACGACCGACTGGACGAATTCGATCGCCAGCGGCGCCATCATCAATTCCGGAAGCTGGGGGCTTTGGCATGAACTGGGGCACAACCATCAGGCGCCTCCGTTCACGATGGAGGGGCAGACGGAAGTTTCCGTCAACATTTTTTCCATGCTCTGTGAAGTGATGGGGACGGGCAAGAATTACGAGTCCTGCTGGGGCGGGGGCATGGGGCCGTACGGCATGAGCTCCGAACTGAAGAAATATTTTACCGGAAGCCAGACTTACAAGGACGCGCCCAACAAGGTGCAGCTCTTCTTCTGGGTGGAGCTGATGTACCATCTGGGGTTTGACGCCTTCCGGCAAGTGGCCCTGCAATACCATGACAAGCCTTACGACAATGGCAAGTTAAGCGATGAAAAGAAATGGGAATGGGTGATGTCCGCCTTTTCCAAGGTGACGGGTAAGAACATGGGACCCTTCTTTGAAATCTGGCGCATACCCGTTTCCGAACACGCCAGGGCCAAAATGAAAAATCTGCCTGTCTGGCTGCCTTCCAGCGATTATCCCGCCTGTTATACGCGGGATGAATAGAAGAGGGGAAATTGCCTGGAAACGGGCTTCTCCCCGGTGTCATACTCGCGTCTGGACGGTTCCGGCGGCGCGGATTAGGATGCCGGGGTTGAATGAAATTGCTGAATGACTGGCTGGGCTTTTTCAAGCCCCTTCAGGTGAAGAACCTGCAAATTTTCTGGTCCGGGCAGGCATGTGCCCTGATCGGAATGTGGCTGCAGGTTACAGCCATGGGCATCCTGGTTTACAGCATTTCCGGCGGTTCCGCCACGGCGGTGGGTTTGCTGGCCGCCCTAAATGCGCTGCCCTTCTTTTTAGGGGGCATGCTGCTGGCCGGACTGGGCGACCGCTTTGACCGCCGCAAGCTGCTGATTGCCGTGCAATCCGTGCAATGGCTGGTGGCGGCGGTCCTGTTTCTTCTGACGTTTCTGGATGCCCTGCAATTGTGGCATTTGTATGCGGCGGGGCTGGTCATGGGCATCAACCAGACGGTGGGCTTTCCCACGCAGCAGGCGTTTGTGGGGGACCTGATCCCCCGGAAGCAGCTCCAGGAGGCGGTGGGGATGTATTCCCTGGTATTCAACACATGCAGGGCGGTGGGCCCGGCTTTGGCAGGCTATATCATTGCGGAATGGGGGGCGGCCACCGCTTTCGGTGGCAATGTCCTGGCCAGTCTTCCGCTGATCGGCTGCCTGGTTTCCCTGAAAGGCCATATTTCCGAAGCCGCCGCGCCGAAAAAGCAGCGCGGTTCCGGCAGAAAGGTTTCCGGTCTCAAGGCGGTATTGTCCACCCGCAGCCTGCTGTTCATCATGCTCAGCGCCCTGATCCAGAATATTTGCGGGCAGTCTCTCTACCAGATCGTTCCGGCCCTGATGCACGGAAATCCCCGCAATACCGGACTGATACTGGGAGCGGTGGGAGCTGGAGCCATGGTCAGCATCCTGCTGGTAATGCCCTTTGCGCGCAAAAGCGACAGGGTGGGGGCCAAGCTTTCTTCCGGAACCCTGTGGATGGGGAGCGCCCTTTGCGTGGCGGGCATCGTCAACGTGGTGGAGGTGCAGGCCCTGTGTTTCTTTTTTGCGGGCCTGGCTACCTCCACGCTGTTCGTTACCTCCTCTTCCGCCGTTCAGCTTCTGGCGCCTCCGGAAAGGAAATCCGCCATTCTGGGGCTTTTCAGCATCGTCACGATCGGAGTGCAGCCGTTGGCCGCCATGGGCTGGGGGGCCGTGGTGGATTCCTTGGGAGTCCAAGCGACGATTATCATGGCCGGAGGGCTGGAAGCCCTGTTCTCCATCTGGATGCTCAGCGTGCCTTTCTGGCGCAATTTCAGGTTTACCCCGGATGACTGCCTGGAAGGAGCATGAAGGATTATGGGTTATCCCTTGTTATTGAAAAATGAATTGCCAACATTTTTTCGTTTTGTTAGATGTTGATAATGAAAGTTTTTTTCATGAAGTTCCTCGCTGCCGGCATCGCCTGCTGCGGGCTGTCCGGCGCACAGCTGCCCCTTCGGGAACCTGTGCCGCTGCAGGGGCGGCAGGTGTGTTCCATTCCTGCGGGAAAACAGGGAGCGGGAAGTGCCATTTTTTCCCCTGATGGGAGCCGCCTCCTGGTTTGCGGAAAGGGCGTGCCTTCCTTGTGGGCCATTCCTTCGGGAAAGAAAGTCGCGGATTTGGTGCGCCCTCCTTTATGGGACGAGCCTTCCTTATGGAACAGTTTTTCTTTTTCTGGCGATGGATCACGCATTCTGGCGGAAGCGGGCAGGGGGCAGAATGGTTATTTTTATACCGTGTGGGATGCCGTGGCGGGTACTCTTCTTGGAAAGACACAGGGGCCTTATAAAAGGCAAGCGGTTTTCCAGGGGTTGCTGAGTCCGGATGGCTCTCTGCTTTTAGGGAGGGGAAGTGTAAAGGGCTGGACGGTACATGAAGTGACGGAGGAAGGCATCAGTTCGCCATTTCGTGCCGTATCGGAGAAAGGGAAGTTTTTTACCTATTCCCCGGATGGAGGCAGGGCAGCGTTTTTTAATCAGGACGGGTATGTAGCCGTGTGGGATTTGTTGCAGGGAAAAGAACTCTGGAAGAAACCGGGAGGAAGAAAAGGCGCTTCCGTGGACGTCGTCCGGTTCAGTAAAGACGGTTCGGCAGTATTTGTAGCAGACAGGGCGGGAGAATGTGCGGAAATATATGATCTGGAGCATCATCGGATTTTGGAGAAAACCGGCGTGGCAGACCGGCAGACGACTTCTCTCTCGAGCCCCCTGTTCGGCATCGTCAAACCATTTTCCAGAATGTGCTTTGATCCCGAAAACAAGGTAATGCGGAAGGTGGATTTGCCCGTTTCCACCATGCGCAGCCAATTGAAAGAAGCTTCAGGAAAATTTGAAAATCCTTTTAAGGCGAAGAGGAGTGCGGACTTTGAATCAAATAATCCGCCGGATATTTTTTATGTGACCCGGGACGGGCGTTATGCCGTGATGGCGCAGTTTTCCGGATGCTCCCTGTATAATTACGAACCGGCAGTGCTGATCTGGGATATTGGGAAAAAGAGGGCCTCCGGGGAGGTCGTGTACTGGTTTCCCTTCATTTTATACATGGAGATTTCTCCGGGGGAAAAATATTTGCATTTCCATGGTGGAAACAGGGCGCCTGAAGGAGTTGTCTCTTTCGCCTCGGGGACGCCCATGAAAGCTCCGGGAAAAATCCTAGCTTTTTCCGCGGACGATTCCATGATCGCATGGCTGGACGGCGAGAATGTCAGGGTTTGGAAAATATCCGGAAATGGAGAGTCCGGCAATTAATGTCCGGTTTCTTCCTCCTGCTCGGAATAGCTGATGCCCAGCATGCAGATATCGTCCGCCTGGTTGGTGCAGCCCGTGAATTTAGCTACGCAGGTAAGGGCCTGATGCACGAAGTCCTTGGTGGTCTTGGCCGTGGAATTGTTGAAGTAATCAATCAGGCGTTCCACTCCCATTTCTTCGCCTTCAGCATTGGCGGCTTCCGTCAGGCCGTCCGTGTACATCAGGATGCGTGAACCCGGAAGGAGGGGAAACTGGGCGTTTTGGTAGGCGGCGTCATCCAGCAGGCCCATGGCGATGCCGCGGGGCAGGGGCATCTTGCGTGCGATTCCGTCCGGTCCCAGCACGATGGGATGCGGGTGGCCCGCCGTGGAGGCGGTCATGACGCCCGTTTCCAGGTCCAGGTAAATATAAACGGCGGAGGCGAACATGGTGGTGTTGGCCCTTTGCAGTATTTTGGAAAGCTGGTGGTTGAGGGAAGTGAGGAATGCGGCGGGATTGTCCGCCAAGTGGGAAAGCTGTTCCATCAGGCCCCGGAGCATGGAGGCGATCAGGGCGGCGCGGATGCCGTGCCCCATCACATCGCAGACAATGGCCCCTACGCCGGAGTCGCCTACGGGGAAGGCGTCGAACCAGTCGCCCGCCACCCCTTCGGAAGGGGTGAAGATGTGGTGGAAATCCGCCTTCCGGGTCACTCCGCGTTCCGTGCGGGAACGGGAGGGGAGCTCGTAGGGGAGCAGGGCGAACTGGATTTCACGGGCCAGGTCGATTTCCTTTTCCAGGGACTTGTTCCGTTCTTCCAGGATGCGGGCCGTTTCCCTCGCCTTGATCTCCGTCTTGACCAGTTTAGTGACGTCGCTGGAAATGCCCACGATTCCCTTGAGGTCCCCGTTGCGGCCATACCACGGGAATTTGCTGATCTGGCTCCAGGTATCGTCCCTGTGCAGCCATGTCTCATGATGGAGCCGGGCGCGGATGGGGCGGCCGGTCTTCATGATGTCCAGTTCCTCGTTCCGGGAAATGTCGGACATGGTCTTGTCAAAGAAATAGGCGTCCGTCCGTCCGGTCAGGTCCGCCGGAGTGGGGACGCCCAGCTTGTTGGCCGTGGCCGAGTTGGCCAGAACGAAGCGCGATTCCCGGTTCTTGAAATAAATGCTGTCCGGAATGTGTTCAATCAGAGTATGGAACAGGTCCCGGTCCTCCGCGGCGCGCAGTTCCGCCGTCTTGCGCCTGGTGATGTTGACCCAGACGCCTATGAGCATGACGGGACGGCGCTGCTTGTCCCGGCGCGCGATGCCGTTGACCCGGACCCAGCTCCAGCTTTTGGAGTTGAGCTTCTTCATCCGGATTTCGATGCGCATGGGCATGTGTGAATGCCCGTCTAGGTACCGGCGCACTTCCTGGGAGAAAAAGGCCTGGTCCTCCTCATGGATGGTGAGTTCCGGCTGGGTGAAAATATTGGGGGCCTTTTCCTTGCGGCTGGCCCCCATCATGGTCAGGCAGCGGTCCGTGTAGTGGATGACGCCCGTCTTGATATTCCAGATGTAGAATCCCTCTTCCGCCGCTGACAGGGCCATCTTGATCTTGTCCCAGGTGAACACCTTCTGGGCGGAATGTCTGTTGCGTGAGGGCGGCATATGCAGTTGCCGCTAATCTAACGACAAAACAGCTCCCTTGGCAAGAGACAAAATAAGGGAATCTTATCCCGGCCGGAAGGACGGCCCGGAAAAGGCATGCCGGGAGGTTTCCGGACGGCTTTCCTGAAATTTTCCGGGATCGTAAAACGTTGAACGTTGCGGAAAATGCTATTTCCGGTGTTCTTCCTCCTGGGACTGGAGGAATTGCAGTTCCTTTTTCAGAACACTGCCCACGCGGTGCTTGGCAAGGTACACCTGGGCGATGGTGACGCCAAGCTGCCTGCGGACCTTGGCCGCATCCCATTCCCTCAGCACGTAGTAGTCGAAAATCTGGAACTGCTTGGGGGACACCTTGGCCTTGACGCGTTCCAGCGCGGCCTGCAGAAGGTTGTTCTGCCATTCCCGCTCCCATACCTGGTCAAAGTTGTTCTTGCCTTCGTCCGGAATCTTGTCGATGGGGTGTTCCTGGGATTCGCCGGCGTCAGGATTCATCAGCATGGCCGTGTCCTTTTTCCGTTTGCGGAACTGGTCGTTGATGCGCCAGCGGGTCATGTTCCAGAGCCATAGCTTGAAAGAGCCCTGTTCCGGGTTGTAGATGTTCTTCTTGCTCTGCTTGGCGATGGAAAGAATGGTCTCCTGCACCACGTCCCAGGCTTCGTCCTCCCTTAATCCGGCCTTCAGCGCCACGGAGTAAATAAGCCGCCAGTATGTACGGTAAAATTCATCCCAGGTGCGCTGGTCTTCCCAATTTTCCAGACGGGCAATCAGGCTTTTCCTGGTATGTTCCGCATACTGGGAAAGCGTATTCTCGTCAGGCTGGGACTCGTTCTTGGGTTGCAATGGGGGCACATTCATGTTTTATCATGAATTACGGATGAAAGTGAAGTGAAAGCCGAGTAATGGGAGCGGAATTTTCACGGCGGTGTTATTCATTCACTACGCTTTTGCGGGAAACATTCTTTCAAGGAAACGGATATGGTCAGGAAAACGTCCAAAAGCAGGGGATCTTCGGTAATCGCGGCCCTGATTGTGCTGTGCGCCCTGATAGGCTACGGCCTGTCGGAATGGAAACTGCTTCCGGACACGATGGAGGCCGTACCCGCGTCCCGGCAGGCGGCGGAGGAGGGAATGGCGCCGGAAAAGATCACCCTTCCGGAGAAGGGGGAGCCCGTCAGGATGCTGACCATGAATACGGGCAACTATTTTGTGCCGGAAGACCCGCGAAGAAGCAATTTTCAAGTGAAGTACAAGCCCGTGGAAGCACGGGAGGCCATAGTGGAGCTCGTCAGGCAATCCGGCGCTGAAATCGTGGGCCTGTCCGAAATGGGCGGGGAAGCCGCCGTGCGCGACCTGCAAATGCGATTGAAAAGAAAGGGCGTGCAGCTGCCGCACAAGGTACTGGTCATGCGGGACGGTGAAGACCGTGGACTGGCCCTGTTGTCGAAGTACCCCATTGTCAGCAACCGTTCCGTGACGGATGTGCCCGTACCGGGAGAACCCAAACGGCGTAAAACGATGCTCCGCGGCATTCTGGACGCCACCGTAAAAATGCCGGATTCCCGCCAGTTCCGCCTGATAGGCGTTCATTTGAAATCCCGGCTGAGCCGTGACGGCTCCGCGGAGGAAACCCGCAGAAGGGAAGCCTATGCCCTGCGCGACTACCTGAACGGCGTTATGGCCTCCCAGGACGGCATGCCCCTGCTGTTATACGGGGACTTCAATGACGGCCCCGCGGACAGTTCCGTGCAGGTTATCCAGGGACCGGCGAAAACGGACTCCCGCCTGAATCGTCTGAAACCAAAGGATTCCCGCGGAGAAACGTGGACCATCTATTACGAAGACGGCGACACTTACCATTCCTTTGACCATATCTTCATCAACAATACCCTGAAAAAACGACTTGGCCGCAAGCCCCCCATGGGCGTCCTCGACACTCTCCCCTCCCGCCAGGCCAGCGACCACCGCGGCATATGGGTGGAGCTGCGGTGATGGTGTTAAACCGGGATGGTCCCGGATGGCTCCGGGATTTCCTTTTTGCTCCCCGGCAGCGGGATTGAACATCAATGAAGCCTTGTTGAACAGGCGTTGCGGAGATAAAATATTCCGAATTTCCTTTTCACATCCTTTTTACATGGTGGCAGGGATGGGCGGGGGGGCGCGTATCCGTTGCTTTGGTATCTGTTTTTCTCCAGAATGCCTTGATGGAGAGAGTCGGGCGGTTTGTTGCTTCAGATGCCCGATGTTTGCCTCCGCGGGAATGGTTACGGATACCGCCGGAGTTTTATTTGAACAGATATGTATTCGAGGTTCCCGATGCTCAAAAAATGATTGCCGTGATCGTTTGAAATGGGTAGCATGCCAAAAATCGTTGTTCAATCCTGCATGACCTGTATGAGAAATTTTTCCGCACATTCCAGAGCTGCACATTTTCGTTTTTCCGCAGGGGTCAAAGGGTTTACCCTGGTGGAATTGATCGTCGTCATTACCATCATGGTTGCCATGATGGCTCTTGCCGCCAGCATGCTGAGAGGCGGCGGCCGGGCGCAGGGACTCCAGTCCGCCGTTGAAATGGTGGACGGCATGGTGCAGGAGGCCCGGCTGGATGCCATGGGCAAGGGAACCTGGAGCCGCCTGATTATTGTCAGCACCCCCGACGACGCGAGCCGGAACATGCGCACCCTGGGCGTGATGTCCAAGAATACGCGCACAGGCAAGTGGCACCTTGTCAACCGCCTGCAGACGCTTCCCGCCGGATTTTATATCAGCCCCACCTACAGCACCCTGCTGGAAGGTTCGGGCAAGTCCAGGGCCAAAAGCACGTACAAGAGCTTTTCCAGCCGGGACGGGCAGGATACCGTCAATCTGCCCGGCAACGGCCTGACTGATATTTATTTCATTGAGTTTGACGAGGAGGGCCGCATGTCCCAGCCGAATGCTCCCACCCGCCTGGTAGTGGTTTCCGGCTCTGCCGGGGACGGCAAGGAGGAACGCCCCTCTCCCATGACGGACGGCAAGCCGGGGTTGGCCGGCGGCATCGTGATTTATCCCAAAGGCAATATAAGCCGCCTGAGGACGGATGAGCAGGTGATTCCCCAATAATTTTACAGGATTTTACTACCATGTTGACCAATCGTATGAAACAGGTTCGTTCCAAAGGGTTTACCCTGACAGAGGTGGTGCTTGCCATCGGCGTGGTCGGGGTGCTGATCGTGGTGTTTATGGCTATGTTCATCCCGGCCAGGAGAACGGTCCAGGCCGCCCTGACCATTCGTGAGGCGGACCGCATCGTCCATGCCCTGACGGCGGAGCTTGGAGAGCTCCGCAATTCGGAACGGGCGGCGGGCAATGCAAAGAAGTCTTCCCCCGGCAGGTATGTTTCCGCCTTTGACAAGGCTTTTTACTGGATGCAGTTTACGGCAAAGCCCGCCACCACTATTCTGGTGTACAATTACCGGGCGGATTTGTCCAAGCCCGTGCGCAAGGACGGCACGCCCCAGCCCTGGCTGGAGGACGGCGGCAGCATTCCCGGCAAGAATTCCGCCGTGGTTACGGGCGTATGCCTGGCGAACAACAAGGACCGCTGGAATGATTTCAAGGCCCTGGTAGGCCCCGTGTTCGCGGTGCGCATGACCCAGCTTGTGGTGGAGCGCATGGATTCCAACGCCTACGGCTACAAGCTGGCTCCCAAGTACGCCGTGATTTCCAACCCCTACAACCGCGGACGGATCATTACGGACCCGTCCCAGTACGTGTACACGGCGGAGAAAGGGGGCGGCGGCCTGAATCTGCCCTGGGGGGCGGAAGTGCTGTACCAGGCGGAATTTTTCCAATTGCTGAATACGGACCCGGAACGTCTGCAGAACACGACATGGGAGAATCTGAAGACGCCCGTGTTCACGCGCAATCTTGCCTTCCGCCGTTAACCGCATCATCGAGATACTGAAAGAATCATGAAGACATTTGCCAAAATCAAATCCGGCGCGTTTACTCTGATTGAGCTGCTGGCGGCCATGACGATCACGACGATTCTTGTGCTTGTGATCGTGGCGCTGACGTCCCGCGGGGTGGATATCTGGAGATGGGTGCTTCAGGACGTGCGGACGACGACCCTCGCCCGTACGGCGATGGATACCATGACCAAGGATTTTGAGAGCATGCAGTTCCGCCCTGGAAACCCCTTTGAATGGATGCTCGTGCAGAGGGACAGCGATCTAGCCGGCCGCGGCGCCCGGACCGCCTCTTCCTCCCAGGCCAGGGGGCGCAGGCCTTCCACCGGGGAGTCCCGCGTCAATATGATGACCATGGGGCCGGAAGGCGCCAAGATTACGAATGCCTCCCAGTTGATTTTCTTTACCACGCCCACGGACCGCAATCCGGCCAAGTCCAGCATGGACATGAGGAACGACCGCATCATCGGCGACGTGAATTGCGTAGGTTACAAGCTGCTTTACCGCGACCAGATTCTGGACCGGGACGCCACGTCCGAGTCGGACGGGTTCCCCGTCTATGCCCTGTACCGCAATCTGGTCAATGCGGAGGATACCGTGCGGGAGCTTCTGGGCAAGGAGGACCTCTGGGCCGCCTATTCCCGCTTCCAGCAGGATGAAACCATTCCCGCCAATTTCCTGGTGGAGAATGTGGTGGAAATGACCCTCATTTTTGAGGTAGATTACCAGAAGAAGATCGGGAGTTCCGGCAGCAACAAGTCCGACAAGGATGCGACGCAGAGGGCATCCGTTCTGGTCCCCGTTATGACGACAGGCGCCAACCGCCTGGGGTCCTGTTCCCAGATGGACGTATACGGCAACCGGCTGGACGTGATCGGCAGCGGCATGGATATTGACGATTTAAAGTCGGGCCGCGTTACCGGAGTGACCATTTCCATGACGGTGGTGACGGATGAAGGCATGGCCCTGGTGGACCAGATACGCAAGGGGCGTCCCGCTCCCTCTCCGGAAGAGTTTTTCGAACGTTACACTCGATCTTTCACGCAGCGCGTTTCCCTTCCGCTGAGCCATTAGGCCCAAGTCCGGAACAGCAGGCGGACGCCTGTTTTCACGGTGTCCCGCCTTTTCCGGAGCGGCATTCCCTACCTTGTTGTTAACCCTGTTTCCGATCTATGCCGGGATTTGCAGATGTTGTGGGTAATTTGCCTCCGCTGCCGGAGCTGATTCTTTGGCGCGATCCCGTGGCCAGAAGCGCCGCGGAAGCCATGGCCGTGGATGAGGCCCTGCTGGAATGGGGGAAATTTCCCGTTCTGCGGATATACCGGTGGGGAGAACCTGCCGTGACGTTCGGCTATTTTGACGAGGAGAGCACAGCCAGGCGGATTTTCCCCGGAGAGGAATTGCATTTTGTCCGCCGCTGGACAGGCGGGGGCATTGTGGATCATCGGCAGGATATTCCCTTTACCCTGGCCATGCACCGCAGAGACGGGAAGGGGCGCCCTTCAAGCGCCACCTTGTACCGGTGGATTCATGGGGCGCTGGCCCGCGTGCTGAAGGATTGCGGCGTGGAGTGCGTGATGCTGGCCGGGGATGCGCCCGATGGCGGCCGCGCCTGTTTTTCCAGCCCTGTCACCAGCGACCTGATACTGCCTTCCGGAGAAAAACTGGCGGGCGGGGGCCAGAGACGGGTGCGTGACGGCGTTCTTCACCAGGGCAGCATTCAGAATTGCATTTTGCCTGACGGCTGGGATGTGATGCTTGCCTCCCGCCTGGCGGATACGCATGTGCTGCGTGCGGATTCCTTTCTTTTTCCCGGCATGGCCGCCCGCGTAGCGGAACTGCTCTCATCCAAGTATTCCACTGAAGAGTGGAGAAACGGCGTCCGTCACGGCCGTTCTGCGCATTCCTGATTAAATTCCATTGAATTGCAACCCCATGAGTTATTTACCTGATCCGGAACGTTATGCCGGTACCGCCTACCGCCGCTGCGGACGGTCCGGATTGCTGCTCCCCCCCGTATCGCTGGGACTGTGGCACAATTTCGGCGCAGAGTCCGATTATGAGAACGCGCGCCGTCTTGTTCACAGCGCTTTTGATTCCGGCATTACCTATTTTGACTTGGCGAATAATTACGGGCCACCGCCCGGTTACGCGGAAGAGTGCTTCGGGCGCATTTTCATGCAGGATTTGTCCCGTTACCGCGACGAATTGGTGATTGCCACCAAGGCGGGGCATTTGATGTGGGAGGGGCCGTACGGGGACTGGGGCTCCCGCAAGCACATGCTTGCCAGCCTGAATCAGTCCCTTTCCCGGATGAAGCTGGATTATGTGGATATTTTTTATGCGCACCGGCATGATCCGGAAACTCCGCTGGAAGAGACGGCGGGGGCTCTCGTCACGGCGGTCCAGTCCGGAAAGGCCCTGTATGCCGGCATTTCCAAATTCCCGGCGGAACAGACCAGGCAGATCTGCGCCATGCTCCGGGAAGCCCGCGTGCCATGCCTGGTGCACCAGCTCCGGTACAATATGTTCAACCGGGAGCCGGAGACAGGAGTTTTCGCCGCTATCCGCGAGGAAGGGCTCGGCTGCGTGGCATTTTCCCCTCTGGCGCAGGGGATGCTGACGGACCGTTACCTGGATGGCATTCCCGCGGATTCCCGGGCAGCAGGGGCTTCCGTCTTCCTGACGGGAGAGCGCGTGCAGCAGCATGGGGACAGAATCCGCCGCCTGGCTGCCCTGGCGCGGGATCGCGGCCAGAGCCTGGCGCAGATGGCCCTGGCCTGGGTGTTGAGGAATTCGGTCGTGACCACCGCCCTCATTGGAGCCAGCCGTTCCGCCCAGATCAGGGATTGCCTGGGTTCGTTGAAGAATACGCAGTTTTCTCCAGAGGAACTGGCTGTCATTGACAGCACGGCTGATTGACGGATGGGATGTCTCCGCCCGCGGCTTTTAGCTTTGCCTGCCGGGGGAGGTCAACAGAATGCTTCAGGGGGGCGGAATTTCCCCGGAAAACGCTTGGCAGAAGTACCCTCATGCCCAATGCGGCACGGCTTTTTGCCACATCAAGGGGCGGTAGCGGCGGGGATGCGCTACGTCCGGTTGCGCGTCCTGGAAGCAGAAGCGGCGGGAGATTGGAAAAGCAGCCTTCACATAGGCAAACCGCACTTTGGATTAATCCTTGCAGAACTTGCTTCTTCCTTGTTCACGCCCGGTTTCGCATCTGTCCTGGTCTTTCTGCAGGAAGGCGAATTTTCCGTCCCGGACAGCGGTTTTTTCTTGGAGTAAAGCCGGGGGAGTGCTATTTTCCTACCACTTTAATTTAAAGTGTACTGACAATGATAACCATCCAGGATTTATTTTGGCTCATCCCATCGGCTTCCGTGCTGGCCCTCGTTTTCGCGGGCGTGTTTTTTTACCGCATGAAGGCCCAGGATGAGGGGAACGAGGTCATGAGAATGATCGCCAAGCATGTTCGCAGCGGTGCGATGGCCTATCTACGGCAGCAATACAAGATTGTTGCCATTTTTTTCGTGCTGATCACGGTCGTTTTCGCCTTTCTGGCCTACTGCCTGCACATTCAGAATCCCTGGGTGCCTTTCGCATTTATTTCCGGCGGCTTTTTCTCCGGCCTTGCCGGGTATATCGGCATGAAGACGGCCACGTACGCTTCCGGCCGCGTGGCGAACGCCTGCCGCCATTCCCTGGATGCCGGCCTCCAGATCGCCTTCCGTTCCGGCGCCGTTCTCGGCCTGACCGTGGTGGGCCTCGCCATGCTGGACATCGGCGCCTGGTACTGGATTCTGGACTGGTTTTATGAGGACATGGAGCTTTCCACCCGCCTGGTGGTGATCACCACGACGATGCTGACCTTCGGCATGGGCGCCTCCCTCCAGGCCCTGTTCGCCCGCGTGGGCGGCGGTATTTTCACGAAGGCTGCGGACGTAGGCGCGGACCTGGTGGGCAAGGTGGAAGCGGGCATTCCTGAAGACGATCCCCGCAACCCCGCCACCATCGCGGATAACGTGGGCGACAACGTGGGCGATGTGGCCGGCATGGGCGCGGACCTTTACGAGTCCTACTGCGGTTCCATCCTGGCTTCCGCCGCCCTGGGCGCGGCGGCCTACATAGCCGTGCCGGACATGGCGATCAAGGCCGTTCTCACCCCCATGCTGATTGCCGCCCTCGGCACCATCCTTTCACTCCTGGGCGTGTATGCGGTGCGTGTGAAGCGCGGCGCTTCCCAGACGGAACTGATGGCCGCCCTGAACCGCGGCATCAACCTCAGCTCCTTCCTGATCGCCATTGCCTCCGCCTTCCTGCTCCAGCTCATCGGGTTGGACAACTGGGCCGGCATCTGGGGCGCGATCGTGACCGGCCTGGCGGTGGGCATCATCATCGGAAAGAGCACGGAGCATTACACCTCCCATGATTCCTATCCCTGCCGCAAGATAGCCCACAGCGCGAAGACCGGCCCCGCCACCGTCATCATTTCCGGCATCGGCATCGGCATGATTTCCACCTGCATTCCCGTGATTACGATCGTGGTGGGCACCGTCCTGGCCTACGGCATGGCCTCCGGGGACTGGCATTTTACCGGGGCCGAGATGAGCAAGGGCCTGTACGGCATCGGCATCGCCGCCGTGGGGATGCTTTCCACGCTGGGCCTGACGCTGGCGACGGACGCCTACGGTCCCATTTCCGATAACGCCGGGGGCAATGCGGAAATGAGCAAGCTGGACCCGGAAGTACGCCGCCGCACGGACGCCCTGGACGCCTTGGGCAACACGACGGCCGCCACGGGCAAGGGCTTTGCCATCGGCTCCGCCGCCTTGACCGCCCTGGCCCTGCTGGCTTCTTATATTGAAGAGCTGAAGATTTCCATCCTGCACTGGAGCGAGGCCACCGGAAATACCATGTACAAGATTAATGACGCCGTGAGCGTGGAGGTGTCCAAAATCACCACTTGCACCCTGTCCGAGTTCATGGGCTATTTCCAGGTGACCCTGATGAACCCGAAGGTGCTCATGGGCCTGTTCGTGGGCGCCATGATGTCCTTCCTGTTCTGCGGCCTGACCATGAACGCCGTGGGCCGCGCCGCTGAAAAGATGGTGAAGGAAGTGCGCCGCCAGTTCAAGGAAATCAAGGGCATCCTGACCGGGGAGGCGGAACCGGATTACGTGCGCTGCGTGGAGATTTCCACGGCGGGCGCCCAGCATGAGATGATCTGGCCGTCCGTGCTGGCGGTGATTACTCCCATTTGCATGGGGCTGGTGTTCGGCGTTCCCGGCGTGTTCGGCCTGCTGGCCGGCGGGCTGGCCTCCGGCTTCGTTCTGGCCGTGTTCATGGCGAATTCCGGCGGCGCGTGGGACAACGCCAAGAAGTACATTGAGCAGGGCCATGTGGGCGGCAAGGGCTCGGAAAGCCACAAGGCCGCCGTCATCGGCGACACGGTGGGCGACCCCTTCAAGGATACGTCCGGCCCCTCTCTGAATATCCTGATCAAGCTGATGAGCATGGTGGCCATTGTCACCGCCGGCGTCAACATCGCCGTTACCCTGTTCTAAGCCGGGTGCTTGCTGCATCATGATAACGGGAGTGCCGGGTAACCGCCGGCGCTCCCGTTTTTTATATGGGGGAAGTATCTGCAGTTCAGGGAAGAACGCTGTTTTTTTTCTTGATTCGGTTTTCCTGCGGTTTAAAAGGGGAGTCATGAGAACTACCCTGCTTTTATTGCTGACGGCATGCCTTGCTTCCGCCTCTCCGGGAGAGGAAACGCTGAAATCACTTCTTCAGGAACGGGAACAAATCCTGGTCAGGATAGATGAGTTGATGAAGGATCGCTACAAGTCCGGATTGTGCCATTGGACGGAGACTGTTCTCTCCAGATTGCAGCTTCTGGAGTTCCGTCGCGACCATGCCGCTTCCCTCAAGGAGGGAATAGCCTTCCAAAAGGAAATTGTGGCTCTCCGTGAAGAGGAATACCGTGTGTTTCAGAAGTCACTGGAGGCGGATCCTTCCCTCCGGCTGGAGGCATACCGCTCACAGGAGGCAGGGCTTGCCGCCAAATGCCGCCTTTTGGAAATGGAAAGCCGTGCGGGGGGAGAGAAACAGTAGCCGGTGCATCCGGGGCGGAAACAGGCGTTCGGAGCCTGTGAAGATTCCGGCGGCCGGTTCTTCCGTTTTTTGACGTTCTCTTTTTCGCACTCTGTGGAAAGGGCTCTCTTTCATCGGCTGGCAAGAAGGGGGGGCTGGATTTTTTTCTGCCATCGATGAAAAGTTTTTTTGACAAGGGCGGGGGAGAGGAGTAATAAACGCGCAGATGCCATTCAGCACAGTACAGCCCTTTTTTAGCAACACCCGTTATTACGGCAACGGCTATTGGTGGCGTGTACCCATGTCCGGACGGGGGAATCCCGATGTGCAGTAGCGGCATTCAGCTATGACGATTTTCTAGAACTGCTTTGATTCCTCCGAGAGTCAAAGCAGTTTTTTTATTTTCAACTTACACAATGATCCATCCATGCAACCACCATCCATCATCACCCTCCAACAACACAGCCGGCGCCTGAGCGCCGACCTGGAGACGCCCATCAGCCTGTTCCTGAGCCTCACCCGGGACCAAACCCCCGGCCTTCTGCTGGAAAGCGCGGAGGTGGACGGCAAGTGGGGGCGCTACAGCGTCATCGCCTGCGATTACCTGATGACCGTTTCCTGTGCGGACGCCCGGCTTTCCCTGACCGTCAGCGACGACCGGCTGGCCTCCTTGAAGGAGCTGGACGGCATGCCTTATCTGGACGGGCTGCGCGCCCTGATGCAGCGGCTGGAACTGGTGGGCGACGACAAGCGGCAGGCCCCCATCACGCGGGCCCTGTACGGCTACTTCGGGTATGAAACGGCCGCTCTTTTCCAGCCCAAGCTGGCGCAGACCATTTCTCCCTCTTCCGCGGAGTCCTGCCTGGTGCTGGCCGGCACCGTGATCGTGTTTGACCACCTGTACAACCGCCTTACCCAGATCAGCCTGGGCGAACACCGCGACCTTGCCCACGCTCCCCTGCATGAAACGGAAGAGCCCTCCATCGGGGAGGTCGCGCGCACGCCGGACCAGGCGGGCTACATGAAGGGCGTAGAGCATATCAAGGAGCTGCTGCACGACGGGGAGGCCATTCAGGTGGTGCTTTCCTCCCAGGCCTCCGCGGAGTTCCACGGGGACGCCTTCACGCTGTACCGCCGCATGCGCAGCATCAACCCTTCCCCGTACATGTTTTTCATGAGCCTGCCGGGCGTTACCCTGTTCGGTTCCTCCCCGGAACTGATGGTGCGCTGCACGGACGGTAAGCTCCAGCTTTCCCCCATTGCCGGAACGCGCAAGCGCGGCAGGGACGACGAGGAAGACGCCGCCCTGGCCGCCGACCTGCTCAAGGACCCCAAGGAGTGTTCCGAACACGTGATGCTGGTGGACCTGGGCCGCAACGACCTGGGGCGCGTCGCCAAACCCGGCTCCGTGAAGCTGGAAAGGCTGATGGAGATTGAACGTTTTTCCCACGTGATGCACATGACTTCCCGCGTGACCGCCCAGGTGAACGACGGACTGGACGCCATCGACATTCTCGGCGCGGCCTTCCCCGCCGGAACGGTGAGCGGCGCACCCAAGGTGCGCGCCATGGAAATCCTGGCGGAGGAGGAACCCCTGCCGCGCGGCCCGTATGCCGGGTGCATCGGCTGGCTGGGGCTGGACAAGAATGGCGTGCATATGGATTCCGGCATCACCATCCGCAGCATGTGGGTGAAGAATGGCCGCATCCACTGGCAGGCGGGCGCCGGCATCGTGTATGATTCCGATCCGGCCGCCGAATGGCAGGAGTGCATGAATAAAGGCAAGATTATTGACGTGATTTTGAAAGGAGAAGACCATGTTTCTGTTCATTGATAATTACGATTCCTTTTCGTGGAATCTGGTGCAGGCGTTTTATTCCCTGGGCCGCAAGCCCGTGGTGTATGCGAACGACGATCCGCGCATTCTGGACCTGGCAGCCAGCCCGGAACTGGAAGCCGTGTGCATTTCCCCCGGCCCCAGCCATCCGCGCAATGCCGGGCTGTGCCTGGAGTTCCTGAAGCGCCTTCCCGCCGCCGTTCCCGTGCTGGGCGTATGCCTGGGCCACCAGCTTCTGGGTTATTTTGCCGGGGCGGAGGTTTCCCGCGCTCCGTACGTGATGCACGGAAAGAGTTCGGACATTATCCACGACGGCGCCGGGCTGTTCACAGGACTTCCCAATCCCATGACCGTGGGCCGCTACCATTCCCTGGTGGTCCAGTCCAAGGAGGATGAACCGAATCCCCGGTTCACCGTCACTTCCCGCGGTCCGGAAGGGGAGGTTATGGCGCTGCGCTACAACGACCGCCCGTGGGTGGGCATCCAGTTCCATCCGGAATCCATCCTGACGCCGGACGGTCTCCAGCTTCTGGGCAATTTTCCGGACAATGTCGTTCCCGCCGGTCAGAAGGAGAAGCGGATCAACCGCATTCTGGATACGCTGGCCGCCGGGCAGGACCTGACGGCGGACATGGCCGCCGCCGGTTTTGCGGATATCATGGACGGACGCATGACGCCGGCCCAGGCGGGCTGCTTCCTGATGGGCCTGCGCATGAAGGGGGAAACCCCGCTGGAAATGGCCCACGCCGTGGGCATTGCCCTGGGCCGCGCCAACCGCGTGGAAGGGCTGGAAGGCGACTGCATTGACGTAGTCGGCACGGGCGGCGACGGCCGCAGCTCCTTCAATTGCTCCACCGCCACGTCCCTGACGCTGGCGGGCATGGGCTACAAGGTGGTGAAGCACGGCAACCGCGCGGTGTCCTCCTCCTGCGGGTCCGCGGATGCTCTGGAAGGGCTGGGATTTCCGCTGGACGTGGCTCCGGAGGACGTGCAGCACCTGCTGGACGAACGCAATTTCGCTTTCCTGTTCGCGCCGAATTTTCATCCCGCCTTCCGCAACGTGGGGTCCATCCGCAGGGAACTGGGCATCCGCACCCTGTTCAACCTGCTGGGACCCCTGATCAATCCGGCGCGCCCCACCCACATTCTGCTGGGAGTGGCCCGTCCGGAACTGGTGGAACTGCTGGCGGAAACCCTCAGCCAGTCCCATATCCGCAGGGCGGCCGTGGTGTACGGCGCCGGAGGGTATGACGAGGTGACGCCGCTGGGGCCCACCAAGATGATGATCGTGCACAACGGGAAGCTGACGCCCATGACGCTGGACCCCGCCGATTACGGCATCCAGCCCTGTGATCCCGGGGAGCTGGCCGTCCATTCCAAGGCGGAGGCGGTGGCCGTGCTGAAGGATATTCTGGCGGGCAGGGGGCCCCGCGCCATGATGGACATGGTGATTCTGAATGTGGGCGTGGCCATGTTCCTGCTGGAGGACCACATGGACCTGGCCGTCTGCATGGCGAAGGCCCGTGAGGCCGTGTGCGCCGGCGTAGGAAGGAGAACGCTCCATGTTGCTTGACCGGTTCAGGGAAGCCAAGGCGGAGGAAATCGCCCTGCTCACGGACCTGGCGTCCCGCCGGGAACTGCCGCGCCCCTGGAAGGGGCGCAGGCCGGATTTCCTGAAGGCGATTGCGGAGACGCCTGACGGGCAGCCCGTGGCCGTGATTGCGGAATTCAAGCAGGCGTCTCCGTCGCGCGGCGTCATTGCCCAGGGATTGAAGCCGGAAGATGTGGCGGAACAGTATGCCGCCGCCGGGGCCTCCTGCATTTCCGTGCTGACGGAGGAACGGTTTTTTGGCGGCCGCATCGGGTATCTGGAACGCATGCACCGCACCGGGGTTCCCATGCTCCGCAAGGATTTCATTTTCCACCAGCTTCAGGTGATGGAGACGGCTTCCACCCCGGCTTCCGCCCTGCTGCTTATCGTGCGCCTGACGCCGGATGCACGGGAACTCCGTGTTTTGCGGGAACAGGCGGAAGCCTACGGAATGCAGGCCGTGGTGGAGATTTTTGACGAGGAGGACCTGGCGCTTGCCCGGGAATCCGGCGCGCGCATCATCCAGGTGAACGCCCGTGACCTGGATACGCTGGAAACGGACAGGCAGGCCTGCCTGGACCTGGGGAAGCTCCGCCGCGGCGGGGAAGTATGGATAGCCGCCAGCGCCATGAGCGCCGGGGAGCATCTCAGGGAAGCCGCGGAGGCGGGCTTCCAGGCCGTATTGATGGGCACAGCCCTGATGGACGGCGGAAAGCCGGGTGAAAAACTGGCTGCAATTTTAGAAAAAACAAGATGAAGAAACATTCATTCGCAATCAAGGTGTGCGGGATTACCCGCCAGAGTGACCTGTCAACCGCCATGGGAATGGGGGCCCACTTCTGCGGGTTCGTGTTCCATCCCAAAAGCCCGCGCTATATTGCGCCGGAACGCGCCGCCGCGCTGGATTCCGCGCTGATCCGCCGCGTGGGCGTGTTCGTGAACCAGGATGCGGAGCAGATCATGGACATCATGAAGACGGCCCGGCTGGAATTCGCCCAGCTCCACGGCAACCAGTCCCTGGATTGCGCGCGCCGGATCGGCGCGGGAAAAGTCATCCGGGTTCTGTGGCCGGACAGTTACGATTCCCTGGACGCCATGCAAAGGGAGATGGATCTCTGGGCGGACAGCTGTTCCTGGTTCCTGCTGGATGCCGGCAGGCAGGGCGGCGGCCACGGAACCGCGCTGGACTGGAAGGCGCTGGCTTCCCTGCAGGCCCCCCGCCCCTGGTTCCTGGCCGGCGGCCTTTCCTCCGCTTCCCTGAACAGGGCGCTGGAACAGTGCACCCCGAACGGCATTGACCTGAATTCCGGCGTGGAGGCCATTCCCGGCCAGAAAAGCCCGCAAAAGCTGCTGGCGGCGCTCAAGCCCCTCATTTCCTACACACCTTACCACATCGCATGAATAACAAAGAAGGATACTTCGGCAATTTCGGCGGCCGTTTCGTTCCGGAGGCATTGCGCCCCCCCCTGATGGAACTGGAACAGGCCATGGACACCATCATGCAGTCCCCGGCGTACCGGGATGCATTGCAGGATCTGCTGGTCAACTACGCGGGCAGGGAAACGCCCCTGACGTTCTGCCCCCACCTCTCGGAGAAACTTGGCTTCCGCCTGTGGCTGAAGCGTGAGGACCTGCTGCATACGGGCGCCCACAAGATCAACAACGCCCTGGGCCAGGCCCTCCTTGCCCGGATGATGGGGAAGACGCGCCTCATCGCGGAGACCGGGGCGGGCCAGCACGGCGTGGCTACGGCCACGGCGGCGGCGCGCCTGAAGATGGATTGCACCGTCTTCATGGGGGCGGAGGATGTGGAGCGCCAGTCCATGAATGTGATGCGCATGAAGCTGCTGGGTGCGGAGGTAGTTCCCGTGGACAGCGGTTCCCGCACGCTGAAGGACGCCATTAACGCGGCCCTGCGTTACTGGATTTCCCATCAGGCGGATACTCTGTACTGTTTTGGTACGGCGGCAGGCCCCCATCCGTTCCCCACACTGGTCAGGCAGCTCCAGTCCGTCATCGGCCGGGAGGCGCGCGCGCAAATGCTGGAGCGCACCGGAAGGCTGCCGGACGTGGTAGTGGCGTGCGTGGGAGGCGGCTCCAACGCCATCGGAATGCTCCACCCCTTTGTGGAGGATGAGGATGTGCGCCTCGTAGGCGTGGAGGCCGGCGGCACGGGCGAGCCCGGCTGCTACAATTCCGCCCCCATCAACCTGGGGAGCCCCGGCGTGCTGCATGGACATGTGACCATGCTTTTGCAGGACGGGGACGGCCAGATACAGCCTTCCCATTCCATTTCCGCCGGCCTGGATTATCCCGGCGTGGGGCCGGAGCATTCCCATCTGGCGGAAATCGGCCGCGTGCATTACGGCATGGTTTGCGACGCTTCCGCCCTGAATGCCTTCCAGGCGCTTACGAGGGGGGAAGGCATCATTCCGGCGCTGGAATCCTCCCATGCCGTGGCGTGGGTGCTGGACCACGCGGAAGAACTGCCCAAAGGGGGCGACGTGCTGGTCAATCTCTCCGGCCGCGGAGACAAGGACCTGGGAATCGTTAAAAAATATCTGAACATTTAATTGCCGCCTTTTCATGAACAATACGCAGAAATCACCGTTGCAGGAAGCCGTGGAACAGGCCCATGCCAAGGGGCGCCGCGCCGTCATTCCATTCATCACCGCCGGCTTTCCGGACATGGATTCCTTCTGGACCCATCTGGAGCGCATTGACGCGGCCGGGGCGGACATCATCGAGATAGGCGTTCCGTTTTCCGACCCGGTGGCGGACGGCCCCGTTATTGAAGACGCCTCCCGGGACGCGCTGGCCCGCGGGGTCAGCCTGAAATGGATTCTGGACGGCCTGAAGGCCCGCAAGGGGCAGTTCTCCGCCAAGCTGGCATTGATGGGTTACGTGAATCCCTTTTATCAATACGGCCTGGAAAATCTGGCACGGGACGCGGCGGAAGCGGGCGTTTACGGTTTCATCGTGCCGGACATGCCGCTGGAGGAATCCGGCATGTTCAGGAAGGTCTTTGCCCCTTATGGCCTGACACTCGTGACACTGGTGGCTCCCAACACCTCCGTGGAACGCATGAAAGAGTACAAGCCCTGTACGGAAGGATTCGTTTACGTGGTGTCCGTCCTCGGCACCACGGGAGGGAAGACGGATCTGGAGCAGAGTGTGGCGGAGACCATGCGCCGTGCCCGTTCCGTGTTTGACGTTCCGCTGGCGCTGGGCTTCGGCCTCCAGACGCCGGACCAGCTTGAGGCCCTGCCGGAAGACGCCCGTCCGGATGCCGCCGTGCTGGGAAGCGCCCTGCTCAAGCACATTGCCGCAGGGGGGGATGCGGGAGAATTCCTGCTGCCGTGGACCAGGTAAGCCGCTGACACGCCTGGTTTTGACTGGTTTCCATTCCGGGGCCTTGGGCGGGAGAAAACCGCACAAGGCCCCGTTTTTATGGTACAGCGGAAGGGGAGGAAATGAACGGTAAAAAAGTTTGTCATACTTAGACAAAAGTCAATATATGATTAACGTGATAAAAGTGAACTAATTGATTGGTATTTTAGTGCTGGAAATATTTGTTAGATAGAGGGTGTATTTACGTTTTCCTGATTTTTTTTGGAGAACTTTTTTTGGCAGGGAAGTTTTCTTTTGACGGAAAAATGAGATTTCCGTATATGAAATATAGAAAACATACATCACATGAAATTGAAACTGCCTCTGCGTTTGCTGGCCGCACTGGTGACTTCCTTTGCCGGAGTTACCGTCGGAACCGTTACTATAACCGCTCTTGCCGGGATTGCCGTTACCGTGTCGCTTTCTCCGGCGCTTGGAGCGGATATCACATTTGACGGCACCCAGATAACGGTTCCTTCCGGAGGTTCAGTGACTTATGACGCAGGAAACGTAACTGCATCCACAACTCTCCAATTTTCCGGAGCGGGCACGGCCACCATCACGAATTTGAATGGAGACGCCGCGGACGCCGTTCTGAGGGTGAACCGCGTAGCCAGTGGCGCCGCCAGTCTTTCTTCATTGATTTTGAATGGTCCGGGTACGTTCAACGGTGTGATTTCCATGTATTCCAACACGACAGGCGGTACCCGGAATAATATTCTGGAACTCAACCATGCCCTGGCGGCGCAGAACGCCACCATCAGGCTGGGCGGCTACAGCTATGCGGCGGGGGCTTCCGTGCTGCAGGCGAATGTGGACACCAGCATCAGCAAGCTGGAACATGACAATGTGGCCGCCCTGATCACCGGGGAAGGCACTACCCTGACCATTACCGGAGATTCCTCTTCCTACGGCGGCAGTTTCGGCGGTTCCATCACGGTGGATTATGTGGGGGGAGGGATTTTTACGCTGGGCAACTCCAACAAGAATACGGCTTTGACGCCCGCCGCGTCTCCGGACGCCACCCTTAAAATCAGCAGCGGCACGCTTTCCCTGTATTCCGGGAACGTCAACTGGACACAGAAACTCGTCATGGGGGACAATACGGTGCTGACCGTAGAGGACGGACCGCCCGTCAGCGGGTACTATAGCTACGATGCCAATTCCATCAACGGCAACGGTTTTACGTTCTCCGGGGAAGCCACGTTCGGAAGCGGCGTCAACATGACGACCGAGTACGGCAAGAATATCAAGTTCACGGGGGTGCTCACGGCGGCCGACGGCTTTACGATCAGCGGCTCAGACAGTGAGTACACGTATTATACCCTGTCCAACACGGAGAACCAACTGGGGGGGGACCATCTCCATCACCCGGAATTCCACCTCCCTGGGCATCAACGCCTCCGGTTCCCTGGGAACCGCGGCCGTCACCACTACTTCCGGCAGCCAGTACATTACGTATTACGGTACGGCGGGAGATGCGGTTGACGTCATTGACAATTCCATGACCGGAGCGGGCAACTTCGTGGCACAGTCCGGCTGGGTGCATCTCACGGAGAATGTGGCGCTCACGGGAACTTATACGGTCAATTCCGGGGCGGTCCTTTCCAAGGCGGGAACCGTCAACGCCGTGCTTGCCGGAGGCAGGCTGGACGCGGGCAATGGCAATCTGACGGTAACGGGAATAAGCGGCAGCGGCATGATCTCAGCTTCCTCCGGAACCATGAATTTCCAGAATGCCCTTACTGTGGGAGAGGGCATGGGCATTCTCGCCAACGGCACGGGGAGCATCACGGGGAGCGTTACCGTGGACGGCGGCCGCCTGTATTACACGTCCATGAACAATGTTTCTTCCGTTCTGCAGAGCATAACGTTTACGTCCGGCCTGATCGACTTTTCCCTTTTCCAGGAATTCCAGGACCTGTACGGTTCGGACGCTCTGATAGGTCAAACTTATGATCTGGGTGTCAACCTGGGCAATGGGTTCACGCTGGCGGACATTGATGAATCACTGTACACCATCAGCAATTCCTCCGGAAAAACCATCATCACGTTTACGGGCTCCGGCGCTTACGATACGGTGTGGGATCCCGCCTGGGGACTGGGGAGCGCTCCCTCTTCCGCGGCCGGCACTCTTGCGGACCAGCAGACCATGGCCCTGTACGGCATCCGCGGTTCTTCCATGCAGGACGGCTTCGGTTCTGTGAATGTCGTGACGGGAACGGGAGACGGCCTGACGGGCGTGATTCTGGCCGGCGGCTATTACAATACCAGCGCCACTGCCGAGGGAACGGCCATCACCACAGGTATCTGGACGGATGTAAGGAACGGTGATTACAACATCATCATCGGCGGCAGCTATGCCAACAACTGGGGCGGTACCGGCGCGTGGAACGTGACCGGGGACATCCATACCCAGATTCAGGGGGATTCGGTCGTGAACTGGGTGGTGGGCGGCAACTATAAGGACGGACTGAACGCAACCGTCACGGGGGACGTTTACGTGTCCGTGGACGGCAATGCCGTGATCAAGGGGTCCCTGGTGGGCGGTGGCACGGCGGCCCACAATTCCATCAACACCATTGACGGCAGCACCTACGTCGTCGTGCGCAGCATGCAGAGCGAGACGGACGAAACCATCACCCTCAATTCCGTGGCCAGGGGCTTCATCATCGGCGGCAGCGCGTATGAAACCAATGCCGCTTCCGGGGGAGCTATCTCCGGAAGCACCAACGTGACGATTGACCTGGGAAATGCATCCGGCAATTTCGTCAAGAGTATTGTGGGCGGTTCCCATGCGGGGGGCACCGGCACCAGCACGACCCGGGCCTTTTCCATCGCCGAGGATACGAATGTGAGCATCATCGCCTCTCCGGGAGCCGTTTTCACGGGTAATATTTATGGCGGCTCCTATGCCGGGGGCGGCGGTGCGGGGAACGCAACGGTAGGCGGCAATTCCACGCTGACCCTGGACGGCGGCACGTATGAAGGAGCCCTTTACGCCGGAGGCGGAGGCGCCAAGTCCGTCGTCAGCGGAAATGCCTCCCTTGTCGTGAAGAAGGCCGTGTTCCGGGCAGGAAGCACGCTGAACGTCACGGAAGGGGCGGTCAGGGGAACGTCTTCCCTGCTGCTGGGCGGTTACGGAAGCACCTCGGACCACGCCATTTCCTTCTCCAATACGGTCGTTGCCGGGTTTGACATCGTCAAAATGTTCCAGGATTCCTTCTTTACGGGGAACCTGAACATGGACGGAGGCACGCTGGCGCTGGCCGGCGGCGCGGGGACATCCGTCCAGATGAACGGGAACTTCTCCCTGTCCGCGGAAGGGGAATTGAAACTGGATCTGTCCGAATTCGGCGTCCTGACGAATGGCATGACTGTTCTGAGCACCACCGGGCTGAGCAATATTACTTCCATCCAGGCATCCTTTGCGGATGGCGTGGGAGGAACCATCTCCCTTTCACAGAATGGACGGGAACTGATTTACACTGAAATTCCCATGCTGTTGTGGGCCGGCGGAGCCAGCGGAGCCTGGGGTGCGGAGAATATCTGGACGGATGGGGGAACTCCCGCCACTTATACGGCGGGACATGCCGTATCCTTCACGGACCAGGCGGGGGTGCCCGTCTCCAGCGTGCAGCTGGATTCTGAAGTTTCCCCCCTCTCCGTACTGGTCCGGAATTCCACGACCCGCTATGAGTTTGCAGGAACCGGAGCCCTGACCAACACTTCCGTAGTCAAGGAAGGAACGGGTACCCTGGTGATCGGTTCCGCCTCCGTCCTGGGAACGGGAACCACGGTTTCCGTGGAACAGGGCATTCTGGCGTTCAGTTATGATACGGACGTGCCCGCTTCAGGCATTACGTGGGGAGCGGGTTCCTTCCTGGGAGCGGCCAATGGAGCGACGGTTACGGTGAATCTGGGTACTGTGACCAACCCGGCGTTCTCTCTTTCTCCGGATGCGGGCTCCTTCATCAATTTGGTGGCACCTTCCGCAATCACCTTTGCCAACAATATTACGGGGGCCGGCACCGTTTTGAAAACCGGAGCAGGATTGCTGAGACTGTCGGGAGCCAATTCCGGACATATTGTGGTGCAGGAAGGTAATCTCCAGGTGGGGGACAATACGGCCTCCATCAACTGGGGATCAGCCGGTTCCTCCGTCACGCTCCAGGGCGGCACGATGCTGAACATCAGCGGCAGAAGCAATTCCCACCATGTGATCGGTTCCGACCTGGTGCTGGGTACTTCAGCCTCGGATGCCGTCTCCCTGAGATGGAATGACGCTTCCCAGGCAAACGCCGCCAATTATCAATACAATTTTACCGGAAACGTTACCGTCAACGGGAATGTGACCGTTACCGGCATAGCGGGCTGGGCCAAGGAAATGGGCTTTACCGGTACGCTGACGGGGGACGGAACACTCACGTACAAGCGCGGCGAAGGAGACGGCAGGTATAACGCCAATGGGAAAATGATCATTAACGGAGATGCTTCAGGCTTCACCGGAACGGTCGTTGCAGACGCCACGCACGGCTATAGCGCGGGCCTGGATTTGTATTCTTCCATGACCCAGGGTTCCGTCGCGCTTACTTCCGGGGACAATACCACCGGGTTCGCTTTCATGCGGGTGCTGGGAGATATTGAAATTGCCTCCCTGGACGGCACCGCCAACTCCCAGGTGGGCGCGGTGGGGGGCGCCCGTACGCTTACGGTGGGCTCCGGCACGTACAACGGCTCCATTGTAGATAAGGGCGTAGCCATTGCCTACGGAGCTACCGCCATTTCCTATGACCAGAACGGGGTGCTTTCCCTGACCAAGGTCAGTGACGGAACGCTCACGCTGGGCGGGACGGTAGGATATACGGGCCTTACCGATGTCCAGGGCGGCACGCTGGCCTTCACCGGGACAAGCGCCGTGGCCCTGGGCAACATTACCATGGCTGCGGGTACCAGAATGAGCACCGCGGGCGCCCTGAATGTGACGACCGGTTCCAGCCTGACTCTGGATATCAGCTCCGCCATCACGGCGGGAGGAGCGTTCGGTCCCGGGACCTTCACCCTGACCCTGAACGGGCTGGAAGGAATTACGGAGGCCGGGGAATACACGCTGATTAGCGCCGCAAGCGGTCTTGACGCCGTGAACGCCATTTTCAACTGGAGCGGTTATATCGGGGATGAAACGCTGATTTACGCGCTCCAGCAGACGGGCACCGCCCTGAAACTGGTGGTGACTTCCGCCGGAGAAGTATGGATCTGGCAGGGGACCCCCGGATTGGATTGGAGCGATTCCACCACCGGGGAACAGTGGGGGATTTCCGGTTCTTCGGAAACGGCCGCAGGAAAGAGCCTCGTCTTCAATAATACCGGGGCCGGAACCGTCACGATTTCCGGTCCGGTGACTCCGGCTTCCATCACCGTGAACAACGCCGCCGGGAGCGATTATGAATTCGTGTCCGACGGCACCGGGAAGATTGCGGACGGCACCTTGACCAAGCGCGGCGAAGGAAAATTGACCCTGAACCTGGACAATACGGGCTGGACGGGGGATATTTCCATCCAACAGGGGGAACTGGTGGCGCAGGTTGCCAATTCCCTGGGTTCCGGCGGCATCACTATCGCCGGAGGCACGCTGACGCTGGCGACGGCGGATGTCCAGGCGGGGATGGGGATGATTTCCCTCCAGAGCGGAGCCCTGAATCTGGCCTCCGGCGATTTTGCCACGGCATTCACCAGCTCCACCATGGAGTGGACGGGAGGCGCCCTGATGCTGGGTGATGATGTGACGGCGACCATCGCCAAGGAACTGGCCCATGAAAAAACCGTGGAGCTAGCGGCAGGTTCCGTATTGACCGTCAGCGGAACGAATGACAATGCGGCACTGACACTGAATGCGTCCGGAACCGGTACCGTTTCCGTGGGGCTGGGCACGAGTTATGGCCTGAATGTACTGAATATGAGTACGGAATTCCAGGGCACCCTGGCGGTTACGGCGGGCTACTTCCAGCTCAACAATGTGACCATGGGGGCGGATGCCGTGCTGAAGCTGGCGGATTCCAACGTCCGCACGGAATGGAACGGCACGGCGGGGGGAACCTTTGCCAACGATATTGTGTTTACGGGCAACCAGGTATTCGCCACCACTGATTTCACCCTGAGCGGCGATCTGAGCGGCACGGCGTTTTCCACGCAGGGAGCGGGCAATATCACGCTGACGGGCGGCGTCGATCTGGACGGCCAGCTCAAGGTACACCGCGGCACGGTGACGGTGAACAGCTCCGCGGTGGCGAAGCTGGGCGACAGCATCGACATTCAGAATAATTCCACGCTGGCCTTCGCCCGCGACTTTTCCTATGCGGGAGTAATCAGCGGAACGGCGGGCAGCACGCTGGCCGTCAATGGAGGAACATTGGAACTCACCGGGGCGAATACCTTCCTGGGCTCCCTGGCGATTGCCGGCGGAGCCACGGCGCGCCTGGGGGACGGCGGTACATGGGCCGGGGCCATATCCGGCGCGGGCTCCCTGGTGATCGACACCACGGGGAATGTGACGCTGACTGGAGGCAATACCTCCTTCTCCGGATCAACGACACTTTCCGGCACGGGCACCGTGACCCTGACGGACGCCGATTCCCTGGGATCCGGCAGAGTGACCGTCAACAACGGCGCTCTGGACCTGGCTTCCCAGAATGCGGCCAACGTCATCCTGATCACGAAGGGCAATCTGCTGAATGCCGGGAACAAAACCGCGGGGAATGTGGAGATAGCCGCTTCCGCCGGAACGCAGGGTTCGCTGAACACCATCAGCCTGGGCGGCTTGTCCGGCAGCTTGGTGCAGTCCATCGTCATGGAGGATTTCACGCGCCTGACGGGGATCAGCGGTCCCCTGGACATGACTGGGAAGACAGTCACCCTGAAGCTGGACAGCGGCAGCCTGACGACGGGCGGCAACACGGGAACGGGCGTCATTGACGCGGACAGCCTCACGCTTTCCTCCGCTACCACGACGATCAACCTGAGTAACCAGGCAGTGCTGGACCTGCTTGCCGCCAACCGGGAATCCATTGACGGCGTAGGGCTGGTGCTGACCACGGGAACCCTGTCCGTGGATAATTACAGGCAGATATCCTTCTCCCCGCTGCTGGCCTCCCTGGGCTATGCCGTCACGGAGGTGCTGGGAGCGGACGGAACGCTGATGGTCAGCGGCAATACGGACCTGACTTATCTGGTGGATACGACGCCCACTTCGGACAATCCCTACATCGACAATTACGCGACGCTGGACCCCTACAAGGCCGTCGGCATCAACGGCGCCACGCTCCATGTGAGCCTAGAGGGCGCTCCGGACGCTTCCCGGAACGGGGACGGCTTGAAGGTCAGCAACCTGATCGGCAGCAACGCCTCCCTGGTGGTGACGAATACGGCGGCGGATGCCGCGTCAAACCACGCCGTGGTGGACCTGGTCCAGAATATTGACGCCGGAAGCAACAGCTACGGAGGCACCATCAGCGGGGACCACGTGGACTTTATCAAGAAAGGAGCGGAAACGCTGACGGTGGAGGGCAATTTCACGGGGAACGATTCCATGCTGAGTTCCACGGAAGGGGAAATCGTGCTGAACGGCGCGGCCAACAGCCTTTCCACGCTGAACCTGGCCGGAGGAGACATCACGCTGGGCGGCCGGAATGACGGCGCCTCCCGCACGACGACGGTGGAAACCCTGTCTTCCGGAACGGGCGGCGGTACGCTGGACCTGGGACGCGGAGCGCTGCTGGTTGTCACCGGACAGGCGGCGGGAAGCCATGTGACGGACGTCACTATTTCCGGAGACGGCACATTGACCTTGGGCGGGACGGGTACGGATTCCTCCCTGACGCTGGGGAACGGTTCCTCCCTGGACGGCGTTCTGCTGGACATTCGCGAGGGTTCCGCCCTTTCAACGGCCGCCGGCTCCACGAACAATGTTTCCGGCCTGGCGGGCGGCGGCGCGCTGAAGCTGGGCGGTGCGGAAATGACGGTCAATTCCAGTGCGTCCCATTCCTTCACGGGAACCCTGGACGGCGCTTCCGGCACGCTTAATTTCAAATCAGGCAACGGAAGCGTGCAGACCATCCAGGGAGCGGGCAATGCCGGCTATAACCTGAATGTCAGCGACGGCGGTTCGCTGACCCTGGCCGGGGCTTCCGCGGGAAGCGGAGACCCGGCCACGGCTTCCTACAAGGGCATTACCGTGAACGGCGGAACGCTCAATATAGGCAGCACGGACGTGCCCAAGACCCAGTTGACGCTCGGTACGGACGGCCTGCGCGTAACGGGGAACAGCACGGTGACCATCACCACGTCCTCCACGACGGTGGACGGCTTGGGCGCTCCCTTCGTGACCTCCAGCGGCAGCATTGTGCTGGGGGACGGAACGGGGGAAGTCACGCTGGTCATGAGCAATCTGGATACGCTGGTTTCCGGAGACACTTCCACGCTGAACCTGGAATTGTTCAAGACGACGGGCGGAGCCCTGGTCTCCCTGGGGGACAACGTCACTCTGCAGGACATGATCCTCAGCTCGCTGTACGACAATCTGGAGCTGACCACCAATGACAACATGACGGCCATCATCGTCACCGGCGAGGCGCGCACGGAGAACATCTTCCGCGACTCCGCCCTGACGAGGAATGCCGGAACCGGATCCGACATTCTCTGGAATTCCCGGTACAACATGCCGGAAGGCTCCACGCTGCGCGACCTGTACACGTCCGTACTGGTTTCCCAGAACAGCGGGGATTATTCCGGAGCGGCCCGCAAGCTGGCCGCCGCCGCGGGCTCCACCGTCACCAGCCTGGGCATCGCGCAGCGGGATTCCCTGCGGGACCAGATGCTGTGGGTCCGCAACCGCGTGGCACAGATGGGGGTCAACCCCGCCTACGTCAATGAAGACATGCCCTACTTCCACATGTGGATGCAGGGCACGGGTTCCTATGCCAAGCTGGACACCAAGGGGGATGAAAGCGGCTACAAGCTCACCACCTGGGGAGGCACCGTGGGCATGGACGTGGATTTTAGCGACTCCTTCACGCTGGGAGCGGCGTTCACGGCCAACTACGGCAGCCTGTCAGCCAGCGCGGCCGATACCGCGGACGGCGACCTGGACAGCTACTACGTGAACCTCTTTGCCCGCTACCAGTCCCGCAACTGGTCCCACCTGCTGGTGCTTACGGGAGGCTGGAACGACGCCAAGCTCACCCGCACGGTGGACTATGGCACGGGCAGCTACCAGGGGTACGGCAGTACGACGGGCGCGGGCTTCGGGGCCATGTATGAACTGGCGTACGACATTCCGCTGAATGAGGACAAGAGCGTGGTGCTCCAGCCCCTGTTCAACGCCTCCATCGTCACGACGCGCATGGACGGCTACCGTGAAAGCGGTTCCGCCGGAAATGCCGGGCTGCGCGTGGAAGACCAGGAATTGACCACGGGCGCCCTGGCCGTGGGCGCCAGGCTCTCCGGCCTGGTGGGTTCCAACATCTTCGGCCGCGAGGCGCTGGGCGAGGTGCGTGTCAACGTCTCTCAGGACATGGGCGACCGCCGCGGGCAGGCCAATGTGGGCTTCCTGGCCGATCCGGGCTACACGCGCCCGGTGTACGGGGCCAAGGTGGGCTCCACGGCGTTCCAGGCCGGAGTGGGCCTGAGCGTTCCGGTAGGGTACCAGGGAGTGATCTTCATGGAGGGGAACGCGGACATCCGCAGCGGTTCCAGCTCCCTGAACGGAAGCATCGGCTACCGCTACAATTTCTAGGGTGGTATTCAGAAAAGGAGAATCGGAAGAATTCTCCCATGGCTGGCAGGGCCGTCCCGGAGGAACCGGGGCGGCCCTGACTTGATCAGCGGGCAGCCTGTGCAGGCCTGCCTGGAGCAAGGGAACTCCCTATTTCCTCCATTCCCATTCGATGGGGGTTTCCAGATCCGGATGCAGAGCCCGGCGGACCGGGCAGGTCATGGCGGCTTTTTCCAGCATGGAGCGCAGCGGATGGCTGCCGTCCAGGGGCATGACGGCTTTCAGTTCAATTTTTTCAATGCCTTTTTCAGATTCCACGGCATGGGCCAGGATGCGCATCCCCCTCAAGTCAACTTCTTTTCTGGCCGCAATTACGGAAAGCAGGCTCATCATGCAGGAAGAGAGCGTAGCCCCCAGCAGCATGCCGGGAGTGGGGTATTTTTCCCTGCCTCCGTAACTGGCGGACAGGTCTGTAAATGTTTTTTCCTCAGAGCGGGCGTACGTGGTTTCACAGCGGAATTGCCCCACGTTTTCCGTGCGGGAAGTATATTTATCATCAGTCATAATGGTATGACAGGAAATGCCGGGTGCGGACTCATCCGCAGTTTGTCAGTTTTGTCCCTGAATTATTAGGGAAGAAAACAGGGAAGGGGAGAGAATGCGGCCTGTTCCGGTGATTACGGTATCTCTCTGGGGGATGCTTCATGTTCCGGACGACCATAGCTCCGTGCCGGAAGAATTGCGGACGGGAAGGGCGGCAATCCTGCCGCTCCCGGCGGGCGAGGTTGTAAAAAAAACAGGGAAAACGCCGGGTTACCGCGGTTTATGTTTCCGGAGCCTGGGGACTTGGTAGCGGAAGGTTCCCGCTTTTCGAGGCCCGGAATTGTTGCGGAGCGGAGGCCGGAGCGCAATATCGCTGAAAATCCGTAAGGCCGCAGAATCGGCATTTCCAGACTGCGGCATACCGGGTATTATCCCAGAATGCGGCGGATCGGTTTCGCGTAAAGTTCCGGTTCCAGTAGGAAGGAGTCATGCCCCTTGGTGGAAATGATGGTATGGAATTCCGCGGGAATGCCGGCTTTTTCCATTTGGTTCGCAAAGTCCTGTTGTTCCGCCGGACGGAAGCAGCAGTCCGTATCAATGGAAAAGATGAGGGCGGGAATTGTTTCCCGGCGGAATCCTTCCAGCGCGGCGGAAAACGTACCTTCCGGCGTGTGGTCGCGGATATCGAATTCCGCCCACATATCCGCAATGCGTAGGTAGGAGTTGGCGTCAAAGCGTTCCGCAAATTTGGTGCCCTGGTGCAGCATGTAGCTTTGCGTGCTGCGGGTGGGCTTCAGCCACGCAAGCATGCCGGACTGGCCGCCCACTTCCTTTCTGGCGCGCTGTTCCAGCCCTTCCTGGTAAACGAAGGATTTGTGGCCGATGATGCGGGCGAAGGCCAGCCCTTTTTTGGGGAAAGGGCCCTGGTAATAGTCTCCGCCCCGGAAATCCGGGTCCAGTTCAATGGCCAGGATTTGTTCAAACAGGGAGAGGCGGTGTTCGATGGAGGCCCTGTAGCCGGAACCGATTGAAATAAAGCTTTTGACGCGTGCCGGGAACTGGCAGGCAAGGCTCAGGGCAATCAGGCCGCCCACGGACGGACCGACCAGATGCACACGTTCAATCCCCAGGCTGTCCAGCAGCAGCGCCTGCAAGCGGGCCTGGTCCGCCACTTCCACATGCGGGAAGCGGGAGCCGTAGGGCAGGTTGTCCACGGGGCTGGTGCTGGCGGGGCCGGTCGTGCCGTAGCAGCCCCCCAGGTAGTTGGCGCAGATGATGCAGAAGCGGTCCGTGTCCAGAGGTTTTCCGGGGCCGATGATGCTGTTCCACCAGCCTTCATGGTTTTCCGGTTTCCAGAGGGCGCCGATGCCCGGCACGTCCGGGTTATAGCCGTAGGCGTGCTGGCTGCCGGAAAGGGCATGGAACAGCAGGATGACGTTGTCCTTTTCCGGCGACGGGGTTCCGTACTGCTCATAGGCGATGCGCACTTTCTCCACCACGGCGCCGTTCCTCAGGGGGAAGGAGCCGGGAAGGTCCAGGAATCTGGTTTGGACGTAGGGAAGCTGCATGGGCATGTAGGAAGGAGTTCGGTCACCAAAAAAAGACCGGCACCCGGCGGGCGGCGGTCTTTTTTAAATCTGTGTTGGGCCAGGGTTTACTTGACGCCCTTCTTGGAAAGACGCGTACCTGCCGTGGCGCCCTGGCGGGCCTTGAATTTGGGATTGCTCTTGCAAATCACATACAGCGTGCCCTTGCGCTTCACGATTTGGCAGTCTGCGTGGCGGCGCTTCATAGAGGCTAAGGAAGAAAGAACTTTCATGGTGTATAACTCCGGTTTGGTGTTCGGTTCGGGAGACGGAATATACCGTTTGGTTAAGAATTGTAAAGTCATTTCTTTACCGAAAGGAAAATTGTTGCGGGCCGCTCCCGGGAGCGCCGGGAAAAAGGAGTCTTCTTCAGCGGAGGAATGGGCTGCCTTTTCCTCTCCGGGAACCAGGTGTCAGGAAGCAGGAAATGGCGGAAAAAGAGCCGTTTTTCCGTAACGGCGCGCCGGAAAGTCGTGATGAAGCCCGGAGCTATTGAATAAAGGGTTTGTGGACCGGCGCGGATTTGTATAACATTCACTCCGGTTTTCTTATGGCGAGCTCTCTTTCATCCGATCCTCCCCCTTCCTCCCGGAAGGCGTTTGTCCATTATGCGGGGATGAAGGGATTCCTGCTGATGGAGGGGCTGCTGAAGCTTGTGGGCATGAAGACGCTGTTCCGCCTGGGGCGCGTGGCCGGCGGCGCGGCATGGCATTTGCTGCCACAGCGCCGGAAGATTGTGGAAAGGAATCTGCGCATCGCCCTGAATCCGGCCTTGCGCGGCAGGGAGCTGAAGAAGCTGGGCAAGGAGAATTTCAAGAGGACGATCGCCAATTTCCTGTGTTCCGCCAAGACGGCCATTCTGACGGATGACCAGTTGAAAAAGTGCGTGGAAATCACGGGGCACGAGGCCTTTGCCCGGCCTGTGCTGGAAGGGCGCGGGCAGGTGTGCGCCATTGCCCATTCCGGAAATTGGGAGGTGCTGGCGAGAATACGCGTGTTTTATCCGGAGATTGAGCGTTACGGCTCCATGTACCGCCAGTTTGACAATCCTCTGATGGAGGAATACATGTACAGGCGCCGCACGGAGCGGGGCACGCAGATGTTTTCCAAGGAGGGCGGCATCAAGGCGCCAATGAAGATGCTCAAGGAAGGGGGCGCGCTGGGCGTTCTGAGCGACCAGTTCGTCTGGGAAGGGGTGTATGTGCCCTTCTTCGGCAAGGTGACCGGAACGACGCCGCTGCCCGCCCTGCTGCGCAAGCGGACCGGGGCGGACATGGTGGCGATTGCCGTGCGTACGGACAAGCCGGGCCACTGGATCGCGGATATGGGCAATGTGATGGATTTTTCCGGTTCCGACGGTTCCCTGGCCGGGGATACTGTGGAGGTGAACAGGCATTTGGAAAAGTTGATCGGCAAGTCCGTTCTGGACGTGTTCTGGATGCACCACCGCTGGAAGTCCATCGACCGTTTTGCTCCCAGGGATGAAAAGACGTTCAGGCTTTTGGAGAAGATGGAACTGAAGCCGTACCGCATTTTGGTGGCCGTTCCCAGGGCTCTGGATGAAGCCTTGCTGACCGTTCCATTGATCAGGGCGCTGAAGGGCGCCAGGCCGGACATGCAGGTGAGCGTCATCTGCCCGTCCGACCAGGCGGGCGTTTGGAAAACATTTGAGGAAGTGGCCCATGTCCTGCCGCATGATTCCCTGAAGCAGCTCCGGGAAGCATTGGCCGCGGATGAGTTTTACAATGAAGGCCCCCTGGATCTGGGCGTCATGCTGGACCAGGATATGGAAACCCTCAAGGCTCTGGCACCGTATGGCCCCATGATGTTTTCCGGCCTGGACACCCATCCCGGATGCCGGAAGTACAAGTTCCGGGTAAAAGCTCCCGTGCTGAAGGCGGCTCCTCCCGTCCACCGTGTCCGGCCCTATTTGCAGCTGGGGGATTTGCATGGCCTGGACATCTGGAACCCTTCCATGTTTACCGCGAAAAAGGCGGATGCCGGGGAGGGCGCTCCCATTCTGGTCGCTCCGTTTTCCACGCTGGGGACTGCCAGTGAATGGGGGGAGGAGCAATGGGAGGAGCTGGTGCGCTCCCTGCCGGACAGGCCGGTGTTGGTCGCCTTGGAGGAAGACCGCGCGCGGGCTTCCGCCCTGGCGGAACGGCTGCAGGTGGAGATGAAGGCCGGGGCGCCGGAAGATCTGTTCCCCGTCATGGATGCGGCGGCGGCGGCCATTGCCGTGGACGGTGTTATTCCCTCTCTCTGCTCCTGCCGCGGCCTTCCGACGGTGACTCTGTTTTCCACCAGGCTTCCGGACGTGTGCCGTCCGCTGGGGCAGTTCCACCGCTCCCTGTACAGCCACCGGTGCTGTTCCCCGTGTTTCCTGAGGGAATGCGACCGCGGCACCCCCTGCAACCGCAGCATTTCCGTACAGGAAGTGCTGAACGCTCTGGCCGAAATTTCCGGGAAGTCTTGACCGTCAGTCATGTCCGTGCTAAAGGAAGTGAAGGGTTTTCCGCCTTTCCCCCCTCTGCCTGACTCCTGCCGACCATGAGCCGGTTTTCCCTCACCAAGTATTATATGGATTGCGTGACTTCCTCCGGGAAAGTCATTCTTTGTTATGCCTCTGACCTGGCATTCGCGAACATGCAGTTGAGGCAGTCGTCCGTTCTGGTGAATGCACCAGAGGGAACTTATGCTAGGCAGAGTTTTTTCCGCGGGAGATTGCCGGAGTCCGTGAACGGAGGGTGGAACTGGCATTGCCCTGCTCTGGGCGCGCGCGGCAGATGGACGGGCGGAGGTTCTCCGGTTCCGGAGGCTGTCCTCTATGAGCAGGCGGGTGGAAGAAAAGTCGTTTGGCAATGCCTGGTGCCCCGTGCGCAGGTTTGTTTTTCCCTGCATGGAAAGCGTGAAACGGGAAATGGCTATGTGGAATGCCTGACCATGAACGTGGAACCGTGGAAGCTGCCCGTGGATGTACTGCACTGGGGGCGTTTTCACGGCGATGGAGGTGAAGCGCTTACCTGGATTTCATGGGAAGGGGAACATCCCCTGTCTCTTCTGCTTGAGGGCGGCAGGCAGATCCTGCCGGCTCCGGAGCTTCGCGCTGCCGCCGACGGTTCCCGCATTGCGTTCGGCGGTTCGTTTGCCGGAAACAGCCTTGAGTTTTCTCAGGGAAAAGTGCTGCGAACGGGAGATATTTCCCGCACGGCCCTGCGCTATTTCCCCGGAGCGGCCAAACGGCTGGTGCCACAGTCCATTCTCCACCTTCGAGAAACCAAATGGGCGGGGGTTGCCCTGTTCCTCCACGGGGGCGCTGCCTGCCCCGGATTTTCCATTCACGAAGTTGTCCATTTTCATCCCCCATGCGTATGATCCAATTTTTTAAAAAGCTGCTGTCCGGGCGGTGCTTCTACGCATTCGTCTTCTGCGTTTTCATTCCCTGCCTGCTTTGGAGCGGTGCACGGGCGTGGGAGCCGTTCATGAAGCTGGAGCCCATCCATTCCACGGCGGCGGGCATGACCGCAGTTTTGGCCGGGGCCATTCTGATGGGAGGTTCCATGATGGCCCTGAAAAAACAGGGAGGCGGTCTTCCCATGAATGCCTTTCCTCCCCCCCGGTTCGTCTCCTCCGGATTTTACGGATTAGTTCCCCATCCGATTTACGTGGGATTCTGCCTGGCCTGTGCGGGCATCTCTCTGTGGACGGGATCGGCCGCCGGGCTGTATGTGATGACTCCGCTGGCCGTCATGGGGTGCCTCGCCATTGTCTGGGGCTATGAGCGGTTGGATTTGATCCGCCGCTTTGGAACATCCGCTCCGCCTACGCTGGCGGGACTGCCGCCGAATACGGATGAGCCGGCCGGATGGCACAGAAGGTGTACGGGCCTTGTCTTGATAGGGGCGTTCTGGGCTGCCGCGTATTATGGCGGAGCCTTGACGCGCGTGACGGAAGGCGCTCCGGATTGCCGCGTGTTCGGAGAATCCGGGAACGTGGTTTCAGAAAGCGCCGTCTGGGTTTACCAGAGCATTTACATCATCGTTCCTCTTGTCCTTCTGTTTTTTTCCAATACCTGCCGGAGGCTGAGGCGCATGGAGGTGATGGTGTACGGCTGTTTTGGCCTGGGGCTGTTTTTGTTCCTGATGATCCCTTTTTCCTGCCCCCTTAAGGAGTTCCAGCCGGAGACGCTGGCCGGGCATGCCCTGCTGCTGGACCGCCGGGAATTGCCTGACTGTTGCGTGGCTTTTCCTTCCTTTCACGTGCTGTGGGCCTTGATTACCGCCTTCTTCCTGTGGCGTGACGTTTCACGACCGGCCGGAATTGCCGCCTTTTTCTGGGCCGCCGCCCTGGCCTGGAGTTGCGTTGCCACGGGGATGCACGGCTGGCTGGATGTTCTCGGCGCCCTGGGGGTCTTTCTTCTGGTTGCCGGATATCGCCGCACGGCCGCTTTTTTGCTGAAGCTTGCTGAACGCCTTGCCAATTCCTGGACCAGCTGGAGGTTTGGCCCCTACCGCATCATCAATCATGCCGTATACGTATTTCTTGCCGCCTTTTTCGGGTATGTTCTTTCTACAGCCCTGGCCGGAGAAGCCTACGGAGGTGCCGTTGCTGTCGTGGCGCTGTGCTCTCTGGCCGGAGCCGGGCTGTGGGCACAAATCGTCGAAGGGTCTTCCAGGCTGTTGAGGCCTTTTGGTTATTACGGCTCTGTTCTCGGGGGATTGGCCGGAGTGGCTCTCGCCGCCGTTCTGCAGCCCCTCATGTCTCCAGGGGAGCCCTTCAACGGCTGGGTCCTGTTCGGAGCCATGGCCGTGTCCTCCCCGTGGGTCCAGGCCATCGGGCGGCTGCGCTGCCTTGTCCAGGGATGCTGCCACGGACATCCCGTCTCTCCTGAACACGCCTCATGGGGTATTGTCCATGAAAATCCGGCCTCACGCGTATGCAGATTGACGGAATGGAGGGGAATTCCGCTTCATCCCACACCGCTGTATTCCATAGGCTTTAATCTCCTTTCCGGCTGGATTCTGGTGCGCCTGTGGTATGGCGGGATGCCTGCCGGGCTGCTGATTGGGCTTTATTTCATGCTCTCCGGGCTTTCCCGGTTCGTGGAAGAAGCTTACCGCGGAGAGCCTCAGACCCTTCGCCATGCGGGGCTTTCCGACTATCAGTGGCTCTCTGTCGGATTCGCGGTACTGGCCTTTGTTTTCTGGAACATTCCCTCTTCCATGATTCCCGTTCCGGCACCGGAATGGCACGTTTCCTCCCTGCTTCCGGGAGTATTGCTGGGATTGCTTTATGCGTTCTGCATGAGTACGGATTTTCCCGACTCCAACAAGAGGTTTGCCCGGCTTACTTCGTGAGGGGGGAGAGATGAAGAAAAACTTCCTCCTTGAGTAATAAGATGGTTTTCTTTTCCATTCCTGACGCGGAAACAGCGGCGGCATGCTACCGTGATTTGATGCTGTCTTCCAACCGCCTGAACAAGCTGATGCTGGATATTCTGGATGCCGGATATCCTGCCGCACCCGGGATGCTTGTGGAATATCATTTCCTGTTGAAGCGGGTCAACGATCTTTTATTTGAATTCAATGTACTGGAGCTGGAGGGGGAACAACGGGATTTTTTTCTGAAAAGGCGCCCTGAATTAAAGGGGCTGTTTGATGATCAGGCCAGGAACGAGGTGATGGATTGCGTTTATCTCCATGATGAAGATGGTGGGCGTCCGGACATTAAGGATGCCTTCCTTCTTGAACTTACGGCAATGAGGAAGCCTTACAGTTCCCTTCTGGATGATTTTTCCGGGTTGCCGTTAAACCGTGAGCAGGAGGAATGGCTGGCATTCAGTGGACAGGTCTCCATCAGGATTTCAAGAATGGAGTTTTTTTTGCGTCGCATGGCTGGAATATGCGGAAGGGCTTCCGTGGAAGGCTTGAAGAAGCATTGGGAATGGGTCAGGAATCATGAAAAGGAAATGGTGTGTGTGGCGCGCAAGTGCGAGGAAATGTTTTCCTCCCTTTCTCCGGAAGATCCACTGGTTGAACTGTTTGTAGTAATTGACGCAAGATTGTGATTCCATTATGTGGATTTTTGTGAACAGTGCATGGCGCTCCTTTCCTGTCCGGGGTGGGGGAATGATGGGGACAGAACGCTTTTGGAGGAGATGAAAGCGTATGGTTCCCGTTATACGGCGGCCTTGCGTTGCGATGTGTTTGCGGCAGATGATGCGGATACGCATCTGGAGGAAGTAAAACGTTCGGGGAAGATCGTCTTTCCGCACGGATTGATGCCGTGCCGCCGTGATTTTACACAGAAATGATTTTAATGCACGCAGTCCGGGAACCCTTCCCGGCGGAAAACATGGCGCGCCTGTTCCGTCAGTTCCGCGGACGGTTCCGGAACGTCCTTCAAGGTGTACTCCAGATTCAGTTCATCCCACTTGAAGCGTCCCATCTGGTGGAAGGGCAGCACGTCCACGCGTTCCACGTTGCCCAGGCGCGCCGCATGGCGGGAGAGCTCCGCGATGTCTTCCATGTTGTCCGTGAGGCCGGGAACCAGCACGTACCGGAGCCAGACGGGTTTGCGGAGGGCGGCCAGGCGTTCCGCGAATTGCAGGGTAGGGCGCAGTTCCCCGCCTGTCAGGGCCTTGTACTGTTCCGGGTTCCATGCCTTGATGTCCAGCAGGACCATGTCCGTGTCCGCCAGCATGTCTTCATCCGCATTCCGTCCCAGGTGGCCGGAGGTGTCCAGGCAGGTGTGCAGGCCCAGGCCTTTGCATCCCTTCAGCACGGCTTTGGAAAAGTCCGGTTGAAAAAGGGGATCGCCTCCGGATAGGGTGACGCCTCCGCCCGCCGCCAGCAGGAAATCCCGGTAACGGGCTATTTCTTCCAGAACGTCCGCCGCGCTTCTGTTCCGGCCCCGGCGCACGCAGGAGGCGTCCGGGTTGTGGCAATAGCGGCAGCGCAGGCTGCACCCGGACAGGAAGAGGACGAAGCGGATGCCGGGGCCGTCCACCGTGCCGCAGGATTCCACGGAATGGACCAGACCAGCGGCGGCGGATTCACCACCCGGGACCGGGTTCTGGGGAAAGGGCTGGGGCATCCGCTTCCTGGCTGGGTTAACGGGTGTGGAAGGTTCGGTTGAGAACCTCCTCCTGCTGTTCGCGGGTGAGCTTGATGAAGTTCACGGCATAGCCGGAAACGCGGATGGTCAGCTGCGGGTATTTTTCCGGGTGATCCATGGCGTCCAGCAGGGTTTCCCGTTCCAGCACGTTCACGTTGATGTGGTGCCCGGTGGCGGCAAAATAGGCGTTCAGCAGGGAGACGAGTTTGGCGCGGCGTTCCCCTTCTTCCTTGCCCAGGGCCTGCGGCACGATGGAGAAGGTGTAGGAAATGCCGTCCAGGGAGTCGTCATAGGACAGTTTGGCGACGGAAAGCATGGAGGCCACGGCTCCGTTTCTGTCCCTGCCGTGCATCGGGTTGGCCCCGGGCGCGAAGGGTTCCCCGGCGCGGCGGCCGTCCGGCGTATTGCCCGTCTTCTTGCCGTAAACCACGTTGGAAGTAATGGTCAGGATGGACTGGGTGGGGAGGGAGCCGCGGTAGGTGTGGAGCTTGCGCAGCTTTTCCATGAACCCGGTGACCAGGCCGCAGGCAATCTCGTCCACGCGCGGGTCATTGTTCCCGTAGCACGGGAATTCCCCTTCCGTCCTGAAATCCACAATGAGGCCGTCTTCATTGCGGATGGCCTTCACCGTGGCGTACTTGATGGCGGACAGGGAGTCCGCGGCCACGGAGAGCCCGGCGATGCCCGTAGCCATCGTACGCAGGATTTCCGGATCATGCAGCGCCATTTCAATGCGTTCATAGCAGTACTTGTCGTGCATGTAGTGAATGATGTTCAGGGCGTCAATGTAGGTCTTGGCAAGCCAGTCCTGCATCTTGTCGTACAGGGCCATCACTTCATCATACTTCAGAATTTCCTCCGTATAGCGCGGGGAGGGCGGGGCTACCTGCTTGCCCTTGAGTTCATCCATGCCGCCGTTCAGGGCATAGAGCAGGCACTTGGCGAGGTTGGCGCGCGCGCCGAAGAACTGCATCTGCTTGCCGATGCGCATGGCGGATACGCAGCATGCAATGCCGTAGTCGTCACCCCAGTGCGTGCGCATCAGGTCGTCGTTTTCATATTGGACGGAAGACGTCTCAATGGAGACCCTGGCGCAGAAGCTCTTAAAGGCTTCCGGCAGGTTCCCGGCCCACAGTACGGTCAGGTTCGGTTCCGGAGCCGGACCCAGGTTGTACAGCGTCTGGAGCATGCGGAAGGAGCTGCGGGTGACCAGGGTGCGGCCGTCTTCCCCCATGCCGCCGATGGATTCCGTCACCCAGGTGGGGTCCCCGGAAAAAAGGTTGTTGTAGTCGGGCGTGCGGATGAAGCGGACGATGCGCAGCTTCATCACGAACTGGTCCATGATTTCCTGCGCTTCCTCCTCCGTAAGGAGGCCCTGTTCCAGGTCCCGGGTGAAGTAGATGTCAAAGAAGGTGGAGACGCGGCCCAGGGACATGGCCGCGCCGTTCTGTTCCTTCACGGCGGCCAGGTAACCCAGGTAGGTCCACTGGACGGCTTCACGGGCATTCGCGGCGGGGCGGGCAAGGTCGCAGCCGTAGGAGGCGCCCATTCGGGCGAGTTCCTCCAGGGCGCGGATTTGTTCGCTCATTTCCTCGCGCAGGCGGATAACCTCGTCCGTGAGGGGCCTGTTTTCATAACTTTTCAGGTCCTTGCGGCGTTCGGCGGCCAGTTTGTCCGTGCCGTACAGGGCCACGCGGCGGTAGTCCCCGATGATGCGCCCGCGGCCGTAGGCGTCCGGAAGCCCGGTGATGATGCCGGCGGAACGGGCGGCGCGAATGTCTGACGTGTAGGCGTCAAAGACGCCCTCGTTATGCGTCTTGCGTATCTTGTTGAAAATGTCCGCGGTCTTTTCGCACATCTTGAACCCGTAGGCTTCCAGGGCCTGCTGGGCCATGCGCAGGCCGCCGAAGGGCATCAGGGCGCGTTTCAGGGGCGCGTCCGTCTGGAGGCCCACGACCACCTCCAGCTCCTTGTCAATGTAGCCTGGCTTGTGGGAGACGATGGAGGAAACCACTTCCTCGTCCGCGTCCAGCACGCCGCCGTTGTCCGTTTCCCGTTTCAGCAGGACTTTCAGTTCCTCCCAGAGCTGAAGCGTGCGCCGGGATGGTCCGGAAAGAAAATCTTCATTGCCGGAATAAGGCGTGTAATTGTTCTGGATGAAATCCCGTACGTCGATGGACTCCGTCCATGCTCCGGGCTTGAATCCCTGCCATTCCTGCGGGAGGGCGGGGGATGCCTTCAAGTCTTTTGCCATGCTGATCATAAATAGGATATGGTGTGGAAAAACGGAGATTACGGCCCCGGCCTCCGAAAGGCCGGAAACGGCGAAACTCCGCGCCGCTTGATTATACCCGGAATTTGCAGGGGCAACAAGGCCAATTCTTCCGGGCCCGGCCTGTTTCAGGCATCCGGCTGCTGGGATGTTGCCCAGGAAGGAAAGATGTGCTGGGAAAGGAACTGAGTTTGCTTCTGAAAAAATGGACGGCAGGTACAAGGGAGGTTCCGTGGTCCGGTAAAATGGGAATGGAACGGTGAGGGTCCCGGTATCCCGCGGCAGGACCATCCGTCCAAGCAGTGGTCTTTTCCATCCGGGAAAGGGCACCGTCGCATGTGGTCTTGATGCGCGGGAGGATTTCCTTACACTGGTTTCAATTCCCCCGTTCCGTCATGAATTTCCTGATGTATACGTTTACCGTGCTGCTGGGCGCCTTTCTGGCATTCCCCGCATCTTCCGCTCCGGAGCGCGCACTGCCTTCCACCCTGAAGCCGGAACCCCACCAGCGGGATCCGTATGACTGGAATGCCCGTCATGAAGCGGTCAGGAAGCGGAACCAGTCCGTCAAGCCGGAATACGTGATGATAGGGGACAGCATCACCCATCATTGGGGCGGGGAGCCCTCCGGGGACAGCAGGAAGGCGGGCGAGGCGTCCTGGGAGCAACTGTTCGGATCCCATGCGGTGACCAACATGGGCTTTGGTTTTGATTATGTGGACAATGCCTATTACCGCGTGCAGAACGGGGAACTGGATGGCATCTCCCCGCGGGTCATCATCGTGCTGCTGGGAACCAACAACCTGGGCCACCGGAAAGATACGCCGCAGGCATGTGCGGATAATATCAAGGCGTTCCTGCGCCTGGTGCGCCAGAAATGCCCCTCCTCCAAAATCCTGCTGCTGGGCGTTCTGCCCAGGAAAGAGAAAAACCTGGCCGGCCCGGTGAAGGAGACGAACAAACTGCTGGCGAAGCTGCAGAATGGAAAAAACATCTTTTTTGCCGATCCGGGGAAGGCACTCCTTTCCGCGGACGGCGTTTCTCCAAAGAATGAATTCATGAAAGATGTGGTGCATCCCAATTCCAGGGGGTACGAGGTGCTGGAAAAGGAACTGGCCGCCCTGCTGAAAAAAATGGATGCGAGGTTCCGCGGCGGAAAACCCGCCGGGAAGCAGGCCTGACAGCGGTCTTTTTCCAGTGGTCTTTTTTAATAAGGATCAATTTGGGCTTGAAGGACAGGCTTGTTCCATAAGAATATACTATTTTTAGTCTGAATATCCGATTTATGAAAAACCTGTTGTTTGCCTTGCTTGCCGGCTCTGTCTGCTGCTGTTATGCCCAGCAGACCGCCGCTCCGGCTCCGGAGCCTGAAGTTGTAGCTACGCCGCCGTCCGATGCCGGGCGCGGCCTCATCCGCGTGAATTCCCGTGAAATCCGCCATTATTCCGGCACCCGCAAGGAGCCGGATTACCTGGTCAGCAAAGATAACGGGAAAACATGGGAAATGAAGACGGCCCCCTCCGGCTACCCGCCCAACTACGGAGGCATTCCCAAGGAATCCCCGGCGATTGCACGCAACCCCCTCACCAAGGAATTCATCCGCGTGCAGCCCATCGGAGGATTTATCTTCCTTTCCAAGGGAGGCCTGGACGGCAAGTGGTTTGCCGTCACGAACGACGGCAAGCTGGAGGAGGACTGGAAGAACCCGGAGAAGCAGAAAAATCTGAAAAAACTGGGCGGCATCATGCGCACGCCCACCTTTGTCAACAAGGGAAAGAGGGTGATTGTGCCGTTCCATAACATGGGCGGGGGCACCAAGTTCCATATTTCCGACGACGGCGGCCTGACCTGGCGCGTGTCCAAGAATGGCGTTACCTCCCCCAGGCATGAGGCCAAGCCGCCCCACCAGGGCGTCAGATGGTTCAACAATGCCGTAGAAGCCACGGTGCTGGAAATGAAGGACGGCACCCTGTGGGCGCTTGCACGCACTTCCCAGGACCAGGCGTGGCAGGCTTTTTCAAAGGACCATGGGGAAACATGGAGCAAGCCCGAACCGTCCCGCTTTTTCGGCACCCTGACTATGAATACGCTGGGACGCCTGGATGACGGCACCATCGTTTCCCTGTGGACCAACACGATGGCCCTGCCTGAAAACGCCACGGCAGGCAACGGCACATGGGAGGATGTGTTCACCAACCGTGATTCCCACCACATCGCCATGTCCGGCGATGAAGGAAAGACCTGGTACGGGTTCCGGGAAATTATTTTGGACGAGCATCGCAATCATCCGGGATACGCCACTCTTGACGGTCCGGAAGACCGAGGAAAGCACCAGAGCGAAATGGTGCAGCTGGATAAGAACCGCATTCTGGTTTCCCTGGGCCAGCACAAGAATCATCGCCGCCTGATGATCGTGGACCGCCGCTGGGTGGCCGCCAAAACGCGTTCCTCCCAGACGGGCAGGGATCTGGATTCCCAATGGACCATTCATACTTATATCCCGCAGAAGAAGGGGCATTGCAGCTACAACCGCAAGCCATCCGCCGAATTGGTGCCGGACCCCGCGGACGGTTCCAAAAAGGTTCTTCAAATCAAGCGTTTGAATGATCCGGAACTGGTGAATGAAAAGTCCAATGTGGATTATCAGAACGGGGGCGCTACCTGGAATTTCCCGAACGGAACCACGGGACTGGTCAAGTTCCGCTTCCGTGTGGCGGACGGGGAGCAGGCGCAGGATTCCGGCCTTCAGGTGTCCCTGACGGACCGTTTGTTCAACGCCTGCGACACCACGACGAAGGATTATGCCCTGTTTACGTTCCCTATCAAGCTGAAACCCGCCCCCCATCTGTTGCTGGGCATGAAAAAGGTGCCCGTCACGCCGGGAGCATGGCATGAGGTTTCCATCCTGTTTCAGGGAAGCCAGGCCACCGTCTCTATGGACGGCGCCAAGGCGGGAACGCTGAAGATGGCCAACCAGTCTCCCAACGGAGCCAGCTACATCCATTTCATCAGTACGGGTTCCAAGCCTGATTCCGGGGTGCTCCTGGATACGGTAAGCACCCGTGTGAAGTGATCCGCCGGGAAGCCGTTGAGGGGATTCCTCCGGGGCTGGCCGTTCCACAGAATTTGGAGACTGTCAAAGATGCGGGAGAATGGCTTTTCCGCGGCGCTTTGGAAATGATCCGGCTGCGTCCAGAAATTTTCCGTAGAACGGCGAAGGCAGGGGAAGAGCCCTTTCCAAGTTGAATGGAAAGGTTTTCAATGGAGGACCTGGCGGATAGAAGGGGAAGCGCTCAGCTCCGGCAGGCTTTTCAGCACCGTGTGGATGTGTTCGTTTTCCTGACTGCCTATTTGCTGGAGGGCGGTGCGGCCATATCTGTCGCGCAGGGACGCCTTGGCGTTCCGGTCCAGCAGGAGCCTTGCTATTCCCAGTTTCACGATGTCCAGGCTTCCGTCGCCCAGCAGCATGTCGCGGCAACAAAGCATCAGGGGAGTTTCCCCGACGGAGTTCTGGTGGTTGACGTCTGCTCCTTCGTTAATCAGCAGATTGACCAGATCCCGCATTTGGGGGAGCAGTTTTTCATCAATGACACTCAGCTGGCGGCACAGGTTCAGGAGGGCTGTGTCTCCTGCGGAATCTGGCGGCGCCGTGCCCGCGGGCATGGCGGCATTGACGTCCGCTCCGTATTGAATCAGTATTTGGGTTATCCGGAGAGCGGTGTCCGGAGTATGCAGGTTCAGGCAGAGAAGGGGAGGGCTCATTTCTCCGCGGAAATTGGGATCGTACCCCGCTTCACAGAGCTTGCGGACAACATTTGGGTAACCGGCCGCGACCGCCCAGGAAAGCAGGCTGGTTTTTTTCCCCCTGAGTTCCGGGCAAATGGAAATATCCGCTCCATGCTTGAGCAGGAGAAGCGCCGTTTCCTCATAAGGGGCTCCCCCGATGCCTGCTACGCAGGACATGACGAGGGGCGGCCATCCTGCGGGGCCGATTTTGTCCACGCTGGCTCCGTTCCGGATCAGCAGGGAAAGGCACGTCAGCCTGTTGCTTACGGGAAGGGGAGAGTCGTCACCCAGGCCCGGATAGCAGGCGTATGTCATGGGTGTGTCTCCCAGTTCCGAACCGTTCAGGAGCTGTGCCTTCTGCGGAGACATGATGATCTGGAGGTTCGGGTCTGCGTTCATCTGAAGCAGGCGGTTCAGAAGCTGGACATGCCCCAGACCGGCAGCCAGGTGCAGCAGGGATTCTTGATGGGAAGAGCGGCAGCGGCCATCTCCGCTTTCCGCGGTTTTCCGTATCATCTGGAGCCGTTCACGGATTTCATCCTTCATGTACTGGCTCATGGAAAATTCGGAAAACAGGTGCCAGTCAATATGACGGGAATTGGGGGACAGGGACCGGAGCAGGAAACGTTCCGGACCGTGGCGCTCCATATAGTCCGCCACCATCAGGATTTGTTCTTTTTCCGTTTCCGACCACAGGGGACTGAATTTCCATTCGCGGGGGGATGGTTCATCCCGCAGGAACCAAAAAATGGATGATCCGGCGACGAGGGCCGCAAAAACACTCAGAGCACCAAGAAACCAGAGAGCCTTTTTTCCAAATGTCATGTGTATCATAAGCAGGGAACTGCAAGGCATGATGATGCAGCAATCTGGAACCGGGAGCAATGAAAAAATAGAACGGTTTTCATCTGCCTCCGGGCAGAGAGAAAAAATCCCGAAGAATGGGTTGCGGATTAGAAATCCGAAAAGAATGAGAAACCTTGCAGGAAAAGGACGAATGCAAGGAAATACAAGCTTTCCCGGATGCAGATGGAAAGATTGTGTCATGCTGTTTTTTGCTTTCATTCCGCCGCATTCATCAGGTCCATTGTTTACATTTATTTCAAGTTCAAATATTTTCGATTATTTCGGATTTCTAATCCGGCATGCCGTCTTATCCATTGAGCATGTGGATAAAAAATTAAAAAATCGGTTTTTCAACGTTTCTGGCAAGAGAGAATATCCAGGGTTCCCGCATCCGGCTTTGCAGCGGATTTTTCAATGTGAAAGGCGCATTAAGGGAGAGCATGCGGTTGGCGAATGGTTTTTAGAGCAGACCTTTGAGGTTTTTCCGGTTTTCTGCCTCTGGACTGGCGCAGCACACGCTTGCCTTGAAGGAAGAGGCGCCTGATGATGGTTGCAGCTATGGATTCCGTCAGACTCATTGCATCCGACATGGATGGTACTCTGCTCAACGGACGGGGAGAACTGGACCCTGACTTTTTCATTGTCTTTGAACAACTGCAAAGGCACGGAATCCGTTTTGCGGCTGCCAGCGGACGGCAATATGACGGGTTGAGGAAAACTTTTTCTCCTGTGGCGGACAGGATGCTGTTCATCGCGGAAAACGGGGCTTATGTGGCTGACGGCCGGAATGAATGGCTGGTGGAGGACATGGACAGGAAAACCGCAGCGCGGCTGATTGTGCAGATACGGGATGTTGAAGGGGCCTGCATCGTGCTGGCGGGCCGGGATTCCGCCTATATAGAGGATTCTCTTCCCGAGTTTGTCCGGGAAGCCCGCAGGTACTACACGCGCTGCGAACAGGTGGATGACCTGCTTTCCGTCAAAGGCGACAGGCTGTTGAAGATAGCCATTTACGATTTCAAGGGAGCCGTAAATAACAGCTATCCATATTTGAAGCATTTGGCGGACCGTTTCCAGGTGGCCGTTTCCGGTGAACGGTGGATGGATATCAGCCGGAAGGGAGCCAACAAGGGAAATGCCCTGGAGCTGATTCAGCGGAGATTGGGGATTTCTGCGGAGGAGACCATGGTCTTCGGCGATCAGATGAATGACGCCGAGATGATGCGGCAGGCCGGATTCAGCTATGCGGTAGCCAATGCCGTTCCGGAAATCCGGAAAATAGCTGCGTTTACGGCTCCGTCCAATGAGGACAATGGAGTGATTCAGGTGCTCAGGAAGGTGCTGGCTGGCCGGAATTAGGAGAGTGGGGCCGTTTTTGTAGAAATGGCCACGGTTTATTCTTGCCGTAGAGGCAGCCAGTCGGTGTACTGCCTGCAGGAGTCATGTTGGCGTTTATGTACGATTTCTTTTCCATGCTCGCCGGCCTGGTTGTGGCCTGTGCAGCCGGGTTAGCCTTGGCCGGAGGCGTTGTGCTGCTGAAATTGCTGGGGCTTCTTGTTTTCGTGCTGATGGGAGGATGGTATTTATGCTCCTGGTTATGGAGCTGGGCGGCCGGTTGGCTGGGAGCGTGAATTCGCCGTATGCCGGAACCGTGACCGGATGAAGCAGGGAAGTAGAGGGAGAGGTTCCGTAAATGGCGCTCTTTCCTCCTTTTCAGGGAAATGGGCGTCCATGTCAGCATGGGAACCGCGGGCCCTTTTTAGTTTTGCTTTTCCGGGATGGGTGTGGTACACCCGTGCCAGACGTCATGAATCAGGAATTCTTTTCAGTGCTTGTGCAGGTGGTGGCAGCCTTGGGGCTGGCCGGCATTATTTTGTTGCTCAGTATCTTGATGGGCAAGCGTTCTTCCGTTCGCAAGCCTGCGGACATTCCTTACGAATGCGGCATGATTCCCGTGGGTGAAGGGGCTCCCATGTTTTCCGTTAAGTTCTACATGGTGGCCATGCTTTTCGTGATTTTTGACCTGGAAGTGGTTTTCCTCTATCCCTGGGCCGTCAACTTCCGGGATTACGTGATGCTGAATCCGGAATCGTTCACGGCCATGTGTATTTTCATCGGCATTCTGCTGGTAGCCTACCTCTATGCCTTGGGCAAGGGCGCCCTGAACTGGCACCGCGATCCGCGCTGAAAAAATTACCGTTTTGTTTGAAGAAACGCCGTCCTGTCTGTGAGGACGGCGTTTTTTGTTTGCAGAGAGGAGTTTTTACGATAAAGGGTGAGAATCATGAAGGGCCTCCTGGAAATGGCAGATCCTTGCTCCTTTGTCGGTTCTGGATGGTCAAATCTTCTTGTATAAGATATGATTTCTCTTGCCAGGGGCGGCAAATGAAGATAGCTTTTTGCGCGATCCGGAAAATCCAGAATGAATCTCTCTCTTCCCAGAACGCCTCAGGGCGTTTACCGGTTGTCGGTCAGCACCTTCTATTTTCTCCAGGGCCTGGTGTTCGCCAGCTGGGCATGCCGCATTCCCGACATCAAGAGCGCCCTGGGGATGAACGATGCCGATCTGGGGTCCGTTCTCTTTGCAGTGCCCGTCGGGCAAATGTCAGCCATGGCCTTGTCCGGCTACCTGGTAGGACGTTTTGGCAGCCGGAGGATACTTATGGCGTCTTCCGTTTTTTACCCGGCCGTACTTGTGTGCTTGGGGCTGGTTTCCTCCTTCTGGGAACTGGCCGGAGGGCTGTTTTTGTTTGGTGTGGCCGCCAATCTGACGAACATTTCCGTTAATACGCAGGGGGTGGGCGTGGAGCGGCTGTACCAGTGCAGCATCATGGCCCGCTTTCACGGCCTGTGGAGTCTGGCAGGTTTCTTTGGTGCGCTGCTGGGGGCTTTCATGGTGGACTGGAACGTGTCCACGAAAACGCACTTCCTCGCCATTTTCCTGATTTGCATGGCCATTCTGGCCGTGTTTTCCCGTTTCCTCCTGCCGCGGGACGCCCGGCGTTCCAGTTCCCAGAGCGGGGGCATGTTCCGGAGCATGGACGCCTATGTGCTGCTCATCGGGTTGATTGCGTTCGGAAGCATGGTCAGCGAGGGGACCATGTTTGACTGGAGCGGCGTGTATTTTGAAAGCGTGGTTCAGCCCGGCCCGGGCCTGGTGCAGACGGGGTATGTGGCGTTTATGAGCACGATGGCGCTGGGGCGCTTTACGGCGGACCGCATGGTGATGCGCTTCGGAGCCGTGCGCGTGCTGCGTGCCAGCGGCATCCTGATTGCCGCCGGGCTTCTGGTTGCCGTTCTGTTCCCGGTGCTGTGGTCCGCCACGCTGGGCTTCCTTCTGGTGGGGCTGGGCACCTCTTCCATTGTCCCCCTCTGCTACAGCATGGCCGGAAAGTCCAAAAAGATGATTCCCAGCGTGGCTCTGGCCTCCGTTTCCACGATCGGCTTTCTGGGCTTTCTGCTGGGACCTCCGGTCATCGGGCATATTGCCCATGCGTCTTCTCTCAGATGGTCGTTCTCCCTCATTGCCCTGGTCGGTCTGGGAACGGCGTTGATCGCCCCGTTCCTGAAGAAGTTCAGATGACGGAGGGAATGCCCGCTTTTCCGGGGGTACGGCATGCCGGAAGATTTCGTTCATCCCCGTTTTTCCGGAGGTTTGCCGGGGGAGGTTCTTTCCCCGCAAGGAGAGGTGGCCGTTGCCTGTGAAATGTTTTTTTGCCGCTGCAGCCGTATGATCTGATTGAGGGGGAATTGCCCTCGTTGTTTGGGGAAGGCGGAAAATTTTGGGGCGGCGTGTCCTTGAGTCCTTATTCAGATGGCGGAGCCGGGACAATTCCTCCGGCTCCGAATTTCAGATTCAGCGGTACCCGTACCGTGCGGGGATTGATGTAAATGATCAGCTCCGCCGTAATTTTCCGGTCCGCAGGTTCCCAATAAGGCTGGTAAGTGCGTGTTACTCCCTGGGGGGATGGTCATGAACGACCGGTTCCGCCGGGGAATAGTGGCGGTTGTCGGCGTCAATGAGAGTCAGGGAACCAAAACTGGCGGAAGGCAGGGTGCTGCGGACGTGCAGGAGCAGGGAGCCGTGGGAGGATTCCGATTGCATGTCGGCGACGGTAAGCGTCGCCTTTGCATTCTCCGGCAGTTTGACTCCGGGAATATCCTGAAGGGGAAGAGTAACGGTGCTTCCCCTGACGGTAGGAAGCGGGAAGGATATGCGGCAGGCGCTGCTGGCCATGATCATGTTTGCCGTTCCGGAGAGAGTCCAGCAGGAAGAAGTTTCCGGCAGCAGATCCGGGATGTTCAGGTTCAGGATGGGGACAGGGTCTTCTTTTTTCCAGGGAGAGGAGTGCATATGGCTGGAAGCGGCGACGGAAACCGGGGGTAACGTTTCATTTCCCTTCAGGGTCAGTGGATTTTCAGGCGATATACTGATTGCCACCGGTCCGTTTTCCGGCGTCTCGGGCCGGAAATCGATTCTGGTCGAAGGCCCGTCGTTGATCAGGGTAGGTCCGTTGGACCCGCGGTTTTGGCATTGATGGAAGTAATGCAGCTCAAAATGTACTTTTTCCTCCGGCAGATGTGGTTCATGGACGAAAGGAGCAGGGGGCGGGTCAGGCAATACGGTGAGCCCCTGGTGAGAATGGCGGACAGCGGGGCCTTTGCGCGCAAGGTCCATTTCCATATCCACCGGAACCACGATGCGCTGCGTTTCTTCCGGCTTGACGTAGGAAAGTTTTACCTGGAGAAGGTTCCAGTCCTGTTTGGAGTAATATTGCCGTTTAAAGACATATTCCTGATGTTCTTGATTGTTGAAATCAAAGGAGAACCGGGCCGGTTGCGCCTCTGCCGGCTTCCCTTTCTTGTCCATAAGGAGGAATTGTGCAAATTGGAACCGTGACGGATTGTACTTCAAAGTCATGGACGAACAGTCCGAAGACGGGGTGGAGGAAGTAAACGTAGCGGTGTCCGGCGTACCGGAGAAGGCCAGGTCACCTTCACCTTGTTCCGAGGATGGGAGGGGAATATCCTGCGTCCATCCTTTTCCTTCCCGCAGAAGGTTGAAAGAGGGCAGCGTATGGATTTGTTTGGCAATGTAGAAGACGAGATGTCCCTTGATTCTGAATTTTGTTGTTGAGGGAGGCAGGTGGAATGGGGAGGAGGTGAGCCGTACGGACCAGTTTTTGATTCCTTTTTCGGGATTAAAGGGAGGAAAAGGCATTTGCGTCAATTTGGCGGCAAGCGGTTCATGCTGGTCAGTTTTCATTTCCGTATCAAGCGGAACGCTCCATGTCCCTTCCGGATCCGACAGAGTCAGTTGGTGGGGACCTTCCTGTTCCGTGAATGTTCCGCTGCCTTTCAGGAAGGGATGTAGAAACAGGGTGATATCGCGTTTTCCCTGTTTTGCATGATTTTCCGAGATGTAAAAGTAGTCTGGACGGACCTTTATCTCAGGCTGCTCCGACGGTTTGTCTTTTGTTTGTTGTGCCGGACATGGAAGTGCACAGAGGAGAGAGAGGGCAGGGAGGATTGCTTTCATGGGCAGATGGGGGCTTATCTGCCATCATCCCTCCGGCTAAAGGAATGATCAAGCTGAAAGAAGATGAGCCGGAAAGGAAAAATGGTGCGCCTGGCAGGACTCGAACCTGTACGCCTTTCGGCACCAGATCCTAAGTCTGGCGCGTCTACCAATTTCGCCACAGGCGCGACGAATGCGTGGGCGTACTCTGCCATGTCCCGTTCCGGCGTTCAAGGCTAAACAGGCGGCTTTTTCTTTGACATTGATTGGAAGCTTCTTATAGTGAAAGCCGATGAAAAAGTTAATTACCCTGTTGACCGTCTGCTCCCTGTCTGTCCTGTCCCAGGCATGGGCGGACGTGAAACTGCCAAAAGGTTCCTTTACCACGGATCGGCTGGAGGAAGCGCTGAAGACTGCCCGCGAGCAGAAGAAGCCTGTGGCGTACCTTTACACGAATACGGCCACCACCTGTCCCCTGGCTTCAGGCGCGTCCGAGGGGTTTCTTGAGGCCGTGGGGCGCCGCTGCGTGCTGGTTTACCTGTCGGTGAAGGACGGAAAAAAGTCCGGCATAAGCGATGCCGTGAAGACTGCCCTGAAGCAAGGGAAGTATTATCCCAAGCTGGTGCTGACCGACACGGACGGAGGCCGGGCGCAGTGCTTCACTTATGAGGCATACAAGGCCGATTCCAAGAAAACAAGCCGCGAGATTAAAAAACAGATTATAGCCCTGTCCAAAAAGGAGGGATAAAGACGGAGGCTGTTTTTCCGGCTCAGGAAGGTCAATTGAGGATTCCCGCCGGGAACGGAAAGAGCTTCACCAGGAGGAAGTCCAGCATTCCCAGGCAGAGCGCCGCGCAGATCGCCTGCTTGGGCGCCAGGCGCGGCGTCATTTTCAGCCAGGCGATGATGCCGCCATGAACGGCCGCGGAGATGCCTACGGCCCACCAGAAGAAGGAGACGCCCATCATGGCGAAGAGGGCGGCCAGAGGATAGGAGAACGCCAGGAAGATTTTCATGATGGCCTCCCATTCGTGGCCGCGCACCATGTTCAGTTGTTCGGAGAGGAGGGAGAGGTACAGGCAGGAGGGGACCACGACGCACAGGATGAGGGACAGGAGTCCTTTTTTCGCGTACCGTTCTTCCTGCGTGGGGATGTACATGCCGCATATACTGGGTCAGCCGGGGGGAATTGTCAAACATTGTCCTAGCCCGGAGCAGGGGGTGCATTATACTGGAGGCATCACGTATGTCGTCTTTTGAATTGAATTCCTCCTTCAAGCCGTCCGGGGACCAGGAGCAGGCTATTGGCAAGCTTCTCAAGTCTCTGGAGGCCGGCAACAAGCATCAGGCCCTGCTGGGCGTGACGGGGAGCGGCAAGACGTTTACGATGGCGAATCTGATCGCCCGGATGAACAGGCCCACGCTGGTGATTTCCCACAATAAGACGCTCGCGGCCCAGCTTCATTCTGAGCTGAAGAGTTTTTTTCCGAATAACGCAGTGGATTATTACGTCTCCTACTTCGATTATTACCAGCCGGAGGCGTATATCGCCAGCACGGATACTTATATTGAGAAGGATTCCGCCATTAACGACGAGCTGGACCGCCTGAGTCTGAACGCGATGAATTCCCTGATGACCCGCAGGGACGTGATCGTGGTGGCGTCCGTCTCCTGCATTTACGGCTTGTCCACTCCGGAGGATTACCGAAACCTGACCCTGCGCATCCGGGAGGGGGATATCATGGACCGGGACGTGTTCCTGCGCCAGTTGGTGGAACGCCTGTTCGAACGGCAGGATTTCGATTTCCTCCGCGGCACGTTCCGCGTGCGCGGCGAGGTGGTGGAGGTTTTTCCCGCCTATTCCGAGGGGGAGGCTATCCGCGTGGAGTTTTTCGGCGACGAGGTGGAACGGGTTTCCCTGATAGATTCCGTGTCCGGCCGTGTGCGTGAACGGCTGGGGAGCTATACGTTTTTCCCGGCCAAGCAGTATGTGGCCGCTCCGGAGAAGAGGGCCGCGGCGTTGAAGGCCATCCGCCAGGAGCTGGCCGACCGCGTTGCCTGGTTTGAGAAGGAGGGGCGCCTGCTGGAGGCGCAGCGGCTGAAGCTGCGCACGGATTACGATTTGGAATTGATCGAGGAGCTGGGGTTCTGCAAGGGGATTGAGAATTATTCCCGCCATTTGTCCGGACGCCTGCCGGGCAGCGCTCCTTCCACGCTGCTTGATTTCTTTCCCAAGGATTCCCTGACCCTGATTGACGAGAGCCACGCGGCCGTGCCCCAGATAGGCGGCATGTACGAGGGAGACCGCAGCCGCAAGAATATTCTGGTGGATCACGGTTTCCGCCTGCCCAGCGCCCTGGACAACAGGCCGTTGAAGTTCCATGAGTTCATGGAGAGGCAGAACCAGATCGTGTATGCTTCCGCCACGCCAGGACCGTTTGAGTTGATCAACTGCCGTGCGGATAACAAGACTTACATTCCCGTCAAGCGCGCCGCCCGCTCCGGGGAGAAGGCTCCGGAAGGCTTCAAGGGGATTTTGTTTTCCTCCCCCAAGGAGATACGCGTCAGTCCCAGCCCTTCCTCCCAGCCCGTGGAGCAGTTTGATCCCACCAAGCGCTCCACGCCGCTTATTGTGGAGCAGATTATCCGTCCCACGGGGCTGGTGGAACCGAAGATTACCATACGCCCGCTGAAAGGGCAGATCGACGAGACGATCGCTCTGTGCAACGAACGCGTTTCCAAGCATGAGCGCGTTCTGGTGACGACGCTGACCAAGAAGACGGCGGAGGATTTGACGGATTACCTGAGGGGCGTGGGCCTGAAGGTTTCCTATATTCATGCGGATGTGGACGCCATTGAGCGTGTGGAAATCCTGCGCGCCCTGCGTGCCCAGAAGATAGACGTGCTGGTGGGCATCAACCTGCTCCGGGAAGGCCTGGACCTGCCGGAAGTGTCCCTCGTGTGCATTCTGGATGCGGACAAGGAAGGGTTCCTGCGCAATGAAACGTCCCTGGTGCAGACGGCGGGCCGCGCGGCGCGCCATGTGCATGGGGAATGCGTGCTGTTTGCGGACGTGATGACGGATTCCATCAAGCGCCTGATTGAACTGACCGATTACCGCCGGGGAATTCAGGAAGAGTACAATCGCGAACACGGTATTGTTCCCCAGACCGTGAGCCGGCCGGAACAGGGCCAGTTGAAGCTGTACTCGGAAGAGGATGAAGAGTCTTTCCGCGTGGCGGAAAACGAGGCTCCATATGGTCTGGAAGACCGTATTGCCAAGCTGGAAGCGGAGATGAAAGAGGCCGCCTCTCATCTGGAGTTCGAACGCGCGGCCCTGATCCGGGATGAAATACGGCAGTTGAGGGAAGGCGGCAAAAGGTAATGGCAGGGGGAGTCGGCTTGTCTGGGCTGCGGATGTTCCTGATGATTTTTTGCCATGCAGCTGTAGACTGGTTTAGAGGGTGCCCCTTTTCTGTTCCAGATGTTCCGGGGGCAGTGGTTTGAATGATGACCAGAGGGATTGTAATCATTCACTGCATGGTTGAGGTAAAAGTTTCCGCAAGTATTCTGAAAGATATCTGCGCAGGTCCGGGATCAATGAAGTAACGGTTTTCCGGAAAGCAAGTAAAGGAAAGACCGGATTGTAAATCCGGAGTCAATCTAAAATTTAAAAAACTCCCTTCCGTCAAATAACCTTTCACGGATTGGAAGCCTCGCCCCTGGGAACGGAAGGCTCCTGCCTTTCGTAGTTAAATCATTTCCAAAGCAGAGCTGAGGGGAATTTTTTCTCTTTTTACCGTCCAAGGTTTTACAAGGGCCGGGAGGCTCTTACTCCCAGGGGCTTGCGTCCTTGTAGAAACGGGGCGGATTTGTTGATTCACCGGAGTAGGGTGTTCTGGATTAAACCGGAAAGGAATCAGGTCACTCTTCAAGAAACCACCCGGATTTACAATCCGATAGTTTCTTTTTCAGGATAAATTATGTTATGCTTAATTTATTTGTATTTATCTTGAATTATGTTTGTAGTGTTTTTATTTTTTGTTATTTTGGCTTCCTTGTTTGTGTTGTGGCTCTGGCGTGTGGATAGCCGGATGCTTTCATGGAAGAAAGTTGTGCTATCTTCTGGAATTTGCAGTATTGTGCTTTTCCCTTTGGGGCTGGTTTTTTGTACGGACGGCGTATGTTTCAGGGAATGGGGAAGTGCCATGCCTGCCGTTGTGCAGTATGTTGTTTTTCTGGCGGCCTTGTGCCTGTCTATGCAGGCATTGAATTGCATCGTGTGGTACGGAGCAGGGAATGCGACAGTATGGAAGGCGTGGCAGAAATGGGTTCTTATGGCTGCAACCACTCTTATGATGGTTGCGGCATGGTGGCTTTGGGGCACTCAATGTTCCTTTGATTTTCTCCAACGCCAATATCCGCAGATTATCAGCGGAAAGTATGATTTGATGCACACTTTGTCCCATACTTTGATGTGCAAGGGAGTTTTAAGCATCTGGAATAATTTCCACGCTATCATTCTGGTTCATATGGTGTTGTTGCTACTTGTTTATTTCATGATTTTTTCATGGGGAGCGCGTGAAAGAATACGAGTCGTTATCGTTTTCGGGGCAGTTTTATTATGCATAACCCAGTTTACGATAGTGACCAGGATCATCAAGGATGTTCCGTATGCCATTTCCATGATGGCCCTGACGGTCGGATTATGCGTTTACATGCTTGAGAAACGCATTTCCAGTTTGTGGCTGATTGGTCTGGGACTGATGGGAACAGGGAGTCTGCGTTATGACGGTTATGTTCCGTTTTTCCTGACTGTTGTGGCGTTGATTGCGTATATGTTTTTCCGGAGAAAAGAAGTTCGGCGCTTATGGATTCCTGTTGCAGCCGGGATTGTTTGCTGGTTGTTTAATTTTGCTCTGCTTCCTGTACTAATGCATGCGGAGCCGGGAGCCTCCGGCACAAAGTATGCAAAGATGGCGCAGGTGGTTTGTGATATTGTTGCAGAGGGAGGGGAAGTAAGCGAGGATGACATGGCCCTGATTGAACGGGAAATCATGCCCAGGGAAGTGATCATGAGGCAATATCATCTTTATCAGGATTCCATGCATCCCGTAGTATCAACGGGGCATGGAGAAAAATACATTCATACGGGATCGTTCTCTTCTTGGGAAACCGGCATGAAGTATGGTTTTGCCTGGACTTTGGGGGATAAGGGTGAAGTTGTTCGAAAGCTGTTTCTATCGTTGTCGGCGGATAATCCCCTGCTTGCGGCAAAGATTCTTTTTCTTAACAGCCAGATGGTTTGGAATCTGCCTGCCAGGGGAATCAGGGATATGCCCCAGCTTTTTATTTTTTACGGAGGAGTTCTTGGTTTTCTTGTATACGGGATGTTCAGGAAATGGTCTTGTCTGATTCCGTTTGTGCCGTTTTTAGGAGTAGTGCTTGTTATAGGCGCAGCAGCTACCACTTATGAAGTCAGGTATTTGCTGCCTGTAGAGCTTCTTTTCCCTATTCTGCTGCTTTATTCCATTGGCTGCGCCAAAAGAAGGAGTATTCCGGATGCTACCGCAAGGAGCGCTTCCGGGAAGGCTGCCGTGTGATGCGGTATTGCCGGAAGGAGTTTTTGTGCATGGAATAGTGAAAGAAAATGATTCCAAGGATATTTTCCACTTGCCAAGGACGGATTGGCGCCTATACTCCTTCCACCATGACCCGCAAAGGTGGTATCAACAAAACCCGCAAGGCAGTCGCCAAGCGTTTCAAGGTTACCGGCACGGGCAAGGTACTGCGCCGCAAACAGGGCAAGCGCCACATCCTCCAGAAGAAGTCCAGCAAGCGCAAGCGTCAGCTTGGCAAAGTGGCTCTGGTGGATGAAACGCAAGTCTGGGCAGTCAAGCAGAACCTGCCTTTCGCCTGAACCGCGAAAACGCTCGACCCACGCCGAGCTTTCCTCCCGCTGAACGGGGGGCCTTCATGCAGCCTTCTTCCGAAGAGGAAGATAAAGAACAGGCGAGACTGCAGGGAGGTGAGGAAGAACAGTCTGTTCAAGATAGAAATAGAAATAAGCTATGCCACGTGCCACTAATGGACCGGCCTCCCGCAAGCGCCGTAAGCGCATTCTTTTGCGTGCCAAGGGTTTCCGCGGTTTCCGCAGCAAACTCTTCCGCTACGCCAAGGATGCTGTTTATAAAGCTTGGCAGTATGAATACCGTGACCGCAAGAGAAGGAAGGGGCAGTTCCGCCGTCTCTGGATCGCCCGTATTTCCGCTGCCGTGCGTGACCGCGGTCTGACCTATTCCCGCTTTATGGAAGGCCTGAAAGCCGCCGACATCGACCTGGACCGCAAGGTTCTTGCCGATTTGGCCGTCTCCGACGAAAAGGCTTTCGACGCCATCTTCGCGCAAGCCAAGAAGGCCATTGAAGCCAAGGACGGCGCCGCTCTCCGCGCTTAAGACGCAGCAGAGCCCGCAGTTCAACGAACATTAGCAGACCAGCCCCGGAGTTTATCTCCGGGGCTGGTTTTGTTTATATAACGGAGATGGCTGCGGCTGTTCATGGTGCAACCGGGCCGTGGTTCCGGATATTTGTCCGGCGGTGTCCGGTATATTCATCTTTTTCTTCAGCTTTTCACCTGCCGGGAGAAGTATTGTGTCCGTTGGTGTTTGCCTGTACCGGGAAAGGGCAGGAGTTCGGATGTCTTGTGGGCCAGGGCCCCTGTTGGATGCCTTGTGCAGTCTGACAGCCAGGGAAAAGGGCAGTCTGTTTAACGGAGATTGGCCATTTCCGGCTTGGTCCGTGCTGTACTTCATGGCGCCCGTGGACATTTCCGCATCCTTGCAGCCTGTTTTTTTTCCGGTGCATTCCCTGTTTTAGAGGCAGAGGCACAGGGTATCCTTCCCGGCTGGCGGATGATGGAGAATGAACGGTCATGTTTTTCATTTGCCGTCTGCTTCTGTTCCGCTTTCCTTCCTCTTTTCGCAATCCTCTTCCTTCCTCTGTTTTTCCTGCGTTTCTTACAGCAGGCGCATTTTCCAGTTTTCCTGAATTCAGACCGGAAGAGGGTACAAGATTTGAATCCGGCTATCGGAATGGCTGAAACGGAGAGCATGGGACAAGCCGTTCCGGGCTGTTATTGCCTCTTTTGTTATTGTCCGGAATCATCATCAATAGTTTTTCGATCAAAGTTGATTGAACAAAAGTATTATTCAATGTTATAAATGTTTCATATATAATATTTTATGATTGTTTTTCATATATTTTCCATTTGCAGCCGTTTTGATGGTGTTCCATGTCATGAGGACGTTTAATTTCATGATTGCCCTCCGTGAGCTTTTTTATTTATTGGGGTGCTGAGGGCGGAAGATTTGCGTGCATTTTTTTCTTGTATGCACGGTACCCTTCTTTATGAAAAATGTTATTTCTTCTTGTGCATCAAAGTATTTGTGTTAACACTCCAACATATCCTATGATGAAGTTTCTCTCTCTGCTGTCATTGGCTGCCGTGGCCGGTGGATTCGGCTTGTGTTCCTTGCCGCCTGGTGAAGATGATTTGGTTCCATCCCTGCAGGTAGCGTGGAAGAAGCTGGAGGTGGGCCGGGAGCATCCGGAGGATGATCCGGAACGGAATTGGAGGATGAGGCTGGGGGGTGTTGTTGCTGTTCCGTCCGGCTGGGAGATCGATTGGGTGGGGGATGAGCTGATGGGCGTGGCAGTGGAGGATTCCACAGGCCGGAAGGCTTCCAGGGCTAAATGTTATTCCAGTAGTTTTGACCGCAAGACTGCTCATTTGCTTGTGGAACCCCAGGATTGGCTGCCGTCCGCCGGGACGCAGTGGGTGGAAGTGAAGGGGGAGCTTCCGCTTGTCATTTCCTGCCGGGAGGCCGTGTCGGAGCCTGTGGCGTTAAAACTTGAGAAAGGCGCTTCCGTGCCTTTGGTCTTGAAAGGTGCAGGCATCGGGAAGGACGGAAAGGCGCGGGATGTGAGGGTAAAGCTGGTCATACGGAAATATGGGGATGCCGCGCTGGGCAGGGAATGGGAGAATAAGAAAATGCTGGAGGTGGAAGTGGACGCTGATGAACCGCTGGGCATCCGTGATTTTGTATTGCAGGCAGTGGATGGAACGCCGGTGGCGGCAGAGATGTGTGGATGGAGCACGCTGGGCAGAGAATGGAAGATTGATCCTGTGATGGAAGGGAAGCTTCAAGTGGCCGTCCGGTATTCGCAACACCTGCAGCGGTGCAAGGCTCTGATTGATGGCAGGGCGTCACTGGCCGGTTTCCGCGAAGGGAAGACCGGAAAGGGGCGCGGTCCTGGCAGCGGGTTTTCTGAAACGGGGCATTCAGCCATGAAATCCGGCGGTATTTCTTCTTCTGAAGGTGGGCTTCCGGTCGACGAGAGCCGCCCATCTGTTGCGGCGGAAGTGACTCGATTGATTGTGGAGAGAGTGGATGCAGAGGAGGCTGGCGAGGATGTCATGCAGATGGTTTTTGAGATTGAACTGACATCAAAGACTGCGGCGGTTTTCGGGGGAGGAGCCGATATGAGGGAACAGAGCCTGGAAGTGACCGATTCTACAGGGCGTGTGTTATCCCCGGCCATGTTTGACCTGACATGGTTGAAGTCTTGGAACCTGGAGAAGGGGCAGGCGATGATATCCCTTTGCGGCACAAGTCCGGAGCCGGCTTCACCCGGAGCGGAATGGATACGCATCAGGGGAACGCTGCACGTGCCTGTGGGCGTCAAACGGGAAAGTCCCGTCTACGAATTGCCGCTGCAGAAAGGGGCGGAACTGCAGATTCCCGTGCCGGGAATGTCCGATTCCGGAGAAGAGGGGGACGATGTAGCTGCTGCCGGAGACGTGCCCGTCTGTCGGTTGAAACTGGAAGGCGTGAAAGAACAGGGAAACGGGGACTTGCATGCGCAGGTTTCTCTGCAAGTGGAAGGCGTGCCGTTTGACCTGGAGTGTTTTGAAGTGGTGGATGACAAGGGATTGCCTTTGAAAAACGCCGTATCTGCCGGTGTCGGCGCCTCCATGGGGCCTTTGGGACAGGAGCGGTTCTGGCTCCAAAGGTTCAAGTTTAAGGGAGGCGCGGACACGGAAAGGCTGCATGTGCGGCTGAAGTACAGGGCGGATGCGGAAACGGTGGCCGTGCCCGTGGATTGCACCATCGGCCCGGGAGGTCCGTTATTATAGAAAATATCTTATTTTTATCGGCTTATAATTTTTTACAATAAACTATCGTACGCTTTTACCATCATGAAGATACCTGCTCTCCTGCTGTCTGTTGCGACCGGTTTTTCCGGTTTGGGTTCCCTTTCTTCCGGGGAGGAAATTTCACCGCCTCCATTGCGCCTGGAGTTGAAGCAGATGGTTTTGAAGGGAAAACGCCGCCCGGCGGATCGTGAGAAAGGTTGGAACATACTGCTGGGATGGCTGGTGCCGCAGGCACCAGGTTGGGAAATTTATTGCTGCCATGATGAACCGGTCCGTGTGACCCTGAAGGATTCCGTGGGCCGGAAGGCTCCGGATGTGAAGAGCATGTTCTTAAATCTTGAGGACAGGATTTTCGGACGTATGGATGTTCCTGAATGGCTGCCGTCCGCCGGGGCGCAGTGGGTGGAAGCGAAGGGGGAGCTTCCGGTTGTCATTTCCTGCCGGGAGGCCGTGACGGAGCCCGTCAGGGTAAAGCTGGCGAAGGGGGCTTCCGTGCCTCTGGTGCTGGAAGATGCGGGAATGGGGAAGGATGGCCGGGCAGAGGATGTAAAGGCGGACATGGTGGTGGATTACTATGGTGGGGAGCATTCCGGAAAGGAGAGGAAAAAAAAGAAGTTGATTCTGAAAGTAGTATCGGAGGCGCCGGTAGGCATTTGCGATATTGAGTTGCAGACAGTAGAAGGAATGCCGGTAATGACGGGAGAGAGTGACCTAAGTATGATAAAAGTGCTGGCGCTGGGAGGAATTATTGATTTTTTGCTGGACTTTGATGTTGACCGCGACGAAACATTTCCGGAACAGCCGGAACCGATGGGCTGGCGTTCCAAAACAACGGTTCGGGCATGGGATATTGATCCTGTGGAGGAGGGTGAATTACAAGTGTCAGTCAGGTATTCGCAGGGCTTGAGGAGATACAGGATTTTGATTGACCACAAGGCATCTCTGTCCGGATTGTTTGAGGGGAAGGAAATCAAGGAGTTCGACGGCAAATGCGAGTCTTCCTCTAAAAGGCCGCCAGCTTCGGATGATGCCGCCAAGCCTTTTTCCGGCGTTGTTAAAACGGAGGGAGAAAAGGTTTCGGCCTGGCTGTCCCTTTTAAGTGTTGGAAGCCGGGATGTGTCGGCGTCCGGGGCCGATTCCATATGGATGGATCTTGATCTGGCAGTAAAACAGCCTGCTGTTTTCGGAGACCGTGCCGATGTGGAGAAACAAAGTTTGGAGGTGTCTGATTCCCTGGGGCATGTAGTGGGCCAGGCCGTGTTTGACCTGACATGGCTGTCTTCCGGGGCCGGAGAGGAAGGGATGACATGGAGCAGATTTTCCGGCGAATGTTCAGGACTGGCTTCTCCAGGAGCGGAATGGCTGCGTGTCCAAGGAACCTTGCGCGTGCCTGTAGCCGTCGTGCGGGATGGTCCCGTGTATGAATTGCCGCTGCAGAAAGAGGCGGAATTGCAGATTCCCGTGCCGGGGAGGGCTGATGACGGTGAGAATGTCCATGATGTGGCGGCTGTGGGGGATACCGCTAATTGCCTGTTGAGCCTGGCAAACGTGGAGGAGAAGGAACATGGAGGCGTGCAGGTAACGGTTGCTCTGGAAGTGGAAGGCGTGCCGTTTGACCTGGAGTGTTTTGAATTGGTGGACGGCAACGGTGTTCCCCTGAAAAACATTGAGTCTGCCGGAACCGGACGTTCATTCAGTCCCAAAGATCAAAAGAGGTCTTGGAACCATAATTTTAAAATCGGGAATGCCGCCGGCATGGAAAAACTCCGGGTGCGTCTGAAGTACAAGGCCGATATGGAAACGGTGGATGTGCCCGTGGATTGTAAAATCGGACTTGGAGGTCTTCTGCCGCAGACTTTTGCCGTAAAGCAGCCGTGATGGAGAGATATCCAATTATTACGGCGCCTTCCGCTTCAAGGTTCCGGACTGCCTGAGATTCTGGAAAAAAACGCGGTCTTTTCTTTGATGGAATATGTTGTTGCTGTTTATATTACGATTTCTGAATTTTTATATTCAACCTATCCTGTGATGAAAAAATCCATTCTGCTGTTACTGTCTGCCGTGACCGGTTTTTCCGGTTTGTGTTCCCCTCCTGCTGCTGAAGAGATTCCTCCGCCATCTTTGCAATTGGCATTGAATTCTTTGAGTGTGGAAAAGAATATTCGGGATAAAGATACGAAAAAAGGTTGGAATATTATTTTGTCGTGGGCTGTATCCCATGCGCCCGGCTGGAAACTCGACTGGTGGGAGGGCAGGTCAGTACGGGTGAGGATGGAGGATTCCAAAAGGAAGACGACGCCGGATATGAAGTTTCCGGATGTGCAGTATCATTTTTTGGTTTCTGAAGACAAAAGCGTTTCGGAATTATGTAGAATAACCTTGTTAGAATATTGCATTGTTGCTAACGCTGATATTCGGTAATAAATTGGCGGGAGAGGCAGCCAAAACGACTGATACAAGACTAAAGTAAATAGTTCCGAAGCGTTTTAATGGTGGAGTCCCTGGGCTGGATGCCGTCTGCCGGAGCTCAATGGGTGAGGATGAACGGGGAAATTTCGTTTGTCGTTTCCCGGGAGCAGGCCGGAGCAGACCCGGTAACGGTAAAACTTGTGGAGGGGGCTTCCGCTCCGCTTGTGTTGAAGGGAGGCGATTTGGGGAAGGACGGCAGCGTGGAGGACGTGAAGGCAAGGCTTGTGGTGAACGAGTACCGGGATGCCCTGCCTGCCGAAGCTGAAGGGGAAAGAGGTAAAAAGCTGTTGGAGCTGGAAGTGGATGTTCCGCTGAGCATTCGCAGCATTGAGCTGCAGACAGTGGATGGCCTGCCGCTTGCGACGCCGGAGGATTGGGGACTATACTTCTTCCACCATGACCCGCAAAGGTGGTATCAACAAAACCCGCAAGGCAGTCGCCAAGCGTTTCAAGGTTACCGGCACGGGCAAGGTACTGCGCCGCAAACAGGATAAGCGCCACGTTCTCCAGAAGAAGTCCAGCAAGCGCAAGCGTCAGCTTGGCAAGGTGGCTCTGGTGGATGAAACGCAAGTCTGGGCAGTCAAGCAGAACCTGCCTTTCGCCTGAACCGCGAAAACGCTCGACCCACGCCGAGCTTCCGCTACCGTGCGTGACCGCGGTCTGACCTATTCCCGCTTTATGGAAGGCCTGAAAGCCGCCGACATCGACCTGGACCGCAAGGTTCTTGCCGATTTGGCCGTCTCCGACGAAAAGGCTTTCGACGCCATCTTCGCGCAAGCCAAGAAGGCTATTGAAGCCAAGGACGGCGCCGCTCTACGCGCCTAAAACGCAACAGAGTCCATCTGTTCAGTAAACATTAACAAACAGCCCCGGAAATTAACCTTCCGGGGCTGTTTACGTTTTTATGTCCAGAGGCGGGAAAAAGCCGTGGAAATTCCGGCGGGAAGGCTTCGTTATTTGGGTTCGGCAGCCGTCTGCTTTTCCTTCTCCGCGCTGGCCAGTTCTTCCACCTTCCGTACCAGTCCATCCATGCTGCCGGAAGCGATTTTGTTCCCGTTGGCGTCCACCAGCACCAAGGAGGGGATGGGACCGGGATAGTTTTTGCGGATCAGGGGGCTTTCCTTGGAGAGGTTGTCTAGGTAGCCGAACAGGAAGACCGGCCACGGCATCTTGTTGGAAACGGCCCATTTCTGGGCTCCTTCCAACGCGCGGTCCATGCTGCACAGGACTACTTCCAAATCCTTGCGGGATGCGATTTTATCCCGGTACACCTCTAGGTTGCGCGGGAGGGAGGCCCTGCACGGCCCGCACCAGCTGGCGGAATAGTACAGGATAAAATACCTAGCGTTCCATTTGCCGTCCATTTTAATGAACCTGCCGTCTTTTTCCCGGTAGGTCAGCCCTTTCAGCTGTTTGCCCAGAATGCCTTTCGGGATGACCATTTTAGCCAGCTCCGCGTCCGTCTTACCGATCAGCTCCTTGTGGAAGTCAATCCATTCCAGGTCCTCCTTGGAAAGCTTTTTCTGGGGAAAGGGGATTTTCTTTTTTGTAAAGATATTCTGCATGATCGCGTTGACGCTGTTCAGCCCGACCAGCCTGGCTTGGAAGGTGGCGCCCGTCTCCTTGTTTGTCCAGGTCCGGGTCATGGAAGGGATATCCGGCTCTTCCTGATGCGCCGCGTGAAGAAAGGGGGGAAAGGCTAGGAATATGGCCGTCAGAACACTTGGCATGGAAAATTTAGAGACAATCATATTCTATCGTTATGGTGTTTTCTGCCGTTTGTCCAGAATTAAACCCGCCCTTTGTCATTAGGACATCCTTGAAGCTTGTTCGCCGGGAAGTGTCATGATATACTCACAAACAAAGCACTACCATGGATAACGTACTTTCCGTTCTTACCACCATCGGCATTATTTTTGGCGTGGTGATGTTGTTTAACTTCATGATTTTCGTTCATGAACTGGGGCATTTTTTTGCCGCTCGCTGGCGCGGCCTTTATGTGGACAGGTTCCAGATCTGGTTCGGCCGTCCCATTTGGAAGAAGACCATCAACGGCGTTCAGTGGGGGCTGGGCTGGATTCCGGCGGGGGGCTTCGTGTCCCTGCCGCAGATGGCTCCCATGGAGGCCATTGAAGGTTCCGTGGAACTTCCCAAGGATTTGAAGCCCGTCAAGCCGCTGGACAAGATTATTGTGGCCGCCGCCGGACCCGTCGCTTCCTTCCTGCTGGCCGTGCTTTTTGCCGTAGCCGTCTGGCTGGTGGGCAAGCCGGATTTTGAGATGGGCGTAACCACCGTCGGATTCGTGGCGCCGGACAGTCCCGCCGCCCAGGCCGGCATTCTGCCCGGCGACAAGATCGTGAAGGTGGACGGCCGCCCTGTGACCAAGTGGGCGGGCAACATGGAAGGCGTGCGCGAGCTGATCATGCTGGGAGAAAAGGACAAGGTGACGTTCACGATTCAAAGGCCCGGAACGCCGGGCGAGCTGGATATCGCCTGCGGGTTCAGGATTCCGGAAACGGAGTGGTGGCAGCGTTCCGGCATGCGCCAGGTGGGGCTGATGCAGGCCATTCCCTGCGTGGTGGGGGAAGTTCTGCCCAATTCCCCTGCGGCCCAGGCCGGCTTGAAGGCGGGGGATTCCATCACCGCCGTCAACGGCGTGCATGTCTGGAATCCGTCCGCTCTGGATGTTCCGTTGAAGAAGGGAGAACCCCTGATGCTGGATGTAACGGGCAAGGATGGAGCCGTGCGCCAGGTGACCGTGCAGGGAAGGCTGCCTGAGAATTGGCATAACAGCCAGGACGGCTCCCTGCTGAAGGGCGCCCAGCCCATCCTGGGGGTGGTCTGGGATTTAAGCGCCGTAGGCCGCGATGTGACCGTGCATCCTACGCCGTGGGCCCAGATCAGGCAGAGCCTGAAATGGATGGGGGATACCCTGGCGAAAGTTGTTGCGCCCGGCAGCAACGTGGGCGTGGAGCATCTTTCCGGTCCCGTAGGAATCGCCAACCAGTTTTACAGGATGTTTTCCCTGGATGAAGGGTGGAAGCTGGCACTGTGGTTTTCCGTGGTGCTGAACGTGAACCTGGCCATTCTGAATATCCTGCCCCTTCCCGTGGTGGACGGAGGCCACGTGGTGATGAATACGATTGAGCTGATTTTCCGGCGTCCTCTGAATGTGAAGGTGCTGGAGTTCGTCCAGTTCGGGTTCGTCTTCCTGCTGATGGGCTTTTTCCTGTTCGTGACGTTCAAGGATGTGGGAGAGTTTTTCGGCAAGAAGCCTTCCAAACTGCCTGATCCGGTGTTCAGGGCCGTAACGGATTAATTTCCCTCTGGCCGGGGGGCTGCGGTTCCCGGCTTTCTGGTATGAAGGGTTCCTTTGCTGTGCGTGTCCTGTTCCGGTGCGTGGTGCTGGCGTTCCTGGTTTATGCCATGCTTCTGACCTGGTGGACTCCGTTTACCGGGGACAGTTTCATGCATTCCGTCTTTGGGGCGCAGCACCGCCTTTCCTTCTGGCCGGTGCTGGAACGCTGCTGGTGGTCCTACATGAACTGGAATCCCAGGCTGGGGGAGTTTTTGGCTATTTTTACCGCGACGGCCGGGAAGTGGCTGTTTTGCCTGGTTAATCCATTTGTGGTTCTCTCCCTGGCGCTGATGATGTTTTATTTGGCGCGGGGGAGGCGGGTACGTCCTGGGGACTGGCGGGACGTGCTGCTGTTTACTGTGGGGGGGCTGCTGCTTCTGACTTCTTCTTCCAGGCCGGGCATCACGATGTTCTGGCTGTCCGGAGGGACGAATTACGCGTGGGCGGCCGCCGTATGGTTGGGATTTCTGTGCCTGTACCGCGGCTTGTGGGCGGGAAGTTCCCGGATTCAGGACAGGCCTTTTTCCTGGTTCTGGATTGGCGCGGCAGGGTTTGCCGCCGGAATGACCAATGAGAACCAGGTCCCGGCTTCCCTGGGCATGCTGTTTTTGTTCTGGCTGCATGCCCGTTGGAAGGGGCGCAGCCTGCCCCGGTGGTTTTTTGCGGGATGGGCCGCCCATGCCATAGGGGGAGCCTGCCTTCTGCTGGCGCCCGGCAATACGGCCCGCCTGCATTCGGAGACTGCAGGCGGGGCGGCCGTTCTTCAGTCCTGGGGAGAACGCTTCGGTTCCATTCCTGAATTGTTGAATGCCTTTTACGAGTTCATGCGGTTGCCGAAGGTTCTGCTTGCCGTCGCCGCACTGGCCCTGGCCTTGCTCGCGTGGCGGCAGGGGCGGCGTGTATGGAGTGGGACGGCGGGGCGCCGTGTTTCCGCCAGCCTGCTGTTCATTCTGGTGGCCCATGCCATGGCCGTCAGCTTTTTCGTGCGCGTTGTTCCGGCATGGCATGCCATGTTTTCCGCCACTGTCCTGATGATGACGGGCGTGCTCGGATTGTACGGCGTGTGGATGGACCGGGCGCCCAGGCCCTGGGTTCCCGCCTGCATCCTGGCGGCGGCCGGAGGGCTGGCCCTGTGGGTATGTGCCGGGTATCTGGACGCCTTTCCGCGCATCCACCGCCAGTGCGAGGAGAGGAAAGCCCTCATTCGTCATGAGTTGGCGGAGGGGAAAAGAAGCATTGTGGTTCCTCCGTACGAACCGGTTCCGCTGGCTCCTTACGTTTCCGTCATGTGGCGGATGTGCAGCGCAGATCCGGATGAGTTTATCAACAGCTCGGTAGCGCGTTACCTGGGGATTGAAAGCATCCGTGTGGATATATGCGGCGACCGGGAACCCTCGTCCCGGTGTTGTTTTGAAAGTTCCGGGGAGCAGGATTGAGACCCGGAGAAATGGCTGCATGACGTGTCCGGCGCATGGAGTTTTGTGTGAAACGTGGCGGATGCGTTGACACGGGGGCCACGATTTTGCCGGATGATGGGAAGTTCATGCGGCATCGCCATTTGACTGTAATACAATTGCCGTACGCGCATGGGACTCCCCTCCGGATGGAGCCCGGCATTGAAAGGATTCATCAACTATCCTTTTTAGCAGCATGAGCAAATTGATACGTTTCTGCTGGCAGGTACCCGCCGCATTGATAAGAACCGCCTGTTTCGGAAGGGAATGGAGAGACCGTGAAGATGATGGCCGGGAAGGGCAGCCCCTCTTTCTGTCGGCGGCTGTTTTTTCGTCCAGAGTACCTATGCCGAAATAACTGTTTTCAAGTGCGTTGAAACAATCACACGCCTGATGTGGCTGGTGGGGATGCCGGTTATTTTGGAAACGATGCGGGCGTAGGCTTGTAGCTGAACCCCGTGGCGTTCCCGGAGCTGTTCCGCCGTGTCCGCATGGTCCGTCTTGAAGTCCACGATGCAGGCGGAATCGCCGTCAATGACCAGCCTGTCAATAACGCCGGAAATCCAGATATTCCCGTCAATGGCTTCAATGCGCTGCTCCTTCATGACAATAGCCGTTTCCGCCGGCATGAAGAGTTCCCTGATGGCGGGTACATTCAAGCATGCCGCCACGGTGCGTTCCGCCTCCGTGGCGGGGTGAAGGGCCCAGTGTGGCCTGTCTTCCTGATTCCAACGGGTAATCCGTTCAAAGACGGCATGGACGGTCGACCCGAATGCGGCCGATTCCCGCAGAGCGGCATTCTGCATGCTCCGGAAAAAGTCGTTTTCCATGGCCAGGCCGGAAGGGGACACGCGCTGCCTGAGAAGCGGCTTGTGAACGGGCCATTCGGGAACGTTTTCCAGTCCGGTCCGGATGTCCGTTTCGGGAAGTTCCGCATACCATTCCGGTTCCCCCCGCGAGTAGAGGCATTCCGCCCCCGATTCCGGCAGCGTGTCTTCCGTACCGCATGAAACGGCCAGAGCGGCGTACCGGATGATTTTCCACATGGATTCAGTTTTGAGTTCTCCCTTGCTTTCCCGGCCGGGCAGGATGATATGGCAGGCGCGCCTGGCGCGGGTGAGCGCTACGTAGAGTTTGCAGAATCCGTCGAATTGCTGTGTCGCCTTCCATGATTCGTACAGGGCGTGAAATTGTGGGACGGCGGTGTATACCTGCTTGGAGGGGGCCATGACGATACCCTCAACGAGGCCGTTTCCGTCCCTTTTCACAAAGTGGGTCAAGTGGCGGCTGTCCGCAAAGGGGGCGTCCTTGCCTATCTGGGGCAGGATGACCATGTCGAATCCGAGCCCCTTGGATTTATGGATGGTCATGATGCGGACGATTCCTCCGGAGGGATCCTCCCGGCGCGTCAGGTCTTCCATATGGCGTATCCATTCGTCCAGGGATGCGCCGTGTTCGTCCACCTGTTCCGCCTCGTTCATCCAGACGGAGAGGCGGTCCCGGTGGAAGTCCGTCAGTTCCACCCCTGCCAGGGCCATTCTTTTTTCCAGTTCCGTCATGACGGCGGCGTATCCCTCGCGCTCCAGCACCATATGCCATTCGTTCCAGTCCATGCCCGGCCTGCGCTCCGGATTGATGAGGGGATGGAGGGGGGAGTGGGAAAGCAGCCCGGAGATAAAGGCGTCCCCCGGAGAAAGAAGCCACCGGAAGAAGGACAGCAGGGTTTTTCCCAGTGGGGAGTCCTGGCCCACGGGCACGTCGTCGCACACTTCCGCCGGCCAGCCGTGGGAAGTCAGCCATTCCCGGACGATCAGGGCCTGGTTTCTCGTGCTGACCAGAACGGTGACGTCCAGGCCGCGCCGCAGGGCGTTTGCCTGTTCCAGAATATCGGCCAGGGCCTGGCACACCAGGTCATTGGCGGAAGTTTCCTCCGTCCTGGGTGTCTGCCAGATACGGGCGCATCCCGTACGGGAGGCCAGGGCGGCTGCGCAGACGTGGGACGGGTAGTCCCCCCACTGTTCCAGCGCCGCCTGTCCGCAGTCCGCTGCCGTCCGGGCGTAGTCGCAGATGTCGTTGACCATGTCCAGCACGGGCTGCACGGAGCGGTAGGAGGTGGCCATGCCGCGCTCCTCCAGATGGAGCTGCCCGGCGACGGAGCGGAAAAGTTCCGGGTCCCCCCCCCGCCATTGGTACACGCTTTGCTTGAGGTCCCCCACCACGAAGATGCTGCCTTCCTGCTCCTCCCGGGTGTCTGTCAGGTCGTCCAGGAACGGCTTGATCACGCGCCACTGGGACTGGGAGGTGTCCTGGAATTCGTCCAGCATCCAGTGGTCGTAGCGGCAGTACATGCGGTACTGGAGGTCTCTTTTCAGTTCCGGAGTGACGGCTCCGTTCCCCAGCATGCGCGTGACGTCGTGGAACAGGAATCTGCCCTTGTTCCGGACCAGGGCGGAGTATTTGTCCTCAAAGATGCGCATCAGGCCGTGCGTGGAGCGGGTACGGTGCAGCGCCTGAAGAGTTTCCATCCGCAGCCAGCTTTGAATAAGTTCATCCAGGGGAGGAGACCAGAAGTCCCGGAATTTCTCCCGCGCCTCTTCCATGGTGAGTTTTTTTTCCGTATCGTGGAATTTCAACCGTCCCAGCTTGACGTATGTCGAGAATCCGTTCAGAAAGCGCAGGAACATTTCCTTGTTTTTTGCCCCGTTCCTGCCTTCCGGCGCAGGCATGTCCCGCGCCCGGTCCATCAGGGCGTGCAGCGCGGCGTTGAACCGTTCCAGCGGAACGGGAGGGAGAAGTTCTTCCGGCGTGAAGCCCAGTGTGGCGGGATTACCCCATTTTCCGGCGTCCGGCTCATCCAGGAAGAGTTCATGGTAGGTGTTGAGCCTGCGGGTCATGGAGTCTTCCGCGTCCGCGGCTTCAGCGTCGGAGTCCGCTCCGGAAAGGAAGGCGTCTTCAAAGCTTTGCTCCTGTTCCGGGTTCAGGGAACATTCCCGGTACAGGGTGAGCAGGGCTTCCCGGCGGGCAAGTTTTTCCGCAGTGGTGTCTATCATGCTGAATCCGCTGACTCCCAGTTCAAAGGTGCTGGTCGCGGCAATCTGAGCGAACAGGCTGTCAATGGTGCAGAGGTTGAGGCGGGAGAGCTGCTGGACGAGCAGCCGGAGCATGTGCCGGAAACGTTCCTGGCAAAGGTGTTCCTTCTTCCAGGCCTCCGCGGCCTGCGGCCAGAGCCCCGGTTCTTCCGGAGTGCCCTTGATGACGGTCCAGAGGCGGTCCCTGAGGCGGGCGGCTCCTGCGGAGTCCGTGGCTCCGGCCGCCAGGTCCGTTAGAATGCGGTCCTTGAATTCTCCGGCGGCTTTCCGGGTGAAGGTAACGGCGATGAGCCGCTCCGGATGGCTGCCGCGGTTCAGCGCCAGCAGGGCCAGGAAGCGCAGGGAGAGCTGGTAGGTTTTTCCCGTGCCGGCCGAGGCGGAAATGAGGATGTTGGTCAGGGCGGACATGTCAGAACGGCAGGTGGGGCGTGATGTTCAGTCCCAGCAGATCCTGAAGGGTTTCATGGCTGGAGGAGACAAGGTCCTTGAAGACGTCATAGGAAGGGGTATCCCAGCCCAGTTCTTCCGCCGTGATGAGGCCGCGCCCTTCGCGGATGAGGCGCATGAGTTCCAGAATCCAGGAGCGTGCGCTTTCCAGGGCGCACATGTCGCATCCAGGCTGGGGATCATGCAGCGTGTCCCATGCGGAGATGCCGATGTGCAGTGGATTGGCGGGAAGTGCGTAATAAGCGGCGGAAGGACGGCCGCGGTATTCTTCCATGGCCCAGAGGACATAGAGGGGCAGTTGCAGGTCCTTCCAGCGGAAGTGGACCGCCTTTCCGTTTTTCTGCCGTCTGGTGTAAGGGTGCAGGGCCGGGGAGAGCAGCGGCAGGGCATCCGGGCGCTTCATGGACCCCAGGTGCTTTTTTTCACAGGAGTCCGTCTTGCCGGTCTTGTAGTCAATGACCCGCAGGGAGCCGTCCGCGTGGCGGTCAATGCGGTCAATGCGGAACCTCATGCTGAAGTCCTCCAGCCGCCAGTTTTCCACCGATTGTTCAAAGGCGATGCATGTCCATCCGTTCCGGAGGTCCTCCAAATGCTGTTCCGCGTACACATTCAGCCGCTGTTCCATGGAGCGCTTCTGCAGGAGCAGGGGCATGAGAGGGCGGCTGCCATACTGGCGCGTGAATGTTTCATCCAGTATTTCCCCGATTTCCCTTTGCAGGGCGGCCGTGGTCATTCCGTCTTCCAGGGAGGGGTGAAGCCGGCAGAATTGTTCCAGCACGTCGTGAAGCATGGTTCCCAGTTCATTGGCGGCCATGTCTTCCTTGTCCGGCTGGAATTCGTCCGCATTCAGGTGCAGGGCCTCCCTCACCCAGAAGCGCATGGGGCAGGCCAGGAAGTTTTTCAGCGTGGTGGGGGAAAAGGGTTTTTCCCGTTCTTTCCACGGGTTCCGGTACCCGGGAGCCATGGAGGTGATGTCCGTGGCCGTTTTCCAGCCTTCCGCCGGCTGGATGTGCCAGCCTCCGCGGCGGTAGGGCAGCGGCGGTTCCGGCGCGGAGCATTCACGGAAGAGCAGTTCCACGCGGCGCGGCAGCTCTTCATCAGCACAGCGCATCAGCAGGGAGGAAGGCGTCAGGGGATCGTTCCTGCTGCTCGTCCGGGACAGGATGAAGAAGAGGCTTCCTTCCCGTTCCCGGGAGTGGATCAGGGCCGTGAGCAGGAAGCTGTCCCGCGCCTTTTTCCGGGAAAAGGAGTCCATGCCCAGGGATTCCCGGAGCGGTTCCGGCATGAATTGGTCCGCCATGCCTCCTTCCGGGACAATGCCCTCATTCAGTCCGGTCACGATGAGGTTTTTTTCCGGGCGGAAATGGAGTTCCATCCACCCTAGCGCATCCAGCACCGCGTGTTCCTTTCTGCCGTTCTTGACGCGGGCGGCGTGGAGACACCGCATCAGCAATTGAAGGGCCGTGGCCGGAGCGGAAAAGAGGCCGCTTTTTTTCTGGAGGCGGGCCAGGCCGGAGATGCAGGAATGGAAGACTTCCGCCGCTTCCGTATCCGCCCCATAGGCGTCCGCCAGCGCCGGATGCCACGCGAGCAGGCGTTCTCCCAGCCGTCCCGGCTCTTTCATGCAGTCCCTCCATTCCAGAATTTTGCACACGGACGGGATGGCGCCCGGATAGTCGGTACGGAGGCGCTTGACCAGGTATTCCTCCGTTTCTGGCAGGTATTTTTGTCGCACCCTGTCCAGGGAGGCGCAGCAGTATTGCTGGTCCCGAATGCCCAGAGAGGTGCAGAGCAGGGAAGAGCGCATGAGGTTGAACACGGGCCGCGCTTTTCCGTTTTCCTCCATGGCCAGCAGGAGGTGGCGCAGCAGGTCCATGATGCCTGTTCCGGCAAAGGGCCTGCCTTCCGGGTTGTACAAGCCCCAGCCGTATGATCTGAGCCGTGCATCCAGAGCTACGTTCATGTCCGGGTCGCATACGCCCAGGGCGAGGTCCGTTTTTCCGGATTCCGCCGTTTGCGCGATGATGCGGCACGTTTCCACGGCCAGGCTGCCGGGGCCGGGCGTTACGCGGATTTGTTCCTCGCGGACGGGGATGGCGCGTTCAGCCCAGATTTCCGGTCTGGGGCAGCCCCAATCGTCAAAGGCGTCCCGTTCCTCTTCCGGAGCGTGAACCCATATTTGCACGGGAATGCCCTGTTCTTCCGCATGGCGGAGGGCGTGTTTCAGCGGCCGGGGGATGTCCGGCACGCAGGCGACGATGATTTGACCGCCCGTTTCCAGCAGGGTGGCCGCCAGGCGGGAAGGGGCGGCTGCCTGAAGAAAGGATTCCGTCCGGTTCCGGAGCTGCCATCCGTCCAGATGTTCGCCGCACCGGGAAAAGAGGCGGGACAGGTCCGGCCAGCGTTCGTCCATGCCGGCGCAGGCGTCCGCGGCCTGCCCGCAGGTGACGCCCTGGTTCAGCATGGAATGGCTGAGGGCTTGGAGGGCCGCCGCCATGTCCAGAAGGCTGGAGAAGTCATCCGGCATGCGCTTGGGGAACAGGCGCGGATAGAGCCGGTGGGGGGCGTCTCCAAGGGATTGCATCCAGGCCGCCAGTTCCTCCAGGCGGGTGGCTTCGTTTTCCTCCTCTTCCGGCTGGATGAATTGGTCCGCCGGAAGCACGCGCGGAGGGAACACGGCTTTCCCGGGGCAGGAGGCCGTCAGGAATTCCCTGAGCTGCCTGCCAGATTCACGGGTGGGAACCAGTACCGCGTGCTTGTAGAAGTCCATTTCCACGGCAAGCAGGCGTTCCGCCACGGCGCGGCAGGCTGGTTTGTCCCAGGATAGAAAAAAGCGGTGCATGGGAGGGAGAATGGATACCGTTTCCGGAGGGGGCGGGCAGAGTGGGGAAACGGTACGGAAATGTTAATGGAAAAAGCGCCCTTTTCCCATTCTTTTTTATCGTCGCCGGCATTGTTTTATTCTGCAGCATTTTTCGTCGCCCGCGGCATGTCTTTGCACACGGAATAAATGTTTATCCTTATGTTTTTCCTAATCATGCTGTTAATCAAACGGTCATGGGTTGCAAGCCTGGGAAGGACATGGGCATCTTCCTTATTACCTGTAGGATTTGTTGACTTCCGCGGCGCAGGCTCATATTCCTAGGAATGTACAAGATACTCGTAGTCAGTCTTCCAGATTCTCCAAAACGCAAAACCATGGCACAGCGTCTCTCCGTTCAGGGGCTTGCCTGGGAATGGGTGGATGGCGTGCGCATCGCCGCCATGGAAGATATTCCTCCGGAAGAACGGAATGATTGGGAAGCGTATGGCGTAGCACGGTTCAGACAGGCTCCGGAATACGTCTGCCGCGTGACCGGGTGCAAGCAGGTCATGCGCCGCGCCATTGAGCAGGCTGCCTCCTGCACGGAGGACTGGGTGCTCATCCTGCAGGATGATGCGGAGCTGACGGATTCCCTGAACTTGAAACTGAAAGAATTGCTCCGCCGGGTTCCTCATCAGGCCGTGTGCGTCATGTTTCCCCATGCAGGAAAGAAAGTGAAGGAGAGTGAAGGAGAGTGAAGGAGAGTGAAGGAGAGTGAAGGAGAGTGAAGGAGAGTGAAGGAGAGTGAAGGAGAGTGAAGGAGAGTGAAGGAGAGTGAAGGAGAGTGAAGGAGAGTGAAGGAGAGTGAAGGAGAGTGAAGGAGAGTGAAGGAGAGTGAAGGAGAGTGAAGGAGAGTGAAGGAGAGTGAAGGAGAGTGAAGGAGAGTGAAGGAGAGTGAAGGAGAGTGAAGGAGAGTGAAGGAGAGTGAAGGAGAGTTCATCTCGCTGCTCCACTGCACCGGCTGGACGAGGTCTCCCGTGGAAGCAACCTGTCCATAGGGAGAGTAGTCATAAGCCGCCGCAACAGTTCCCTGCCCATCGAATACCTCCGTCACATTCTTGTTGAAGTCCCATCCATAGCAGTAAAGAGAGGCATCCTGCACCAGAGCCAGAGGCCGCGTGGAAATGGGTTCCAAGGGATTCCATAATAGTGTCCGAAGCACGTTCCGGTTGCCCAGCATGTCCAGGGCCGCTATTTGCAAATAACCGCGGTACAGGTAGCGCTCATGGCTGGTGACTGTTTCGTTGACGGTTACTTTCTTCATGTGAGGCAGCCCTGGTAGTCATATCAGCATTCTACCACTATATTGTCGTCCTGGCTGGTGAAACTCATCGCCCGGTTGACAGCGTTGTGCACGACTATCCAGACTCTTATTAAAGTTTTGACCAAGATCTGATTGCCAAGGGCATTATATTGTAGCACGAAATGTTATTCCGGTGCAGAGCTTTGAAAGTGGCATAGGAGATGGGAATGTACTGATTGGAATCCATTTTCATTGTTCCTTTCTATTTCAGAATTGAAACGATGTCCATGAATCGCACAATTTATTAACTCGTCAGTCCTTCCAGTCGATTCCATTACCGTAAGTCCACAAATTATAAATCATCATTTCTCTCCAATTTCCCATTTTGAACCATTGCATATCAATTCTTTCATCATTCAAATAACACGTTACGTCATCAGTGCCATATGAAGCTTCTATTTTAGAAATACGGTATCCTGCATTATTTAATTCAGCAAGCTGATTCTTTCGATCAAAAAATGTTAATACAATCTTCTGATCTTTTTTTTCATACAAGATTGAAGCAACGCCACATGGTAAGAAATATGGTTTTCTTTCTTCATCCAAAAAAAACATAACGGCCCTGTTTTGCGGAGAATCGTGTTTAATTATTACGCTGGACATTCCCCATTCATTATGGGCAGGCTTCCATGATTCATTATACCATTGGTGGCACAAATACATGGTTTGCCCTATTTTTAAAACTTGATATATGTAAATTGCAGCATCTCGACCGCCAAACATACAGAAACTCGGAACAGGTTTTCTGGTTTGCCTATCTATTCCAATAATATCATTGGACCTCCCGGCTATATTGTCTTTTTTAAATTTGATAACACCAGAGGTAACTGTCTTAGCATTCTTCCACGCTTCAAACCTATCCCGATAATATGGAATCTGCGCAAATCTTGCAATGTCGTTCAAATCCGGATTGGAATCTATAAATTTCATCACATCGCAATCTTGAAATGAATCTATAGATTGAACCATCTGTTTCAAGGTTGCTATATCATCCCGTGCCTGGGCAACATTTATAATCATAACACTGAATATAGCTATATTGATGATATGGTTCATGTTTTATCAATCTAATCCTTTGTGCATTTTATTACAACGTGTAATACAATATCTAGCAGAAATTTCAATCATTCCTTTTCCTAAATCACTTTTTAAAAATACCTTTGCATATTCTGCCATAGCCAGACATAATTCAAAACAACTTGAATATGTCTTTTTTTTCAGCGTTTGATATCGTTTCGCTGCCTCATAAAATTTTTGATAAGCAATTTTTTCATCTGTTTTTATATAAATAATAAGTAAAAAAATACGAGTATAATTCCAGACTTATTAGGGTATACAAACTACCGTTAATGTCATAAACAGAAACAATAATAATATAAAAATGCTAATAATTATACACTTTCTTACTTTTCTGTTTGATAAAAATAACAAAGATATATAAAAGAATAATATTAGAAAAATAATAAATATATGAATATTTTTCCATACGCTGTCTACAATCAAATTTTGCATTTTACAGTATACTACCATATAGTCATGTATCGCAAATAATGACAGTAAAATAAAAAAACTAAAATGTATGTTAACGGATTTTTAGATAATTTATTCATTGGATTTAAATATTGTTCCGTCCGGATTGCAACATTTCCCAATTCCTGGTTTATCCATTCCATATGCTGCAGCATTACTAGACCATATTATACAACTACTGAATATCAAGTTATATAATGGCGGATCTGCTTCATCCTCCTTCAATTTAGAAAGCATCTCGATATCTTGGCATGGAGATGAATTCATTGTAATGGGAGATTCAAGATTTAAACCTTCTGATGATACCATTTTTCCTTTTGCAATTACAATAGAAGATATGCAATTCAGAATATTCCCAACAGAACACCAAAACCCCGTTTTCTCTGTTAAAACAGCCGCAAAATCATATGTTACAATTCCATTCTTAATATATTTCCCCTCTTTTTCAATCCATTGATCTACTGCTACTCCAACATGTAGTGTTGTTGTTCCAGATCCTCCATACCCTGCTATATCAAAATGTGTAATATATCTGTTAAGCCCTATATAATCCGATAAATATGTTATACCATTTGAAAGATAGAGATTCCATCCCCCTTCTTCAGCGATGGGGTCATGATTGATCCACCTGCCATCGGCAGGATTGTAAGAACAGTAGTTGCAATAGATCAGCTCTAACTCTTTATCGTTCATCTCGCTGTTCCACTGCACGGGCTGGACAAGGTCTCCCGTGGAAGCAACCTGTCCATAGGGAGAGTAGTCGTAAGCCGCCGCAACAGTTCCCTGCCCATCGAACACCTCCGTCACATTCTTGTTAAAGTCAACGCCATAGCAGTAAAGAGAGGCATCCTGCACCAGAGCCAGAGGCCGCGTGGCTACCGATTCCAGACCACGTTCCGGCTGTTGAGCATGTCCAGGGCCGCTACTTGCAAATAATCCCGATACAGGTAGCGTTCATGGCTGGTGACTGTTTCGTTGACGGTTACTTCCTTCATATAGCGATAGCCCTGGTAGTCATAGCAGCATTCTACCACCGTATTGCCGTCCCGGCTGGCACATTGTATACGTTGCGGTCTTGATCAATGTCTGGTTGCCGTTGGAGTCATAGTGCGGTACGAAGGGCGTTTCCCTACTTCCTTCAATCCGGGTGTACTGGTTGAGTTCGTTGGCCGTGTAGGCGAGTTCCTCCACGAGTTCTTCGCCGGAATTCGGAGAGAGGACGCGCAGGACATACCCTGAGATTTCCATGAGGAAGCGCTCGTTGCCGGAATTGGAGTAGATGTAGGGGCCAGGCGGGAGTGGTCCCCGGCATCCGCGAAGAGGGCTATGCCCCTGCTGCGGCGCAGGGACCCCATCTGGGAGGGTTCCTGTTGACCAGGGTGGAGGCGCCGTGGTGGAAGGCGTTGAGATCGGCGCGCTGGAGGAGTTCCGGGGAGAGCTCCCCGGCGTTGAAGGAGATGCGTTTCATGCCCACAGCATGGGGGGGCGCATCCGGCCTCGGGGGAGTGTTCGTGATATGAAAGGGGCACCTTGGTTTTGAATGATTCCTGATTCACTTTTTGGGCCGGGAGCAAGGTGTTCCTCTTCTGCTCTTCTTTGAGTTTCTTCAAATCGAACTTGCCTTCAGCTATTTTCCCCTTCTCGCCAGCATTGTAGTATTCAGGCAACACGCGCCCTGGCGTAAGCCTGGGGCTGCAAGAAAACATTTAAGGAAGTTCAGAACTGATATTTGGAGAGAGTTGATAATATTCAGGATTGAAGATAAAATTGTATGAAAAAACTATTCCTACACAATTACGATGTTGAGATAGTACAGATAGATAACAGAAAACATCACCAATGGAAACGTTTTTATCAATACAAAAATTCAATCCTATTTTCTTATCTTTTAAAGAGTCTATTTTTGTTTTAAAAATCATTACGCTGATTTTTCTTAGACAGTCATTCCTCCATGCATTTATGGGCCAATATATCAATACATATTGACCTATCGAATGATTGATGCTGTCAATATTAATTTCTTTTTTAAAATTTATTTTTGTTTTTTTATCGACAGAATACCTAACTACCTTGATGTCATCTTCAATCCCATTCGATGATATATTTATAATATCACCATTTTTGCCCATGCTGATATCTTTTACACCAATTGAATTAATTTTCATTAGGTATATTAATACGTTATTCCAAGAAACATTGGAATCATCAATATATAATAAAATGCTAGAAAAATTAGCTTTTTCTATATCGGACATATTAGAAATATTAACAACTACCTCTTTTTCTGAATTTTTCCCGAATAGACTATAAGAAAAAAATAAAGTTAAAAAACAAAATAAAAATATATTCATAGATGGAATCTTCACTGATTTATTGGTCCGGATAAAATGCAAACATTCTTGCATGGGCAATCTTCGCTGTTAAGCAACCTATTCACTTCCGCAGTTAATTGTTGTACAGCCACAGTATGAGGAATTTTTGTTTTATTTTCTCCTATGCAACAACCAAATCCCTTACATAGCTTCCCATCTTTATTAAGATCATTAATACAAATCGGAATTATACAGAATAATCTTGTAACGTCATTTTTTTTCTACCAACGGTATTCGAATGGCAACTACAGAAGTTTAAAGTTGTTTATCAATGATTTCAGATGAGTGAGCTAGGGAGATTAGGCAAGGCAAGATTAAAGTATTCTGTTCATTAATGCATCGATTAATTGATGATAAACATATTTTGTCTTTTTCAGGACTCGTCTTGTGACTGCGCCGTCTAATTGATAAATACTTCAGAAAAGTTACCAATAGAAAATGCTAGATAAAATATCCATCCAATCAATAAAGATATCAATAAAACTAGATAAAAGATAGAAACAATGATTTTCTTATACAAGTTGTTAAAAACTAATATTTTGATAAAAAAATATAATACACACAATAAAAAAACAGTAGATATGATAATTAAATAAGATATATTGATCGCTTCATTTGAAAAATTAGCAAATAGATGTTCAAATATATTTTTCATGTACAAAAAGAACATCGTAAATATTGCAAATATTAATAACTTACATGAAATATTTGACTTATTTATTAATGCGTTTTTTACATTTACTCTATTATTTTTTACACAAAAAATAATCAAGAATGCTGAAGTTATAGATATCAAATTTAAAACGACTAGCACTATAACTATTCTTACATTTAAATCGCTAGTATTAGCTCTTAAGATATTCAATACTACAAGTAATAGTGATATATGCAAAAATATAGAAATAATACTTGTTTTTTTCATATATAATTAAAGCTCTTCAGTTTCTTCCCATGTTCCGTCATGATTAAAATCAGACCATCCACATATTGACTGAAGCATTGCAACATCTATTGTTTTCAACTCATTCATAATTGTGCGATGCGTTGAAAACCATTCAGGATTAAAATTATATGAATTATGAATATTAACTTTTGTAGTGAATTTAACTACTGTTTTAGTGCATTGAATTTATTTGAGTTGAATCATAGTATACAGGTAAACGGGGTAATTTTGAAAAGTCTGTTACACATAGCGCACGCAAGGGAACAAGATGTGAAGGGAAACAAAAGCGGACTAGCGTTATTAACCAGTTCCTGTCTCTTGAACAGTGCTATTTATTACTTTCTTTATTCAGAAATTTCCTTCTTAAATTGTATTGGACCTATTTATTATATACAGTAAAAGTTCTTCTAATTGAATTTTTACAACATATTTTTTTCGATCCAAGCAAAGTAACGTCTAACCCTAATAGGAGATGATCTCTATATTTTTCAAGAAGAATTATTTCTATACTTAATGTATCTTTTTCAATAGTGACAAGATCAGTTATTGGGTATTCATGTTTTAATAATTCATTATATGTTTTTCTTTTATATTCTCTTAATATATATAAAATGCTTTTTAAATTTATAATTAATTTTCATTGATCAAAAAGGGTACGTTATTATAACTCTAGACCATCTTCCCGGAGGATTACTATTTCTATTTTTGTAACAATCCCCATAGAGTCAAATTACTTAATCTGTTGTCCATAAACCTCGCTCGTGAGACCACAATAACAATCCACTGGAATAAGGCCACAAATTAGTATGAGAGGTAGTATTTTGATTCTTAAGACGATTGATTCTCAATTCCAAGTAGCCCGGAACAAATGCCTTTTTCTATTAGACAAAAAGTCGAATTTTTTATGAACTGTCAGTATCATTTGCAGTTCCTATCATCTATATGACCTATAATACTGCCTACTACCATTTTTTTGCAAAAGATATAATCAATCAAATTGGATTTTCCATAAGGATATGGCCTAGGATACTTATATGTTAAATTTCCTGTTTCCTCGATAAATTTAATAGGATAATCGTGTTTTCCTATATTCTCCCTGATGTCTTCGGGAAGGAAATTAATATTGCAAGGTTCTTTACCGTATTTTTTCAAATAACTTTCATATGCTGATCTGGCTTTTTTATATTCGGCATACCCATCAGCATTCTCCAGTTGAAGGTAATCAAACGGCCAACATAAAAAAATCCCTAATAAAACTCCTATAATATAGTATTTTGCCGCAACAATAACTTTAATCGCATTATTCATCACAGTTTATCTTCATAAGTTACAGTGCCATTATCACAACAAGAACCACATTGACCAGCAGCACTACAACCATAAGGGGCACCTTCCCAACCAATAAATTTCCAATATTTTTTGAATAATCCTTGAGTACACACCATTCTTCCCATTCTAAAACCTGTTCCTTCTTTATTAAAACATGGCAAATAATACCATTTCTGACGAGAGCATTCTTGTTCACACTCAACATTAAACAAAACAGGAGGATCTGTTACTTGATGGACTATTGTACATTCATTGTTTAATTGATTGGCCGTAATTCAACTCCTGCTCCTGTAACTTTAGCCAAATTTATTATAGCTTGTATCCCTGCAGGCGTATCCAAAGTAGTTACAGCCATCCCCAATAAATCATTTTTACTTATGGCGTCGTTCTTAACAAACCCGTACAAATTCCAACCCCCTTCTTCAGCGATGGGATCTCTGTTGATCCACCTGCCATCAACCGGGTTGTAATAGCGGTAATTGTAATAGACCAGGGCGAGTTCCGCGTCGTTCATCTCGCTGGACCACTGCACCGGCTGGACAAGGTCTCCCGTGGAAGCCACGTGTCCATAGAGAGAGTAATCGTAAGCCGCCGCGATTGTTCCCTGCGCGTCGAACACCTCCGTCACATTCTTGTTAAAGTCAACGCCATAGCAGTACAGGGCATTATCCTGCACCAGAGCCAGAGGCCGCGTGGCCATCGGTTCCAGGGGATCCCACAACAGTGTCCGGAGCACGTTCCGGCGGTTGAGCATGTCCAGGGCCGCTAGTTGCAGGTAGCCGCGGTACAGGTAGCGTTCATGGCTGGTGACCGTTCCGTTGACGGTTACTTTCTTCATGTAGCGGCGGCCCTGGTAGTCATAGCAGCATTCTACCACCGTATTGCCGTCCCGGCTGGCACATTGTATACGTTGCGGCCTTGATGAATACCTGGTTGCCGTTGGAGTCATATTGCGGTGCGAAGGGAGTTTCCCTCCCTTCTTCAATCCGGGTGTACTGGTTGAGTTCGTTGGCCGTGTAGGCGAGTTCCTCCACGAGTTCTTCGCCGGAATTCGGAGAGAGGACGTGCAGGACATCCCCTGAGATTTCCATGAGGAAGCGCTCGTTGCCGGAATTGGAGTAGATGTAGGGGCCAGGCGGGAGTGGTCCCCGGCCTCCGCGAAGGGGGCCATGCCCCTGCGGCGGCGCAGGGAATCCATCTGGGAGGCGTTCCTGTTGACCAGGGTGGAGGCGCCGCGGTGGAAGGCGTTGAGATCGGCGCTCTGGAAGAGTTCCGGGGAGAGCTCCCCGGCATTGAAGGAAATGCGTTTCATGCCCACAGCGTGGGGGGGGCGCATCCGGCCTCAGGGGAGGGTTCGTGATGTGAAGGGGGGCTCGCCTGAGGTGAGTTTTCATACACTGATTTTTCAACAGCCAAAGAAAGTGATCGTTGATCCAGTCATACAAAAGCCAACTTTTTTGAATGATTCCTGATTCACGTTTTTTTGGCCGGGGGCAAGGCTTTCCTCTTCTGTTCTTCATTGAGTTTTTCCAAATCGAACTTGCCTTCAGCTATTTTTTCCTCCTCGTCAGCATCGTAGTATTTAAGCACTACGCGTCCCGTTCCTGATCTTAAGAATGAGACTTCTTCCTTTATTGTGCGGGCAAGATCGTCATTTTCAGAATACCCGCTCATAAGATCCCTCAATTTCAATACAACTCTTTTCTTCTCTCCAGCCTTTATTGTTTCTCTGTCCCATAAGATGAACGCATCCTCTCTTTTTCCTTCCGCATCAGCCCGGGGCCAAAGCTTCACAGCTTTTTCGAATATCCACAATTCAATTCCACAGTCCATGATTTCGCCGTTCAATTTTTTTATCATTATATCTTTTTGGCTTTCATTGACTATATCTATAATGAAAAATATATCGGGATCATGTATAACTTTGGTAGGTTCAAACCGAGCGCCTACCTCAATGTTCACTTCTGAACATAAAGCATAGGAAGCAAAGAACAAAAAAAGTAAAAAAACGTTTGCGTTCATCATGATTATTATTGTGGGCAACTCATATCTATAGGTTCAGGCTCTCCAACCAGATGTGGAGATCCAATGGAGTCAAACAGTCCCCCAGCTTCTAACCATCTGCCTCCTTCTTCATTAAAATATGTTTGATTTTCATTTGTAATCTTCTGCTGCTGTTTACTCGACCAATTTAAAAACTTGCCTTTAGCAAGGGATTGTTTTCCTTCCAACCAAGTTTTTAACTTACGTTTATAAATAGTCGCCTGGGACTTGTTCAACCCTGATTTAGAACATTTATCGGTGATTTCTTTTTCAAATATTTTGAGATAGACGTCATAGGCCTTTTGATAAACATCAACCCGTCTTTGCTCGTGTGCTCGAATTTCAACCAATCCATTAGCCGTGTACGCTCGCCCGGTTTGATCGTTGGCTACATATGAATCAACAGTAACATTAAATTTTTTTGATTTCTTTATAGAAACTTTATATGTTTTCTTTCGTTTTCCTTCCACGCATTCCTCGGAAATCTCATTTTCACCTTCAGGTTTTGGTATAGGCCGAGTGGTTTTTCCATACCAACCAACAGGCATATTACCTTGAGCTAATGAGCCTTCGGTTTGATTAGCTTTAAATTCCGATCCTAGAATGTCAATCCAACTTATAGCATTATTATTGATCATGACATAAAGATTCCATCCCCCTTCTTCGGCGACGGGATCGCGATTAATCCACCTGCCATCAGCCGGGTTGTAATAGCGGTAATTGTAATAGACCAGGGCGAGTTCTTCGTCGTTCATCTCGCTGGACCACTGCACGGGCTGGACAAGGTCTCCCGTGGAAGCAACCTGTCCATAGGGTGAGTAATCGTAAGCCGCCGCGATTGTTCCCTGCGCGTCGAACACCTCCGTCACGTTCTTGTTAAAGTCAACGCCATAGCAGTACAGGGCATTATCCTGCACCAGAGCCAGAGGCCGTGTGACCACCGGTTCCAGAGGATCCCACAACAGTGTCCGAAGCACGTTCCGGCTGTTGAGCATGTCCAGCGCAGCTATCTGCAGGTAGCCGCGGTACAGGTAGCGTTCATGGCTGGTGACCGTTCCGTTGACGGTTACTTTCTTCATGTAGCGGCGGCCCTGGTAGTCGTACCCGCATTCCACCACCGTAGCGCCGTCCCGGCTGGTGAAGCTCACCGCCCGGTTGGCCGCGTTGTAAGCGGCCGTCCAGATACCCGTTGATGTTTTGATCAGCGTCTGGTTGCCCGAGGCGTCGTACGTCGGCACAAAAGGCGTTTCCCCCCTTTCTTCAATGCGGGTGTACTGGTTGAGTTCGTTGGCTGTGTAGGCGAGTTCCTCGGCCAGTTCCTGCGCCGTCTTGCGGTTGCCGATGTTGTCGTAGCTGTAACCGTAGGGGGCGGTGCCCAGGGTAGCTGCGGTGAGTTCATTTCTGCCGTTGTAGCTGAAGCTGTCATTGCGGGCAGCTTCGGTTCCCCGCTGCCGGGTGCGGGTGACCGGGCGTCCCAATGCGTCGTAGCTCTGGGTGCACGAGACCGGCACGGTTTCTCCCAGATGGTAGTTGATGGCTGTTGCCAGGTCGCGGTGTTCTTCATAGGCAAGTTCCCTGACGATGCCGTTGGGCATCGCCAGGCTGAAGAGCAGGCTGCTTCCTGCCAGATAGCTGTAGGCGAATGTCTGTTCTTCTCCTCCGTGCATGATTCCGGCACTGGCAAGCCGCCCGTTGGCTTCATACCCCTGGCTGACTTCCTGAAGAACGGTGGTTCCCTGCTTTAAGGCGTAGCCGGAGGACCGGCCGTAGATATCGTAGTTTTCCTGGAGCTGGTAGGAGGCTCCCCCTATCGTGATGCTATCGGTGTCCGGTTCGCTGTATTGGTTGTAGGAGATGGTGCGCGTACCGGAAGCATCCGTCACCCTCATCAGCTGGTTGAGGTAGTTGTAGGCGTATTGGATGCCGGGCGTGGAGTCGCTGTAGGAGACGGAGGTGTTGACCCCCTTTTTCAGGTTGTAGCCCCAGGTGGTGACGATCCCCCGCGCGTCGGTGAGCGTTGATTTGAGGTTCAGGGCATTGTAGGTAGTGTCCTCATGGGTGCCGTCCGCGTAGGTTTTGCGGATGAGCAGGCCCGTGGCGTCATCGTAGCTCCAGGTGGTGAGGTCCCCGTCCGTGCGTCCCGTGGGATCGGTGGTGATGTCCCCCGCGTCCTCCCTGAACGTGGTGAGGCTTACCATTCTGTTGGCTTCGTCGTAGGCAAAGATCAGGGGTTGGGCGCCCGTGCCGTATTGCGCCGTCTTGCGACCCCGGACGTCGTACTTGTAATGGGCTGCATTCCCGAGGGCGTTGGTGACCACGGAAGGCTGGTCGAAATAAGGACTGTAGGCGGTGGAAGTCGTGTTGCCCGCCGCGTCCGTCACCGAGGCGGTGCGCCCCGCAATATCGGTCTTCGTCGTGGTCGTGTTGCCCCGGCCGTCGGTTTGGGTATAGACGATGCCGGTTTCCGCATAGGTGCGGGTTTGGCTGGTTACGATGCCTGCGTAGTCGGTCTGCGCGGTGGTGAAGCCGTCGATAACCGTGGCTGTAGCCGTGATGCTGGAGGTGGGAATGTTGCTTTTCTGCGTCCGCAGAGCGCCCGCGCCGTATTCGCTCCACTGCGTGGATATATTTCCTCTGGGGTCGATGGAAATGACCTTGCTTTCCAGCGTGGGCGAGAGGGAGGAGAGAAGCGTTTTTTGCGTCTCGTCATAGGTCGTGCCCTGGCCGTTGTTGCTGGTTGCCGTGACGACACGGTACACGCCATCTTCTGCCTGCTCCACGCCGTAGCTCCACGCGGTGATGCGCGAGTTGGATACGGTGGCCGGATCGGCAAGCTTCCAGGTTTCTTTCGTTCTGTTGCCGAAGGCATCGTATTCCCACAGGGTCGGGGCCATCGTTGTGGCCGCGGTTTCCGCATCCGTCTGTGTTTTGGTGAGCTGTCCCTTGGCGTTGTAGGTGTTTCTCGTGTACATGAACCCGCCGACGGTGTTGGGGACGCCCGTGCGCAGGGTTTCCCCGGCTCCGTTGACGATCATTCTTTGCAGCTCGATTTCCGTCTCACCACAGATGGCTTTCGTGAAGGTCCGAACGCCGTCATTGGCCAAGTCAATGGAATGGATGACATGACGCTGTCCCGTGCCGGATTCTTCCAGGACCGTTCCGTCCGGGGCGCTGCGCGTGATGAATGTGGCTCCGGAGGGGATGGTACGCGTGGTCGTCAAACCGTCCTGGCTGTAGGCGTAGGTGGTGACCCGGCCCAGGACGTCCGTGGTGGAGATTGTTCTTCCAAGAAGATCATATGCCGTGCTTTCCTGCGTAGTCATCGCTCCCGTGTCCGTGCGTGTTTGCAGCACACGCCCCTGGGCGTCCCTCGTGTAGGTGGTGATGGTTTCCGGCGTGACGACGGTTTCCCCGTCCGTCACGCCGGAGCGGGTTGTTTCCATCAATTGTCTTGCCGTGTCGTAGGCGTAGTCCGTTCTGACGCCGTCTTCATCAATACCCCACAGCAGGCGCCCGTCGCACATCAATTCGCGCTGCGTCACCCGGCCGTTGCCAGCCGTCTTTTTCACCCACCGGTTCTGCGTGTCAAATTCGTAAGAGGCGCTGTCTGTGATGGCCCATTCCCCGCTGCTGAGCAGAACGTGGCTTTCCTCCCTGACGCGCTGCCCTTCCGCCGTGATCCAGGTAATGGTGCGCGTGCTCTGTCCCGGCACGGTTTCCCCGTTGAGGCGCGTTTCAACCGTTTCCGTGTAGAGGGCACCGTGTTCCGTCGTGGCCGCGTAGTCGTGCCACGTTTGCACGCCGTTGAGGTCCCGGGTCATCCGGGTGCGTCCGCGGGCGTAGACATCGGGCGCGCCGGCCAGCCATTGTTCCGTGGCCGTCAGGTGCGTGCCCGTCACACCTGACCCCGTGACCCTCTTTTCCGTCCTCTTGACGTGGTTGGCCGTCGTGTATTTCCAGGCGGTGGACGCCAGCGTTTTGATGTGCCCTTCCAGTGGAAGCAGGTCTACCGTTTCCGTGGCGGGTTCGTCGTTGAAGTCGGCTTCTCCCGAATAGGCATAGGTGTAGCGCGTGATGCGCCTGCCGCTTTCCGCCCACGGTTCGTCGCGGGTAAGCAGCCGGCCGTAGAGGTCATACGCGTAATGAATTTGGCTGCCGTCGGGAGCCGTTTCCGTCTTGAGCCGTCCGCACTGGTCGTAGGCGTATTGCGTGGTTTGCGCCTCCGGACTTTGGTAGCCTTCCACCCGGGTGAGCAGCAGGTCGCCTACGTCCGTCGTTTGATAGATGGAGCAGGTGCGCGCCGCCATGATGCCCCCTTTGGAGATTTCCGTCACCAGCTGCCAGACCGAGTCTTCCGGTTCCACCTCCGTGCGCGTGCGGGTGGTTGTAATCGCCTCTTCTCCCGTCCCCCTCCGCATGTTCCACGCCAGGCCGTTTTTCCACCAGGTGACGGCATAGGGCTGCCTGGCCGGCGTCTGCTCCGTGATGGTGAATTGGCCGTCCGTGGAAAGGGAGAGGGCAAACGTTTTGAAGGGAACGCCTGTAACGCTATAAAATCCCTGTTCGTCCGTTCCGGTGATTTGCCCCGGCGTGTAGAGCGCGATGAGGTAGCCCGCGGCCGTGACGTTTTCCACGTTGAGCAGGCCGTCCCACAGGTTCCAGATTTGCCTGAGGGAGCCGTCCTGGGCATGCCTGACGTCCAGATAAGTGGCGACATTGGAGATGACCTGCCTGTCGGCCGTGGTGTAGGTGAGGAGCGTTCCTGTTTCCGCCGAGAAGAGGTAGGCGCTGCCATCCATGACGGTCCATTGCAGGCAGGATTGCCCCTCCACCGTGGCCAGAGCCGCGCGCCCTCCGCCCGACGTGTCCACCCCGATGGGCAGCACGGACCCGTCCGTGTAGCAGCGCATCGCAATCACCCGGTCTCCCTGCACCAGATTGAACCGCACTCCGGGCACAATGCCCCCTTCGGGCACGTCCAGACGGCTGTTCAAGGGATGGTTGTAGGCCAGAGACACCGGGTTTTCCAGGCCGGAGATGTTTTCCTCAGCCCTCAGTTCCAACCGCCCCGCAGGAAGATTTCCCAGCCCCCTGAATGCCCCAAAGTTGCACGACCAGTACATCAGCGTAGCCGTGCTTTCCGCCGTCACGCTGCACCCTGCCGAGGAGTAGTTCCCCAGTGTGCTGCTTTTCACACCCGCCGCAGAGCCCGACCGGGCCAGCGACGGGGAGGGCGGCGTTCCGCCGCTATTGTCGCACGTGTCTCCCTCGCACGGGCACTTCTCAGGTTCCTCCTTGCCGCCCGGCTCCGTCGGAACCACGTCGATGCTGTAGTTGCAGATGGAGACGTTGTCTTTTTCAGGCTTGTAGTCGATGTTGGTCTGGTTGACTTCCCAGCTGTAGGAACCGGAAGGCAGCTGCGCCCCGCCGGTGCCCGTGTGGTATTTGTGGCCGCCCTTGTCTCCCGCCTCCTGCGAGTTTTCCTTCAGGTCCACCTGCGCCACCACCTTGCCGCCGGAGTCCTTCACCTCCAGACTGCCCCAGTCGTCCACCCCCAGGAAGAGAGAACAGGTGCCGTAGAGCTTTTTGCCATCGGCTCCTTCCGGGATGGTGAAGGTGCCGTAGGTGTTGTACCCGTCCGCCGAGGTGCTGGGAGGACCTACTTTGTGGTTGTCTTTTTCGTGGATTGGTTCAAACGGCAGCGGATCGGGCTCCGAAGCGGTGCGCATGCCCCGCAGCATGGGTTTGGCCGTAGAGCCGAAGTACCATTTGCGATAAGCAGGAATGGAAGAAGACTTGCTGCCAGGAGTAGCAGCTGGAGTGTTCATAAGGTATTAAGGTGTTGGGATTGATGAACGAAATGAGAGGAAGGCTGTCCTCCATGATCATTTCCCCAGTAGCATATGTCCGCATCTCATGTCAATGTAATTATCCCGAATTTTCCATATTTACGTTATGAAATCATGGGAATTTATTATGGATAAACTACACTACTATTTTTAACATCAATTTGTTTGTATCATAGACATTAATATTTTCTATCTGTTAGAGAAAAGTTTCTGATAGAAGACCATTTTTTCCTGCCTCCTGTCACATTCCTGTAAAAAACTACGAAGTCTACAGGAATTACGAGAAGTCTTTCTGCTTTCCAGTTCTTCCGCCAGCTATTTGTAATTCTGGCAATGACTCCTTTTCTCATGCGGTTTCCGCTACTGCAGCAAAAATGGTGGTGCTAAAGTGGTGCAACTTTTCTTGCGTTTTGGTGCGTTTTTACACGTTTTTAACGATTTTTGAGCAAGGCTACAGAATAAAAGAAAAACTATATAATCTATTAACTTAGATAGATTTACTGGAGCGGATTGGCCGGCCTATTGTTCCTGCATGGCTGCCGGCGCCTTGCCGCGCGTTACCAGGAAGACACCCGTGAAGACCAGCAGGACGGAGAGCGTTTTCAGCCAGCCGAATTGGTCCATGCCCCACAGGACGGCCACGGAGGAAGCGATGACCGGCTGGCAGTAGTTGTACATGCTCACTGCGGTGGGCTTGAGACGCTGCTGTGCGAAGGAGAGGCAGATATAGCTGACGAAGGTGGCCAGCACGACCACATAGGCGATGCCCGTCCACGTCTGGAGGGACAGGCTGGAGTAGGGAACGGAGGAGACTTCCCGGAAAGTGAAGGGCAGGCACGCGCATACGGCGTATGTGAACATCCATTTCATCAGCGTGACAGGGGAGTATTTGCCGATCAGCCTTTTGAAGAACACGAAGTAAACGGCCACACTGCATTGGGATGCCAGGCAGAGGATGTCCCCCAGCAGGTTGTTGTCTCCTGGTGCGGCCGGAGTGTGGCTGCCCCCGGTAATCAGCAGGACGGCCCCGACGGCGCTGGCGCATACGCCCGCCGCCTTCCGCCCCGTGATCATTTCCCGGAGTACGAAGGCCGCCAGAATCATGGTCAGGATGGGGGTGATGGTCGTGATGATGGCGGCATCCGCCGGGGAGGTGAAACCCACGCCTACGGTAAAGGCCATCTGGTTGAAGATGATTCCGAACAGGGAGGCGTAAAACAACTTCAGACGGTCGCGGGGGTCGATTTTTTCCCGGGGCACGAAACAGGAAGCCAGCCAGAATAGCACGGCGGCGCCCAGCAGCCGGAATGTAGCCAGGGAGGCGGAGCTTACTTCCCCTCCCTGCATGACCAGTTTGCTGACCGGGGACATCAGACCCCAGATGACGGCGGCCGCAGCCATGGCGGTGTGTCCCTTCAAGGTTCCGGATTCCATCTTGGCGTCCTGTGTTTACGGAGGCGGCATTGTCCGCTTCCGGGGAAGGAATGCAAGAGTTTTTACCGTATTTCCTGCGGTGTGCCTATTCCCTGAATGTAGTGCGGAGAATGCCGCAGGGGGGATGCGGCGTTCCCGTTTTCCGGAGTTACGGCTTCGGCATGGAAATGCTGATCTTGTGTTCCCGGCTGTTGCCGCGGAGTTCCGGAGCGTACATGGCTTCCAGAACGGCGGGGAGGGCGCTGAACCTGCCCGGGCGTTCGGCGCGGAGGCGGTGGCTGATCTGGTATTCGCCCATCGGCAGGGAGGAGAGGAAGACGCGTATTTCCTCGTCGCCTATTTCCTTGTAGCCGGAGACGGTGCCCATCCAGGCGTATCCGCTGACGGTGTCCCGGGATTCGCAGCCAGCCGGCTTCGGGTCACTCAGCATCAGGTATTCCACGTCGTTTTTCGTTTTTACGCTCATCACCACTTCAATGATGTCTCCGCTGGCGATGATGTCCCCGTCTTTCAGCAGCGTGCGACGGGTCTGGTCGCGGCCGCGGGAGACGAGTTCTCCGGCGTCCGTCTGCGTGTCTTTCACGGAGTCTTCCTTTACCGTTTCTTTTTCCATGCGGTAGTAGGAACGTTCCACGGTGACGGCGTTTCCTGCGGCGGGGATGGGGTCTTCCAGGGAGAAGTAGCTGAGCGTGGAGCCGGCATAGATGCTGCCGTTCCCCTTTTTCCTGCGGATGGTGATGCGGTGCTGGCCGTCCGTCAGGTTCTTGCCGCTCATGCTCCATTCGTTGTCGAAGGTGAAGAGGGTTTCCTTGGTACTGGAAACGGTTTTCACCGGAACGCCGTCATAGAGAATTTCCGCCTCCATGTCTTCCATGCCTTCCCGGGTCTGGAAGAGGTAGGCGGACAGGGCTTCCAGGCAGTCCGCCGTATCCTTCGTGGAATTCCAGTAGGAGCCGTTGGCGCGGTTGTTGAGCAGCCATTTGGCCAGGCGGGACGTGACGGGGTTTTTGGGATCGCTCTTGGCCATCAGTTTCAGGTAAGCCGCCTGGGTGGCTACATTGCTGCCGTACCAGCGCCACCAGTAGCCCTGGTTGGGGAGGCGGAGCCATGCGGTTTGCAGGGAGTCGTCCTGTTGAAGGAATTGGGAGATGACGGGCATTATTTCCTTGAAGTCGTCCATGCGGTGGGCGTCCAGCAGAATTTCCGCAAGCTGGATCTGGCTGATGACCGGCAGTTCCAGCCTGTCGCGGAACAGGTAGCGTTCCATTTGGAGGTTCCGGACGCCGTTTTCCGCAAGCACGGAATAAATCAGCACGTCTGACGCGGAGGCCGTCAGACGGTAGTCTCCCAGTTCCCGGATAGCCTTTTGCGTTGCCGGGCCGTCAGGCTGTTTTTCCAGTTTCCGGTAGGCGTCCCCCTTGACGAGCAGGGCCAGCTGCCTGTTCTGGTGGCCGGTCAGCCATGACACGGCGCGGAGCAGCATATTCCCCGGTAGCTTGACCGTGCTTCCGGCAATCTTGAGGCCGTGGACGACGTGGGCGGTCATCACCGGGTCTCCCCGGTCCGCTCCGCCGAACCATCCCCAGGAGCCATCGGAAAGCTGTTTTTCCCGGAGGTCGCGAATGCCCTTTTCTGCCATGGCCTTCAGTTTACGTTCGCTGTATACGGGATTGCGTTCCAGACGTTCCATGATTTTGTCGTAAAACGCCTTGTCCCGTATGGCCTGCGGGTTCAGGTTGCGGTGGCTTTCCAGCGCCTGGCCGGGGTCCAGACCAAGCTGCTTGAGCGTGTCCGTTACGATGACGGCGGGCAGGAAGCGGTTGAGCGTCTGCTCCACACAGCCGTAGGGGTATTCCGCCAGATAGGGCAGGGCTTCCACCATGCTCAGGGCGATGCTGGGGGAGACCTTGACGACGAGCCGGCTTTCCTCCCTGCGCCTTTGCTGCGGAAGGTTGATGGTGAGCTGCCGTTCCTGGTCCCCACGCAGCAGGACGGTACTGTCCGCGTGCAATTGCTTCATGCCGTGCACCAGCACAGGGAAGTCCATCTGCATGGCGTCTCCCAGGGAGCCTGCGGCCGCTTCCATGGCTACGGTGGCGGTTCCCTCCCTGATGGCCGTGGTCCACCAGTTCACGGTCACCTGCCCCTGGGCGGGGACGGTCACTTTCCTGGAGGCGGCGTTGTCCGTTCCGGCGCCCAATCCGTTCAGGGCGGGAGAGTTGCCGGGCATCAGGCTCAGGCAGCCGTTTTTCAGGGTGATGGAGATGCGGGCCAGCACGTCCTTGTCCGTCCGGTTGCGGACGATGGCGCTGAGCATGACGATGTCCTTTTCCACAAAGAAGCGGGGAGCCTGCAAGCTGACCATGAAGTTCTTCGTGGTCAGGAATTCCGCGGAAGCCTGCCCTACCTGCAGAGCGGAGGTGACCACCCAGGCGGCCGCCTTCCACGTGGTGAGGTTGTCCGGCATGTCCACCGGGACGGCAACCATGCCTTCTTCGTCCGTTTTGAGTGTGCCGCACCACTTGATGCTGTCCGCAAAATTGGTGCGCAGCTGAATCGCGGGGGAGGCGCCCTGCCGTTCATCCTCTACTTCTTCTTCTCCAAAGGCATCCGCCATTTCTGCGTCACGCATTGATTGCATGACCGGCGTTGGCGGTGTTTGAGGAAATGACATGCCCTTTGACAGCATGCCGTTTGCCGATCTTTTACTTATGGCAAAATCTCCCGTTCTGCTCCCTCCCCTCCCAATTCCACCAGCGAAATCTCCGAATGGCATGGAGAGGTCCGGTTCGGCGAGAGGTTCGAAATAGGGCTGGTCCGGCCCGTTTTCCATTTCCGTCCCTTTGTCCTGCATGGCGCTGATGTTGAGGAAACGGGTCCCATTCAACCCCCCCCACGTGGTTTCGGCGATGTTGGAGACGTTGGGCCGGGCAATGTATTCCAGCGCCTTGTCATAAACTGCCAGAGTCACAATGCCGTTCTTCACTGGGCTTCCGTCCGGTCCCTTGACCTGTACGGTCATGCGGCCCTTTTCGCCCGGCTGGTACCGGGGCCTGGACGGAGAGACGGCAGGCTCCAGCATCTGGCTGGCCGGCGGCAGCAGCAATTCCGCGGATGCCTGGTGCAGCTCCCCGTTCCGTACGGTGAAGGCGTTGACGCCCATGTTGGGCATGTCTTCCCGGGTCAGGGGACATTCCACCAGGGCCGTCTGCCTGTCCAGCGCGACCAGGCGGCGGGATTCGTTTTTCCATGAATTGCGCAGGAAGGTCCAGACGTGGGCGTCCGGATAGTCGGACGCAATGAGCAGGCTGGCGGTTTCTCCGGGAGCGTACTCGTTTTTGTCCGGAGTGATGGACAGGGGATTTATTTTAAAGGGATGGTGTTCTCCCGTGCCATAGGAAAGAAACTGGCGGGAGCTTTCTACCTTGCCACCCTGGCTGTCCTCCAGCGTTGTTTGCAGGAGGTACAGGCCGGAATCCCCTGTCTGGAAGGTGAGGGAAGCCGAGCCTTCCTCATTGGTTACCACGTCCCATTCCGCCAGGGACTGCCGGCTGGAGTCCGCATGGACGCGGTACAATATCGACTTTCCTTTCGCTTTCCCGATCTTGACGCCGTCCGCCGTGGCTGCCGTGATGGTGGCCCGGACCGGCACTCCCGCAGGGGCGTATCCCCGGCTCAGGGAGGTGAAGATATTGAACGGGCGGCAGGTGGCGATCACCTGGCCGGAAGCGGAGACTTCCCTCAGGGAGGCATCCGTGACGCTGACGGAAATACGGTAGGTGATGTCCTGGGAGGCAAAGTCCCTGGCGTCCTGTTCCGTGGAGAGTTCCACGGTGGCCTTGCCTTCCTTGTCCAGGGGAATGGTTTTTTCCAGCACCGTTAGGGGAGGGTCGGACGTGAAACAGGTATAGTAGGGGCTGGATTTCCTGGAATACAGCCAGCTCCATTTCCAGTACGGGGTCCATACTTCCGCTCCCAGAGTACGGGTGATGGTGATGGTGGCCTTTCCTTCGCTCACCGGGCCACCCGCATAATAGTCCGCCTGGACGGAAACGGGGATGGGCTGTCCCAGCCTGAGGGGTTTATCAGGGGCGTCCATCTTGACGGTGAATTCCGGTTTTTTGTATTCTTCCATCCGGAACAGGGGGGCATACAGAATGCGATCCGCCTCTCTGAAATCCAGTGTTGCCCTGTACTGGCCCAAAGGCGCTCCGTGGGGGATGAACAATTCCAGGTCAAAGCCGCCCGTGGCGTCCGTAGTAACTGTTTGTTCCGGGAAAATTCCCTTGTCGCCGATGGGACTGAGGATCGTCAGCGTCAATTTTTTTCCGGCACAGTCTTTTGTACCGGGATTGGCGAAATCCGGACGGAACAGGACCCCTCTGAACCGGGCCGTTTGGCCCGGCCGGTAAACGGGCTGGCTTTCCAGGAAGAAACAGCCATAGGAGCTGGAAACCTTGTTGTTCAGGGACATTCGGGATTCGCCGGAGTACCATTCCTTCCTCCCTCCTGTTACGACGTAGCTGTCTCCATGTGTAGCGATGCCCAGGAGATTATAGTAGGTGGGAGAATTGCTGTCGTTCGGAGGCAGTGTTTCTACCAGAACGCCGTTTTTATCCGTGGTTCCCTTCACTTGTTTTGTTTGAAGCGTTTTGTTTTCTCTGTAGCGCACCAGGCTGATTTTGCCGCCTTCCACGGGAACTCCCGTTTTGGCTTGCGCCAGGAACCAGAGATTGCCTTCCGGAATGGAACGGCGGATCAGCACCAGGTCGGACAGAGAGAGGAGGCGGTGGAAACGGTAGCCGTTGTTCAGCGTGACGGTCAGGAGGTACCATCCCGGCTGACTGACAGGTACGGATAGCTGGGCGATCCGGTCCAGATGCTGATTCCCGGGTTCCAGGCTGATGCTTTCCCCCTTGATTTCCTTCCCCAGGTAACGGGCGGCCGATTTGTCATTCAACAGATTGGAAAGAAGGGTATCAAACCCGGAATATTTTTTTTCATAGTTTTTCCCCAGTTTTTTTGAGGCAAGAAGGGTGTTTATGCGCTCCTCCTGCCACAGCCTGACATTGACGGGACGTGCCGTGATAGAGGCGCTGGCGGCGTTCCTGTAAATGAACGCCATGGAGACGGGCTCTCCGGAAAGCAGCGTTCTTTCGTCCTCCTCAAATGCTCCGTTAGGTTCCGTAATGGAGGCAAGTTCCTCCTGAAGAGAGTCGGTAGTGTCATCCGTATATTCTACAGTCTCTTCTGCATCTGATTCCGGCGGTTTGGCACCGCCGCGTTCATGGTGCGCCTGAAGCATGTCCTTGTAAGTTTGCAGTGTCTTTTTCAGAACATCGGCGGCTGCCGGGCGCTGGTTGCGCACCAGAAATTCTCCACTGATGATTTTTGCGGCATCCAGATAGGGTTCCGCAGGATAGGGGGAAGGGGTCACCCGGGATGCAATCCGGATGAAGTCGTAATCCGGCGGCAGCGTGATGAGCATGAATTGGCCCTTGTCCGTCCGGTCCGTTCTGACGACAGTCTGGTCCGTTTTCAAATCCGCAGGGTTGATGCCCTCCACCGATCCCGCATTGCCGGGACCGTACACGAATTCCTGATACGGAGCCGTATTCGCATAGGAAAGAAGATTGCGGCACCAGGATGCCGTAAACAGGCTGACCTCGTTTTCCAATTCCGGGTCCGCCCGGACGGCGGCGTCCAGCAGCCAGCGTACGCGTTCGCCGTCATTCCTAGCTGCGCTCCAGGAAGAGGAAGCGTGGTAGAAGACGATTTCCGTTTTTCCCGTGGCTGGGTTCACGACAACGGGCAGCGTGGAAACGTTGCGGAATTCGGGGGCTTCCTGGTTGGAAACGTAACCCGGGAGCTTTTCAAGCCCGGTCAGGTTGCCCAGGGCCGCATAAGTCTGGAATGCGGAGAAAGGCTGGTAATAACCATAATTCTTCAAGAGTGCCTTCGCCATCATGAACCGTGCAAGGCCGAGCAGTTTCATGTCCTTGTTCCGTTCCGCGATGTCCATTGCCTTCAAAAGGCAGCGCAGAGCTTCCACTTTGTCCCTTTTTTGTCCGGAATATTCGCCCTGCCAGGGGCGGCTGACGCGGATGTACTTGCCGTCCGCCAGTTTGAAGGTGTGGCTGGCCGTTTGATATAGTTCGGCGGCGGCCATCAGGAACCATGGGTTTTCTCCATGGCGTTTCATTTGTTCCTGAAGAATGGTGTCCAGATTCGTAGAATCATTCAGGCCGTTCAAATTTTGGAGGGCGCGGTAGTAAAGGGCCAGATCCTTTCCGCTGTATTGGTCGTCGTATTCGTTAAGCTGTTTCAGGGCCTGTTCCGCGGCCTGCTTGAAGAGCCTTTTATCCAGAAGTTTGTCCATGTCCTTGATGGACTGCTCCCGTTGCTCCGGAGCGGAGGCAGGAACGGCTGCCGTACACGGCGCTCCGGAAAACAGAAAAGCCGCCGCCAGAAGAAGAGCGGAAAAGATTTTGTTCATTCCACCACATTACTTCACAAAGGAAGTTTGGCAAGTTACAAGTAGGTTACAAAATGAGGAATGTCAATACGAGGGGGCGGCAAATGGGAGAGAGCTTGCGAAAAACAGCCCGGTCAATATGCAGGTTTGTTTCATTTCAAATGATCCATGATTGTTTGCATGCCTTGGAAGACATATGTTCCATCTTCCCTTCTTTCAAGCAAGCCCCGGTTTTTCAATACTGCCGTCAAAACGTTCGCAATGCGGATGGGTCCACTGGCTTCCCGGCGGCGCATGACTTGATCTGCTGCCTTGTCCTGTTCATTCTGAAGCGGATACGGGGACATTTCCTTTTTCTCCAGATTGCGGAGGGCCGCGGCACAGATACCCAATTCCTTTTGAACGCGGGGAATGTCGTTTTCCGTGCGGAGGGAATACAAAATACGGTTACGCCGATTTTGCTGAATCATTTTTTCCTTCCAGTAATTCTGAAGTTTCGGAGACATGGAGACTTCTTCCGGAACAATAGCCGGCGGCGCAATTTGAAGAGATTTTCCCAATTCGGGAGTCATTAGGCCCTGGGCCGTGATGGATGAAACAAGCTCTATTCCGAACAGGACGAACCGGGATTGGAGATAGGAGGCATATGTTTCCAATAAAGGGTCTCCGGCAGGATTGTAGCCTGCCGTCATAGCCTGCTGTTTGTCCACGTAAAGCTGGAGTTCAGCATTCATCCTGGCATTCAGCATCTGCAGTTTTGGCAGTGCATTTTTCAACCGGCCGGCAGCGTTGCTGGAATTTTCCAGGCTGTCAATGGAAAGAAAGATATCCACTATTTCTTCAATGCATTGAGCCTGTTCCTGAAAAGAGGGCAGAACCTGAGGCAATTCGTTTTGTAGAATATCACGATGCCGGGCCCTTGCCTGGACTCTTGGGAAGTGTTTATTGTTTGACGACGGGAGAGAACCTTTTTCTGAGCTGGACTGCCTTTGCAATTCTTCGCTGTTCCCTTCTTTTGGGGAATGGGGAGATAAATCTCCGAGTGAAGAGCACGGAGAAACGAGAATGGCGCCTAAAATGGCTGACAGTTGACACGTTTTCATCATGAATTGTATATAAATGCAATAAGAGAACAATATCAATCGACTACCATCCTGCAAAGAATAGGGCGGTTCCATTGAAAGAAGAAGATGATTTCCCCTTTTCCTGTGTATTCGGGAATAGGGCAATCAGTTCCCGCCATTGCGGCAGGCCAGCCGGTAGATGTTGCGGACATCCTCCGCATCCAGCCTTTCCAGCCCCCCGATGGGGCCGCGTACGCTGATGGCCTGTTCCGCCATCAGCGGAAAATCTTCAGGCCGGATTCCGAGTTCCTCCATGGACGTGGGCAGCCCCAGTTCCCTGTAAAAGCTTTCCAGTCTGGCAATGCCTTCCCGGATGATGGCTTCCGGCTCCCGGCAGGAGCCTTCCACGCGCATCACGTGGAGGGAAAATTGAAGGAACATGTCCCGGTGCCGGGGGGAAACGTACTTCATCCATGCGGGCGTGACGACGGCCAGGCCCGCGCCGTGGTCCACATGGTACAGGGCGCTGAGTTCATGTTCCATGGCATGGCAGGCCCAGTCCTGCTCCCGGCCCACGCCCAGCAGGTTGTTGTGGGCGATGTTGCCGGAGAAGGCTATTTCCGCCCAGGCATCGTAATCATTCAAGTTCCCGTTCAAGATGCGGGCGTTTCTCATGATGGTGCGCAGGGTGGCCTCGCACAGGCCGTCGGAAAGATCCGTATGGAGGGTCCGGGTGAAATAGCGCTCGAAAATGTGGCTCATCATGTCGCTTACGCCGTTGGCCATCTGGCGGTGGGGCAGGGTGAAGAACAGCTCCGGATTGATGATGCTGAACACAGGCCGCAGTGTGGGAGCTCCGTAGCCCAGCTTCCTCCTGGTCTCTTCATTCGTGATGACCGTATTCGGACTGCTCTCGCTGCCGGCGGCGGGAATGGTCAGCACCGTGGCGACGGGCAGCGGCTCAAAGTCCGGCTGTTTTTTGGAAAGGTACAGGTCCCAGACGTCTCCGCTGTAAGGAACGCCCAGGGCGATTGCCTTGGCGGAATCAATCACGCTGCCTCCTCCCACAGCCAGCACCAGGCCCAGGCCGTGTTCCCGGCACAGGCGGATGCCTTCATACACCAGGGGCAGCGTGGGATTGGGCTGAACGCCGCCAAGTTCCTCATATTCCACGCCTGCGCCTTTCAAGGATGCCGTAATGGCGTCGTGCAGTCCGGAGCGCCTGATGCTGCCGCCTCCGTAATGGAGCAGGATTTTTTTGCCGAACGGTTTCAGGAGCCCGCCTGCTTCATGCTGGGTTCCTTTTCCGAAAATGAGCGTCGTCTTGTTGTCGTAAATGAAATTGAGCATGGCGAAACAGGGGGATGATAAACCAACGCTACGTCTCTTCCATTCCCGGCTCAAGGCTTTTGTTCGCCCCGTGCCGTTGCGGATGTGGCATCCGTCTTTTTTGCCGGAAGATGTTTTCCCAAATACCGTTCCAGTTCCCTTCTGTCCTTCCGGAGCTGTTCCAGTTCTTCGGAACCTTCCTGAAGATAGTCCATTCTTACCCACCTCCGGAACCGGTAAACATCCGTCAGAATGCCTGATATTCCGGGTGCAAGGGAATCAGGATCATCATCCAGTCCTTGTCCGGGGCCTTCCTCCGGGTTTTCCTGAATCAGCCCCTCCTTCCCCAGATCCGTACGGAAAAGCATGTCCGGGAAGGTCTCCTGGAGTTTTTTCCCGCTCCTGGACCGGGCAAGCAGGCGGAGATAGGTTTTCAACTCCTTTTCCGCGGCAGGTTCCAGCTTTAAAAAGAAACGCTGAACCCTCATTCCTTCACCGTTCCACCACAACTCATAAGGCGACATGGACGGGGGATTGTCCATCCGGCTGAAATCGTGCATGCGGTAAAAGGGCAGTCCGAGTTCTGTGGTGGCTACATGCAAAAAGCCCTGGTGGATAAATGCGCCGCAGCATGGTCCTTCCGGATAAACGTGCATCCAGGCCGCGGTGTCCTCTGGAGTATTGGGAAACAGGTCTTTCCACACCGGATTCCTTGAGAGGGGAAGAGCCAAGCATTCTTTGATGGTATCTTCCTTCAGGCGCTTGCCATGGCGCAAAGGGGGATTTTTCCCTTCCCATAACTCGTATCCATCGTCCGGAAAGGGAGGGAAGAAATTGGTCATCAACTCTGAAACGGATATTCCATGCGGCGGTGCTTTTTTCATTTCAGCAGCAGTGCTGCGGGCATCAGCACACAGTTTCATCAGCATGCGCTGCGTACCGGGCGTGAAATCATCCATGCTTGCCGCATCAAAAAGAATGCGGAAAATGTGGAACATCTGGCGTTTCAGAGGGAGTGTGCGGCGGGAAAACTGCAATTCCGTCGCCACCAGCCCTGGAGTCGCAGAATAATAGCAGCATCCCTGGTCGCAGCTTTCAAAAACTTCCACAGGCAGGTCAAGGACGGCAGTTTCCAGGCATTCCTTCCAGGTCGTTTTAAGTTCCTGCGCCAGAGCGGGCGGCAGGGCGGCAACGCCGCGGAGGACGTAATTCCTGCTGTATTCCTGCTGGAGCCGACGTGCGATATCATCATACATGCGGGCTTCCACCAGATCGAGATATGGATGAAACCAGGATGGGAAAGTTTCATTGGGGAAACAGGCCGGAAGATGGTCTCTGAGGATAGTAACCCACCTGCCTTTCCACAAGGGAGCGCTGTTGACGTAATATGGAATGTTGGTTCCTTGCGCCGTCGCAGCCCAGTAGAGTTCATTCCCCCGGAGCGCAATGGAGGATTCCGGCTCCTGGAAGACGGAATATGTGGCGGCCAGTTCATAATCTGAAGCGGCTTCCGGCAGAAGCGTGTGCAAAAAGGGAAGGGGGATGCGTTTGCTTTCCCAATAGAGGTGGTAGGGATAGTATTTTAAATTTTCCAGTTTTGCTCCCGTCTGGTCGGGAGTGAAGGGAGGATGGTAGGTGGCGCGTATGGCGGCGCGCGCATCGGGGAAAGTGGCATAGCCACAGGCACAGCATCCCGTGAAAGAGTACAGAAGAGACAGAAAACAGGCAGCGGAGAGAAACCTCATGAAAACCAAACTAGAAAAATAACCGTTCAAAATCAAGGTTCATGGCGCAATCGTGCCGCTTTTTGCTTGAGCCCCGGAATTTTCCCGTTTATTGTCCTGCACGGACAATGTCCGGTCCCCGTAGTTCAATGGATAGAACGGGTCTCTCCTAAAGACTAGATGCAGGTTCGATTCCTGCCGGGGACGCCACTTGTAAAGCTCTATAAGTTGAAAGATTATAGGGCTTTTCTTTTGTTCTGGAACCTTGCTTGAAAATCGCTTAAAGCATGGGAAAGGTCGCCAGAACGTAAGAAAACGGCACCACTTTAGCGCTACTATTTTTGTTACAGTGGCTGGAAACACGATGAGAAGGGGATCTACTGCCGGGAATTATCACCAAGAAAGAGGTTGACCAGAGTAGGGCACGCGGTAAAGAAGCAATTTTGCGCAGAACGGCAAGCCTGCCGTTACCCGAAAGTAAGCCGTTCAATCGCCTATCGCAACAAGCAGGCAAGGAATGAGAAAAAAGTGAGGAAAGCCAACTGATGGTCAAAGTCAGTCAGGAAAAAGTCACATGAGGAATGGAAAGAAGAATATAAGGAAGAAAGACCGCATAGTGCATGCGCCGGACTTCCTCCGGCATTATACGCTAGACAAATACACCATAAACTATTACCAATCCTCAGAATTCTCTCATTTGAACCGACTCCATTTGGGGGTATAAACTAGTTTCTGATTCTTTTATTATCGTGACTGTGATCATGAAGAAGAAACATATTAGAAAGATATTCCTTTATATACTTTTATTTTTTATACTCATTTTGTCATTATTCATGTATACAGGCCAACCTGATCATGGAGGAAGCAAAGAATGTTACCGTTTGACTGGTATTTACATGGATCATTATCAAGGAACTTTTGTTCCGGAATTTTCCGTTCCTCATTTCTATTCTAGATTTAAATTTAATTTAAAAAAAACCGATTTTTTCGTATTAAAAAAGGATATAGAAAGCCGCTACAGATGTGTCTGGGGAAACAGTCCCGGAGAGATATTTTTCCCCGGAATGGAAATACAAAAAGATGGTGATCTTATTACATCGTTTGAACGAGGAGAAAATAATGCTATTGTCTGGCTTTGCTATAATCCGGAAGAAAAGTATTTATACATTGGTTGGTTTCCCCATTGACATTAAAAATTTTTTAGGTAATAACATTATTTCCTGATTTGATGGATCAGGATTAGAGATTGAATGCTCAAAACAAAATTTGAAAAATATAAAGATTTTTCTTTTTCTCATAGAGTTACGCATTCTGTCTAGAAATATCAATATAATTTCCAGAAGTTCTTAAATATATCATGAAGAAGTCCGTAAATGCTTTAGTATACAACACTGAAGTATTGAAAAATGCACTCCTGTCTTCCCATTATTTGGTATTATAAATAATATTTATTTGAATAAAACATCTTGAAAAAATGAAAGCCCTTGTAATTATATTAATGATATCCACTATGCTTGCTGTTAAAGCGAATGCAGAAATAAGTCAATTAGAAGAAACCTGTGGCAAGTGCGAAAAAGATAATAAATATGATCTTTGGATGAGGAGCTTTTGGAAAAAGAACTGCCTTCTTTTTCTATTTACCAAAGTTGATTTTCTTAACATGAATTTAATAAAAAATTCATCCATAAGAGAACAATGCTATAACGATTTAATGAAAATATTTATCGAATATGATAATATTCTTAAAAAATCTGAACAGAAAGGATTGTTTCAGTCAGTTCTTAAAAATAACTCAGATATATATGCTTACTTTTTAATAAATGAGGGATGGAATAATGTTTTGCAAGTATATATGTCTAAAATATTTAAAGGACTGAGGTTTCCAAAATTTGATATTAAAAGTAAGCCATCTTTTAATATTAACGCCGATAATCAAGATAAATACATGTTTTTTAAGAAAAATTCCTTGTCAGAATTTTATAAAATACACAGTCTCTTATCATATATTGAAAATTCTAAAGTTGCTGATTCCCATCATGCGTTACTGTTAGCAATATGTTTTACCATATGGCTGGAAAAACAGCATTTATCACATCAAGGCTTTGATGGGTGGGAGAATGAATATTTTCGTTATGTCAAAGAAAATAAAGGCCAGTGGAGAAAATCTTTCGAAAAATATTATGATTATGATTCATTTGCATTTCCTGAGTCTTATGGTAAAGAAAACGGGAATAAATCTAACGATCAAAGAGAAATGTCTAAAAAATATATTTCCTCTCAAGAATATAAAATATTGATATCCAGTTTTTTTGATTTCTGTGGTGAAATATAGAAGGTTATGATGAATAAAAGGGAATCCGGCATTTATTTTTTCCACCTTTTATACGAGAAACAATTTATATTCCTTCAGTCCTGAAAAAAATCATGAAATTTTTCATATTGTTATCCATTTTTTTCTAGTTTCTTCCCCATTTGTATTCGCTCAGGAAGAAGTTAAAAAAAATTCTTCTGATATTATCTGTGAAATTCGAGTTCCGAATTGCATGGTTGATGTTATCCAGAACATTATTACGAACAGACTGACCTTTCTGAGCTATATTGAGTTGCAGAGTCATGTGTCAGCCGAACAATCCGAACAAAAAAGCATTTTGCAATGGACCGGGAAAAACATAAAGTTGAAAACTTTATTGCCCGGAGAATCCATGATACACAATGCGAGTATTTCTATCGTTTTAGAAAATGAAAAAACATCGTGTTCCATGCTATTTCCATTTTTTGCAACAAATGAAATTCCGGATTTGTCTTTCATTAATCAGAAACCTATTCTTATTTTAGAGAATGATATTAAAAAAATAGGTTATCAAACTATTAAAAATAAACCTGGGCAAGTCAATTTGAATATTACCTTCTCTGAATCAGGGAAGCGCAAGATGAATGAACTAAATGATAATTACAAGGAACAATCCATAAATTACATAGTGGCAATTTTATCGAGCGGTTATCAACATAAATATACCTATTACTTTAAGTGTACAGAAAGCATTTCATTTACTGTTCCTTACATGGATGCATTACTCATGCTGGCCTATTGCAAATATCCCATTCCAACTCACCGGTGTGAGCCGACTTTTTTGTTGCCTCAAAAATTTGAGTCAGGGGTCCGTCTTCGGAATCTAAGAAAAATTGATTATTATTGAACGGAATTACATGCTTTAATTTTGTTCCGGCAATCAACTTTTAAATGCGGACAATTGACTTGACTGGGATCGGTCGCCGCGATGACATCCAGTCGGAAACAGTGTGAACAGTGGCCCCGCATTGTTCATCTTGCAGGATATGGAGGTGTTTTGAACGGAATGAAAAATGAGAAGGAATAACCATCTCATACGATACAGAGAAAATTAAACTCATCATGAGGCATGCCATCTATAGGGCTAATTGGAAAAGGTTCCGGAAGTTTTACAGGATGCAATGGCTGCCGGAGGCCATTTGTCTTCCGGAAAGGATTGATCTTTTTTCTTGCCTGTTTTTAGCTGTTTGTTAGATTGCGCCTCGTTCTCTCCCATGAAGGCGCTGTGTGCATGTGTTTTTTCCTGCATGGCGGTGGAAGCCGGCTGTCCTGCTCCAGCGGCAGCGCTGCTGAGCCATCCGCGCCTGGAGTTGCGCGGCATGGATGTGCGTCCCGCCTTGCGTTTTTCCCTGCGGCCGCCCGTGATGATGCTAAAACTGCTGTGCCGTTATGAAGATCAGCTTGGAGCGCCCGTTTATTACGAACAGAATCCGGAAGATGTCACCTGTACGGATTCCAACGGAAACGTGCTGAAGATTTCCCATATTTGTTCGGAGTCGGAAAAGAGCCAGCGGCCTTTTCATGGAGATCCCGTCAGGATTTTCATGCGTTCTCCGGCTCCGGATTCCTCTGCCGAGTGGGTGCGCCTGCGGGGAAACCTGCTCTGCGCCTTTGGAGAAGAAACCGCGGAATTGGGGCCGGTGACGTTTTTTCTGGACAAAGAAGAAGCGAAAATTCGGGTCCCGCTGCCGGATTCTTCCGGAAAAGAGGTGACGCTTTCCTTGAAAAAATACCCGGAGGCCTGGGGACTGAAGGTGGAGGGGGATATGGACTTCCACTTCAGGGCGTTCCTTGTCAAGGACGATAAGGGGATGGCGCTGCCGGAATATGCATGGAGACAGGGAAACAGCTTTTTTCCTAGCTCTGGACGGGAAAGCAGCAAGAGCAGATTTTGGGAGACAGGGTACCTCGTGCCGGAGAAGATCCGTTCCTTGAAGGTGACAGTGTCCTATTGGAACAAGGTGACTTTGCGGCAGGTTCCCCTGGATTTAAGAATCGGAGCGGGAGGCATGATAGCTCCGTAACCCATGTTGGTGCTGAAATGAAATTACCAGGGATATTATTGGCCGCCTGCTGGAGTTCTGCACTCCTGGCAGCTTCCGATGCCGTGCCGCAGATGGCCCCTGCCAACGAAGATGAGGGCGATAAGATTTGCGTGGAGCTGGCTTCCCTGAGATTTCAGAAACGGAACAACGAACACGGCCATGCTTACCGGGTGTGTCAGATACTGTTGTACTGCGTGTTTCCTGGTTCCGGAATGCTTGGGCTGGAGCGGGCGGATCAGGATTTGACGGTGACCGGTTCCGACGGAATGGAGCTGGAGATCACGAGAACGGAGCTTTCCGGGTTTTCTGTCAAAGGCAAGCCGCTGGTTGGCGTGGAGGTGATGCTGGAGGTTGTCCTGCCTGCCTCCGGCATGCCGCGCTGGTTTGAACTGAAGGGGAATTTCCTTTTTCCCGTCAGTGAGAAGTTGGAGATTCTGGATTTCGGGACAGTTGAATTGAAAGAGTCCGGGAGTACTGTTTCCATGACTGATCCCGTTTCCATAAGGGAGGGTACGGGCGTTCTGGATGTCGTTGATATTTCCAAACTGGACAAGGTACTCATGAAGGTGACCAGGAATAGGGAGGACAAAGTTCCGCACTTGGATAAGGTTCCGGGCGAGAATTGGAGGTTCATGGTGTATTCGAACAGCATTTTCCACCCGAAGGGTTTTTTATTTCACGATTTGGACGGAAACAGGATAACGCCCAGGCTGACATTCCAGCACATGGACTATGGAGGTATAGGCAGGTCCTACCTGTTTGATTCTTCCGTCAAGTTTGTGAATGTGGAAGTCCTGTACCAGGGAACGGCGCGCTGGGTGACGATTCCGGCAGACTTCAGGGTGGGAATAGGAGGGGTCATGCCGGATTTACCTCCCGCTCCAGCGGACGTTGCGGAAGCGGGCAGGAGTGCCCGCTGAGGTTTTATGCCCAGAAGGAGTCGGCTCACCATTTGAGCAGGGAGTTGCCCCCTTGCGCGAAGCTGGAGAGCAGGGTACCCGCTGCCGCCGTTTTCTGGGCCCTGGCATTGGAGCGGCCCATGTATTGTTCCATGTCCGCCCTGTTGTACAGGGATTGGGCGTTTCTCATGGCTTGCGCCGCCTCATCCTGAATTTGGGTTTGGAGCCGTGTGGCAAGGGCCTGTTCCCGTACCGGCACAGACCCTTCCCTGAGCAGGGAGGATTGTGCGGCATCCAGCCGGGCTTCTCCCATTTGCCGTGTGGCGTCCTTTTGCATGCGCCTGGAGTTTTCCAGACCGGTTTGTTTCTGAAGCTGCGCTTCGTTCCTCAGCGTGGCGGCGTTCGCGTCCGCCGCTTTTTTGGTGGCGTCTGCGCTTTTTTTCTGTGCCGCGGCGGAAGCGGTCCCCGCCGCTACGGAGGTGGCTGCCATGGCTATCATTCCTAAAGATACCGGATCAAATCCCATGCCCGAATGCTGATGCGGAAAACGGTCTAGGAGCAACACGCCTGAACCGTTGACATGAATCCGGGGCTGGCACGGGAAATTTATTTTTCAATTACAATGCTTTCAATGTTAAGCACGGGGCGTTCCGGTGTGGAATGGGGGTCGATGGTTCCGGTGATGATGACCGCGTCACGTTCCTTCAGTCCGTTGACGCCCTTGGCGGATTGTTTGATCGGGTTGCCTTGCTCGTCCACGAACTGGACGGTCATGGTGTTGTCTTTCCTGATTTCCACGGGGACGCTGTCGGTAGTCCATGTTCCGTGTTCCTGCATGTTGGCCAGCAGTTGTGCAGGATCTCCAATGGTGAATGAGGCAATGTTTTCCGCAAAGACGGGTTCTTCACCCAGAACAGCCCCTTTCACGGTGACTTTTTCACCGGGGGCGGCTTTTCTGGCGTCCGAGACAACGAGCGCCCGCGGAAGGCCGACCATGTTTTCCGCAAATCTTACGGCCATTTCCTGGGTGACGTTCTGGTCGGAGGTCAGGGCCTTCACGGTTTCCTTGGGGTTGCAGGCCACTAGGGCGGCGGCGGCCAGGGACAGGGCAATCAAGTGTGTGGTATGCATGGGAACTCCTTTGTTCTGAATTATTGGATTCCTTTCCGGCTTGCGCCGTTCATGATTCCCTGCACGGGAAAAGATGTTTTTTATAGGAACAGTCCTACCGTAAACAGGGCCAGATCCCTGGCTGTGTCCCACAGCCGTTCCGCATTGTGAAGGCAGTCTGCCAGGAATTTGTTGATGCTTACTGCATTGAACAGGCGCAAGAGGCCCAGGAACAGAAGCAGGTTGGCAAAGTAAACGAGGATCAGGGAGAAGAAGGTTCCGTTGCCTGCCAGGTCCGGCTGGTCCTTGGGAATGATCCATGCCGTCCAGAACAGATGGAAGCACCACCAGAATCCCAGGCCGGAGTAGAGCAGCGCCTCGCAGGTAATGGTGGGCCAGAAGATATGGACGATTCCCCAGACTAGCCCCCACAGCATGCCCCAGAGGGGCAGGAAATAGGGGGAAAGGGAGATGAACAGGTTGTTTTTATTCGTTTGAATGTAGCCGCCATCCAGGGAGGCGTTGAATTTGCTGACGGAGCCCCGGCTGCAATAGACCGCCAGCACGTGCGTCAGTTCATGGCCCAGCACGTACAGGTAGAGCAGGGAAGTGGTGAACAGCCTGCTGCATCCCAGCACGATCCAGACAGCCGCCCCCATCAGGGCATACCAGACCGGAATGGAGAAAAGAATGTTGAGACTGCCCGACGCGTGGGCGAGCTGGTCGCACAGGGACATGGCCGTGATAAGGGCCAGCGGCAGGAGCAGGAAGGTGGCCACCGCGTGCCTGATGAACCGGGTTTTCCGGGGCAGGTCCATGAACGAGAAGTCTTCGTATTCATCCTCCCAGCAGTCGGACGTGACTTGGGCACGGTGTGTTTTGTCCCAGGCTTCCCGGTTGCATTGCCTCATCATATTGCGAAGGCTTGCCGCGGAGCGCGGCCGGCCGGCTGTTTCTGCATACCGGCGCCAGTCGCGGCGTCTCGGTGTGTATTTTGGTGCCTTGGGCATGCGGTGGAGAGGTGTAAAATCAGGATAGCCGGATTTCCGGCAGAAGGCGAACCAAATTTGGTTCTTCGCAAAAGAGGGGCAAAAAATGTTTTATGAACGTCCCTCCCTGCTGTATGATCCGCCACATGCAAGAGGCGCTTCTGGTTCTGGAAACTTCCTGTGCACGGCTTTCCGCCGCGGCATGGGCCGGAGGCGTCCTGTTGTGCCGTGTGGAATGGGAAGCGGAGCGCAACCATACCTCAGCCATTTTTCAAGCCGTACGCAAGGTCCTGGATTCCCTGGAAGGCCGCCGTCTGGCGGAAATCGTGGTGGGTTCCGGTCCCGGTTCCTACGGAGGAATCCGCGTGGCGCTGGCTGTGGCGGACGGCTTGTCCCTGGTGCATGGCTCGCGCGTCGCGGCGTTTAGTTCATGGAACGGACTCGGCATTCATGCTCCGCTGGCCTGCGTGATGTCAGACGCCCGGCGTGGAGGCTGGGCATGGGCTCGCGTGACTGCCGGAGTTCTGGAGGGTTCCCCGGAAGTGCTGCCCGGGGAGCAGACCGCAGCCCGGGTGCGGGAATGCCTGAAGACCGGAATCCCCGTGTATTCCACGGAGGCCGCCGGGGTCCTGGCCGCCAGGAGCATGGAGGGCGTCCTGCCCGTTCTTCCGCATGCGGAAGCACTGGGTTCCGCATGGATGGCCCTGGATGTTGCGCGACGGGAGGAGCTTCTGGCGGCGCCGGCGGAACCGCTGTATGTCCGGGCTCCCCATATCACTTCCTCCAAACGCCCCGCCTGGGCCGTGAAGGCGTAATTAGGGTTTGACTTTCTGGAAGATTGTTAGACTTTTAATCGGTAATCTTCATCACTAGTAGTATTTTTAGACCATGAGCAATGACACTTTTTCTGAACGACGCACATACCCCAAAGGATTAAAAGGCATCATCGCCAACGAATCCGCTTTGAGTGATGTGCGCGGTGAGGAAGGGCGCCTTTTGTATCTGGGGTACGATATTGATGATCTTGTGGAAATGTGCTGTTTTGAGGAAGTCGTTTATCTGCTTCTCAACAAGCGCCTTCCGAACCGGGATGAATTGGAAGGCATCAGGAACCGCCTCCGTTCGGACCGTGATCTCCCCCAGCCCGTTCTGGATTTTTTCAAGACCGCCACCAAGTCCGCCCGTCCCATGTCCGCCCTCCGGACGGCGGTTTCCATGCTGGGCATGTATGACGACCGCACCAAGGACCCCGGCCAGCTGAAGGAGATAGGCCTCAGCCTGATTGCCAAGGTGCCCGTGATGGTGGCGTATTATTACCGCCTGTGCCAGGGGCTGGACCTGCCGCCCGTGCGGGAAGACCTGAGCGAATCCGAACATTTTTTGTGGCTGCTGAAAGGTGAGGAGCCCAATCCGGATGAAGCCCATATTCTGGACGTGGCCTATATCCTGCATGCGGACCACGGCATGAACGCCTCCACCTTTGCCGCCCGTGTGTGCATCGCCACCCTTTCCGACATGTATTCCGCGATTACTGCGGCCATCGGCACCCTGAAAGGGCCGCTGCACGGCGGTGCCAATGAGGGGGTGATTGAGATGCTCAAGGAGATAGGCACGGAAGACGGGGTGGATTCCTATATTGAGGACAAGCTTTCCCGCAAGGAGAAGATCATGGGCATGGGCCACCGCGTGTACCGCGTTCTGGATCCGCGTGCGCCGCATCTGCGCCGCATGGCCATCCGCCTTTCCTCCAAGATAGGAGAACCCAAATGGATCCGCATGTCGGAACGCATCGCCAAACTTGTCCGTGAACGCAAGGGGCTCAATGCGAATGTGGATTTTTATTCCGCTACGGTTTATTACAGCATCGGCATTCCCACCAGGCTGTTTACGGCTATTTTCTCCATTGCCCGTTGTTCCGGGTGGGTGGCCCAGGTGCTGGAACAGATGGAAGACAACACGCTTTACAGGCCCCTGACCCTGTACACGGGGCCGAAGGACCGCATTCCCGTTCCCACGATCGACATGCGGTAGGGCATTTTTCCATGGAGAGGACGCCGGAGATTGAATTCCGGCGTCTTTTTCGTATGATGACTGCCACTCTCTCATGAAGAAGTATCCCTGTTTTCTGCTAGCCGTTTTCCTCCTGCTGTTCCTTGTGATGGGCATATCTCCGGCCTCCCGGTCCGTCTGGGTGGCGGAGGTGATTCCCGTGGTTCTCGTGGCAGCGGTTCTGACGGTGTGGTCCCGGACCTTCCGTTTCAGCAACTGGTCCTACACGCTGATGTTTTTCTGGCTGGCGTGCCACACGGTAGGCGCCCATTACACGTTTGCAGAAGTTCCTTTCGAATGGTTCCGGGAACTGGTGGGCGCGCACAGGAACCCTTTTGACCGCATAGCTCACTTCACGGTGGGCTTTTATGCTTTCCCCGTGGCAGAATACCTGGTGCGCAAGCAGTACGCGGGCAAGATTCTGGCGGGGATTTTCGGCCTTTTCTTCGTGATGGCCGTGGCGGCGGCCTATGAAATTATCGAATGGCAGTATGCAGTCATCATCGGAGGGAATGACGCCAACGATTTCCTCGGTTCCCAAGGCGATGTATGGGACGCCCAGAAAGACATGTTCTGCGATACCTGCGGCGCCATTGCGTCCCTTGCGCTTTTTTATCTGGTGCGTCCCTGGAAGGGGCAGGGGAAGGAGGAAGACGGCGGCGCGCCCAGCCTGATGGACATGTGCGGCGGCAGGAAGGCCTGAGCGGCAGGACCGGAGGATGTCAAAGGCCGTTTTGTCCGCCCGTTTGCCGTAGCCCTTCATACAGGACGACGGCTACGGCGGTAGAGAGATTCAGGCTCCGGGAGCCTTCCCCCGGCATGGGTATGGTCAGGGCGGCGTCCGTATGCTCTTTCAGCATGCTTTCCGGCAATCCCCTGGACTCCGGACCGAAGACCAGATAGTCCCCCCGGCGGAATTCCGCCTCCCAGTGCGTCCGCTTCGCCTTGGTGCTCAGGTACCAGAAGCGCGCTTCCGGACCGGCGTTCCGCTGAAGTTCCTCCAGGTTTTCCCAGACGTGCAGGTCCACTTTTGCCCAGTAGTCCAGACCGGTACGCCTCACATGTTTTTCATCCAGGCTGAATCCCAGCGGCTTGACCAGGTGCAGTCTGGAACCCGTAGCCAGCGCCAGACGTCCGGCGGCCCCGGTATTGTGGGGGATTTCCGGATGAAACATGACGATGTTGAAGCGCGGCGGCATGCGGCTGATCTCATCACAAACGGCCTTTCCTTTCAAGAGAGACTTGTTCCAGAGAAACAAATAATGTACCTTTCCCTCCGATGAGAGACATCGTGTATTTTGACTTGGAAACCCGCCACTCCGCTGCAGAGGTGGGAGGCTGGCACAACACGGCCGAGATGCGCATGTCCGTGGGCGTGACTTATTCCACCGCTTCCGGCAAATACACGATTTATTCCGAGGAAATGGTGGACGACCTCATCACGCAGCTCCGCCAGGCGGACCTGGTGGTGGGCTACAACCACGAACACTTCGACTACGGCGTGCTCCAGCGTTATACGATGTGGAACATGGCGGACATCACGAACAATCTGGACCTGTGCCGGGATATCGAGCAGCGCGGCGGAGTCCGCGTCAAGCTGGATTCCGTGGCCGCGGCTTCCATAGGCTCCTCCAAGACGGCGGTGGGCACCCAGGCCCTCAAGTGGTGGGCGGATTACGTGAAGACCGGGAATGTGGAACTGCTGATGGACATAGCGCGCTACTGCTGTTTTGACGTGAAGGTTACCCGCGATGTTCACTGGTATGGAGCGGAACACGGTTTCATCCGCTATGACGACAAGAAAGGGGGCACCGTGGAATTGCCCGTAGACTGGAAGCTGTAACCCGTCCCGTCTGCGTGGCATGAACAGGATGTGGAAATGGCTGGACCGCTATATGTGGCTGATCCCTCTGGGGCTTCCCGGCGTGGGTATTCTTGAGGGGGTAGGTTTCCATATCTTTGAACCGGCTGCGTTCAATGGCATGGTGATTGTTCTCTTCTCCGTGCTGCTGCTTTTCCACTGCCTTTTTGGGCTGCTGGCGTGCATCCTTCTGTTCCGGAAAGGTTTGTGGCTAATGGTTCCGGTATGCCTTCTGGTGTATGGAATGACTTCCCTTATTTATTTTTCCGTGCTGTGGGGACCGCTGAACGTTGTGCTGCAATAATGCTGAGAACGGTGATGCATCCCGCCTGAAAAGCAGGCTGAAGAAAAAAGGCACCCCCAATCCTTACCGCCTGTTGATGCGGGCCACTTCCCGCTGGGCTTCCCGCATTTCCACGCGGGCCTTGAGGTCGTAGCGCTGGTCGCGGTGGGTCTTGCCTTTGCCCAGCCCCAGGGCCAGCTTGACCTTGCCGTTTTTCCAGTACAGCTTGAGGGCTACGAGGGAACAGCCCTTCTGGGAGACCTGTTGTTCCAGCTTAAAGATTTCCCGCTTGTGGAGCAGCAGGCGGCGGGGGCGGCGCGCCTTGTGCTGGAAAAATTCCCCGGCCGTCTCCCACGGCTGGATGTCACAACCGTACAGGAGCATCTGGCCGTTTTCCACTCTGGCGAATGCATCGGCAATGTTCACCTTTCCGGCACGGATGGATTTGACTTCCGTGCCTTTGAGTTCCAGCCCGCATTCGCAGGTATCCAGGATTTCGTAGTCCCGGCGGGCTTTTTTATTGGAGGAGATGTCTGCGCTCATGTTCGGCGGGGATGAAAAAGCCCCGGGCCAGAAGAACCGGGGGCTTGATGAAGGGGATGGGTTCCGGATGGGAACGGGAGGGGGCAGGGGAGTTACTGGGCGGCCTCCTGCAGGGTGTCGGAGGGGACGTGATAGACAAGCTTGCCTTCAATAATCTCCGTCAGGGCGATGTTCGCGTTTCCCATATGGGGCGTGGTGGGAATCAGCGGAGCACGGCCGCTGTTGAGCTGGGCGACGCGGCGGGAAACCACGTTAATCAGCAGCTGGGGCTCGGGAATGATTTTGGAGGCTTGTTCGACAAGTTCGGCTTTCATGTAAAATAGATGTAGGATCTCCTGATGCGGGAAAACATATAAATGTTTTTTTCGGGAAAAATCAACCCCATATTACGGCATGACGGCCTGCCGTTCACTCGGCGACAGCTCCTTCCATGTGCCCGGCTCCAGGCCGTCCAGCGGCAAATTCCCTATCCTGACACGCAGGAGCCTGAGCGTAGGAAAACCCGTGGCCGCGGTCATGCGCCGCACCTGGCGGTTTTTGCCCTCCACCAGCGTGAGCTCCAGCCATGCGGTCGGAATATTGGCCCGGAAGCGGACGGGCGGTTCCCGCGGCGGGACGTCCGGTTCTCTGGGAATGAGGCGCGCGCGGCACGGCAGGGTGCGGTAGTCCCGGATGAGGATGCCGCCGCGTTCCAGCGGGAGTAAGTCCCGCGGGGAAGGTCTCCCCTCCACCTGGCTCCAGTACGTTCTGGGATGCCTGTTCCGCGGATTCAACAGGCGGTCCACCAGCTTTTTTTCATCGGAGAGCAGCAGGAGCCCTTCCGAATCCGAGTCCAGGCGGCCTACGGGATAGACGCCGGACGGAAATCCGAATTCAGCCAGAGTCCTGTGGTGGGGCGCCTCCCGTGTGAATTGGGAAAGCACTCCGTAGGGTTTGTTGAAAGCCAGAATCATGCGGTGCGGGCGCAGTTTATCATGCTCCGGAAGCTTTGGCACGAGAAATGGAAGCGGCTTGACTTGCCTCCCCTCCGGCCTGAAAGTGTGCCCATGCAAGCAAGAATCCTGGGCTGCATATTGGCCTGCTGCCTCGTCGGATGGGTGCAGGCCGCTCCCGATGCGGCGGAAGTGAAAGGGAAGATAGCGCGGAAAATCTGGCAGAACGAGTGTTCCGGAACCGTCAGGGGGCTGGTGTCCTGGAACCGCGGAGAGGCTTTTCCATCCCTGGGCATAGGGCATTTTATCTGGTTCCCGGCCGGAGTCCGGGAGAAGTTTGAAGAGAGTTTCCCTCCATTTGTCGAGTTTTGCAGGAGAAGGGGCGCCCGCCTGCCTGAATGGTGTTACGGCCCCGCGCCGTGGAAGACCCGTGAGGAATTTATCAGGGCGGATGTCCGGGGAGGCCTTCCGGACCGCATGCGCCAGTGGCTGTCCAGTCCGGCGGCCCTCCAAATGCAGACGGATTTTATCATCAACCGTTCTCTGGCGGCCCTAGACCGCATCAGGAAACAGTCCCGCCGCCCCGGTGAAATGGCGGCCAGGTACAATGCCGTGGCGGCGGCGCCCAATGGCATGTATGCCTTGATCGACTACGTCAATTTCAAGGGGGAGGGCACGAATCCCTCGGAACAGTATCGCGGGCAGGGCTGGGGGCTCAGGCAGGTTCTGGAGGAAATGCGCCCGGCTTCTCCTGGCCAGCCGGCCGCGGTTGAATTTGCGGAAGCGGCCAAGAGGGTGCTTCAACGGCGGGTGGACAACAGTCCTCCCGGGCGGGGCGAGGGTCGCTGGCTGGCCGGATGGAAGAACCGCTGCGACACCTACAAGAAGGGTCTGTGACGGAATATCCCCGTTCCGATAACGTTCCGGGCGTGTAATTATCCTTGACCTGTCGCGGTTTAGGGTGTAATTCCCTCACTCATTCTAAGACTTCGCTGAATTTATGCCAAACACCAAAGAAGAAACTACGCTGATTTTATTGAAACCCGACTGCGTTCGGAAAAATCTTTCCGGCACCATCCTGAAACGCTTGTTGTCTGAAGGGTTTCGCTTGCGTGGCATAAAGATGATTCAGCTTGATGAACCCATTCTCCGGGAGCATTACGCCCATATCCTGGATCTCGTCGTCAATGGAGAGCTCCTGTTCCCCAAACTTCTTGATTTCATGACCAGTTCCCCCGTCATTGCCATTGCGCTGAAAGGGCCGGGCGTCATCGTCCGCGTGCGGGAACTGCTGGGGCCCACCAATTCCCAGAAAGCCGACAAGGGTACTATTCGCGGCGATTATGGAACGGACAGCATGATGAACGTGTGCCATGCTTCCGACAGCAGCGAATCAGCGGAAATAGAATTGAAGAGGTTTTTCCGGGAAGAGGAACTGTTCGACAGCCTCAACTAAAATTTCATCATCCGGTTATTCGGGGCCGCATCTGCTTTTGCTGGTGCGGCCCTGTTTCATGAAAACGGAAGGCATTAGAAGAGATGCCGGCCGTTTTTACGGCATCATGCGTGCCGCCGCCGGGAACAGAACGGCTATTTTTCCCAGGGGGTGGTCAGGTACAGGAATGCCTTTTTCAGGCGGTAGGCTTCGCGGAGAAAACCGTCCATGATGTTGTTATAACTTTGTCTGGAAAAGGAATAGCCGTAAACGCGCTTGATAGCGGCGTCTTCTCCGTGCTGCTTTTGGCGTTTCAGTTCGGACTCCATGTCCCGGCACTCGATGTTCGGAGCGCTCAGGATGTCTCTGTGCTAGCGGAAGTCCGCCAGCAATTTATTGTAATGGGCGAATTTTTTAGGGAATTATATACTTAACTTTAGTCTAACAATCCATCACCTTTTCTCCGCGTTTACACGAGAACCGGAACACAGGCGGCAAACTTATTGCTTTCCTAGAATCTGCCAATGGAGAAGGATGGGAAGCCATGCTCGCGGAAATTGGAATTCGTTATCTAAAAATCACTCATGCAGGACGTTTAGAAGGGGCAAAAGCAAGAAGAATAAAACAGTTCCGTGAGTCTGAACTTAAGTATATAAAACCCATTTTTTGCCGGTGCGTCCCAACCGCGCGTAATATTCCCCGTCCATATCGTAATGGAAGCGTTCATCCAGCAGGATACCTTCGTCAATGGTCGTGGAACGGCGCAGGAACAGGGCGGTGGACGCCAGATAGGTGCCGTACCAGATATGCATGCTCAGGCTGTACGGCAGATCTTTCATGGAACGCTGGACGCCGCCGTCCGGGCCGATGAAGTTCCAGGCACCGTACACGACGTTCGCATCCGGGCGGGAATCGGCAAAAGCCTTGATGGCGGCCAGGGCTCCCGGAAGAAGCCTGTCGTCCGTGTTCAGCCACATGACCCATTTGCCCGTGGCCTTGAGGAAACCGCGGTTGATGCCTTCCGACATGCCGGAGTCCTTTTCCACATGCAGTTTCAGGTGGGGATATTCCCGCAGAATATCCAGCGTGCCGTCCGTGGAGCCCGCGTCCTGGATGATGTGTTCAAACGTGGCCCCTTCCTGGCCCAGGACGCTTTCAATGCATTCCCGGACATAGGTAGTGTAGTTGAAACTGGGGGTGACAATGGAGAAATCCGGTTCCGTGTCCATAGTGGAAAATGGGGATTCGGATGTTCAGGAACGCTCTCTGGCTATGTAAATAGGGCGCCTTTTCACTTCCGTATAGGTCTTGGCCAGGTATTGGCCCAAAATGCCCAGGCACAGCAGGATGATGCCGCCCATCAGGCAGAAGATGCAGACCATGGAGGTCCAGCCGTAGGCGGAATGGTGCCAGATAAGTTCCCGGACCATCAGGACAATGATGGAAAGGAAAGAGATGAGGGAGAGCATCACCCCGATGATGGACGCCAGCGCCAAAGGAACCGTGGAAAACGCGACAATGCCTTCAATGGAATACAGGAAGAGCTTGAAGAAGGACCATTTGGTTTTTCCCGCTACACGCTCCACATTTTCATATTCAAACCATTTGGTACGGAAGCCCACCCATTCGTACAGCCCTTTGGAAAAACGGTTGTATTCCTTGAGTGAGAGCAGGGCTTCCAGAACGGGGCGCGTCATCAGCTTGTAGTCCCGGGCTCCGTCCACGATGTGCGTGTCCGAAATCCTGTTGATGGTCTTGTAAAAGGCACGGGCAAAGAAGGAGCGGAGCGCGGGTTCCCCCTCCCGGGTAGTCCGGCGGGTGCCGGCGCAGTCGTATCCTTCCTCTTCAATGGCTGCGAGCATGTCCGGGAGCAGGGAGGGAGGATCCTGCAGGTCTACGTCCATCACGGCGGCATAATCGCCCGTAGCGGCTTCCAGCCCGGCGTAAATAGCCGCCTCCTTCCCGAAGTTGCGGGAAAAGGAGATGAATCTTATTTCCGGAGACTCCGCCGTCAGGTCCTTGATCGTTTGCAGGGTATGGTCCGTGGACCCGTCGTCTACGAAGATGAGTTCCCTCTCATAACCATTCAAGTGCTCGCTGAATACCCGGTCCACTTCTTTCTTGAATTCCGGGATGGCTTGTTCTTCATTCAGACAGGGAATAATCAGGGAAATACGCTTCATACCAATGAGCACAATATATGCCTGTCCCTCTACCGATTCCAGAAAATAAGTGTTTTGAACGCACAACAGCCTTTCCCCCGCCGGGAGGGAAAGGCTGCCGAAAACCGGTCAACCGGGAAAAAGGCCGGATTTTAGAATTTGGGCAGATTGCCGATGTCGTCCTGGTTTTCAGGGGCGCGCGGATCTCTCAGGTCGCTGTCTCCGTCCTTGCCGAAGCTCCAGAAGTCGTAGTCCGGGTTTTGTCCCGTTCCCATCTTCAGGTTTTTGGCACTGGCGGACTTGGTGGGAAGGGCCTGCTCGCTGCCCAGGCGGTAGCGGTAGGGAGAACCCCACGGGTCCGTCAGGATGTACAGGGTCACCTGCTGCCCGGCCTTGGTCACCTTGATCTGCCGGACAAGCGGGTTGCTCTTGGGCTGGGTGGCGGGGTTCATCTCGTCGTTGTAAATGGTGGCGTCCCTGGCGGGAACGCCTTCATTCTTGTAGTCGCCGAACAGGGCCATGTAAACAACGTTGGAACTGAATTCCTCGCCGTCCGCCACGGCTGCCCCGTGGTTGCGGAAGGGGGCTTCCGTTCCGTAGGGATAGCGGTCATGGTCGTTATGGTAGCTGGACAGCCCCATTTCAATCTTGCGGACGATGGATTCCGCGGCCTGCTCGTTCTTCCTGGTTTCAAGCCATGTGTAGATGGAGATGGTCAATGTGGCAAGCACCACGATGATAACCATGACCACCAGGATTTCCATGAGAGTGAAGCCCCTTTCCGCCCGCAGGCGGCTGTATGAGGTGCGAATCTTCATCTACGTTTTCCGTAAGGGGGTTAACCCATCTTTTCAATGACCTGGAGAAGGGGCAGGAACATGGCGAACACGATGCCGCCGACGACCACGGCCAAGAACACGATCATGATGGGTTCCAGCATGGAGGTCATGGCGCCCACGGCGTTGTCCACTTCGTCGTCGTACACGTCGGCAACCTTGAGGAGCATGTCCGGGAGCTGGCCGGTTTCTTCACCCACGTCCACCATGGAAATCACCATGGGCGGGAAGAGTTTGGAGGAAGACATGGGCGTGACCACGGATTCCCCTTCCTTCACGGAGTCGTGAATGAGGCCGATGGCGTCGCCGACGATCATGTTGCCCGCCGTATCCTTCGTGATGGTCAGTGCCTGGAGGATGGGCACGCCGGAAGTAACCAGGGTGCCGAAGGTCCGGGCGAACCGCGCAATGGCGCTCTTGCTCTGCACGTTGCCGATAACCGGCATGGTCAGCAGGGCGGAGTCTATCTTGCGGCGGCCGTTGGGTGTCTTGCTCATGGCCACGAAAATGGAGTACAGGATGGCGACAATGGCTGCCAGAATGACGGCGTTCGGCACGAATAAGGGGGCGGCCATGAACCAGTCGCTGATACCGAACACGAATTCGGAAATGGCGGGCAATTCCTGGTTCTGTTCCGCGAACATGGTCTTGAACTTCGGCACGATGACCAGCATCAGGAAGATCACGATGCCTACTGCAATGAACAGCACGATGGAGGGATACACCATGGCGGAAATGACCTTGCTTTTCAACTTCTGGGCCTTTTCCTGATATTCCGCCAGACGGTTGAGCACGACTTCCAGCACACCACCGAGTTCCCCTGCCTTCACCATGTTGACGAAGAGGCGGTCGAAAATGCGGGGGTGTTGCGCCAGCGCTTCGGAGAACGTGGAGCCTCCCTGCACGGAGTCGCCCAGGGCTTCAATAGTTACGCGCAGGGTGGGGTTTGCTTCCTGCTTGGCCAGCACGTTTAAGCTCTGGAGCAGGGGCAGGCCCGCATCAATCAGGGTGGCGAGCTGGCGGGTGAAAATCATCAGGGCCTTGGCCTTGATTCTGCCGCCCAGCTTGCCTTTCTTGCCTTTGGCTCCCTTGGCCTTCTTCTTGGTCGCACCCGTTTCCTGGAGCTTGCCTTTTCCGGCTTCTACAATCTGGGTAGGGTACAGGCCGTGCGCCCGGATGGACTCCATGGCCTCCGCTTCCGAATTGGCCTCCAGGGTCCCCGTTTTCTGGTCGCCTTTATGGTCAAGTGCTGTATATTGATATTTAGGCATATATATTGTTTTTTAAGTGTTCGCTGCTTGATAGGTGAAATGGTAGTGTGGCTTTCCGCTGCTCCATTAAGTGTATTTCAGCACTTCTTCAATGGTGGTATTGCCGTCGTAAATGTTCCTCAGGCCGTCTTCGCGCAGGGTGGACATGCCCATTTCAATCGCTTTCTGTTTCAGCACCACGGAAGGGGCTCGGTCCGTGATCATGTCCCGCAGGGTGTCGTTGATGTCCAGGAGTTCGTAGATGCCTTTCCGGCCCTTGTAGCCCGAGTTGGAGCATTTGTCACAACCCCGGCCCGTATAGAAGTGCTTGTCCCCCAGTTCGTAGGGAGAAACGCCAAGCTGGGAGAGGATGCTGGAGGAAGGTTCGTATGGCGTGCGGCAGTCCGGGCAGATGGTGCGCACGAGGCGCTGGGCCAGTACCCCTTCCAGGGAAGCTGCCACCAGGAAGGGCTCACAGCCCATGTCCACCAGACGTGTGATGGCTCCGGCGGAGTCGTTCGTATGCAGGGTGGAAAGCACCAGGTGGCCCGTCAGGGATGCCTGGATGGCGATCTGGGCCGTGGCCATGTCTCGCATTTCCCCCACCAGGATGCGGTCCGGGTCCTGTCGCAGGAAGGCGCGGAGCACCATCGGGAAGTCCAGGCCAATGGCCTCGTTGATCGGAATCTGGATGATGCCGTCAATGTCGTATTCCACCGGGTCTTCCGCCGTCAGCACCTTGGAGTCGATCGTGTTGATTTCCCTTAGAGCCGCATACAGCGTGGTGGTTTTCCCGGCGCCGGTGGGGCCGGTGACGATGAAAATGCCGTTAGGCTTGTGAACCGTATCCAGAATGTATTCGTGGATGTGGGGGGGAAGGCCCAGGTTGTCCAGGTTCAGATTGACGGAGGAACGGTCCAGAACGCGGAGCACCACGGATTCCCCGTACTGGGTGGGAAGGGTGGAAACACGCATGTCCACGGACCGGTCACCTATCTGCTTGACGATTCGGCCGTCCTGCGGCACACGGCGTTCCGCGATGTTCATGTTGGACATGACCTTTACACGGGAGATGACCGGGACGGACAGGTGGACGGGCGGCGGCTGCATTTCATAGAGGGCGCCGTCCACGCGGTAGCGGATCTTGAACTCCTTTTCAAAGGGTTCAAAGTGAATGTCGGAGGCTTTTTCCTTGATGGCCTGGGTGATGACCAGGTCCACAAAGCGGATCACGGGAGCAGCGGCGGAGTCTTCCGTCTCATTGCTGACTTCCATGTTGTTGAGCTCCTGCATCAGGTCTTTCATGGCGGCGGATTCCCCGCCGTACAATTCGTTGATGCGGTCGGTAATCTGATAGTCCGGCGCTACAAGAACATGGATGTCCTGGCCGAGGGCGAAACGCAGGTCTTCCACCGTTTGAGGGTTCAGGGGGTCCACCAGACAGACGTACAGGCCCTCAGGCCCATAGCGGACGGGCAGCGCGCCATGCAGGCGAACGAGCGTGGCGGGCATCATGTTTTGTACGTTGGGGTCCGGGTGGAAATTGTCCAGCGTGATGAATTCCGTACCCAGGTCGCTGGCGATCATCTGCCAGATGTCGTCCTTGTTGCCGATGATGCCAAAGTCCGCGAGCACTTCCGGCAGTTCCTTGCCGGAGGTCGCCATTTCCTCCTTGATGTCCTTGGCTAGGGACTTGTCGATCATTCCCCGGCCGATGAAAAGTTCCAGTGTGAGATTGGTGTCCATAATGTTCTGAGTGGATTGCGGGGAAAAATCAGTTGGCGTCTCCCATGGTGACGTTCAGCACTTCTTCCGGAGAGGTGAGGCCGGCCAGCACCTTGCGCACGCCGTCTTCTCTCAGGGTTCTCATGCCCAGCTCCCGCGCGCGCTTGCGCAACTGGGGGGAGGTGAGGTTTTCGTTGATCATGCGGCGAACTTCATCGTCGATCTCGAAAATTTCGAACAGGCCCATTCGTCCCTTGAAGCCTCCGCCGCGGCAGAAGTCACAGCCGTGGGGCGCCTTGATCTGGCCCGGCGTGACGCGGGACATGTCGATGTTCAACGTGTGGGCCTGCTTTTCCGTCAGGTTGCCGTCCACCTTGCAGCGGTCGCACAGCTTGCGGACAAGGCGCTGCGCCATGATGGCGCGGACGGAGGAGGCGATCAGGAAACGCTTGATGCCGATGTCCGCCAGACGGGCTACGGCGCTGGGGGCGTCATTGGTGTGCAGGGTGGAGAACACCAGGTGGCCCGTCAGGGAGGCGTTGATGGCGATGCTGGCCGTTTCCATGTCTCGGATTTCCCCGATCATGATGATGTTGGGAGCCTGGCGCAGCATGGCGCGCAAAGCAGCGGCGAAGGTCATGCCGATGTCCGCCTTCACCATCACCTGGTTGATGCCGGAAAGTTCGTATTCAACGGGGTCTTCCACCGTGATGATCTTTTTGTCCGGGCGGTTGATGTGGTTAAGGCACGCGTACAGAGTCGTCGTTTTACCGGAACCGGTGGGACCGGTCACGAGGATGATGCCGTCGGGCAGGGTGATCAGGCGGTCGAACACGGCTTCGTCGTCGGAAAAGAAGCCCAGCTGCGGAAGGCCGAGCACCAGGGCGGACTTGTCCAGAATACGCATGACAATGCTTTCCCCGTGGTTGCTGGGGACGGAAGAGACACGAAGGTCGATTTGGCGGTCCCCGATGGTCATCTGGATTCGGCCGTCCTGCGGCATGCGTTTTTCAGCAATACTCATCGTGGTGCTCATCACCTTGAGGCGGGCGATGATGGGACTGAGAAGCTTCTTGGGATGGGTGGCCACCTCCACCAGCTTGCCGTCCACGCGGTAGCGGATGCGGAGCCGGTTTTCCATGGGTTCAATGTGAATATCGGATGCGCGCATCTTGAACGCATCCACTAGCATCTGCTGCACCAGGCGGATGATAGGGGCGTCTCCGTCTTCTCCGTCAGCGCCGCTGCCTGCATCCGGAAGGGTCATGTCCCGGTAGAATTCCTTCAGCCGGCTTTCCACCGCACTGCGCGTGGCTACGCTGAAAATTACGTCGCGGCCCAGCAGCTGGGGCAGGCTGTCCATGGTTTCCAGATTCAGCGGATCATCAATAGCCACATTTACGGAAAAGCCGTCGTCAGAAATCGGAATGGCCCGGAAACGCCGGGCCAGTTCCGGGCTGATGATTTCCCTGACTTCCTGGGGAATGTGCATGGACCCCAGGTCCACTACGGGAAGCAGGGAATTGGAGGCACTCACCTGCGCGATGACGTCTTCCGTGAGGTAATTGGACTGGATGAGAAAATCAATCAGGTCCTGGGTGGGAGATTTTTGGCTGCGCGCGTATTGAAGAATTTCTTCATTCAAATACCCGGCCTGCGTAAGAAGTTCGATGAGATATGATTCGTTGGCGTACACGTCGATCTCTGGATTCTATTGTTGGAAATCTGCCGGAACGAATCGGCAGGATACTCCCCTATTTCTGACAGGTTCCGGGCGCAAAGTCAACTTAGCTTCCCTCAAAAGATCATTTTTTTTCAGGGATGACGGTGACGGGGCGCAGCCTTTTCCCCGGAGGGACGCTCCGGCTGTCTGCGGAATGCCATGAAAGAAGGGCAACTTCCCGTTTCCGGAACGTTTACCGGGGGATGCCGGAAAGCAATTCCTCCAGTTCCCGCAGGCTGGAAACGCGTACCAGCCGGGAACGCATCTCCTTGGCTCCGGGAAACCCCTTCGTGTAGGCCAGAATGCGGGACCTCATATGGCGCATGGTGTGGAGTTCGTCGCCGTAATGGCCGGAATTCAGGGCCATCCGCGTATGGCGCAGGATCAGGTCCGTCTTCTCCCGGGGCTGCCTGGCCGGCGGCAGGACGCCGTGCAGCAGGAAATACTTGGCATCCGCAAAGATCCACGGATTTTCCATGGCCGCACGGCCTATCATGACGCCGCTGACGGCAGTGTTCTCTTTCACATAAGCTACGGCCTGGGCCGTGGCAATGTCTCCGTTGCCGATAACCGGGACGGACATGGCACGAGCGCATTCGTCAATAATGTCCCAGTTGGCGGCGCCGGAATACTGCTGGGAACGGGTGCGCCCGTGAATGGTGATCATGGAGATGCCCGCATCCTCCAGCAGACGGCACGCATCCATTGCGCACAGATTCTGGAAATCCCAGCCGATGCGTATTTTTGCCGTGACTGGGATACGGTCGCCCACCGCCTTCACGACTCCGGCCGCCACGGAAGCCAGCAGGGGCAGGTCCTTCAGCAGGGACGACCCCCCATTCTTGCCGACCACCTTCGGAACCGGGCATCCGAAGTTGATGTCAATGAAATCCGGTTTCTCGTGGTCCAGAATGATTCTGGCAGCTTCCCCCATGTGGGCGCCGTCCGCACCGAAAAGCTGGATGCCTATGGGGCGGTGCGATTCTTCAATTTTGGTATATCTTCTATTCCTTTCCCAAGCCTGGAGAATGCCTTCCGCGGAAACGAACTCCGTCACCATCACGTCCGCTCCCAGTTCCTTGCAGATGGTGCGGAAAATGGGGTCCGTCACCCCGGCCATGGGAGCCAGAAACAGCGGGAAATCCGTTTTGATGAACGGCAGAGGGAAGGAGGATGTGGGTTCGGGAAAAGTCATGGTTCCTTAGAATGACGCTAACATGGCTGCACAGCCTGTTCAAGCGTCTTGACTGTTCCGGCGGAAACACAAAAAAGTAACCAGTTTGTAACTTTCCGGATGCATGGAGAGAATGATACAATAACAGAATGAAACTGATGAATATTTGTTGTGTTGCCCTGTTTCCTCTTGCTGCGTGGGGAGCCGGGGCGCCTTCCGGGAACGCCGTCCAGGCCGCGCCGAACGCCGTGAAACCCGCCACCTATGAAAAGGCTTGTCAGATAGTGGAGGAATGGATTGATCAAATAGCCGGGAAAGGCGAGTTGCCCTCCAACAAACTGTCCAACCTTCAACAGGCTTTGAAAGCATTGAGCCAGGGGGCGGATATTCACGGACGGGAGGGACGCAGGACATTGATGGCCTCCGCGGCTCTGGGCAGGAAAGATATTTTTGACTTCCTGCTGGGCCGGGGAGCCGTTCCCGGAAAAGGGGAAAAATTGAATGCCCTGTTCCGGGAAGCTGTTTGCGGTAAAAATGCCGCGATTGCGGAATGGCTTTTCAAACAGGGAGCGGATGTCAACAGCGCCGGACGGATGGGAAGCACCCCCCTCATGCTGGCCGCCTGCCGGAATGACCGTGACATGGTTGATTTGCTGCTCGGATGGAAGGCCGATCCCGACGCCGTCAACGAGCAGGGGGAAACCGCCGCTGATTATGCCCTCGGCAGTGGCTGCCGGGAACTGGGCCAATATCTCAAAAGCAACATGAACAGGAAAGGGGCGGACCAATAAGCTCATCACATGGAAAAAGGCCTCTGATCCGTCTTTTTCCTCCCTCTTCTGCCGGGGCATAAAAAATGGGTTTTATATACTTAAGTTCAGACTCACGGAACTGTTTTATTCTTCTTGCTTTTGCCCCTTCTAAACGTCCCGCATGAGTGATTTTTAGATAACGAATTCCAATTTCCGCGAGCATGGCTTCCCATCCTTCTCCATTGGCAGATTCTAGGAAAGCAATAAGTTTGCCGCCTGTGTTCCGGTTCTCGTGTAAACGCGGAGAAAAGGTGATGGATTGTTAGACTAAAGTTAAGTATATAATTCCCTAAAAAATCACCACCGGGCAAGCCTTGCCCAATGGTGAAAATTAGTGAAAATGATTGTCTGAAAAGATTGATCAGTGATTGCCGCAGCCGCAGCCGCCGTCCTTGTGGTCGTGATCGTGGTCGCAAGTGCCGTCGCAGTCGCAGCTTTCCTTGTTGCAGTCGCCTCCGCAGGAGCAGGAGGACTGGGCGCTCATGGCACGCTGGCGGGCTTCTTCGATTTCTTCAGGAGTGGGGGCGCGGCCGAGGTCAATGGACATGCCCAGATAATGATTGATGGTGTTCAGGATTTCGTCAATGGTCTGGCGCGCTTCCAGGAAACCGCGGGCAGCGTCATTTTTGACCACGTTTTCACGCAGGGTATCGAACTTGGCGATTTCCTCTTCCGTCGGCGGCATGCCGGCCAGGTGCTTGTTGCGCAGTTCTTCGCCGTAGGCGTTCACTTCTTCAAAAAGCTTGGTTGCTTCCGGATTCTGGAAAAACAGGCCGATTTTAGCCTTGGAAGACACAACCTGGTCTTCCTTGGCAAGAAGGTTGCAAAGGGCTTCCGTAGCGGAACGCAGGTTGTCATTGAGAACGGGGGTATTCATATAAAATTCATTTAACCATGACTTTCAAGACAGGACAACCCGGTTGCGAGGCATCATGCGCTTTTTTATGTCAACCCGTGGGATGCTGTTTTTACTCACTTCGTTTAGGTAGACTCCGCTACAAGTAGTCAGCTTCCGCAACCCTTCCAGCGGTTCTGTGCAGCAAGGCCGGGATTTCCTTGTCTTCATATCCGGCCAGGTTAGGGTATTTTCTGACTTCCTGTGCCTTGGCCGGGAAGCAGGCCATCAATTTCCTAATGAATCCGCGTTCCTTGCTTTTGATGATGTACTGGGCGTTGTTGCTTCCCGCTCCGCGAGCGCTTGTGGTGTTGAACAGCCTGGTTTCCTGCTCGCCGGACATGTCGGAGGCGTAATCAATGAGCATGTCGGCGCAAATCTCCGTAGCTTTAAAAGTGTAGTCCACCTGGCTGTGGAATTATTTGATTACCAGCGCGGCGGCACTTAAATAAAGCCGCAGGGCTTCTTCTTTGTTCGGGAGTTTGCTGTTTTTGTCCGTCAGGGCGATGAACGGGATGCTGTTGGACATGAATTCTTTTACGGTGTGATCCAGATCAGTATGTTCGGAAACCCATTCGACATTGTTGTAGCCGCTGAGGTCAAGGAACGGTGCCTTGGCAATCATGTAACACAGAAAGAGTCCGTTCGTCAGTTCCTAGGGCGTGACGTCCTTCTTCCTGTAGCGTTTGGCTTCTTTCCGCATCTTGTCGGTCCCCTGGTAAAACAGGATAAGCTGGCCGCTGTCCAGCAGTTTCTGAAGTGGGAGGAGTTCCGGATTCTGCTTGTCCGGATTCCTGATAACGGAGGGGAGGGGGAGCCGTTCCTGGGGCGGAGAGGCTGAACAGGGAAAAGATAGCAGGAAAAGAACGTATGGCAGGAAGCAGAGGCAGGAATGGTTCATGGCGTTGTAAAAGGGGTTAGGGAAAAGTGGTAGAGTTGGCATGCAGGGCATTGGGCCTTATCAGCAGTTTACCCGGGGATATGCATGGGGGTGAATCCTTCCGGGTCTTCCGCCCGTCCCATGAGGGAAATATTGCTGAAGCTGATATTCAGGGGCAGAAAGGCGAATAACGGGAACGGTACTTATGATAGCCTGTCATGCATTCAAATGTCAATGAAGCCAAAAATATGTTGGTACTGTGTATTTAATTGCAGAGCGGCGGAATCGTATTTCCCGTTTGCAGCAAAAAGGACCGCCCCATGAAGGAGGCGGTCCTTGAAAAGTGGTAAATAGCTGGGTCAGCGCTTAGTGCGCCTTGCAGAATTCTTCAAAGCGGTCCAGCGCTTCCTTCAGGATGTCCAGCGTGGTGCAGTAGCTGATACGAATGCCCTTGTCATTGCCGAAGGCGATGCCGGGAACGGCGGCCACCTTGTAGCGTTCCAAGAGCTTGTCGCACAGGTTCAGGGAGGTGAGGCCCAGCTTGCTGGTGTCCACAAAGAAGTAGAAGGCGCCCTGGGGTTCCACGACGCTGACGTTCGGGATGGCGCTGAGGCGGGAATAGACGTACTGGCGGCGCATGTCGTATTCGTCGCGCATGTCGCTGATGAAGCTCTGGTCTCCGGTGAGGGCCTCAATGCCGCCGTACTGGGCGAAGGTGCAGACGTTGGACGTAGTGTGGTCCTGAATCATCTGGATGGCCTTGGCGATGGGAGCCGGGGCGGCGGAGTAGCCCAGGCGCCAGCCGGTCATGGCGTAGCCCTTGGAAAAGCCGTTGATGGTGATGGTCAGGTCGTACAGTTCCGGGCTGAGGGAGGCGATGCTGACGTGTTTGACATCCCCATACACGAGGTGTTCGTAGATTTCGTCCGCCAGAATGAGGATGTCCTCGCTCACGGCCACTTCGCCCAGGGCGCGCAGTTCCTCTTCGGAATAAACGGCTCCGGTCGGGTTGTTCGGCGTGGTGAGGATGACCATCTTGGTGCGGGGGGTCATGGCTTCTTCAAATTGTTCGGCCGTGAGCTTCCAGCCGTTTTCCGGCGTGGTTTCCACAATGACGGGAATACCGCCGCACATGCGGACCATTTCCGGATAACTGACCCAGTAGGGAGACGGGATGATGACTTCATCCCCTTCGGAGACAGTGGCCATGATGGCATTGAAGCAGGCGTGCTTGGCGCCCGCTCCCACTGTGATCTGGGAAGGATCGTATTCCAGGTTGTTTTCTCTCTTGAGCTTGTCGGCGATGGCCTGGCGCAGCGCAGGAAGGCCCGCGGAAGGGGTGTACTTGGTGGCGCCGTTGTTCAGGGCGGCGATGGCTGCCTGCTTGATGTTGTCGGGGGTGTCCATTTCCGGTTCACCGCCCGCCAGACCGTAAACTTCTTCACCGGCGGCTTTCATGGCCTTGGCACGGTTGGTCACCTTGAGAGTCAGGGAAGGGGTTAATGCAGCAATGCTGGGGGAAATCATGTCCATTGTGGTGAGATCGTAGATTTTTGAATGCCGGCGCGGAAAACAGGCTATTTTCCGCTTAAGCGGGAAAACTTTACTCACTGAGTGCTGCTCTGGCAAGGAGAATGCTTGCAAGGGCCATTCTTTTTCCTCTGCCGGGACGCACGGCCTTTCCGGATGGGAAATGCCGTGGTCAGCGTTTCATCAGTTTGGCCCGTACCGCATCAAGTTCCGGCGTTTTCAGCAGGAAGGCGGCCATCAGGTAAATGATGCCGGCGCTTCCGCAGACCAGGGAAATGCCCAGCACCCTTGCCGGGAAGGACCAGTCCAGGAAGCCCTGGAGGAACCATGTTTTTCCAGCCCAGCAGACCGCTCCCAGAAAGGCCGCCGCCGCCAGGATTTTCAGGAGGCCGGAAACCAGTGTCTTCCCGTCCATGCCGCCGAGCTGGCGGCGCAGGTAAAGAAAGTAGAAAAGGAAGTTGAATGTAGTGACCACGGAGGTGGTGAATGCCAGCCACGCCGCGTTTTTATGCAGCACATACACGAAGTAGTAATTGAGGCCGATGCTGATGGCCAGCGCCACGGCAGCGGCGATGAGGGGGACCCAGCGTTTTTCCAGAGCCAGGAAGACGGGCTGCACTACCTTGGTTCCGGCATAGCCCAGCAGGCCCAGGGAGTAGGCTCCCAGAACCTCTCCCGTGTAACGAACTGCATCCTGGCTGAAGCGCCCCCATTGATACACGGAGGAGACGAATTCCGTGCCCAGAATGTACAGGATCAGGAAGGCTGGAATGGCGAAGAACGCTACCAGCCGCAGCCCCCTGGCAATGTGGGCCGCCACTTCCTTCCTCCCGTTCCCCACCATCATGCGGGAGACGGCCGGGAGCACGACCATGCCTGTCGCCACGCCGAAAAGGCCGACGGGGAGTTGCCAGAGCCGGAATGCCGTGGTCAGCGCAGTGACGGACCCCTTTTGCAGGTTCAGTGCAAAGCCCGTATTGATGAAAATGGTGAACTGCGTGACGCCGGAGGCCAGCACGGAGGGCAGCATCAGCCCCCAGATTTTTTTGATTTTAGGGTCATTCCACTGGAAATTGGGCTTCCAGCGGAAACCCGTTCTGCGAAGTTTGGGAAGCTGCACGGCAATCTGGGCGATGCCCCCGAGCGTCACCCCGCAGGCAAAGCCGTACAGGGCCTTGGGACCGAAGGAGGGGTCAATGAACCAGCCGATAAGCAGGCCCAGCAGGATGGATGTGACGTTGAAGGCGGCGGAGGCCAGCATGGGCAGTCCGAAAACGCCCACCATGTTCAGCGCGCCCATCACCAGGGCGGACAGGGAGGCGAAGCCGATGAAGGGCCACATGATGCGGCTCAGGTCCGTGGCGAACAATTGATCCGTCACGGAATGGTTCCCGCTGTAAAGAGCTTCCATGATAGGGCCGGCAAACAGGATGCCCAGCGTGACGATGGCGACCATCAGGGTGGAAAGCTGGGTGGCCACCTTGTTGGTCAGTTCCCAGGCCGCGGCGTCCCCCTCTGCCTCCCGCGTCTTGGAGGCCACACTGGTGTAGGATTGGGAAAGGGCCCCTTCCGCGAACAGATCCCTGAGCAGGTTGGGAATGCGGAAGGCTGTGTAAAAGGCGTCCAGCACGCCCGTGGCGCCGAACAGGGAAGTGTACACGATTTCCCTTGCCATGCCGGTCAGGCGGCACGCGAAGATGGCGCCGGAGGCAATCAGGCTGTTCCGCATCAGGGACATGGCAAAAGATTACTTGAACAGCTGGCGGCAGTACGGTTCCACGCGCTTCATGTCCGGATGGCCCTTGACGGCCTGGTCCCGGTCGTCCCGGCAGGAGAACAGGTACAGGGCATAGCCGCCGTAGCCGCCGCCCAGGTATTTCTTCGCCAGGGCATTGGGGATGTCTGGAAGGGGGATCATGCCTTCGTCAAGCTGTACGCTGTAATACAGGGCCACGCCTGCGGCCAGGGTGTGGATGTTGTGTTCCAGAGCTCCCGTGCGGGCGATCAGAGAAGACTGAGCGATGCGCACGTAATCCCGGCATTCGTCCGCCATTTTCGGCGTATCATGTTCGGAACCTGTGTAGAGAATGGCCATCCTTCCCTCCAGGAAGTCTCCGGTGCCCTTCATGTCCAGCACGGGGGAACTCCCGGAGCGCCACACACACAGGCCCGTTTCCGCAATCACGGCGGGGTCTTGCCAGCCAACGCCCAGCGCCAGTTCGGAAGCTACGGGATCGCGCCCTTCCAGCATGGCCCACGCGCCGCTGCCGCCCAGGCCGGAACGCTTTTCATAGGGCCATTCGCAGAGGGAAACCATCGGGGTGATGGCGCAGTTGACCACATAGGCGTCTTTTCTGGCGTAGCGGGGAACGTCCAGCCATCCTCCGGCAAAATCCACCCGGAGCGGTACAGAGGACGGCGCCTTGATCCGGTTAACCAGCATGGTGGTGGAAACGGGGGTGAATTTGGGCGGCGTCTTGGGAAGAACCACGTACCGGGCTCCCACGCGCGAGCACAGTTCCTTCTTGACCGCGCCGTACAGATCGTCTTCTGTCACGGCCAGGATATCCGGTTTTTCCGCTAGGAATTCCTCCTCGAAGTCCAGCCCCTTCCTCATGCCCGTACCCAGGATGACCTTGTCCACCATCCGCAGGCTTTCCAGAAGAACCTTCTTGTGTTCGTCCGGAATGGAGGGCTTGCGCTGCTTGTGGTGCCAGAGCACGGGTTCCGAGGCAAAGGAAACAATCAGGTAGTCCCCTAGGGCGCGGGCTTCTTCAAAAAACTGGATGTGTCCAGCATGGACGATGTCATAGCAGCCTGAGACGAAAACTTTTTTCATGCACAATGTGGGTGGTATTAGATAATCAGCTGACGGCAGTATGCCTTATCCCTTTTCAAGATGCAAGAGCCGGGAAACAGCATATAAAAAAACGGCACGGACCGTTAAACGTCCGTACCGTTGAAAAAATCGGGATGTATGGGCCAGGTCAGGACTCCATGGCGTCCTTGTAGCGTCCTTCCACGTCATCCCAGTTGATGAGGCGGCAGAAATCTTCAATATAGTTGGCCCTGGCGTTCTGATGCTTCAGGTAATAGGCGTGTTCCCACACGTCGCAGACCAGAATGGGCACCAGGCCGGGAATTTCCACGTTCTGGTGCTTTTCCGCTCCGCAGATCACCAGTGTCTTGCTCATGGGGTCCACGCCAAGAATGCCCCATCCGGAACCTTCCACCCCCAGCGCTGCGGCCTTGAATTCCTTCATCATGCCGTCCAGGGAGCCGAATTTTTCCTTGATGGCGTCCATCAGCGGACCCTGGGGCTCCTTCTTGGGATCGGGAGTCATGTTGGTCCAGAAAATGGTATGGAGGACATGGCCGGAAACGTTGAAGGACAGGGAGCGTACCCAGTTGGTGGTGGCGGAGGCGTCCAGCTTGCCGTCTGCAATTTCCCGGAGCTTTTCCGCGGCAGCGTTCGCGCCGGCGACATAGGCCGCATGGTGCTTGTCATGGTGGATGCGCACCGTTTTCTCATCCATGAGGGGTTCAAGGGCATCGTAGGCATACGGAAGGGGAGGTAACACGTACTTGCCGTCGGCGTAACCGACCGTGGAGGAATTTTGCTTCTTAGTCATCTTGTGCTGTTGTTGTATGAATGGCCCTGTTGCCCGGGCCTGGCTGATCGTTCCCAATGCCGCCAGTGAGGAAAGCGCGAGAAAGTGCCTTCTTTTCATGTCCGCGCCATGGGAATTCATGGAAGTTTGGACATGAGTGGATTTGGAAGCGTTCAAAAAACTTTGCTCGGAATTATTTTTCCCCATTTTCAGCGGAAGCCTGCCGGAAAAGCCGCGACGGCTATCTTCTGGCCGCAGCCGCAGGTCCCTGCGCCCCGTACGCGCTCACGCCTCGCACGGCAACGGAACCGGCATCCCCCAGGAAGGATTTGGGCAGCGTTACGCGGGTCTGGCTGCCGGGCAGCAGGATGCGGGTGGACCACTGGTTGCCGTAGCGCGCCTGAATGGCCCATTTCCGGACGGGATTGCCAGAAGGCTGCCAGGAAAGAGTTACCGTGGAGCCATTGTCCGCCACCGTGAAATTCTGCGGCTGGCCGGGTGTTCCAGTGCCGCACCACGGCATGGCCGGGGGAACGGCCATGGAGGGGTACAGTTTGTTCAGGTAGCGCTGGATGCCCCCGGTGTTCCTCATGATGGACTTGACGCTCCAGAAACACTGCCCCGGCGCGTTGCGGGCCAGGGAGCGGGAGTAGTTGACCTGAGCGGCGATTTCGGAGGCGGGGCGTCCCGGATCTTCGCTGCTCATGATGCGCGCCGTGGCGATGCCGGGCCAGACCGGGCGCCGCGTGTTCTGGGCAGCCCACCACTGCATGAGGGCCGGAAAACTCTGCTTGGCCGGACTGCATCGCCAGTAAAGCTGCGGGGCCAGATAATCCACCCATCCCCTGGAAAGCCATTTGCGGGCGTCGCAGGCCAGGTGCTCGTAGGCATCCACTCCGGCTTCAATCCCGGCAGGCACGCCCGGGCGCCAGATGCCGAAGGGGCTGATGCCCACGCGCACCCACGGCTTGGAGGATTTGACGGATTTGTACATGTCATGCACGAAGTCGTCAATATAGGCCCGCCGCTGGGAAGGCGACTTGCCGTCGCTGAAGCTGCCGGGGGTCCAGCTTCTGCCCGGCGCGGGATAGGGGTAGAAGTAGTCGTCCAGATGGACTCCGTCGATGTCGTAGCGGCGCACGACGTCCAGGATGACTTTCATGGCGTGGTCGCGGGAAGCGGAGGCGCTGGGGTTCATCAGCAGCACGGAGCCGTTGCGCTTCATCAGGTCCGGCCGCGTCAGGGAAATGTGGTTGCGGCCCACGGCGTGGTTCACGTTCGCCTTGGCGCGGAAGGGGTTGAACCATGCGTGCAGTTCAATGCCGCGGCGGTGGGCCTCCTGAATGGCGAAGGCCAGGGGATCGTAGCCCGGGTTGACGCCGGGGCCGGAAAGCCACTGACTCCAGGGCTCCAGAGAGGAACGGTACAGGGCGTCCGCATTCGGTCGCACCTGGAGGAACACGGCATTCAGTTTCAACTGGGCGCAGGTGTTCAGGATATTTAGCAGTTCCGAGCGCTGGGCTGCGCCGGAGAGGCCGGCACGGGAGGGCCAGTCGATGTTGTGGACGGTGGAAATCCATGCGGCGCGGAATTCCTGTGGAGCGGCGGGCACGGTTTCTCCGGAGGGCTGCCAAGCCAGGGCCTGGACCGTCAGCGCAAGCAGGGAACAGGCCAGGCCGTGGAAAAAGGGGGATAAGGTCATGATCTGGTGGCGGGGATGCTGTGCGTTCATTTAACGCCCATCGGGCATGCCTGTCCATGACAGATACCGGCGGTTCCGTCATGGAACACGCGGCGGCTTTTCCGGTCACCGCATTCCGGAAGCGAGGCTGTTGATAAGGTGGGCATTGAATCCGGCACCGAAGCCGTTATCTATATTGACCACGGAAACGCCGTTGGCGCAGGAATTCATCATGGCCAGCAGCGTGGTCACGCCGCGGAAGTTGGCCCCGTACCCCACGCTGGTGGGTACCGCGATCACGGGCACCTTCACCAGGCCAGCCAGCACGCTGGGAAGCGCTCCCTCCATGCCCGCCACGGCTACTAGGACGGTGGCTTCCCGGATGGAATCCAGATGGGACACCAGGCGGTGAAGTCCCGCCACGCCGCAGTCCCGATAGCGGCATACCCGGCTTCCCAGGAATTCCGCCGTCAATGCGGCTTCTTCCGCCACCGCCTGGTCGGACGTGCCCGCGCTGACGATGCCGACAAAGCCAGCCGCCTGCGGCGCAGGAGAGGCGATGATGCGCATGAGGTGTGCCTCCGGATGCATGTCCGCCTCCGGGAAGGTCCCGGAAAGATGGAGCAGGGCGTCTTCATTCAGGCGAGTGGCCAGCACGTTCTGCCCCGCGGCCAGCAGGTTTCGGGCTATTTCTTCAATCTGGACGGGCGTTTTGCCCGCCCCGTAAATTACCTCCGGACATCCCGTGCGTTTCAGGCGGTCGTAGTCGATGTCCGTGTGGGAAAGAGCGGGGGATGCCGCGGCCCTGATTTTTTCCGCCGCCTCTTCCGTGGAAAGGCGGCCTTCCTCAAGCTGGCGCAGGATGGCGGTGATGTTGTTCATGACGGTTTGTTCATGCTTCCCCGGGAATATCCTTCCAGGTCCAGGGTGATATGTCGGAAACCCAGTTCGCGGAGACGGCTCACGACGGCTTCCGACAGGCCGTCCCGGCGGAACAGGACGAGCTCCGGGCCGGGAAGCTCAATGCGGGCCAGATCTTCTCCATGCATCCGGACGCGGCAGCCTTTCAGCCCCAGTGAACGCAGGAAGGTTTCCGCCTCATCCACGCGCCGCAGCAGGCTTTCCGTAACGGGACGGCCGTGTTCCAGGCGCGTCAGCAGGCACGCATAGGCCGGTTTTTCACTGATGCTTTCCGGCAGATTCAGGGAGCGCGCCAGAAGGCGTATGTCCGCCTTTCCCATTTTCGCTTCCAGAAAGGGGCTGACGACGCCGAGTTCCTCAAGGGCCTTGCGCCCCGGCCGGTAGTCGCCCAGATCGTCCATGTTGGACCCGTCCGCCATCCGGGGAAAACGGAGCTCTGCGGCCCGTTCGGTCAGGGAGGTAAACAGGGCGCGCTTGCATAGGTAGCAGCGCAGGGGGGGGATTGTCCGCAATCTCCGGAAGAATGGGAAAGGCCAGTCTTTCCTGCCTGACGCCCAGGCGGAGGCACAGGGCGGTGCTGTCCCGGAGTTCCTCCTGCATGACATAGGGCGTTTCCGCCGTCAGGGCCAGACAGCGGTCCGCTCCCAGAATATCGGCTGAAGCGGCCAGCAGCACGCTGCTGTCCAGCCCTCCGGACAGGGCGATGGCGATGCGCTCCAAGGGAAGCAGGACAGAGCGCAGCCGTTCAAACGGAATCTTTGAGGGACTCGTCATGGTCGTCACGATCGTCGTGGGGGAAAAGTCCCATCATCTGGCATTCTTCCAGAGGCAGGCCGGTCGCTTCCGCCAGGGCCTTGCAGTCCTCGAACTCTGCTTTCCGGTGGTGGGGGCGCCCGTTCATGAAGGAGGTTTTCACGCCTACCGTGCCGTGGCGGGTCTGTACGGCGGAGCATTCCCGGCGCAGGATGTGGCGGCACGCGTCATACTGGCGGATGCCCGGCGTACTGCTGTTCCGGAAAAAGGCGTTTCTGACCCGGTCCGCATGTTCGGGCAGGCACAACGCGCATATCTTGAATGCCAGGCGTCCCTTCTTCATGCAGATGGACTCCTGCCATGCGTCCAGTGCGCCGGCTTCCATCAGCTTTTCCGCCAGGTAGGCGGTCTGCTCCGGCGTCATGTCGTCTATATTGGCGCACAGCTCCGTCAGGCGTTCCGTGGCCGTATCCTGTTCCTCCGTTTCCACCAGCATTACCCGGAGAATGTTAGGGAGGGGCAGGCCTTCCCTGTGGCCGATTCCGTAGCCGGCGGCAGCAATGCGGCCGGAAAGCGGAGAAGGCGCGGGCTGTGCCACGGCGGCGATGTAAGCGGCTCCGGTAGGCGTGGTCGCCTCATGCGGCGTGCCGTTCAGGGTAGACTGGAAGTGGCGCGCGAGCTGCGCGGTAGCGGGCGCCGGAACGGGCATCAAACCGTGCTGGCAGGTGACACGGCCACCGCCCAGCTCCACGGGACCGGTAAAAACGGCATCCGCACGGAGCAGGTCCAGGCAGATGGCCGCGCCCACGATGTCGATGATGGAATCCACAGCGCCCACTTCATGGAAATGCACCTGGTCCGGCGTGGTGCCGTGCACGCGGGCCTCCGCCTCCGCCAGCAGGGAAAAAATGGAGAGAGCCGTCTTCTGTACGGCAGCCGGAAGTCCGCTTTCCGTGATGATGCGCCTGATATCCGCCATCGTGCGGTGATGGTGTTCGTGGCTGTGGCCGGAATGGCCGTGTTCCTGGGCAAGCACGTCAACCCGCGTGCCGTAAATGCCCGCCTGTCCGGCGCGCCGGCATTCCAATTTCCATTCCCCGTGAACGTTCAATCTGGACAATTCCCGTTTCAGAATATCCCGGTCCGCGCCCAAGTCGATCAGGGCGGCCAGATTCATGTCTCCGCTGATGCCTGCGCTGCAATCATAGACCAAGACTCTCATGACAAGGTAGTGTAAAAGGAAAATGCCCGTGCTCAAGGTCAAAATGAGCCTTATCGTTCATCGGTTTTCAGGGTTTCCGTGACGGCGTTTCGGAAAAATCCTGTCTGTTCATGCAAGGATATTCCGTGAAATACGTTGCTAGAGAACTCCAAATATGCAACAATTCCCCAGCGCTGACAGCGCTTTCCTCGTTCCCATATCATGTCCATTCCGTTCTTTTCGAAATTACGATCCCAGAAGCATTATCTCCAGTTGATCAAGCCGGAGTTGAAGCAGGTCTCCGAATTTGTGGAAGCTCAGGCAGCATGTTTTGATCCCGAAGTTACTGACTACATGGAAACCGTCTGCCAGTCAAAGGGCAAGATGCTTCGGCCCGCGCTGACTTTGCTGGTGGGCGGTGCCACGGGAGGAATCAAGCCGGAGCACATCCGCCTGGGCGCGCTGCTGGAAATGGTGCATCTGGCCTCCCTGGTGCATGACGACGTGATCGACGAGGCTGACAAGCGCCGGGATGAAGCCACGGCAAACGCCCTGTGGGGTAATAGTCTGGCAGTGCTGCTGGGAGATGTTCTCTTCTCCCACGCCATGGTGCTGGGCACGGAATTCGGCAGCACGGAATTCTGCCGCAAACTTGCGCAGACTGTCAGGAACGTCTGCCAGGGGGAAGTGGCGCAGTCAAGCCGGTTGTACGACCTGAGCATGACGCGCGAGGAATACTTTGAAATCATCCGCAAGAAGACCGCCTCCCTCTTCTCCGCCGCTACGGGCGGTGCGGGCTGGATCTCCGGCGTCTCTCCGGAAGTGGAGGAATCCCTTTACCAGCTTGGGGATCTTCTGGGCGTGGCGTACCAGATTTATGACGACTGCCTGGACATGGTGGGTGATGAAGATGATGCCGGCAAGACCCTTCATACGGACGCCGGAAAAGGCAAGCTCACCCTCCCCATTTTCAATCTGCTGGAATGCGGAGACAGGAACGTGGAAGCCACCCTGCGCGATGCCATTGAAAACCGGGAGGCGGTGGATTATTCCGAATTCCATGACAACCCCGTCTTTGCGGAATCCCTGGACAAGGCGATTCAGGTGGCCCTGGAGAAAAACGAGGCGGCCCGTGAAATCCTGTGGCTCCTCCCCCAGACAGAATACCGTGAGGCCCTGGCGGAGATGACCTTTTACATGGACGAATTGCTCAACGATTGCCGTATCTCCTGACCTTCGTTCCGGTATAACTGTTTCCGCAGTTTCCTGATCCGCTGCCTTTTATCACGGGAAAACGGTAGAAATACCTCGTTGCTCAGCAGGCGCAGCCTCTTCGTCCCGATGGAGCTTGTGGGGCAGCATAGTGATGATCATGTTCTGAAGAAACTGCACTTGGGAGGCGCGCTGTTCTGAGATTCCATTGGTTGCTGGGTAGGATAGTATTCTTGATTGCTGTCTCTGAGGGCGTTTATATCAAATAAACAGTTCCCCCCCAGTGCTTGGAGAGCAGTAGGGATTTTTCCTCTGTTACATATCCTGCAATAACGCACCAATGTGCATGCGGATCATCCGTATTCCGGACTCCGGTCCGGGGAAACCATAATGTTCCTTTTCATTGTTAACCTGGACCGGAACAAGGACGTACCCTCCCTGATTGATTGTGTCCCGGATGGTTTGTTCATGGAAGAGTTTGCAGGAGGATGAGCAGCTTTCCTGTTCTATCTCATTGATGAAATGGGCAAAGTCTCCAGGCTGGAAAACTTCTCCTTTGATGGTTAGTTTTTTCCCTTGAACCGTCTCCTAGAGAATATTTTTTTACCTGCGTGGAAAGGGTTTGTCTGTATATTCGGAACTCCCATTGAGGCAATTGAGCACGCAGGCCCCCGCATAAAAGCCGCACGAAGGACGGACCTGTCCTGGAATTTCTTCCTGATAGGTATTGGGAACGGTGCATGTGACGCCTCTTTCGCGAGAGGCCGGTGTAGCCTCAGTGATAAATTTGTTCTGTGTCATGTTTATTACCGGGATTTATGAAGCTGGTGAATGAAGATATACGGCTGGAGGAAAATTCCGGAAAGGATTGTTTGGGGAGAGGAAGCGTTCGGTTTTTAAAAGGCACCTAAACCATGTTGGAAAAGAACGTGGCGCTCAGTATCCGGGGTGCTATGGCTGCCTGGAAGGCTCGTTTGGAACTACACGGATGGGATCAGGTGGATAACGGATGGACAGGGGCAACGCTGTTTTGGAGGCGGCAGGGAGCATCTGGAATGTTTTTCCGCAAGGTATCAGACGGGCCTGTGTGCATGTGCGGGACGACTTGCAGGCAGTGGACTTTCATGCTAAAAGGCAGGGAAGAAAATTTTTCTCTTGTGTTTTGTTTCCCGGGAAACGGTGATTCCGGGCCATTGAAACAAGCACGGTGCGGCAATTCCCATCAACATGATATGACTGAAGACGAGACCTTTGAGAAAGTGGATTTCCATGAAATGGAACTGGATGATGAATACTATGATTGCGTATTCATCGCGTGTGATTTTTCAAAGCTGGTCATCCGGAATACCGATTTTGAGAAGTGCGAGTTCAGGGCGTGCAATTTCACGTTGGCCAGCTTCAAGGAAGCCTTCCGGGATGTTACCTTTGCCGACTGCAAAATGACTGGCGCGGACTTCACGGACATAGACAGGTTTTCGGACGGCCTGGTCTTTGAAAACTCGCATCTTGATTATGCCAGCTTTGTAGAGGCCAGGTTGCGGAAAACCGTTTTCCGCGGCTGCAAGATGTATGAGGGGTACTTTAATGACGCGGACATGGCGGAATCCGTTTTTGACCGCTGTGACCTGGAACGGGCTTCTTTCGTCGGGGCCAATTTGGAGAAAGCCGATTTTTCAACCTCTTTCAACTTTTCGATCAATCCCGCCATGTGCAAGCTGAAAAAGGCGGTCTTTTCCCGGCATGGGCTGGAAGGGCTGCTCGCCCATCTGGACATTGACATCAGGGGATAGGAGCGCGGTCACGGTTTAACTGGAATACGGAATAGGCCGTTATAGCGGGCAAAACAAGAGTGCGGGCATTCCCGTTTCAGGAATGCCCGCACCGTTTCAACGCAGGTTAGAATTTGGAATTCCGCTTCTTCACTTCCTCTACGAGCCTGGAAAGGGATTTTCCCTTGTTGCGCTTTTCATGTTCCGAAGCGGAAAAGTATTCCGCTTCCCGCCGGAGCTTCAGGTAGCTTTCATAAACCTCGCGGTCCAGCATTCCGGTGTTCACCGCTTCCAGGACGGCGCAGCCGGGTTCATGAATATGCCCGCAATCCTTGAAACGGCATGCCGCCGCGAAGTCGGAAATATCCAGCGCTTCTGCAAGAGAACCGGGCTGGCCGACCGCCAGGCCGAATTCTCGGACGCCCGGAGTGTCTATTAAAACGCCTGAGCCTTCCATTAACACCATTTCCCGGCGGGTGGACGTGTGCCGTCCTTTACCCGTGGAGGAGCTTATATGGGAGGTGGACAGGAGCGGTTTTCCGCACAGCGCATTCACCAGGGAACTTTTCCCGACGCCTGAAGAACCGACAAACACCACCGTTTCACCTTGCGGGATGGACTCCCGGAGCCGGAGAATCGTCCGGGGGTCATGAATGCTTGTAAAAAATACAGGCATCCGGCGCTCCAGGTGTGTGACCTGCTCTTCAATGCCTTGCCTGTCAAACCCTAGATCGGCCTTGTTCAGCACCAGTACGGGTTTGATCCCTTCTTCCAATATCTGGACCATGAAACGCTCGGCCCTGCGGATATTGAAATTATCATCCAGGCTCTGGACAATGAATGCCTTGTCCACGTAAGAGGCGATCGCCTGCCTGTCGGAAACCGTTCCGCTTTTCCTGCGGTACAGGGTCCGTTCATGGGGCAGTACATCGACGATGATCCCTTTCGTTTCATCAAAGGGCTGGAAAATCACCCAGTCGCCCGTGCAGGGCAGTTCAAAGGCTGATTGTTCATACATCATGTTTCCCCTTAATTCGCACTGGAACACTCCGTTTTCAGAGACGATCTCATAACACGTTCTGTGCACGATGGCGATGCGGCCATGGGGCAGGGCGCTGTACGCTGATTCCCGTTTGAGCCGGCCTAATTTGTCATTCCAGCCGTAAATTGTTAAATCAATCATTGTCCCGTCTTTTTTGCGATGTAAAACACGTAGCCGTAGAATTCCTTGTACCTGCGGTACAATTCCTCTTCATGGCGCAGGGATGCGACTAATTCCGCGGCGGCTTCATTTCCGGGATATTGATGGAGGAAGGCCTCCTGCACGGGAAGCTGCGGGGCGTAATAATGCTCCGTCCAGCAGCTTTCCGGCAGAATGAAGGAAGCGACAGGCACGTACCCGGCCCTCTGTATCTGGGCTATCTTATTGGGTATGGTGTCTATCTCCGGATACATGTCCATCCAGAAGCGGTGAATCTCTTCCGGACGTTCCGCGGTAAACCACGAGCTTTCGGAAACGGCCAGGTAGCCTCCCGGTTTCAGGAACTTGCGCCATTCGTTCAGCCCCCGTTCAAAGCCGATGTTGTAAATGGCCCCTTCCGACCAGATCAGGTCCAGTTCTTCTTCTGCAAAGGGCAGCTTGTCCATGGAACCGACGATGCCTTCTACCCTGTCCTGCAAGCCTGACTGCGTTGCCTGGCGGTTGAAGATGCGGATGAAATCCGGGAACAGGTCAAGCCCCGTAACGCTTCCCTGAACATGTGCGGCCAGCATCCTGGTCTGTCCGCCCGTGCCGCAGCCGAGGTCGGCGATGCGGGATTGTCCGGTCAGATTGTCAATGAAGCTGAGGGCCTTGAGGGTGGCCTCCGGGCTGCCGGGGCCCTGCCGTTCCAGGCGGGAAAAATAATCGCAGATGAAGTTAAAATCGAATTCGTGAATTGTTTTATTTTTGTTACTCATTAATTTAATGCATGTTGTATGCCATGAGGGCACAATGGTGCCGTCATCGTGGCAGGTAGATTAACGTTGAAATTCCTATAATACGGAACTTCCTCCCGGAAGGGATCATCCGGGAGCAAACAAAAAGGGGACAACCGGTGCGGAACGTACCGGTTGTTTACAAGACCGAGGCCGATTTAAATGAAGTATTAACCATGAAGCAAAGATATATCGTCTTGTGCCGGACTGGAAATGCGCTGCCGATCAGGTTGTTTCAGAAGCGGTTTTTCCGGTAAGGCGGGGAACAGAGGCAAATGCCCGCTCGCCTCATATCTTTTCTGTAATTTGTATTTCCAATACTTTCCCGAAAGTATGCCCGCTGACAGGATGGGCGGGCCGTGTCCTGATTTCGCACAGTCCGGCTGTCTTTTTCAAGATATTATTGCGTCCGCTGTTCCCCGGAGCCGGGAAAACCCCGTCATTTCCCGCGCGGCGGGATGCTTCCCTCTATTCCGTTTTCCCGTACCTGCGGGCCCGGAAGGAGTAGGCCACCGCCACCACGGCGGCCAGTATGGCGTACAGGATGAAGCGGTCCGTGGAAATGGCGTTGGCGGATTCTCCGTTGGACAGGAAGAAGGTGATGGCGGCCACCAGCATGTTGCCTGCAAAGATGGTGAGGTTCCAGAAGCTGGTGATGACGCTTTTCAAATGCAGCGGAGCCTGCGTGTAGGCGAATTCGAGGCCGGTGGTGCTGAGCAGGATCTCGGAAATGGTGAGCACGCAGTAGGGGATCAACTGCCACGCGATGGACATGGAGGCGCCTCCCTCCAGCCTGTATTGCAGGAAAGCGACAATCAGGAACGTCACGGAGCTCAAGGCCAGCCCCGTTCCGAGACGCACCAGGGGCCGCGCCAGCGTCACCACCTTCGGATAGACAAATACGGTGATCAGTGGAATGAACACCATCACGAAAATGGGATTGGCCGCCTGGATTTGAGCCGGCCCGATAAACCAGTCTCCGCCGCCCGGGAGCGGGATGGAAAGGGGGATCATCCTGCTGCCCTGGGCCACCCAGGAGGAGGCCGTCTGTTCAAAGATGGACCAGAAGGGAATGATGAAGACAAAGATGGAGAGGATTTTCAGGATATGCCGGGCATCCTCCACGGAGGCTGGACCGCACCGTTGTTCGGCATTCTTCCAGCCCCCGTGGAACAGGACGATGAAGAGCACTTTCCAGAAGCCGGCGCGGCCGTTGTTGCGTTCAGGCGGCGTTCTGTGGTACTTCTTGCGGCCCAGCCAGAAGACGAAGGTGGCAATGCCCATGAAAATGCCCGGAACGGCAAACGCCCAGCTGTATCCGTAATGCTGTTCCATGGCCGGAATAACCAGGAAGGAGAAGAAGGAGCCCAGGTTGATGGCCCAGTAAAAGGCATTAAAGGCCTTGGTCATCAGCTGCGGGGATTTGTTCGGAATCTGGTCCCCCATGAAGGCGGAGACGCAGGGCTTGATGCCTCCCGCGCCCAGCGCAATGATGAACAGGCCCGCCATCAAGATGTAACGGCGCGCTTCAATGGTGTGGAAGAGGTCCGCCGTGGCCAGGACGCCGTGCCCTACGCAGTAAAGCAGGGAAATGTAAAGAATGGTCTTGTATCGGCCCCATACCTTGTCCGCCAGCCATGCGCCCGCCAAGGGGAGCAGATAGACCATTCCCGCGAAGACGTGGAGGGTGGCGGTGGCCCAGTTTTCACTCATCAGTAGGTGGCCCGTCATGTACAGCATGAGGATGGATTTCATGCCGTAGAAGCTGAAACGTTCGCAGGCTTCCGTGCCGATGATGAACCTGGACTGGGAGGGAAGGGCGTTCATGGGGGAAAGGGGTGGTTGTCAGAAAGTGCCGGAAAGGGCAATAAAAATGATGGCCCCTGGAAGAGGGCCATCATGAAAACGGTGCCGGGATGCCATGCGCCGCGCGCAGGCCGAGGCTGAATGCGAAACGGCGGCAGTCATGACCGGGAAGGTTAGCGCTGCTGATTGGCAATGGGGGCTATTTCCACCTTGTACTTGGCAATGCAGGCTTTCAGCCAGTCCATCATCAGCATGGCCCTGGCTTGGGTTGAAAGGACGGGAGCATATTGCTGCGTGGCCTTAATCTGGAATTCAGGCGTATCTTCCAGTTCTCGCTTGACCAGCTGGACCAGGAGGATTCCGTCTCCAGTATCGATGGGCTGGGCCATTTTCCCGGGATTGACGAGGGCGCTGGCTCCGAAAACTTCCAGAGGAACGGGGAGTTCCTTGGGGGGAGCCAGGCGGGAGCTCATGGCCTTGTCCATGATGGCCTGGAATTCTTCCGGGCTCTTCGCGTTCTGGCTGTAGATGTTGTTGAGGAGGATATTCGGATTGATGAATGGGCCGTAAATGGCGGTTTTCGCCCCTGCCTTGGAGGCAATGGCATTGAATTGTTCAATGGCGTCCGGGGCCTTGTCCAGTTCCGCCCTGAGTTCGGAGGCTGCCTTGTTCAGGGATTCCTCGGTAATGGTGTCCAGCAGGTCCGCCCGCGCGCTGTTGCGCGCCAGTTCGTAAGGCAGGGCTTTCACGGGGGTAATGCCTTCCAGCTTCACCAGAACCACCTGTCCGTCTTCCAGAACCTGCATGGTGCTGATCTGTTCGGCTCCGGCCTTGGAGCGCGCTTCTTCAATGGCCTTGGCATCTGCATCCGCATGCAGGGGCGCTGCGCCGGTCAGGGAAAAGACCACATCCAGAAGAGTGGCGCTTCGTCCATCGGAAGCGGACTGGTTGATGGGACGGTTGATTTCTTCCGGAGCGTTCTTGCGGGTAACGGCCGCATAGGTTTTTTTCTCCATCTTGCACACGTTGGGAGTCTTGGACAGGGCTTCTCCGATGACTTGGTCCATGTTTCTTCCGTTGGTGGCGTTCAGGGGTTCCCATATGTCGTTTTCCACCAGGTTCATGGTTTCCATGGTGGCGTTGGAAATGTCGCCGGGCTTGGGAGCCTTGGCGTCTCCTTCCGGCGTGAAGGTGTATACGGTGAAGAAGCGGGCTTCCTCATTCTTGTAATTCTCCTTGTGCTTGTCCCAGAATGTCTTGATTTCCTCTTCACCGGGATCCGTCTTGGGGCGGAAGGCGTTCTTTTCCAGGAAGGCGGTGTTTACCGTGATCTGCTGGTTTTCGGATTCCGCCACGGCCTGGGCAAAATTGGATTCCACGGCAATGCCGCCGGCCACGACGTCCTGAATGCGCACCAGGCTCATGGTGTCCCCCATCAGGCCGCGCAGGATTTCTTCCTGGAGCTTCTTGCCCTGATTGCCGCGCATGGAAATGAAATCGTCATACTTCTTGGGGTCGAACACGCCCTTGTCATTCAGAAATTCCGGGATGTTGCAGATGGCCTCGTCAATCTCCGCATTGCTGGGGGTGAGGCCCAGGCGTTCCGCCTCCCGGCGGATGATGCCGCGGTAGGCCAGAAAGGCGGCATTGGGATCACTGGTCTTCAGCAGGTAGCAGATATTCCGCAAATCCTGTTCCGTGGCAAAGTTGTTCTGAACCAGGGGGCCGAAGCTGGAGGAAAAGGAATAGGCCATGCTGAGGCCCGTGTGGCCCATATTGACGTAATCCTTCTCTCCGTAGGACTTCCCGTCCACGGTTACGAAAGTCTGCTTGAACATGCCGGACAGGGAACCGCCGCTTACGTCCCCACCGATGAACATGAGGCCCACGAACACCAGGGCCATGGCCGCCATGATGACGATTGTATGTTTGCGTAAAAAATCTAACATGGAATATGATGTTGAATATGCGTGTGTCACCGGTCCCGGACTGACGGCAGTCTGGACAGCCCGGACCTTTTACACCTTTTCATACGTGTAGGCAAGTACGAAGCTTTCCGCTTCCGGCGGCTTTTCCAAAACATTGCGGCATGCGCTTTCCTGTCATGAAGAATGTTCCCGGCGTGGGCAGAACAGTATTTGACCTAGACGGTAGTGCAAATACGCCGTATGCTCTCCGTGCACAGGCGCTGCCGGGCGGCCCAGAGCCGTCCTGCCGCTGTTTTCCGCGGAGCGCGGAGCGTGTCCGCAGCCGGACGGCCTTTTAAACGCAAGGATTTATGTTGAACCAGGTAGTAGAACTCAAAAGAGAAGTGACGGCGGTGCAAATCCCCAGCGGGGATGTGCTTACCCTGCCGGAGGGGGAGCGCGTGTACATCACCCAGATTCTGGGAGGCACCTATACCGTGGCTACAGACTACGGCCTGGCCCGCATTTCCAGGGAAGACGCGGACGCGCTGGGCGCCGAGCCCGTGGAAAATTCCCCGGAAACGACCGGTCTGGACGAGAACGCCACGCTTGAGGAACGCGTCTGGGACACGCTCAAATGCATTTACGACCCGGAAATCCCCGTGGACATTGTGGACCTGGGCCTGATTTACGATGTAACCGTGACGGAATTGGAAAACGGCCTGCATCACGTGGCCGTGAAAATGACCCTCACTGCCCCCGGCTGCGGCATGGGCCCCCATCTGGTGATGGAGGCCAAGGACCGCATTGAAGCCCTGGAAGGCGTGGAAGCCGCGGATGTGGACATGGTCTGGGATCCCCCCTGGAACCAGGAAATGGTGAGCGAGGAAGGGAAAATGAAACTCGGACTGATTTGACCCCATGCCGGTGACTCTGAAATTATCCGACGAAGAGGCGCGGCATCTGGCGGAAATGCTTTCTACCGCCGCCGCCGTAGCCGCCGCCAACCAGCAGGATGGTGCGGAGGGAAGCCTGGTGGCGTGGGGAAAGCTCATCTCCCGCCTGATGGAGAACTTGTCGGAAACACCCAGGCTGAAAGGCTGCATTGCTTACGCGGAGGATCTGGGTGCCTATGCCTTCACTCGGGAATATGAGGAAAACGCCTTTTACCAGGACTGCCTGGACGAATACCGGGACAACATTTTCTGGGCAGACCTGGTGACGCGCATGGCGGACAAGGCCATCAGCGAACACCTGGGGCCGGAATACTTTGAAAACATGTCCGAGGAAGAGCGCCGCCATACCGCGGAAGCCCTGGAAAAATCCCTGTGGCAGGAATGCGCCAGATACGGCATTGATCGCCTGGGCTTCATCCTGCCTCCTTCAGACGGGTAAAGCTGCCTTTTTTCCCGTTAGAAGAAGAGGGCGTCTCACATATGTGAAAAGCCCTCTTTTGCGAATCTCCGCGCATGGAGCGCCGAGCATTTGGAAATGATCTGTTTCTTGATTCCCGTATTGGCTGGTTTACTGGTCCGGGTCTTCCGGCAGGGGAGGGGTGGGACTGAGCAGATGTTCCGTCTCCCGGGGAGTGGAGAGCACTTTATAATAAGCCCATACAGCGGCGATCAGAACGCCGCTGATGGAAAAAATCATGGTAAGCCAGCCGGTAAGGGACATAATTATTTTGTGTGCTCCTGCACGAGCCGGGTGACGTCTTCACCGGGCGGTGCAAGTTTTATATCCTGCGGCAGGGGACGGCTTTCAAACAGTTTGAAATCCGTCATCACCGTTTCTCCGCCCGTCTGGAGAAGGACGGAACCGTTCGGCTGGATTTCCGCCATGACGTTGGTGGAGGGGGTGGGGTCGCCCGTAAAGGTAACGCCGGTGCTGGGGAACCATTTGCCGTCCTTGTACGCAAAGCCGGGACCGAAGAACGCGCCGCGCGCTTTCTTGGCGGATTCAAAATTGCGCATGAAATCCTCCACAAACCCTACGGAGTAGGAAAGTTCCTTCTTGGAGGAATGGGTTTTCCACTTGGAAATGAGGTCCCAGGAGTTGGTCTTGTTGTTGAAATAAAAGCCGCTGATTTCCTTGAACGCCCCCATTTTTTTGATGCAGACGAGAAAGCGCATGTTTTCCCCCACTTCCCAGGGATAATCTACAAAGCTCTGGCCGCCCGTCCCCTCGCCGCCGAAGCGTCCGGCCCTGGCGTTTTCTCCCAGCTTCAGCAGCTTGGTGCGTTCTTTTTCCGGGACGCTGTTGGGGTTGTCTCCGTGGGGAACCGGGTCCCAGATGGAAAAAATAATCACTTTCCTGCCGTTGGACTGTTCCTGGAAGCCAATGTAGCCGTCGTCAAAGTTCATGGCGCAGAAATAAGTGCCGGGAACGGAGGTACGGGCCTTCACCTCGTTGTACAGGGCGGCCGCCTGGGCCGGATGGCCGTCCTGCCTGATATGCACGGAGCGGCACTGCCGCTTCGCCAGGACTTCAGGAGACTGGGCGTGGACGAATGATACTGCGGCAAGCAGGGAGGCGCAGACGACGGCTGTTGCGGAAAAAAGACGCATGGGAATGATTGGTGTTGACGGTTTGCTCCGGGCACGTCCGTTCGGGCGCTCCGCGGTGCATGGTTAGTACGGACTAATTACGTTTTCGTTTTATTCAATCTCTCACGTCTTTCCGTTTTTTCAGGGTTTTTCCGGCATGGTGCGCCGTCTGAAGATGGAGAAGACGCGGGTTTTTCCGGCAATGAAAATTTTATGACTGGAAAGCCGTCAAACATTTCATTCGTTTCCGCTCCATTCCTTCCAGCCATTTCAAAAGGTTGCGGCGTTCCCGGCGGAGGAAGAAAGGGAAGGCCGCCCCGCAGGATGCGGAAGCGGCCTTCACAGGATGATGAACGGAAGGAAGTTTTTTTAACGGATCGGGTTGATGAACAGGGGCATCAGGCCGCCGATCACGATGAAGACGGAGAAGGCCGCCAGCATCACGCCGGAGATGACGGGCACCTGCACGGCTTCCATGCCTTCTTCCGGCTTGTCCCAGTACATGGAGCGGATAACCTTGAAGTAATAGTAGAAACCTGCGGCGGCGCAGATGATCATGATGGGCAGCATCCAGTTCAGGTACAGGCCCGTGTTGATGACGTGGACGAAGGAGATCATTTTGGCGAAGAAGCCGGCCGTCAGCGGAACGCCTGCCAGGGAGGCGAACATGATCGTGATGGCGAGGGCCAGGCGGGGATTGGTTTTGCCCAGGCCGCGGAAGGCGGAGATTTCCTCGCTGCCGCGCTGGGTGCGGATCATGGCGAGGGCGAAGAAGGCCCCGAAGGTCATGACCAGATACACCGCCAGGTAGAAGGGCGCGTTGGGCGCCAGCTGCCCCTTCAACGTGCCGATGAAGAGGGGCAGGATGAAGCCGGCCTGCGCGATGGAGGAATACCCCATCAGGCGTTTCAGGTTGGTCTGGGGAATGGCTCCCAGGTTACCCACCAGCAGCGTGGTCGCGGCCATCAGGGCGATGACGAACTGGACGGCGGGAATGCCGGCGAAGGGCGCCAGGATGATGCTCAGCAGGGCGAAGCCCGCCACCTTGGACGCTACGGAGAGGAAGGCCGTCACCGGGGTGGGTGCGCCCTGGTACACGTCCGGAATCCACAGTTGCATGGGAACGGCGCCGATCTTGAAGGCAGTGCCGAGCAGGAGCAGGGCCAGGGCGAAGAACATGCCCGGTGCCGTCTGTCCGGAAAGGGCGGCCATGACGATGGCGTGGTTGTATTCAAAGGTGCCAGTCATGCCGAAGTACCATGCTAGGCCGAAGACGAGGAAGCCCGTGCTGACGGCTCCCAGAATCAGGTACTTGATGCCCGCTTCCGTGGAGCCGAGGTTCCGGCGGAAATAGCCCACCATGATGAAGGAGCTCAGCGTGAGCACTTCCAGGGAAACGAAGAGTTCCACCAGGTTGGCGGCCTTGCACAGGGAGGTGATCCCCACGCAGGCGAGCAGGGGCAGGATATAGAATTCCCCGGTGCCGTCCTGCGTCTTGGAGTCGTTGGAAGACAGGTTGATGACAGCGCGGAAGTCCACGGAAAGAAGCAGGGTTATCGCCGTGGCGACCAGGGCCAGGATGATGTAGGTATTGGCGTAGAGGCTTTCCATGTAGAAGGGAAGCATCGCCAGGGCGCCCGCCGCCCCGATCAGGCCGAAGACGAATTTGGGAGCCTTCTTGAAGAAGGTTTCAGCCAGGAGCAGGATCATCGCCAGGCCGGCTAGGATGAATTCCGGAATGTACGCTTGCATGGGTAAAAGAAGATCAGGTTAAGCTTGGATTGTATTCAGGGGATGATCAGGAGAAGAATTGGAGAACCAGGTCCGGCAGGAAGCCGAAGACGACCAGGGTGATGACCAGGAAGTAATTGGCCGCGCGTTCGGCGGGCAGCAGTTCCGTCGCGTAGGCGGCGGCCTTGGACAGGTCGCCCTGGAAGATGTTGCGGTAGGCCCTCAGCATGTACACGGCGCCGATGACCAGGCCCCACAGGCAGAGGATCGTGGCGAACTGCACGGGGCCGAAGCCGTTCTCGAACCCGGAGAAACCGGAGAAGAAGACCATGAACTCGCCCGGAAAGTTCGCCAGGCCGGGGAGGCCGATGGAGGCCATGCCTGCCAGGCCGAAGACGAAGGCCATGCGCGGCAGCCTGGTTCCCAGGCCGCCCAGGGAATTGATTTCCAGCGTGCCGGTCTGCTTTTCAATCTGGCCGCAGAGCATGAAGAGCAGGGCGATGGAAAGGCCGTGGGCCAGCATCAGCAGGGCCGCTCCTTTCACGGCCCAGGGGTTGGCTTCCGCGGAACCTGATACGATCAGGGCGGCGAAGGCCAGGAAGATGTAGCCCATGTGCATCACGGAGGAGTTGCCCAGCAGCAGGTCCAGCCGCTTCTGGTTCACCGTCACGTAGCCCACCCAGATCACGTTGCACACCAGCAGGACGAGCAGGATATTCGTCCAGGGCAGGAAGCCCGCTTCCATCAGGGGCTGGAACATGAACAGGCCGTACAGGCCGAATTTTTTCAGAACGCCCGCGTGCATCATCGCCACCGGGGCGGGGGCGGAGGCATAGGCGGGTGCCGCCCAGGAATGGAACGGGAACAGGGAGATCAGGGTGCCGAATCCGGCGATCAGCAGGGCGCCGATCAGTTCCGCATTTTCCAGGGGCTGTCCGTTCTGGATGAAGTCCTGGAGGCCGGAGAAGGTGAACCCGGCCTGCGTTCCGATCATCAGCAGGGCCGCGAGCAGCACCATGGAGGCCAGCCCCAGGTACAGGGTGGCGCGCCAGGCGGTGGTGCGCTTGTCCCCCCTGCCGTACAGGCCGATCATCACGAAGGTGGGGATCAGCGCCAGTTCATGGAAGGCGAAGAAGGAAATAATGTTGTTGGACAGGAAAGCGCCGGTGGCGCCCGCGGAGATCAGCAGGGCGGAGTTGTACCAGGAAGCTTCCCCTCCCTTGGGAGGATTGGTGCCCAGAACCGTGGCGAAGGTGACCAGGATGGTCAGCAGCAGCATCACCTTGGCCATGGCGGGGGCCAGGGTCAGTTGAAGATCCAGCCCCTGGAAGCGGGACCAGCAGGAAGCGCAGTCGTCAAAGCTAACCAGGGCCCAGATGCCCAGGGCCAGCGTCAGCGTTGCGCTGAGCAGGGCCGTCGGGCGCGCGGGCGCCTTGCACAGACCGATGAGGGCTGAGGCAATCAGAGGAATGAGAACAAGCCAGATAAGCATGGTGTGTGATTGGTTGGGAGGTTAGCAGGAATAGAAGACGGTGAAGTAAATGACCAGAAGCAGGCCGACTCCGAACAGAACCGTGTAGGCGGCCATGTTGCCGGACTGCAGGCGGCGGAGCAGGGAGCCGACGGCGGCGGTCAGCCGGGCCAGGCCGCCCACGATGAGGCCGGAAATGATGAACTGGTCGATGAAGTCGATGATGGAGGCCAGAATGCCCTGCACGCCTTTAACGAGCACCTTGTCGTAGAACCAGTCGATGTAGAGCCGGTTGGCGAGGGCGCGGGAGACGGCGTTGCCGGAGAGCTTGTCGGAAGCCGGAGAGCCCGCATAAAAGACGGCAGCCAGCAGAATGCCCAGGACGAGGGCGCCCATGGATACGTAGAAGGGCATTTCCATGTGGAAGTCCGCTACTGCAAAACCGTTGAAGGGAACCAGCCTGTCCGCGATGAAGCCGTAGCCGGAGATGACAGCGAGCACGGCCAGGATCAGCAGGGGAATGAGCATGACGCCGCCCACTTCCCGCGCATGTTCCGCGCTGTGGCTGCGTTCCCTGCCGAAGAAGACCACGAAGATGACTCTCATCATGTAGAAGGTGGTCAGCAGGGCCACGCCGCCGCCGATCCAGAAGAACACCGGGTTTTTGTGCAAGGCGGCTTCCAGGATGGCTTCCTTGGAGAAGAAGCCGGACGTGAACGGAATGGCGATCAGGGCCATGGTGCCGATGATGAAGGTCAGGGAGGTCAGCTTCATGCGCTTCATGATGCCGCCCATCTTCCAGATGTCCTGCTCATGGTGGCAGGCGAAGATGATGGCGCCCGCGCCGAGGAAGAGCAGCGCCTTGAACCAGGCGTGGGTGAACAGGTGGAACATGGCCGCTTCCCCGGCCAGCAGGCCCAGGGCCATGACCATGTACCCGAGCTGGGACAGGGTGGAATAGGCCAGCACGCGCTTGATGTCGTTTTGCTGGGTTGCCATGAAGGCGGCGATGATGGCCGTGATAGCGCCGATGATGGCGATCACGTCGCAGGAGAGGGAGGGGAACGCTTCCACGCCGATGGAGAGCTGGACGCGCACCATCATGTACACCCCGGCGGCGACCATTGTGGCGGCATGGATCAGGGCGGAAACGGGGGTGGGGCCTTCCATGGCGTCCGGCAGCCACACGTGCAGCGGGAACTGGGCGGACTTGCCCACCGCGCCGCAGAACAGGCACAGCACCGTGATGTTCAGCAGGGTTTCACTGATGCCGGCGGGCATTTCCATCAGGCTGAAATTGAGCGTATTGGTCAGCGCCCAGAGGGTCAGGATGCCGATCAGGAAGCCGAAGTCCCCCACGCGGTTGCAGATGAAGGCCTTCTTGGCGGCGTCCGCGGCGGCGGACCTGGTGTACCAGTGGCCGATGAGCAGGTAGGAGGAAAGGCCCACCAGCTCCCAGAAGATGAAGGTCATGGCGATGTTGCTGGCCAGGACGATGCCCGTCATGGAGAACATGAACAGACTCAGGCAGGCGAAGTAGCGGGCCTTGGCCTTGTCGTCCGCCATGTATCCGAGGGAGAAGATATGCACCAGCAGGCCGATGCCCGTGACCACCAGCATCATGCGCGTGGAGAGGGGGTCCAGCACAAAGCCGAGGTCAATGGAGAAGACGCTGGAAATGGAAAGCCAGGTGAAGGCATCCGTTCCGGTCTTGTCCAGCAGGGCCAGGGAAAGAACGAAGGTGACCAGGCAGGAGAAGGTGGAGGTGAGGGCCGCCACGTTCGCGCGCTTTGTCAGGAAAAACCAGTTGAAAGCCGCCACGACCAGGGGCAGAAAGAGCAGGAGCCAGGTATATTGGATGTCGATGTCTAACATGTTCGTGTGAGGTTCGGGTTGCTCTTAGTCTTTCAGCGTATGAAGGTCCTGGGTGCTGGCCGTGCGCCGCGCGCGGTACAGGGAAACGATCAGGGCCAGGCCGATGGCCACTTCCGCCGCGGCGATGGTCAGGACGAAGATGGACAGGGACTGGCCGTCATAGTTGGGCAGTCCCATGGAGCCCTGGGCCCGGGAGAAGGCCACCAGGGAAAGGTTGGCCGCGCTGAGCATCATTTCCAGGCACATGAAAATGACGATGATGTCGCGCCGGACGATCACCCCCACCAGGCCGATGGCAAACAGAATGCCGGAGAGGATCAGATAATGCGTAAGAGGTATCATGATGATTGGCTGTGTTGAGATGTTCGTTATTTGCCGGAGGGGCGGCGGCTCAGGACCACGACCCCGATGGAGGCCACCAGCAGGGCCAGCCCTGCGATGACCAGCGTGCGGTTGTACTTGTCAAACAGGGTGCGGCCCAGCAGGGCGGTATCCGGGAATTCCCCGTTGTTGATCTCCGCCCGGATGGTGGTGCCTTCCGGATAAAGATGCGCGGAACATTTGGGGGAAAGCGGAGGAAGGGTGATCCGGGGGGCCTGGATAGATGAACTCAACAATAAACAGTCAATGGAGTTTCCGGAAAAGGCATAGTTCCTTTGCTTCTGTCCGCAGATGGCGATTTTGTCGAGAGGAAGGCCGTTGACGCCGTGCTTGCCGGATGCGGCTGCTCCCGGAGCCTGGGCGGATTCCACGTTTCCTTGTTGCTGGCCGTTGTTGATCAGGCGGTCGATTTCAGCATTTGTAAAAGCGGAAGTCGAGGCGCGCAATCCGCAGGCCACGCCAGCGTTGCATTCCGTAGCTTCGTTAGCCTCGTTTTGTCCGATCTTCAAGTCGTTCCAGGCCTGTTCCGCGCTGGCCATCGGACAGCGGCCGCAATCCTTCGCGCCGGGCAGGGAGTAGATGATGCCGATGAGCTGGCCGAGGAACAGCCCTGCGATGATGACGCCCACGGCGACGGAAACGGGCCGCCGGAAGGGGGAGGTTTCCAGCTTTACGTTCAGCAGCATGATGATGAACGCGAAGAGAACCATGATAGCCCCGGCGTACACGAGGATTTGCAGAATGCCCAGGAAGTGGGCGCCCAGACCGATCATGACGGCGGCCGTCGCCCCGAAGGAGAGGGCCATCATCATGGCGGAGGAAACGGGGTTGCGCATGAAGACGACCATTAGGGACAGGATCACGGCCAGGGCCCCGAAGACGTAGAAGAGTATGTCACTGGCAAAAATGTTCATAACGTGCAGAATGTGGAGTGAAGAGTTCGGGGTGTGTTATTTGTATTGGTTCCACTTGTTGACCAGCCCCTTGCGGGTGCCGCCCAGTTCGTAAAGCCTGGCCTTGTTGTGGATGGACTGCGTCCGGTCCGTAGGGGTGAGCAGGTAGTCCTGGCTCATGAAGATGGCTTGTTCCGGGCAGGCTTCCTCGCACATGCCGCAGTAGATGCAGCGGAGCATGTCGATCTCGAATTCCTTGGGGGCTTTTTCCACCTTGTCCCAGTCGCCTTCCTTGACGGCGCCGGGCGTGATGGTGATGGCGCGGGCGGGGCAGATGAATTCGCAGAGCTGGCAGGAGACGCAGCGTTCGCGTCCGTCCTCGCCCTTCACCAGCACGGGATAGCCGCGGTAATAGGGAGGCAGGTGCTTGTCCCAGCGGAATTCCGGGTACTGCATGGTGACGCCGATTCCGGAGCCGGCCAGTTCCTTTTTGTTGCGGGACTTGCCCGCCAGAGCCAGGGCCAGGTGCTTGATGGTGATCCACAGACCGCCCAGGATGGATTGCAAGTAGAACCGCTCTCCGAGGGAAATCTTCGGGCGCTTGATCGTTTTGAAGGCCATAATATTTGTGTATCGGGATAAAGGGTTGGTTTACTTGACGAAGTACAGGATGGCGGCCGTGATGAAGATGTTGATGACGGCCAGTTCAAAGAAGACCATCCAGCCGAGCTTCATCACCTGGTCATAGCGGAAGCGGGGCAGCGTCCAGCGCACCCAGACGAAGAAGAAGGCGAAGAAGAGGAGCTTGAGCACGTAGGCAATCAGCTGGCAGAGCACCGCCACCCAGTTGGCGACGTGTTCGTTCAGCCAGCCGTCCAGGCCGAAGCCGATGGACCAGCCGCCCAGGAAGAGCGTGATGACCAGGGAGGAGCCCACCACCATGGCGGCGTATTCGCCCATGAAGAACTGCGCGAACTTCATGGAAGAGTATTCCGTGTGATAGCCGCCCACGAGGTCCGTCTCGCATTCGGACATGTCGAAGGGGGTGCGGTTGGCTTCCGCGAAGATGGAAGTCAGGAAGATGAGGAAGCTGATGGCCACGGGCACCAGCAGAATCCAGCGTTGCCAGCTCAGGCCCTCTCCCCACACGGGAAGCAGCAGCCAGCCGTTGGCCGCCTGGTATTCCACGATGTTGGACAGGTCCAGCGTGCTGTAAATCATCAGAACGGGGATGATGGACAGTCCCATGCTGATTTCATAGGAGATCATCTGCGCGGAGGAGCGCACGCCGCCCAGGAACGGGAACTTGGAGTTGGAGGACCAGCCCGCCAGCACCAGGCCGTACACGGAAAGGGAGGAGATGGCGAACACCCACAGCGGCCCCACGCTCAGGTTGGCCACGGCCATGTTCACATTGCCGTAGGAGGTGTGCAGGTCTCCGGCAAAGGGGATGACGGCGGCCGTCATCAGCGGCGGGGCAAGCACCAGCATCGGGGCGATCCAGAAATAGACGCGGCGCACGAAGGGCGGCGTGAAGTCCTGCTTCAGGAACAGCTTGCCGCCGTCCACCATGGGCTGGACGAGGCCGAAGATGGGAATGTCCCGGTCCAGGCGGAAGAAGCGGCACAGGTTGGCGATCTTGCCGTCGTGGGGCAGGCCGAAGTAGTCCAGCGTCTTCTTGAACGGCAGGTCGGACTTCATGCCGAAGCGGCGGAAGATGCTCAGCGGGATGCCGGCGCGGTTGGGGCCCACGCGGTCCTGGATCCAGGCGGCCACCCGGCGTTCGATGTACACGCAGATCGGAATGAACAGGATGGTGATGGCAAAGCAGATGACGATCTTGATCAGCAGGGTGATGACGTAGAACCAGATGGGGTTGCTGAGCACCTCGTCGCAGAAGGTTAGAATCGAATCAATCATGGCGGATTAACGGGTTGTATGCGTGTGAAGTGTTGTTAGCGGGGCTGGTTCCTTTCGCGTTCCACCATGGGAATGGTGACGCCCGTTTCCAGAATGGGCAGGCCGCCGTCTCCGATGGAACCCCAGGTAAGGCCGTTCAGCGCCTTGTATTCGGTGCTCATGACCGTCAGGATATCCAGGGCTGAGGAGAAGTCCTTCAGGGCGGGATTGCCGCCCAGGGCCACAGTGATGTCCCTCAGGATCTGCCAGTCGTCGCGGGAATAGCCCACGGGCCGGATGGCGCGGTTAAGGCGCTGGATGCGGCCCGCCACGTTGATCATGGTTCCGAATTTTTCGGCATAGGTGACGCCGGGGAGCACCAGGTCCGCATGGCGGCCCGTTTCATTGGCGCTGTGGGCGATCATGAAGAGGTAGTCCAGCTTCTTGAGGTCTTCCGGCGTGAATCCGGCTTCCGGAGCGGTGAGGTCTTCCCCCAGGGCGAGGACGGCCTTGACGGAGCCGTTGCGCACTCCTTCCCGGATGGCGTCCAGTCTGGAACCGGGGTCGATGCCCAGCACCAGCTTCGCGCCGTTCGTGTTTGGGTTGCGGTCTGCGGAAATCAGCATTCCGTCGCTTTCCCCCGTGCGGAGTACGATGTCCACCTTGTCCGTGCCGATCTGGGCGGCCAGGTGGCGCACCATGTAAAGTTCTTCATTGGTCATCCGTCCGGAGGCGATGATCGCGATTTTGTCCGGGGAAATGCGCTTGAAGGCTTCCGCGGCGGAAGCCAGGGCCGGTTCCCAGGTGGCCGGGCGGTGGGGAGCTCCGGCGTCCGTGCGGATCACGGGCTGCGGGATGCGCTGGGGAGAATTGATGTATTTGTAATTCAGGCGGTGGGAGTCCGGCATCCAGCAGGAGTTCACGGCGTCGTTCGGGCGCGGGGTGATGCGGTACACCCGGTCTTCCCTGGTCCACAGGGTGATGTTGGTGCCGGTGCCGCAGTCCACGTCAATGGTCTTGGTCTCCTTCAGGAACCACACGCGCATCTTGAAGCGGAAGTCCTTGGAGGTCAGGGCGCCCACCGGGCAAAGGTCTACGGTGTTCAGGGAATAGTTGCTGTCCAGTTCCCGGCCGGGATAGACCGTGATGGCGTTGTACGTGCCGCGCTGGGACATCGTGAGCACTTCGTCGTGCATGATGTCGCGCATGAAGCGCACGCAGCGGCCGCAGAGCACGCAGCGTTCCTGGTCCAGATTGACGCGCGGGCCGATGCTGAGGTTCTTGCCCTTCTTGGTTTTCTTTTCCTCGTAGCGGCCTTCAATCTGGCCGTAGTCGTTGGAGTATTCCTGAAGCTTGCATTCCCCGGCCTGGTCGCAGATGGGGCAGTCCAGCGGGTGGCTGGTGAGCAGGAATTCCAGCACGCCGCGGCGCGCCTCGGCCGCCAGCGGGCTGTCCGTGCGTACGCCCATGTTTTCCGCTACCGTGTTCGCGCAGGAGATGATGGGGCGGGGCATCCACTGGATGGGCTGGAAACCCTGTTCGTCGTAGGAGGGAGTCTGCCCCGGAGCCAGCCTGGGAGGCATGCCCTGTTCCACCAGGCACATGCGGCAGGAGCCGACGACGGCCAGCTTGGGATGGTAGCAGAAGCAGGGAATCGGTACGCCCACGGAGCGGCAGGCGTCTGCAATCCTGGTGCCGCGCGGGAAACGGTACCACGTGCCGTTGATCTGGACGTTCACCTTGCCTTCCGCGGCAGCGGCGTCTTTGGGGAGTTTGTAAGCTTCTTCGCTCATGATGACGTGATGGGAGGGAATGGAATTGAAACTGGGGACGTGGTGCGGTTACCGGATGAAATAGCGGCGCTGCTCCCTGCCTTCCGCAGAATGGGGCAGGCAGGCGTTGAAGGGATCCGTCAGGGCCACGAATTCCTCCTTGAACTTGGAGACCATGGCCTGGGTGGGCCAGGAGGCGGCTTCCCCAAAGGCGCAGACCGTCTTGCCTTCAATCTGGTTGGCTACCTGGATGAGGAGGTCCACGTCCGAGGGGGCGCCCTTGCCTTCCAGAATGCGCGTGCTGAGCTTCATCATCCACGGGCATCCTTCGCGGCACGGGGTGCACTGGCCGCAGGATTCGTGGGCGTAAAAGCGGTTGATGTTGTTCAGCGCCCAGGGCATGGAGCGGGAGTCGTCCATGACGATGACCGCGCCGGAACCGGACATGGAGCCGTACTGGGCGATGCTGTCCAGGTCCAGCGGGATGTCGAAGAAGGAGATTTTGCCCGTGGTGCCGTCCGGATTCCGGGTCTTGTACTCCACGTCCGTGCGCATGACCTTGGAGGAGGAGCCGCCGGGAATGACCGCCTTGAATTCGCGGCCTTCACGGGGACCGCCGCAGACGTCGTACAGCAGTTCGCCGAAGGTCATGGAACCGGAAACGATTTCATAATAGCCGGGGCGCTGCACGTCGCCGGAGACACCGATGATGCGCGTGCCGGGGGAGCGTTTGGCGCCTTCCTGTCCGTAGGCTTCGCCGCCCATGGCGATGACGTGCTTCACCTGGCACAGGGATTCCACGTTGTTCACGATGGTGGGGCAGCCGTACAGGCCGATGGCGGCCGGGAAATAGGGGGGCTTGATGCGGGGATAGGGGCGCACGCCTTCCAGGGAATTGAGCAGGGCCGTTTCCTCACCGCAGATGTAGGCGCCCGCGCCGCGGTGCAGGTGGATTTCCAGATCGTAGCCGGACCCCAGGATGTTCTTGCCCAGAAAGCCGCGTTCGCGCGCCTCCTGCAGGGCCTTGAGCATGGTTTCCGCGGCGATGGGGAATTCCTCGCGCATGTAGATGTACGCCAGGTGGGCGCCCACCGCGTAGCTGGAAATAACCATCCCCTCAATGAGCTGGTGGGGGTCCTGGTGGACGATGTAGCGGTCCTTGAAGGTGCCGGGTTCGGATTCGTCGCAGTTGCAGACCAGATAGACGGGCTTCGTGTTGTTCGGAGGAATGAAGGTCCACTTCACGCCGGTGGGGAAGCCCGCGCCGCCGCGGCCGCGCAGGCCGGATTTCTTCACCTCGTCAATGACGGCCTTCGGCTCCATGCCGAGCGCCTTTTTCAACTCTTCATAGCCGCTGTCGGCCAGGTAGCAGTCAATGGACGTGTTCCACCCTTCGCGGTTGATGTTTTTAAGGATGCGGCGCGTTTCCCTGGGATGGGGCTCTTTACCGGGAAGATAGGTAATGCTCATGGCGGGTGATCTGGTGCGTGGTGGGGAAAATTAGGCGTTCTGGTATTTGAGGATCACTTCCTCCAGCAGTTCCGGCGTGACTTTTTCATACAGGATGTCGTTGACCATCATGTTGGGGCCGAATCCGCAGTTGGCGAGGCATTCCACGCCTTCCACACTCCACAGGCCCGAGGGGCTGACGCCGATGGGGTGGTGGTGGTCGATGCTGCTCTTGTCGATTCCCAGGCGCGTGCAGATGGTGTTGAAGAGGCTGTCCGCCCCCGCCATGGCACAGGAAAGCGTGCGGCAGACGCGGATGTGGTTCTTGCCGGGGCAGGTCTGGCGCAGGCCGGGATAGAAAGTGACCACGCCCAGCACGTGGGCAGGGGTGAGTCCCAGTTTTTCCGCCGTCCAGGTGATGGCGTCCGCGCTGATGTAGCCGAATTTCTTTTGAATCTCATGCAGAATGGGGAGAACGGCGGATTGCTGTTTGCCCTCCGGATAATGCGTGATGTATTCGCTTGCGGCGGCATCAAGTTCCGGCGTGGCTTCAAAGGCCGGGTAGAATTGTTCGCCGGGGCTGGGATGATGGGCGATGAGCGCGTCAATGGCGTTTTCAGCGTAATCGGACATGGGAATGGAAATATGTGTTAAGGTTGGCGGAAAAGGTGCGGGTTCGTGTTAGCGGTCGCATTCGCCCATCACGAAGTCAAAGGAGCCGAGAATGGCCGGAACGTCGGAAACCAGGTGCCCCGGCAGAAGCTCCGGCAGGATGGAAAGGTTGCAGAAGGAGGGGGAGCGCATGCGCAGGCGGTTGGGAAGACCACCGCCCTTGGAATCCAGGAAGAAGCCCAGCTCTCCCTTCGGGTTTTCCGCGGCAAAGTAAACCTGGCCCGCGGGGGCGTTCACGCCCATGGTGGTGGTCATGAACTGGCGGATCAGGGATTCCATGTCCGTCAGCGCTTTTTCCTTGGGCGGAAGCGTGCCTTTCTTGTCCACCACGTTGATGGGTCCCTCCGGCATGGTGGCGACCACCTGGCGGATGATGCGCAGGGACTGGCGCATTTCCTCAATGCGGATGGTGAAACGGTCGTAGCAGTCTCCGTGTTCGCCGATCGGGATATCGAATTCGTACTGTTCGTAGCCCAGGTAGGGATTGGTCTTGCGCAGGTCGCGCTTGACGCCGCTGGCGCGCAGGTTGGCTCCGGTAAGGCCCCAGGAAAGGGCCTTTTCACGGGGAATGATGCCCACGCCCTGGAGGCGGTCGATGAAAATTTTGTTCTTGAGCAGCAGGGCTTCCGTTTCGTCAACGGTCTTTTCCGCCTGGTCGCAGAAGGCGAGCACTTCCTTCAGCATTTCCTGCGGTACGTCGCGCGTCTGACCGCCGATGCGGGTGTAGGAGGACGTGAAGCGCGCGCCCGTAAGCTGTTCGTAAAAGTTGTGGATTTTTTCACGTTCCTCATAGCAGTACAGGAACACGGTCATGGCGCCTACGTCCATGGCGTACACGCCCACTCCCAGAATGTGGGAGGAAAAACGGGAAAGCTCCAGGGCGAGCACGCGCAGGGCCTGGCCGCGGGGCGGAAGTTCCCAGCCCATCAGCTTTTCCACGGCGCAGGCGTAGGCGATGTTGTTGGACAGCGGGGCCAGGTAGTCAAAACGGTCGGTGTAGGGGACGAACTGGTTGTACTGGATCGTCTCCCCGATCTTCTCCATGCCGCGGTGCAGGTGGCCCACTACGGGATCGCAGCTGATGATTTCTTCGCCGTCAAGTTCCAGAACCAGGCGGAGCACGCCGTGGGTGGCGGGGTGGGAGGGGCCCACGTTCAGGGTCATCGTTTCTCCGAGCGGTTCGGATGTATTGGTGAGATAATCGGCGTTGGCGGCTGTATCTGCAACGGTGAAGGTTTTGGTGCTCGTGTTCATGGAATGTCCTGCCTGGCTGAACCTGATAATGGTGCCGGATGATTATGCCACTTCGCACCCTTCGGGCAAGCCAAATGTAAGATTTCTTGGTCTTTTCGTCATGTCTTTTTACCTAATATAGAATTAGTTTAAACTAACATGAGAGGGAAGCAACGGAATGCGCCGGGGAGCGAAAGAGTAATGGCGCGACAGGGAGGGGGGATTGGAAATCCGGAATGTCCTTGCGGCATGGAGCGGTTCCTTTCCGGCGGGAAAGGGAGCAAGCATTCGATGAATCGGCAAAGCCATCCCGTTTTTTACAAGAGTTTTTTACAAGACCGTTGCGAGGTCGCCGTTTTCCGGAAGGGAAGGGGTATTTCTTCCTTTGCAAGAGTTTGAGCGGCAAAGGGAGAAAGGTGAATTTGCTCTTTGCCTGTCCTTGCCAGTTTTGGGACCGGAAAAAGAGATGTCTTCCGTTTCCGGAAAGCCGGGATTTTTCCGGCAGGGCAGACCAAAAGCCGTGCGGGGGGGAGGCCTTGCCGGCGGTCGGGAACGGCTTTTCTTTTCCAGACTCTATCCGTTGGCGTAAATCCGGAACGTTAATCGGCAAAGGAGGCGGCCTTCAACCTTTTCTCCGGCGGGGTTGCGTTGCCTTTCCGGCGGACACGCCGTGCGCGGAGTCTGTCATTTGACGAGGTTTCCGGGAATGAAGTGCATTTCCTGCTCCGCAATCCCGAATTGCCAGGTGGCCGTCTGCCAGATGTTGCCGCCGGGAACCTTCCACCGTACCTGGACGGTGACCGGGCTGACGCGCAGGGGACGGGAGGGTGTCCATTTCAGGACTTTTTCCCTGGCGTCATATTTGGCATTTACCAAGCCGAAGCCGGAGACGCGCATCTCCATGTCCTTGGGATTGAGCTGCGGTTCCCGTGCAAGGGAAATGGAAATGTCCGGATTCTGGCTGCGGACCACGGTGTTGGCCGCCGGGAAGACGGGCTGGGAGGGCGCCGGATAGGACCCCAGCCCCTGTTCATGGCCTGCGGGGGCGGGGGAGGGCGTCTCCGGCGCGCTGGGAGTATTGAAATTCACGGCTCTGGTGAACGTCTTGGGATCCTTGCCGAACACCATGTAACGGTGAATTCTCCAGCGGTCCGTGTCCTTGGTCACTTTTCTGGGAATGACGGTAAACGCCGCCCGGAAGCCGGCTTCCTCCGCCTTGGTGATCATCTCCGGCAGAACGAAACCGCCCGGGTAGCAATAGGCTTCCACGTCGGAACCGGGGAATCTCTCCTGGAGAATTTTCCTGGATTCCCCTATTTCCCTGGCGGCCAGGTCCAAGACGGCCTGCGTGCCCTTTCTCTGGGCTGCGCGCCAGGACCTGGGGTACAGGTGGCTGACGGAATGGCTGCCCAGAGTGGCTCCGTTGTTCAGCATTTCCTGAATCTGTTCCCGGCTCATGGCGGACCCGCGGCCTGTGATGAACTTGGTGTAGGGGAAAACGGTGAAGGGGATTTTCATTTCCCGGAGAATCGGGTAGGCGTCCGTGTAAACGCTCTTCCATCCATCGTCAATGGTGATCAGGACGCACTTGGCGGGCAGTTGCTTGTCGCCCAGTTTCCAGTCCAGGAAATCCTTCATGGTAATGATGGGCACGCCTGCGGTTTTCAGCGCCTGCATCTGGGCTCGGAACGTGTCCGTATTCATGCGCATCTCCGTGGCGGGCAGCGTGCGGCTGAAATCATGGTAGCCCAGGATGGCCACCCGTGTTTCATGCTGAGGGACGGGAACGGGAGAAAAGGCGGAGGGCGGAATGGAAGGGGAGCCCTGGGGCGGGAGCTGGAGGTGCGTCTCCCCGGGAATGGGTTCCGCATTCGGGATGGATTCGTCCGGCGCGGACGGAGTCGCCGTTTCTCCGGGGATGGGCTCGGCCATGGGAATATCTTCATCCCTGCGGTTGGCTTCGATCAGTTCCCGGACGGGCACGATGCCTGCTGCGGGGTCCCCCTTGATGGTGCCGCCCGTCACTGGTCCGGGTGCGAGCGGCAGGGGTGTCATGGGAGGCAGTTCGGGCGGAAGCTCCGCACAGGCGACACCGGCTGAGATCATGAGAACGGAAAGAAAACCAAGGGCGGAGCGCATATCTGCAACTACTATTTTTGAGAGTCCTGTTCAATCTTAAACTCCGGCAGGCATGACAGCCGTTCCTTTTCGTTTCACTGCCCGTTCTCTCTCTGCGGATTTTTCCGTTTTCCGGGCATGCTCTCCTTAAAAAGCGTGCAGACTCATTTTCCGCTCGCTCAAAAAAGTGGACATGTTTAGTCTGTGCGCAGACATGAGCAGCATTTGTCATTTTACCAAAGCTCTGACACTCCGTTTTGGTCGGCTTGCCGCAGTGGCGGCAGCCGTCTTTTTCATGGCCGCCGGAGCGGGAGAGGCTGCCGTGCGTGCGGCGGAGCCCGCCTATCCCGCCACGGAAATTGGAGGAGAATCCCAATACAGCCATTTCCCGATTCCGCTCAGCCAGTACAAGCAGATGCCCCCGGACGCCAGCCTGTCCCAGGTATTGAGCGAACGCAACGAACAGTCCGGCGGCTTCAACCTGGCCGTGACGCTGGTATTCCTGGGCGCCATCATACATACGTTCCTGGCGGGGCGCTTTGAACGCTACTCCCACAAGCTGGCCCTGCGCTACAAGGAAAAGCTGAAGGAATCCAACTTCCGCGTGATGCATCCGGAAGAACGGCTGCCGGTCTCCTTTGCCTCCGCCATCTTTCATTTCCTGGGGGAAGTGGAAGCCGTGTTCGGCATCTGGATTATCCCCTTCATGTTCGTGTGCTGGAAATACTATTCCTTTGAAGACTTTTCAGCTTATCTGAATTACGACTGTTCGTTCACGGAGCCCATGTTCGTGATGATCATCATGATCATCGCTTCCTCCCGCCCCATCTTCAAGCTGGCGGAATCCGTAGTCAACTGTGGCGCCAGACTGGGGAAGGCCACTCCCGGGGCCTGGTGGATTTCCGTCATGTGCCTGGCCCCCCTGCTGGGTTCCCTGATCACGGAGCCGGCCGCCATGACGATCGGCGCGCTGATCCTGAGCAAAAAATTCTATGACCTCAAGCCGAAGCGCTCCCTGATGTATGCCACGCTGGGCCTGCTGTTCGTGAACATCTCCATCGGCGGAACCCTGACTCACTTTGCCGCCCCTCCCGTCGTGATGGTTGCGGAAAAATGGGACTGGGGCCTGGCGCACATGATCCAGCATTTCGGCTGGAAAGCCGTGTGTGCCATCATCATATCCAACCTGATCTATTTCCTGATGTTCCGCAAGGAATTCGCCCGTCTGGCCACCCAGCAGCGCGAATTCAGTGAGTTTGACGACGCCATCCCCCAGTCTTGGGAAGACCGCAATGACCGGATTCCCGTGTGGGTGACGCTGGCGCATGTCTGCTTCCTGACCTGGACGGTGCTCTTCTCCCATGAACCGGTGATGTTCATCGGCAGTTTCCTTTTCTTCATCGGCTTTACGGTTGCCACGCCGCAGTACCAGAACCAGATGTCCCTGCGCGTTCCGATGATGGTGGGCTTCTTCCTGGCCGGCCTGGTGATCCTGGGCGGGGTGCAGGCCTGGTGGCTGGAACCGGTGCTGACGCGCCTGGGGGACTACGCCATGATCGGCGCCACCCTGCTGACGGCGTTCAACGACAATGCCGCCGTCACCTTCCTGGCTTCCACCGTTCCCAACCTGCCGGAGGCCGTCAAATATTCCGTGGTGGCCGGCGCCGTGACGGGCGGCGGCCTGACGGTGATTGCCAACGCCCCCAATCCGGCGGGGCAGGCCATTCTGGGCAAATACTTCAAGGGAATCAATCCCCTGTGGCTGTTCACGTGGGCGGCCCTTCCCACGGCGATCGTGTTCATCTTCTTCACCTGTTTCGGCCATTGAACGCCGAATCCTGATTGACTCTTATGTTTACCGGACTTGTTGAAACAACTGGAACCGTGGTGGGGTTCACCCCCATTGACGGCGGAGCCAGGCTGACGCTGGACATCCCTTTCGGCAGTGAACTCTCCCTGGGGGATTCCGTGGCCGTGAACGGGTGCTGCCTGACAGTGGATGCCCTGGATGGGAACCGCGTCTCCTTCGACCTGCTTTCCCAGACCATCCGGGTGACCAGCTTAGGGAATCTGAAACCCGGCAGCCTGGTAAATCTGGAACGCGCCATGTCCGCCATGGACCGTTTCGGCGGCCACTTTGTGATGGGGCACGTGGACAACACCGGAACGATCACGGCGCTGGAACCCGTGGGGCAGGATCACAGGCTGGAAGTGCGCATCCCCGATGAACTGGCCCGCTACTGCATTGACAAGGGCTCCATCACCATTGACGGCATTTCCCTGACCATTGCCAATCTCAACGGAACCTTGCTGGAATTCTGGATTACCCCTCATACCTTCGGCCGCACCAACCTTCAGGACGCCGTGATCGGACAGCCCGTAAACCTGGAAGTGGACATGCTGGCCAAATACGTGGAAAAGCTGTTCACGGCCCGTGAAAGCGCAGGCATTTGATGTCCCGAAATGATGAACTGTTCCCTGTTTATACAAGCCAGCAGGTGATCATGGACAGAATAATACTGGCGGCGATCAGCATATTGACGATGAGCAGCAGCAGGTAAAAGACGCCTATGGTCTTATTCATCTTCCCGTTCCAGTAACTCCGGAAATGGTACAGGGCATGGAAATACAGCAGGAAATTGATGGCCATGTAGGAATATTCCGCGATTAGGCTCATGAAGCCGGCCAGATACAGTCCTATGATCAGGCCCGCCAGCGGATAGCTCAAAAGGCTTAATACCCACGCTCCCGTGAGCAGGTTTTTCCAGTCGCCGCTGTTTTTTCTCCCGTCGTTTTCTTTTATGGCCGTGTCCGCGGGATTATACGCGGGCCGTTGATGCACTCAGCCCTCCTTTGGCCGTCACCCATTTCCCCCGTTTGATTACTTTGTCAAACGTGAGTCCGCGGCGTTCCGCGGCCGCCTTCGTTTCCTCCCACTGGGAGGCCAGAATACCGGAAATGACCAGCACGGCATTTTGCTTCATGGCCGTGATGATGCGCGGAAAAGCCTTCTGCAGAATGGTGGAAAACAGGTTGGCGACAACCAGGTCACCCTTCTGCCCAGCCGTGGGAGTCCATTCAAACACGTCCCCCACAAACAAATCCAGCCGGGCATCGGTAATGCCGTTGCGTTCCATGTTGTGCCGGGCCACTTCAATGGCCATCGGGTCGAAGTCAAAGGCGGCGGCGCGGGCCGCCCCCAGTTCCAGCGCGGCCATGGCCAGTACGGCGGTACCGCAGCCGATGTCCGTCATGCTCCAGTCCGCCCCCTTGCGGGACTTGGCAAAGTCGCAGATGAAGCGCAGGCAGGCGGATGTGGTGGCATGGTCTCCGGTGCCGAAGGCCATTTCCGCCGGGACGCTCAGGATGCGGCGTTTGGGAAACTGCTGTTGCAGGGCTTTCAGCTTTTCGGCATCCGTTTGTTCCGTGATGAGCAGGGAATCCCTGATTTTCAGGGGAGGGCGCGGCTCCCTGTTTTGCGCTGCTACCCAGTCCTGTGTCTTGACTTCCCGGACGGACCCTCCGAAATGTTCTTTCAATATAAGGGCATCTTGTTCCGTATCGCAGTAAACGACAATTCTGATGGTTTTGCCCCCCTTGATTTGCGTAATGACGGCATTCGGATTTCTGGCAATGCGTTCGCTCCAGGCGTCTTCCCATTTGGCGGCGGACAATTTGTTCCAGCTCCAGCTCATGGTGTGAGTATGAAGACTTTTTTCTTTGGAGGCAAGAATGGATGCGGAAAGGGAAGCTGCTTGGAATTATTTTGATGAAGGCTTTCCGCATTCGGACAGGAAAGTATGATGAAGAGTCCGGTATTTTTCCTGGATTTCCTACAGAAGAAACTGCAGTTCAAAACATGATTTCTATTATGGAGCTTCATTGGCGGATTTGGAATCCGGAGTCAAGCTACGATTCTGAAGAAAAATCATTTGGACAAATTCCTCCTTGTTTTCCTCCATGCCGAATGCCCGGAAATGGCGGCATTCCGGCTTTGGCAGTGGAAACATTTCGAAGCACAGGGAAGGGAAAATGCTCCTTCGTTTTTTGCTGTCCGGGACTTTGCAAGGAGCTGATTTATTTGGTCTCATGAATTTATGGCGCTTCTGCAGGGACGGGAAGTGTATGCCGGGTCATGGAAGCCTGAAACTCTGATTCACCGGTACACGTACCTGTTTCTCCCCTTGAGAAATGCATTTCGGATTCCAAATCCGTTAAAGATCGCCCGTACGGTATTGATGTACTTTTGTTTATTCTAACGAGATCCAAAATAATGATAAAAATATTATTGATAGGCGCCCGCAGATGGATGTTCGGTTCCGCGTCCTTAGCCTCTCTTGCCTGGAATGGCGGGAAATCCGGTGTTTGGGTGCGCCGGAAACCTGATTAATACAGGGACGGGCGACGTCCTGCCTTCCTGCTTTCCGGAATCTGGCACAGCCTCTCCTAGCCTGCCGGGGCAGGCTTTCCTGGCGTTCCGGCTCAGAAGAGGACGAGCCCGCATCCTTTTTGCGTGCCGGGCGGAGCATATTTTCCGGGGTTTTTCCCGGCGTCCCGTTAAAGCGATTTGCCGTTGGGCCACATCAGCATCCGTTTCAGGAAGCGTTCGTTGTTCACGGTCACCTTCGGGAAAATGCGCTTGCTGGATGCCTTGAGTGCGTTGATGGCGTCTTCCCCCTGGAGCGGCGTGCGGTCGGAGTCGTCAATGATGGAGCGCAGCCATGCGGTCTGCGGCATGGAACAGGCTTCCACGGCCTTGAAGGGCATGCGCTCCCTCCAGTTGGTGCCTCCGGTGGTGCCGGGAATATTCAGTCGCTTGTTGATATCGAACAGGGCGGGCCAGAGAATGGCGGAATAACGGGATTTGGAGCGGAACAGGGCGCGGTACATGGCCGTCTTGATCTCCAGATTCCAGTAGGACATCCAGGTTTCCGGCTGCATTCCGCAGTAGTCGGCAAACCATTTCAGCAGGCGTGCGCCGTCTTCCGCTTCCTTGATGATGTGTTCCTGTTCCGGATTGGAAGGAGTTTTGGGAACGCCCCCCATCCACAGATTCAGCTTGCGGGCGCGTTCGATCTTGGCATAGCTGTCGTTCCACGTCTGCATGAGCGTTTCAAAATCATGCGTGCCGAATGCTGCGAAAGAGCATTCGTGATATTCCTTGCCCAGGATGATGGAGCCGTCCGGCTTGATCTCCCAGTGGGGAATCTTGAAGCCGGGAATATCGAGCTGGCGCATGTTCGGGCGCACGTAATCCGGCACGCAGCCCAGGTCTTCCCCCACCACGCTGACGCCGGGGGCGGCGGACAGCACAAGGCGCAGGTACAAGTCCCCGTCCGCCAGATTCATGTTGCGTTCCCACACCTGGTCGTCGCCGCGCGGCTTGAAGGCGGGCAGGCGGCCTCCGGTTCTTTCGGCGGCCTGCTCCCGTGTCAGGGGCAGGAAAACGTCGTTCTCCGTGGGTTTCCACGGGAAGGCGTAAATGCGGTAAAAGCCCAGGATGTGGTCGATCCTGTACATGCTGAAAATTTTGGTGCAGTACTTTACCCTGCGGCGCCACCAGGCGAAGTTGTCCTGGGCCATCACATCCCATTTGTACAGGGGAATGCCCCAGTTCTGGCCCCATTTGGCCGTGAACGGGTCCGCGGCATAATTGCCTTCCGCCGGAGCGCCGCCGCACCAGTCCGTATTGAACAGGTGGCGTTCAAAAAAGACATCGGAACTGGACAGGGAAACGCCGATGGGAATATCCCCCATCAGCTTCACGTTGCGTTCATCCGCATAAATCCGGATGAATTCCCACTGCTTCTCGCAGAGCCATTGAAGCCAGCGGGAGAAATCCTTCTCTTCCTCGTAGTCGGCGGCAATGGCCTTGGCGCGCGCCGGGTCCTGTTCCGGCCAGTGCCACCAGATCGCCGTGCCGAACAGGTCGCAGAGCACCTGGAAGCACACGAAGTCTTCCAGCCAGCTTCCCTGTTCCTTCACCCATTCCCGGAACTTGGGCATGATGCCCGCATATTCCGGCTTGGTCCGGAAATTGTGCCATGCGCCGCGCAGAATCCACATCTTCCAGGAGCGGACCTTGGGGTAGTCCACCAGGTCCGGGCCGGAAGGCTGTTCCCAGGGCGGCGTGTCTCCCGTCTCGTTAAAGACGCGTTCTTCCAGGCCGGGTACGGTCCAGGGTTCCAGGGAAAGGTACAGGGGTTCCAGCGCAATGGAACTGATGGCGGAATAGGGGGAGGGGCATTCGTCCCGTCCCAAGGCATTGACGGGCAGCAACTGAAGAAATCCCACATGAGCGTCCGCCGCCCAGTCTATCCACTGGCGCAGGGCCGTCAGATCCCCGATGCCGTGGTCATTATTGCGGCGCAGGGAAAACAAAGGCAGAACGACGCCGGCTAGTCTCTTTTCATCCATAGCAGATTTTCTGGTGCGAGCCCTCATCCGCCGTGGAACATGGTTCGGAGACAGGCTGGAAAAGAAAGTAGCATTCCAAAGGGGAAAGCGGCAAGTCTAATGCGCATGCATACGCCCTGATGTGTGGCAGTGCCATGAGCGGCTTATGAAGGAGAACTCTGCATGAAATTCTGCTTTCCTAGGCCGGGACCTGTGATTATGATGCGGAACAATGAAACTTGCATTGCTTTCTTCCGCCCTGTTGCTGGTGCTGGCATCCTGCAGTACGAACAAGCACGTGAATCCATGGGAACGCCAGAGTTCCGCCCTTGACCCGGTAGGCATCACATCCAAGAAAATGGCGGCGAAGGCCAATGCGGAACAGGCCGTTTACAAGCCGGGGGATTCCATCACCTTCAAGAAAGAAAAGCTGGTGGTTTTTGAACAGAATCCTGAAAGCAGTTTCTCCACCAGTGGAAAGGTCATGAACGGGGCGGCTTCCGCGAAAGTTCTTGTTTGCGGTGAACTGTTCGCCAAGGTGGAATTTGAGGACGGGCGGCAGGGCTATGTAAGTCTTTCGGAAATCGTCAATCCGCAGGAAGTCGTGGGATTCTTCTCCGTTTCCGGTACCGATATGTTCGGCCAGGACGGCGGACTGCTGCCGCTGCCTGCCAATACGGGCGCCGTTAGTCCGGAAGCCGCGGCCGCTTCCCGGGAACTGGATTTGAATACTTCCCTTGTCCCCGTCCAGCCGGGAGCTCCCGGTTCCCTGGCACCCGCCGTCATTCCCCAGCCGTCGCCTGCTCCTGTGGAAAACGTGCCGCTGCCCGAATCCAGTGTGAAGCAGTGACGCTTCTTTGGGCAGAGATGGAACATTCAGAGACTGACTGCTGAAGATTGCGGGAAGCCGCAGTATTTGGAAAAAGCGGCTTTCAGCCTTTAGTATTTAATCTTCAATATTTGAATCCAGCCGCCTTGTACGGTTATTCCGCCGTCAGCTCATAGGCCACGGCGTCCGTCACCGTGACCGTTGCAAATTCGCCCACGGGCAGTGTGGGGGGGACGGAAACGGTTCCGTCAATGTCCGGGGCGTCCCACTCTGTTCTGGCCGTGCCGGGAGCATCTACCAAAACCCTGATTTGCCGGCCGATCTGCTTTTGCCCGATCTCCGAGGCAATGCGCGTGAGAAGCATGGTTGCCTCATTGTAGCGGCGCGCTTTCGTGCGGTGATGGACTTGGTCGGGCATGTTGTAGGCCCTGGTTCCCTCTTCCCTTGAAAAGGTGAAAATGCCGGCGCGTTCAAAGCGGAATTCCTCGATGAACTCCATCAGTTCCTGATGGTCGTCTTCCGTCTCTCCAGGGAAGCCGGTGATGAAAGTGGTGCGGATGGCGATGCCCGGCACGGCCTTCCGGATGTCCCTGAGAAGGTTGCGGATGTAGTCCCCGTCCGTCACGCGCTGCATGGCGCTGAGCATGTTGTCGGAAATATGCTGGAGGGGAATGTCCACGTACCGGGCCACCTTCGGGCTTTCCGCGATAGCGGCTGTCAGCTCGTCGCTCCAGTGGGCGGGGTGGGTGTAAAGCAGGCGGATCCAGAATTCCCCTTCAATCGCATTCAGGGCGCGGATCAGGGAGGCCAGGGATTCCCCGCGGGAGGAATCCACCGCGCTGCGGCGGTTCGGGCGCGCGTCCGTCCACTTGTCCATGCCGTAGTACGTGATATCCTGGGCAATAAGGTTGATTTCCTTCACGCCGGCCCTGACCAGGGCTTCCGCCTCACGCACCACATCCTCCTGGGAACGGCTGCGGTGGCGTCCGCGGATCATCGGAATAATGCAGTAGGCGCATCCGTGGTTGCAGCCTTCCGCTATCTTGATATAGGCGCTGTGCGGAGGCGTCAGGCGGTAGCGCGGCGTTTCCCAGTCCGGAACGTACTTGCATTTGCCTTCCACGAAATTCTTGTTCCGCACGGTCCGGTTCATCACTTCCGTGATAATCTCCGGCAGGCGGGTGATCTGGTCCGGGCCGATGAACGCGTCCACCTCCGGCAGCAGGGCGGGAAGTTCCTTGTGGAAACGCTGGGACAGGCATCCCGCCACAATCAGCTTCTGGTTTTCCGGATAGGTTCCGCTTTCCCTGGCGCGCACCACGTCCAGAATGGCGTCTATGGCTTCCTGCTTGGCCTGGTCGATGAACGCGCAGGTATTGACCACCATCACGTCCGCCAGTTCCGCGTCCGGCGTCATCGTCATGCCCGCCTTCTGCAGGTGGCCGATCATGATTTCGGAATCGATCAAATTCTTGGGACAACCCAGGGAAATGAGTCCAACGGTGAGAGACATGGCAGTAGTGGAAAAGAGTGATGCGGATTATTCCCCGGCGGGGGATTCGTCCCTGACGACGACGAGGTCGAACGGACGTATGTCCACGACGCGCACAGGGGTACCCTTAATCAGTATGCCTTGTCGAGAGAAAACCTCGCATATTTCGCCATTGATCATGGCCTTGCCGTTGGGCTTCAGTTCCGTGACGGCGTTCCCCCGGTCTCCGACCTGGACGCGCGTAATGCTCACGGCCTCCCCGGCGGGGCCGCCGCTTACGGTGGCGTTGGTCACGCGGCGCATCAGCACGGAATCAGGCAGGTACTTCATCAAGATGGTGATGACAATGGCGCCGCCCGTCAAGCCCAGCACCAGCTTCAGCAGGGGAACGCCCAGGACCAGGGCGACGGTGTTGAAGTCTTCCCACTGGCCTCCGCGGATGACGTTGTCCCATTCCCAGGAACTGATCATGCCGCCGAACAGCGCCAGGAAGATGCAGATGCCGCCCGCAATGGCGGCAATGAACGTGCCGGGAATGACGAAAAATTCCACGCACAGCAGAATGACCCCCAGCACGAGCAGGGCGGCCGTTTCGTATCCGGCCAGGTTTCCGGCGATGTTGTTGCCGAAAAAGAACAGGGCGAACGCGGCAATGGCCACGATGCCCCCGATGCCGAATCCCGGCGTCTTGAACTCCATGTAAATGCCGCCGATGCCCAGCAGAATCAGGAGGGGGGGAGGCCCACGCAATCCACAGGCCGATCTTTTCAAAGGCGGTAGGCACTGCCGTGACCACGGGGGCGTCCACTTTCTCCTGCGCCAGCAGGTCCGCCACGGAGGTGGCCGTTCCCTGCGCCAGCAGGGGCTTTCCGTCATCTAGCCGGGTGGCGGCCTCCTTGCCCGTCAGGGTCAGCAGGGCTCCCTTCTCCAGCTTGACGGGGCCGAACTCCTGCACCTCTTCGGACGGAATCATCATGGCTTTGATCACTTCCGGGCGGTATCCCTTCTCCGTCACTACGGAACGCGTGAAGGCCCAGAAGGCGCTCTCCGCCTTCTTGCGCATCACGGGGTCCATCTCCTCCCCGGAGGAAGTGATGATGCCCGCCGCCCCGATGGAGGAAACGGGAGCCATGTAAATCTTGTCGCACGCCGCGGAAATGAGGGCCCCCGCGGACATTGCCTTGGGGTTCACGTAGGCATAAGTGGGGATGGTCAGCGGCTGGATGCTCTTCATCATCATCTCGCTGGTTTCCCAGGCCAGGCCGCCGGGCGTGTTCATCTCAAACACCACGGCGCGGGCCTGTTCCTTCTGCGCCCGTTCCAGAATGCGGGTCATGAAGCCGAAGCTCTGCTTGCTGGTCAGGGCGTCCTCCCCCACGGGAATGAGGACAACCTTGTCGCGGAAAGATTCTTCCGCGGCCGCCCGGAACGGAGCGCCCGCAAACAAAGCCAGAAAAGCCAGCAACAGGAGGTGGATGTGCTTCATGGTAAAATGCTATCACGGCGGGTCTTTTTTCTCAATGGGGAAATGCATCCTCCCTGCCATGATGGCTGCGTTGGAAATGGCGGCTTCCGGAAACCGGGTGAGGGTCCGGTTTTAAAGGGACGCAGTCTGAAGCTTGGGATGATTCAAGCGCCTGATGGAAGGAGCTTCTCTTCTGTCTCCTTGTATCAAGCCGGTTCTTGTGATAGTCTGGGCGGGCCGTATGGGAAGGATTGATGAAGACAGCATCAGGCGCGTTCTGGAAGCCACTGACATTGTGGATGTGGTAGGCTCCTATCTGTCCCTGAAGCGCGCCGGGTCCCGCTGGAAGGCGTGCTGTCCGTTCCATAATGAAAAAACGCCGTCCTTCATCGTGGACCAGACCAGGCAGAACTTCAAATGCTTCGGCTGTGGGGAAGGGGGGTCCGCGATCACCTTCGTGATGAAGATGGAAAACCTGGGCTTTGCGGACACTGTCCGGCGTCTGGCGGAAAAGGCTGGCATTACCCTGGTGGAGGAGGTGTATGACGCCGCTGAGGAAAAACGCCGCAAGGCGCGCACGGCTTTGCTGGTAGCCCACAAAAAGGCGGCGGATTTTTTTCACAAGCTGCTCCTGCGCTCCCCAAAAGCGGCGGAAGCCAGGGCCTACCTGAATTCCCGCGGCTACGGCGCGGAGATGGCCAAACGCTGGCAGGTGGGCTGGGCCCCGGATTCCTCCCGCGAGTTCCTGGCATGGGCGAGGAAGGAAGGAATTGCGGACCAGGTGCTGATTGACTCCGGCCTTGCCAACCGGGGGGAACGCGGGGATATCTACGCCCGTTTCCGGGACAGGCTCATGTTCCCCATCAACAACGTGTACGGAGAGTGCGTGGCCTTTTCCGGCCGCCTTCTGAGGCCCCAGGAGAATGCAGGCAAATATGTCAACTCCCCTGAAACGGCCATCTTTAAGAAAGGGGACGTCGTGTTCGCTCTGGACAAGGCCCGCGGTCCGATGGGCAAAAGCGGAAAGGCCCTCCTGTGCGAAGGGCAGATCGACGTCATCGCCTGCCATGAAGCCGGGCTGTCTTTTGCCGTCGCTCCGCTGGGAACGGCATTTACGCCGGAGCATGCCCGGACGCTTTCCCGTTATGCGTCCCAAATTGTGCTGTGTTTTGACGCGGACAAGGCGGGAATGGCCGCGGCGGACCGCGCCTTCCGGGAACTGGCCCCTCTGGGCAAGGATGTTTATCTGGTGAACCTGCCGCCGGGAGACGACCCGGATTCCTTCATGAAGAGGGAAGGGCGGGAATCTTTCACGGCGATGGTGGAACAAGCTAGGCCCTTCTTCGAGGTGCGCGTGGAGCGTGCCAAAAGCCAGGGCCTGCTGGAAGACGCAGGAGCCAGCGCCTCCTTTGCACGGGGCATGACAGCCCTGCTGGCCTGCATGAGCGATCCGGTGGCCCGTGACCTGGCCACGACGGACCTCGCCACGCGGATGCGCATGACCATCGGCAATTTGCGCAGCGCCGTGAAGACGGCCGGACGCCGCAAGGAGCGCGAACAAGTGCGTGCCGCGGACCGGGCCGGGGAAGCTGCCGGAAATGTGCCGGAAGAATTGCCGCCCGTAAAGATGAACCGCGCCGTGGCCGTTTTATGCGAACTGGCCCTGCAGAATGCGCAGGCGCAGGAGCTGATCGTGGACCGCATTGAAGAATTGCTGGAGCCGATGCGCCTGCTGCCGGGCGGGGGCATCCTGAAAAAAATCCTGGCCCGCATGCCGAAACCGGACAATCCGGCCTCCATCCACGCGTTTCTGGAATCCCTGCCTCAGCCGGAGAAGGACGCCCTGGCCATGCTCAGTCTGGACCCCATCCCCATTGCGGACGTAAGCCGGTGCGTGCAGGAGGCCTGTTCCGGCATCGCAAAGGCGGCACTGGAAAAGCACATTGCCTCCCTGATGGCGGAAATTGCGGACCCCTCCACGGATGCTGCAAGAAGGGTGGAATTATCGAAACTTAGTGTTGACTTGAAACGTCTTTTGGGTACAATGTAACGCCTCGATACCTGCGGGTATTGATATAATGGTGAATTGTGCCCTCTTCCTTTCAAGATATGTCCAAATCCGGTGACCCATCCTCCTCTTCTCCCAAGAAGACCTCTGTCAGCAAAAAAGCTTCCGAAACCAGGGAAAAAGTAGCGGCCAAACCTGCCGCCAAAGCTTCCAAACCCGCCCCGAAGGCGGCTCCCGCCAAAAAAACTGCTGCCAAGCCATCCGCTCCTGCGGCTGCTAAAAAGGCGGCGCCAGCGGCTAAATCCCCGGCCAAGGCTCCCAAGGCGGTGCCTGCTGCTTCCGCCGCCAAACCCGTGGAAAAGAAGGCCCCGGCCAAAAAGGCCGCTCCCGTTCCTGCCAAGAAGGCCCACGCAAAGGCGGCAGAAAAGAAGCCGGCGAAACCTGCCAAACCCGCGTCCAAGCCTTCCAAGAATGAAACTCCCAAAAAATTGAGTGAAATTCTGGAAGAGGAACGCAAGAAGGCTGCCAGCCGCAAGATCACGAACCCGATTGACGCCCCGGAAATTCAGGAGAAAATCCGTGAACTCATCAAGCTTGCCAAGGAACAGGGATACCTGACTTTTGACGACATCAACGATTCCCTTCCGAACGACATCGTAGACCAGCAGGATTACGAGGCCATCATGGACCGCCTGCGCAGCATGGCATTCGACATCATCGACGCTTCCGACGTGGACAGCTACACGGACCGCACCCGCATCAACACGGAGGAAGAGGATGAAGAGGAAAAGCTGGAAGCCAAGATGGACATTCTGGACGACCCCGTCCGCATGTACCTCAAGCAGATGGGGCAGGTCTCCCTGCTCACCCGTGAAGAGGAAGTGGCCATCTCCAAGAGGATTGAGGACGCGGAACAGAACGTCCAGCGCTCCGTCCACCGCTTCGGTTTCATTGCCAACGCCTATCTAGATGTGGCCTACCGCCTGCTTGACAATGAGGAACGCTTTGACCGCGTGATTCTGGACAAGAAGATCGACTCGCGGGAACGCTACATGAAGGGCCTGGCCCAGCTTTGCGCCCAGATCCAGCAGACGCACCAGGACGCCTCAAGCGCCTTCCGCAAGCTGTACCGCAGCAAGGAAGCGGCCAAGGCCGTCAAGGCCCGCCAGGCTGAATTCGACAAAATCACCGGCGTTCTGGTGAAGCTGTTCGGCCGCCTGTACTTCAAGCACAAGGTGATTGAAGACTTCTGCTCCGTGATTGACGAAGCCCGCGACCGCGTGCTGCGCCTGCAGAAAAAGATTGAAAAAGACCCCGGCAACAAGGAACTCAAGGAGCACCTTGCGGAACTGGAACTGCGCATGTGGATGACGGCGGATGAAATGGGCGAAGCCTACCAGGAACTCAGGAAATGGCTCCGCGAGGCCCGCAAGGCCAAGGATGAAATGGTAGAAGCCAACTTGCGCCTGGTCATCTCCATTGCCAAAAAATACACCAACCGCGGCCTCTCCTTCCTGGACCTGATTCAGGAGGGCAACATGGGCCTCATGAAGGCGGTGGAAAAATTCGAATACCGCCGCGGCTATAAATTCTCCACATACGCCACCTGGTGGATCCGCCAGGCCATTACCCGTTCCATTGCTGACCAGGCCCGCACCATCCGCATTCCCGTGCACATGATTGAAACCATCAACAAATTGATGCGCGTTCAAAAGCAGCTGGTGCAGGAATACGGGCGCGAACCTACGCCGGAGGAAATCGCGGAGGAAATCCACCTCCCCGTGGAGCGCGTGCGCTCCGTGCTGAAAATGGCCCAGCAGCCCATTTCCCTCCAGGCTCCGGTGGGCGATTCCGATGACACCTCCTTCGGTGACTTCATTGAAGACAAGGCGGCGGAAAATCCCATGGAGGAAGCCTCCTTCTCCTTCCTGAAAGAAAAAATCAAGGATGTGCTGGACACCCTCACGGATCGCGAACGAGAAGTCATCGAACAGCGTTTCGGCCTCCGGGACGGCAGTCCCCGCACGCTGGAGGAAGTAGGACGCCAGTTCAGCGTCACCCGCGAACGCATCCGCCAGATTGAAGCCAAGGCCTTGCGGAAGCTGCGCCACCCCACGCGCATCAGCAAGATCAAGGGCTTCCTGGAAATGACGGAATCCTGACCGGATTTGCGCCACATGCCGTGCTAGGCTCACGGGTCATGAAGACCCGCCTGGCCGCGGCATGCGGCATTTTTATTTTATTGGCTTCCTGCTCAGGGAGCAAGGAATTCAAGCCTGAATTCAACCAGCCTTTGCAGCCCGTGATGCAGCCGGGCTTTGTTTATGTGGACCAGGTGGCCCCCCTTGTGAGGAGCAACCTCAAATACGCCGGATATGACAACTTTGTGGGGCGTCCGCTGGACGGCTACCACGGCAAGCGGGCCATTCTGCGCACCCAGGCGGCCCAGGCATTGAAAAAAGTATCGGAAGACTTGTACAAACAGGGGTATCTGCTGGAAATCTACGACGCCTACCGCCCCCATACCGCCGTGCTGGACATTTGCAAATGGGGCAGGGATGCCGAGGACCAGAAGATGAAGGCGCGCTATTACCCGAACATTGACAAGTCCAGAGTCTTCGGCGACCACTACGTGCGCGACTTCTCGGAACATTCCCGCGGTGTGGCCGTGGATGCCACCCTGCTGTATGCTAAAACAGGAAAGCCCGTGGACATGGGCGGCCATCATGACCTGCTGGACCCCAGCTCCGCCACGGAAAGCCCCCTGGTGACCCCGTTCCAGCACCGGAACCGGATGATTCTGAAAAAGGCATTTGAGAAACAGGGCTTTGCCAACTATTCCCCGGAATGGTGGCACTACCGTCTGCTGAATGAACCTGCGCCCTCCCTGCATTATTACTTCCCGGTATGGGACGGCATGGCCGCGCGGTAGGCACGGACACTTCCGCTGTCACGGACGCGCATTTTATCCTTTGATTTTTTTCCGGTGGAAATAGGATAACGAAATACTGTAAAATTTGACCAGATGAAAGAAGAACGTTTCCATGATTCCTCCCTCCGGCCTGAGGCCTACCGCTGGGCCGCGGTGATAGCCCTTCCTCTTCGCCTGGTGGTGGGCTGGACGTATTTCTCCGCTTTCTGGCGCCGCCTGGTTCTGGAAAACAAGTTGATTCCGGATGATCCGGGATACATTGGCGTTAAATTCAACCATTTTCTTCCCAATGCGCTGGGCATCAAGCCGGTCATTGAATATCTGGTGACGCATCCGTCCGAACTCTGGTGGTTTATGGCGGCGTTTACCATCATTGAATGCCTGGTAGGGCTGATGCTCATGCTGGGGCTGCTGACGCGTCTGGCGGCCGTAGGAGTTTTCTCCCTGGCGCTGGGGATTCTGCTGGGTTCCGGGTGGCTGGGAACCACCTGCCTGGATGAATGGCAGATAGGCATTCTGGGGATGTGCGCCGGACTTCTCCTCTTCCTGACGGGGGGCGGTTCCTGTTCTCTGGACGGCAGGCTTTCCAAGCTTCCGTGCTGCTCGCGCCGTTCCTCCCTGTTTGCCTGGGTAGCTTCCGGTCCGTTGCCGCTGGAGTACGGAAAGCTGGCGAAGATTTCCATTTGGTCCGCCGTGTTCATGATGTTCGTCACTCTGGGAACCAACCAGTTTTTCCATGGCGGGGTCTGGGGGCCGCTCCATAACAAATCCGTGAAGCCCCTGCTGGAAGTCAGCGGGGCCTCCCTCTCCGGGGATGGCCTGCGCTTCAACATATACCGCACGGAGGGCGTGGACACCTACGGTTCCTTCCTGGTCCGCATCCGGCTGACAGACGGCCAGGGAAACACCCTGTGGAGGATGGAGGCGGACGAGCTTTCCGCCATCCCTCCTTCCGCTATTGAAAATAGTTATATCGCGCGGATCAAGCCGGGAGCTTTCGGTTTGGTTATACCGCTGGGGGCGAAGGCCGGCGTAACGCTTCCCGTCACGTTGCCCGTGGTTCCGGCAGGTCCGGTCTCCATCGTGCTGACGGATGTGAGCGGCAAGGAGTGGTCCGCTCAGGTCCGAAAGGCCGGTGGTGCATGAGGCCGCCCCGGAAGAAGGAGAAAGGCACAATAAGGATAAGAACCCCCGTGGGGAAAATTTTTCCGGACGATAAGCGTGTATGATTTCTTCAAGAACAAGCAATACAGTTTCTTCGCCAAGCCCGAAGGATGGAATGACATGCCCATTCATCCGAAAGTCCCTTGAATAAGCAATAAATTATCCTTGGGGTAAATTCGACAGGACGGACTGTTTAAGTCCGGCCTGTTTTTATTAACGGTTTTCTTGAGAATCCATTGATAAGACATCCTCCCAATGAACCGGAAATATCCGTTAATCCCATTTTTCCGTAAATTCTTTCCATTCCTTTTCCAGATCCTCATTCTTCACGCCGTTCAGGTGCTCGTTTCCTTTTTGTGTGAAAGATATTTGTGCCTGGGGAATCGTAAACGGAAAATAATGGCTGATCGTCGTCGTTCCTACCTTTTGCCACTTGGTACTTTCCAGCACGACGGTTAGCCCTTTTTCGTCCAGCAGGATTCCTTTTTTGGGAAAATCTGTCCAGACTGCATACTTGGCAATGGGAACCATCCTTCCCTGTGCGTTTCTTTTTACGCACCAGAACGTATAGCAAAGCACGCCCGATGCCGTCTCGTCGTAAATAACAGCCAGGGAGCGGTCATCATTCCAGACAATGGGTTTTGATGAAATATCTTGAAATACCATGGAACAAAAATCCATGTCCGGTAGGAAATCATCTTTAGGGTCTTTTACAGGCGGAGGCGTGGACGGGGCGCTTTCTTCGCTGCTTCCGTTCATGGGGCACAGCATGGCTGTTCCCGCAAGCAAGTATATTACCAGGCTTTTCATCGTATCTTATATAAAATTGTTTTTCTGGATAAACCATTATCCCGTATTAGATACGATAAATGATTGGGAAGCAAGGTTATTTCCCGCTTCACGGAAATTCGTCGGAAGAAGCCTCATCCCCTTTAGCAGGAATCGCTGCCTGCTAATAATCAATAGGGGATCCAATTTCAACAGCTACGAATTCAAGGCCTTTCGACGTTAGAAGAGACTCTGGCCGTTCCGTGATGAATCGAATGTTCCGGTCGCTGGAAGCTGTTTAGCTGTCCGTATGGAATTTTCATGATTCAGACCCTAAAAAAGCCGTTCCGCCGGAGAGGCGGAACGGCTGGAAAGCATGTTGGGACACAGGGGGTTAGTGGGGCAGGCGGAAGTTGCGGTTGAAGGCGGAAACTTCCTTCTTGAGCTGGTTAAAGCCTTCCGGGTTGGGGCAAACCTGTTCGCCCACGTGCAGGGCCAGCGCCCGCGCGATGAATTCCGCCACTTGTTCCACGTCTTTTTCCTTCATGCCGCGGGTGGTTACGGCGGGAGTGCCGATGCGGATGCCGGAGGGCTTCATGGGGGAGCCCGTGTCAAACGGGATGGCGTTCTTGTTCACGGTGATGCCCACGCGGTCCAGGGCTTCCTGAGCGTCTGCGCCGTTGATTCCCTTATTGCGGAGGTCCACCATGAATACGTGGTTGTCCGTACCGTTGGAAACGACGCGGAAGCCCAGTTCCATCATTTTTTTGGACATGGCCCGGGCGTTTTTCACGACTTGGGCGGCGTAGTCCTTGAATTCCGGTTTCAGGGCTTCGCCAAAGCAGGCGGCCTTGGCGGCAATGACATGCATGAGCGGTCCGCCCTGCATGCCGGGGAAGACGGCGGCGTCAATCTTTTTGGCGTATTCCTCCTTGCAGATGATGAAGCCGCCGCGGGGGCCGCGCAGGGACTTGTGCGTGGTGGATGCCACAAAGTCCGCATGGGGAACCGGGTTGGGGTGTTGTCCCCCCGCCACAAGACCGGCTATGTGGGCCATGTCAACAAAGAGATAGGCCCCGCAGGCTCTGGCGATTTTCGCCATGCGTTCAAAATCGATCGTGCGGGAATAGGCGCTGGCGCCGGCCGTGATCATGTTGGGCTTCACTTCCATGGCCAGTTTTTCCAAGGCATCATAATCAATGGCTTCCGATTCCTGGGAGACCCCGTAATGCACGACGTTGTACAGCTTGCCGGAGAAGTTGGCGCGGTGGCCGTGGGTAAGGTGGCCGCCGTGGGAAAGATCCATGGTCAGGATAGTGTCCCCGGGCTTCAGGACGGAAAAGTAAACGGCCATGTTTGCCTGGGAGCCGGAATGGGGCTGCACGTTGGCGTGCTCTCCGCCGAAGAGCTTCAGCACGCGGTCAATGGCGAGCTGTTCCACCTTGTCCACCACTTCGCAGCCGCCGTACCAGCGCTTGCCGGGATAGCCTTCCGCGTATTTGTTGGTCAGCAGGGAACCCTGGGCTTCCCGCACGGAGGGGGAGGCGAAGTTTTCCGAGGCGATCAGTTCAATGTTGTTGCTCTGGCGGCGGCCTTCTTCTTCAATGAAGGCGGCCAGTTCCGGATCGCTCCATTGCAGGGGACTGCCGGAGGATTTGATGACGCGGCGTTCGTGGCGGCCGCCTTCGAAGTCGGCGTGCAGCCAGGCATCCAGTACGTCTTCCACGCTTTCATTGTCCACGTAGGCGGAAGCCAGGCAGAGCAGGTTGGAATTGTTGTGCTGGCGGGAAAGGGCCGCGGCGGGAGCCGTGCGGCAAAGGGCGGCCCGCACGCCTACCCAGCGGTTGGCGGCAATGCTCATGCCGATGCCGGAGCGGCAGATCAGGATGCCGCGTTCATTGGTACCGTCAGCAATGCTGCTTGCGACCGCATTGGCATAGTCGGAATAATCGCAGGAATTCTTGGTTTCCGTACCCATGTCGGTCACTTCATGACCCCATGCCTTGAGGAGTTCTACTATGGTTTCCTTGAGGTCGACTCCGGCGTGGTCGGAGCCGATGGCAATTTTAAATGTCGTATTCATGATGGTGCATATTGCTGGCGGGAAAATATTCTGCCTCATTTCTTTCCGGCTGGCAAGTCCGGGATGAAGAATTGAATCATTCCAATTTGAAGCTTCCGGAATCGCCGTTTAAATAACAAAAGGCGCCCCGGCTTCTGGCGGAAACCGGGGCGCTTTTCAAAGAGCAGGGAGTCTCTCCCTTATTTTGCAGGAGTTTGCTGTTTCAGCATGTCCTGGACAATGTTGATGCCTTCCCGGAGTTCGGGATCAAGGCCGGAGGGATATTCCGGGGAGTCGTCCAGTTCCGCCGTGGGGTCTTCCGCCACGTGCATGAACTGTTCATTGTCCTTTTCAGGATTGGCCAGGGGCAGTTCCGGCGCGTTGATGTCGTCCAGTGTGAGGCGGTAGATTTTGTACTTTGCGGCGTCGTCCTTGGCCATCTGCGCAAAGCGGGTTTTCCGCTCTTGGTTGATGGATTTGCGGCGTTCTTCCAGGGAGGCGTTTTCCTGTTCGCGGACCTTTTTGTTCAGGGATAGCTTGTTGTCCTTGATGCGCTGCTTCATCATGGCTATGTCTTCCTTGGCGATCTGGAGGTCGCGGTCCTTTGCTACGCGTTCGGCACTGGCTGCTTTCAGGGCGGGGAGGATGCCGGCGATGGCGGAGTCCTTCTTGTAATTGTGGCAGGGGGGGATCTGGTCGTAGGGCATGGCGTAGTCCAGGATTTCCTCTCCCAGTTCAAAGGCAGCCGTGGCGGTGGGCAGTTGAATGTCGCTTTCCACGCCCTTCAGCTGCGTGGAACCGCCCGGCACCCGGTAGAACTTTTGCGTAGTGACTTTCAGCAGGCCGGCCCGGTCCCTGGCGGAGAAGTAGGGCAGGTACTGTCCGATGTCCACTGGCTGCTGCACGGTTCCCTTGCCGAAGGTGGAGGTGTCCCCCACAATGACGGCGCGGCCGTAGTCCTGAAGGGCGGCGGCGAGAATTTCCGAGGCGGAGGCGCTGAGCTTGTTGATCAGCACTACAATGGGGCCCTTGAAGAGTTTTTCACGATTGTTGGCGGTTTTCACATCCACGTTGCCGCGGGTGTCCTTGATCTGTACCACGGGGCCGCGCCCGGTGAAAAATCCGGTCATCAGGCGCACTTCTTCCAGAGAGCCGCCGCCGTTGTTGCGGAGGTCGATCACGAGGCCGTCCACTTTTTCCTTGTTCATCCGTTCCAGGAGTTTTTTGACGTCTGCGGCGCAGCGGCGGTCGCCGCCGTCCATATCCGCGTAAAAGGAGGGAAGGCTCAGCACGCCGATGCGGTTCTGGCCGTCCGGGGCACCGTTCAGTTCAATGATTTCCGCTTTGGCCAGTTCATCTTTCAACGGCACCTTGGAGCGGGTCAGCGTGATGATCTTGGCCTGGCCGGGAGCGTCCGCCGGTTCCACCTTCAGGCGGATCTGGGAGTTTTCCGAGCCGCGGATCATATCCACCACCTTGTCCAGCTTCATGAACAGGATATCCACCATCTCTCCGGTGTTGTTGGAGTCAATGGCCACGATGCGGTCGTTGAGCTTGAGTTCTCCGGACTTGTCCGCCGGACCTCCCACAACGATTCCGTTGATTTTCGTGGAGCCGTCATCCTCGCCGCCCAGCAGGGCTCCGATGCCGGTGAGCTCCGGACTCATGGAGATCTTGAAGCGGTCCACTTGGCGGGCTCCCATGTAGTCCGTGTGTGGGTCATAGGTCAGGGCTACCGCGCTCAGCAGGGTTTCCGCCACGTCTTCCAGATCCGTTTCCTGAATGTTGCGCTGAATGCGCTCATAGCGCATGAGTAGCTTTTCTTCCACAGGCTTTTCATTGGCCAGCGGATCAGGCTTGTTCTGTTCCTTGGCCAGGCGCGCCACGGTTTCTCGGCGCAGGGTCTCGGACAGGAGCTGTTCCTCCACCAAGTCCTTCCAGACCTGCTGCATTTCCGCTTCATCCTTGGGCCAGGAGTCGATCTTGCGGCGGGAGCGTTCAATGGTCTTGTCCTGCGTGAACGTAAAGCCGCCCTGTTTCAGCAGGTCGCGCGCATAGGCAATGCGCTGCATGGCGCGCTGGCGGTACAGGGCGTGCATGGCCTTGGCCGCGTCCATCATCTGTCCGGACATCAGGTAGTCGTCCAGTTCCTTTCCGTATTTCTTCTTCAGGGCGTCCACATCCTGCTGGGTGAAGAAAATCTTGCTGGGGTCGACCTTGCGCAGATAGGTTTCCAGAAACTTGTTGGAAAGATCGTCGCTGAATTCCTTGCGGGAAAAGTGGAAGTTTTGGAGCAGAAGGGACATCTGCTTGCCAACCTGGTTGAAATCGGTGGCCGCTGAGGCGCAGGAAGTTATGGCTGCCGCGGCAAGGGCCGAAAACGCTGTAAGTCTGATCCAACGGAATGAGTGCGTGTTCATGGGGGAAAAATGGTGCGTAATCCCTCCATTCCCGGAGGGATGTATTGCTGGGTTGTAAGTGTTACTGATTTGCGTGTGAATGTCTATCTCATAAAACGTCCACATGACGCTATTTTTGACGGCATTCCCGGAAGCCTTTTAAAATTGGGAAAATGGGACTCTTTCTTACATGCGGAAAAATATAGGGGGGGAAAAACTGCGTTTTCCGCCTGCGGCGGCCCCTCCGTGCGGCAGCTTTCCGGAAGAAGCCTCTACGCTGAGCCAATTCAGTATTGAGGTCAGAGGCGTTTTCTGTACACTTTGCGCGAGTATGACCACACCACCCCGGGAAAATGCCCCTGCCGGAAGCAAAATGCGCGTGCTGTTCCAGCGTTTGTTCAGCACCTTTGTCCTGCTGGGCCTGCTGGCCGGCGCCCTGGTCTGGAACCGTGAAGCCGGCTATTACGGGCTGGTGTGCATCTTCTGCATCCTGACCGCGTGGGAATGGCGCCACATGCTCATCCGGTCCGGCAAGGCGGGACAGGCTCGCTTGAGTTTCCTTTTCGGGACGGCTTATCCGGTGCTGTTGTCCGTGGCGTGTTTTTTCAACAAATTCCGTCTCACGATGCGGGATGAATTCAGAATGATGCCGGACCCCCTGCTGCTGGTTGTGGCGGCTCCGGTGATTCTGGTTGTGGTGGCGTTCATCCGGGAGATGAACCGCCCCATCGTCGGGAGCCGCGCGCTCCGCTCCGTCGCTACAACGCTGCTGTCTTTCATTTACCCCGGCTGGCTGTTCGCCTTCGCTATTCCCGCCATCCATCTGGGCTATCTGGAGGCGGGGGCTGAGTCTCCGCGCATTGTGATGATGGTGCTGTGGGTGATCCTGGTGACGAAAATGACCGACATTTTCGCCTACGTCAGCGGGTTGCTGCTGGGGGGTAAATTCTTCACCAAAAAATTAATTCCCCATATCAGTCCCAAAAAAACTTGGGAGGGTATCATCGGCTCCTGGCTGCTGACGAATGCCGCGGGGATAGTCCTGGTATTCCCGATGTTCGGCGCGACGTCGCTTTCTCCGGCATCCGTCCTGATGCTGGTTCTGGGCATTACCCTCATTTTTATTCTGGCCGTTTATGGCGATTTGGCGGGTTCCCTGGTCAAGCGCAGCCTGTCCGTGAAGGATTCTGGCTCCCTGCTTCCGGGCATAGGCGGCCTCTTCGATCTCATTGACAGTCCGTCTTTCACCGTTCCGTTCCTGTGTATTCTGATGATGACGGTAGTGTATTGAGCGGAAGAGCCGGACAAGAAAAAACGTCAAGCCGCATGCCTGGTACGTCTCTTCCTATTGAGGAAATCCGCGGGGAATTTCTAAAAGCCCTTAAAGGAGCGTCTCCCCGCATTTTGCTGAAGGCGCCTACGGGTTCTGGAAAGTCCACCGGAATTCCTCCGATGATGGATGATGCGGGGCTAGGGGGAAACGGCCTCATCGTCGTCGTCCAGCCGCGCCGGATGGCGGCACGCCTGCTGGCCCGGCACGTCGCCAGGCTGCGCGGCGTGGAACTGGGACGGGAAGTAGGGTACATGGTCCGTTTTGAGCGGCACATATCCTCCCGTACCCGTATTGCGTACGTGACGGACGGCGTGCTGGAACGCTGGCTGACGGACCGCCCCGGCCTGGAAGGGGTGAGCGCGGTGGTTTTTGACGAATTCCATGAACGGAGCCTTTCCGGGGACTTGTCCCTGGGGCGTGTGCTGGACCTGCAGGAAGGGCCGCGGCCGGACCTTGCCGTGGTGGTGATGTCCGCCACGCTGGAAATGTCCGGCCTGAGAGAATACATGGGGGAATCCTGCCGGGAGCTGGAAGCCTGCGGACGGCAGTACCCGGTGGAAATCACGTACCGTCCTGCCCGTCCAGTCAGCGACGGCCGGGGGAGGGTGGCGCCACCGTCCGTCTGGGACCAGGCCGCGGAAGCTGTCCGTGAGGCGGTGAAGGATGCCGCTTGCGGAGACATTCTCCTGTTCATGCCGGGCGTTTACGAAATCCGGCGCACAGTGGAACTGCTGGAGGGAAAACCGTGGCTGGGGGGCCGGGACATTTTCCCCCTGTACGGGGCATTGAGTCCGGAACAGCAGAACCGCGCGGTGGAAAAGGGAGGGCGGCCGCGCGTCATCGTCTCTACGAATGTGGCGGAAACTTCCCTGACGATCGAGGGGGTGAGGACCGTCATTGACACCGGATGGGTGCGCCAGTCCGGATGGGACCCGTACCGGGGCATGGACACCCTGCACCTGGTCAGGATTTCAAAGGCGTCCGCCGCCCAGCGCGCGGGCCGTGCGGGCCGCGTGGCGGAAGGCCGCTGCTTCCGGCTCTGGAGTGAGGCCGAACAGGCGAAGAAGGCGGAATTCGACCCTCCGGAGTGTTTCCGGGTGGACTTGTCCGGAGCCGTTTTGAACCTGTGTTCCTGGGGTGTGGCGGACCCGGAGGAATTCCGCTGGCTGGACAGGCCGGACCCTCTGGTTCTTCAGCGGGCGCGCCATCTCCTTGCCTCCTTGGGAGCCGTGGACGGGGAGGGACGCCTGACGGAGACGGGCAGGAGGATGACGGCGTTTCCGCTGCCGCCACGGCTGGGCCGCCTGATCGTGGCCGGGCAGGATGAACGGTGCGCGGTGGAACTGGCCGCCATTGCGGCGTTGATGCAGGGGGAAGGCGTGGAAGCGAAGGGCGGCCTGAACGATGATCTGCGGGATTCCGGCGACTATACGGACTTTCAGGCGGAATGGCGCGCCGTGGGGAAGGCCCTGGATTCCCATTTTGATGCAGGAGCATGCGGCCGCCTGGGCATTTCCGCCCGCGGTGCGCGGGAAGTGTGGATGGCTTACCGGCAGTTGCTGTCCATCGGCAGCCGCGGGTATTCACGGGAGGTGCCGGAGCCGGATTTCCTGGCGGCGCGTTCTTCCGTCGTCCGGGCATTAATGGAAGGGTTTGCGGATCATGTAGGCGTCCGGAACGGCGTGGCGGCCAGCACGTGCCGCATGGCGGGCGGCGCGGGCGGCAGGCTGTCCGAAGGCAGCGTGGCCTTACGCGGCCTGCACTTTGTGGCCGCGGAAATGGCAGAACTGTCCGGAAAGGCGGTGGAAACCCGCATAGGCCGCTGCACGCTCATCACCCCGGAAGAATTGCGCGCCGTATGGCCGGAACGTTTTTCCGGCGGGGAGGCGGCCGTTTTTGACTCTGGCCTGCGCCGCGTTCGCTTGCACCAGCGCCTGATGTATGAAGACCTGGTGCTGGAAGACCGCGACCGCGGGGATGCCCCTGCGGAACTGGCCGCTCCCATTCTGGCGGAAAAAGTGGTGGACGGCACCTTGAAGCTGGTAAAGTGGGACCACGCCGTGGAGCAGTGGATACGCCGTCTGAACGGCCTGAGCCGCTGGATGCCGGAGCTGGAACTGCCCCTGTTCGGGGAAGAAGACAAGCTGGTGGCCATCGCCATGGTCTGTGAAGGCGCCGTGGGATACAAGGATATCAAGGAGCGGGAGATCATGCCCGTCCTCCGGGACTGGCTTTCCGGCTGGCAGGCGAAGGCACTGGACGACTACGCCCCGGTTAGCCTCAAGCTCCCCAACGGGCAGCATGCCAAGGTCCGGTATGAGGAGGATTCCACGCCGGTAATCGGCCTGACGGTGCAGAGATTGTTTGGCGTGGCGGAATCCCCCCGCATTGCCCGCGGAGCCGTAACCGTGAAAGTGGAAGTTCTGGCCCCCAGCCAGAGGCCGTGGCAGGTGACCGGCTCCCTGGAAAGTTTCTGGCGCAACGGCTACGGCCAGATGAAAAAGGATCTGGCCGGACGTTATCCCCGGCACTGCTGGCCGGACCCCTCCGAATTGGACTTTCTGCGTCCCTCCCGCTGACGGGACGGGAAGGGTGAATTTTCTGTAACAAAACAGTGGCAAAATCTCCCTTTTCCGTGTAAAGAGGCGGTGGTGCAGCTCGCGGACGCCCTCCGCCCACCATACACAAGAGACAGTTATGGACTCAATTTACTGGATTATTATCGTAGCCCTGCTGCTTCTGGCGGCATTTGACTTGATCAATGGCGTCGCGAATGACGCCGTCAACTTCCTCAACTCCGCCATCGGCTCCAAGGCCGCCCCCGTCAGGGCAATCCTGGCCGTGGCCTCCATTGGCGTCCTGGTGGGCGCGTGCTTTTCCGGAGGCATGATGGAAGTGGCCCGCAACGGCATCTTCCATCCCAACATGTTCAGCTACCATGAAGTGATGCTGCTGTTCCTGGGGGTGATGATCAGCGAGGTGATTCTTCTGGACACGTTCAACACGTTCGGCCTGCCCACCTCCACCACGGTTTCCCTGGTATTCGGCATTCTCGGCTCCGCCGTAGCTACGGCCCTTTTCAAAATTTCCAAACTCCACATGACGGAAACGGTGTGGGACTTCATCAATACGGACAAGGCGTTTGAAATCGTCACCGGCATCCTTCTTTCTGTAGCCATCGCCTTTACGGTGGGTACCATCGTCATGTGGATTTCCCGCCTGGCGTTCACCTTCAAGTACCAGTCCCGTTTCAAGTGGTTCGGCTGCTTCTGGTGCGGCATTGCCATGACGGCTATCGCGTACTTTGCCATCTTTAAGGGGTTGAAGGAATCCACCCTGCTGGACCGCGGCATGATTGCCTACATTGACCAGAACCTGGGGCTGGCGGTTCTGGTCGCCTTCGCAGGCTTCTCCCTGCTCATGTTCCTGCTTCAGCACCTGTTCATGACCAATATTCTGCGTCTGACCGTCCTGGCGGGGACCTTTTCCCTGGCCCTGGCGTTTGCGGGCAATGACCTGGTGAACTTCATCGGTGTTTTCATGGGGGGGCTGGATTCCTTCCAGTACGCCCGGGGCGTCGTGGCGGACGGCGGAAGCACGGCCTCCATCACCGCCATGGAATGCCTGATGCCCGGCAAGGGCGGTCCCGTGAACCATTACATCCTTTTTGCGGCGGGCTGCATGATGATTTTTGCGCTGTGGTTTTCCAAAAAGGCCAAAACGGTTATTGCCACCGGCGTGGAGCTTTCCCGGCAGGGGGAGGGCGGCATTGAGCGCTTCGGTTCCGTGCCTCCGGCCCGCGCCATTGTGCGCAGTGCCATCGCCTTGGGGCGCGGCGTGAAAAAACTCATTCCCGCCCGCATGCTGGTGCGCATGAACCACCAGTGGGACCCGGCTCCCCAGCCACTGAATCCCAAGGACCGCGTGGCGTTTGACTTGATACGCGCCACCGTGAACCTGACCGTGGCTTCCCTGCTGATCGCCTGGGCTACCGGCAAGCAGCTTCCACTCTCCACCACGTATGTGACGTTCATGGTAGCCATGGGGTCCTCCCTGGCGGACAAGGCATGGGGAAGGGAGAGCGCCGTTTACCGGGTTACCGGCGTGCTTACGGTCATTTCCGGCTGGTTCATGACGGGACTGGCCGCCTTCACTCTGGCTGCCATCATGGCTACGGTGCTGCATTACGGGCAGATATATGCCATCTTCGGCCTGCTGGCGCTGGTGGCCGTTATCTTGGTGAAATCCACCGTCATGCACCGCAAGCGGGAAAACAAGCTTTCCACCGAACGGTTTGACCAGATCACGGAGGAAAACATTCTGGACGTGTGCAGCCACCAGATCGTGGACAGTACACTCAAGCTCCGGGAAATATACAACGACACCGTGGAAAATTTTTTCCAGGGGGACCGCAAGGCCCTCAAGGAACTGGCAGAAGCCGCGGAGCGCCTGGCGCTCACCAGCAGCGAGCACCACAAGTACGACATTCTTCCCATTCTCTACAAGATGCAGTCCCGCTCCCTGGACATGGGTTATCACTTTGTCCAGGCCTTGGAGCATTTGAATGAAGCCACGCAGAGCCTGGCCCAGTTCTCCGAATCCATCTTCACTTATGTGGACAATAACCATACGCCCTTCACCATTGACCAGGTGAGCGACTTGAAGGAAGTCCACACGGCCCTGATGAAACTTCTGGACGAATATTGCAAAATGCTCCAGACGGGAACCTATATTCAGTTCGACTACACGATGGTGGCGCAGGAGCAACTGCTCCAGCTTGTGGCCAAAGCCACCAAGCGACAGATCAAGAGAACCCAGCGCAATCAGACGCGAACGCGTTCTTCCCTGCTGTATCTGAATATGCTCAATGAAATGAGATTCATGGCGGTTCAGGTGCGCGCCCTGACAAATGACGAGAGGAATTTCGTGGCGGCGTAAACGGAATATTCGGGATGGGAACGGGTCTTCCTTATTTTCTTCAGGAAAGGGGTGGAGAGTCTTGAAACCTTCTTTCCCGGTTATTTCTACAGGAAAGGATCGTTCAGTGGCAGGGATCGCGGAAACTCCCTCCTATTTTAAACAGCATTGATTTTACAGGTAGTTGGACGAAGCGGCTGCGGAAAAAATCCGTAGCCGCTTTTCCGTTCAGGGCGTCGTTCCAGGCTTGTGTCATACAAAAAACGAAATGTTTGAACATATTCGCGTCCCGGCTGTCTCACCCATAACGGTTATGATCCGGATGCAGTGAAAGAGAGAGCACTTCATCCACCAAGGATCTCTCCGTCTTCATAGGTAGTTAGTTGAACAGCAGCCCCGGCGAAGTGATTCGCCGGGGTTTGTTCGTTTTTATGGATGGAATTTCACTGAAGCTGGATGTGAATTGCCGTCAAACGTTCACTCCGGTCGTGACCAGGTGTAAAAGAACTGCACGTTGACGTTTACCGTCTCTAATAAACAGGCCGCAACGTTTTTCCTGAAATAAGTCAGTATCCGGGATTATCCGGTTGTGGTCCAAAACTACCGGGTTATTGGGGAGGTCATGCTCCCGGAGGGGAAAAGGCGTTTCCTTCCCCATTTGATGTGGGAAAACGTCATTTGATATGGATGCATGAATTGGCGTCCGTCTGGGACTTTTTGCGGTGGAAGGGAGTATGGACGGCAGGGCTGACCCCAGGAGGCATGCGCGGGGCGCTTTCCCGGAAAACTGGAAAGGGAATTTGAACCAGCCGGAGATTTCCGGATTGGGGGAAATGGCATGTGCGCTTTTGACTAAACGGTTTCATCATGAATTGTCGTTACGTTTGATTGACGCGGAGTGTCCGTCAGGGCATAGTGGCGCGGTATGAAGAGAATGCTTTGCGTGATCGCCGGTACATGCGGTTTGTTCGGATGGGCTTCTGCGGACGAGATTGGCATGAAAAATGTCCTGTCCGTCTGGAACAGCAGGCAGGCGGACTGGGAATCTGCGTTCAAGATAGCTGAGACAGATGAAAAAAGGGCGGAACTGCTGAAAAGCCAGCCGGATGCCGTGACCGCAGCCAGGGATTTGTGGGGGCAGGTGGGGCGTGATCTCTCGAAACCTTATACCCTTCCTGCCATTGTCTGGTTTCTGGATCATCCGCAGGCGCTTGAGGAAGCCTTCCCGGGCGGGAATGTTGCCAGGAAAATCCTCCTGAACTGCCTGAATGCCCTGGAGAACAATATGGTGATGGAAAAGGGCGCCGGACAGGCGGCCCATGCACTGAGCAACTCGCGCGATTTGCGCTGCCGTACCATTCTGGAAAAGATCAAGGATTTGAACCAGTTTCCGGAAGACCAGGGACTGGCTTCCCTGGGGCTGGCGATGGTCATGAAGGAAAGTTCCGGGATGCAGCAGGATGACGGCCGCCTTGTTGCTGCCAGGGGCAAACTTCTGAAGGACGCTATTATCAAGTGTTATGATTCCAAATTCGGCCCCATTCCCGTCAAGGACCTGGTCAAGGAGGAGCTGTATGAAATCCGCAATCTTAATATCGGCCAGACGGGGCCGAAAATCAAGCTGCCTTCCTCCGCTACGGGAACCTGGGTGGAAATTCCCTCCGGCGACAAGCCCGTTCTGCTGGTTTTCTGGGATCCGCGAGATGCCATGTCCGTCAAGTTTTTGGAAAAGGCGGCTTCTCTGCGCAAGGAATTTCCCGGAATGACGGTGATGCCCGTAGCTCCGGTTTCTGAAGAAGGGGTGAAAAAAGCCCTGCTGAATTTGAGCCTGGATATTCCTTCCCTGGTGGATGCCCAGGCGGTTGCATTCAAGGATTACCGCGTGGCCCATACTCCACGGGTATATTTGCTCGATCCCAAGGGGAAGATTCTGATGCGTGGCACACCGGATCTTCTGTTTGACGCCAATCTTTATGCCGCCATGAACAAATTCAAGGGGAAGGAGGCTGAAAAGGCTCCACAGGCTCCGTCGGCCGCACCTTCCGTCCTGATTCCGGAAAGAGTCAATTCCCCGGACACACGCGTTCCTGCGGGCCGTCCGGCCCCGGCTTCACGGCAGCCCGTTCGTCCGGCGGCTCCAGTGGCGCCTCCCGTATCCGCGCCCCCTCTGCGTCCCATTCCGGAATAGCCGTTTCATGGAAAGAACTCCGATGAGAGAGGCGGCGGAAGCCGTGGCGCGGTTGCTGGCCCGGGCCGGGCACCTGGTGTATTTTGCCGGGGGATGTGTCCGGGACCGGCTGATGGGGTATCCCGTGAAGGATATAGATATTGCCACCTCTGCCCGGCCTGATGAAGTCTTGCGCCTTTTTCCCGGTTCATGGGAGGTGGGCGCCGCCTTCGGCGTAGTGCTGGTTCTTCACAAGGGCTTCTGTTTTGAGGTAGCCACGTTCAGGAGGGACGGAAATTACAGCGACGGCCGCCGTCCGGATGCCGTCTATTTCACGGATGCGCGTGAAGACGCCCGGCGCCGTGACTTCACGATGAACGGCCTGTTTGAGGAACCTTTTTCCGACCCTCCCGGAGGCATCGTGGATTATGTGGATGGCATGCCGGACATTGAGGCGGGGATTCTGCGGGCGATCGGGAATCCGGACTGCCGCTTTGAGGAAGATTCCCTGCGCTTGATGCGGGCGGTGCGCTTTGCCATCACCAGGGAAGTTATCATGGAAGAGGAAACGTACGCTTCGGTTTGCAGGAACTCCGGTCTGCTGGCCCGGATAGCCCCGGAGCGCATCCGGGAGGAGCTGGACAGGATACTGCTGGCTCCACGCAGGAGGGCAGGGGTGGAAATGCTGGTGGAAACGGGACTCATGAAGCACATCATCCCGGAAGTATACGGAATGGTCGGCTGCGGACAGCCCCCCCAGTGGCATCCGGAAGGGGATGTGTACACACATACCCTGATGATGCTGGAAGCCCTGGGAACGGGCGGAGGCCCCGTTTCCCTGGAGCTGGCCCTGGCCGTGCTTCTGCATGACATCGGCAAACCTGCCTGCCGGGAGGTGGATGAAACGGGAAGAATCCGTTTTTCCGGTCATGACAAGGAAGGTGCTGTTCTGGCCCGTGTCATTTTGCGGAGATTGAAATACTCCAATGCCGTAGTGGATGCCGTGGCGGACATGGTGGAGCGCCACATGCGCTTCATGCATGTGCGGCAGATGAAGAAATCCACCTTGAGAATGTTCATGAATTCCCCCTTCTTCCAGGATGAACTGGAGCTGCACCGGCTGGATTGTCTTTCCTCCAATGGATTGATGGATAATTGGCAATTCATCCGGGACGCTAGGGAATCCTACCAGCAGGAGCCTCTGGTGCCGCCTCCCCTGGTGACCGGGCGCGACCTGAAGGCTCTGGGGTTTTCTCCGGGTCCGGATTTCAAAAAATGGCTTTCCCATATCCAGGAACTCCAGCTGGAAGGCGCGCTGCTAGACAGGAGGGAGGCCTTGCTGCGGCTGGGTCAAATTGCCCCGGTGGATCAGAATACACTTGCAGAGTACCTGGAAAAACTAGCATTATAAACGAACTCCATTCCTGCGGAAGAAGGAGGGCATCCCCTGTCCCCCTTCTTTTCCGGGGAAGGGTTGCATCAAGTCATATCAATTCATGCGTCCGGTCATCTATCAACTGTTTGTCCGCCACTTCTCCAACATGGAAATGCACGGAGTAGATTGGGGAAGTCGGGAGGAAAACGGCTGCGGCACATTTAATGGGGTGACGGACAAGGCTCTGCGGGAAATCGCCAGGATGGGCTTTACCCACATCTGGCTGACGGGCGTGCTGAGGCATGCCACACAGACAGCCCATCCCGGACTGCCCGCACAGCCGGAATCCATCGTTAAAGGGCTGGCCGGCAGCCCTTATGCGGTTCTGGATTATTTTGACGTGGACCCGGACCTGGGATCCGCTCCGGAATTGAGGATGGAGGAATTCAAGGCCTTGGTCAAGCGGTGCCGGTCCGTTGGACTGGTGCCTCTCATGGACTTTGTCCCCAACCATGTATCCCGCGCCTACCTGGCGGACTGGGACGGCCATGACGACTTTGGAGAGGGGGACGACCACCATACGTTTTTTTCACCGGAGCAGGGATATTTCTACCTCACTTCCAACAGTCCCGGCGACGGCCCCCCCCCTGCGCCTCCCGGACGGGCTGTTCGAAGGGGAGATGACTTTCGGCAGGGTGACGGGAAATAATGCGGTGACGTGGGAGCCGGACCGGTGCGACTGGTATGAAACGGTCAAGCTCAATTACGGCTATAACTTTCTGGCAGGGCTTCCGGCCCTCCGCCTGCTGCCCGACTGGACAAGCCCCAAGCAGAAGGTCCCCAAGACATGGAGAATCATGGACGATATTCTTTCATTCTGGCAGGGACTGGGCATTGGAGGGTTCCGGTGCGACATGGCCCAAATGATTCCCATGGCGTTCTGGAAATGGGCCATTGCCCGCTCCCGGGTGCGTCTGCCCGACGTGTTTTTTATGGCGGAAGCCTACAATGACCATCTGAAAACCACTCCGGGCGATCCCTGTACCGCCCTGCTGGAATCAGGGTTCAATGCCGTTTATGACGCCGATTGCTACCATCTGGCGGAACATGTGTATACGCGGGGAAACTGGGCCAACGATTTTGACCGTCTTTTCCGTAGTGAGCCCCAGTATTTGACCCACGGCGTCCGTTATGTGGAAAACCACGATGAAAAGCGCGTCTGCTCGCCCATAGCGTGGGGCGGGACGGGACGCACCATTCTGCCGGCGATCATGACACTCGTGTATGCCTCCGGCAAGGGACCCGTGCTGGTGTATAACGGGCAGGAGGTAGGGGAACGCGCAGAAGCGCCGGGCGGTTATGGCGGCCATAACGGCCGGACCAGCATCTTTGACTATACCTGCCTGCCGCAGTTGCAGACCTGGGTGGCAGGCGGCAGGTTTGACGCCTCCCTGCTGGACGAGGACTCCGCGGAATTGAGGGATTTCCATGCGCGTCTGCTTCCCCTTCTCCAGCATCCTGCTCTGGACCGCGGGGATTTTTATGGGTTGAACTGGGCCAATATGAAAAACACCACCTTCGGCAGGGAACCGGCGGAAGACACTTCCGGACACTGGGTGTATGCCATGCTCAGGCATCATGCCCATTCCACGGTGCTGGTGGTGGGAAATCTTTCTCCAACCATCAATTTCTATAACCTCTGCATCTCCATCCCCCAACATGCGTTCAACTGGTGCGGCATTCAGACAGAGAAAGTGCGCGCCAGGAACCTGATGTGGAAAGAGGGGAAAGACAGGCTTTTTGACAGAAGTGAACTGATGGACAGGGGAATGGCCTATCCTCTGAAACCGGGGGAAGTAGGCGTTTTGGAACTGTCAGAAGCATAGGAGAAGCCGGGGCGCGGAGCCCGCTTTTCCGTGTTCGATATTTTTTGCTCCTTTGGGCGTTTTTATAATGACGGACGGAATTTAATTCGCTATAGTCCCGGAAATTCCTATGACTAGACGTTTTCCTTACTCCATGTCTACCATTCAGCAGATTGCTCTGGCGCTTGCCGTTGCCGGAGCCTGTCCTGCCCTGGCGCAGGACGGCGCAGGCGCCGCCCGCCGTGCTGCTGCCCGGATGGAAGAACAGGCGCAGGCTTCCATGCTGCTTCTGAACCAGGCGCGTCAGCAATATTCCGAGGGCAAGTATCAGGAGGCTCTGGAACTTTACCGTAAAAGCCTGAATACCTTGCCCAAGGCTCCCAATATGGAGACCCGGCGCCGCTTCCTGGAAACCAGCATTGCGGATGCCAGCGTGGCCGTGAGTCAGGAATACATCAAGGTGGGGCGTCGTGACGAAGCCTCGGAATTATTGAAATCCGCGTTGAAAACGACTCCGAACCATGCTTTGGCCAAGCGTACTCTGGAACTGCTCAAGGACCCGATCCGGACGAATCCGTCCCTGACCCCGCAGCATGTCGTGGACGTGGAAAAGGTCAACGGCCTTCTTCGCCTGGCATTCGGGTATTATGAGCTGGGACAGTACGATGAGGCCCTGAAGGAATTTAACTCCGTTCTCCTCATTGATCCCTACAACACGGCGGCGCGGCGCGGCATGGAACAGGTGAACCGTGCACGTACCAACTATTTTTCCTCTGCGCGGGATGAAACCCGCGGGAACGCCCTTGCGGAGGTAAGCAGCCTTTGGGAACGTCTTCCTTCCGTCACAGAAGTTCCCGAGGAACCGGAATCCTTCTCACAGCCCCTGGAAAATCCCGTGGTGAGCGTGAACCAGAAGCTGGGCATGATCCGTCTGCCCAGGGTCCAGCTGGAACAGGCTACGGTGGAGGAAGCCGTGGACTACCTCCGCAACCAGTCCAGAGTGCATGATGAAACGGCCCAGACCGAAGCCGAGAGGGGGATTAACATTTCCCTGGATCCCGGTCCTCCGGACAGCGTTACCGCCAAGGACATCGCCGCCAAGAAAATTACCCTGAACCTTCAAAACGTTCCGTTGCGCGAAGCCTTGCAGTACGTGGCCCGCGCCTCCGGATTGATTTTCCGCACGAACGCCTATGGAGCGGAACTCGTCACCCCTTCCGCCGGAACATCCTACATGGTTTCCAAGACTATTCCGGTTCCTCCCGGTTTCTTCTCCGGGGCGGATTCCTCATCAGGTTCGGACGACCTGGACCCTTTTGCTTCCGGTGACTCCGGTTCCTCCGGAATGACGCTGAAGCGGGTAGACCCGCAAAAGATGCTTGCCGCCATGGGATTGAAATTGCCGGCCGGCAGCTCCGTTAAATATAACGCAGGCAACTCCACACTCTTTTTTCATGGAACTCCCAGGGACTTGAACTTCCTGGAAGAACTGGTGGCGGCCAAGTCGGCGGCTCAGCCCCTGCAGGTGATTGTGAGCGCCACGTTTCTGGAAGTCAACCAGGCGGATCTGGAAGAACTGGGATTCAACTGGATTGTGAACCTCAACCTTGACCCCAACAAATGGTTCATGGGCGGGGCAGGGACGGACAAGAACGATTATAACAATACCGTACTGGACAGCGTCGCCAGGGTAGCTGGGGCAGCGTCCCCTGTGGGAGTAGTGGGCGGGCTGAGGTCAGGCAACCAGGTATTTACGGAAGACAGCATTGACGGCATGATCGAACGCGGCACTTCCGCCAGAAGTTCGGATGCCGTTTATACCCCCGGAGGAGCGCCTAGCATCATGACCATGCGCGGCATATGGAGCCAGGCAGACATCACCATGATCATGCGGGGTCTGAGCCAGAAGAAGGGCACGGATATCATGCAGCATCCTTCCGTGGTGGTGCGCCCCGGAGAAAAGGCAACTTTCTTCAGCGGCAGGGAACTGATTTACCCCACGGAATACGATCCGCCCGAAATCCCCAATAGCACGGGCAGGGATTATAACAATGACGACTATTGGGGTGACGATGACGACGTAGGGGAACGCATTCCCATCATGCCGATGACGCCCGCCCATCCTACGGCATTTGAAACCAGGCAGCTGGGCACCGTATTCAATGTGGAGGTGACCGGTATCAGCGAAGACAAGTCCATGGTGGATCTTACCCTTGCACCGGAACTCGTGGATTTTGACGGGTTCATCAACTACGGCACTCCCATTTTCCTGCCCTTGGTATCCCAGCAAGACGGGAAGGATGAAGTAACCATGACCAAGGCGTCGGACAACTTCATTCTCCAGCCCGTGTTTTCCAAGCGCAGCATGACCTCTTCCGTCCGCGTCCTCACGGGCAACACCCTGGTGATCGGAGCCTTGAAAAAAGCTACCTCCATCCAGTATGAGGACAAAATCCCTGTTTTGGGGGATATCCCCTGGGTAGGGCGACTTTTCCGTTCCCAGGGTTCCAAGGAACAGCGCAAGGCCATTATCATCATGGTGAAGGCGGAAGTGGTGGATCCGGGAGGCAAGGAACTGTACACGCCGAATACTCCCGTTCCGGAAACTCCGGAAGGCGGTCCGGATCTTCCCGCTCTTAGTGCCGTTGAGTAAACCTCTAAAAAACAAGCCTGTGAAAAACAGCGATTCTGATCCTGAATTCTCCCAGGGTGCGGGGAATATCATGCGCCAGTTACATGACTCCGATTCCCGCGGCGTGGAGCGGAGAAGGGAAGTGGTGGTGCGCCCGGACGGCTCCAAGGTCATCCGTGTGGAAAAGCGCCGCCGCTCTTACAGTGATGAACACCAGGGCGACAAAAAGGCCGCTTTGAAAAACAAGCGTTTCTTGATAGGCCTCTGTATTCTGATTTTGCTTGTCGCCGGAGGACTGGTGGGAACGTACATGTATCGGCTGACTTCATTCAATACGGTGGAATTTTCCAGCCGCATGCAAGAAGAACTGTCCGCTGCGTGGGGGGGAGATGTGGAAGTTTCCGGAATGGCCATGGATGGCCGTTCCCTGAAAGCTTCCCGCATCAGGATCACCTTTCCGGAAGACTCCTGCCTTTCCTTCATCACACTGAACGGAATTTCCGGGGAAATTTCCGCGACTTCCCTGTTTCTGGGCAGGGTGAAGGGGGAAAGCCTCAATGTGTCACAAGCTACCATCGGCCTGCGCCCGGGATACACCAAATTCTCTCTGCCTCGGACGGGGAAGGAACTGCCGTTCGCTTTTCAGCGCTATACAGTTCCGCGCCTGGAAGTGGGTTATGTCCATGAGCTGGAGCCTTTCACCCTGGAGAGGAACGAAGGGCCTTTTTACCTGACGGCGGAAGCCTACATCCGTACTGCCAGGAATGGCGGGACGTCCACGGAATATGTACTGGACCTTTCTCAGCAAAAATTGAAAATCAAGGGGTGGCCCCTGTTGGCCGTGGATGCGGGCTCCATTATTCTGGACAGTTTCGGCATCAAGCGGCTCACCTTCTCCGGCTTTGTGGACAAGGGGGCCATGTTCAACAAGCCTACGGACTTGAGTCCCTTCATGATTACGGGCAGCATGCGCCTGGACAACGACTTCCGTCACCGCCACTGGACACTGACCGGCAGAAACTTTGACTTGTCCCAGCTCGTCGGGGAATGTTTCTCTTCACTGATCAAGGTGCGCATGGGTGAACAACCCGTGGAGGAAAAGCGCGAATTGAGCGTGACTTTCTCCCTTCCCGTAGGACCGGAACAGAAAAGGCCGTCACTGCAGGGTATCAGCGGGTCCGTCATCAAGGCTTCCATGATGCGCCTTCCCGTGTTCCAGCTTTTGAAGGCCATGACGGAACGCAGGATGGAAACGGGCCTGCCGTATTCCTCTCCCGTATTCTCGTCCGGTTCCTTTATGATGGAAAGCGATGGTACGGACCAGTCCGTTTCCTTGAAAGATATATCCCTGTTTGAACAAAGCTTCCTGGGCGTTACGGGCAACTTGCATTGCAGCGGTCCCAATGTATCCGGGGAACTTGTATTCAAACTGCCCTCCTACATGGCAAATGGCCGCCGCATTCCCAAAGGAGTCACACAGGATGGACATGACTTCGTCATCACCGTGAAGGTTTCCGGGACGGCGGCATCACCCTCGGACAACTCCGGCGCCATGCTTCAGGAATTGAAATCCGCCGCGGAATCCGGCATTCTTCCTCCAGCTTATCCGTCCGGCGGGGCGGGCGGCTCCTCTCCGGCTTCTCCCGTTCCGTCTCCCGGCCGCATCACCGTGGACGGATTCATGTAATACTGTCGCCGTTTCATGCTTCCTCCCCTTCCCAATTTACGGAAAACGACTGAAAAGCGGACCCGCTGGTGGACGCAGATGGCCGGGCTGGGTCTGTGGTCGCTCTTGCAGCCTTTGTGCATGAGTCTGAATATCCGCTCCATCAAGGAGGAACACGACGATGTGTACACGACGCCTTTCCTCGTAGCCCTCTGGCACAACCGCACCGTCGTGCCGGGATACGCCTGGCACCTGGCGCACAAGCCGCTTAACATGTGCGTGCTCACAAGCGCCAGCAAGGATGGTGCTCTGGTGGAGGCCGTTTGCAAATACTTCGGCCTGGAAGCCGTCAGAGGTTCCTCCGGGCGCAGGGGCGCTATAGCCTACATGGAAATGCTCCGGAAAATCCGGGAGGGAAACGTCTGCTTTTGTTTCACTCCGGACGGACCGCGTGGGCCCATGTACCAAGTGCAGCCGGGCATCATCAGGCTGGCCTCGCAAACGGGTTTGCCTATTATCCCCGTCTGCATAGAATATGAAAGCTACTGGCGCCTGAACAAGGCATGGGACCATTACGCCATCCCGAAGCCGGGTTCCAACGTAAACATTCTCTGGAAAAAAAGGCTGTTCATCCCTCCGGGCATCACGGATGAACAAGTGGCGGAATATGGCCGGCTGCTGGCCGGCATGATGCAGGAAGGTGTCCCGGACTTCCCTCCACTTACTCAATCAAAATTATGCAAATCATCGACGGAAAGCTAGTGGCCTCCCAGGTTCTGGAAGAGGTTAAGGGAGACATTGACCGGCTCAAGGCGGCCGGGATTACGCCGGGCTTGGCCGTAGTCCTGGTGGGGGATGACCCCGCTTCCCAGGTATATGTCAATTCCAAGGTGAAGAAATGCGGAGAACTGGGCATGCATTCCCGGAAAATCGTCCTCCCTGCGGATGCCTCCCAGGAGGAACTGTTTGAGGTCATCAGGGGATTGAATGCGGATGCCTCTATCCATGGCATTCTCGTGCAGAGCCCCCCGCCTCCCCATATTGACGAGGCTGCCGTTGTGCTGGAAATAGACCCGGCCAAGGACGTGGATGGCTTCCATCCGGAAAACGTCGCCAAACTGGTGATGGAGGACGAATCCGGCTTTGTACCCTGCACGCCGCTGGGCTGCATCAGGCTGCTGAAGGCTGCGGGCATTGAAACCGCGGGTGCCAATGCGGTGGTGATCGGCCGCAGCATGATCGTGGGCAAGCCGATGGCCCATCTTTTGATGTCCAAGCAAGCCAACGCCACGGTGACCGTAGCTCATTCCCGCACGAAAAACCTTCCGGAACTCTGCCGTTCCGCAGATATCATTGTCGCGGCTATCGGTCGCCCCTCCTTTGTAACGGCGGAATTCGTGAAAGACGGCGCCGTCGTGATCGACGTGGGCATCAACCGCGTGGAAGACGCGTCCGCCAAGCGCGGATACCGCATCGTGGGTGACGTGGCCTATGATGAAGTGGCGCCCAGGTGCCGGGCCATCACGCCCGTTCCCGGAGGCGTGGGACCGATGACCATCGCCATGCTGATGGCCAACACGGTCAAGGCCTGCCGCCAGCAGACGGGGGCGTAGCCTATTTCCGGTGACGCCCGTTTTTCTTGTCAAAAGAGGGAAAGTAGGGCAGTATTCACCTACCATTATGTCAAGTAAATTACTCGAAGGCAAAGTTGGTGTCGTAGTCGGCGTGGCGAACAAGCGCAGTATCGCTTTCGCGATTGCCAAGGCATGGCATGAAGCGGGCGCAAAGCTCATCTTCAACTATCAGGGCGAACGCCTCAAGGACGGCGTGATCAAATTGATTCATGAAAACTTCGGTGAAGACGCTCCCGTTTATGATCTGGACGTGAGCAGTGACGAATCCATCAATGCTTTCTTTGAAAATGTCCGCAAACACACGGACAAGGTGGATTGCATGCTGCATTCCGTAGCCTTTGCACCCAAGGAAGCCCTTGGCGGCGGCAGTTTCCTGGAAACGGGACGGGACGCCTTCAAGATTTCCCTCGATATCTCCGCTTATTCCCTGGTGGCGCTTTCTCGCGCTGTGGAGCCGATGATGTCCGACAACGGCAGCATTCTGGCTATGTCCTACCTGGGGTCTGAAAAGGTGGTGCCCAACTACAACCTGATGGGGGTTTCCAAGGCCGCCCTGGAAGCCTGCACCCGGTACCTGGCGTACGACTTGGGCCGCTCCCGCGGCATCCGCGTCAACTGCATCAGCGCCGGTCCCATGCAGACGCTTGCAGCCCGTGGAGTTTCCGGCTTTTCCTCCATGTTCAAGGTTTATGAGGAACACGCTCCTCTGGGCCGTTCCTGTACGGGCGAGGAACTGGGTGCTACCGGCGTATTCCTGGCCAGCGACGGCGCAGCCGCCATCACCGGCCAGGTGATTTACGTGGACGGAGGCTACCAGATCATGGGCATGTAATGCTCTGTGATTTATTTTCTTTTGGGCCGTGCCGCTTGCCGGCACGGCTTTTTTAGGCCAAACGGGATGAAAGGGCCTGGGTTCATGTATTCAGGACAAAAAAATCTTGCACGCCGCTTTCCAGTTGATTAGAGTCCACGAGTGACAGTCCCCTATCGTTATTCATATAACGGGGAGGCATGCGGCAGCCTGGAGGAAATGCTGAACCAATACCGTATGGCTACTCATGACTCCCGTATTTCCCTGCTCAACGGGGAGGGCGCCTATATGGAAGCTTCTCTGGCCGGAAGCGGCCTGCATTGTTGCGGTGTGGGAATCGAGGCCAAGAATTACATTTGCCCCCGCGAAATGACCTTTGAGGAACTGTCTGAGGAATTCCGTCTTTTTGATTCCGGCGCGGACTATTCATTCGTGATGCAGGAATGGATCATGCTGCATGATTCTTTCTCCCTGCTGCCTGTCTTCATTAAATGGATTGCCGTCGCGGCCGTTCTGGATGCCGTCATCATTCTGATATTCTTCGGCGTGCCGGAAAACCATGTTCTTCACTATTCCCATATTCTGGATACGTTCTCGCGCTTCCTGCCCTGGTAGGGCGGCATGAAACGCATTTTCCCGGTACGGATGAATGGGCCGGAGCGGATTTTTCCGCCCGGTGGGAGTCTTTACGGAGCGAAAACTTTGAGCTTGCCGGCACGCGTGATTTGCACGGGGGCGTCTCCCGCATAATCTCCATCCAGTTCACAAGCCGCATGGCCGATGGCGGCAACTTGTCCTTCCGTCATCCGCACATATTCAAAACCGCCGTAGCGCAGGGAATGAAACCCTCCGTGAACGAGTGCCAGCAGGCTTTCTCTGATGATGGAAGGAGCCGCATGCTTGAACACCACGGCATCCAAAAGGCCGTCTTCATTATTTGCCTCTGCAAACAGTTTCATGGGGCCGCCGTACCTCCGGCCGTTGCCGAAGATGATGGAGCGTCCCTCCAGCACCCTGCCGTCATCCGTCGTCAGGGTCAGGAACGGCTGCCGTTCCGTGAAAGCCCTGGCTCCAGCGATTACGTAAGCGAAGGCCTTCCACTTCTTCTTCATCTCCCATGTCGTCAGCTCCACGGAGCGTCCGTCCGCTCCGATGCCCGCCATTTGAAGAAAGGGCTGACCATTGAAGGCAAACAGGTCGACCTTCCTGGTCCGTCCCGTTTTCAGCACATGCAGAGCGTGGTCGAAATTCTGCCGGAATCCCATTTCACGGGAAAAAACGTTGGCCGTTCCCGCAGGGAAGAGGGCCAGGGCCGTATCCGTATTGCAGAGGGCGCGGGCCGCCAGCCTCAGCGTGCCGTCGCCGCCCGCCACGGCTACGGCGGGTGCCCCGGAACGCGCCTGGGCAGCCAGGCGGTTCAGCATGTCCTCGCTGCTTTCCGGCTCCATGACGTCGAAAACGGTACCATATCTCTCCAGCCACCGGCGGAAGCGTCCCGCCCTGGCGCTCCGCGCCGTGTTGTTGAAGAACAGGGGAATCTTCATCGGAGACTTGCGGAAAGATTCAGAATCTGCACTGGAGCCTCCGTATGCGTGATGGCCTCCCTGCGCACGGTCCCGTCAGGAAGGAGGAATTCCAGCATGCCCCGGTTCACTTTCTCCGGCAGCGTAATTTCCAGAAACTTCCGCATGTCGTCGGACGGACCGGGTGTGACGCCTTCCGCCAGAACTTCCCCTTCTTCCGTCTTGAGGGAGACATGGAGGGGCAGTCTCCGGCGTTTGCCTCCCTCATCCTCCGTAATGTCCAGCATCAGCTTGCTGCCGGGAACGTATTCCGGCTGGGAAGCCGCCCAGGAGGAAGCCAGCTTCATGTAGCGTTTGGTGATGTTGACGGCGGGGACAATCCGGCTTTCAGGGGGAAACTCCAGCGCGTTCCTTTTCCTGTCGTAGCGGGCCTCCCAGACCAGGGGGAAAAACATTCCTTCCGCCTTCTTCTTCCAGGATGTGGCGTAAATGGCGTTCTCCGGTTTCCGGGGGTCCAGCATGCTGATGGCGGACATGACCCAAGGCGTGTTGAAATCCTTTTCATTGTACTCCAGCATCCGCCATTCTCCGTCGCACCAGGCTTCCACCCAGTTGTGGTTGCCCCGGACGTGGTTCCAGGTGACCACGCCCGCCATGCGGGCCGGAATGCCGATGGAGCGCAGGGCGCAAATGAGCAAAATGCTCTGCCCGGTGCAAGAAACCTTGCCGGACTCCAGAGACTCCTTCACACCTTGGTGGGGGACTCTCCTCTCCGTGGAATATTTCACGTGCAGTGTCTTCTGGATGCAGGCGGCTACGGTGAGGGCTGCTTCCCGCCCAGTTTTGCAGGAGGAGACGAGCGGAGCGAAAAGGTTGCGGAACTGCTCCCTCCATTCGTCGCGCGGTTCGTTGACCACGGCGTAAGGCAGCACGTCGTTCTCGTAAACTTCCCAGGGAACCTTGCCCGCCCAAGGGAAGCGGCTGCGGACGTCCAGGGCCAGCCTGACCTCTCTCTTCAGTCGCTCTTCCGTAATCACCGGCTTGTCCTGTTCCGGCATGTAGGCGCGTAAAAACTCCATGCCCTGGGTGACGGAATCATGAGCGGAGCAAAGGGCGGCAGTCACGCCCAGCAGAAAGACATGCGGCAGCGGATTCATGAACGTCGCCATTCATAGCTGAATTCCGGCGGGGAGACAAGCCTTCTCTTGAGTGAGAAGGGCGTTGAAATGGGCGAACAGGTGGGTATCTTCCGGAGGGGTGGGCGGGAAGGGGGTATCATTGTCCAGAATCTCCTCGCAGATGTGCATGAAATCGCGCGAGGTTTTGGCCCGTTTCATGTGGTGGTCAAACTCTTCCGGAAGGCCCCGGGCGGTATAGACCAGATACTTTTTCATCCGGTGGATGTGTTTTTCCTCCACGTAATGGTCCTGCATTTCCAGCGTGCGTTTGTACAGGCTGCGGATGTAGCGGAGGAGGTCCCGGAACGTGGGGGCAGTTGCGGCTTCCCCCCGGAAGTGGGCGCGTAGCTGGGAGAAAATCCACGGATTGCGCAGGGCGGCCCTGCCTGCCATCAGGCCGGCCGGAGCCGCCAGCCTCACCCATGCCTCCGCCGTTTGCATGTCCACAATATTCCCGTTGGCGATGACCGGGCATTTCAGCGTTTCCGCCGCCCATTTGACCCACTCCGGATGCACGGGGGAACGGTAGCCCTCCCGCACGGTGCGGGCATGAATGCATACCCGGTCCGGTGTGTGCCGGGCGATGACGGGGAGAATGCGTTCAAACTCGTCCGGGGTCTCGTAGCCTAGGCGGCATTTGACGGAAAAGCCTCCGGCGGGCAGGGAGTCCCGGAGCGCTCCCAGGGCGGAATCCATGGCCCGGAGGGAGCGCAGCATGCCGCCTCCGGCACCCCGCCTGCACACGATGGGGGCGGGGCAGCCCATGTTCAGGTCCACCCCGGCGCAGGCGTGGTTCATCAGATTCAGGGCATCCCGGACCAGGTGCTCCGGCTCCTGGCCCACCAGCTGGCCGTAAATGGGGCGCCCGGTCGGGTTTTCGTCTATGGAGCGCATGATGTACGGGGCCATCTTTTTGTGATGGGCCACCGTTCTGAAATACTCCGTAATGAAATAATCCGGCAGGGAATTCAAGTCGTTCAACGTCTTGATAAAAGCCAGGTCCGTGACGTCTTTCATCGGGGCTAGGGCCAGCAGCATGGGCTTGTGCATACCGTGAAAAGCCCGGCTTGGCAAGCTGTGATTGTCTTGACGAAAGAAGGAAAGTGTGGAAGCTGTGAGCATGAATCAGGACTCAACCCGCAAAGCCAGAGTGAACGTGAGACGCGCCGAGGTGATGGAACTGGTGGAGAAGGAAATCCAGCAGCATTACCAGAGCGAACTGATTTCCCACATCCGCGCCGCGGGTAATGTGTACAACCTGGGCCATACGGAATTCTTCCTGGCCAGGGAATTCGGATTCTGCAACGGCGTCCGCCGCGCCATCGACATCGCCTATGCGGCGCGCAAGGTCTTCCCGGACCGGCAGATTTACCTGATCGGCGACATCATCCACAATCCGGAGGTAAACCGCCAGCTGGAGGGGAAGGGCATTAAAAAACTTCCCTGGAAGCATCTGGACGCCTCTTATGATCAAATTGTCGCGGACGACGTGGTGATCGTTCCCGCCTTCGGCGTTCCCACCTCCTTCATGGACGCGCTGGAGGAAAAGGGAGTCCAGATCGTGGATACGACCTGCGGGGACGTCATGAAAGTGTGGAAAAGGGTGAAAAACTACGCCTCCATGGGCATCACCTCCATCATTCACGGCAAAGCCACCCATGAGGAAACCAGCGCGACGGCTTCCCGCGCCCTAGGTGAAAAGGGCAGGGGAAAATACCTGGTGGTTTATGACCTGGAGGATGCCGCCGCCGTATGCGACTACATCCTCGGCAAAGGCAGCCGGGAAGCCTTCATGAAACGGTTTGAAGGCTGCTGTTCCCCCGGATTTGACCCGGACCGCGATCTGGAGGAAGTGGGCATCGCCAACCAGACGACCATGCTCAAGACGGAAACCCAGACGCTCCAGAAAATGATCAGGGACGCCATCGTCCAGCGCGACGGCGACGACGACAACTTCTATGTGTTCGACACCATTTGCGGCGCTACCCAGGACCGTCAGGACGCGCTGTACGATCTCTTGAAAAACCCCTTGGACGTGATGTTTGTGGTGGGCGGCTACAACAGCTCCAATACCACGCATCTGGTGGACATCGCCAGGAAACACGTCCCCACCTACTTCATTGAATCCGCTGAAAGCATCAAATCCATCCAGTATGTGGACGCCTTTGATACGGAAACGCGGGAAGTCCGGAGAATGACCACGGAGCCCGTAGTGCAGAATCTGGGCAAATCCCTGAAAGTGGGCATTACGGCGGGAGCCTCGTGCCCGGCCAACCTGATTGAGGCGACTATCCTGCGCATTGCAGACCTCCGCAAATAGAAACGGTCTGTCGTTCCTGCACGGAGAGATGAAAAAGGAGCCTGCCCCGGAAGGGGAGGCTCCTGAAAAAACTGCTGAGGCGGAATGGCGGCCCGGAAGGAAGGCCGGGCGGCGAAAGTCCTACTTTTCCAGATCTTCCGGCGTGACGGAACGCTGCTCGCGGGAGGCAAGCAGCACGGCCTGTTCCACGACGTAATCCGGATTGGCGTCAAAGCGGTAGGCGTTGCAGTTGGGGCATGCCGCAGTGGTTTCGGATACGATGGAGCCGCAGGCTTCGCAGACCTTGAAATCCGCGGGGCGGTCGATGATCAGTTTGGCTTTATCCAGGCGGGATTGCTGCATGGGAGTCATAATAAAAACAAGCCGCTCAGATAAACAGAGCGGCTTGCCATAAGATCGACAGAAAACCGAAGTGAAAACTTAGGCGATTTTTGCGATGGCCTTGGCGGCCTTGCTCTTGTAGTTGGCGGCGCGGTTGGCGGGGATGGTGCCTACCTTGGCGGCCTTGTCAACTGCGGAGGAAAACGTGTTGTAAGCGGTGGCGGCGGCTTCCTTGTCAGCCGTTTCAACAGCGGTGGAAATCTTCTTGCGTAGAGTTTTCAGCTTGGAAGTCGTGGCGCGGTTGCGGGCGGTGCGGGTTGCGGTCTGACGGATGCGCTTGAGTGCGGATTTGGTATTGGCCATGTTCGAAAAAAGGTTCGGTTTTCGTTTCGAGGTGGCAGAAACATTAGAATAACAGGATAAAATGTCAAGCTCAGGATGTATTTTTTAAGCCATTCCGGCCGCATGCGGTCAGACTGCGGGCTTTACCGGAAAACGGAGGCGTGGCATCATAAGCGCCGTCATGAACAAGCGCGTGGATTTGCCTGAGAAAAAATATGAAGGATATATTTTTGACCTGGACGGCACTCTTGTGGACAGCATGCCCCTCCACTACAAGGCATGGCGCAAGGCCCTGGCCCGCGCAGGAGCTCCCGCATCCGTCTTCCGGGAGGATGAATTCTACTCCTGCGGCGGAAAATCCGCCAATGACGTGGTGTACTTCCTGAATGAACGCTACGGGCTGGTGATGGATGCGGAATCCACCGCGGCGGACAAGCGCCGCATTTATCTGGAAATGCTGGAGCAGGAAGGCATGCAGCCCATCGGGGAAGTGCTGGAATTCGTGCACTCCCTGGGGGATGCCCCCAAGGCTATTGCCACGGGCAGCGCCATTCCCGGCGCGCGCCGCACCCTGGCCGCCGCCGGATTGACGGGACTGTTCGACGTGATTTTAACCCCTGAGGACGTGGAACACGGCAAACCGGCTCCAGACATGTTCCTGCTGGCCGCGGAACGGCTGGGGGCCGCCCCCTCCCGCTGCGTGGTGTTTGAAGACGCCGTTCCGGGCATTGCCGCGGCTGCCGCCGCAGGCATGGACTGCGTGCGGGTGCGCAGGCCGTCCCTCTCCTGATACTATCCGCCGCGCCTGTGCCGCGGCGTCTTTTCCCGGCGTATTCCCGCAGGCGGCACGCCTCTGACTTTTGGATGAAAAGGCTTCACATTGCGCGCGGAATGCGCTAGAACCTCTTTTCCTACGCAACAAATAAAAATATTATTTGCACATGAGTACAAACGACAAAACATCATCCGCCCCGACGAAAACCCGCATGACAGGAGCCGAAGTGCTCGTGGAATGCCTCGTGCGTGAAGGTGTAGACGTCGTCTTTGCCTATCCCGGCGGCGCCAGCATGCCGATTCACCAGGCCCTGAGCCATCAGCCCAAAATCCGGACCATCCTCCCCCGCCACGAACAGGGCGGCGCGTTTGGAGCGGAAGGCTACGGCCGTGTTACGGGCAAGGTGGGCGTCTGTATCTCCACTTCCGGCCCCGGCGCCACCAACATGATCACCTCCATTGCGGACGCCTATCTGGACTCCACGCCCCTGGTGGCTATCACCGCGCAGGTCATGCGCTCCCTGATTGGCCGCGGCGCTTTCCAGGAAACGGACGTGTTCGGCATGACCGCCCCCATCGTGAAGCACAGTTATCTGGTCACGGAACCGGAAGAACTGCCCCGCATCATGAAGGAAGCCTTTTACATCGCTTCCACGGGCCGTCCCGGCCCTGTGGTGATTGACATGCCCAAGGACGTGCAGGAAGCCGTCTTCACTCCGGACTTCGACATGGAAATGGACCTCCCCGGCTACAATCCGGTGCTGCCCGTTCCCGTGGAAGAGCTGGAAGCCCTCATCCCCCTGATTGAAAACGCCAGCCGTCCCGTCATCTATGCCGGCGGCGGCATCATCACCGCGGAAGCCTCCGCGGACCTGCTGGAATTCGCGGAACGCACCCAGATTCCCGTGGCAACCACCCTGATGGGCATCGGGGCCATGCCGGAAACTCACCCGCTCTCCCTCCGATGGCTGGGCATGCACGGAGCCGTGTTTGCCAACAATGCCGTGAATGAAGCGGACCTGGTCATCGCCCTGGCCGCACGCTTTGACGACCGTGTGACGGGAGCCGTCAGCATGTTCTGTCCGGACTCCACTATCGTCCACATTGACATTGACGCGTCCGAGATTAACAAAAACAAAAAAGTCGCCCATCCCATCCGCGCCAACGTGAAGGACGCCCTCGGCGTTCTCAACGCGGCCCTGGCAGGGAAGGGGTGGGAACGCAAATCCTCCGGCTTCACCCGTACGCCGGAATGGTTCAAGACGATCGAAGGCTGGAAGGAACAGTACCCCTTCTCCTATGAAGACCGCAAGGGCTACATCGCTCCGCAGTCCGTGATTGAGGAACTCTACCGCCAGACGGCGGACAAGGACCCCATCATCTGCACCGGCGTGGGCCAGCACCAGATGTTCGCCGCCCAGTTCTTCAAATTTGACAAGCCCCGCCGCCTGGCCACGTCCGGCGGCCTGGGCACCATGGGCTACGGCCTCCCCGCCGCCATGGGCGCCTGCCTGGCCTATCCGGACAAGCTGGTCGTCAACATAGACGGAGACGGCTCCATGCTCATGAACATTCAGGAGCTGGCGACCATCCACGTGGAGCGCATGCCCGTCAAATGCATCATCCTGAACAACCAGCATCTGGGCATGGTAGTACAGTGGGAAGACCTGAAGTACGACTCCAACCGCGCGCAGACCTTCCTGGCGGACCCGCACGACGACTACGACCCCACCCACAAGACGGAAGATATCATCTACCCGAATTATCCGCTCATCTGCGCCGGGTTCGGCGTCAAATGCGAGCGTGTGCTCCGCATTGAGGAACTTCCCGCAGCAATCACCCGCATGATTGAATCCCCGGAGGCATACGTTCTGGACGTGATGGTTCCCCATGACGTGCATGTTCTGCCGATGATTCTGGGCGGCATGAGTTACAAGGACGTGATCCTGGAACGCATCGCCGGCGACGGTACTGCCAAAAAGGCGTCCGAACTCGGCAAGGAAATCCCGACCGCCCTGTAGGGCGAAAAACATTTCCCGTTCACCATCATTCAAGACGGGGCCGCCCTTAAGGGCGGCCCCGTTTCATGTTGGCGGAAAAGAAACTAACAAATGGGCGGGAATGAAAATGGAGGCCGGAAAAAAAGCGGAACTCACCCTTGAAAACTCTGTGGACAAATGCCGGGACTGTCCTGGAAAAATGAACCGGGAATACGGATGAAAGACAAGCCGGGAATGACGGTGGTGTTCGAAGAAGCTTCTGGACGTTCCCCCAGGGAATGGCTAGCATGTCGGCATACCACCTGACTGTGCACAAAGCGGTCATGGCAGGAACATGAAACAATTCGTGCATGTCCTTTCTGCTGCGGCCCCCTTGCGCCAACCCCAAGCTCACAGAAAATCGCCGGGAAACTGGCGCACTCTGTACGTCATTGAGGCTTGAAGATTGACAAACGAACCACTCATCATTACGACCTGCAAAGCGCAGGATGATTGAACAGGTTGGCGCAAAACGCCATTTGGACCTCTGACCTTCAATCCCTGCGCTTCAGGCCGTCGCACCCTCATGGGTGCGTGGATTGAAACCTTTTGACTATGACATAATTGCCAAAAGAATCATGTCGCACCCTCATGGGTGCGTGGATTGAAACATCAAACGCCGTTAATAGCCGAGGTGAAAAGTGCGTCGCACCCTCATGGGTGCGTGGATTGAAACTCAAGGCAGCCGATGTGATTGACGCGGCAATCGAGTCGCACCCTCATGGGTGCGTGGATTGAAACTTTGCGTTGCGCAAAACTCCATGATACCATCCGGTCGCACCCTCATGGGTGCGTGGATTGAAACGCCTCCACAGAAGCGGCCCACTTCTTGGCGAGTTGTCGCACCCTCATGGGTGCGTGGATTGAAACTGAGCCTCCGCACTACGGGCGGCAAACTCACTCAGTCGCACCCTCATGGGTGCGTGGATTGAAACTTCACTCATAATCAATTAACCTGAATCAAACTGGTCGCACCCTCATGGGTGCGTGGATTGAAACCTGATGGACGCCGTGTTTCCGGGGTGATGAACAAGTCGCACCCTCATGGGTGCGTGGATTGAAACAAGCAATCACACTTTTCGCACACATGCAATAAAGTCGCACCCTCATGGGTGCGTGGATTGAAACTCTGTACCTCATACCCGCGATAAGAATGAGACTGAGTCGCACCCTCATGGGTGCGTGGATTGAAACCTACCTCTCTAACCTCTCCTTTTATTGAAGAGAAGTCGCACCCTCATGGGTGCGTGGATTGAAACCTCTCTCATTTCCTCTCTCATTTTTGCCCCTGATGTCGCACCCTCATGGGTGCGTGGATTGAAACAGGGCCGCCTCCGCGCCATCAGCAAAAGCTCCGGGTCGCACCCTCATGGGTGCGTGGATTGAAACATCTCCGACCAAGTCCGGTCCTTGATAGGTGCCTGTCGCACCCTCATGGGTGCGTGGATTGAAACAGCTTCCCGTACTCCCGGCTCAACTGCCGCTGCAGTCGCACCCTCATGGGTGCGTGGATTGAAACTCCGATTGGGGAAGACGGGTGCGTGGATTGAAACCGCGGGGAGGTTGGCAAATTCGGCGTCGGTCATAAGTCGCACCCTCACGGGTGCGTGGATTGAAACTATGCTTGCTATCTTTCCCCCTAATTCCCTGTAAGTCGCACCCTCACGGGTGCGTGGATTGAAACACGCGCCAGCTGCACAACAATCAGGGCGGCCGGGTCGCACCCTCACGGGTGCGTGGATTGAAACGGTCAATGGAGTTGAGGGTACCCGTGATGGTTTCCGTCGCACCCTCACGGGTGCGTGGATTGAAACTATGTCAGGGCGCCACGTTTGATATTGCTACTACGTCGCACCCTCACGAGTGTGTGGATTGCAACGCGGGGACGCTGTTATATGTTGCATACTTGCAGTTTGTGATGGACAGGAAGGAGGAAAAAGAGTGATATGAGTACGGTATGCAAAAGGATTGGTTGAAAGATCTTTTGGAGTGGAGTCCCCTCTTTCTGGTACTTCTGGCAGGGGGAGCGCTGTGGCTGTATTCCAAGTGGCAGCTCAGGAAGGTGGACAGATCGTTGAAGGAGTTATGGGGGAGCATTATCCGGAAGGCGGAGTCGGGCGATGCGTATTCCCAGTTTCAGGCGGGACGCATGTATCAGAAGGGAAATGGCGTTTCCAGAGATGCCGTATTGGCGGATGAGTGGTTTCACAAGGCGCTTCCCGGATTGAATCGGGAGGCCAATGCCGGAGACAGGGACGCCGCCTTTTGCCTGTACGAGTGTTTCAGAGAAGGACTGGCTGTACAGAAAGATGATGCCAAGGCTCTGCTCTGGCTTCAGCGCGCCGCGGAGCAGGAGGAGCCGGAGGCCATGTTTGCGCTGGCTCTGGAGTACCGGGAAGGGGGGCTGGTGAAGAAGAATGACGCTTTATTCATGCATTGGCTGAGAAAAGCGGCGGAGGAAGGGGACGAGGCAGATGCCCAGTACCTGCTGGGCGCCTGTTATGAACACGGCAACGGAGTGCCGCAGGACTTGAACCTTGCACGGGAATGGTATGAACGTGCGGCAGGCAGTCTGGCATTCGGCGCCGAGGATGCCTTGGAACGGCTGAAGGGTTCCTAGTCCGTCAGGAGGCTGTCTTTCGACTGGACAAAAAGGGCAGGGAACGACACTCTATGCCTTTCATGGAGGGCATAAGCTATTATAACCGTTATACGGGCCGAGTGGAGCAGGAACAGGTGCTGGGGGAGAAGTACCTCCAGTGGATTTACGGCACCGCTTCCGGGAGGCTTGCCCTGCATGCTCTGGTCAAGCGCGGCATGTTTTCCGCCCTGATGGGGTGGTGGAAGAACCGGCCTTCCAGCGCCAAAGGCATTCCCGCCTTTGTGGAGGAGTACGGCATTAACATGGAGGAGTCCCTCAAAGGGCTGGGAGAGTTTAAACATTTCAACGATTTTTTCTACCGTCGCCTGAAAGCCGGGGCGCGTCCGTTGTCCGGAGGGGAGGAGACGGCTGTTTTCCCGGCGGACGCCCGCCACATGGGCTGGGAGCGGGCAGACCGCATCAGCGGCGTTTTTGTGAAAGGCCAGCGTTTCGATCTTCCCGCGCTGCTTGGGGATGCCTCCCTGGCGGAGCGGTATGCGGAGGGCGCCGTGGTTCTTTCCCGCCTGTGTCCTACGGATTATCACCGCTTTCATTTTCCCGTTTCCGGCATTCCCGGCATGTGGAGGAGAATGGGCGGCCCCCTGGCCAGCGTGTCTCCGTATTGCCTGAGCCGGAGCCTGTCATGGCTGTGGACGAACAAGCGGAATTTGACGCTCATCCAGTCGGAGTCCTGGGGTCAAGTGGCCATGCTGGAGGTGGGCGCCACCGGCGTAGGGCTTATTGAAGAGACTTACGTTCCGGAAGAGTTTGCTGCCAGAGGGGCGGAGAAGGGATATTTTGCATTTGGCGGCTCCACAGTGATGTGTTTTTTTGAACCGGGCAGAATCAGGCTGGCTCCCGATCTTCTGAAAAAAACGGGAGAAGGAATAGAAGTGTTTGCCCGTCAGGGAGATATGATGGGTAAATCTGTTTAATGACAGATATCTGGAAAGGGAGGATGAGACGGTATTCCCCGGATTCCTAATCCGTTAACAACGTGAATTATTAATAATGAATGCCTTGTTTTTTCATAAAACATTGAAAATGATCATTCTAATTTAGTTCTGGTCTTTTTTGACCATTTCTCTTTACCCATGACCTTCTAGAAGTTATACGGGGGACAAACGGCAAAATAAATGTACGGATTAGGAATCCGTTATTTTCTTTTTGTTGCGGTATTTTTCCCGTGTTTTACTCCCCTCATAGATAAAGGTTATGAAATGTTTATGCATTCTCGGCATGGTGGCATCCCTGGCAACTGCGCAGGCTGCCACCATTCTAAGCACCACGACCCAGGATGATCCTTCCACCCTGACTTCGGGGGGATATGGAGCCTACTACGGTTTTTCCTTTGATCTGGACCATATGCTTGTTTCCTCCGGGTCCGGCATTGCCCAGAATTCAACAGTGTATCTCCAGTCCCTGGATATTGCCAAGGCCACCAACAGGACGGATGCCAATAACGGCTTGTACGTCACGATTTTTTCCTCCGCCACCACCAAGGACAGTTCTACGTTTGTCGGGCAGTCCACTACAACGATTGACATGGCAGGGGAGGGCGCGGCGGATGGCTCCGCCTCATGGCAGAGTGCCTCTTTTAATAATCTGGAGCTCAATAGCGGAGTGACTTATTACGTGGCTTTCACCACGGTGCAAATTACGGATGATACCGTATGGGATGGCGTGAATTTTGTCAGCGCCCGGCTGAGGATTGGGAAGGAAGCCGACGGAGTGGACATTGGCGATGTTTATACGAACCCAGGGTTTACCAGTGTACAGTCGGGAGGCTGGGGGCCGTCCTTCAAGGCGGAAGTGACCGTAGCGCCCATTCCGGAACCCGCAACCGCTTCCCTGGGAATTCTGGGGCTGGCAGCTCTGCTGATGCGCAGACGCAGGGCCTGACGGCCATTTCGCAATTGTCTTACCAAGTCCGGCATTCCTCGTGGAGGGATGCCGGTTTTTTGTTGGGTACCCGGCAGGAAAGGAAAGAAACGGGAAATGAGGGGGCAAAAGAGAGAAAATGCCGGCTTCTCCGGCAGTTATTTCATTTCTGCAATAGCCTGGGCCATGTCCGCGGCCTTGAAGGTGGAGGACCCCGCCACCAGAACGTCCGCTCCCGCCAATGCGCACTGGTCGGCATTGTTTTTGCCGATGCCGCCGTCCATCTGAATCAGGAAGGATGCCTGGTGGTCTGCTCTCCATTCCGCGGCTTTCACCACCTTGTCCAGGACGGAGGGCATGAAGGATTGTCCGCCGAACCCGGGCACCACGGACATGACCAGCAGCAGGTCTATTTCTCCCAGGAACGGAAGCAGGGTTTCAAAGGGAGTAGCCGGATTGACGGCCAGCCCGTTTTTCACGCCCGCCCTGCGGATGCGTTTGAGGGTGTTGCGGATGTAGTATTCATCCCCCAGTTCCACATGGAAGCAGATAAGGTTGACGCCCGCTTTGACAAAACGGCCAAAGTAGTGGTCCGGCCGTTCGATCATCAGATGGGCATCCAGAAAACGGTCCGGTCCCACCGCCTTTCTGACGGCGGCGCAGATTTCAGGACCAAAGGAGATGTTGTCCACAAAGTGGCCGTCCATGATGTCCAGGTGCAGCCAGTCGGCTCCTGCTTCAAAGGCGCGGCGCGCCTCTTCCCCTATTCTGGAGAAGTCGGCGGCCAGCAATGACGGGGCGATCATGGTCATGGTCGGGGCATCCTTTCCTGTAAGGTTAATTGGCTACGATATTGACGAGGCGGCCGGGCACGACGATGATTTTTCGTACCGTTACGCCGTCCAGGAAGACTTTTACCTTGGAAGACGCCAGGGCAATCTTTTCCAGTTCTTCCCGGGAGATGTCCCTGGGCACTTCCAGCTTGTCCCGCAGCTTGCCGTTGACCTGGATGACCATCGGCACCGTGTTTTCCACCAGCAGGGCTTCATCGCAGGCGGGCCAGTTTTTCTGGCAGAGCTGTGTTTCCGGCACGTCGGGGAATGCCGCCTGAAGGCGTGCATGGATTTCTTCCGTAATATGCGGGGCAAACGGGTTGAGCAACGTCAGGAACGCCACGTAGTCCTGCACATCCACCACGTCCGCGGAGGTCATGGCGTTGGTGCATTCCATCATTTTGGCGATGGCGGTGTTGAAGGACATGCTTTCAATGTCGTCCGTCACCTTTTTGATTGTTTTGTGCAGTTCCTTGCGGACCTGCAGCACGGCGGCTTCCGGCGCACCGGAGACGAGCTTGGGATTGATTTCCCATTCCCCTTCCTGGTTTTCCTGGAAGGCCACGCGCCAGACGCGGGCCAGGAAGCGGGAGATGCCTTCCACACCCTTGGTGGCCCAGGGTTTTACGTCTTTCAGCGGGCCCATGAACATTTCATACAGGCGCAGGGCGTCCGCACCGTATTCGCGCACGATGTCGTCCGGATTGACGACGTTGCCGCGGGACTTGGACATTTTCTGCCCGTCTTCGCCCAGGATCAGGCCCTGGTTGACGAGTTTCTGGAATGGCTCGTTGGTGCTGAGGTAGCCCAGGTCAAAGAGGACCTTGTGCCAGAAGCGGGCATAGAGCAGGTGGAGCACGGCGTGTTCCGTGCCGCCCACGTACAGGTCCACGCCGCCGGGCGTGCCTGCGGAGCCCATCCAGTATTGTTCCGCTTCGCGGCTGACAAAGCGTTCGCTGTTTTTCGGGTCCAGGTAGCGCAGGTAATACCAGCAGGAGCCGGCCCACTGCGGCATGGTGTTGGTTTCCCGGTGCGCCGTGGGCGTGTAGGCGATCCATTCAGTGGCCTTGACCAGCGGTCCGCGGGGGTCTCCTGTGGGGGCGAAGTCGTCCAGGGCGGGCTGGAGCAGGGGGAGTTCGTTTTCCGGAATGGCGCGGTGGCGGCCGTCCTCCCAGACGATGGGGAAGGGTTCCCCCCAGTAGCGCTGGCGGGAGAAGAGCCAGTCGCGCAGCTTGTAGTTCACCTTGCGGCGTCCCTTTCCGCGCTCTTCCAGCCACAGGATCATTTTTTCCTTGGCCTCCGGCGTGGGCAGCCCGGTCAGGAAGCCGGAGTTCACGCTGGTACCCTCATACCCGCAGTAGCCGCGCCAGTCGGTATCTCCGGTGGGCGGCTGCACCACCTGGAGGACCGGAAGGCCGAATACTCCGGCAAATTCGAAGTCGCGTTCGTCGTGGGCGGGAACGGCCATGATGGCGCCGGTTCCGTAGCCCATCAGAACATAGTCCGCAATCCAGACGGGAATCTGCTCTCCGTTGACCGGGTTCACGGCATGCGCGCCGGTGAAGACGCCCGTTTTTTCCTTGGAAAGGTCCGTGCGTTCCAGATCGCTCTTGGAGGCGCACTGGGCGCGGTACTGCTCCACGGCTTCTTTCCGTTCCGGCGTGGTGACGGCGTCCACCAGCGGGTGTTCCGGGGAAAGGACCATGTAGGTGGCGCCGAAGAGGGTGTCCGGCCTCGTGGTGTAAACGGTGATGGTTTCCCCGCCCAGCTCAAAGTCCACTTCCGCCCCTTCCGACTTGCCTATCCAGTTGCGCTGGAGCAGCTTGATGGATTCCGGCCAGTCCAGGGGCTCCAGTTCGTCAATCAGGCGTTCGGCATAGTCCGTGATGCGCAGCATCCACTGGCGCAGGGGGCGGCGTTCCACGTGGTGGCCCTTGGCTTTCCATTCCTCCACTTCCTCATTGGCGAGCACGGTGCCCAGGTCCGGGGACCAGTTCACGGCCACTTCCGCCACGTAGGCCAGGCGCCGCTGGTCGATTTCCTCGCGGGTGAGACCTTGGGCCTCCAGTTCGGAGACGGGGCGCGCCTTTTTCAATTCCCTGTTGTAGTAGGAGTTGTAAAGACGGAGAAAGATCCACTGGGTCCAGCGCACGTATTCGTGGTCCGTCGTGGCGATTTCCCGGTCCCAGTCATAGGAAAAGCCCAGCATCTTGAGCTGGCGGCGGAAGTTGTCAATGTTCCGGAAGGTGGTGATGGCCGGATGCTGCCCGGTCTTGATGGCGTATTGCTCCGCAGGAAGGCCGAAGGAGTCCCAGCCCATGGGGTGAAGCACGTTGAAGCCGTTCATGCGCTTGAAGCGCGCCACAATGTCCGTGGCGGTGTACCCTTCCGGATGGCCCACATGGAGGCCCGCGCCGCTGGGATAGGGGAACATGTCCAGCACGTAGCACTTGGGCCGGGAAGCGTCAAATCCCTCATCCCCGGGGTTGCCTGTCTTGAAAGTCTTCCGTTCGTCCCAGATCTGCTGCCATTTGGGCTCAAAGACGTCAAAAGGATATGGTTTCTTGCGCTCGGACATGATGCGGAGGAATGTATACTCCGGCCGGGGGGCGATCAAGTCTAAACCCCGGCGGCGTCAGGCGTTTCCGGACCTTTCAGAGAATCAATCCCTTTTTCCGGAAAAAAAAGAAAGACCAGAGACGCAGGATGCGTATTTTAACGTTGAAAGGTTTGTCCTGACGTTATTAACTAAAAAATCATGAAGTTCACAGTCTGTTTCCTCTCCGCCGCCTGCGGCGTACTCTCCCTGCTTGCAGGGGCGTCGGCCCAGAATTCCTCCCATGCCGTTTCCGGAAAAAAGCCCAATATCATTGTTTTCCTGGTGGATGACATGGGATGGCAGGATACGTCCGTGCCGTTCTGGACGGATGAAAAGGGCCAGCCGGTCAAGACTTTCCTGAATAAACGCTACCGGACGCCGAACATGGAGAAACTGGCCGCCCAGGGCATGACGTTTACGGATGCGTATGCGCACCCCCTCTGCACGCCGTCGCGCGTGAGCCTGATGTCTGGCATGAATCCGAGCCGCCACCGGGTGACCAACTGGGTCAGGCAGCAAAACCAGACGACAGACCAGAATAGCAAGAATCTCCAGCCGCCGGATTGGGCCCTCAACGGTCTTCAGCCAGTCGGAACGCCCGCCAAGGGAGTGACGAAGCGCCCCATTTCCGGAGAGGACATGCACTACAACATGACCCGTCCCTTCGCCACGGCAATCACGCTGCCCCAGCTGCTGAAAAAGTGCGGCTATGTGACCGTGCACTGCGGGAAGGCTCATTTCGGCACGCAGGGAACGCCAGGCTCCAACCCGCTGAACATGGGGTTTGACTACAATATTGCCGGTACGGAAATCGGACATCCGGCGGATTATCGCGGCTCCAAGCATTACGGAAAGGGTTTCAACCATGTGCGCGGACTGGATGAAAATAATTATTACCAGGACGACGTGTTCCTGACGGAGGCGCTGACCCAGGAGGCCATCAAGAGGCTGGAGGCCATCAGGAACAATCCCAAGGAAGCGGGAAAGCCCTTCTATCTGTACCTGGCCCAGTATGCCCTTCATTCCCCGCTGGATGAACGCGCGTATGACAAGAGGTTTGCGGATGCCTATAAAGACCCGCAGGACGGTCACGCGTGGTCGCCGAGGGAAAAACATTACTCCGGCCTGATCGAAGGGATGGACAAGAGCCTGGGGGACATCATGAAATACTTGAAGGACAACAATCTGGATAAAAATACGGTGCTGGTGTTCATGTCTGACAACGGGGGGCTGGCCATCTCCGGAAGGCTTGGCAACGTGGATTCCAATTATCCGCTTTCCTTCGGCAAAGGAGGGTGCATGGAGGGCGGCATCCGTGAGCCGATGATTATTTCCTGGCCGGGAGTCACCAAGGGAGGTGCCCGGTGCTCCGTGCCGGTCATTATTGACGATTTTCTGCCAACGCTGCTCGATATGGCGGGATGCAGGAATTTGAAAACACCGCAGAAGCTGGACGGCCTCAGCCTGGTGCCCCTGCTGAAAGGGGCGCAATTCCCCGCCGACCGTCCCCTTTTGTTCCACCAGCCCAACAACTGGGGGGAAGGCAGCCGCCAGGCAACGCAGTACGGCGCTTCCACCGCACTGCGGCGCGGTGACTGGAAGTTGATTTACCGTCACGGGGACCAGAGTTTTGAATTGTACAATCTGCGGAAGGATATTAGCGAAAAGAATAACCTGGCTTCCGCGGAACCGAAGAAAGTGAAGGAGATGGCTTCCGTGATGGGCAGGCTGCTCCGGGAGAGGAAGGCTCTGATGCCCACTTACAAGAAGGGAAATTCCCTGGGAGTTGCCGAGGGCACGTCAGTGCCGTGGCCTGACCAGGTGAAGTAATCCTGGTCTTGGTGCTTCTCCGGCGTTGTTGCATAGAGAGAGCCATATCCGCTTTATACTATACGCGGCATGTTTTCCTATCTCCGGCAGCGGGTTGGGAAGGCATGCCGTTTTTCATGCGGATGGAATGGCGGTTTTTCCCCGGATGTTGCACCTCCGCTTCCGGATTTCATACGTGAAGAGCCGTACTTCGCCGTTGTCTTGTCAAGCCGTTTTCCTTGCGGGACTCCGGGACGCCATGAAAGGCGTGCGTCTGAAGGAGGGGCAAAGTTCCCGCCCGGTTTCATCCGGAGGCTCGCCTCCGTGCCGTGTTTCGTCCCCGTTCGGGGGGATAGGAAACAGCCCCGCCCCGGAAGACCGGGCGGGGCTGTTGATGCAAAGTGCCTGTTCAGGGATGCTTCCCCGGCGGGCCGGCTGTCTTAAAAGTCGTCGGCGGGAGCGTCCGCAGCGGGGGCGTCTCCTTCGGCGGCATTGTCCGCAGCCGGGGCATCCGTGGCGGGAGTTTCTTCCGTGTCGGTTGCCGTGGCGTCGTCGGGCGTTTCAACCGCGTTGTCGGCATCTTCCGCGTCTGCGTCCGCATTGGCATTAGCGGCCGGTGCGGCGGCAGGTTTGCCGGCGGGGGCGGCCGGAGCGGCTTCCTTGGGCGGAACGACTACTTTTACAGCGGGAGGCGCCGGGATGGGAGTGGTCAGTCCGTCAGCCTTGCGGGTGCTGACGCGCAGTCCGTCGGCATAGGCCAGGTTTTTCAGGATGGCGTAGCCCAGGGCCGGAGCCTTGTCCGTGGTGTTGACCAGCATGTTGAAGTGATTGTTGACGGAAATCTTGCGGGCGTCCTTGCCGTTACGGAAGGGAACGATGCCCGCGAGGTTGCCGTCGTTGTCCATGCAGATGACCCAGAAGGAGCGGTCCACCTGGATGAAGTACTGAGGCCGGATGTAGTCGGCCTTTTTCCATTCGGCCCCCTTGATGTATTCCGTCATGGCCCGGCGCGCGTTGTCCGGCATGCCGCCCCAGTCCGCATATACTCTGCTGGTCAGCGTTTCGCGGCCGTTGTATCCGTGCACGGATACGTTCTGCGCGGTGGCGAACTGGCGGGCGTAGCTCTCGGGAGAGGTTGGTTGGCAAGAGCTGGTGAAGAGCGCTGTCCCTGCGGTCAGGATGCAGGCTGCTGCTGTGGTGAAGGGATGAATGTTAGTCATGGCAATCGCAATGGTTGTGTTATAAAAGAGGAAAATCCACGCCATTTCAAGGAAAAGAATGCGGGTTGTGCCGTTTTATGGCGTTTTTTTACGGTTCCGCTTCCCGGGGAAGCGGGCCGCCGGGGCCGGAAGTCTTTGGTATATCTTAAATTGAAGGTATGATGGGAAATTACTAAAATTTTTCTCGCAAATAGTTGCAGATCGCTTAGGTTGTCGTTGCTTCATGTCCGCCTTTATCGTCAGCCAGCCAGCATTGGAACGCAACGCCCGCATCCTCAGGGAGGTAGCGGATGCCGCGGGGTGCCGGGTCGTGCTGGCTCTGAAGGGGTTTTCCACCTGGCCCTGTTTTGAGGGTCTGAGTCCCCTGCTGGACGGCTGCTGCGCTTCCGGATTGTGGGAGGCTCTTCTGGCCCGGCGCAGATTCGGCAAGCATGTATTGACTTATTCCCCCGCATACGCTCCGGAGGAGATTGCGGAACTGGCGGAGATTTCCGACCACCTTGATTTCAACAGCCTGACCCAGTGGAACTTCTTCCGGGAGGAGGTGACGGGGCATCCTCGCTTCCTGTCCGGGGAATTGAAGTGCGGCCTGCGCATCAATCCCAAATTTTCCACGGGCCATACGCCTCTTTACGATCCCTGTGCGCCCGGTTCCCGCCTGGGCGTGACGCCGGAGCTGGTGCAGGGGGCGGACTTGTCCGGCATTTCCGGGCTGCATTTCCATACCCTGTGCGAGCAGAGCGCGGAGGATTTGGCGGATACTTTGAAAGCCGTGGAACAGTACTTCGGCTCCATTCTGTCCCGGCCGGAGATCTCCTGGCTGAACATGGGCGGCGGCCACTGGATCACCAAGCCCGGCTACAACCGGGAACTGCTGGAGGAGCTGGTGCGCGGCATCCGCTTCCGCTACGGCGTGGATGTATGGCTGGAGCCGGGGGAGGCGGTCGCCATTCATTCCGGCGTGCTGCGCTGCCGGGTGCTGGATGTTTTTTCTTCCGAGGGGGTGGAACACGCCATTCTGGACGTTTCCGCTTCTGCCCACATGCCGGACACGCTGGAAATGCCCTACAGGCCGGATGTGTTCCAGATTTTGGAGAATCCCTCCCTGCGGTCCGGGCAGCAGCCCGCCGTAGTGATGGAGGGGGAAAGCTATGCCGTGGCCGGAGAGCCGGGTGAAAAGCCCTTTACTTACCGTCTGGGGGCGCCTACGTGCCTGGCCGGGGACCGGCTGGGAGATTATTCCTTTGCGGAACCCCTTTCTCCGGGAGACGAGCTTGTGTTTGACGACATGGCCCATTACACGATGGTGAAAACCACCTTTTTCAATGGCGTGCCCCATCCGGATATAGCCGTGCAGAAGCACGACGGTTCCGTGGAGACGGTGCGCCGTTTTTCCTATGAGGATTTTGAAGCCCGCCTGGGCTGAAACATTTGACCAGATTTATTGACATGGCAGCAGCTAAAGAAGGCATTAAACAGAAAGTCCGGGGGTGGAGCCATCATGATTCCGCAGATTTGTACGGCATTGACGACTGGGGCAACGGCTATTTCCGGATCAGCAAGAAAGGGGAGGTGACCGTACGCCTGAATGATGAAGACGGCGGAAAGAAGGACATCAGCCTGTGCGACCTGCTGGAAGGACTGAACGAACGCGGCACGACCGTTCCCGTCCTGTTCCGCTTCCGTGACCTGCTGCGCAGCCGCATTGCGGAACTGAACGAGAGTTTCCGCAAGGCAATCAAGGAGGCGGACTACCAGGGCCATTACCAGGGCGTCTACCCCATCAAGGTGAACCAGCAGCGCCAGGTGGTGGAGGAGATCGCGGAATACGGCACCAAGTACGACTACGGGCTGGAAGCCGGCTCCAAGCCGGAACTGATCGCGGCCATGGCGCACATGCACAACCCGAACGCCTACCTGATCTGCAACGGTTACAAGGACGACGAGTTCATCGACCTGGCCCTGACCGCCCAGAAGATGGGGCTGAACATTTTCATCGTGCTGGAGATGCCTTCCGAGCTGGACGCCATCTTCGCCCGCGCCAAAAAGATGGACATCCGCCCCAATCTGGGCCTTCGCGTGAAGCTGGCGGCCAAGGGATCCGGCCTGTGGCATGAATCCGCCGGGGACAAATCCGTCTTCGGCCTGAACGCGGCCCAGGTGCTGGACGTGGTGGACAAGCTCAAGCAGATGGAAGCACTGGACTGCCTGAAGCTGCTCCATTACCACCAGGGATCCCAGATTCCGAATATTTCCGTGGTGCGAGAGGGGCTGACGGAAGCCGCCCGCATTTACGTGGACCTGGTCAGGGAGGGGGCTCCGCTGGGGACGCTGGACATGGGCGGCGGCCTGGCCGTGGATTATGACGGTTCCAAGACAAATTTCCATTCCTCCTGCAACTATTCCATTGCGGAGTTCGCCCGTGACGTGGTGGAAGTGGTGGGGGACATGTGCACCAAGTACGAGGTTCCGCACCCCACGCTGGTGACGGAATCCGGCCGCGCCGTGGTGGCTTATTATTCCGTACTGGTGTTCAACGTGCTGGACGTGACCAGCGCCCCAGGGGAGGAACCGCCCCCGGAGCTGCCGGAAAACGCGCCCGAATTGCTCAAGGCCTTTGCGGACACGGACAGGACCCTGGCCCGGAAAAACATGCAGGAATGCTATAATGACGCCTGCTATTACCGCGACCAGCTCCGCGCCCAGTTTTTTTACGGAAACGCCACCCTGCGGGAACGCGGGCTGGGAGAGGCGTATTACTGGCACATCCTCAGCCGCATTTCCCGGATGCTGGCGGAGATGGAGACCATTCCGGAAGACCTCAGGGAGCTTTCCTGTTCCATGGTGGATTTTTATTACGGCAATTTTTCCCTGTTCCAGTCCCTGCCGGATTCCTGGGCCATACGCCAGCTTTTCCCGGTCATGCCGCTCCACCGGCTGAACGAGCGGCCCACGAACAAGGCCGTGCTGGCGGACATCACGTGCGACTGCGACGGGAAGATCGACCATTTCATCGACCGCGAAGACGTAGCCACGGCTCTTCCCCTGCACGCCATCAAGCCCGGCGAGGAAGATTACTACATCGGCGTGTTCCTGGTAGGCGCCTATCAGGAAACCCTGGGGGACCTGCACAACCTGCTGGGGGACACGAATGTCGTCGGCGTGCATCTGGAAGGCGGCCGCCCCGTCTACACGCATGAGGTGGAGGGAGATACGGTGGCGGACGTGCTCTCCTACGTGGAATATGATCCCAAGGAGCTCGTCAACAGGTTCCGCATTTTTGCGGAACAGGCGGTAGCTTCCGGAAAAATCACGCCGTCCGAACGCCGCCGGGCCCTGGAAATATTCCGTTCCGGGCTGAATGGCTATACCTATTACGAACTGTAGGGAAAAGTGTTGCTCCGGAGCGGCGGATTTTTCCGTACCTGCCGGAACGGCGGTTACTGGGACATTTCCGCCGGGGCCTCCATTTCCTCAATCACCTTTGCCGGGGTCAGGGCCCAGAAGCGGTTGGCCGTCTGGACGGAAATCCCCTTCATGTTCAGGTACCGCGTGCGGAGCAGGGAGGAGGAGCGGTGCCCCATTTCCATTTGCAGCAGGTTGTAGTCCTTGAAATGCTTGGCATGATAGCTGGCGTAGGTATGCCGCAGGCAGTCCGGCATCCATGATCTCTTCCTGCTGCCCCATCCGGCTCTTCTGCGGATTTTGCGCCATTTGATCGTCCATCCCTTCGGGCAAATGGGCGTGAGAGGGCCCGGCTTTGTCCTGTCGCGGCAGAATTTGAGCCATTTGGCCAGCACGGGCAGAATGGTGACGTGGCGCGCTCCGCCTGTTTTAGTATGTTTGGAATTCAGGATTACGCAACCGTCCCGGATGGCGATGTTTTCCCAGAGCAGGCGCTCCACTTCCTGCGGACGGATGCCCGCAAAAATCATCAGGGCCGCACCGGCAACGCAGCTTCCGTTGAATTCGTCCATGCATGTCTTGAACAGGAGCGTCACCTCCTTCAATGTCAGGGCGGGGATCTCCTGTTCCTTCAGGAACGGCGTGTCCACTCTCAGAATCGGATTTTCATCGCACCAGCCGCGCTTGACGGAGAAGGAAAAAATGCCGCTCAGGATCAGTCTTGCCTTGTGCCTCTGGCGGGAGGTGGTGAAGGTATTCATCAGGATGCTCTGGCAGTCTTCCACGCTGATGTTCCGCAGAGGTGTCTGTTCCAGTTCCGGATTGCTTTTCTTGAGCTTCTGGATGATGCTCCTGATGTCCGTCAGCGTGCGGGGCCTGCGGTGGCTTTTGGAACGCAGGCATTCCACCGCCGCCGTCCCGAAGCTGACCGTATGGTGCTTGTTTTTGATGGCGTTCAGCCCCAGGGAAACGACTTCCCGGCATCTGTTGATGGTGCAAATTTCGTCACCCAGGGCTTCCTTGATTTCCAGTACCAGCCTCGCTGCCTGAATCAGAGTAACGGATTCTCCCTCCAGGAGCGCGGCTCCAACATATCGCAATTTATTCGTTTTCGGTGTTTTTCTCATATTGGTTCACGTGTTGTCACAAACACGGGTTTAACGAAAAAGGCATTCCTTATAGTAAAGAAAAATTATGTTTTCTATCGGAAAACGCGTAACCAACAAGGTTATGTTGTTACTTCCGGTTTCTTTGATCCGATCGGAAAATCCAAGGTTCCAGAGAAGCAGTGGAAAAAATGTTGGAAGCCGCCGTCCTTCCTTCATTCCGTGCCGAAAGCCGCCGGAACGCTTATTCCGGTAAAAAACATCCCCGGCGGAATGCCAGTCCGGCATCATGAAAGATATTGACGGCAGGGAACGTATGCAGTAGACTTATTATCCTTACCATGGTTATCAGAATTCATTCTCTCAATGTATCATGCGCTGGCCTGTGCTGCGCTCTGGGTTCTCTCCTGGCAATGGCGGATGCGCGTGAAGTGTATCCTCTGACCGGTTCCTGGGATTACCGCTTTGACGGAGGCCCTTCTGAAAAAGTAACCGTGCCGCATACCTGGAATGCGTCGGATGCCGCCGACGGCGTGAAAGGGAAAAATGGAGACGCCAAATCCGTTGACAGCGGAGTTTACAAGCGCGGTCCTGCTGTTTACACCCGCACCCTGCCCGTGGCTCCCAAGCCGGGCAAAAGGTATTTCATTCGGGGAGAGGGGGCCAGCATCGTTTCCGAGGTATCCGTCAATGGAAAGCCAGCCGGCAGGCATGAAGGGGCGTTTACCGCATTCTGCCATGAAATCACGTCCCTGCTGAAAAAGGGGAGCAATACCGTTTCCGTTATGGTGGACAATACGCAGCGGGATCATATCGCGCCCCAGCGGGGAGATTTTTCCATGTTCGGCGGCCTGTACCGCCCCATCGAATTGATTGAGACGGACCAGGTCTGCATTGACCCCCTCTTTTACGCTTCTCCCGGAGTGTTCATCACCACCCGATCCCTGGACAATTCCAAGGCGGAAGTGGAAGTGAAAACCCTGCTGAATTCTGCCGAAGCCAAGGGCGATGTGACCGTTGCCGTGGAAATTCTGAACAAGCAGGGGAAGAAAGTGGCCGGGAAGACGGTGAAGGCCTCTGCAGAGGAAAAGAAAAGCCTGGAGGTCCCCGTCATGCTGGCCATTTCCAATCCCGTGCCGTGGAACGCCACTAAAAACCCGTATCTGTACCAGGTGAAGGTTTCCATCCGGACGGAGGACGGACAGACGGATGAGATGGTGCAGCCGCTGGGGCTTAGAACCGTTTCCGTTGATCCGGGGCGGGGTTTTGTTCTGAATGGCAAAACCATGCAGATCAAGGGCGTCAGCCGCCACCAGGACCGAAAGGGCAAGGGCTGGGCCCTGTCTCCGGAAGATGAAGAGCAGGATATCAGGCTGATTGCGGACATGGGGGCGGACGGCCTGAGAACCGGGCATTATCCTGCTTCCACAAACATTTATAATTTGTGCGACAGGACGGGACTGATCGTCTGGTCTGAGGTTTCCAACGTCAACCTGGTGCGGGACACTCCCGAATTCCGGGAAAACAACCGTTTCCAGGCCAGGGAAATGATTTACCAGCACTGGAACCATCCTTCCATCTGCATGTGGGGTATTTTCAATGAAATCGGCCACCAGCCGGAGGCTTCCACCAAGGGGGTGGACATGGAGGCGGAGTTGATTGAACTGAACAAGTTCGTGAAAGAAACGGATCCTACCCGCATGACGGTGGGAGCCACCAACCAGCCGGGCCGCAAAAAGCTGAACAATATTCCGGACCACATCGCCTTTAACTCCTACCCCGGCTGGTACGGAGGCGGCCCGGAAACCATGAAAGGGAACCTGAACGGATTCATCCGCGACCATGCCTCCAGGGGGATCGCCATCAGCGAGTACGGCCATGGCGCCAGCATCGGCATGCATGAAAATCCCCCCAAGCGTCCATCTCCCACGGGATTCTGGCATCCGGAGGAATGGCAGGCCCATGCGCATGAAATCAATTACAAGTGCATCAAGGAACGCCCGGAAGTATGGGGCTCTTTTGTCTGGAACATGTTCGACTTCGGGTCCGCCGCGCGTTTCGAGGGGGAAAATCCCGGCATCAACGACAAGGGGCTGGTGACTTACGACCGCAAGACTCCCAAGGACGCCTACTTCTTCTACAAGGCCAACTGGAGTCCCAAACCCACGGTTTACATCACATCCCGCAGGTTTGCGGAGCGTACGGAAAAAACGGTGCCCGTAAAGGTGTACAGCAATGCTTCCTCCGTGAAGCTGAGCGTCAACGGCAAGGCTGTGGGCAGCGCCAGGCCGGATGAACTCAAGCGCGCCGTCTGGCCCGAGGTGGCCCTCAAGCCTGGCGTCAATACCATTACGGCCACGGCCACGATCGGGGGCAAGACTTATACGGATTCCTGCAAGTGGACGCTGAAACCCGGCAAGGAGGGGGAAAAAGGCTCTGAACGCTATCAGGCCCCGTCCATTAAAAAATATAAATAAGCATCCAGCTTGCAAGACTGCATCCATATGAAATCTGCACGGGCTTTTTTGTTCTCCATGCTGTGCCTGGGGCCGGCCCTTCCCCTGCTGGGAGAGGCCCCGGATTGGGAAAATGAAGAGGTAACGGGAATCAATAAGGAGGCGCCCCGCGCCGCCGTTCTCCCGGCGGCAGACAAAACCATGAGTTTGAACGGAGACTGGAAATTCAAGTTTTCCATGAAACCGGACGAGCGTCCTGCCGATTTTTACAAGCCTACCTATTCCGTCTCCTCCTGGGACACGATCAAGGTGCCTTCCAATTGGCAGCTTTACGGTTATGGAACCGCCATCTACACAAATGTTCCCTATCCCTTCAAGCCGAATCCTCCCAAAGTGACGGGAGAACCGCCCAAGAACTGGCCGGCATACAAGGAGCGCAATTCCGTGGGTTCCTACCGCCGGGATTTCAATCTGCCCCCCTCCTGGAAGGGTGAGCAGGTGATGATCCGGTTTGACGGGGTGGAATCCGCCTTTTATGTCTGGCTGAACGGCCGGAAGGTGGGATATTCCCAGGATTCCTATACGGGCGGGGAGTTTGACTTGACGCCGTATGTGAAGCCCGGCAGGAACACCATCGCCGTGGAAGTGTACCGCTGGAGCGACGGCTCCTATCTGGAGGACCAGGATTTCCTCCGCCTTTCCGGCATTTTCCGGGACGTGACCCTGTTCTCCCAGCCGCAGGCGCACGTGCGCGACCTGTTCCTGAAAGCCGGGCTGGACAGGAAGAATTACACCACGGGCATCCTGGATGGCACCTTCACCATCCGCAATTCCGGGAAAAAGGACATTCCCGCCGGGATGAAGCTGGAATATTCCATCGACGGGGTTTCCACCAATCTGAACTGGGAAGGCAAAAGCGGTTCCGGCAGCGTGAAGACGGATAACAGGGGCAGGCTGGATTCCGGCACGCTCACGGTGCCTGCCATTCCCGCCGGAGGGGAAGTGCAGGTCTCCCTGAAAAAGGAATATCCCGGCGTGAAGCCGTGGACGGCGGAAACGCCCAATCTGTACAAGGTGGCCTATTCCCTGAACGGCAAGGATTCCCGTTCCGTCAACATCGGGTTCCGCACCGTGGAAATTGCTGACAACGGCGCCGTGCTGGTCAACGGAGAGGCCGTCAAGTTCAAGGGGGTCAACCGCCACGAATCCCATCCGGACTATGGCCGCGCCATTCCGCGGGAGGTGATGGAGAAGGATGTGCAGATCATCAAGGCGCACAACATCAACACCGTGCGCTGTTCCCACTATCCCAACCACCCCTATTTCTACGACCTGTGCGACCGCTACGGCCTGTACGTGATGGATGAAGCCAACTGCGAGGCCCACGGCATCCGCAACAGCGGCATGGACATTTCCAGGAAACCCTCCTGGAAGAAGGCGCACGTGGAGCGCAACATGAGCATGGTTCACCGCTCCAAGAACCATCCCTCCATCGTCTTCTGGTCCCTGGGCAACGAATCCGGCAACGGCCCCAACTTTGTAGCGGCCTCCGAGGCCATCAGGGCCTGCGACAATACCCGGCCCCTGCATTACTGCGAATTCCCGCACGGCCACAAGGCCGTGGACATGGATTCCGCCATGTACCCGCCCGTGGACCGGGTGGAAAACTGGGGGAAAGAGAAAACCTCCCGCCCTTTCTTTGTGTGCGAATACGCCCATTCCATGGGGAACGCCCTGGGCAATTTCAAGGAGTACATGGAGGCTTTCGAGTCCTCCCCCCGCATGGTGGGTGGAGCCATCTGGGACTTTGTGGACCAGTCTCTCCGCGCCAATCCCGTGGGAAACGGCATTTACAAGCCCGCGCCGTTCAAGGGCGTTACCCAGGCGTACGGCGGCATGTTTGGAGACAGACCCAACCAGGCCAATTTCTGCGACAACGGCATTATTCTGGGTAACCGGAACACCACGGCCAAGACGAAGGAGGTGAAGAAAGTGTACCAGTACATGGCATTTGAGCGCCAGGACGGCAAGCTGACCGTGCGCAACAAGTATTTCCACAAGCCGCTGAAGGGCTATACGCTTTACCTGGTCTCACTCACCCCCGGCAGCGGCCATGCCGTGGAGCGCGTGCCCCTGCCGGAAGTGGCTCCCGGCAAGTCCGTGACGGTCAGCCTTCCTTCGGCCGCCATGAAGTCCGGCTCCCTGATGGTCCTGGCGGACGCCCGGTACAAGCTGCCGGAAGACGTGAAGATGCTGTCGGCCAGCCAGCTGGAACACGTGGTGGATGAATGTGAAGCCTATGAATGGTTCCCGGCTCCGGCGGACAAGGTTCCCGCCGTCAAGGCTCCGGCTTCCCTCCCCGCCGTTTCCGTCAGGAAGGGGAATCCCTTGGTGGTGCAGGGGAAGGGCTTTACCGCTACTTTCAAGGACGGCATGCTTTCCGCACTCCGGTATGGCGGGCAGGACCTGATCCTGCCGGATTATCCGGTGACGCTCCAGGCCTACCGCTCCCCCGTGGACAACGATTCCTGGATCAGAAGCAAGGTGGAGGGGAAGATGAAGATGCAGAACATGAAGATGGAATGCTCCGATGTCCAGGCCTCCGTCATTTCCCCCGGCGTGGCCCGCGTGACGGCGGAGTTCAAGACGAAGGGGTCCGAACTTTCCCTGTCCGGCCGGATTACCTGGACCGTTTTCGGCAACGGCATCATCAATGCCTCCGCCAGAATTTATCCTTCCGCCAAGGGCGAGGAACTGCTCAGGCTGGGCTTCACCTTCGGCATGCCCGCGGCGTACGACCAGGTGGAATATCTGGGACTGGGGCCGTGGGACAATTACAGGGACCGCCGCACCAGCTGCTGGAAAGACCTGTTCCGGACTTCCGTGGACGACATGTTCTTTGCCTATTCCCGCCCGCAGGACATGGGCAACCGCATGGAAACGGACTGGGTAGCCCTGTCCAAGGACAAGTCCGCCCCGGCTTTGTGGGTGGGGGCCGCCTCTCCCGGGGCGCCTCTGGAAGTTTCCATTCTGCGCTATACTCCCAGGGAACTGAATAATGCGAAGAGCCTGGACAAGCTGCCGGAAAAGAACAAGGTGATCGTGAATCTGGATGCCTTCCAGATGGGGCTGGGCGGTTCTTCCTGCGGGCCGCGCCCGCTGGTGAAATACCAGACATTGAGCGAGGCAACGCCCCTGGGCTTTGTGCTGGCTCCCGCGTCCGGCCTGCTGAATCTGGCCCGCTCCGGCCTGCTGGTGCCCCATTCCCCCGTAATCGAGCGTGACGGGGACGGCATGGTCAGCCTGTCTTCTTCCACGCCCGGCGTGGAAATGAAGTATTCCGTCAATAAAGGGCCGGAAAAGGTTTACAAAAAGCCTTTCAAGCTTCCGGAGGGCAATGTCAGGGCATGGGCCGCAGCCGGAAAACCCGGCAGTGCGGCCCCCACGTCTCCCGACGAACGGCAGTTCCCCCTCATCAAGGGACAGGCCGAATGGAAGATACTCAGCGCTTCCTCGGAAGAGCCGGATACCGGGTTCGCCCACTTCGCCATTGACGGCAAGCCGGACACCTACTGGCACACTTCCTACACCAACGGCCTGCCGGGCTTCCCCCATTCCATCGCCGTGGACATGGGTACCAGGATGAAGTTCACCGGATTCATCTACACGCCCAGAATGGACAAGGACAAGGGGCTCATCAGCCAGTACGCCTTCTCCATCTCCGACGACGGGAAGAATTGGAAGGAAGTCAAGAAGGGGCAGTTCACCTACCATTATATCCGCAAGGATCCGGCCGTACAGCGTATCGACTTCGGGAAGCCCGTGGAAGCTCGCTACTTCAAGCTGGATGCCAAGTCCCCCGTCAGAAGCGGGGAACAGAGCGCCACGGTGGCAGAACTGAATATCATTACCCAGTGATGGACGAGCCGGCGTGATCTTGGATAAAGGCACTTTCCTGCCGCGCATCCCGGAAAGGGTGCGCGGCCTGCCGTTCCTGGGTATGTCTCCGTCTCCGGAACGGACCCGGAGGGAACGCTGGCGGCCGTTTTTCCCGGCAGGGCGTTTTCATGGCCATGTTAAAGGAGGCATTCCTGTCGTCAGGGAAGTTCGTGAAAGACGAATTACGGATTTGTTGAAGAACGGTGTTCATTTCTCAACGTTTTCCGTTTCCTCCGTATCTGACTTTTTGAAGAATATCCCGGAGGCGGAAATGTTTTTTCTTTGAAAGAAAAGGGAACATAAGGTAGTAACTTTTTTATGCTGAAGACTGTTGCATTCGTGCTGGGAGTGACCGCATTGTGCGTGTCGGCGGCCGGAGCGGGATATGGGGAAGAAGCCCCTCCTGTCACTAGAAGGATGGTCTGGAACCGCGGCTGGGAGTTCCGGCTGGAAGACGAACCCGGAAAGAGCGGCTGGCGGACGGCGCATCTGCCCCATACGTTCAGCCTGCCCTATTTCATGTCCGATTCCTTTTACACGGGGCGCGGTTCCTACCGCAAGAAGCTTGTGATGCCGGAGGAATGGGTGGGGCAGAAGGTTTTTCTGGATTGCGGCGCAGCCTTCCAGGTGGCGGAGGTGACTGTGAACGGAAAGCCGGCGGGAACGCATGAAGGGGGGTATACGGCGTTCCGGACGGATTTGACGCCTTTTCTGAATCCCGGAGAGAATTGGGTGGAGGTGCGCGTGGACAACCGCTGGAGTCCCCGCATCGCCCCGCGGGCCGGGGAGCATACCTTTTCCGGCGGCCTGTACCGGAACGTGCATTTGCACGTGTGTTCCCCCGTGCATATTCCGGCCCACGGCGTCTGGGTGCAGACGCCGGAAGCAACGTCTGCCCGCGGGAAGGTGCGCATCCTGACGGAGGTGAAGAATGATTCCCCGGAAATGAAGAAGTTTTCCGTGCGCCATACGGTGCGCGAGGAGAAGGGCGGCCGTGTGGTTTTGCGCGGGGAGAAGTCCGTGAAGCTGGGCGCGGGAGTGGCGGACCGCGTTCAAACGGACCTGCCTCCGCTGGCCGCTCCCAGGTTGTGGAGCCCGTCAGCTCCCAACATGTACCGGGTGACGACGGAGCTGGTGGACGAGAAGGGAAAGACGCTGGACCGGACAGAAAATCCCCTGGGTTTCCGCACCCTGGAGCTGACGGCGGACCGGGGCATGCTGATTAACGGGAAGCCCGTTTATCTGCAAGGAGCCAATGTGCACCAGGACCACGCAGGATGGGGGGACGCCGTGACGGACGCCGGGGCGCGCCGTGACGTGCTGCTGATGAAGAACGCCGGGTTCAATTTCATCCGCGGCTCCCATTATCCCCATTCCCAGGCTTTTCTGGACGCCTGCGACCGGGAGGGCATGTGCATGCTGAATGAAGGCATTTTCTGGGGAATGGGCGGGTTCAAGGAGCACAACAGGTACTGGAATTGCGACGCCTACCCCACGGAAGAGAAGGACCGCGCCGCGTTTGAGGAAAGCTGCATGCGCCAGGTGAGGGAAATGGTGCTGCAATTCCGGAACCATCCTTCCATCGTCATCTGGAGCATCAGCAATGAGCCGTTTTTCACCCAGCATGCGCAGGAGTCCAGGGAACTGTGCTCCAGACTCATCGCGCTGGTGAAGGAGCTGGACCCGACGCGCCCCGTGTGCGCGGGGGGAGGCCAGCGCGGGAATTTTGACAAACTGGGGGACTTGGCCGCTTTCAACGGGGACGGCTCACGCGTGAAGACGCCCGGAAGGCCCAGCATGGTGACGGAATACGGTTCCGTGAGCTGCAAGAGGCCGGGAGCGTACGCGCCGGGCTGGGGGGATATGAAGAAGGACAAGGAGGCGGGAGTGCGCTATCCCTGGCGCGTGGGGGAGGCGGTCTGGTGCGGGTTTGACCACGGCAGCATCTGGCCATCCGGCGGCCGCATGGGCATTGTGGATTATTTCCGCATCCCCAAGCGCGCCTGGTACTGGTACAGGAATGAGTTCAAACGCATTCCCCCGCCGGAATGGCCCGTGAAGGGAACTCCGGCACAGGTGAAGCTGTCCGCGGACAAGAAGACCATCAGCCCGGCTGACGGCACGGATGATGTACACGTCACCGTGAAGGTGGCGGATGCCTCCGGGAGGCAGATAGCAAATGCCGTTCCGGTGACGCTCACGGTGGAGTCCGGCCCCGGAGAGTTTCCCACCGGCAAGAGTATCACGTTCACGCCCGGAACGGATATCGACCTCATTGACGGCTGCGCAGCCATTGAGTTCCGGTCTTATTATGCCGGGAAAACGGTCATCAAGGCGTCTTCCCCCGGATTGAAAGGAGACAGCCTCCAAATCGTTTCCCGGAAGGCCCCGGAGTATGTGGCGGGCAGGAGCGCGGAAACGCGGGACAGGCCCTACAAGCGTTTTACTGCGCAGGAGAGGGACGCCCAGCTGGCGCGGCATGGCCGGTCCGGAACCGGAGAGAAGGCGAATCTGGCGGCATTGCGGCCCTGTTCCGCTTCCTCCAACCTTCAGGACGCGATGAAGGCGTCCGACGGAGATGGCGCTTCCTCGTGGCTGCCGTCCGCGGAAGACAAGGCGCCGTGGTGGCGGCTGGACATGGAGTTTGAATTCCGCCTGGACCGGATTGAGGTGAAGGCCGCCGGGGTCTGGAAGGGGCAGGCTCCCGTGGTGCAGATCAGCAGGGACGGCAACACCTGGAAGGACGTTAAAACCGTTATGAACAAGGACGGGACGGAGCTGACCGCAGCGTGTCCGGAGGACGCCGAAGCCAGGTATGTCCGCATCCGGCTGTCGCCGGGGCAGGGGATTGCGGAAGCGGCCGTATGGCCGGCGGATGCCTCATGATGGTTCCTGTTCCTCCGGAGCGGGGGGCTTTTTCCGGCCTCTCCGCGTGCCGGAACTGCCGGAATCTTCTTCCGCCCGCTGGCGGCGCAGTTTGTCCCAGTAGGCCAGCCGCTTGTTGATTTCCCGTTCAAATCCCCGTTCCGGCGGCTTGTAGAACTGGCGGCGGGGCATCTTGTCCGGGAAGTAGTTCTGTCCGGAAAAGGCGTCCGGCGCATCGTGGTCGTAGGCGTAGTCCTTTCCGTATCCCAGTTCCTTCATCAGCCTGGTGGGGGCGTTCAGGATGTGCGCGGGCGGCATCAGTGAGCCGTGTTCCCTGGCGGCTTTTTGAGCGGCTCCCCATGCAGTGTAGGCACTGTTGGACTTAGGGGCGCACCCCAGGTAGATGACCAGTTCCGCAATGGCCAGCTCCCCTTCCGGAGAGCCCAGCCGTTCGTACGTGTCCCACGCGGCGATCGCCATCTGGAGCGCGGCGGGGTCCGCCAGGCTGATGTCTTCCATCGCAAAGCGGGTCAGGCGGCGCAGCAGGTAGAGGGGGTCCTCCCCGCCCTGGAGCATGCGGGCGGCCCAGTACAGGGCCGCGTCTGTGTCCGAACCGCGCAGGGATTTGTGCAGGGCGCTGATCAGGTTGTAATGGCCTTCCCTGTCCTTGTCGTACACCGGGGCGCGCTGCTGGACGATTTTCAGGAGGGCCTCCGTGTCCAGGACGTCGTCCGGCCTGCACAGGTCAAAGACGCTTTCCATCAGGTTGATGAGGTAGCGGCCGTCGCCGTCCGCCAGGTCCACCAGGGTGGCGCGGGCTTCCGGTGTGAGCGGCAGCTTCCGCTGGAGGAGGGATTCCGCCCGTTCAATGATGCTGTCCAGAGCTGCGGCGTCCAGAGCGTGCATGACGAAGACCTTGCAGCGTGAGAGCAGGGCGCTGTTGAGTTCAAAGGAGGGGTTTTCCGTGGTAGCGCCCACCAGCGTGACGGTGCCGTTTTCCACATAAGGCAGGAAGCCGTCCTGCTGGGCGCGGTTGAAGCGGTGTATCTCATCCACAAACAGGAGGGTGCCTTCCCCGTATTCCCGGCGTTTGGCCGCCTCGTCAAAGGCTTTCCGGAGGTCTGCCATGCCGGAGAAGACGGCGGAAAGCGCCACGAAGTGCATGGACGTGCGCGTGGCCAGAATGCGCGCCAGCGTGGTTTTTCCGCAGCCGGGCGGCCCCCACAGGACGAAGCTGGTCAGTTTGCCGGAGTCCGCCATGCGCCGTATGAGGCCGTCTTCCCCCAGAAGATGGTCCTGCCCCACGATTTCAGCCAGTGCGGCCGGCCTCAGGCGGTCCGCCAGGGGACGGTCCGCAAAGGCGGCGAACAGGCTGGGGGCGTCGTCTTTTTTCATGGTGCCCATCGTACGCCGCCCGGAGGGGAAAGGCAAGGGAGGGATGGCGGCACGGCTGCTGTTTGCCGGTGCCGGCGTGTCATGGAGAACTGTCCGGAAAGGGTTTTTGTGCCTGGACGGAGGAAAAGAGAAAGACATGGAGGGGAAAATGTGTATCATGGCCGCCATGATGCGCTTTTTCCGCCCCTTTTTCGTGCTGATGCTTTCCGGCGCGGCCTGCATGGCCGCGCAGGGGCAGGAGCAGATCATTCCCCGGCCCGTTTCCGTGAAGTATGGAGAAACGGGGCCGGAGAGGGGCGTCATTCTGGATGCCGGAAGCCGCGTCGTCTGCCGGGAGAAGGACCCCGGATTCCAGAAGCAGGCCCATTTTCTCCAGCAGTTTTTAGCACAGGGAACCGGGCTTGCTTTGGATGGGCCGGGTGGAACTAATGCCATCCGCATTGAGAAGGATGCCTCCCTGAAGCAGTACGGGCCGGAGGCCTACAGGCTGGAAGTAAAGCCCGGACTGATTTCCATCCGCGCCGCTTCCCCCAGAGGTGTTTATTATGCCGGGCAGAGCCTGGCGCAGATGCTTCCGCCAGCCTTTTTCCAGAGCAGCGCGGACAAGTCCGCCGTGGCCTGGAAAGTGGCAGAGAAGCCGTTTTCCATGCTGGATTATCCCCGCTTTTCATGGCGGGCCTTTATGCTGGACGAGGCGCGGCATTTTTTCGGCGAGGAAGAGGTTAAGAAGCTGATCGACCAGATGGGGCTGCTGAAGATGAATATCCTGCATTGGCATTTGTCCGATGATGCGGGATGGCGCATCCAGATCAGGAAGTACCCCAAGCTGACGTCCGTGGGCAGCAAAAGGAAGGATACGGAAGTGGAAACCTGGGGGAGCGGCAAGTATGCCGGGAAACCCCATGAAGGCTTTTATACGCAGGAGCAGATCAGGCGCATTGTGCGTTATGCGGCGGAGCGCAATATCACCATCGTGCCCGAGATAGACGTGCCCGGCCATTCCGCCGCAGCCATCGTCTCCTATCCGGAACTGAAGCTTTCGGCGCGTCCCCTGCCGGAGATTCCCGTCAGCTTCAATGACGGAGCGGCCTTTGACCCCACCAGCGAGCGCACCTACCAGTTTATCGGGGACGTGATGACGGAGCTGGCCTCCCTCTTTCCGGGGGGAATCATCCACATTGGCGGCGACGAAGTGCGCTACAAGAAGTACTGGGAGGGCGTCCCCCACATTGAGGCGTTCATGAAGAAGAAGGGCATCAGGACGTTCCCTGACCTCCAGATCATGTTTACAAACCGCATTTCCGGGATGCTCGCCAAAAAAGGAGTGAGGACGATCGGCTGGAATGAAATCCTGGGTTCCGATGTTCACAATGACGGGGGGCACGGAGCCGCTTTGGGCCGGCTGGACGCGAAGGCGATCATCCATTTCTGGTACGGGTCCGACAAGATCGCCACCAAGGCTATCGAGGACGGCCACCAGGTGGTCAATTCCACTTCCCGCATGACCTACATCAACAAGGATGAGCAGAAGCTGCCCTTGTCCAAGTCCTATTCCTTTGAGCCCGTTTTCCCCGGATTAAAACCCAGGTATCATGACCAGGTCCTGGGGCTGGGATGCCAGGTGTGGACGGAATGGATTCCGGATGCGGACAAGCTGGAACGGCGTGTGTTCCCGCGCATAGCCGCTTATGCGGAAACGGGATGGAGCCGGAAGGAAGACAAGAATTATCCGGATTTCCTGAGGCGCCTGAAGAGATATGTGGAGATTCTGGATGCACGGGGCATCAATTACGGGGAAACCCGTTAGGGCTGCCGGAGGGGGCGGCAGAGGCATGGTTTCTCCGCTGTTCCTGCGGCGCGATGATCCGGGATTCTCTTTTTGACGGGGATTCCGGGGAGGTGTTTTTGAGCGTTTTTTCCGCTGTGGTATGACACGGACGGAAGGGCTTGCAGATCATGAGTTGCTGTTTTTCCCGGATTTGTTCCTGCGTCACCCTCTGGCATGAAATCAACAAATGTGCCAAATCCTTTCTCCAACTGGCAAGGGATGCAGTTTAAAAGACCGTTTGAATCCCGGATACAACCATAAATATAGATATAGGAGAATCATAGGATGTCATTCATGTCGTCACACTATCATCAGCTTTACACCCCGGAAGATACTGCCGTGGTATTCATTGACCATCAGCCCCAGATGACCTTTGGCGTAGCCAGCATCAACCGGGCGGACCTGATCAACAACGTTACCCTGCTGGCCAAGGCTTCCAAATTGTTCCAGGTGCCCACCATCATCACCGCCGTGGAAACGGAAAGCTTTTCCGGGTATGTCTGGCCGCAGCTGCTGGACGTATTCCCCGGCCAGCACGTGATTGAACGCACCTCCATGAATTCCTGGGATTCCGACGAGTTCCGCAAGGCCATTAAGGCGACGGGACGCAAGAATATCCTGCTTACCGGTCTTTGGACAGAAGTGTGCGTCACCTGGCCGGCCATTGAAATGATGGGCGACGGATACAACATTTACGTGGTGGAAGACTGCTGCGGCGCCACCTCCCGTGATGCCCAGAAGGCCGCCCTTTCCCGTATTACCCAGGCGGGCGGAACCCGGCTGACGACTATTGCCGCACTTCTCGAGTTCCAGCGCGACTGGAAGAACAAGGAACATTACGATGCCCTGATGAACCTGCTCAAGCAGCAGGGCGGAGCCTACGGCGTGGGCGTGGAATACGCCTACACGATGATTCACCACGCTCCCCAGTCTGCGGTGTCCCCGCAGGTGGTGAAGCATGATAATTAATTGATCCAGGAGTTCTCCCCTGCCGGAAAGTCCGTTTCTGCGGCCTTTCCGCGGGGAAAGCCCCGGAAACACCAAGACTGCATGGAGGCCATGAACCCTTCCGATGAAGTGACTGTAGTCGTGCGCCGGCACATTTTGCCGGGCCATGAAGCCCAGTTTGAGCATGCCATGAGGGATTTTGTCAATTTTGTACTGACCTGTCCCGGCCATGTGGGCATCAGCGTTTTGAGGCCGAACGACGGGAACGGGGAATATGTGGTAGTGGACCGTTTTGCCAATGCCGCCGCCAGAAAGGCCCTGGTTTCCTCTCCTGAGTATGAACGCTGGATGAAGCTGCTGGGAGCCCACACGGAAGGCGAACCCGACATGCAGGAGATGAATGGGCTGGACGCGTGGCTGAACCAGCCGGGCAGCCCCATGAAGACGCCTCCGCGCTACAAGACGGCGGTGGCTACCTATCTGGGGGTTTGCCTCGTCATTTTTCTTTTGAATATTACTGTGGGAGACCTGATTCACGGACTGCCCGCATGGCTTTCCTTTTTCCTGTTCAATGCCTGCGTGGTGGCTCTGCTGACCTGGGTATTCATGCCTCTGATCAGCCGCATGCTTTCTTCCTGGCTTTTCAGCAGGCAGGGGGAAGCGGCTGCGGAAACAATCCCTAACCATAATGAAAACAATGAAAAATAATGACAAGGTTTACGCCGATTTGATGATCTCAAACGGCAAAATAGCGACGCTGGATGAACGCGGCACCATGGCCGAGGCCGTTGCCGTGAAGGATGGAAAAATTCTGGCTGTCGGTTCCGACGAAGACATCGCCAAATACAAGGGACCGGATACCCAGACCATAGACGCCGGAAAGAGAACGGTCATTCCCGGCCTGAACGATTCCCACCTCCACGTCATCCGCGGCGGCCTTAATTACAACATGGAACTGCGCTGGGACGGCGTTCCCTCCCTGGCGGACGCCCTCCGCATGCTCAAGGAACAGGCCAGAAGAACCCCTCCCGGCCAATGGGTGCGCGTGGTAGGCGGCTGGAGCGAGTTCCAGTTTGCCGAACGCCGCATGCCCACGCTGGAGGAGATCAATGAAGTGGCTCCGGATACGCCCGTGTTCGTCCTGCACCTGTACTGCCGCGCCATGCTCAACAAGGCCGCCCTGCGGGCCTGCGGGTACACGAAGGATACGCCCAACCCTCCCGCCGGAGAAATCCAGCACGACAGCGACGGCAACCCGACGGGCCTGCTGATTGCCCGGCCGAATGCCACCATTCTTTACGCCACGCTGGCCAAGGGACCCAAGCTGCCCGTGGAGCACCAGATCAATTCCACCCGCCATTTCATGAGGGAACTCAACCGTCTGGGATTGACCAGCATCATTGACGCCGGAGGCGGCTACCAGAATTATCCTGAGGATTACGAGGTGATTGAAGAATTGCACAAGCGCGGGGAAATGACTGTGCGCATTGCCTACAATTTGTTCACCCAGAGGCCGAAGGAAGAGAAGGAGGATTTTGCCAAGTGGATCAAGATGACGGAACCCGGGGAGGGGGACGATTATTACCGCTGCAACGGCGCGGGCGAAATGCTCGTTTTTTCCGCCGCGGATTTTGAAGACTTTCTGGAACCCAGGCCGGACCTTCCCGCAGATATGGAGTCCGAACTGAAGGGCGTAGTCAGCCTGCTGGCCGCCAATAAATGGCCGTTCCGCCTCCATGCCACCTATAATGAGAGCATTTCCCGCTTTCTGGACGTGTATGAGGAGGTGAACCGGGAGATTCCCTTTGAAGGGCTGAACTGGTTCTTCGACCACTGCGAGACCATCGACGAAAAGAACCTGGAACGCGTGAAGGCACTGGGCGGGGGCATTGCCGTGCAATGCCGCATGGCCTACCAGGGGGAATATTTCATGGACCGTTATGGCAAGGAAGCGGCGGAACATACGCCTCCCGTCCGGAAGATGCTGGAAATGGGCATTCCCGTGGGAGCCGGCACTGATGCCACCCGCGTGGCCAGCTACAATCCCTGGGTGTCCCTGTACTGGCTGACCACCGGGAAGACCGTGGGCGGAGCGCGCATGTACCGTGAGGAAGATTGCCTTTCTCGCGAGGAGGCCCTGCGCCTGTACACTCAGGGCAGTACCTGGTTTTCCTCGGAAACGGGCAAGAAGGGAGCTATCGCCCCCGGGCAGCTTGCGGACATGGTCGTTCTAAGCGAGGATTATTTCACCGTTCCGGAGGAAGATATCAAGAAGATCGAGTCCGTGCTGACCATCATGGACGGCAGGATCGTTTATGCCACGGGTCCGTTCAAGGATCTGGATCCGGAACCCATTCCGGTGCTGCCGGAGTGGTCGCCGATTGCGGTATTTGGCGGTTACGGAGCGCCCCTGGATCCGAAAAAGGCGGCCAGGGCCGGCGTACCCTTCCAGCAGGAGCACAAGCATTCCTGCCATTGCCATGAACATGGCTGCATGCATTCCGCTTTCATGCTGATGGAGGGGATGGCCAATGCCTCCCGTCCCAAATATTCCGATTTCTGGGGCTCCGGGTGTGGATGCTTCGCGTTCTGACGGTAAACTTATGCGAAGCTCCGGCGCTCCGTCTCCTGCAAAGGGACGGGGCGTTTCCTTTTTGCGGGAAAGAGGGAAATACAGGTAGGGGGCGTACCGTAAGGGAACGGGGACATCCCGAATAAAACAGGCAGTCCACTCCACAGGAGGCACAGACAGACGGGGCGGGAAAGGACGCGCAGGGGAAGTTTTCTAAGAAGCAGTATACCACCGCCAACCGGATAAGGAAAAGGGGCTGATCCCATGCCGGCACCAACACCGGACGCGGCGGCTGAACGCATATGCGGGAAGACGGAGCGGAGTTTGAAGAGCGCTTACAGTATCTTGCCGCAGGGACAAGCGGCAACAGCAACCCCGCAGGGCGCTGGACATGGAATACTAAACCAGGGAGGCGGGATGGTAACATCTGTCCTGCCGCCCTGTTTCAGGTTGCTGTTTATGCACGCCTTTTCCGCCGTGGGTTATTATATGAATCAGGAAGCATCTGTAGCTCCGTCAAGCAGGGATAAAATCCATACCTGGCATAGAATCCAAAAACTTTTTCGTTACCTGCACTTACTTTGACAACCATGTTTTTAGGTTTGCGCTCCTTAAGCCAGCTCAATGCCTTGTCCATGAGATGACCGGCTATCCCCATTTTTCGATAGCCGCTGGAGACAAAAATTGAATCAATTTCGCCAGTGTTACCAACGATGCTCGCAATGCAATAACCCACAACAGTAGCCGCGTCACAGGCCAGGATTATAGATAACTGACCTTTCCGGGCAGTTGAGAGCAGAGCCGCTTTTCTTGTTTCAAAAGTATTGCTAGCATAAAAGTCCTTGAAGCAGGGTGATTGATCAAGATGTAGCTTATTGAGTTCTTGCCACAAGGGTTTAACACAATCTAATAAGTCTTCTTTTCCAAATACGTAATGAATGTTCGTCTCCATAAGAAAATCACCTCCTGCAATTATAACTGTCCTAGTATAGCCATGATCGGTTATACGCCTTTTCCGCCAAAAGCGAATTGGATAATCATGATACAGAATTCACCCGTTTCAGACAATGGGAAGTTATATTTTCTCCATCCGTTCCACTTGTCCAGCCTGTGGATGGAGAATAATATTTTTCCGCAAAGGGAGCGAAAAAAAATCCACCTGGAATCATTGACAAGCAGGATTTTGACGTGGCATTTCGCCGCCGAAAACGGGGAACAGGATTAAGGGCAAAGCGTGACAGTCAGGTGCAGACATTCAGACTTGTTATCCAGCCTTCCAATCTGCATGGTCAGGGGCTTCGTGTCACGTTCAAAGACCTGTTCGGGACGGTAAGGTTTTTTTATACTGCCCTGCCGCGAAACCGGCTTCTAACCGTCTGCAGGCGCATTCCGCGCCTTTTTTTTGCCCATTTTCCCGTCCCTGAAAAGTTCCTCTTGAAAAAGCCCCAATGGTCCGTTTCAGTCCTTAAAGGATTTCCCGGTACAGGGAAATCTCAATGGCTTCTTCCGCCATGTCGCTGAGCAGAGGAATGATGTGCTGGAAGTGTTCGGAATCCGCATGGACGTCCACGGCCGCCTGGTCCTTCCATTCTTCAATGAAAGTCAGGATATCGGGATCGTCCATGTCCTCGTACAGGTGGTAGGAGATATTGCCGGCTTCAGCACGGCTTTTTTCCACCAGTTCCCTTGCTGTAGCGATAAATTGGTCCCTGGCTCCTGCTTTGACGATGCTTTTGGCAGTGATTTTAATCATGGCTGTCAATAATTTGACTTCCGGCAGAGTAAGGGGGCGGGGGACGAAGTGTCAATCATCCTTTTGGGACGTTCCGGTCATTATTCCACCTCCTGAAGGTTTTTCAGCAGTTTGGCCCGTGTCTCCTGGGTGTATTCCACTCCGGGTATGCAGGAGTGTCCGCGATAGAGTCCTATGATTTCCAGGCGGTTTTCAATGTCCGGGCCGTGCAGGTCCTCCGGTTCCGCAGACGGATAATTGGAGGAAGAGCCTCTCAGCATCTTGACCTGCATTGTAGCCAGATTGAGCAGGCATATCTGGATTTCATTGGTGAAGATAAGGCTGCTGTCCTTCCGGTCTCCGGCAGGCCGCAGTCTGTAGATGGTGATGGCGCTTGCTCCTCCGGGGTTGATCAGGATGGAAGGGAAAACGTGTCTGCGTCCATTCGTGTCCCGGACGACCAGATCAAAATCGCTTTCTCCAAAGAACCTGTTGGTGACGCGCGAGGAAATGCGGACTTCCGGAGCATTTTCCTCCAGCAGGGGAACGGGCGTGGATATCAGGAATGGGGAGCCCGGCGGCAGTTCCGGAACCGGGAGTGAAATCGTGAAGAAGTCGATGATAAAGATAATGACGCCGATGAGCAGAAACAGGCAGATTCCCCGGTTCCGGAGGCGGTAGGCCAGCCAGGACGCGCTTTCTCCTGGATTCAGCGTGTCTTTGATGCCGTCACGGCGCATGTAATAGTTCGTCAGCCGGGAGATAACGGCCAAGGCCCCCGCCAGCGCCAGCAGCCGTGCCAGCATGAAAACCGCTTCTTCCCAGGTTTCCCCCGTGCGAATGGCGGAGAAAAGACATGAGGCGAGAAAGGTCAGTACCGTAAGCAGGATGACGAACGCCAAGCAGCCGGATGGGGCGGCGCGTACCGGAATCCATTCCCTGCCGCGTTTGCTGTAGTGGTGGAGGATCAGCGTGGCGAGCAGGAAAGCGATGATGGCCAGAGTGGAGTAAAAATGCTGAAACAGGTAGTCAGGCATGGAGGCTGATGATGCTTGCGCATTGTATCGTTTGTAACTGGCTCCGCGCCCGGTTACTGGAAAAGGGGTACGGGGAAAGGACCGCTCCGGGGTACGGAACGACTGGATGTGTTCCGGATTCCTCCCTTATAAGGAAAAAACCGGAGGAAAAGGAAAATTGTCAGTTCCGGACCGGTTCCGCCTGGATTTTTTTGAGCTTCGCGAAGCGGGGAAGGGAATGTTCCTTCCGCATGCACGTTTCCCCCTGGATGAGCGGAAGAACATAGTCGATGAACGGCTGCTCCATTCCGTTGCCGCGGGCATTGATCCATTCGCGCGGCACCAGTTTTTCCACGTTGGCTACGTCCGTAAGGCCGATCAGTTTGGTCTTGCAGACGTACTGTCCTTTTTCCGTGTTCCGCTCGAAAGCCACCATCTTGTCCGTTTGTCCGGCCACAGCCGCTTCCACAGCGGCCTTTCCGGCCAAGTAGGCTTCCTCAATGTCCGTTTTGGAGGCGACGTGGGAGGCGCAACGCTGGAGCAGGGAGAGTTCAATGCTCCTGACCTTGGCCCCGGTCTGCCTTTTGACGGATTCCGCCAGCATGGCGCCCAGTCCGCCCAGCTGGGTGTGGCCAAAGACATCCTTGTCCCCTGATTCCGCAATGAAACGGCCGTCCGCATGCCGTACCCCTTCAGAGACGGCCACCATGCAGCTTCCCTTGCGCTGGTAAATGTCATTGACGTCCTGCCAGAATTCTTCCATGTTGAACGGGACTTCCGGCAGGTAAACCAGGTCGGGGCCGGCTCCAGCATACGTGGCCAGAGCGGCGGAACCGGCCAGCCAACCGGCATGGCGGCCCATGATTTCCACGATGGTGACGCGCCCCTTGTCGTACACGCGCAAGTCCTGGTGCACTTCCATGCAGGAAGTGGCTATGAATTTGGCGGCGGAACCGAACCCCGGGCAGTGGTCTGTGCCATAAAGGTCATTGTCGATAGTCTTGGGGATGCCGATGACGCGGCATTCATACCCGGACTGCTGCATGAATTTGGAAATCTTGTTGCAGGTGTCCATGGAATCGTTGCCGCCGTTGTAGAAAAAATAACGCACGCCATACCTGCGGAACACTTCCAGAAGACGGCGGTAGTCCGCATCGTCCACGGAGGGATCAGCCATCCTGTAGCGGCAGGAACCCAGGGCGGATGCTGGGGTGTATTTCAGCAATTCCAGTTCTTCCGGGTCTTCCTGGACCATGTCGTACAGGCGTTCGTTCAGCACTCCTTCAATACCGTTGGCGGCTCCCAGCACGTGCGTAACATGCTCGCATTGCAGGGCTGCCTGGATGGCTCCCAAAGCGCTGGCGTTGATGACGGCGGTAGGACCGCCGGACTGCCCGATGATGCATGCTCCTTTTAATGCGTTCATGGAGGAATGTTGGATGAGAGAAGTGCCTGTTTTCGCCTCCGCCGCCGTGTTTCCGCGCCGGGAACAAAATCAAGTTTGACCCTATCCGCACCCCGGATGGATGTCAAACATTATCAGTCTCCGGGGTATGTTTCCGCAATGCCGGAAAATGCGGGATTTAGCGGGCGCCGGGACTTTTCCGCTCCTTTTTCAGAGGAGGATAAAGCATTTGGTAAAGGGAAGTGCCGCAGGAGAACGGGATGAGGAGCTCCGTGGTCTGAATCATGCCCCGTACCGGAAACGGGGCATGATGGATGTGGAGAGCCTGCCGCCGCATCCGGTAGGGAGACGGACGCTTTTTTTCTTTTTAACAGCCGGCAGGGACAGGCCGCTTAATTGCCCGGCTTTTACAGGAGCGAAAGCGGGCACAAGACGGTCAGGAGGATGCCGGCACGGGCCGCTGGATGACGGACTGCCCCGGATGGAGTTCCGGAATGACGGAGATGTTTTTGAGATGTTTGCCGGAGATCAGCGAACGGAGCATCCGGATGAGCTTGTGGACCGTTTTGGTGGAATTTTCCTCGTAATAGGTAATGGCGGGGAACAGCCGTTCCATGAAAGGCTCATATGTCAGGCTTACCAGGCTGAGCTGGCCGGGAATACTCAACTGGCGGGCCTCCACATAGGAAAGGATGGGAATGATCTGGTTGCCGCGCGTAGTCACTAGGGCGGACATGTCCGGATGCTCCTTGAAAGCCTTGGTCAGGTGTTCGAAGAAAGCGGGGGTTTCAAACGGAGTGGGAATCAGGACGGGGTTCCAGCCCTGTTCCGAAAAACCGAAGAAGCCTTTCTGCATCAGGTGATGGCCTTTCAAAGGGTCCGGCGGAAGGCACAGCCCTACGGTTCTGTGCCCCTTGTTCCATAAATGCCGTGCCGCATGATGGGTGGTAGCGGCCCAGTGACGGTCCAGATAGGGCAGGTTGCTGCTTTGATAGGAAGTGCCGCGGACAATGCAGGGAATGCCGTGCGTCTTGAACCAGAGCTGGGATTGCTCCGAGGAACGGTGGAGAATCCAACAGACGCATTCCGATTTGCCTACCAGCTTGGCAAGCCGTTTGTCCGGATTGTTGCCCAGAAGCCAGGGAGCTTCAAAGATGCGCACGCTGATTCCGTCTTCCTCCAGAATTTTCAGGATGGTGTACACTTCTACCAGGACGCTTTGCGCCAGTCTTTTAAGCGGCTGGGAGGTCAGGAAACCGATCGTGGCTTTCTTTTCCTGGGCAGGGAAGGAGCAGGCGTCCGGCCCCATGTTGTCTGTGGCGGCTTTCAGAATACGTCTCGGCACCTTGATCCGTGCAGGGGCAATCCAGTTTTCTTTTTCCAGAATGGTCAATGCCTTCCTGACCGTTTCCCGGCCCACGGATAATCTGTTGCCCAGCTCCCGCTCTCCGGGCAATACGTTGACCAGGCTTCCGCTAAGAATCATTTGCTTGATTTTATTGGCCACATTTTCTGCCAATGAAAGGGCTGGTGCTGGATTCATATATTCTTCTAGTACTTCTTGAAACACGGGAATTCGAGCCATTTGTTGAGCCGGGAAGGCAGGAAAGGCCTGTCTGCGTCGTCCGCATATTGATAAGACATTCTTTCTCTGTCAAATATTCAGATTATTATGGAGTCTGGTCTTTTTTATTCGGTAGAGAATTCCCGGGAAATTCCCTATAATGTTTTTGTTTAATGAATTACTATATCTCTTGGGAAAAAGAGAAATGAAGTGAAATTATTTTTAATGTTCTTATTTCAAGAGTGTTGTAATTATTTGTCCCTAATTTGTGTTTTACCTGCGCAGATAGTTCCGTTTTTGAACGATTTCCAGACATGGCTTTTCCAAGGGGATTTGCACGATCTGATTTTAGAGCAACTATCCCGGTGAAGTCCATTCTGCTCAAGGCCCGGGACGGCAGCTGAAGATGGAGAAGAGAACGGACATCATGATACAGCGTTTCCATGTGGTGAGGAGGCTGTCAAAAAAAGAGACGTGGCCTATCACGGCCATTAAAGATTGCACGGTATGTTTGCGCCGGGAATTGCTGAAGTCCTGGGAAATTTGAGTGGCTTCCCGCATTCGAAGTGAATTTACAGTTTTTTATTTGAATAAGTGCAGTCCTGCAGATTCATCCAGCATAAACGTTTTATGCAGGATGATATTTCCGCGGGAGAGACAGAGACTTTTAGAGAAGTGGCATTACTCCATGCCGTTTCATCCGGCGAATGGAAAGCATTCCAAGTCTGAATTTGGCTGATTCAAGATAATTTTAACACCGGAAGGGAAGAATCCCTTTCAGAAACCAGTGAACCAATTAATTCTATCAGTTAGTCGAGTCAATCGATTCAGGAAAAGGATATACTTTTCACTGATGAGGATTATTCGGAATCTGCCATGATGATGAAGCGGGCGTGGTGTTTTCCCACTACTTTATAATAATAATAGAAAATAATCATGAAGAGAATGAATACGGTAAATGGAATTCCGCTGGTAGCAGAGAGTGATTTTATCAATCATGCGAAGAGCAAAACCATTCATCTGACAGAAGAAGAACGTACCATATGGAATGCCAAGGCGGATACTTCCGAACTGGCATCCAAAGTGGATGTGGATACCTTTACGGTTCACAAGACCGATGCTACGGTTCATATCACCGATGAAGAGCGTGAAAGATGGAACTCCGCAGCGGCCAGCAGCGTTTCGCGTGCCGAGATGGAGACATATGTTGCCGAATATGTGGCTGCACATGGATCTACGGTTGATTTGGGCAATTACCAGGGGCCGATCAATTTGCGCAATGAGAAAGGCTTTCCCGTACTGGCCTCACGTGAAGGTGATATTTATTTGGGGGGAGAAGGCGAGAGTTTTGTTCGAGTAAACGGACGCGCCTTTGTGGTGGAAACGGAGGGCAATATCATTTTAAGCGACGCCTGTTCAGGTGTCACGATTTCCGGGAAGGATGGCGTAGCAGTTAACTCACAATACTTTTCTGTGCGTGTGAACACATTCTACTTGGGCCACCAAGACGGTTCCCACTGGGCTGACGGATCGCTTAGTCTCTTGACAGGTGTTATGGTATCCTCAGGCGTTATAAAATCATGACGTCCTTTTCCATATTCATGTCATATTCCATGTAGAAAGAACCGATACTTTACACGACATGAATACTATCCATACGGAAGCCAGCGGTAAATGCAGCCGTCTCTAGTCTTGTCTGCTCCGTTTTGAACATGGAGACACTTTCTTGCTGCTCTTTTCTGTTCACGCAGGGAAGGGCCTTTCATCTCCGCATATATCCCGGTTTAGTGTTGATAAAAATAGTCTCCATGTACTGCAGTGTCTGAAAGTAAAAACTACAATTGCTGATAAACAATAACTTGTGCCGGGAGAAAGTCGAGACTGCGAGAACAACTCCTATAAGGTCTGACCAGCTGTGTCATTCCTATTTCGTGGGATCTTGGCCGGGAATAATAATTTTGTTTCACTTGCTTTCAGCAATATTGTTTTCAGTCCGGATTACAGGAAATTGGATGAAGGCCTCTTTGCCGTACCTGAAGATTATGTGAAGTATGGATTGAAGCCAGGATCAGTGTATCCTCTGGCAATCAATACACCGTGTTTGTTCGGCTGACCCGATGGGATCGGGCGCCCGGTTTTATTACCCATTCCAGCCATTCCTTTTCCATTCCACAGATTTTTGGATTGAGGGAGAATGGCCGTGCCTGGTACTGCAAAGTATTCTAGGGCGTGGCCGGCGGGTTTTGACGAAGGAACCGAGTACCTCGCTTCCTACAAGATTCTTCCGGAGTTCTTTGGTTTGGTCCAGTCCGGGGAAATTTCTGATAGGAGTTTATATTTGCCAAAAGGGAATGGGAGGACGTTATTAATACGCTGCGTTACTATGGAGAGGCTATTCTGGACGAATAATACAGACTTATACAGCACAATTAACTGATTGGAAAATAGGGATAAAGAAAAATTACAGATACAGCTCCCCACGCCCGGTGTATGGGATAAGTTCATCATGCCGGCCATTTTCCCGGATGGAGACGGATTTGTCAGTCACAACGTTTCACACAGGATGATATTTCTGTGAAACAGACGGAAACTTTTTTGAAGTGGTTTCACACATTGACGTTTTATCCAGAGAATCGGAAAAAATTCAAATAGCGGTATGGCCGGACCGGATCATCAGCTCGCCTGTGGAGGAAGGAGAACTATCTCTGGAATCCAGGAATGCAGTCATGTTGACCGTGGAAGCAGTCAATGCCCAGGGGAGGACGCAGGCTTATCTCCAGTCGGGATTATTCGCAGTTCACGATCGTGGACGGGACGGCAGTGGAGTTGTTCAACTACTTTATAACAAACAATAAATAATAATGAATAGCATTAATACAGTAAACGGAGTTCTGGTGGCAGCGCAGAGTGACTTTGCCGGCCATGCAGAAGATAAGACGATACATCTTACGGAGGAAGAACGCACTGCCTGGAATGCCAAGGCGGATGCGTCCTCCCTTTCCGGCAAGGTGGATACGGGCACGTTCACGGCCCACGAAACCAACACGACGGTTCATGTCAGCCAGGAAGAAAAGGAGAAATGGAATGCGCGGAATACGAAGGGAGCCGTGGTGGCCACGCAGGATGGGCTGGACGAGCACACCGAGAACACAACCGTGCACATCACGGAGGAAGAACGTACTGCTTGGAATGCTGCAAGCAACATTCCGGGAGCGTCCAATACCTTCACGGGCGACAACACGCACGAGGGAACTGAAACGTTCAATGGGCCTATAGCAGTCAATAATGATTTGACGATAAATGGGCTATCTTTGTTGCAGCTTTTGGCTGCCGCCGAAATGGACAATGCCTATGCGCTTCTTGGCGACGTACACGATGAAGATAGTCAAGGATTTTCAAAAAAGTCCGACAATGTTGAATCTTTTTCCTTTGTAAATGGAACCGATTCAGGCAGGCGACGTATCAATTACAATCTGAGAAATAACGACTTGCCGGGTGGTTTTGCTCAGTTTAGCCCGCGCGCGGATGTTTTTTCCGCGGGAGTGAGCACTATTGGCTGCACGAGCAATCATCAGCTCGCGGGAGTTGCATGTTATTGGAATTTTGGGGATGATACCAATTTTAATTTGCACCACCATCCTTATGATGAAGTGATATCGCCAGATTTCAAGCCAGATTTTAAGGGACTCGATTTCCAAGTTTTTATGGTGACTAATCAGCATTTGCATGTATTTCGGGATAACTACCACGATATGATCCAATGGCCCGCTTATGGTGGGGAAAATTTCTCCACATATAAAAAATTCGTTTGCGTGCCGGGGAGCAGGAACGGCAGTGTGGTGATTATGGCTGACAATACCCATAATTCCAGGAAATGGATTAAAATTGCCGAGTATACGGGAATTGCATACGGTTTCAGAGCCGGAGTTTTGTTTTGGGCAAACGATACGTTGAAACATAGTGTGGTTGTTGGGCGAGCGAATATTCTTCATAGCGGATTGGAGCGTTATTCTAGCACGGGCGTTTTCGATAATTGGCCGGCAAAATGACTATGAATATCTTACAAGAATAGAAATATATGAACATCAGGGAAGAACAAAAGAAGGCCGCCCTTGAGGCGGGGAAGCAGGGCATAAAAGATGCCTACGAAAAAAGCAAAGCCAAAACCGGCCTGAAATGGTGGGAACGCCTCCTGTGGGTGGTCCTGGCGGGGGGCGGCCTATGCGGCGTCCGCGCTGCTGGGCGGCTGCGGGCACTCCGTGGACGTGACGCCGGACCGCACGGAGGTCAAGGCGGGACTCACAGCGGAAGACATGGCTCCACTGCAATCCCCCAAGGGATTTAAGCTCCTGCACGCGCTGATGAGCGCCACTGGGGAAGACTCCTTTGTGGGTGCTAAGAACGCCGCTCCTGGCCGCAGCAACGCGGAAGAAGCCCACGCCATGCTCACGGATCCCAACCACCCGGACTATGCCGCTCTGGATGACCCGCCCCATCCCCGGCACATGGAAGCCAACCGCAAGTACAACCGCCTCGTCGGCCTTGTCTGAACCGTTTCCTGCACGGAGACACTTGCCGGCCCTCTCCTGTTCACACGGGGGAGGGCTTTTGATACCCTTTCCCTGCAAGACAATGCCTTTAAAACCCGTTTTCGTGTCTTGCAATCTGTCTTGCACTTTCAAGAAAGAAAAAATCGCAAGCACTGATAAACAGTAACTTGCGATATGGAAAAGTTGGTACCGACGGTGGGACTCGAACCCACACTCTTTTGGAACTCGATTTTGAGTCGAGCGCGTCTACCATTCCGCCACGTCGGCATATGCAGTGCAGGGATTAAGCATCAACCGGCAGAGAGAGTCAAGAATTTACTGTGGAATGAATGTGGGGCCGTTTCGGAAAAACGGAGGGAATCCGCTGTGGATTCCCTCCGTGTGACTTTTCAAAATAATCAGAACGAATAGCGCACGGTGGCGGTGACGTTCTGGTTGGTCATGTTTTCCCGGCATTCCAGATGATAGAAGGCCCCGGCGCTCCAGGCGCCGGAGATGGCCCAGTTCAGCCCGGCGTTGACGAGCTGGGCGTGCCGTCCGCGTCGTTGTCCATGAGGCCATAGGTGAAGTAGCCGTCGATGCCCACGCTGTTTTCTCCGCGCAGATCGCGGTGGTAGAGTGCGGGCATCAGACCGTCCTTATCCGGTGCAGGTAATGGAGTAAAGTCCAAGGATGGAGATTATGCGGACTCTGGACATGCTTTTCACGATGATCCAGCATATTTCCACTCATCACAGTTCTGTGAATGGTATGACTTGTGCGGGCGTGTTTTTCTCAGCGGCATCTATTTCCTGCTGGGCAGGATTTGTCCGGGAGTATTGAGGTATATTGCGCTGAAGAGTTGAGCATCAGTCACTTTTTCACGGTGACGGGGAGCCCCGCCACCATGAAGTAGACTTCATCCGCGCTTTTTGCCAGAAGCTGGTTGGCGATGCCCAGACCGTCGCAGTAGTGGCGCGTTTCCGGGTCCGGCTGGACAATGCCCATGCCGGTTTCCGAAGAGACGAGCACCCACGGTACGGGAGACCGGGAAATGAGTTCCTTCAACGCTTCTATTTCCCGGATCAGGGCATCCTGGAACGGAAGGTATTCCGCAGGGTCCTTCTGGTCGTACAGGATGTTGGAGGCAAGCAGGGTGACGCATTCCAGAATGACGCCGTCCACCTGTTCCAGCAGACTGGACGCCTGCACGGTGGCGGCCACGTTGCGCGGGCATTCCAGCGTGGGCCATTCCTGCGGGCGGCGTTCACGGTGCTTGAGGATGCGGTATTCTAGGGAGCCGGAGCCGGACCAGACTTCCGCCGTGGCAACATACAGGATTTTTTTCCCGAATCCGGAGGCGATTTTTTCAGAGTACTGGCTTTTGCCGCTTCTGGTGCCCCCTACGACGAGCGTCATGCGGGGGCTGGAGGTGTCAGTGTTTGGAGACATGGCGTTGATAGGATTCCAGTATGGCCTGGTGGGAGTTCAGGAAGTCATCCAGACTGAATACTTCCAGCGTGATGAGGGGGGTGAAGCTGATGTCCCACATGGGGTGGAGCAGGGCGTCCAGCACGGGGGCGGGCATGTGGTGTAGGGATTTATGGTCCCTTTTTTCCAGTCCGTGCAGATGGCACATGCGGATGTCCGGCAGCCAGAGGGGAAGGAGTTCCTCCGGTTTCAGCCCTTCCTTCCAGACATGGCCGATGTCGAAGCAGCGGGAATGTTCCGTGGCGGCGACCAGCCCGTCCAGATAGTCTGTCGGATGGCGTTCCAGGTTTTCCAGAGCCAGGTATTCCGGTGCGGGCAGATAGGGCGTGATTTGCTCCAGGGAGCGGAGGATTCTTTCCGTTTCCTCCTCCGTCAGGTACGGACGCATGTCCGGTCCGGGGATGTGGTCTGTGACCACGTGCATGACCCAGGTATGAGGTTCCAGTTCCCGGGTGAGTTCAATGGTGCGGATGATGTTTTCCGTGTACCGGAGGGAGGATTCGGGCGTGGCGAATCCTCCGTCCGTCGGCAGGTGGATGTTCCACGTTACTCCCGCATCCCTGGCGATGCGGCCCAGTTCCCTGATTTCCGCGGGGGTGATGAGGCTTTCCCCCTTGCTTCCCGCCTCCAGCAGGAGCAGGGCAATATCGTCCGCGTAACGGACGCATTCCCTGACGGCGGGAACGTAGTAGTCCGGGATGATGAAGGAGGTGCAGCCGATGTTGAGGCCGGGAACGCTGCATTTATGCGGGGTCATAGGGCGGTGCAGAAGGTAAGCAGTACAATCCATTCCGTGCATTCCACGGTGCAGCCGAATACGTCCCCGGTGACGCCGCCCAGCCTGTGCCGGGCATACAGGAGCAGGGCCAGGGAACCGGCCAGGGCGGCTCCCAGGGCATACAGGCCGGACCAGCCTGCCAGGACGCAGGCGGCCAGGGTGACGGCGGCGGCAATCAGGGCGTGGACGGGACGCGTGCCCTGCCTGAAGGCTTCCCCCATGCCGCCGGGCCGCGCGCCGGGAAAACGCATGGCGATGAAGATCTGGCTGCGGGCCAGGAGTCCGGCCAGAATGCAGGCCGTGAGCAGGAGAAGCCATGAACCGGAGGCCGCCAGCACGGCCAGGGCGGCCGCCTTGAAGGCCAGATTGAAGAAGAGGGCCGTTCCGCCGAAGGTGCCCAGCCGGGAGTCTTTCATGATTTCCAGCCTGCGTTCCCGCGTGACTTCCACCGGGAGGCCGTCCCCGCAGTCCGCCACGCCGTCCAGATGCAGACCGCCCGTGACGGCCACCCAGCAGGCGCAGCCGATGACCCCGCAGAGGAGGGGGGAAAAGAGAAGGGAAGAAAGGAAGGTGAGTCCTCCGACCAGTCCGCCCACCACAATGCCGACCAGCGGAAGCCACGCGGAAATTCCGTTCAGGTTGTTTTGCAGGGGCCACGGCCCCACGGGCAGGCGGGTCAGGAAGCCGAAGGCGGAGCGGATGGCGGTGATGACGGTCATCTGGAGAGGTACAGTATTAGCGGGGTACGGTGATGTCCAGTTCCGGCAGGGTCTTCATTTCTGAAAGAACCCGCGTGGCGGCGTCCAGCACGGGGAAGAAGAGGGCCGCGCCCGTGCCTTCTCCCAGGCAGAGGCCCAGGTCCATGTACATGGTGACCCCGATGTGGTCCATGATGAGTTTGTGCCCAGGTTCCGCGGAGTTGTGGGAGCCGAGGAAGTACCGGGCCGCCTCCGGGCGGATTCCCTGGGCAATGGCCGCCGCAGCCCCGGCGATGAAACCGTCGATGACGATGGGAACGCGCAGGGATGCCGCCCCCAGCATCAGCCCCGCCATGGCCCCTATTTCCGGGCCGCCCACCTTGGCGAGCACATCGATGGCATCGGCGGGGTCCGGCTTGTTCAGGGCGATTCCCCGTTCAATGAGTTCTATTTTTTTGCGGATGACTTCTCCTTTGACGCCGGAGCCGCGCCCGGTCACCGTTTCCACCGGGGTTCCCGTGAGAACGGCCACAATGGCGGAGGACGGCGTTGTGTTGCCGATGCCCATTTCCCCGGCGGCCACGATGTCCAGCCCCCTGGCTTTTTCCTCCCGCGCGATGTCAATGCCCACTTGCAGGCATTCCAGCGCCTGCTCCCGGGTCATGGCCGGACCTTTGCTGAAATCATTGGCGCCGTGCATGACTTTTCTTTTGACGAGGCCCGGCAGGTCGCCGAAGTCGTAGTTCACGCCCACGTCCACCACGGTCAGGCGTGCTCCGGCATTGCGCGTAAAGGCATTGATGGTTCCCCCTCCCTGAAGGAAGTTGCGCGTCTGGATGTACGTTACGTCCGTGGAGGTCAGGCTGAGGCCGTGGTCGGCAATGTGATGGTCGGAGGCGAAGAGAACCACCGCCTTGTTTTTCAGGCGCGGAGCTGGGTTGCCGGTCATGGCGGCTATTTGGATGGCTACCGGTTCCAGCTTTCCCAGCGCAAGCGGCGGCTTGGCCAGGATTTTCTGATGTTCCAGGGCGGCCTTGGCGGCCTGTTCGTCCAGCGGGGGTATGTGCAGTTTGTTCATGATGGTTGCAAGTGGGGAAGGGCAAGGATGAGGGAGAAGAGGAGCGTGCCCATGGCCGTAGTGAGCCACATGAGCCGTATGGCGCGGTCCAGGTCGCCGGCCGTGGCTTCTTTCCGTCCGGAGCCTATCCAGGGATAGTCCGCGGGCATGCCCTTGTAGGAGACGGGGCCGCCGATGCGGAGTCCGAGCGCCCCGGCGAAGGCCGCCTCGCTCCAGGCGGAGTTGGGGCTGGCGTGGGCGCGGCGGAAGGTCCAGCCCACGGTGAGCGCGTGGCAGGAGGAGGCGCCCGGAAGGAACAGGGCCGCCAGGGAAATGCAGGACAGGATGAGACGGGCGGGAATGAAGTTGAGGGCGTCGTCCGTGCGGGCGGCGAAGGTGCCGAAGTGTCTGTATTGTTCGTTTTTCTTTCCCCACATGGCATCCAGGATGTTGAAGACGCGGTGGACGAGCGCGGCGGCGGCCGCGCCGAGAGCGCCCCCTATCAAACACCCTGCGGCGGCCCAGAACAAGGTGGAAAAGACGCCGTCCATCAAATTTTCCGCCACGCTTTCGATGGCGGCCCGCGCCACGCCGCGGGAGTCCAGCCGTTCCGTGTCGCGCCCAACGATCATGGAGACGGCTTGCCGCGCTTCTTCTCCGTTTTCTCTGCGCAGGGCGGAGGCCACCCGCGCCGCATGTTCCGCCAGTCCGCGCGGGGCCATGCAGATGTAAACGGCCAGAACGGCGGGAATCCACGGCAGCCAGGGAGATGCCGTCAGGGAGGAAAGCGTGAAGAAGGGAAGAAAGAGCAGGAATAGCCCGCATTCCGCAGCAGCGCAGACACCCAGGGCCGCCAGCATGCCGGCCTTGAAACTTCCTCCCCACAAACGCCGCGCCTCAGGTTCGAGACGGCGCGCGCACCAGCCGATGAGGCAGACGGGATGCCGACGGTTGGGCGGATCCCCGAAGAGGATGTCCAGCAGCAGGGCCGCGGGCAGCAGCAGGAGGCACGGAATCATGGGTTAGCGTTTCAGTTGCAGGAGGCGGTAGATGGCGTTCATTTCCAGATGTTTCCGGACGATGTCCGCCAGACGGTCAAGAGCGCCGTCAACATCATGGGATACGTGCAGGGAAGGCTTGGGCGGCAGGCCGGAATCCACCCGAACCCTGTTGATGAATGCCCGCCGGAATTCGTCGCCGTCCAGAAAGCCGTGCAGGTACGTGGCCCAGACGCGGCCCTTTCCGTAACCGCATGGAGAACCGTCTTCCCGGAACATGAGGGATTCGCAAGGGGTTTCATGGCTGGTGATGCCGTGGTGGATTTCATAGCCGGAGGCGTCCGGGGCCAGAGGCGTCCGGGCGCGGCGTACATTGAGCAGGGTCTTGACGGGGGAGAAAGTAGTGGTCAGTTCCAGCAGTCCCAGGCCGGGAGTGCGTTCCTCCGCCGATTCCTGATGATGCGGGTCCAGAATTTCCCTTCCCAGCATTTGCAGGCCGCCGCAGATGCCCAGGATCCATTTTCCCTTTCCGGCGTGCTCCCGTACCAGGCTGTCCAGTCCGGCCCGGCGCATTCCTTCCAGGTCCGCCGCCACGCTTTTGGTTCCGGGCAGGATGACCAGGTCCGGCTGGCCCCACTCGTCCCCGGTCCTTACCTGCCGCAGCCGCACGTCCGGTTCCGCCGCCAGCGGGGCGAAGTCCGTGAAGTTGGAGACGTGCGCGGGCATCACGACGGCTACGTCCAGCGAGTCCGGGTGTTTGGAGCTTTCATCGTATTCAAAGGGGAGGACTGCCCGGTCCTCTTCCGGAATGTTGATGTTCCGTATCATGGGAATGACTCCCAGCACGGGCTTTCCCGTGTGTTCCTGCGTGTAACGGTGCGCCGGGGCAAGCAGGGAGGAATCCCCCCGGAATTTGTTGACCACGAATCCCGCCAGCAATTCCCTTTCCCACGGGGAGAAGGTCATCCACGTGCCCAGGAAGGAGGCGTACACGCCGCCCCGGTCAATGTCCCCGATGAGCAGGACTTTAGCGCGGGCGTAGCGGGCCATGTTCATGTTGACCACGTCCGCGGATTTCAGGTTGATTTCCCCCGGACTTCCGGCCCCTTCCAGGCAGACCAGGTCGTATTCGTCCGAGAGGGAGTCGTAGGCGGCGCGGACGTCCGGCCAGAACCGGCGCTTGGCCGTGAAGTATTCCCCGGCTTCCATGTGCCCTACCGCCTTTCCCATCACGATGACCTGGGAACCCGTGTTGGAGTGGGGTTTGAGCAGGATGGGGTTCATCCGGGCGTCCGGGTCTATCCGGCAGGCCTGGGCCTGGACCATCTGGGCGCGGCCCATTTCCTCTCCCAGCGCGGTCACGCCGGAGTTGAGGGCCATGTTCTGCGCCTTGAAGGGGGCCACGCTGAAGCCGTCCTGATGGAAGATGCGGCAGAGGGCCGCCGTCAGCACGCTTTTGCCCGCATCGGAACAGGTGCCCTGAATCATCAGCGCCGGCTTGGGGGGCCTGCGCAGGATGGCGGGAGCATGTTTGTCCAGTTCCACGCGAAGCGCCCGTTCCAGAAGTTCGTGTTCTTCCGGAGTCCGGACTCCGGCGCGGAACCAGCCGCCCGTTTCCAGGCCCGGATAATTGGAGCAGTCCCTGACGGCAATGCCGTGTTTTTTCAGCAGCAGGGGAGCCAGGCCGGAAGGAGCGCCGGAAAGGCGGAAGAGAAGGAAGTTGGCGCAGGAAGGCAGAACGGCAGCTCCCGGCAGCGCGGACAATCTGCGGAACAGGTCTTCCCGGCGCGCCCGGTTCAGAGTGCGTTCCTGTTCCGCCCAGGAAGAGGGCTGTTTCAGGATGGCCCGCACCGCCGCCGCTGCGAAGACATTCACATTCCACGCGGGAAGATTTTTCCGCAGCCGTTCCGCCAGAAGGGCGCAGCTTACGGCAAAACCGCAGCGGACGCCCGCCATGCCGTAGAATTTGGTCAGGGAGCGCAGAATAACGAGGTTGGGAAGGGTTGCCGCGTCAGGAAGGAGGGATTCTTTCCCTCCTGTATAGTCAATGAATGATTCGTCCAGAATCCAGACGGTTCCGGGGTTTTCTTTTATTGTCTGAAACAGCTCCTTTTTATCCAGCAGGCCGCCGGACGGATTGCAGGGATTGGCCAGGAAGACGGCAGTTTCCTGTTCTTCCCCTTCATGATTTGTTCCGGCGCGTTCCGCCAGAGCGGCCAGAGAGGGAGTAAAAGACGTTTTCTCTCCGGAAGGAACGGAGTCAATTTCCACTCCGTGGCACAGGCAGGCCAGCCTGTATTCGGAAAAGGCAGGTTCCGGAATGACGGCACGTTTCAGGTTCAGGGCGCGGGGAAGGGCATGAATCAGCTCGTTGGCCCCGTTTCCGAAGACGAAGCATTCCGGAAGCAGACCGTAGTGCAAGGCGGCTTTTTCTCTCAGTTCCTGCATGTCCGGAGAAGGGTAGGGCGTGACGCCGTTCATGGCGCGCCACAGGGCGGACGTGATGAATTCCGGGGGGCCTTCCGGTCTCAGGTTGACGCTGAAGTCCAGAATGTCGCGTTCGGGGCGCCGGGCATCCGCCGCCAGGGATTTCAGGTTTCCTCCGTGTGAAAAGTCGTTCATGCCGTTGTTGTTAAAGCTGTATGGCCTGCGTGTGGAACCAGCAGGGCCGCCGCCTGCTGCGGGGAAAGACGGGTGGTGTCTATCTCCAGGTCGTAAAAGAGCCCTTCATGAATGGACGTGTGCTGCCGCAGGACGTGGAAGACATCCGCTTTCCGGTCCGTGCGGGCATGTTCCCGGCGGACCAGTTCTTCCACGTCGCAGGCGACTTTCACAAGGAGCAGTTTCGCTCCCCCGCATTGGCTCCGGAGTTCCTCCGTCCAGTCCGGAGATTCTCCGATCACATGGTCCACCAGAACGAAGGGCGCGTGCAGGGAGGCCCGGAATACGGTTTCATGAAAAGACCGGACGAGTTCCGGTCCTGTCTTGCGGACGGCGTGGATCAGATGCATGCCGCCCATTCCGTTGGCATCCAGGAAATCATCCACGGAAAGGAGGACGGAGCCGGCAGGAAGCAGGGACAGCAGTGCCTTGCACAGGCTGGTTTTGCCGGAACTGGAAGCCCCGTTGAAGATAAAGATGCGCCCGGGATGTTGAAAAGGGGACGGAGGGCGGATCATGGGCACATCATGTTCCGGCGGGGAATGCAATGACAAGACAAAAATGGCGGTGCGGTTCCGGAGGCTTTCTGGGTTTGCCGGGTAAAAAGGGAATGGGAAATTGTCCGTTTGTCCATGCGCGGAACAGAGAGAAATGCTCCTCCGTGTTCCGGAAGGGATTGAGCAGCGGGACTGGAGATTTCCATTCCGGGCAGAGATGGGGCGGAAAAAATGATGGAAGATGTGGCCGCCCAAAAGATGCTCCTGTTTTTTCATCAGTGGAACGTAAAAGTTTTTTAGCCGCTGGAATTCCTTTTCTTTATATTTGATTTGGAAAATAAGTTATTTATAATCAATTATTAATTTTTTGTCTTCCGGGCTTCCCTGGAAGAAACGTCTTACGGAGGAGGCAGGCCGGCCAGAAGAGGCAAGATTCCGGGAAAATCCATCCAGTGACGAAATGTTCAAAGAAAATTTTTTTTGTCTTGTCATGGTGGGGGCTTTGGTATTTCATCCATCCCATGAGCCCTTATGGGAAGGGCTACAGACCTCAGGGACGCCCGTAGCCGGGCAGGAAATAGATGGGGAATACCGGTGCAAATCCGGAGCGGTACCGCCACTGTAAGCAGAATATCCTGCAAGCCAGAAAACCAGCCTCAGGGGGTTGTCCAAACTGTCCGGCGAGTTACCGGACGTAAGGCGTTACAACCATGCTTTATACCAAGAAAGCCCTTCAGATGGGCGCTATTGCCGTTGGCCTTGCCGCGTTTGCGGGCCAGTCCTCTCTTGCAGAATCCGTCAACAAGGAAGACGCCAAGCCCGTCGCCAGGACGGAAACCATGCAGGTCATGCCTGAACTGACCATGGCGTCCCACTTCGTGGGCGTGCCGTACAACCGTTCCGGCGTTTCCGTTTCCGTGATCAATCCGGAAGAATTCCAGAAAGAAGGAATTGAAACTCTGACGGGAGCTCTTTCCCAGACGCCCGGCGTGTTCACGCTGGACGGCGGCGGCACCTGGCAGCGCGGTTCCGTGAGCAACACCGTCATCCGCGGAATGAACAAGGATACCTACACCCTGACGATGGTTGACGGCATGCGCATCAGCGATGTCAACATGTCCGGCAACAAGCTGCTGGGCATCACCAATCTCTTTACGGTGGGCAATGTGGAAGTGGTGAAGGGCGCCCAGGGCGCCGTGTTCGGTTCCGGAGCCATTGGCGGCGTAGTTGCCATGGATACGCCGGAAGGGGAAGGCGACCCGGTGACGAGAATTTTTGCGGAGGCCGGTTCCTTTGGAACGTTCAACAGCTACGTGACGTCTTCCGGCAAGATCAAGAAATTGTCCTACTTTGTGGGCGTGGGTTTTGAAACCACGGAAAACGATCCCACGATTTATGATTCCATTTATGACAACAGGACGGGCATGAACGATTTCCGCCAGTGGCAGGAAGCTTTGCGCCTGGGTTATGACGTCAACGACAAGGTGAAGCTCAGCTTTACCTACCGACGCCTGGACTCCTATTTTGAATATCCCACTCCGTATGTGGATTACAATCAGTGGCCCGCCGTGCCGGACTCCCACCTGTACAATACGGAAGACAAAAACCGCAGCAACCTGATCACCGGCCGCGTGGATGCGGAACTCAGCAAGTTGTGGTCCACCAGCTTCATGGTGGGACATTACAACATGAATTATTCCACCCACACGCCGGAATACGACTTCCAGCCCAACGTGATGCGGAACCGCCGTTTCCAGACGGAATGGCGCAATGCACTCACCTGGAACAAGCAGTGGACGACGATCGCCGGGATGGCTTGGGACCGATCCGCCTACACGAGCGAAAACAATTACGTGTCCAAGGACGAATGGCAAAGCACGCTGGCGTTTTTCGCGGAACAGATGTGGGCCCCCACGGACAATTTTGACGCCAGCGTGGCATTGCGTCTGGAGCATGATTCCGTGTGGAACAACCATTTCACCTGGCGCTATTCCAATTCCTGGAAGGTGACGGGCAAGGATTCCCCCACCCGCATTTTCGGTTCCGTGGGTTCCGGCTTCCGGGCTCCCACGTATTTTGAGCAGTATGCCGCCAATTACGGCTACGTAGGCAATCCCGATCTGGACATTTCCAAGTCCCTGGGCGGCGACCTGGGCGTGGAACAGCGCCTGGCGGACAACCATTACGCTTCCGTGACGGGGTTCTGGACCCGCATCAATGATGAAATCGGCACTAGGTCCGTAGGTACCTGGCCGGATTCCTACACCACGTACGCGAATTATTCCCATGCCACCTCCTACGGTGTGGAAGTCGCCTTCAAGGGACAGTTCAAGGATGCCTGGAACAGCGGCTATTACGCCAATTACACGTTCACGATGCCCAAGCGCGATTCCATCGGCAGTTACGAAACCCGCCAGATGGCCAACACCGCCCGCCACACCATCAATGCGGAAATCCACACTTCCCCGCTTGAGAAACTGACGGTAGGCTTTGGCGTGACGTCCGCAATGGGCCGCACGGACTACAACTACGCCCGCCTGGACAATTTCTTCACGGCGCGCGTGTTCGCCAGGTACCAAGTTACGGACAACGTAGCCCTACATGTGCGCGTGGAAAACCTGTTCGATCAGAATTTCATCATCACGAACGACTACAACTTTGGTCCCCGCCAGGCCCGCGGACTGGGCGTCTTCGGCGGTGTGACGGTCGAATTCTAAACTCTCTCCAGCGTTAATTGTTGATTGCACCCCCATCTTCCGTTTTGCGGACTGTTTCAGGCGAAGGAAACTGTTCCGGGCGGAGGATGGGGATTTTCTTTTTCATTAGGACCGGATATAGGTTAAAAGAGGGCGGGTAATCGTTGATCGTGTTTCGCTGGCTGTCCATTCTGGGGGCATTGCTCCTGGCCGTGTTCATAGGGGGGGTGTTTTACTTCTCCCACCGGGAATCCGCGGTCTGGAACGAGGGGGCCGGGAATACCGACGACCGGGGGATGCCGGCTGTGTTTGACGGATTTGTAGAACGCTGGAACAGGTCCGTGGAAAGGGAACTGCTCCGGGAACTGGCGGGAGGGGAGCAACAGAAAGAACTGCTGGCCGTTTCCCGCGGGGAAGGCGACGGCCGCCGTCTGGCGGAACGTGCGCGTTCCGTGGAGCGCCTCAGGAGAAGGCTGGAGCAGGGGGATCATATTCGTATGCTTCCTCTGGAAAAGATGCCCCCCGGCCTGGAATGGCACACGGGCATGGAGGAACCGGAGATCGGGGACCCCCGCGCCGTGAAGGGCGGCCAGGTCCGGCTGTGGATCAATACGCCGTTCCCCGGCACCTTGCGGGCTTTCGGTCCCGGCAGCGAGAATTTTTTCAATTATTCCGCGATTGACAACGTGTGGATTCCTCTCGTGGGGCTGCATCCGGAAACTTCCCGTCCCATACCGGGGCTGGCGGACCGCTGGGCCGTTTCCGCGGATGGGCGCACTGTTTTTTATCATTTGGATCCTGAAGCGGCCTATTCGGACGGACGGCCCGTGCGTGTGGAGGATTTTTTGCTGAATATCTGCCTGCGCACGTCGGACGCCGCCAGGGACCCTTTCTGGACAGCCCTGTTCCGCTCCACGTTCGACCGGATCACCGTGTACGGAGATTCCGTCATTGCGCTCACCGTGCCGTCTCCGCGGCCTCTGCTGCCTTACATGGCCTGTGTGGATTTTCATCCGGCGCATCCCGGTTTTTACCATGATTTCAATGCGCTGTTTCTGGAACGCTACCAGTGGAAGGCCGCGCCGAACACGGGCGGGTACGTGGTGGTGCCCGGAAAAATCCGGCAGGGAGAGCGCATCACTCTTGCCCGGGTGAAGGATTGGTGGGCGAAGGATAGAAAGTATTACCGCTATTCCTGCAATGCGGACCAGGTGGAGCATGTTTTTGTAAACCTGGAGAACAAGGCGATTGAGATGTTCCGGCGCGGGGATCTGGACATGATGAACATCCGCAAGCCGGAAATATGGGAGGGCAAGCTGGAACTGCCGGAAGTGCACCGGGGCTATATAGACAAATACAGCCTGGAAGCGGGCTATGCCTGTCCTCCGTATGGCTTGTACCTGAATTGTTCCGACAGGATGCTGAGGAATACCGACATCCGCAAAGGGCTGGCCCACGCCGTGAACATGGGGATGGTGATTGACTCCCTGTTCCGCGGGAACATGAGGCGTCTCGGCTCCTACATGGAGGGATACGGCGACCTGACACTCCCGCTGAAAGCTCCGGAATACAGCAAGAAAAAAGCCATGGAATATTTTGCCCGCGCGGGCTTCCGGGAGATGGGAGAGGACGGTATTCTGAAAAATGAACGTGGGGAACGCCTGTGTATGGAGCTGACTTTTGCGGATTCCTCCCACATGATGACCAACGTTTGTTCCATCATCAGGCAGGAGGCCATGAAGTGCGGGGTGGACATCAAATTGGATCCCCTTACGTACGGGGTGTGTTCCCGCAAGGTATTTGAAAAAAGGTACCAGGCCGCTTTGTGGGCGTGGCCTCTGGACACGCCGTTCCCACGTCTTTATGAGACGTTCGCCTCGGAACTGGCGTATGACGGCCGGGGAAATCCCGTAGGCAACACGAACAACATTTTCGCCGTAGCGGATGCCGAACTGGATGCCGCGCTGGATGCGGAACGGGAAGCTTCCGATTACCCGGCCTTAAAGGAGGCCCTTCTCCGTGCTCAAAAGAGGATTCATGAACTCTGCGTATGGATTCCTGGGTGGAGGGAGCCTTATACCCACATTGCCTGCTGGCGCTGGATACGCTGGCCGGAATCCCCCACGCGTTTCTGTTCCCCCCGGCTCTACAATCCGCTGGAATCCCATTTGTACTGGGTGGACGGCAAGATGAAGAAGGAGACGCAGGAGGCACGGCGCCGCGGCATTCCGTTTGAGGAAAGGCATGAGGTGATACGCCTGAAGGACCAGGATGATCCGCCGCAATTTTCTTCTGGAGAGTGATTTTTGCCCAGGTGGTCTGAATTTAAAGGCCAGTCGGAAAGAAAACGGGATGCAGGGAGGGACAGACGGCGAGAGCGGTATCAAGATTCCGGAACTCTGGAGCAGAAGGAGTTTTTCCTTGGTTGAAGATACTGTCCGCCTCAAATGGATATAGCGGCCACAGAGAAATTCCCGTCTGCCATTTCCGGCCCTGCATGATAGGAAATGGGAGATTGCAGAGCAAATAATCGTTGATTGGATTTTGTCATATTTTCTATCCAGGATTAAATATTCATGACTAAATCCGTTCGGGACGGAAGTGGTCTCTTTGTGGTCTATCCTTTTTAACATTGAATACAGACGCATTTTTGCGAAAGTTATTCCGATCGCCATCCGTTTTATTCATCATGAAATTGCCCCTATTTTCCATTTTGCTGCTGGCTGCCCATTTGTGTGTGGCCGCTCCCATGCCCATGCCGGAGTCCAACGACGGCGCCAAGCATGTCTTCACCACCAATCAGGAAAATTTTCTGATGGACGGCAAGCCCGTGAAGATCATTTCCGGGGAAATGCACTATCCGCGCGTGCCGCGTTCCCATTGGCAGGACAGGTTCCAGCGCATGAAGTCCATGGGGATGAATACGGTTTGCACCTATTTGTTCTGGAATGTGCATGAACCGGAACCGGGCAAATGGGATTTTTCCGGGAACCGGGATTTTGTAGAGTTTGTCAAGGAGGCCCAGAAAGCGGGACTGTGGGTTATCGTGCGTCCCGGTCCCTATGTGTGTGCGGAATGGGAATTCGGCGGCTTCCCCGGATGGCTGCTGAAGGATGCGGACCTGAAGGTCCGCTCCCAGGACCCCCGCTTCCTGGAACCGGCCATGGCTTATCTCAAGAAAGTCTGCTCCATGCTGGAACCGCTGCAGATCACCAAGGGCGGCCCCATCATCATGGCTCAGGTGGAAAATGAATACGGCTCCTACGGCTCCGACAAGGACTACGTGAAAAAACACTTGGAAGTCATCCAAAAGGAGCTTCCGGGTGTAGTGCCCTTTACCTCGGACGGCCCGAATGACTGGATGATCAACAACGGCACGCTGCCCGGCATCGTTTCCGCCATGAACTTCGGCGGCGGAGCCAAGGGCGCCTTTGCCAACCTGGAAAAGCACAAGGGCAAGACTCCCCGCATCAACGGCGAATTCTGGGTAGGCTGGTTTGACCACTGGGGCAAGCCCAAAAACGGCGGCAGTACGGAAGGCTTCAACCGCGACTTGAAGTGGATGCTGGAAAACAACGTCTCCCCCAACCTCTTCATGGCGCACGGGGGCACCTCCTTCGGCTTCATGAACGGGGCGAACTGGGAAGGGGCCTACACGCCGGACGTGACCAATTACGACTACGGCGCGCCCATCTCTGAAAACGGAACCCTGACGGACCGCTACCGCACGTTCCGCCAGACCATTCAGGACTATTACGGTGATACGTACAAGCTCCCCGATCCACCCGCGCAGCCGGAAATGATGGAGTTGCCGCCCATCACGTTTACGGGGAAAGCCGGCATGTTCAACCGGCTCCCGCAGCCTGTCATCCGCAAGGAGCCCGTGCACATGGAAGCCCTGGGGCAGAGCTTGGGCTTCATCCTGTACCGGACGAAGGTGAACGGCCCGGTGAAGGGCGAGTTGAAGATGAACAACATGCAGGACCGCGCCATCGTTTACGTGGACGGCAAAAGGCAGGGTGCGGCGGACCGCCGCTACAAGCAGGACGCCTGTGACGTGGTCATTCCCGCGGGTCTCCATACGGTGGACATCTTTGTGGAAAACATGGGCCGCATCAACTTCGGCGGCCAAATTCAGGGAGAACGCAAGGGAATACGCGGCCCCATCACGCTGGACGGGAAGAAGCTGGAAAACTTCCTCATCTACAACCTCCCGTGCAAGGGCGTGGAGCTTCTGTCCTTCTCCGGCAAGAAGCCGGGTGGCGACCAGCCCGTGTTCCACCGTGGATATTTCAACGTCTCCAATCCCAAGGATACCTACCTGGACATGCGGGACGGCTGGAAGAAAGGCGTCGTGTGGGTGAACGGCCACAATCTGGGCCGCTTCTGGTTCATCGGCTCCCAGCAGGCGCTTTACTGCCCCGGCGAATACCTGAAACCGGGGAAAAATGAAATCGTGGTGCTGGACGTGGATGGCGGTTCCGGTACAGTGAAAGGCGTGAAGGAAGCCATTTACGAAGTTAAGCGCGACCCCGCCATGGCGGATGTGTTCCGCGTAGGCAAGCCTGTGGCTCCCGCCGCCAGCCAGCTGGTGCACAAGGGAACCTTTGCCAAGGGGACGGATCAGCAGGAAATCAAATTCCGCGCTCCTATCCAGGCGCGCTACATCGCCCTTGTCAGCAAAAACGCTCATGACAACGGTCCTCATGCCGCCATTGCGGAACTGAACTTCCTGGATGCCTCCGGCAACCTGCTTCCCCGCGAACAGTGGTCCGTGGTTTATGCGGACTCCCATGAGACGACGGGAGAAGCCGCCCAGGCGGGTCTGGTGATGGACAACCAGCCCACCACCTACTGGCATACCAAGTGGCAGGGGGACAATCCCAAGCACCCGCACATGATCGTGCTGGACCTGGGCAAGGTGCAGAAGCTTTCCGGTTTCCGCTACCTGCCGCGCCAGAACCGGGAAAACGGACGCATCAAGGATTACGAGGTGTACGCTTCTCCCAAGCCGTTCAAGCCTGCCAAGTGAGGGACTTTTTTTGATTGGGAACCGGGGCGTAAAGCCTTGGTTCCCGGGCGATATTCATCCATGCAAGGCCCCGGTTGGGGCCTTCTTTGTTTGGACTGTATCTCCGGCCTCCGGACATGGATAGTTGGTTTTATCATCCCACCGGGGTCCTTTGTCTGGCAGACGCCGTCCGGCTTTTCCGCGTTTAGTGGATGGAATTCCTTCTTCGGATCCGAGAGGAATTTTCCTTATCGGAATTGATTTTCCCGCCTTAAAAAAGCTCAGGACGCCTCAGGCTTTTGCGGCAGTTGGGCAGTTATACGTTCCTGGAAGGTGCCTTTTTGGAAAGCCGGCTTTGCCGCGTTCGCCTTGTTTTCCGGCTATCTGAAGGGAATTGTCTTGGTCAGATACAAAAAAGACGGCTCCGCACGATGCGGAGCCGCCGTAGATAGCGATGAACGCAATGTACTTAAAAGTCCCACGAGAAGCCCAGCTTGATGATATGGTAGCCGGGATCGTTGTAGCCCTGGATCTGATAGTATTCGTAGCCAATCACGAAGTCCGTGCTCTTGGACACGCTGAATTTGAAGCCGGCCTGGGCCGCCCAGGAAAATTTGGTGGTGGAAATGGTGCGGGACTGGCTGCCGTTTTCCAGGCCGTGGATGGTGGTCTTCACGTCGCCGTAAGTGGCACCCGCCTTGCCGCCCAGGTAGAACATGGTGTAGTCGCCGATGGGCAGATTCAAGGTATAGCCGGCCATCATCGGAATGTACGTGGAACGGAGGCTGGCGGTGTAAGGGCCGCTAATGCCCAGGTCGTGAACGCTGGGATGGTGAGAGCCGGCCAGAATGCCGCCGTTCAGGGAAATTTGGTGAACAATGCTGCCTGTTTCAATGTAGTTGAAAATGCTCAGATTGCCGCCGGCCACATTGGGCATGGCGTCCTTGGTGGCAATGCCGTAGGCCCCTTCAAGGGACATGCCGAACTGGCCGTCATATTTTTCAACATGATACGCGTTTGCGGCGGATACGGAGGCCGCAAGGGCCAAACCTAACAGTATAGTTTTGTTCATGTGGGATAAATGGTGAATTTAACTGTCCCGCATTCTTGTCAATTTTTCCGTTTGAAGTCAAACAGAAATGTCATAATTACATGAAATCATGCCGGAGGAGGGGATGAAATTGCTAAAACCTGCTTTTTGCGCTACATTCCGCGGCATGGAAAAACAAGCGTGCGATCTGCTGGTGACCGCCTCCCGTATGCTTACGGGAACGGAACAGCCCGGCATAGGAGGCAACGCCGGAGTGGCTGTCCGGGACGGGAAAATTCTGGAAGCGGGACCTGCGGAAAAGCTGGAGGCGGCATGGATGCCCTCCGTCCGGTGTGATTTGGGGAATGCCCTGCTGATGCCCGGGCTGGTTAATGCACATACGCATGTTCCGATGACTTTCCTGCGCGGTTTTGCGGACGATCTGCCCCTCATGGAATGGCTGACCAAGCATATTTTCCCGGTGGAGGCGCATCTGACGGACAGAATAGTCTCTCTGGGCGCGCGGCTGGGCATGTATGAAATGATGCGTACGGGCACGACCGCCTTTGTGGATTCCTATCTTCTGGAAATCAACGTTCTTCAGGAAGCGGAACGCATGGGGATGCGCTGTGTGGGTGGCGAGGCTCTCTTTGCTTTTCCGTCCCCGGCCTATGACGGCTGGAATGGTGCGGAAGCCCTGTACCGCGAGCAGGCCGTCCGCTTTGGAGGACGCGGCAGGGTGCAGTTGGCGGTGATGCCTCATAGCGTGTACACTACGAGCGACGATGTTCTCAGGCGTTCCATGCGGCTGGCGGAGGAACTGGACCTGATGCTCCATATTCATCTTTCCGAGTCTGCGGGGGAAGTGGAACAGTGCCGCTCCCTGCACCAGGACAGGAGGCCGGTGGCCTATGCCCGGGACATGGGGTTACTGAATGAACGCGCCGTGCTGGCCCATATGGTGGATGTGATGGATGAGGAACTGGAAACGGTGGCGGCATCCGGTGCGGCCATTGTGCATAATCCCGTCAGCAACCTGAAGCTGGCGTCCGGATTTGCCAGGGTTCAGGACATGCTGATGGCAGGCATTCCCGTTTCCCTGGGGACGGACGGTGCATGCAGCAACAACAGCCTGGACATGTTTGAAACAATGAAGCTGGCGGCTATTCTTGCCAAGGGGTGCACCGGGGACGCCACCGCCGTTCCCGCCATGAAAGCCCTGGGCATGGCAACCGTGGAAGGCGCCCGCATTTTCCGCACCCCGGGCCTGGGAACGATGGCTCCCGGAGCTCCCGCCGACATGATTGCCCTGGATCTGGACGAACCCAATCTGTGCCCGATCTTCAATGAAGTTTCCCATGCGGTTTATGCCGCTTCCGGCAAGGACTGCGTGTTCACGATGGTGGATGGCCGCATCCTGTATGACCATGGCTGCTACACGGACGGCTTGTATGCGGATACCGCCGCGGAAATGCAGGAACTGGTGGAATGGGTAAAAGCGAAAGTATAAGGTAAACAACGCGTTGGAACACAAAGATAAATAAGGGAAATTCGTCCCGTGTCCATGGGCGGATTCTCTCTTGGTTTTTTAATCTTTTGTTATTGAATCTCCCGGGAAGCCGCATGATCACATTCATTCTTTACCCGGCGGGGTGGATGCCTTTATAGTACCTTCATGCAATATGATTTGATCGTCATTGGTGGCGGCCCCGCCGGATATGTGGGAGCCATTCGCGCTGCACAAATGGGAAAGACCGTGGCGTGCGTGGAGCGCGACCGGGTGGGGGGAACCTGCCTGAACTGGGGCTGCATTCCCACCAAGGCACTCTTGAAGAATGCGGAAGCCTACCTGACTGTGACGAGCCGGGCCAAGGAATTTGGCATGACGGTGGAAGGCGTGAGCGTGGACTGGAGCGAGGTCATCGGACGTTCACGCAAGGTGAGCGACCGCCTGGCTGGCGGGGTTGGATTCCTTTTCAAGAAAAACAAGGTGGAATCCGTTACCGGGGAAGCCTCCATCACGGCTCCCGGCAAGGTGGAAGTGAAGGCCGCTGACGGCACTACGCAGGTACTGGAAGGAAAGAACATTCTCATCAGTACCGGATGCGTGACCCGCACCGTTTCCAGCCTTCCGCTGAACGGCACTACCATCATCGGTTCCAGGGAAGCCATGGTGCTGGAAAAGCGGCCTGAAAGCATGGTTATCATTGGTTCCGGGGCCATTGGCACGGAGTTTGCCTATATTTATAATTCTTTCGGTACAAAGGTGACGCTTATTGAAGCGCTGCCGCGCATCCTGCCCAATGAGGACGACGATTCCTGCCAGACGTTGGAGCGGGCCTTCAAGAAACAGGGCATCAAGACCATGACGGGCACTTCCGTGGAGTCCGTCACGGAAACCTGCGACGGCAAGGTGAAGGCCCTTGTAAAAAACAGCAAGGGACAGGAAGAGGAAATTACGGCGGACATTTGCCTGGTGGCGATCGGCGTGAAGCCGGTCGTTCCCGCCGCTCTCGGCCTGGAACTGACGGAAAAGGGATTCATCAAGGTCAATGACCGCTATGCCACGTCCGTCCCCGGCGTTTATGCGGCGGGCGACGTGATCGGCGGCGTTTTGCTGGCCCATACGGCTACGTATGAAGCCGTGCAGGCGGTGGAAGGCATGTTTAATCCGGATTATCAGCCCAAACAGGTCGGCTTCTTCCCGAGCTGCACGTATTGTTATCCGCAGGTTGCGTCCGTCGGTAGCACGGAACGCGCCCTCAAGGAAGCGGGCGTGGAGTACAAAGTCGGGAAATTCCCCTTCCAGGCCATCGGCAAAGCCGTGGCCGCCGGAGAACCGGACGGCTTCGTGAAGACCCTGTACGGCGCCAAAAACGGTGAATTGCTGGGAGCCCACATTGTGGGGCCGGAAGCTACGGAATTGATCGCCACGCTCGGCGTCAGCCTTCAGGCGGAATTGACGGATGAAGATATTCACGCCACCATTTTCGCCCATCCGACCCTGTCCGAAGCCATTCATGAGTCCATGCTGGCCTCGGAGGGAATCGCCATTCACATGTAAGGATCATGCGGAAGAGCTCCGTGATGGGGCTCTTCCTGCCATCCGGACCCGGATGGATGGGATTGACGCAAGGTATTGACGAACGGTTTGCGCGCGTCTATCCCGGTTTTGACCGCAGGAGGGACAGGAAGGGGTCCATGGAAAACTTGGGCTTCCGTTGAACGGCATCAGTCCATTTGGAGCTGTGATCGCAGGTACGGGACCTTCCGTGGATGAACCTCCGGCGGCAGATTCCAAATTGTTTTATTATTCCTGCATGATTTGCGGGGACATGCCATGAGGTCCCTATGGCGCGGAATCATTCCGGTGAGGGAATTTCCATGTTCCTGTATGTCTCCATCAGTCGTTCGTATTCCTTGTTGGCCCAATCGCAGGACGAGTGCGGGAGCTTGGTGTCTCCGTAGGCGTGAACGAGAGCGATGTCATCCTTTTCCAGATTCATGAAGGGGAACCATTTTGTGCTCATGTTGTACACGCTTGGCATGGTTTTACAGCAGGGCCTTTTGATATCCCTGGTCGCGTTGTTGAAAATCAGCCTGTTGAGGATATCCTGGTCGTGCTGGGGCGGCATGGTGGGGAAGGGGTAGGCCTCTAGGCTTTTTTCCCAGATATGGTGTTCCACGAATGAACTTATGTGGATGAGAGCTACCCCGGTGTTGTAGAAGCACGGGTGGTCGATTCCAAGGGAACGGTTGTGCTCCAGCACCCATTCCGGGTATTTCCAGATTCCCGTGTCAATGACCATGGCCATGCATTCGTGATCGGCAAGCGGAGTCTCGTACAGCGCTCGCAGGGGCTTCCGGGCATACAGGTCCGTATCCAGCAGGAGCAGCCTGTCATCCGTCAGAAGATGGCTGATCGACTCTGTCCACGTCAGATCGAATTTGTGATAAAAGTATTTTCTGGAATCGTTCCCGTCCAGGTCCTTCATTTTTTTCAGGAGGACGGATTGTTCATAGGGAACGTTGAACGGAACTCCGTACACGGAAACACGGGGGATTGGCAGGAAAAAGCCTCGCCAGGTTTTTTCCTCCAGCTCCGTTTTCAGGAACACGTTGTAGCGGGTGGAGGAATCGTCACAGGAGACGATGCTCCAGAGAGTAACGGCGGCCTGGAAAATATGGCGGCGGTTGCTGGCGACGAAGTAAAGGTTCATATGGTTTTTCATCGGTTGGCTTTCATAAGAAATGGCCGGAATTGTTTTAGGCTGGATTCCCGGCATTGCCTTCATTTTCTTTTCCGGAGGAATGAATATGTTGTCCCGGACTCCCGCCATGAAAATGGCATCCTTGAAAAATGGACAACCTGTTCAGGAAGTCCCCAAGAAGACGCATGATTCAAGAAAATGATGATTACCTATAAGATGCCGGGAAGGTCCCTGCAAGAGAAAACAAGGTGTTTTTAGAGAACGGATTAAGCGTGTGGATTCTTGTGGAGAAGAAATGCCTCCGGTGATTTGTAATTGCTCCTTGATGGAATTTAAGATTTCAGGATGGGGATAATGCAAGTTGCCAGTGATTGCGAATCTTCTATTTGAGAGGAAGGACGGATTGCCCTACTTGATTTCCTGATCCTGATTTTTGAGTGAAAGTCCCAGCGACAGGTTTGATCATGGAAAAATGAAGTTCAGAAGTTGCTCTGCAGGAAAGTACTGGGTAATGAACAAGCTTTTACGGACGGCAGCTTCTCTCCGACCGACATATAACGTGTTTGGATGGATGCCTATAGAAAGAGAAATAGCTACCTTTGAAAAGAAGCGGATTTTTTTATTTTTAAGTTATTTATGACGATTCTTAGATGAATCAATATTTTAATAAGAAAGAGCCACAGGCTTTTTCTGTTTATTTCTCCCGGAAAGGTCCCTGGCAGCCGCCAGCCTTCCGGGCATTTTTCAGGGCGGCTGCACCATCATATCAACATCAACAAATTAAATTAAAATCATGAAAACAAATAATTCCATGAACATTCAGAACGGAGTTTCCTCCGTTCCCGTCTACCAGAGGTGGTATTCCAGCCCCAAAATGGTTCAAGCAGCCCGTGGAAGAGCCATGGTTCTGAATGAGGAACCTGAATCGGAACCTGAACCCTGGCATGTTGTCTGGAATAAAAGCTTTTCAGACAGTTACTACAAAGGGAAGCCCTCTACCAGTGGAGACCACATGGAGACAGCCGAAAAATCCTTTACCGTACCGTCGGCTCCCACTCCACAACCGACAGAAGAAGACCCCACCCCCACTCCCCCCGAACCATTGGAAGCGACGTGCAACATGACCCTTACCGTAGATGACTGGGGCAAAATGTCCGTGGGACAATCCAGCACGGTTGCCCAGGAAATCGACATGACTTCGGGAGGAGAAGGCCCGCAGGGAGGGCATGCCAAATGGACCAAGGAAAGCGGTGAGTTCACCTTGAAATCCGGTGAATACACCCTGCATGTGGAACAGAATAATATCGACTATGATCCTCCGGAAAACAATATTTCCGTATGTGATTACAAATTTGAAGCCCACATCGACAAGGAAGGCCCCGCTACCGCAGGCGGCAAGAAAAAGCCAACCTGCGATTGTTGCAATTTTGATGGTCAAGGAGGGGGCTGCCCTCCGCCCCCGGCAGGAAGATCAAGAAGCGCGGCCCCCGTTTTTGGGAACACTTCCTCCGGAGGTGAAAACGCACAGGCAATCAGCGACGCTTCCCTGATGTACTGGGGGGCGGACTTCGGCCATTTCCGCGGGCTGGGCGGCATTCCCACCGGCTCCATTGAGTTGCTGGCGACCGATTCCACCGATGGGCTGAACCATCCCCATGCCCTCTGCTACGACTCCATGCTGGCAAGCTTCCTGGATATTCCGGAAGTTGGCATTGTGGCTGGAGGCACGTTTGATATTGTCACGGGAGCCGGGCGTGTTTGCGTTCAATGTGAAGTGGACAGGGAAACGCTGACGATCGTCGGCGAGTTTACGTCCTCCGGGAACCGTGCCTTCTTCACAACGGTGGACGGTGTTTTGTGCGTCCAGTGGATAAAGACGGACAAGAGCGTTGCCGTGTATAACGCCAGAACCGGAGCCCTTGTTTCCTACACGACCAGGTGGGGCAATATTTACACAGCCGAGCAGATTGGCGCCTATTTGCGCGTCAACAGGGACAGTGCAGGAGACCTCCTCCAGGTATGGAACCTCTGGGACGGCCTGCTCAACATTGAAGCCGTCACGGCTGACGGCTATACGATTGCCCTTTACACTCCCTCCCAGATTACCGGGCAGGATGAACAGGGGCTTTACACTGTTACGGGAGAACCGTTCAAAAAGTTCGTGATGGTCGGAGATGCCGCCACGGGCCGTTTCTCCGTCACCGAACAGACGCCGGGAAGGCTGGATTTCAAAACGGAATGGTGGCTTAACGGCAAAGCCTGGAACATGGCGCAGGGAACGGATGCTGAAGCCATCGTGACCCGCCGCACGCGGACGGAACTGGAGAAAGATACCTGGCAGCTCGTTACGGCGGTTTCCAGGGGAGAAGACGGAGCTGCCGCCTCCCATGTCTGCGAAGTGTACCAGACGACGGCTTATGGCGACCTGCTTCTTACCAAAGTGGATGGCTATGGCAGCGATCTTGCACAGACGACCACCTATGAATACGACTACTACGGCAGGAAGAAGAAGGAAACGCGCCCGGATGGAGGCGTATGGGAATGGTCCTACGACATGCTGGGACGCCTGACGCTGGAAAGGCAGCCCTGGTGCGGCGGCAAATCCCAGGACACGACATATCGGTATGTGACCGGGGATGGAGACAGCGAGGTAAGCAGCGATGTTGCCGAAGAACGCCGCCTCATGCGCGACGGTTCCAATAACCCCATTGAATTGTGGAAGAAAACCTACACGTACAGTCAAGCCGATCATGTCAGGCGCGTGGAAATCCGCACGACCGCTCTTGAGACGGAGACCGTCCAGCTCGAAGTGCAGGAAACGTGGCTGGGGAGCGCTCCCAACAGCTACGCGCAGGGCCGCATCAAGATGACCCAGGCCGTCAATGGCGTGCAGACCCATTATGAATATGCCGCCACGACGCAGCATGGAGCCGCTTATACGGAAACGCAGGAAACCCGCGTCAACGGAGAAGTGGTTCCGGGATTGAGCGTCAGAAAAGTCTCCTTCATTACCCCCCAGGGCAATACGGTGAGGGAAGAAAGCCATGTACTGCTTTCCGACAATACCTGGACGCTTACGGACAGCGCGGACTATGAATTTGACACAATGAACCGCTGGACGAAGCGCACCCGTGGCAACGGGCGCGTCTCCGAACAGGAATCCATCTGCGACGGACGCATCCTTTGGGAAAAGGATGAAGACGGCGTGCGGACAGACTACGGTTACGACAGTGCAAGGCTGCTGGTTGAGACGATCCGTTCCGCCACAGCGACAACTCCGGAAACCATCGTCAGTTACACGAAGGATGCCCTGGACCGGGCCACTGCGACCCGGACCGACACTGGAGCCATGAGCGTCGCCACGGAAACGGCCTACGACCTGCTGGGACGCATCACCAGCGAGACAGACTCTCTGGGACGGATAACCACTCACAGCTACAGCGCGAATGGCCTGACGGAAACCGTCACGACTCCCATGGGAGGAACGCTCATCACCCAGCGCCATGCGGATGGAACGATCCTGCGCCAGCACGGGACGGGCCAGCAGGACCTCAAGTTTGAAACCGATATGGCAAGCGACGGCCTCCGCGTGACAACGACCGTTCTCAACGGGACGGCGCGCGTTGTCCGGGGACGCGTCATTACGGACGGCTTCGGCCAGCAAATCCGTGTGGCAACGGTGCATACGAGGAATGGCAGCAATTACCGCCATCTGACTTACAACGCCAAAGGCCAGCTTGTCCGCGACCAGCTTGAAACACTGGCTCCCATCCTGTATGAATATGATTCCTTTGGCAACAAGACGAAGGAAACCGTGGCTCTTTCCGACGAACCGACCACGCTCAATTCACGGGTTATGGAATATACCTACACCCGTGAACAACGGGAAGAGGGCGTCTACGGACTTGTCACGACGACGGAATACGCAGCGGAAGGCACGCCCATTGTCCGGAAGGAAGCTACGCTGGTTTCTTCATTGAACCCCGTGCTGGAAAGCAAGGTGGTTACGACGGACGCCAGGGGGCATGACAGCGCCGATTGGACGGAATACGGGGAACCTGCCGCCAGGGTGCGGAAAGTGATCCAGCCCGGAGTATCGGATGCAGCCGTGATTCATACCGTGGACGGTTTTACCACCACTGTGACCGATTATGCAGGGATCTCCGCCAGCCAGAGCCGCGCCTATACGGCTCAAGGCATGACGATGGCCTATACGGACAGCCGCGGCAATACCACGACGGAAGTGTACGATACAGCCCTGCGCCTCCTTTCCGTGACGGATGCCGCGGAAAACAGCACGTCCTATGCCTACGGGCAGCCGCTGGACCATCCTACCTGCATCACCGACGCCATGGGCAAGACGGCCTGTTATGCCTATGACGCCAGGGGACGCAAGGAGGCCGAATGGGGAACGGCGATTCAGCCAGCCGTGTTCTCTTACAACGATGCGGACCAGATCACCGGCCTGACGACGTTCCGCGGTTCCTCGGAAGCTATCACGACTGATCCGCGAGAACGAACGGATGGAGACATGACGGCATGGAATTATAACGCCGCTACGGGATTGCCTACCCGAAAGACCTATGCAGACAACACCCATAAGGACATCAGTTACGATACGCTCAACCGCATTTCCACCTTTACGAACGGAAGAGGAAATGTCATGACGCGCAGCTATGACGCCCTGACCGGGCTGCTGACAGGCGAGACCTATGGCGAGGGTACTCCCTCCATCACGGCGACTTATAACCATCTGGGCCAGCTCACCGGCATTACCGATGCCAGCGGGACGCGCAGCTTCACCTACAACCAGTACGGGGAAGTGGAAGGGGAAAGCACGCTGGGACTTGTAGAAAGTTCCCTGGCGGCAGTGAAGGACGCCTACGGGCGAGCTTCAGGCTACAGCCTGCAATACGGCGGCGGCACTGTTTTACAAACGGGCTGGGGGTATGATTCCGCAGGAAGGCCTTCCACGGTTTCCCTCAACGCGGTGGCGACTCCGTTTACCTATGGCTACAATGCCGCCAACGGATTGCTGGAGACGCTGAACTATCCCAATACGCTGAAGAGATGGTACACGCTGGAAGAGAAGCGGGACCTGGTGGTCAAGATGGACTACCTGCGCCCTGGAAGCCAGAACTACCCGGCCAAGGTGGATTACACGTATGATTCTCTGGGACGCCCGGCGACGAAGAAGGATTATTTCAATACTCCTACTCCGGATCTTGTTCATACCTACACGTACAATGACCGCAGTGAAGTAATTGCCGACGCCCTAAGCCGGGGCGGAACATACACTTTTGCCTACGACAACGGAGGCAATCGGACAAATTCGCTGAAAGCGTCCGGACAGCGCAGTTACACGAGTAATATGCTTAACCAGTATTCCTCCATTTGCGATGATGACGGCACGACGGTTTTCATGCTCTATGACGAGGATGGCAACCAGACAGCCATTCTCACGTCTTCTGGAGAATGGATGGTCTCATACAACGCCCTGAACCAGGCAACCACCTTCACCCAGGGGAGCAAACGCATTGAATGTGTGTACGACTACCTAAACCGGCGTGTGGAAAAGACTGTCTACGACGGGGACACGCTGGTGTCCAGGAAGCGGTTCATTTACCTGGGCTATTTGCAGGTAGCGGAACTGGACGCCACCAATGAGACGGAGACGGCCGCCCCCATCCTGCGCAAGACCTATCTGTGGGACCCGGTGGAGTCCGTAGCGACTCGCATCCTTGCCATGAGTGTCTTTGACGAAGCCGGTGTTTACCAGGAAGACCTGTACTACACGCACGACCTGCTCAAGAACACGACGGCCTTGTTCGGCATCCAGGGAGGAAGGCGCGCCCTGTATGAATACGGACCCTATGGAGACATTATCAAGATGGAAGGAAACGCGGCGGAGATCAATCCGTTCCGCTTCTCCAGCGAATATCTGGATGACGACCTTGGGCTGGTTTACTACAATTACCGCTACTACAACGTAGTTGATGGACGCTGGATCAACCGCGATCCGATGGCGGAAAATGCCGGGTTCAATCTCTACTACTTTGTCGGTAATGGTTTGTCAATAGACTATCTTGGGTTGGTAAACTTTGATGGTCTCTTGCCCGGATTGAAGGATTTTCTGGAGAAACAGGCCCGGGCAGAAGCCCAGCAGAGATGTATTACATTTTGTAAAGAGTATGCTCCCAAAGGAACTCCGGATCAGGTCTGTACCGAAATCGGCAAACAGCTAGCAAAAAAACTGGAAGAAATTGCCAAAATGGCTGCCCACAAGATAGAAGGAACGGAGCCTCCTACCACAACAACAGGAAAACCCGGGAAGGGAGAGGGTGGTAGTGATAATTCTGGAGATGGAGGTCCCCAAGTTGGGGCCACTGCCATAGTTACCACTCCTGCTTTCGCTGGAAATTGGGGGACATCAGTAACTGGCACTGCGAATGTAGGGTCAAGTGGAGGGGTTAAGACGGGCGGAAACGCTAAACCTGTCGAAAATCCTGTTCCAGGAGTTAGCGTTGGCGTAAGTGTCAGTTTCCCTATTGGCAACGGTGGTGGTTCAGTGAAAATGGGTGGAAATGTTAATTTCCCGGCGAGCGGTGGTGTGGGAGTTGGAGGGAATGTAACAGTAACCTTTACATTCTAAAAAAGCATTTGATATTTTGGTATTATCGTTTATATATATTTATGTAATGCCGAAATATTATAATACTATTCCATTCCTTAAACTCCCTTCGCTACCGGTGCGAAGGGAGTTTAAGTTTTATGTATTTAACATCTGTGCATGTGTTTTTCTGACTTCAGTGACATATGCTTCTCCGGAAAAAGTACTATCCCATATTGAGCCGGTGATTGATTTACCAGTCGCACCTGAACAAATAAAATCAATCGAAACGTCAGCTCAACAGGGGGATGTTCAAGCACAATGTCAACTTGCCATATGTTATGGTAAAGGAACGGGCGTCCGGCAGGATTATCAGAAGGCTTTTCAGTGGGCATGGAAAGCTGCCCAGCAAAATAGTGCAGAGGGGCAATATCTGGTAGCGGCATGTTATTACCAGGGGAAGGGGGTAAAGCTGGATTTGAAAGAAGCGTTTAAATGGTTTTCAAAGTCCGCTCAACAGGGATATACGGACGCTCAAAACAACCTGGGAACCATGTATAAGGAAGGTATGGGCATTGAGCAGGATTTCAAGGAAGCCATGAAATGGTTTTTCCTGGCTGCTGAGAAAGAAAATGTTGTCGCTCAGCACAATATTGGGATCATGTATGTACATGGACTAGGAGTTAAGAAAGATTTGAAAGAAGCCTTCAAGTGGTTTTCAAAGGCTGCCCGGCAACAACATGCTGCGGCACAATATAATCTTGGAGTCATGTATGCAGAGGGTCAAGAGGTTCCACAGGATTGGAAAGAAGCTTTCCAATGGTATTCCGCTGCTGCCCGGCAACAGTATGCCCCGGCACAATGCAATCTTGGCGTTATGTATGCACAAGGTCAGGGGATTCAACAGGATTGGAAAGAGGCTTTCATTTGGTTGGAGCGTGCTGCCATGCAGGGAAATGCCTTTGCGCAAGTTTATCTTGGAGTCATGTATGCACAAGGTCAAGGGGTTCCACAGGATTGGAAAGAAGCCTTCAAATGGTTTTCCCTGGCAGCAAAACAAAATGATCGGGAGGGTCAGTACAACCTTGGAATCATGTATCAGAATGGAACGGGCGTTCCCCAAAACGATCAGGAAGCATTTAAGCTATATTGTGCCTCAGCCCGGCAACAATACGCCCCAGCCCAAAATGATCTTGGAGTGTTATATTACCGGGGAACTGGTGTTGAAAAAGATTTAAAGGAGGCTTTCAAATGGTTTTTCCTGGCTGCAAAACAAGATTACCCCAATGCCCAGTATAACCTTGGAAGGATGTATCTGGATGGGATGGGGGTTCCCCAGAATGATCAGGAAGCTTTCAAGTGGTTCTCTCTGGCAGCAAAACAAAATGATCCGGATGCCCAATGCAGCCTTGGAATCATGTATATAAATGGAAAAGGAGTTCCACAGGATTTGAAAGAAGCTTTCAAATGGTTTTTCCTGGCTGCGCAGCAAGGGAATGCTGAAGCCCAATACAATCTTGGAGCTATGTATGTAAATGGGCAGGGAGTCGAGAAAGATTTTAAGGAGGCATTCAAGTGGTATTCAAAGGCCGTAGAACACCAATATGCCCCGGCTCAATATGCTCTTGGAATTATGTACTCGCAAGGTATTGGTGTTAAAGAAGATTTGAAAAAAGTTTTTGAATTGTATTCCTCTGCTGTTCAACAGCAATATGCTCCGGCTCAATGTGAGCTTGGTGTCATGTATGCGCAGGGCCACGGAGTTCCACAGGATTGGAAAGAGGCTTTTAAGTTGTATTCCGCTGCTGCCCAGCAGGGATATACTCCAGCTCAAAATAATCTGGGAGTTTTGTATGAACGAGGTCAAGGAGTTGACCAGAATTGGAAGGAAGCTTTTAAATGGTATTCCGCTGCTGCTCAGCAGGGATGTACTCCAGCTCAAAATAATCTGGGAACTTTGTATTATCGGGGAATTGGTGTTGAAAAAGATTTGAAAGAAGCTTTCAAATGGTTTTTCCTGGCTGCAAAATTAGGTTGTGCAAATGCCCAATATAACCTTGGAAGGATGTATCGGGATGGGATAGGGGTTCCCCGGGATGACCAGGAAGCTTTCCAATGGTTTTCCTTGGCTGCAAAACAAAATAATCCGGAGGCCCAATACAATGTGGGAACCATGTATGCAAAAGGAAAAGGTGTCCAACAGAATATGCAGGAAGCTCTTATTTGGATGAAGCGTGCCGCTGAACAAGGAGATCAGGAAGCTCAAGCTTTTCTGGATGATTTTTCCAAAAGCGCACAAAGCCCTCATTAAGAATCTATATCTTATTACACGAGGCTCCCGGATATTCCGGGAGTCTCTTTGTTTTTCCATTTTCCTGGTGGATTTTTCGGGAAAGAAGCAGTAGGTTGGGAATTGTTTCCCTGTCTCTCCATGAATACGCCTCTTCATTGCCTGCTGCTCCAGACGCCGGGAGAATTTCTGGAAGGTGAAAAAGACTTCCTCCGGCTGGGGTATGCCGTGGAAGCCTTTCCTTCCATGCAGGACGCCTCCGGCCTGGATGATGCGGAACCGGAAGAACTTCCGCTGCATGCCTATGCCCCCGGCTGGCGCCATGGAGACCTGCCCCGTGCCTCTCTGGTCCGGATGCTGGCCGATTCCCGCTGGCAGAGGGAAGATTTCCTCATCTTTGGAGCAAGTGACGCCGTGCCGCTGGTGGAAGCTACTACTCTGCGCGACGCCTTGGAAAAGGAACGAAGAGTTCATCCGGAAACGCATGTCCTGCGCCTCTTCCATCACAAGGACCATTCACCCAACGATCCCCGGAAAGTGGAACCTCTCTGCGCTTTTTCGTGTTCCAGTCCCACAGGAAATGTAGCAAGACCCCTGCAAGGTTAAATTCTAATAATTTAAGAAATTAATTATCCTTAACAATATTATATAGAACCATGAAGAAGATCATCATCGCATTTATTGTAATCATTGTACAAACATCTTGCTCACCTTCTTCTAAAAAAGAATATAATTTCGCAAAAAATTATGATAATTTATCATCATATTTAAATTGGAAGGATCAGGAAAATATGGAGATGGCTTTTTTGAGACCGTTTGAATATAGAAAAAACACCTTCCTCATCATTATTCCCCAAGAGAATATTGTTCTCTTCGAAAGAAAATCAGATAGTAATCTTGAGAAAAGCGTTTTTGACGTATATGATATGCAATTACCAGGCAATCAAGAGGATAATGTTGAACTAGCATTTCGTCAGAGGAGGTACAGCAATTCGGATCAATTTAATTATCTTATGAATTGTTTTTCCAATGTACTCATTTTTAGAGAAACAATAGAAATAAGGGAAAATAATTTTGATATTCTTGAAAATATTATTCATGGCTTATGCGTGGAAGATTTGAATATTATTGATGATTGGACCAAAATTCATATTGTGAAAAAATTAAGAAGCATCAGTATTAATGTTCAGGGAGCAATAACAATACAAACGACTACATTTCATTACGAATACATTGATAATAAAACACCAGCAAAAAAAATAGATGAATCCTACTATTTCAGATTAAATTAGGGACCGATCTATATCGGTATTTATTTTTATAACAATAGAAAGAGATTTGAATTAAAATTTCACGTCTCTTTTATGTTATGAGTTTCAGTATGAGAGGATTTTCTCTGCCCGGAAATTATGGAAAGGCAGAAAAGAAGGAATCCTTACCACGCAGAAGCTTTGCAAGGCTTCGAAAAGGGAGATGACGGAGTGGATGATGGATTTGTGATAAGTTATCATCAGATAGTTACATTAATCTGTAACTCTTCTCCAACACCCGTATCTCAAAAAAAACGGCCACCCGGAGCCCTTCCTTTGAATGTGAACCGTATCAATATGGCCGAATTGAACTACAGAGAATTTTTCCTCGAAGTGAATGGAAATCACGGTTTCCTTCCCGATGTGGACGGCGTCCATGCCGAAGTCCGCTCCCTCCAACAGAATGTCGATTTAATCATGCGGCCGGAGCTTGTGGAATTTGGCGTTTTCCCACATGCTGTACACTTGGTCTTTGGAACGCCGCATCGGACAGACGCATGCATACTTCTTGGTGTTGGAGTGCCGATGTTGATTAAAGACAGGGAATCGGTGATCAGGAAGCAGATGCCGGACTGCAGGCCAATGAAGCTGACCTGAAGGACCTGGAAGTCATAGTCGTTATTTTACGATTTACGATTTTTCCAGGTACATCATGCTGAACGCCTGCCGCGTTGTGATGGTCATGCACAGGGTGCTGTCGTTGAGGGTATGGCGATCCTGCATGAAAGTTTTGGCAAAGAGTAGCTTGTCGAGAGCTATTGGGGCGCAGGCCAGCCAAAGGCTGGAATAAATATCAATGAGGAACTGTTTAAGATATGGAAACGAGACTGCATCCCTTTTTATGTTCCTATGATTTCGGTTGCAATTTAAGAAGGTTTTTTAAATTGATGGACACATTCAGGGATATTGATTTGTCTGAGATGGATTTTTTCAGATTTTTATTTTCAAAATATTGAGAGGATTTTATTCTGGCCCATTCCTGATGAAATTGCTGCATTGCATTTTGATAAACGGGATTCCAGGTCTGAAGCATATATTCGGAGTCTTTTTCAGACTGGGGACTCCTGTTGAGCAGGGAAATTTGAAAACGAAGGGAATTAAATAATGAGACAAGGCTCTCCTCATTCGCTTCCGCCATGTTCCGATCCGTGATCCTGGCGGCGACTGCATTTAAACGGGGAAGAATTTCCAGAATGCCATCCATGATTTTGCGGGGTTGGAATGCGCACAGAGCTCTTCCATGAGTTGTGCCTTTTTGCTCCCTTTCTGTGCACCTTCCCGGAAGAGTAGCTTCGCTGCATTCATGTCTTTTTCACGGTACATCGCAAAAAAAGCCTGGAGCAAATAGGGATATCCCTTATTCTTCTCAAAAGCATTGATGCAGTCCGAATCGGAAAGAGAGGATTGATGCTTGTCCAGATAGCCTTCAAGGATGGAGCATTTTGTTTCCAGCATAAGTTCAAATTCAATTTCCAACAGGTTTCTTTTTTGCAGGTCACGCAACAGGTTTAATGTATCCTTGAGCTGCTGGTTAACTGCTACCAGGACGGCATACAATTCTTTTGCTTCATCTTCCGTTGCCTCGTACTTTGCGGGGTTGCTCCGAATGCTGTCCGCGAGAATAACATTGTTCAGTACAGCACGTTCCCAAAGAAAGGAAATTGTCTCTTCCTTGTTTTGTCCGGTTTCCGGCGTTGTAATGGAATCGAGAACGTCTTTTAATTATTTACAATCTTGCAAGATATTATGGACCGGCAAAACGCCGTATTTGAATGAAGAAAGGTCCGTTCCAAGATCATTTTGCCGAGGAGCGGGTGATTTTTTCTGCCCAGATTCCGCAGCCTCCCGGGTGAAGGAACCTTGGGCCCCGCTCATCCATAGAATGCATGTCAATACCAACAATTTTAAGAGATACATATAATGAATGTTATAAAATAAAACAAGATGTTTAGAAGGAGTAATTTATTTGGGTGGGGTCTGATGTAGCTGGCTCAAATTTTCTCCCTGGCATGCTGATACTCCCGGAGGATAAATCACATGGTACATTGTATATTAACACGTCCTTTTTTAGCCGGCTCATTTGTCTCCATTGTTGTGAATGTGGATGGTAATTGTTGTAAGAGGCTGGCGATAACGCTGTTTTATGGGGCGAAAGCTCTGTCCGCGAATGCGTTTGTACCCAAGTCGGCGAAAGGAGGTCTGGTTACAGCCAAAAAGAAGCAGAAACCAAGAGAACGGCCCGTACGATGGCATGGTTGTTGCTGCTGGGGTCCTCCAAGGATGGAAATGTAGCCCGAACAGGTTATATAATCCGGTGGTTTTTCAAATGTAGGGAAGCGCTGGATGAGGATTATACGATGGCAAGGTGTGTAAGACGTATCTGGATGGAGGGCGATTCATTGAACAAATCGGGCGTGAGAGCATTTATCGGGTAATTATCTGATAAAATAGTGTGCCACTATTTTCCAGCATTGCGTCTTTCTTCCTCCTGGTCAAGGAAAGGGTGCAGGAGATTCCTTCGGGGTAAAACACCGTAACCCAATAACACGATTTCCCATGTTTCCCTTCTTGAAGCATGGGAAATCGTCCTGCGGGGGCTTCCTCCCGATTTAGCAATCGGAAGGGCTGCTCCAGTCTCAGGCAGCCCTTTTCCGTTTATTGTTTTTCTGAAGATTTTTTCAGCATGAATGAGATGTTTCCTCCTATACTTTCTTCCTCTAAAACATAAGCATTGCCTCCATCAGATGTCTTAAAATAAAGGAATAAATAGGGTTCAATCGCTCTAGGAATACCATTTTCTATCTTTACGGATTTGATAACCAATCTGTCCTTTCCTATTTTTTCACAAATATAACTTTCTGAATCTTGCCCCTTTGTCCATTGGTCTTTGGAAAATACGATCGTGGCATTGTAGGAGGAATCGGAAGTATATGATACACGTTCTTTATATTTTTCGTAGTAGTCTCCAATTCCTCCATTTCTGACGATTGCACCATCGTCAAGAGCTTGAGTATAAAAGCTGATATGGACGTATTTTATCTTTTTGCTCGTCATGGTCAGCGTGTAGCCGTCGAGGGAATCGGGAATCGTAATGGTCTGGTCGCTAGGATGAGAAATGCTTTTTTCTTCCGCCGACATGGAAGGATGAGCGGAGAGCAGAAAAGCACATGCGCTTATTGGCAATAATATATTCATGGTGAAGTAACGCTAATAACCAGATCATCTTTACTATATCAATGTGGAGTAGTAATCAACACGTTTTATATGTGATCATTGCTGATTCAGTGAATGATGAGCATAGCGCGATCTATTGGCATTACGGAATGCGTCACCAATCACAGCAGAACCCGGAGATTCAGCTCTGCATCAAAATCAGCAGATGAACACACAAAAAAACTGCCCGGAAGGAACAAGTTGGAAAAGAAAAAATGGAGCGGATGATGGGATTCGAACCCACGACATCAACCTTGGCAAGGTTGCGCTCTACCCCTGAGCTACATCCGCTTTGGATGACCGACTGCCTTGCGGCGTCCGTGTGGCAGAAAATATATATGGGGATTCGAATTTGGCAAGATTTTTTTAGAGAAAAGTCCGTCTTTTTCCCAGGAAGCTGTCTGAAAATTACCGTTTGCCGTGTGGCGGATGGAAGTCTCCATATTTATCAGAGGCATCTTGAAGGAAGAGGGAGGGGAGTTTGCTTGTCCAGACTATTCCTATTTCACGGGGAACCCTGTCAGCAAAGTGTCTGTCGCGTTCAGATCGTCCCCGGTTTTCAGGTGGACATGAACGAATAGGTGATTCCGCCTGGCTGTTATCACGCAATGCACTCATTCCAAGAATGGTGGAGATTGGCATTCAGGAAGGTAAACCAGAGGTCCATGGTTTTATCCTTTATAAGGGATTAAAAGATAGAGAGGTCTGGTGCCCGATATCCGATAGAAGTGTTTTTCTGAACAAAGTGTCGGAGGGCTTGGAAGAATCTCCGCAGCATGAAAAACGGGACTGTTCCGGGAAGGCTTGTTTACCTGGCCGCGGAACAGTCCCGGGAAAGCGGATGGTTTTTATGAGAGGGTCAGTAGCTTCTGGCCCAGAGGACGCGGCGTTCTGTCAGGCGGCCCGTGAGGATGCACGGGGCGGGGTCTCCGTGGCCCAGTTCTCCCAGAGGAATGCAGCGGATGGAGATGCGCAGGCGTTTGGCGAGTTCTTCCTCCTCTTCCGGAGAGCCGTCCCACGGCACTTGCAGCCAGTCGGCGTCTCCTTCTCCGGAGAAGTTTTCTTCCAGTTCCCGGAGTGTGGAGGCGGGGCGGATGTGAGCGTCCCGGAAGGCAACAGCCTTGTTGAGCAGGGTGTCCTGAATGTTCTGGAGAATATCCGTGATGGTGTCCGCCAATTCCGTTTCAGGGAGGAAGGTTTTTTCGTTGGGGGCCTGGTCGCGCCGCTGGAAGCAGACGGAGCCTTTTTCCAGGTCGCGGGGGCCTATTTCCAAGCGAACGGGCACGCCTTTCTTGACCCATTCCCATTTTTTGGCGCCGCCGCCCAGGTCGCGCCTGTCCACCAGCACGCGGAGGGGCTGGCCGTGGAAGGTTTTGGCGCGGAGGGTGCGGGCCAGTTCCTCGCAGTGGTCCAGAATTGCCTGGCGCGTGTCTTCCTTGGGGGTAACGGGAATGATGACTACCTGCTGGGGGGCCACGCGGGGCGGGCATACCAGGCCGTCGTCGTCGGAGTGCATCATGATCAGGGCGCCGATCATGCGGGTGGAGACGCCCCAGGAACTTGTCCACGCGAATTGCTGGGTGTTGTCCCGTCCGGCAAAGCAGATGTTCTGCGATTTGGAGAAGTTCTGGCCCAGGAAGTGGGAGGTGCCCGCCTGGATGGCCTTGCGGTCCTGCACCATGGCTTCCACGGTGTAGGTCCGTTCCGCTCCGGGGAAGCGTTCCGCTTCCGTTTTTTCTCCGGGAATGGTGGGGATGGCTAGCACGTCGCGCTGGAATTCCTCATACACCTTGTGCATGGTGAGGGTTTCTTCAATGGCCTCCTCCCGCGTTTCATGGGCGGTGTGGCCTTCCTGCCACAGGAATTCCGCGGTACGCAGGAAGATGCGGGGCCTCATTTCCCAGCGCATGACGTTGCACCACTGGTTGATCTTGAGGGGAAGGTCGCGGTAGCTGGACGTCCAGCGCGCGAAGGCTGCGCCGATAACGGTTTCCGACGTGGGGCGGATGACGAAGGGTTCCGTGAGCTCCCCGGTAGGGATCATGTGTGTTTTTCCGGTGGCTTCATCCTTTTGGGCTTCCAGCCTGTGGTGGGTAACTACGGCGCATTCCGTTGCAAAGCCTTCAGCATGCTCGGCTTCCTTTTCCAGGTAGGAGATGGGGATGAGCAGGGGGAAGTAGGCATTGGTGTGGCCGGTGTCCTTGAAGCGCTGGTCCAGGTCCTTCTGGATGAGCTCCCAGATAGCGTAGCCCCACGGCTTGATGACCATGCAGCCGCGCACTTCGGAGTTTTCCGCCATGTCGGCTCCCTTGATGACTTGCTGGTACCACTCGGGGAAGTCCTGGGCGCGGGTGGGGGTGATTGCGGTTTGTTGAGACATATGGATGGTGTGTTGAAGGGAAGGGGAGAGCCCGCGAATGCATTAAAAGGGGGCGTTTTTATATTCCCGGTAGTTGCTGAAGGCAAAGAGGGCCATGAATATGGGGATAAAGTAGCCGTGGAAGAGCTGGAAGCTGACCAGGCCGATAACGATGGAGGTGATGAACCCGGTCATGAATACTTTTTTGGGAGAGCGGACGAATTGGGCGACCAACTGGCCGCCGTCCAGGGGATAGATGGGCAGCAGATTGAGGACAGTCCACCATTCGCCGATCATGATGAGGCAGGAGAGGATGTACAGTTTGGGGGAGACGGCCGTTGCCAAGTAGGGATAGAGCACCAGATCCCAGAAGTCCTTTCCGTTGGCGGTCAGGACGGGACCAACGATATTCCACGCAATCAGGATGCTGATGACGCCCAGAATCAGCGTCATCATGGGACCCGCCAGAATCATCAGGACACGTCCGGCGCGGGTGAGCTGCATGCCGTGGCTGCTGGTCACGCCGCCGAAGAGTTCCAGGATAATGGTTTGCTGGCCTCCTCCCAGTTTGCGGCCCACCAGTGCATGCCCCAGTTCATGGGAAAGGATGGCGATGAATCCGGCAATGACGAACAGGGCCGGGTAAATGAGGGATTCCACACTGCTTACGCCGAGTATGCCGCCGAAGATGGCCAGCACTATCCAGAATGTGGGGCGGATATAGATAGGTATCCCGAACAGCGTGAAGTGGATCATGCGCGAGAGGGTAAGGGCATAATCCCTTTTTGCCAAGCCCGGAGAATGTGCATGCACCGTTTTGGCGTTGGAAAGGCTCTCCCGAATGTGTTAAATGAATGGAATGAGGCTTTTTGCCATGATCCTGTGCTGTGCCGCGCTGGCGGCGCTGGGCTACGAGGGGCCGCCGCCACTGACGGAGATGGACGGGCGTTCCCCCATACGCATGGGCGGCGAGTTGCTGGGCGGCTACCGTTCCCATTACGTTTACCGGGGGGAGAAGATGGGGAACAATTCTGTGGAAGGGCAGATTTCCGGCGGTTTTTCCCTGTCTGATTCCTGGGCCATGAGTGGGGAGCTTTTTTCCGTCCGCAACTGGCAGAGTCGGAATTTCAACCAGACTTCCCTGCACGGGGAGGTCCAGTATTACCTGGCGGACGAGTGTACGGCCGGCTTCTTCCTCAACGGGCAGTGGTATGATTCCTGTCCCCTGAAGAGCGGTGCTGAGCCGGGGCTGGTGCTGAGGTGGAATCCCAAGAGGGACTGGTCGTTCCGCGGTTCCCTGCTTTACGATGCCGGGCAGGATGGATTTTATTCGGAGTGGGCGGCTACCTGGCAGCCACTGCTGTGTGAGTCCGTGGCCATGGTGAATACGGTGTCCCTGGGCTTTTCTCAGGATTATATGGGCAGAACCGGCCTGAAGGAGGTGATGGTGCGCACAGGATTCCTGTGGGGCGCATCCACCGGGCTGCGGGTGGAGCCTTTCATCGGATTGTATTGCGGCTACGGGCGCGACGATTTTAAAAAAGTGGTGCTGGGGCTTTGGTGCTCTTACTCTTTCTGACCGGGCATTTTCTCCCTTCTCCCGGCATTTTCCAGTTGCCAAACCGGGAGGCTTGGTCATAATGGCCCGCGTATTATGAAGCCTACACTTCTTGTTTTAGCAGCTGGCATGGGCAGCCGTTACGGCGGCCTCAAGCAACTTGACCCGATGGGCCCCAATGGTGAAGTCGTTCTTGATTATTCGGTTTATGACGCCATCCGCGCCGGATTCGGCAAGGTGGTATTCATCATCCGCCGCGATTTTGAAGATGTGTTCAAGGAAAAGGTCGGCAGCCGATTTGCCGACAAGATTGAAGTGGATTATGCGTTCCAGTCCCTGGACGACCTGCCGGAAGGCTTTTCCGTGCCGGAAGGCCGTGAAAAGCCCTGGGGCACCGCCCACGCCCTGCGCGCCGCCCGCAATGTGGTGAAGGAGCCTTTCGCCGTCGTGAACGCTGACGATTTTTACGGCGCGGACGCTTTTGTCCAGGCTGCCAAGTTCCTGACTTCCACCACGGATGAACCGAACAAGGCCCATTACGGCATGATCGGGTATCCGCTGAAGAATACCCTGTCCGACAACGGGGACGTGAACCGCGGCATCTGCTCCATCAAGGAGGGATTGCTGGACGGTGTGGAAGAGTTCGTGAAGATTCAGGCCGATGAAGACGGAGTGGTGCGCGGGAATAACCTGAAGGGCGAACGCCTGCCCGTGAATCCGGAAGAACTGGTGTCCATGAATTTCTGGCTCTTCTCCCCCTCCTTTGTCGAATTGACGGAAGACCGTTTCATTGACTTCCTGAAAGAATACGGACAGGAGCCCAAGAGCGAATGCTTCATTCCCACCGTGGTGGACGCCCTGATTCATGCGGACCGGGCGGACTGCAAGGTTCTGCCTACTACCTCCACCTGGTTCGGCGTCACCTATCCGGATGACAAGCCCATGGTTGTGGAAGGCATCAACAAATTGATCAAGCAGGGCGTGTACCCTGAAAAGCTCAACTAAGTTCCCGCAATGCACGATCTCAAGGCTGTTTCTTCCCTGTTTGACCTCCGGGGCGATTTCGTCCAGGGCTATTCCTACGGCAGCGGCCACATCAACGATACCTACTGCGTCTGGGTGGACCAGGCCGGCCTGCGCATCCGCTATATTCTCCAGCGCGTGAACCATAACGTGTTCAGACAGCCCATTCCGCTGATGGAGAACGTAAAGCGCGTGACAGACCACGCCCTGAAGCGTTTGAAGGAGGAAAACTGTCCGGAAGCCTACCGCCGGACCCTCACGCTGGTGCCCGCCGTGGACGGCAAGCCCTACGCCCTGGATGCGGACGGCAATTGCTGGCGCGTGTATCCGTTCATCGAACGCGCCCGGACCTACGACCAGATTGAAACTACCAAGCAGTGCGTGGAAGCGGCCCGCGCCTTCGGCGACTTCCAGAAGCTGACGGCCGACCTTCCCGGCGAACCCCTGTTTGAGACCATTCCGGATTTCCATAACACGACTTCCAGGCTGGCCGCCCTGAAGGATGCCATCCAGGCTGATCCGCTCGGCCGTGTGAAGGAGGTGCAGAAGGAAATCGACTGGTACCTTTCCCGTGAGGCGGACTGCCACCTGGTGGTGGATTACCTGAAGTCCGGAGAACTGCCCCTGCGCTGCACGCACAATGATACCAAGCTGAACAACGTGATGCTGGATGACGTGACCGGGGAAGGCATCTGCGTGATCGACCTGGATACCACGATGCCCGGTTCCGCCATTTACGACTTCGGGGACATGATCCGCACCGCTACGTCTCCCGCAGCGGAAGATGAAAAGGATATTTCCAAGGTCACCATGCGCATGTTCATGTTTGAAGCTCTCGTTCAGGGTTATGTAAGCTCCGCCAAGAGCTTCCTGACCCCTCTGGAAAAGAGCCTTCTTCCGTTCTCCGGCAAGCTGCTGACGATGGAGTGCGGCATCCGCTTCCTGACGGACTACCTTTCCGGGGACGTGTATTTCAAGATCCACCGCCCGGAACACAACCTGGACCGCTGCCGCACGCAGATGGCCCTGGTGGAGTCCATTGAAGCGCAGATGGACGAGATGAAGGCGGTCGTGGACCGTTATTAAGCAAACCATTCAACCTATATCGGATAATCATGAAGATTCTCGTAACCGGCGGCGCCGGATTCATCGGTTCCCACATCGTGGAACATTATCAGGACAAGGCGGAGGAAATCCGCGTGCTGGACAATCTCCGCACCGGGTACCTCAAGAACCTGGACGGCCTCAAGCACACTTTTATCGAAGGCTCCATTTGCGACCGCGAACTGGTGCGCCAGGCCGTGCAGGGCGTGGATTACATTTTCCACATGGCCGCGCTCGTTTCCGTGCCCGAGTCCATGAGTAAGATCAGCGAATGCATCGATATCAATGTCAACGGCCTGCTGAATGTGCTGGAAGAGGCGTCCGCCGCCGGAGTCAAGAAGATCGTGCTGGCGTCTTCCGCCGCCATCTACGGGGACAATCCCACGGTTCCCAAGCTGGAGACCATGTACCCGGAACCCAAGAGCCCCTATGCCATCACCAAGCTGGACGGGGAATATTACCTCAACATGTTCCGTTCTGAAGGGAAAGTCAACACCGCAGCCGTCCGCTTTTTCAACGTGTTTGGCCCCAGGCAGGATCCCAAGGGCGCTTATGCTGCCGCAGTGCCCATCTTCATTGAGAAGGCCGTGAAAGGGGAGGATATCACCGTTTACGGAGACGGAACCCAGACGCGCGACTTCATTTACGTGAAGGACATTGTGGGGGCCCTCACCTTCGTGGCGGAGCATCCGGGAGTGACCGGCGTGTTTAATGCCGGGTACGGCGGACAGATCACCATTGAAGAGCTGGCGGACAATATCATCAAGGCAGCCGGTTCCTCCTCCAAGGTGCTCCACGCTCCTGAACGCGCCGGGGATGTGAAGCATTCCCGCGCCTGTGCCGACAAGCTCCGCAATGCCGGCTGGCAGCCCGGATATACGCTGCCGGAGGGTCTTGCCACCACCCTTGACTACTTCAAGGGCATTCTGGGCAAGTAAGCTTCCGGGGTTTTGATTTCTGATTTTCCGGGGACCATTCCGCTGCATCCGGCGGGGTGGTCCCCGTTGTTTTTCCGTTTAGGCTAGGTCCTGTATGACAAATTTTCCGTGTGCCGCAATTTATGTCCTTCAGTCGTATTTGTTACTGTGGTGGGTATGATTAGAGAGGTTTTCCAAAAAGGAATATTCACGTATTTAAAATGAGCGGTCAGCAAATGTGACGATGTGTTTTTACTGCGGATGGAAGTGTAAGTATGCCTGATATTTAATATTTGTTAGATAAAAGGATAGTTGAAATAAACGGCCCGTTTTTGCCGTTGAATAGCGTTGACAGGAAAGGGGCAAACGAATAGAGAACCTGACAATATGTTTGGTTCAGGTCATTCCACATTTGATTCTGCCCTGGTGGCGGAGAACCCTTATCTGGAGCTGGTCTTTGCCCGTCGGAAGGAAGAAGCCAGTTGGGGCTGGATTCCTTTTGCGGCATTCATCGCCTTTTTGTTCATTGACTGGCTGTTCGGCCTCTGCCTTCCTGAGGGCGACCCGGAAGGTGCGTGGACCTGCATGTTTATTTTGCTGGGATGGGGCTTTCTGGCCCTCGTACATTTGATCATTCTTCCCATCTGGATGCTGATAGCTTCCCTGCGGTATTGGGAAGTGAGGCAACGGGCCGTTGCCGTAGCTGCTTTCCTGTTCAGTTTGCTTGCTCCGGCGTGCATGGTTTGCATGCTGGCGGCTTGGTCCGTTCTCTGAAGAAAGGGGAAAGCGGGGAGGATAGGGAACGCGGGGATTTCCGTTTGAAGATGGCCGGGGGCGTTATGCCATGGGTGCGGGAATGGGGTCACCGTGTTTTTTGCGATTGCCTGCGCGGCTTTTCGTGCCTTTTGCCGGACAAGTCAGACTTTCCCATTTCACGGCGTAGGGTTTGTTGCTAGCATGTCGGTGATGGATTTGTTCAGTTTACAGGAGGCCGAATCCCGGGAGGGCTTTGAGCCAGGTGCGGATACGTCCGTCATGCCGCTGGCTGCGCGCATGCGGCCGCGTTCCCTGGATGAAGTGGCCGGACAGAGGCATTTGCTGGCTCCCGGCAAGCTGCTGAGGCGCGCTATTGAAACGGACAGGTTCACTTCCCTGATTTTTTACGGTCCTCCCGGCTGCGGCAAGACCACGCTGGCTTCCGTCATCGCCCGCACGACAAACGCCCATTTCATGATGCTCAACGGGGTGGAGTCCAACGTGGCCGAGATCCGGGAGCGCATCGCCCAGGCGCAGATGCGCATGAGCATGCATGGCCGCAAGACCGTGCTGTTCGTGGATGAACTGCACCGCTTTAACAAGGCCCAGCAGGACGTGCTGCTTCCCCATCTGGAGAAAGGAACCGTCAGATTTATCGGCGCTACGACTGAGAATCCCTATTTTGCGATCAATTCCCCTCTGCTTTCCCGTTCCCAGGTGTTTCCGCTGGAGCCTGTTCCGGAAGAGGAACTGGTTTCCCTGTTGAAACGCGCTCTGGCGGATGCGGAGCGCGGCTTGGGGGCATCCCGCGTGGACATGGGGGAGGAAGCCCTGAACCATCTGGCCGCCAAGGCGGACGGAGACGCCAGAAAGGCTCTCACGGCCCTGGAAGTGGCCGTGCTTTCCACGCCTGCGGGGGATGACGGAATCGTCCACGTGGATCTGTCTGTGGCGGAGGAGTCCATCCAGCGCAAGGCGATCAAGTATGACCGCCTGGGCGATTCCCATTACGATACGATTTCCGCCTTTATCAAGTCCATGCGGGGTTCCGACCCGGACGCCGCCCTGTACTGGCTGGGGATGATGCTGGAGGCGGGGGAGGATATCCGTTTTATTGGGCGGCGGCTGGTGATCGCCGCTTCGGAGGACGTCGGTCTGGCGGATTCCAATGCCTTGCGCGTGGCCCTGGATGCGGCCCGGGCGGCGGAAATGGTCGGGATGCCGGAAGCCCGCATTCCCCTGGCTCACGCTACGGTATATCTGGCGACCGCTCCCAAGAGCAATTCCGCCTACATGGGGATCAACGCCGCCATGAACGACGTGAGGAATGGCAAGACACTTGCCGTGCCGGAGCATCTCCGGACGCCCACGCGCAAAAAACTGGCCGCGGCCGGAGGGGCGGACGCCGCCCGTCTGGAATACCTGTATTCCCACGATTATCCGGAGCATTACGTTCCGCAGGCCTACTTGCCGGAAGGGCGCGTGTACTACACGCCCACCCGGAACGGCCTGGAATTACGCATCAGCGAACGGATGGAATACCGCCGCAAAATGGCGGAAGAAATTGGAAAGAATGAAATAGAGTTATAGCTTTTTGATTATATGTATATCATTCTTCTTTATTTCACATCTTTATTTTTTGGAATATTGAATTTTCCTTTTTTATTTTAATAGATTAGTATTTTTAATCTCCAATCTCATATATAGAATGATATTTGCTAAATAGTATATTTTTACCATTATTGAATGAAATAGATTGACTCCTGTTTTTTTTATATGAGGATCATAAATATCATAAGATGATCCGATTCATGAAATTATCCGTTGTTAAACGTTTTTTATGTGGGATATTTTTTCCATTTTTAGGAATGATTTCACCATCGTCTCTTCTTGGAGTTCCAACGACAGTATCTGTTCCAGATATATTTCCCGTATGCCCCATTTCCTATGTTACAGGTACAATGTTGGCTACTGATGGCTCGTTATGGGTGATTGGTGAAAACGCGTCCATTTACCGATTGGATGCTGGATCAAGAGAAAACGATTCGTGGTTGGATCTTCGTTATTTTAAAAATTTTCCGAATACTTCTGATTTTCGTTGCATAGTACAGGATAAACAGGGGCGTATATGGGTAGGAACAGACCATAGTGGGGTTGCCGTCTTCAATGGGGAGGAATGGAAAACTTACACTCAGGAAACTGTTCTTTTAGGGGACAGAGTGTACGCTCTGGCCGTGTCTCCATTAAGTGGGGAAATAGCCATAGCTTCTTCCGGTGGAGTAAGCATTTATAATCCCAAGGATGAAAGTTGGAAGGATCTAACACGTGCCGATGGTTTGGTATCAGATCAAGTTTCTTCGTTATGCTTTGATAAAAAGGGAATGTTATGGGTAGCTTATCATTGTGGGGGAGTTTCCTATTCCTCTTCTCAAAATAGATATTTGAAATGGAAGACAATACAGTCTAAATGGTATTGGGATGAAAAACAAAATATCCGCCAGCCGGAAACTCCCTCAGGGGAAGGGCTACCTTCCAATCTTTGCAATGTTATTATGGAAGGGCATAATGGCAGTATTCTTCTTGCTACCTGCGGCGGTTTAGCTTGGACTTCTAAAACAGGTAATTGGCAATATATGAGAGGAACAGATTATAATTTCAAAAATGAAGGTGTGTTTGGAGCAAAAATCTCTAGAAATAAAAAAAGAGTTGTAAAAAATGATTATTTTCTGAAAGAGGATTATGTATCTGCCTTACAATCTACGGAGAAAGGGATTTTTGTAGGGTTTAGAAGTTACGGAGCAATCTTGCTAGATCACAAAACTCATTCAGTTATTAAGGATTACGGTAAAGATAAAAGAAATTCACTTTCATCTCAATTCGTTACAACCATTGTAGCTTATCCAAATGGTACGGTATTAGCTGGAACTTATGGAAAAGGGCTAGTCATGCTTGAACGGGGGAAAAAAGAATGGACTTTTGATAAACATGAAATAGACCAGTGTCCTCCTTTTCCTAAGGAGCCATCAGTGCTTTCTGTGGAGAATTTGACAGCCTTAGGGGAAAATAAACTCCATAGTGATAAAAGAGATGTTTTTTTCTGGAAAGAGGATTGGAACACAAAAGGGGATTGGTGCGAACGCTATGGTCGTGATTATGCTCTTTTATGTGCTACCAATGCTCCACGAGATGACTATTTTTACAGTTTTCCTAATCAAAAAATTTCTGTGGTAGGGAAAACAGGAGCGAATCAGAAAAAAGGAGAAGGGCTTCGACATTGGATTCATTGGGGATGTGCCAATAATAATGAAAATGTATTAAGGAATATTATGTCTGGTATTCGGACAGAGGCTGAATGGGATGATCATGGTGAAAATTATGCAAGATCATTTGATGGTCCAGATGTATGGGCCTTTCTCTCATTGCCTCAGGGATGGTATCATTTCGCTCTTTATTTTTATAACCCGAATGGACATGAGAAAAATCCGGCTTTGCGCGATTATCTGATAGAGGTCAGGAAATTTCCCCTTATGGAATCACCTAATAATAATTATGAGTTAAAAGATACTCTTGAAAAAGGTGATATTTCCAAGTTGACTAAATATCCTGTTCTTGCAAGAAGCCGAGTTAATTTCTTCACACGCTCAGGTGTTTATAAATCTTTCCTTGCCAAAGGTGGATGTCTTTATGCGATCAGAATTTGTAAGAATAATTCTTTTAATACTATTTTAAACGGTATTTTTGTGACAAAACTCTTGGATGGAAAAGGAAACAAACATGTCCGAGAACATCCCTCCCGTCAATATTGTAATATCTATCCGAAACCTCCCTCCATCAATGGAGAAGAAACTACAAAAGGAATAATTAATATTTTTGATAACGTTGCTAAAATTCCTGCAAATGCTAACGATGCCTCAAGAAGTGAGGCATTGAAAACATATATTTACCGGACTGCTGTTAAAAATGGAGAAAAATTAGATACTATTAAATTTATGCGATGGCATTTGAATTTATGGAATCAAGAAGAAAGAAATGCCATGGAAGAGCTGATGGCAAAGTCTTGGTTTAATAAACAGGAACGTCTAAGCGGTATTTATTGTTCTTCTTTAGTTTTTCCGAAAAGTCCGCGTGTAATTCCGTTTACTCCTTTAGAAATTTTTGATATGAAATTATTGGGTATAGAATGGAAATCATATTTGCCCGGTTCTTCTTCCGAGCCACCAATGTCAGTTGATGAAATGAAGAAAAAGTCGTATGAAATTACCAAGTCTAAAAATAGATTTGAGTTATATAAGCAATATAAGATGCAAAAAAATGAAATAAAATAATACCGACTACGATAGCTTCTTGGGCTATTTCATACGGAGTGAGGTAAAAGTAGAAGCCGATGCGATCATCTTGATCAACTTGCAATGGGTGATGGTGGCATTGAAGATGTATTGGATATGTTTAATGGAGAAGATATGCCGATAGCGATGTTGCATTTGCATTTCATATCAAGAACGATGATAATGAACGACACGAATTGATGGAAGAAGATGATGTTCAAGCAAAATCGGAGTGAGATACTCTTAGTGTGAAAGATGATGATGGATTTAACATTGGTACTAACGTACGAAAAATGAATGAGGTTTTTTACCAGTTCATATTGTCTATATCTGTTGCAATAAAGATGCACATTTGAAACATTATGAGTAGCAGTAAATAATACTCCGAGAAGATGTGATGCTCAGAGATGTTACTTACATGGTAAGTGTTAAGTAGATCAAAAATAGATTAAGGTATCAATTAAAAGAGCCGTCCACAAGTAATGTGAACAGCTCTTTTAATTGACTCGGATGCCAGGGTATCAGGATTCCTTGGTAACGATGATGTCGCAGTCCACGTCAAACCAGCCGTGGCCCTGGCAGTCGAAGACCAGGTCCGGTTTTTCCGAGCCGGAGAGGCGCAGGATGAATTCCCTGCCATTTTTGTCCTGCTGGTCACGGGGCAGTTCACTGACAACGCGCGTACCCCTCATGAAACGGGGATTGCGGATGCTGCATCCGCCGCTGTTCATCTTGAAGGTTATTTTGTAATTGCCCGGGCCGTTGAGCATGCCGGCAATGTTGACGCGGGTAGGCGTCATTTCCGGGCGGAGATAGTAGCCCGTGATGCGCGGTTCCTTGAGAGTGACGGGTTCCGTCAGGTAACGGTAGTAGCTCTGCGCTCCCACGCCCATCAGTGTCTTGGGGGAGATGCGGGCGATGTCTGTCAGGGTTTTCAGGGCGAGATCCTTTTTCCCCTCATTGCGGTAGAGCCAGAATCTGGCGGCCATGACCTGTTGTTTCTGCAGGGGAGTCATGCCCGGTATTTTAAGCTGCTTGTCCACATAGGCGTGGGCGGCCTTGTAGTCCTTCTGGCCGCCGTCCTTGGCGGAGTCGTTCACCATCCTCTGGATTTTTTCAATGTAGGGCAAGTGGTTGAAAGTGTATTTGAAGTGCATGCCCCGGGTATCTTCCGGATCCGCCTTTCTGATTTTTTCCAGAATGTCTTTTCTTTCCCGTGCCGCATAGGGCGGGAGCTGCTGAAGGCCTTCCCCGTACAGGGCGGCCGCGTTAGCTCCGGAGGCGGCAGCGGCTTTTTCCCACAGCGCATTGGCCTTGTTCTGCTGCTTGACGGCTTCCACCGCCTGTTTCACGACGGCGGGCAGTGTGTCTCTGGAAACGCCTTCCGAAAGGAATACCGTGTGGCCGTCCGGGGAGACTACCTGGATGGCGGGAATGTTCCAGACGGCACCGGGCGGCTTGGGCAGTTTCTTTTCTTCTTCCGTCATTTCCTCCCGCTCGTCCTGGACGCACCAGAGAACAGGTTCCGCGGAGCTTTTGGAAAGGTGTTCCGCGGCGCGCGTGACTTCCCGTGACTTGGGAGACCAGTCCGTGCCGGCCCAGACGACGATCATGTATTTGTTGACGGTTTTTGCCTCATCCTTGACGGCATGGTAGGCGGGCAGGGCGGCCTGAAGAGGCGCCGCAAGGATGACGGCCGCCGCCAGAAGGCGGGGGAGTGTAGTGATGCTGTAAAACATGGAGTGAGTGGCGGAGAGTGGTTGATGTTACTTTTCGTAAACGAGGATGTGGCGCAGGTGCATGAATTCGGGCTGGGCGTTTTTGGCTTCCACCTTGATCCATTTTGCCCTGGTGCCTTCCGGAGCGGTGACTACCCATTCCTTGGACATGTTGTCCGTGGAAGCCAGGGGGAACCAGGTGGCGCCGTCCGTGGAGGTGGAGACTTCCATCTTTTTCATGCGGTCTTCATTGCCGTTGCGCTTGGTGATGATGAGTCCCGCCAGATTCACGCCGTTTTTCAGTTCCACAATAACGTTCGGATTGGCTTCCTTGTCCGTGTGGTGGGAGCCGCCGCACGGGCGCAGCAGGTTGATGTGGTCCCACGGGCTGTCCCACTGGCAGGTGGTGGAACACCTGACCATGCCGTCGGCGGGGACGAGCTTCCAGTCCTGGGGCACAGGTGTATTAACGGTGTTGGAGGAAGTATTGGCGTCCGAGAAGGAAGCCGCGGCTTTGCTCAGAGTCTGGAAGGCCGGAATGGAGCGTGCCACTTCCGTGGCGTAAATGGCCTTTCCATACGCTTCCTTCAACTTTTTGGGATCGGGAGCGGAGCCGGAGGCTCCATTGCCGCCCGCCTGCTGGGCCACCTTGGCGAACGCGCTGGAGAAGGTGTCCGCCTGCCCGTTTTCCACAAAGGTTTTGACGGCCCATTCCAGCGCCTGGCCGAAGTTGGTGCCGTCTCCCGTTTTCAGGTGGGTGGAGAGAACCGTTTCCAGATAGGCCGCCTTTTCCTGCGGCGTGGTCAGGAAGGCGGACTGGGAGTCCAGCACAGGCTGGAATTTTACCGCCCATGAGGTGGGAGTGGCGGCGATTGTTTCATGCAGGTCCCGGAACCATGCAATGCGGTCCGCAGGGGGAATGTCCATCAGGAATTTGTTCTGTACGTCCTTGAGGATGCCAAAGGCGGCGAATCCGTTGCCCTTGTAGTGGGAGAGGGCGTCCTTGGCGTACACGTACCAGTCGATGGGCTGCATGCCCTGTTTTTCCAGAAGAAGCCGCTGAAGCTCCGTGCGGAAGAAAGGATGGAGGGGCGTTTGTTTGAGCGCTTCCTGCCAGGATTGGATGGCCTTGTCCTTGTTGCCTAGGATTTCGTCAAGCCGGGCCTGGTACGCCCACTGGTACGCCAGGTCTATTTTTTCATTGTCCGCAAAAACGGCTTCCATCAGCAGGTAGGAGGTAGGCGCCTCGCTGCCGAAGATGTGGTTGTGCATGCCGCCGTCCGGACCGCCGAAACCGCCTTTCCATTGTCCGCGCTTCACGCGCACCGCATAGGCGCAGTGGCCGGGCTGGCCCACGGGATAGGCCGGAATGCCGTGCGCCTGCGCCGCCATGGTCCCGAAGTGGGAGAGGCCGCCGCAGACGCCGCCGATGGTCCGGGTGTTTTCCGCCTCGCCGCTGGAGTCACGCCACGGGACGTAGAAGAGGGGGCCCTGGATGGTGTCTCCAAAGAAGTTGTTGCCCGTATAGGGAGCGGCCCAGCAGGCGTCCGTGTAGCGCCGCCAGGGCAGGTTGATGTGCTCGTTGAGCCATTCATAGGATTTGTCGTCCCAATGGATGCCGGTGACGAAGCGGATTTCCCACGGGCGCAGCTTGATGAAGCCGGGGTGCAGCTTGTTTTCCTGATGCAGTTTTTTAAAGATCTGGTAGCGGCGCACGGGGTTGCAGTTGGCGGAGTTGGCCTTCAGTTTTCCGGCGAAGGGACCCGTGGAGAAGACGGAGGCGATTCCCGTAGCTAGGGACTGGTAGGTGCGGAAGTCCGGGCTTTTGCCGTCGGCTTTCCAGATATCGGAAAGAATTTGGATGCCGGTCGGGGAGTTTTCCGGAATGAGGCCCGCGCCCAGGTAGAGTTCCATCCACCCCGGGTCTTGCAGAAATGCCTTGACGAAGGCCGCATCCTGGGGGCTTTTGGAGAAGATGGCTTTCATGTTGTCCGGTCCCGTAACGCGCAGCAGCTCGTGAATGTCCAGCAGGTGCCGGTATTTGTTATCCTGAAGCAGTTTCTGTGTGGCTTTGGTTTGTTCGCCGGCGGCTTGCAGGGCTTCCCTGATTTCCGTTTGCAGGCCGGCAAAGTCGCCGGAGGAAATTTTTTGAGCCATGGAGGAAGGCAGGGGACTGGCAACGACCGGAGCTGCCGCTTCCGGTTCCGTAAAGTCCTGAGCCGCGCAGATGGGCGCGGCAAGCAGGGAGGTACAGAGAATGAGATGTGAAATATTCATGTGGAAAAGCTTTTACAAGAATAGCAGAAAAGGGTGCGCGGTACCAGTTCCTTTTCCGGCTTATTACGGTTGGATAAGAGCGTTTTTTTCAGTGATGGAATGAAAAACCTCCGCCATTCCGGGGGTCAGCACATATGGTCGCAGAGCATTTTCACTCCCAGGCCGATGAGGATGATTCCCGCACCAGCTTCCAGATGGAAAGAGGGGAACCGGTGCAGTTTGCGGGCCAGGAAAAAGCCGGCAGCCGTGCAGAGGAAGGTGGTGGTTCCAATGACTGCCGCGGGTAGGAATACCGCGTGGAACGGCGGGGAGGCCCCGCATTGGACAGAGGAAAGGTAAATGCTGATGCCCGCTACGAGGGCGTCTATGCTGGTGGCTATGCCGACGCCCAGCAGGGTGAAGGCCGTCAGGGAAGAGACGTCGGGCAGTTCCTTGTTCGTCCTGTGGTTCCTGCCCTCCCGGATGACGTTGATCCCCAGTATGGTGAAGACGGCAAATCCCAGCCAGTGGTCCCATTCCGCTATGTAGCCGTGTACGGTTCCCGTGAGGAAGAAGCCCAGCACGGGCATCAGGAATTGGCCGCCCCCGGTGGCCAGGGATATTTCCATGCCGTTGCGGAACCGGTTTTTCTTGATGATCAGGCCGAAGGAGAAGGCTACTACAAAGGCGTCCACGGATAGCGCAAATGCCAGAAAGAGTAAATCAGCCGGATTCATGAAGGGAGGGGGAATTTAGGGGCAGATGGAGAAAAAATCAATGTTTTTCCGATTTTCCGGCCTGGAGATGCGGCCTGCCTTGCGGGCGCCTCCGCCAGGTTTTCCCCCATGGATGGAGAGTTTTTTCAAAGGATTCTCCAGGGCCGTTTCCGTGGAGGTTTCCATCCCTCCGGACCCGGCAGCTCCCGGCATTCGGGCACCCGGCCTTCATGGTTTTCCTGTCATCCGCAAAAGGGGTGATTCCATCTGCCGCTGATGCTTTAGGCAGGATGGGAAAAGGAAGGAGGCAAGGCCGCGCTGGCAGCAGCAGGCGGCACTGCCTTGGAAGCTTCCCTTACGGCCTGCAGTATTTCTTGATGTAGGGGAGTACGGCGTCTGCCCAGATGGCGTAGCCTTTTTCCGTGAAGTGCAGGTTGTCCCTGCTGATGCCGGGCAGAAGCCTGCCGGAGGAGTCCAGAAAACGCTTGTTGATGTTGACGTAAGTGGTGCGGGGCAGTTTGCATTGCGCCACAATGGCGTTGATTTTATCATTGTGCTGGCGCAGCTTGTCTTGCGGGCCGCTGCCGCGGGGGAAAATTCCCAGAAGCAGTACGTGCGTGTCCGGGAAGCGCACCAGCAGGTGCTGCGCCGCCCCCAGGATGCCGATGGCCGTTTTTTCCGGGTCTTCCCCTCCCTTGAAATGTCCGGTGTTGTTGGTGCCGATCATGACGATGCACAGTTTGGGATCCGTCTGTGCCGGCATGCCGGAATGAGTGATGCGGTAGATCAGGTTGGTAGTCTGGTCCCCGGAAATGCCGAAGTTGCAGGGATGGTAGGGTTTGAACATCTTATCCCATGCCTGTTTTCCGTCCCGGTCCCAGTAGTCCGTAATGGAATCCCCCAGGAACAGGACGCCGCAGGGATTGTTCCTGAGCTGCTCCACCTGTTGATCGTAGCGGTCTTTCCAGCTTTTCGTCCCTTCCCGGGAAATGGGGGACAGAGGGGACGGGGCGTCCGCCAGGGCGGACAGGGCGAGACAGGGCGCCAGGCAGGCCAGGACAAGTGCATGTAAATTCCTCATATGCTAATGATACGGAAATCCGGGAAAAATGTTGCGCCAAACAGGTGGTTTTTTTTGATTTCCATGGATGAGGCACATTGTGTGCGGGTCCCTTCCCCCTTGCCAGAATTCGGCGGCTGGTGTAGTTTGTCCCGGTATGAGCGAGGTGTCCCTGCAGCACGGAATGACGCGCCAGATGGTGGCGGGACAGTCCATGCAGACGGGTATGCAGATTCTCCAGGCTTCCTCTCTGGAGCTGAAGCAGTTGATCCGTCAGGCCCTGGAGACGAACCCTCTGCTGGAGGATGTCCCGGACGCTTCTCCGGAGGCCCTTGACGATGAGCCGTCCGGAGACCTTGACGACATGAAGGATGACGGCTGGAACGAGTTTACGGTTGAAGGACACCCTTCTGCGGAGGCCGCGGCCCGGCGGGATTTCATGTATGAATCCGTCGTGGCTCCGGAGTCTCTCAAGTCCCATTTGATGGACCAGGCGGTTCATTCCGCACTGACCGGGCGGTCCAGGGAAGCCCTGCTGCTGCTGATTGATTCCCTGGATGACCGGGGATTTCTGACGGAGTCCCCGGAAGAACTGGAAGAGAGGGAATGTTTCAGCATGAAGGATATGGGAGAGGCTCTCGCGGTGCTGAGAGGAATGGACCCGCCCGGAGTGGGGGCCCGGGATTTGAGGGATTCCCTTCTGATTCAGCTGGAACAGCGCGGGCTGAAGCGGTCGCTGGCGTTCCGTCTGGTCAAACGGTGCTGGCGGGAGCTGGCGGCGCACAAGTATGGAGAGGCCGCTCTCCTGTTGGGTGCGGAACCGGAGGAAGTGGCGGCGGCCCTGGAAATTGTCAGGAGCCTGACCCCCGATCCCGGCTGTGCCTATGCGCCGGGTGGCAATCCGCATATTCTGCCGGATGTGGTCGTGGAAGAGTCGGCTTCCGGTGAACTGGAAGTGACGCTGACTTCGGAATACCTTCCGAAATTGTCCATGAATGAACAGTACATGGAGATGATGGCGGAAGGTTCCGGAAGCCGGGATTTGCGCCAGTACCTCCGCAAGGCGTTCCGGGAGGGCCAGGAACTGATACGCGCGCTGGACATGAGGCAGGAGACCATTCTCAAGCTGGCCCGGGCCATTGTCCGGAAACAGGAAGCCTTTTTCAGGGCCGGGCCGTCCCATTTGAAGGCCATGGGCATGGAGGAGATTGCGGTCGAGCTGGGCGTGCATGTTTCCACCGTTTCCCGCGCCTGCCGTGACAAATACCTGTTGTGCAAGTGGGGGATGAGGGAGTTGAGGTCCTTTTTCAGCTCCGGATTCTCCGCGGGCGGTGAGGCCGCATCCGGCGCCGGGGAGAATTCGGTCGCTTCCGGAGCTGTCCAGGAGTTGATGCGGGCGTTGATCGCGGCGGAGAATCCGGCCAAGCCCCTCAGCGATGCCAGGCTGGCTGCCGCCCTCCAGGAGAAGGGGGTGAATATCGCCCGCAGAACGGTAGCGAAGTACCGCGAACAGATGAAGATTCTGCCCGCCTCCCTGCGCAAGGGGATATGACGTTTTTAAAGAGCGTTTTCAGATGATTCAACACGTTGATTGCAGGTTGTTTTTGTGAGGATTGAAAAAGGCATGCCGGATACTGCCGTTTCTGGCGGAGGCAACGGTTGACTGACGCGGCTTTAGTGATATAGTCGCCTCCCTTTATTGCTTTATCGTTATGCGTACATTTACATGGCCTATTGCATTGTTGCTGCTCGGTTTGCTGTTTCAGACCGTGGCGTTCGCCGTACTGAATACGGTGGTTCCGCTGTGGATGGAGCAGGCGGATGCGGCCGTGTGGGAGACGGGCATGGTGGGGTCTTTCTTTTTTCTGGGGAACCTGGCCGGCACGCTCATGGCCGGATGGCTGATACGCAGGACGGGGTTCAACGGCAGCTACCGCTGCGCGTGCGTGTTGTGCGCCGTGTCCACGCTCCTGCTGGTGGCCGTTTCCGGAGTTGCTGCCTGGAGCGGTCTCAGGTTTTTGACGGGAGCAAGCTGCGCCCTGGTTTGGGTGGTGGTGGAGAGCGCCCTGCTGAGGGCGGGAACGCTGAAGACCCGCGGCGTTCTTCTGGCTTCCTACATGGTGGTTTATTATCTGGGCACCGTGCTGGGCCAGTTGCTGATCGGCTGGTTCCCCAGCGACATGGTTGTGGTGGTCTCCGAAGTGTGCGGATTGTCCGTCGCCGGCATGATTCCGCTGTTGTTCGTCCGCTTGAAGTCGGATGCCGGCAGCGGGGAGCTTTCCCCCCGCGTGGAAATCCGGCCCCTGCTGAGACGCCGCAGCGTGGTGCTGGGCGTGGCGGGCTGCATGATTTCCGGCGTGGTTCTGGGAACGATTTACTGCCTGATGCCCCTGTTCCTGAAACACCAGGGCATGAGCCATTCCTCCGTGGGGTATTGGATGGCCCTGCTGATTGCCGCGGCCATTCTAGGGCAATGGCCCATGGGGCGGCTGTCTGACAGGTACGGGCGCGCCTTCGTGATGAAGTGCCAGTCCCTGCTGGTGATAGCCGCCTGCGCCGGCCTGATGGCCAGGGGCGGACTGATGGCCCCCTCCCTGGTCGCCCTCGGCCTGGCGGGTTTTTCCCTGTATCCCATCGCCATGGCCTGGGGATGCGAAGAAGCCTCCCGCGACGAGCTGGTGACGATGAACCAGCTCCTGCTGCTGAGCTATTCCGTGGGGACGCTGGCCGGTCCTTCCCTGACGTCGTTCCTGATGCAGCGTTATTCGGACAACTGGATGCCGCTGGTCATTGCCCTGGTGGCCCTGCTGTACATGCCCGTGCTGATCGTAGGGGGACACCGGGCGGGCAGGGCGTCCCGGTAGGAGTAGTACCCCGCCGGAGCAGGGCGGAAACATGTTTTCCCGCAGGGGGATAATTCATGAAAGAGGGTGGCTTTCAGAAGCGTTCCTTCCCGGTCAGGGCTGTTTCGGCTTTTGGGCGGCGTCCGGCTGCTTGTCCGTTTTGGATACGTCGTTGTCCGCCACCTGGTGGATCATGTCCGTCAGCGCCTGCACATAGTTCTTTGTCCGGGAGTCCGTGACGCTGTATTCGCATTTGCAGGAGAGGGTGGGGATGTCCAGGGCCGCATAATGGCGGTCATTGCTGTTGATGGCCGCTGTTTTCCGGTGAAGGGTGGAGGGCGGCTGTTCCCAGCTTTTTGCAAAGGGGGCTGCGCATTGCGCGGCAAATTCCTGTCCGCGTGGAGTGGTCAGGAACAGGACCGGTGTCTGGGGTTCGACTTCTTTCGTTTGCTCCCCTTCTCCGGGAACGGCGGTTTTCTGGGGTTCCAGGTTGATCATTCCCAGGATGTTGGAGGCTCCGATGAGGCCGCTCAGCATTTTGGCATGCACGCCGGCTCCGGAGGGACCGGATTGCCCCGCGGACTGCGCCCCGTTGGCGTAGGCTACAAAGTAGATGTTGTGGTTGGTCGCAATGTCCCTGAGGTCCCTGGCCGTTTCCATCAGCACGGCCGCTCCGCTGCCGTTGTTGAAGCGCTCGTCGGAGTCGTAATTGGCCCCTACCACAATGCTCTGGTTGTCGGAGAAGAGGCCGGGCTTGTACACCACAATGTTGTAGATGGCGGCTTCCTTTTTGGAATTGCCGCCCGTGATGGGCTGGAGCGTCACGGCATACCCCATGTCCGAGAAGTTGTTTTCAATGTATTTGGCGGCCGCCTCCATGGATTTGGGCTGGCGGGAGTTTCTGGGGCCTATGGTTTTTTGCAGGACTTGCGTATGGCGTTCCATGCGTTCCGCCAGGGAACGGGGGGTGTCCGGGCCGCCGGGGGAGGACGGAAACAGGGTGCAGGACGACAGGACGGCGGCCAGCAACAGGCCTCCGGAAAGTTTTACGGCGTATGTGTATGGGGATGTCATGAATGCTGAAGCGCGGCAATGTAGTTCATTTCCCGTGCGATTTGGGAGGCCAGGGGAATTTTCATGTGATCCGGAAGGACGCTCCATGTGTAGGTTTCCACTTCCAGATGGGGGCGGAGGGAGGGATGGGAGTGCAGGTAGTCCAGTGTTTTGGCGATGAAAGACCCCGTGTCTTTCAGAGGCGGTTCCGGAGACGCGTACAGGGGAATGTGGTAATGAATGCGCCAGACGGAGTTCCGTGTTTCCTCCGCATAATCCCGCGCGTAGGCCAGGGCATTCGGCATGTCCGGGAAAAGCATGGTGTGGTTTCCGTGCCGGATGCTGGTCTGGTGGAAATAGACTCCGTCGTCAAATTCCTGGAGAAGGTCCAGGCTTTCCAGTTCGTTCATGTGAAATTCCAGGGCGTTGGAGAGCTGGACCTTGCACAGGGCGATGTTGTTTTCCTCCCAGGCGGAGAGGGTGAAATCCGGTTCTTCCCGAAGAATGGCGAAGTGGCAGGTATCGTAGGTCAGCCCTATGTGGCGTTCGATGAGTTCCGGGCGGCGGGAACGGTTGCGCAGGTTGTCAAAGAAGCGAATGGCCCCGAATGTGTCGTGAAAATGGCCGAAGGGTTCCGGCTCCAGGCCGAGCTGCATGAGGCGTCCCGTCTGTCTGCTCAGCGCGTCCAGGAATCCGCTCATGGCTTCCAGCCGCGCGAAAATCCGCTCTTCATCCGCGTGGAACCAGCTGTGGGATGCGGGAAGCGTGCTGACGGTCAGCGTGTCGGCCCGTTCATCGCCGATGAGGGCCAGGATGCGGAAGAGGTTGCAGGTATATTCAAAGCGTTCCGGAGTGGTCCAGTCCGGCTGGAAGACGCGCTCCTTCACCCGTTCTCCATGAAAGTTGCCGTAGGGGAACCCGTTGAGGGTCTCCACCCGTGCGTGGTTGTCATTCAGCCAGATTTTCAGGGAATCAACAGCCTCAGGTGATTCCAGCAGTTCCCTCGCCGCCCGCGCCGACAGGCGCAGGCCGATACCCAAAGGCTGGTTGCGGAGGGGAGAGGAGAGTTCACTGGCGATGCGCGGCACATGGAGTCGGAGCGCTTCCATGGTTTCCGCCCAGGATTCGGCGGGGTGGATATTGGTGCAGTAGGAAAGCATGGCGGGGCGGATGGGTGTTGTAGGGGAACGGCCTTCCGCTTCGGGGCGAGATGTCGGAAGATGGCTGTGCCTGGGATGCGTTCCTCAGACATACTTACGAACGGCGGGACGGGAGAAATTTCACGGAATTGCGTCTTTGGCCGTCATGGGAAATGCATTTCGCGCAGTGGGACGAATAGGCTTGCTGAAATACTGTCCCCTATGGTAAAGGACAACTTCCATGTTCAACTTTCGCCCGCTTTTTTTTCTGGCTTCCGGAGTTTTCCTGCACGCGTCTGTTCTGCATGCCGAGGACGGCGGTGGAGGGTGGAAATCCTCCCGATTCTGGTTCAGCCGTCCGGCCGAATGGAAAGAGACGCGGCCCCAGAAAGGGACGGGGGATACGTCGTGGGCGAAGGATGCCACCCCCATCGGCAATGGAAGAATAGGCGCGCTTATTTATGGCGGCCTGGGGAAGGACCATCTGGAACTGACGGAGATCAGCATGTGGTCGGGCGGCTTTTGCAGTTCGGAAGCCAAGGACAAGGGGCCGGATTCCCTGAAATTCGGGTCTTATCAGCCGTTTGGAACGCTGGAAATCACTTATCCGGCTGCGGATGGAATGAAGGATTACAGGAGGGAGCTTGACGTGGGCAGGGCGCTGGCCTCCGTGTCCTATTCCACGGGGGATGTCCGTTACAGGAGGGAATATTTTGCCAGCATTCCCCATCAGGTGATTTCCATGACGGTGGAAGGGGACAAACCCCGTTCCGTGGATGCTGTCTTCCGGCTGACAACTCTCCATCCGCAGGACCGGATTACGTCCACCGCCGGAGGAGGACGGGGCATGATTCTGATCCAGGGCAAGTTGAAGAACGGGCTGGCGTATGAAGGCCGCATCGCCATTCTTCCCAAGGGGGGAACCGTTAAGGCTTCCGACGGTGCTGTCGTTGTGGAAAAGGCGGATTCCTGCCGTGTGCTGGTCTCCCTGGCCACGGATTATGTCCTGGATGCCGCCCGGAATTGGAAGGGCGAATCTCCGCGGAAAAGGAACGACGCCGTTCTGGCGCGGGCGCTCAAGGTGCCTTCCGGGAAAATGAAGCGGGATCACCTGCTGGCCTATGGAAAGTTTTACAACCGGGTTTCCCTAGATTTAGGAGAAACGGAGGACGCCACGGCCGGACTTCCCATCGACGAACGCCTGAAGAAGTATAAAAAGGCTGTGAACGAGGGAACGGAATCTCCGGACCCTGATTTGGAGGAATTGATTTTCAACTTTGGCCGCTACGTCATCATTTCCTCCTCCCAGCCGGGCAATTTGCCCGCCAACCTGCAGGGGCTCTGGAATTACAGCCTGATTCCGCCGTGGGATTCCGATTACCACAACAATATCAATATCCAGATGTGTTATTGGGGCGTGGAGCCCGCCAACCTGCCGGAATGCTATGAGCCACTGGTGCGTTATATCAGGGAGATGGCGCCCGCGGCGCGCAGGATTACCCGGGAGACGGCGGAATTCAAGGCGGCGTCCGGAACTCCCGCTCCGGGGTGGACGAGCAGAACCGCCCAGAATATTTTCGGCGGCCAGGGGTTCAAGTGGAACAAGCCCGCTTCCGCCTGGTATGCCCTGCATCTGTGGGAACATTACCTTTTTACGCTGGACCGGGATTACCTGAAGACGACGGCCTATCCGATGATGAAGGAGATCTGCCAGTTCTGGGAAAGCCAGTTGAAGGTGATGAATGAGGGAGGAAGCAATTTCAGGACGGAGGACAAAAAAGTGACTCCGGAGGTGGTTTCCCGTGATTTGAAGGATATCAGGGCAGGCATGCTGGCGGCTCCCATGGGGTGGTCTCCGGAACACGGGCCGAAGGAAGACGGCTGTGCCCATGACCAGCAGATCGTGTGGGAGTTGTTCCATGACACCGTGCAGGCTGCCGAGGTGCTGGATGTGGACCGGGCGTGGAGAAAGGAACTGGCCGCCAAGAGGGACCTGCTGGTAGGGCCCAGGGTGGGGGAGGAAGGTATGCTGCTTGAATGGATGATCGACCGAAAGCCGGGCAGCGGTTCCTGGGACCCGCACCACCGGCACACCTCCCACCTGTTTGCCGTCTATCCCGGCAGCCAGATCAGTCCGGCAAAGACGCCGGAATGGGCGGAAGCCGCGCGCAAGTCCCTGCTGGCGCGCGGAACGACGGGTGATTCCCGCCGTTCCTGGACCTGGGCATGGCGCACCAATCTGTGGGCGCGCTTTCTGGACGGACGGAAGGCGTACGAGATGATTCAGGGCATGATCCGCTACAGCATGATGGACAGCCTGTTCACCACGCATCCGCCCATGCAGGTGGATGGTACCATGGGCATCGTGGCGGGTTTTGCCGAGATGCTGCTCCAATCCCATACGGGGCGGCTGCATTTGCTGCCGGCACTTCCCGGAGCGTGGAAGGACGGCAGCGTCCGGGGGCTGAAAGCCCGCGGCAATATTTCCGTGGACATGGCCTGGAAAGGCGGCAGGGTGACACAGTTCAGCCTGTCCTCTCCCGCCGCCCAGTCCGTCAAGGTGTTCTTCAATGGGGAGGAAAAGACTTATGCGTTGACGCCGGGAGTTGCCGTTAAAGAGAAGTAGGGGCGGTGGTTCGACGGCTTTCGGACGGGAGGGAGCGGCTTTTTCAAGTGCCGGGTTCAAATATTGCAGGATGCTTTGAACCGGGGCTGGAGAAGATACCGTGAACGGCGCCGGATTCCGGACGGAGTTATGCTGCCGGAGAACAGGGGACCGTCTGGATGAAAAAAGGTGGTCGCGAGGGTGTGTCTGTCAAAACTGGAACGGTTGTCCGGGAGAAGACAGGCAGCAGGGAGGAAGAACAACGGACGAACCTGTTTGAGAAGGGAAGGCATTAAACCGATTTGCGGCCGGGACCTGCAAAAAAGGCTGTTCCGCCGTAAACGGAACAGCCTTGTTGTAAAAAGACAGGTAATGCTTAATTATTGCACGATGCCGAGCGGGGCGGTCGTCTTCCAGTCGCCGCGGGTGAAGTCCGGGAATACCTGGGGCATGCCGCCCTGGGCCACGGAGTATTCGGAAAGCTCGGAAACGGAGGACCAGAAGGCCCCTTCATAGACGTTCTGGTCCATGGGTTCGCCGTTGCGGAGACATTCAATGATGCGGAAAAGCATCACGAAGTCCATGCCGCCGTGGCCACCCATTTTCAGGGCCAGCGGGCCGACGCGCTTCCAGAGCGGGTGCTCGTATTTTTCAAAGATGGGCGCCAGCTTTTCATTGCCTTCAATCCATTCGTGATAGTTGCCGTTGCCCAGTTTTTCACCGGCCACGCGGGTCGGGAAGCCGGCCAGCGTGCCCAGGGTGCCCTGGATGAGGTTGAGGCGGGAGTAGGGGCGGGGGCTGGTTTCGTCCCATTCCACCAGAACGGTGCGGCCCATGGTGGTTTTAATGATGGAGGTGTTCATGTCTCCGCAGGCGAAGTCCAGCTTGTTCCACTTGTGGTCCGCCGGGAAGTTTTTCCTGGCATATGCGGCGCGGCCGAGGGCCGGGCTGGAGAAGGAAACGAGCCTGCCGAAGCAGTCGTCCTTGCGGGCCAGGTTCATGTACTGAGCCACGGGGCCGAGGCCGTGCGTGGGGTACACGTTGCCGTTGCGCTTGGCGTAGTGGTAGGTTCTCCAGGAACCGGTTCCGCGCTCCACCTGCTTCATCTGGCCGCGCAGTTCGTGAATGTAGGCGGCTTCTCCGTACAGGAGGTCTCCGATGACGCCCTGGCGCACCATGTTCAGGTACATGAGTTCTTCACGGCCGTAGTTGACGTTTTCCATCATCATGCAATGCTTCCGGGTCTGTTCGGAAGTATCCACGATTTCCCAGAGTTCCTTGATGGAGACGGCCATCGGCACTTCCACGAAGGCGTGGGCGCCCATTTTCATCACGTCGCAGGTGACGCGGCAGTGCCATTCCCAGCTGGGGCAGACGATGACGGCGTCCGGCTTGACTTCCTTCATCATGCGCTTGTAGTCTTCCGGTCCCTTCGTGAAAATGGGGGGACGCTTGCCCGTCTTCTTTTCCACGAGGTCCGCGTTGCGCTTGGCCCAGTCTTCGTACAAGTCACAGATGCCGACGACTTCCGCGCCTTCAATGACAGCCATTTGCGCGACGTGCATGGAGCCGCGTTCGCCCACGCCGACAAAGGCCACGCGGACTTTGTCCAGTTTGGGGGCACGGAATCCGCCCATGTATTGGGCGCCCGGCTTGCGTGCGGGCCACGTGGTCATGGGACCGATGTTGTTCGGATCGGGGATGATGATTTTTTTGGGAGCCAGGGCTTCTACTTCCTGCGCGTTGGCAAGGGAACCGGCAGCCAGAGCTCCTGTAGCCAGACCCAGGGTCTGGAGGAAACGACGACGTGATGATGAAGTATCCATGAATGAATAGTATGTGAGGGAGGATGGAATCCTCAGGTTGCCATAGATACCGGGTTTTGAAAATCTTTCTTTCACGAATGATGCAAAAAGTCCACGGCTTTTTAAATAACAGTGGGGAGGGCAGAGGAGTTTCACCGCTGTTTTCCACGGGAGCGGGAAGAGGCGCAAGCCGGGGACGAATACGGGTGAAAGGAGGCACTTCAGGAAATAAAAGAGGCCCCGTCCTTCCGCGGTGCGTGGACAGGGCCTTTGGGGGTGCATCACCCGGTTGTTCCGATGTTGCAGGCCGTTGCTTGGGAATGAAATGGGTGCATCATGGGCACCGCGTTCCGAAGGATCGGCTCTGGATCGGAGACATCCGGAAAGTGTTGCGTGGTCGCCGGTGCGGCGGCGGGGCCGTTCCAGGCGGCCGGAGAGATCATCCCGTTTCTTTCGGCTTATTCAGTAAGGGAACCTGTCGCGGGTTCCGCATGCCGTAGAATCGGGATTATCTTCCCGGTCGTCTTTGATGGTTCGGTCAATCCGCCTTGGCGGCGGGAAGTGCTGGCGCGGCGAGTTTGGCGTAGGCTTCACTCAGCGCCTTGCCCAGCTTGGGGCGGAAAACCGTGGTGGTCGGCAGTTTGGCGCCTTCCATGTCACAGGAGCGGAGGATGGCGGGGATGGAAGGAGCCAGCGCATGCTGCATGATTTTCATGCAGTCTTCCAGGTCCACCCCGTATTTTTCCTCAATAAGGTTTTCGATCCGGTCCGCCATGTGTTCCATGCGCTCTATCTGCTGTTTGGTCAGGATAGGCTGGATGGTTGCATTCGGGTCGGGAACGTAGCTGGTCAGCATCTCAATGGCCCGCTTCAGGTCGTCCGGCAGGTTGGTGACATTGCCGCTGTTGAGCACCTGGGCAAGCACTTGATAGCTGTTGGTTGCGTTCTCGTCATAATCATGAATTCCTGATGCCAGCGCCACGCCTGCGATGCTCTGCACGTAACTGGCTACTTCCGGGGAATGCTTGCCTTCCACGAAGGTGGAGGGCACTTCATCCGCGTAAGCCAGAACGGCGGCCTGGCAGGCGAGGGAACTGATGGTGCCCGCGCACAGCGTTTTAGTGATTAACGACAGGATTTTCATGAGTGAAACCTTGGTTTGGGTTTCCCGGCTGCAACGGCCCGGCGGACCGTCTGTAGCAAGTGAGACCGTTTTCCCCCGGATTGCGTTCAAACATTTTTTTGAATGGTTAAAATCCGGGTTCTTTCGGCGTCCTTTCACTATCTGCGTGAACGGCTGCGGCTGTATCCGTTACGTGATTGCCTGCGGGAGGGGGCACCGTTTTCCCGGGCGGAATTTTTCTGCCTCCTGTCAGCACCGGGAACGGTCAGCAGTTCTGCCGGGAGTTCCGTGCTGGAGGCATGCACGGGAAGGACGCGTCCGAGCATTTTGTGGATATCCCGGGCCTTTCCGACTTCATCCGGAGCGCACAGGGCAATCGCCTGTCCGTCGGCTCCGGCGCGGGCAGTACGGCCTATGCGGTGTACGTAAACTTCCGATTCCGCCGGCAGGTCATAGTTGATGACGAGCTGGACGTCCTTGACGTCGATGCCGCGGGCCGCGATGTCCGTAGCGACGAGAATGGGCGTTTCCCCGGAGCGGAATTCGCGGAGCATGCGCTCCCGCGTACCCTGGCTTTTATCCCCGTGGATGGCGGAGGCCGGATAGTCCCTGCCGGTGAGGAAGGAGGCCAGCCGGTTGGCTCCGTGCTTGGTGCGGGTGAAGATGAGGGTGCGTCCCGGATGTTGGCGCTGTTCCAGCAGGTCCAGCGTGCAGGGCCTTTTGTCCGCCTGGGAGCGGACCATGCAGAGGGATTGTTCCACCCGGTCCGCCGTGGCGGAGGGAGGCGTGACCATGACCGTTTCCGGTTCCTGGAGGAAGGCCTGGGCCAGTTGCCGGATGTTGTCCGGCATGGTGGCGGAGAACATCTGGGTGTGGCGCTGCCGGGGAATTTTGGACACGATTTTTTTCAGGGCCGGGGCGAAGCCCATGTCCAGCATGTGGTCGGCTTCATCCAGAATCAGGGTTTCCACCTGGTCCAGATTGACGGTCTGGCGTTCCAGATGGTCGATCAGCCTGCCCGGCGTAGCAACCAGAATGTCCAGGCCCGCCGCCAGTTTGCGGAACTGGGGGGCATACCCCACGCCGCCGAAGATGACGGCCGTGGACAGGTTCTGTCCCTTGGCATACGCCGTGATGTTGTCGTGAATCTGTGAAGCCAGCTCCCGGGTGGGGCTCAGGATGAGCGCCCTGACCTTTCGTGGCCGGGGTTTGGCGGGATGTTCGGAAAAGTGTTGAATGAGGGGCAGGGCGAAGGCGGCGGTTTTTCCCGTACCGGTCTGCGCCAGTCCCATCAGGTCCTTTTTCTGCAGCAGCATGGGGATGCAGGCGGCCTGAATGGGGGTGGGGGTCTTGTACTCCAGTTTCTCCAGTTGGCGGAGAATGGGAGCCGACAAGCCAAGCTCCCTGAATGTGGTGGATACCATATTGATTTCTTTGTCTGTGAATGCGTCCCGGCTGCAGTGAACTGACGGAATCACAAAATGGCAGGGAAAAAATCCGCCGGAAGCGATACTGAAAGAATCAATACGGAGACGCCCGTATCCCGCCAACCGCAATGACCATCAAATGAACAACCAAGCTTCCATTCGGCGGGAACAAATCCATAAAAGCACGGTGGAAGGGAGCCGTCAAGAGAAATAAAAACATTTTAGGCGTTATGGCTCCATTTCCCGGTACTGCCGAAAACTCTGATAAGTCGGCTGCCGCTGTCATCCGGAGCCATGTTGTGCGGTTACGGAAGTTTCTTCCACCCACTTGATTTTAAGTGTGGTTAAATGAAAATGCGGGTTGAGAATCCGCGTCAAGCATAAATTGTTCTTTGTATGTTACTTTGTTGTCTATTCGCTTGGTGTAGTTGGGAAAGAAAAAATATTAGTGGTTGATAGATTTTGTGTATATCTTTTATGGATAGTACTTCGAGTATTGTGTATATCGTATTTTTTGTGGTGGCAGATAAATATGATAGCGGATTCTCAATCCGTCTAATTTCCATTTATCTAAATTCTTTTCCACAGTTATGAACTATAAGACGATAAAAAAGGCATTTTTTCCTTTTTGGATGATGTTGACCTTGTGTTGCGGTGGCTGTTGGGTTGCTTTTGCTCAAGGCGGAGAGTTTGTTGATTTAAGCAAACCCCGAATTTGGACGGCGGTTACGGGGCATCAATTGAAGGCAACGTATGAGGGAAGAGAAGGAAATAAAATTCGCTTGCTCGTGAATGATGGAAAAGTGAAAACCATTTTGTGGGAAAAACTTTCGAAGACCGATCAACAGCTACTGGATGATCAGCTGCAGAAGGAAAGCAGAGAAGGAAAAGTTGACCTTTCAGATTCTGGCAAGAACGGAAGAAACCATCCTTTTGTCGAATTTCTTGCTGAAGCGAAGCAAAAACGCCTCGCGCCTGAGGAGGGAGTAAAATACTATCAATATGTTATTGATGCACTTTTTAAACACGTGAGTGAATATCATTTCAAATATCCAAAGGATTTTTTGAAAGAAGACAATTCATTTAATTTGAAGTATCTGAATAAAATTTTAGAAAAGAAAAAAACTATTTCCCAACGTAAAAACCTTTTTACCGGAGAATACCTGCCTACCCCCGTATATGCCAACGAACCTGAGTGGAAAAGTGTGATGCAGGAATCACGCTATACGTTGGATGAAAGATATGTATATCTTGAACAATGGGATACTTTATACTCAGGGAATGATGAAAAAATAGTTGTATTTGGTATTTGTGTAAATAGAAAAGGAGAAAATCAAGGGGATAACGTAAAATATGTCGCCTGGTACAGGGAAGACAGCAAAAATTATTTATATGTTGTGCAAACTTTTTTTGAGCAGGGAGATGACGGAGTTCTCCGTTTGGGCGGAATGAGAGGTGGGACAAGGGATGGTGAGTGGACGCGATGGCACACCTACGATGCAAGAAAGGGTATTTTTTATTCCTTGTTCATTTTGCTAGATCAAGACGGAAAGATTTCACTTCGTAATTCCGAAGAAGGCTCATTGCAATTTTTTGCTTCTGCACCGGGTAAAAAAACTCTTTGTTATCCAAGGAATGATCATAGGAATTACTATTTTGACCTGGACAGTAAAAATTTTGCTCTTGGGCGATATGATTTAAGAGGAAATCCGATTTCTCTGGAAAAATTATGGGGAGAGGCTGCCAAACGAAAATCGAAAGCGGCTATTGGTTCCAAACCTACTGCTAAACATGACGATCCTCTTAATGTTTTTGCAGAACGCAATATCAAGGATAAGTGAAATTGTTTAAAAGCAATGAAAGTATTCACTTTCAGAAAAACGGATAGTACAACTTGAAGGATTCAAGGTTGTAATCCTGAATTCAAAGAGCGAGAGGAGAGGAATATCGCATGTTTTCTCACACAGGGAATGAGTGAAAGAAGATAACCTTTTCTAAGCAAAAAAAAATCCATTGGAAAATGAAATATATTCCTTTAAGGAAACCTGACAAATACGTGAGGGGATCGTTAAGCTACTGTATTTCAGCGCTGTAAAAATTTGCGTGCGCCCACGCAGTAGACGGCTCCCGAGTACACGGTCAGGATGACGGCGCCCCAGAGTGTGAATTGATACAGGAAATTGGTGATTCCGTCGCCCTGCCAGTGGCAGAGGGAGGCCACCGGGGACAGGATGGACGGAATGTATTCCGGCGTGTGCACCCAGGTCAGCGCCAGCAGGCAGCCGATGCAGAAGGCCAGCTGGAAGGCCGTTTTCCATTTTCCGGAGGTTCCTGCGGGAATGATGACTCCGTGGTCCTGGGCGATCTGGCGCAGGCCGGTGACCAGGAATTCCCGGCTGATGATAATGATGGTGACCCAGAACGGGCACAGCCCGGCGGCCGTCAGGTAGATGAAAGCCGCGGAGACGGCTATTTTATCCGCCAGGGGGTCAATGAGCTTGCCGAAGGTGGTGACCTGGTTTAGGCGGCGTGCCAGATAGCCGTCCAGCCAGTCCGTGCACGCGGCCAGCACAAAGACGATCAGCGCGGCCGGATATCCCCAGGGATGTTGGGCCGCCAGGCTGATGACTGCCGTGAAGACGACCACCAACGCGATTCTCGTCAGGGTAATGGTATTCGGCAGATTCAGCATATGCGGACATTAGGGCGCAGATGGAGTTTCGTAGCAAGCGTTTTTTGCATACTCCGGGAATTAATTTTGTCTGAAGGATGGGGAGGAAAAAGGCAGGAGTGAAAAGGGGAAGAAGCTCATGGAAAGCCGCGTTTTTCCGTATTCCGGAGATTTCCGGCGGGAGGGCCGCTTTTTCTTCGTGCGGAGCGGAAGAAAAGGGATGGCAGGATGGCGCCTCCTCGCGGAGAAGCGGCTGGAAGGCCGGTAATCCGGGCTTTCTGAAATGCCCGGTTCCGTGCTTTTTTTTGTTCCAATAGCTCCGGAGAAGGGGCGGCTTTCCGGACCGGATGGAAACCGGGATACAGGAAATGCTGGTTCCGGTTTCCCCGTTTTGGGAAGAACCGTTTATCCGGTAAGGAGTATTGTACGGTCTCTTGTCAGTTGCCGATGAGCTTGCCGAATTCTTCCTCGGAAATGACCGGAACACCCAGTTTGAGCGCCTTCTCCCGTTTGGAGCCGCCTCCGCTGCCGGCCAGCAGGTAGGAGGTGGATTTGGAAATGGCCCCTGTGGCTTTTCCGCCGTGTTCGGCGATCAACCGTTCAAAGTGGTCCCGCGGCTGGCTGAGCGTGCCGGTGATGACAAAGGTTTTGCCGGACAGGACGCCTGCCGGTATTTCCAGAAGGTTGGTTCTGTATGACTGGGATTGTGGATTGATTCCCAGTCCATGAAGAACGTCCAGCGTATGATGGCCGGCGACGGAGGTGAAGAAGCTATTGAGGGATTTGGCGGCAGCCACCCCTATTTCCGAGCCGTAGCTGAGTTTTCCCGTGTTTTTCCGGAGATAGCCCGTTTCCAGATAGTGGCCGGTCAGGGCATCTATTTCATCTGTCAATTCCTTGTAGCGCTGTTGCGCTTCTTCTGCGGAGAGCGTGCCTTCCCGGACTGCTTTCCGGTTTTCACGGGTGTTGGGGTTGGCTTTGAGCGCCTGTTCCACCAGTTCATCCAGGCGGATGATGTCCCGGATGTACGGTGATTCCGCCACATGGTCCAGGTCCGGGTGGGTATCCGCCAGCGCCTTGGCGACCACTTCCCCGATCTGGGGAATGCCGAAGGCGATGAGCCAGCGTTCCAGAGGGAGTTCCCGCGCGTTTTGCAGGGCGTCCAGGGCTTTCTGCGCATTTTTTTCCCCGTAGCGGCGCGGTTCTTCCGCCGTTCCCAGATTGAGGTTGGCAAGCTGTTCCAGCGTCAGGGAGAAGAGGTCCAGCGCGGAGGCGGCCAGGCCGGAGCCCCGCAGGGCCTCCGCTACGGATGAACCGATGCTTTCCACATCCAGCGCGGCGCGGGAGCAGAAATGGGTGATGCCTGTGACGGCCTGGGCCGGGCAGGTGAAGTTGGTGCAGCGCCATGCTACTTTCCCTTCCTCTTTCATGATGGGGTTGCCGCAGGCGGGACAGAGGCCGCCCGTAGCTTCCAGAATGCTGTACGGCTTTGAGTTTTCCGGCCTCCTGGAGAGGTTTACCTTGAGTACGGCGGGGATGATTTCCCCCGCTTTTTCCACCAGCACGGTGTCACCGATGCGGACGTCCTTGCGGTCGATTTCATCCTGGTTGTGGAGGGTGGCCCGTGCCACCGTAGAGCCGGAGAGCAGCACGGGCTGGAGTTCCGCCACCGGGGTAAGCACGCCCGTGCGCCCCACCTGGACGACGATGTTCAGCAGGGTGGTTTCCTTCTGTTCCGGGGGGAATTTGTAGGCTGCGGCCCAGCGGGGCGCGCGCGCCGTGGCCCCCAGCGCTTCCCGCGTGGCCATGGAACGGATTTTGATGACGGCACCGTCCGTGCCGTAGGGCAGCGAGTGGCGCCCCCTGTCGATGTCGCGGACGGCCTGGCGGGTGGTTTCCAGCGTGTCCGTATAGTGTACCGGTTCATTGCAGGGAATGCCGCAATGGCGGAGCATGTCCCAGAAGTCTTTTACATCCTTGAGTTCCGGTCCTTCGTAAGCGCCCAGCCCGTGGGCCAGGAAGGCCAGGGGACGCGCCGCCACCTGCCGGGGGTCCAGCTGCTTGAGCGTTCCCGCGGTGGCGTTGCGCGGATTGGCGAAGGCGGGCAGACCTTCCGCGTCCCGCTCTTCATTGAGCCTGGCGAAAGCTTCGTTGGGCATGAAGACTTCTCCGCGCACTTCCAGCACGGCGGGAGCGTTTGCCGGGAGGGTCAGGGGAATGGTACGGATGGTGCGCACGTTGGCCGTTACGTCGTCCCCCACCTCGCCGTCCCCGCGCGTGGCCGCATAACTCATGCGCCCGTTGCGGTACATGATGGACAGGGCCACGCCGTCGATCTTGGGTTCCACGGAGACGGGAACGGCGTCCGTTCCCAGCGTCCGGACCAGCTTATTGTAGAATTCCACCAATTCCTCGTCCGGAATCAGGGCGTCCCGCTGTTCGAAGATGTCGTCGATGGAGAGCATTGGAACGGCGTGCCTGATCTGGTTGAACCCCTGGAGGGGCGCTCCCCCTACGCGCCGCGTGGGGGAATCCGGGTCCGCCAGTTCGGGATGGTCCCGTTCCAGTTTTTCCAGTTCCAGGAAAAGGGCGTCGTACTCCGTGTCGGAGATTTCCGGTTCCGCCTGTTCATAATACAGCCTGTTATGGCGGCGCAGCTCCGAGCGCAGAAATTCCGCGCGCCGGCGCACGGCTTCCTCTTCCGTTCCGTCCTGCCTGCGGCCTGCCAGGGAAAAAAGGTCTTCCTCCATGAAGGGAATGAGTGAAAAAGGTTGCTATTTGCTCAGTTTGATGACGGAACAGGGAGATTTGGAGTGTTCGTGGGCCTTGAACAGGATTTTTCCATCCGCAACGGGCAGGGCGGCATTGTCGCCCAGCAGGACCGCTTTGGTATAGCCTGCCGGCAGGGTGACGGAGACTCCTTCATCGTCCTCATATCCGGTGGCGTCCAGGGGCTGCATGCGGGCGTATTCCGTGCCTTCCGTCAGTTCCTTCATGGTTCCTTCGCTGGGAGGTTCCGCGGGGCCCTTGTCCGGCGGGGGGATCAGGAAAACGAAGATGTCTCCCTGTTCATTGATGGAAGCGGGCTGGTCCAGTTCCGTCCAGGCGCGCGTGCCGTACACGGCTTCCGCATTGAGTCTGAGCCACTGTCCAACGCCGCGCATCGCGGCGGCCACTTTTTCCGGAACGGTGCCGTCCGCCTTCGGGTTGACGTTCAGCAGCAGGTTGCCGCCTTTCGTGACGCATTCCACGAGTTTTTCGATGATGACCTCCGGGGATTTGACATTGGTGTCATAGCGGTTATAGCCCCATTTGTCGCTCACCGTCATGCAGGTTTCCCAGTCCACGCCGGGATAGCCGTGCCGCGGAATGAAGCGTTCCGGCGTGATGTAGTCCCCGCAGCGCAGGTCCAGGGTGCCCGCCTGGTTCTGGTTCAGTCCGGAGTAGGCGTACAGGCGGTTGTTCATGATGACTCCGGGATTGATGGAGCGTGCCATTTCCATGAGTTCCGGGGCCTTCCAGCCCTTTTCCCCTTCCATGGCCCCCTGGGAGTAGTCCCACCACATGATGTCTATGGGGGCGTAGCTGGCCATCAGTTCCCTCACCTGGGCGTGCAGGTATTTCTGGTAGGCGGAGTGGTCGCGCGGAATGTTCTTTTTTTTGAGCATTTCCGCCTGTCCGGCCGGGTAGCAGAGGTCCGGGCAGATCGTGTTGTCGTAGGACGGGTGGTGCCAGTCGATCACGGAGTGGTACAGGCCTACCTTCAGGCCGCGCTTGCGGCAGGATTCCGCGTATTCCCGGACGATGTCCCGGTCGATCTGGCTTTTGGCGTCATAGTCCGTCTGCGCACTGTCGAAGAGGCCGAAGCCTTCATGGTGCTTGCTGGTGAGCACCACGTACCGGCAGCCCGCATCCCGGGCCAGCTGTGCCCATTCTTCCGTGACGCCTTCCCGCGGCTTGAAGAGGGGGAGCGCTTCGGAGGCGTACGTGTCCGTATCCACTTCCACGTTTTTTTGAATCCATTCGGAACCGCCGGGCTTGCCCTTCCATTCTCCGGCCAGTCCGGAGTACAGGCCGTAGTGAATGAACATGCCGAATTTGGCGTCCCTCCACCATTTCATGCGCCGGTTGCGTTCCGCCGCGGTTTCCCTGACGGCGGCATGGTTGGAGTCGGCGGCCATAGGCAGCTCCGGAACTGAAGGGGAGAATACATGGCTCCATGGTTCCGCATGGGGCCCGGCGGGGGCAGGGGGGGGGGCTCCGTCTGCTTTGTGGATAGAACTTTCCTGTTTTAGTCCCCGCACAAATCCTTCGTCCAGTGCCAGCGTCGGCTGGCCGTTTTCCCGGACGATTTTGGTGACGGGCTGCTGGGACCAGGCCGGAAGTCCTAGGGAAAGAGCCAGTGCGGCGATTGTGGAAATGTTCATGGTTTTGCGGAAAATAGGTGCTGGTTCTGTAAAGGGAAAAGGAAGGCTGCGCAGATCAGACAACGTCCGTGTCCGCGTAACTGCCCAGGATTTTCAGCATGGAACAGTGCTGTTCCAGTTCCTCCAGGGTTTCCCGGAGCGGGGATTCCAGGGCGTGTCCCACGGCGTCTATATGGAAGACGTATTCCCAGTTGATGGCTTTGGAAGGGCGGGATTCAATGCGTATCAGGTTGATGCCGTGCCGCTGGAAGCAGTCGATCACTTCCGCCAGGGTTCCCGGCTTGTGCTGGATGCGGATCAGCAGGGAGGTGCGGTCCCGGCCGCTGGGCCGGGTGTCCTGGCGGCCGATGACGGCAAAGCGCGTGGTGTTGCATGCCTGGTCCTGCACGTCTTCCTCCAGAATGTTCAGGCCGAACAGTTCCGCTGCGAGGGGACAGCCCAGGGAGGCCGCGCCCATGGCGGCGTTTTCCTTGGCCAGGATGCTGGCCTTGGTGGTGGAGGAGGTTTCCACGAGCTCCGCATTCGGGTAACGCCGGAGAATCCAGTCCCGCGTCTGTCCGAGAACCTGGGGATGGGAATAAAGGATGCGGATGTGTTCGCGCGGAATGGCGGCCATCAGGCTGTTGCGGATGTTCAGATTGATCTGGGCGCAGATTTTCAGACTGGAGGTGACAAAGAGGTCCATGACGGCGGTCACGGAGCCTTCCGAGGAGTTTTCTATGGGCACCACGCCGTATTGGGCTTTCCCGCGGTCCACCATGTCAAACACGTCCTTGAAGCTCTGGCAGGGAATAAGCTCGCAGCTTTTTCCGAATTGCTTGAGCGCCGCCTGGTGGCTCCAGGTTCCCTTGGGGCCCAGGTAGGCGATGGTCAGCCCTCCTTCCAGGAAGAAGGAGCAGGAGATGATTTCCCGGTAAATGGCTTGCAGGGAGGATTCCGGGAGAACGCCCGCATTCAGGCGGTTCAGCTTGCCCAGCAGAGCCGTTTCCCGTTCCGGAACGAAGATGGGGGAGTTGTCCGCTTTCTTGATGCGGCCGACTTCATGAACCCATTGGGCACGGGTTTTAAGCAGTTCCACGATTTGGGCGTCCACCTCGTCAATGGCCAGCCTCGCCTTGGTCAGGGCGATGGTCTGTTCGTCCGTTTTTCCGTTTTTCTGCTGCGGGGCGGGGGTGTCCGGAGAGGGGGATTCTCCGTGGTGCGTGTTCTCCATGTTTCTGTGCGGGGGTATGCGTTGAAAGTCGGTTCAGGGTAGCGGTTCCCCGTCTGCAAATCAAGTTCAAAGGCCCGGAGCTCCGCTACGGATTGATCCTGCCCGGATGGGACGTTTCTAGTAAGTTGAGGACAATTCAACATGATGAAAATACCATTGTTAATAACTGCCGCGGCCATGATGTTTTCCTGACGTTTCTTTGAGGCGTTGAAGAAAAGGTCGCAGTGTCTTGAAATAAACAGCCGCGGTAAAAGGCTTTTGGCACTCTGCCGTGGGAGCCGCAGTGTTGCTCGTGCGATTGAATGGCTCTGAAAAAGTGGAGGACAGAGTGGTTCGCCTGTGGCAGGGAAGGAGGACGCATATGCCGATCTACGCAGTATGCAGGTTTTTCCAGGGGGGCGTGTTCCTGAATTCCTTGTTGACGTTTTAGTGGATAATTAATAATGAATAATATGATGAAAAAATCTATCAAGATATGTTCACTTGCTCTGGTTCTGGCCGGCTGCGGTGCTGCCGGAACTTTTTCCGTGTGTGCCGATGAGCCGGCCGCCAAGGCGGAGGACGCCTCCTCTTCTCCGGTGGGAAAAGCACTGGAAAAAGCCGATTATCTGACCAAGGACAGGCCGAATACGAAGGCCAGGTATTATCTTTTTCTTTATTCGGCAAGCTGATGCGGCCCCTGCCGCAGGGAGATGCCGCATGTGGTGCGGACCTACCGGAAGATCCGGCAGTCGGACGATGTGGAACTGGTGCTGTTTTCCAGCGATAAAACGGAAGAGGCCGCCAAGGCATGGGCCAAAGAGGAGCGGATGAAATTCCCTATCATCAAGCCCAAGAAGGGCAACGGCATTCCCGGTTATGCCCCCGGAGGAACGATTCCGTGTTTGGGCATTGTGGATCACGCGGGAAAGATCGTCGTCATGGGACATCCGGCCAAGCTGTTGAAAGACTGGCGCAAGTACTGCAAGGCGGAGGAAGGAAAATAAGCGGCTCCTCACCGAACAATCGCTTTTCCGAAGGAGGCCGGTTTCAATCGAGTCCCTGGTCTTCCTTCATAGGACGCGGGGCGGGAACGGCTCCGTAAAGGCCGTTGGGGAAAAGCTGAAGCCACGGCGTGTATTCCGGTGGAATGGGGGCTTCAAATTCCATGCGTTTTCCCGTGCGCGGGTGGTCGAAGCCCAGCCGCCAGGCGTGGAGCATGAGCCTGCCGGGCTGTGCCTTCTGCCTGGAGGGCTTGGCGTAAATGGGGTCTCCGATCAGGGGATGGCCCAGATGAAGCATATGCACCCGGATCTGGTGCGTTCTGCCCGTGTGCAGGGTGCACAGGACGAGGGACGAGTCCGTGGCGGGGTCTGCACAAAGCAGGTCGTAGTCCGTGATGGCGGCCTTGCCTGAACCGGGATTGACCACGGCCATTTTCAGGCGGTTGACGGGATGGCGGCCGATATGCGTGAAGACGGTACCGGAACTCTGGCGGGGAATTCCCTGGACGACGGCCAGATAGCGCTTTTCCGTGCTGCGTGCCGCGAATTGCCCGGTCAGGGATTGGTGCGCACCGTCGTTTTTGGCAATGACGAGGCATCCCGAAGTGTCCTTGTCCAAACGGTGAACGATGCCGGGGCGCTCCACTCCGCCGATGCCGGAGAGGTCCCCGCAGTGGTGGAGCAGGGCATTCACGATGGTGCCGTCCGGGTTGCCGGCGGCGGGATGCACCACCATGCCGCTTTCCTTGTTGATGACGACCACGTCTTCATCCTCATACAGGATGTCCAGCGGAATGTCCTGGGGCCTGGCCTCCGCCGGTTCCGGCTCAGGGATGTTGACGGAGATGGAGTCTCCGCGGCTGACGGGAGTTTTGGGTTTGGCGGCGGAACCGTTGATCTGTACGTCCCCGCTTTTGATCAGGGCCTGGATTCTGGAGCGGGAGAGTTCCGGCAGGTGGGCGGCCAGGTACTGGTCCAGGCGAATTTTTCCGTCGGCGTCGTCCGTGGTCAGGTTCATCATCCGTGGCGTTTGATCAATGGCTGTAGGCGGAGGGCGGCATGTCAATGAAGGTATAGTCCAGCCCGTACACGTCTTTGAGCAGTTGTCCCAGAGCCTTCACGCCGAAGGTTTCCGTGAAGTAGTGGCCGCCGAAGACCAGGTTGATGCCCAGTTCGTCAGCCATGGGGATGTTCCAGTGGGAGCCTTCCCCAGTCACGTAGGTGCGGCAGCCGAGCCTGGCGGCCTGGACGAGTTCGTTTCCCGCGCCGCCGGAGCAGATGAAGACGTTTCCGGCCGGAGCTTCCTCCGATTGCGCCCAGAAGGTTTGAACGGGCGCGCCGAGGGCGGATTCCAGCCGTTCCGCCAGCTCCCGGCAGGTGCCCGCGAATTCTCCGCAGGCCCCCAGGGAAACGCCGTGATAGTCCAGTCCCTCCCCGGCGGGACGGATGCCGCATGCCTTTGCCAGCAGGGCATTGTTTCCGTAGACCGGATGAACGTCCAGCGGAATGTGGGCCGAGTAAATGGCGAGGTTGCCGTCCATGGCCGCCTTCAGCTTGCGGTAGGAGATACCCGTTATGGGCTGCATGTCCTGCCAGAAGATGCCGTGATGCAGAATAAGCAGGTCTGCGCCCAGAACCAGGGCCTCATGGATGGTTCTTTCCGAGCCGTCCACGGCAACGGCTATTTTTGAGACGGCACCTTCGTTTTCCAGTTGAAGTCCGTTCAGTGCGCGGGAGGCGTCCGGGAGGGAGTCCACGGACAGGGTTTTGTCCAGAAAGGCGGTGATTGCGCTCAGATTGATACTCATGTGGAGAACGAGGATGTTAATTGTCTTCCGCCAGGGAGGCGCCCAGCAGGCGGACGGAGTCCATGTTCAGGATGAAGTAATAGGGCGTCGTGTTGATTTTTCCGTAATAGAACCGGCTGAAGCCGGCTTCTCCCGCAGGGGCTATTTCCATGGAGATGGTTTTCTCTTCCATTTCCGGCTCGGCGGAGAAAGTGACTCCGTCTTTTCCAGTGACTTCCTGGCGCTCCTGCCGGGAGACGTCCTTGTACACCTGAATGACTAGTTTCAGGCGGAAGACCGGCTTTTTCAGGGCTTCGCGCGCTTCGGGGTTCGTGTAGGGGAGCCATGAGGCCACCTCCATTTTTTCCAGTTCATCCAGATAGCGGTTGGCGCGGTTCGGGTTGATGTTCAGCGTTTCGTCCCTGCCGTCCTTGCTGGCCGTCCAGGAATCGTCCAGGCGGTCGAATTTCAGGACCAGCGGACCTCCGGAACCAATGCGTTCCAGGTGCATTTCCTTGAGGTTGTACCTGTTGAAGGACAAGAGGATTTTCTTTTTCCAGGCGAGTGCGTTCGCCGTAAAGTTTTTCATGTATTCGTTGTCCAGCATGACGACCGTGGGTTTTCCGGACTGGCGGGCGTACCAGGAGCCGTCCGTTCCCTTCGAAAAGAAGACGATGACCGGAGGGCGAGGCTTTTCATTGGGCTTGGGCAGCAGGGACATCGTGAGCGTCAGGAGCGGGTTGTCCAGGCCGTACACGGAAAGGTCCGTGGCCTTGTCAGAGGCGAATCCGGCCACGTTGCCCGTTTTCACGGTTTTCAGCAGGGAAACGAGGTGGTCCGGGTTGACTTCCTGGTAGCGGGAGCCTTCCGCCGTGTACATCCATGTGGGCTGCTGGCCGGTCTTTTCGTCTCCCTGGACAAAACGGACGATGGTCGGGTAATCCTGGAGGCTGCGGCGGATGGAAAGCCCCGTGATCTTGTAGTCCCCGATGTCTGTGAGCTGCTTGGAACGGAGCAGGTTGAGATCCAGGGGAATGTTCCGGACGCCGGGAACTTCCTTGTTGCTTCCCGTCGTCTGGGCCAGTTCAAAGACGGCCTTGCGGTCGGAGACGGTGGCTTTCACCAGTTCTGCAAGGTTGCTGTTGTCGGAAGGGGGATAAATGCGGAGAGTGACGGGCTTTTCCTCCACGGCCAGGGATTTGCCGTCTCCGGCAAGGCGGCCCGTGAAGTTCCTGATGGAAACGGAGGTGACCTGGTCGTCCGTCATGTCCGGAACGCTGGTTTCCTCCGGGTCATATACGCGCACGGCCGTCAATTTCTGGAGGGTGCCCAGCAGGACGTTCATCATCTGCGGGTCCGTATCCAGCGGGAGGGGATAAGTGATTTTCCAGGGAGTCCGGGGATCGGGAGAGGGGCGTTCCAGGGCAATGCGCTGTCCCTTGTTGTTGATTTCAATGGAGGCGGGCATTGCCGGATGGATCAGCAGGGGGCGATGGTCACGAAGCTGGCGGATGCCGGACTTGAAGAGTGGCAGGATGTTGCCGGTGCCCACCAGAATGCGGGAGTCGCGGCCGTAAAAGTCCGTCTGCATGTAGGTAGTGTCGTCCGTCGTCTGGTTTTCCGGATCGTCCACCAGCCAGGGGGCTGTGGACCCCAGGGTGTAGCGCGCCACGGTGGAGGAACGCTTGCCGTCGGCACTCATTTCTTTCAGAGTGATGGTAATGGGCGTGGTCTTGACGCCGAATTCCTTCAGGGAAGCGGAATCAATCTTGTGCAGGGGGAGCGCATCCACGATGCTGGTGGAGTACGTGTACTGGAGGATGGCCGCCGCGGCGCGCGGGTCCATGCGGTCGTCCCATGGTTTCTCGCCCCACCACACGCCGTTGGGCCTGCGGCGGAATTCCGCCATGTCCCCGCCGCAGTTGATGCGCATCCAGGAGATTTCGTTCATTTCCTCCTTGGTGTAGGGGAAGAGCCGTTCTCCCGAACTGAAGGCGGTGCGTCCGATGATGCGGGACAGGTTGCCGTCAATGGTCAGCAGCACCGCCGCCCCGATGGCGGCAAGGGTGACGAGGACGAGAAGGATGAAGCGGAGTATGCGCATGTGCTTCCGGTAATGGGGCGTGACAGGTTAATGGCGGCGCGTGTTCCAGATGATCAGGGCTATGAGAAGCGCCAGCAGGGGCAGGCCGATGTTTGTCAGGAGTTCCAGGACGCCGAGTGCGTTGCGGTCCAGGTTCAGTTTAACGGTCAGGTCATGCCGGGAGCCCAGCCCGCGCAGTTCTTCGCGGTCCGTCATCCATGCGATGAGCGTGCGCACGAAGTCCCGCTGTTCCGGTTTGATCTGCCGGGGCTGGAGCAGATCCGTATTGCCCAGCAGAACCAGGCGTCCGGTGGTCTTGGTTTGATTGACGTCCCCGGAGTTGCCGCGGATAAGCGCCGCGCCGATCATCAGAGGGCCGGGATTGTCCTCGTGGGCGTCAAACTGGACGGGGAACTGGTTGTACTTGGTTTCCCCGTAGTATTCTTCCGTGGTCACCAGCAGGGGGTACGGCGTGATGCGCTTGTGCTCCATGGCGGCATTGTCCGAGTCCAGAATTAGGGAGATGCTTTCCCCTTCCAGGCCGGTGCTGGAGTTCCAGAATTCCCTGGTGCAGTTCAGTCCCGGTGCAAAGATGGCGTTGATTTCAAATACGGAGCGCTTGTTCCTGTTGCGGAGCATTACCCGGTCGTTCTGGGGGCGCAGCCCCTGTTCCCGGAGAAATCTGTACAGTTGCTTGGGGGTGTCCTGCTGGGGTTCCAGCATGATGAACAGGGCGGCGTTCGGCCTGTCCCAGTATCTTTGCAGAACTTCCGCCTCCTGGGGAGTCAGATCGTATTTGGAGCCGACGATCATGAATCCGGCGGCATCCTCCGGAATTTCCTGCAGGCCGCTCAGGCGGATGGGGACAAGCTGGAGGTTGACGGAGCGGCAGAGGCGGGAAAGGGTGGTGAAGATGCTTTCCTCATTGCTGTTGCTCATGGCTTCGTTGAAGTTGCTCTTGTCCGCCGCGATATACATTTTGCGGGGTTCCCCGTTGGCGGCTCCAAAGATGCCCGCCGTCATCATGTCCTCAATCTGGAGGGCCACGGCTTTCATGCTCTTGCCGTCCGGACCGGGAGCGTACACGATGAAAGAGTCTCCTGAGAGGATGCGCACGTGGGCGGCGTCCGGCTGGTAGTTGCCTGCGGAATCCTTGAGGGCCACTTCCGTGTCTTCCCGGGCGTCAATGACCACTTGGTTTTTCCGGAATTCAACGCCGTAAATCATGGAAATCTCACGGGCCTTATTCGGCTGGCGCAGGGGGTCCACGTAGTCCACCACCACTTTGCCGTTGGAATAACGTTCGTATTCCTCAAGCAGGGAGCGCATGCGGGTATAGTTCTGCGTGGTACGCAGGAAGGCGAAGGTGATTTTAATGGGAGTTTTGCGGTTCTGGATTTCCGGGGACTGGAGCATGTTGATGCTCTGCTGGGAAATGTCATAGCGCTGGTCTTCCGTAAGGTCCCGGCGGTAGTATTCATGGCAGCCCACGTAGTTCAGGCAGATGACGATGATGCACAGCAGGAAGAGCTTGATCCACGTCATCCAGGGGCGTCTGACCTTGCGGGCGGCAGGCCGGTTTTCCTCCTGGGGAGCCGGGGCGGGTGTTGCTGGTGTTTCACTCATGGATGGAGATGGAAAGGGGGTGAAAAGGCAGGGAGGGGGATCAATGCTTCCAGCGGCGGTGGTCGATGATGCGTATGGAGACGGCCAGCGTCAGGACGGTCATGGTCAGGTAAAAGACAAGGGGGCGCGTGTCAACGAGCCCGGCTGAGAAGCGGTCCAGGTGTTCCGAGCAGGAAATATAGTGAAAGATGCCCGCCGCGGGGAATTCCCCCCAGACCACGGGAATGAGCCCCATGAAGAAGATCAGCACCAGCAGGCCGATGGTGATGATGCCGGAGATGATCTGGCTGCCCGTGAGGGAGGAGGCAAAGATGCCGATGGAGGTGAACCATGCACCTATCAGCAGCAGGATGGCGTATGCTCCGGCCCAGTCCGCCAGACGGTAGGGGAGGGCCATGCCGGCGTCATATCCGTAAGCCCACTGCACAATCAGGTTGGACCAGTCCGCGAGCAGCGGGTACAGCAGCATGGGCAGCCACAGGATGATGTAAAAGACATAGGCGGAAAAGTATTTGCCCAGAACGACCTGCCAGGTTTTGACGGGAGCGGTGAGCAGGGATTCCAGCGTGCCCGTCTTTTCCTCTTCCGCCAGGGAACGCATGGTGATCAGCGGGAAGATGAACAGGAAGTAGAACCAGAACATGGGGGAATGCAGGATGAAGAACAGAATGCCTTCCTTTTGCGGGGCCAGTTGGAACGCCTTGAGCGTGCCGGACAGGGAGACGCTTTGCAGGGCCACGATGAAGGCCAGAATGACCCAGCCGTAGGGGGTCATCAGATAGCTTCTGAGTTCTTTTCTGAAAATGGTGAGTACCGGTGACATGAGAGGAAAAGGGGTGCTGGTTGAGGGGGAGAAGGGGAAAACGGTCGGGCTAGTCTTTGCGGGTCATTTCCACGAATACTTCTTCCAGAGTGGGAGTATGGCGGTAGATGTGGCGCAGGGGGCAGCCCTGTTCCGCCAGGAGCCGGGCGGCCTTTTCACGGGTGTCCGTTCCGGCTTCCGCGCGCACGGTGAGCGTGTGCCATCCGTCGGCGTCCGTGCCTTCGTGGATCACTTTCTTGACGTGTTCCATGGCTTCCAGCTTTTCCGTGACCAGGGGGAGGTCCCCGCGGAATTCCAGAGTGATTTTTCCGGCGGCGCGGAGGTTGGCCGTCAGGTTGGAAGGGGTGTCCGCCGCCTTGATCGTGCCCTGGTCAATGATGATGACTTTATTGCAGATCATTTCCACTTCACTGAGGATGTGGGTGGAGAGAATGATGGTGTGGTTTTCCGCCAACCCCTTGATCAGTTCCCGTATTTGGCGTATCTGGTTGGGGTCCAGTCCATTGGTGGGTTCGTCCAGAATCAGCAGGTCCGGCTCGCCCAGCAGGGCGTCCGCGAGGCCCACGCGCTGTCGGTAGCCCTTGGAGAGGGTGCGGATCATCTTGCGGCGCACGGGGTCCAGCCCGCACTGTTCCACCACCTTGGAGACGGACGGCCATATCTGCTTGGAGGAGATGCCTTTAAGGCGTGCGCGGAATTTCAGGTATTCCGTTACGCGCTGATCGTCGTAAAGCGGGACGTGCTCCGGCAGGTAGCCCAGGTGCTTGCGGGCGTTCAGAGGGTCTTTTACAATGTCGAATCCCGCGATGGAGGCCGTTCCGGAAGTAGGGGGAAGATAGCCGGTGAGCATGCGCAGGGTTGTTGTCTTACCTGCGCCGTTCGGTCCGAGAAAACCTACAATCTCTCCCTTTTCAATCGTGAAAGACGCATTTTTAACCGCTTGAAAGCGGCCGAATTCTTTGGAAAGCTGGTCGGCGTGAATCATAGAATCAGTGGGAACAGGGTGATTCTAATCCAAACCGCCGCAGCCTCAAGCTAATTCTCCCATTTGATCACCGGAGCCGGATGAGGTACCGGCGGGAAGGGGAGGGGAACGGCGCAAGGGATTGGAATTTCCCTGAGGCGCCGGAGAAGGAAAGGCGGAAATCAGCCCTGGAGGTCTTCTTCCAGCCGGAGCACAATATCGCGGACGCGGACGTCGTTTTCCATGCGGGAGGCTACGAGCTTGTTGGCATGAATGACGGTGCCGTGGTCACGGCCGCCGAACGCGTTGCCGATGTCCTTCAGGGAGCATTCCGTCAGGCGGCGGCTCAGGTACATGGCTATCTGGCGGGGGAAGGCAATGCTGTTCGGCCGGCGTTTTCCGGTCAGGTCGCTCACCTTCAGTTCATAAAAGTCCGCCACGCGTTTCTGGATGGTTTCCACGGAGAGGACACGGCTGGTTTCCTCCCGGAGGATGTCGCGCAGGAGCTGTTCGATCTTGGAGATGTCCGGCATGTCTCCGGACAGGGAAGTAAATGTGGCTACGCGGAGCAGGGCGCCTTCCAGCCGGCGCACGCTTTTCTGGATGCGGCTGGCGAGGAATTCCAGAATTTCGTCGGATACGTTCATTCCGGCACGGTCGCGCTTGCTCCGCAGGATTTCCAGCCGGTCTTCGTCTCCGGGCAGGGTCAGTTCCACCGTCAGGCCGGATTCCAGCCGGGCGGCCAGGCGGACGTCCAGGTTGGAAATGTCGCAGGCGGCGGCATCGGCGCAAAGCACGATGGTCTTGTGGGCATGGAACAGGGCGTCAAACGTGTGCAGGAATTCTTCCACCGTCTTTTCCTTGCCGGAAATGAACTGCACGTCGTCCACCAGCAGAACGTCCGCCTTGCGGTATTTGCGGCGCAGTTTGGCAAAGCTCTGGCCGTTCTGGGTGCGGGAAGCGTCAATGAATTCATTCGCGAATTGTTCACCCGTCACGTACACCACGTTTGCGGAGGATTCCTGACGGAGAACTTCATGGCCGATCGCTTGCAGAAGATGGGTTTTTCCTACGCCGGATTTTCCGTATAAAAAGAGGGGATTGAAGAGGGGGCGTTCCGACTGGGCGGCGGAAATGGCCGCCTGGTACGCAAACCTGCTGTCTTCATACATCACGAAGGAGTCAAACGTGTACAAATCATTCAACGCGGCTCTGGCTCCCTGGGGGCGTGTCTTTTTGGCGGTGCGGGCCGGGGATTCGTCCGGCTGGGCGTTTTTTTTGCGTGCGGAGGATTTCTGTGCCGGCGCGTCCGTTTCCTGTTCGGAAGCCACCTCGTCCGCGCAGACAAATTTTACATTGCGTTCCCCTCCCAGTGCCAGCATGGCCGCCTGTTTCAGCTCCGGCGTGTAGCTGTTTTCCACCCACAGGGCGGCCATCGGATCATCGCATACCAGCGTCAGGGTTTTTCCGGAATCTTCCAGCAGGGAAAATTTGGGGAACCACAGCCCGTAAACCTCCGGGGACATGATCGTTTGAAGGGCTCCTGTGATTTTGGTCCATGCTGCTGGCAATTCGGATGAAGGGGTCAT